>NZ_BAEI01000080.1 GCF_000241325.1 Gordonia polyisoprenivorans NBRC 16320 = JCM 10675 | reverse complement strand
TTGAACCGCCCCGGGTTCGTCGGAGGCTCTCGAACCTGTGAAGGATGGAGAGCATGGCAGCACCTCGGAAGTACAGCATTGAGCTGAAGGAGCGAGCGACGCGGATGGCGGTGGAAGCCCGCAAGGACCCGGCCACACGGCCGGGAGCGTTCAAACGGATCGGCGATCAACTCGGTGTGCACCCGGAGGCGCTACGCACCTGGGTCAAGCAAGCCGAAATCGATGGCGGGCAGCGGCCGGGGACCACGAGCAGCGATTCCGAGCGGATCGCGCAGCTCGAGCGGGAGAACCGCGAGCTGCGGCGGGCGAACACGATCTTGAAGCAGGCGTCGGCTTTTTTTGCCGCGGAGATCGACCGCCCACAGCGTTGATCGTGGAGTTCGTCGCCGCTTCTCGCGACGAACACGGAGTCGATCCGATCTGCGCGGCCCTACGCGACACGGCCGCCCAGGTCGCTCCGTCCACGGTACGAGCCCACCTGAGTGCGAACAAGACCGAGGCGCCACGCACGGTGCGTGACCGGGAGATGCTCGGCGAGATCCGCACCGTGCACGCCGACAATCTCGGCGTCTACGGTGCCCGCAAGGTCCACGCCGAACTACGCAGAAAGGATATCGACGTGGCGCGCTGCACTGTCGAACGATTGATGAAAGCCGATGGACTGCAAGGGATACCGAGGTTGAAGACACGCAGGACCACCCGCAGCGATGGCGCCGAAACCCCGCAACCGGCCGACCGAGTCGGCCGGCAGTTCACCGCCGAGGCGCCGAACACCTTGTGGGTGGCGGACCTGACCTACATCCGCACCCACTCCGGTTGGGTGTACGCGGCGTTCATCCTCGACGTGTACTCGCGCGTGGTCGTCGGCTGGCAGGTCTCGACCACGATGCACACCGACCTCGCATTGGACGCCTTAGACATGGGATTGTGGGCGCGTGATCGTGCCGGCCAGGATGTGGCCGGACTGATTCACCACTCGGACCGCGGAGTGCAGTATCGAGCGATTCGTTACACCGAGCGTCTCGCCGAAGCTGAAGCGGTGACTTCGGTTGGCTCCAAGGGTGATTCGTATGACAACGCGATGGCCGAGGCGTTCAACTCGTTATTCAAGGCGGAATGTATCCGCAACCCGATCATGCGCCCGAAGAGCGGGTGGGGCGGTGTCGGCGACGTCGAGATCGCGGTCGCCGAGTACATCGAGTGGTTCAACCACCGCCGTCTGCACGGCGAGATCGGACACGTCCCGCCGGTCGAGTACGAGGCCGCCTACTGGGCGGCCCACACGGTCACCAGCTACCGTGAGAACCCGGTCCCAGCAGAGGCCGGAACCAACTAACCGAGCCTCCAGCAAACCCGGGGCGATTCA
>NZ_BAEI01000081.1 GCF_000241325.1 Gordonia polyisoprenivorans NBRC 16320 = JCM 10675 | reverse complement strand
GGACACCCTCTCGGGGCCGTGAACCCCGACGCCCACCGACGCCTCGGCTCACTCGTCACGGCCCCGGCCCGGAATCCGGTCCTCAGACCACCACATCCGGGCCACTCAACCAGAGACGGCCACCTCACGAAATTTCGAGGCTAAGTATTGGCGCCTTCCGACGACGGTCGTATCACCGCTGCAGAACGCTCGCCATATCGCACACGCTGCGGCATCCAAAGGGGGCGGTGTAACGCTTCCACCCGAGACGCGCTATCGACAAGTGACAACCCTGCGTACGTTTTTAAAGCACGTTTCTGTAGAGCCGCATTGCCCGCCCCCGGAGTGGACACCGGGACGGTGAAGCCGCCACCAGGCGGAGTGACAGTCGGCTCAAGGCCGTCTGTGCCGGAATCGTAGAGGATTGACGAGCACGCATAGCGATTCGTCCAGCGCAACAGTGAAGTCGACGGCGCCACCGCTGCGGACGCATCCACACGGAAAAGCCTCAGCCCCCGATCCGTCTCAATCGGGGGCTGAGGTCCCGCGCGGGGGTGGGCTCCGAGGAGCATAGCAGTGCGAGAGCGTTCGGTTCCCCTCGCTGCGTCGGGGGTGGGTTTCGGCGCAGCGAGGGGACGGGCGGCGTCCACTCCGCCCAACCTGCGCCCCTCGACGCCGGGAAGAGGTGGTCGGCGACGAGCGGCGTCAACGACGGCCGCGCCCCCAAGAATGCGCGAGGTGTCCCAGCGACCATCGTGTTCGATACGCTACCGCCCCACCTCGCAATGTGCCAGGCAAGCAACAGTGCCGGGAACTCAAATGTCGTCCGATCGAAGTACTTGGCCGCGAACAGGAAGCGCGGACGCAGCGCAAGTGCATATCGTTGTTGGGTGCGACTCACCGAATATGAGTCTGATGATCCATGCCCTGAATGCGGATATGCCCCTACCATCGTAATCGAGTGCACATTCGCCAGAAGGCGACGTTGGAATCGCGCCCGGCTGTGTCAAGTGTGTGAATACCAGGTATGGCTTCAGGAATAGTTGCAAACCTGTCCGGGAAAAGGAGCCTAAGAATATCACAAACTTTTCACGTCGCGACAGACTTTCCACCACCGCGACTAGTGCGCTGCCCACGGGCACGAACGACCCACTACGAAGATGCCCGTTCAAAACATTGACTTGCAGATGAAGTGTGCGCCATCCTCCCTTGTTCACGTCTGGCTACGTACCAATAACCCTCTACAACCTTAGGACAGTTGGACACGTGACAAAGATGGAATCCCGATTTCTCAAGTCACACAGTACATGACTTTGGTATCGCCAGTTTCGAAGTCGGACTTCCTCGACTGCTAAGCATTATACGAATACACCTGACGCCTTTTGGCGCAGACGCAGCCGTGTCGGAGGCAAGCCTTATTACAAAACGCGCGTATCGGTACGGCCATACGCAATAGTCTGCGGCGACGTAAATTATCTTTCAACATCCGAGCAATTCGACATGACGACATATTCAAGCGAAAGAGACGCATCACGGATTGTACTTGCTAGTTGGAGGAGTTCTCCTACAGCAGACCACCGGGTTGCTGACACTTTTCAGAGAGTTGGCCTCGTGGATGCATTCCCCGTAGCCCCGAAGAGTTCTTCTCTGCCGACCCGCAGCACGGAGGGTCGCATGCGGAGTGATCAGTTCTGGGTGTCCGAGCCGCTACGTCCCAGCATCGTCTCAGTCACTGACTTATGGCAGCCTGACTCAGCCAGCGATCATCCAATGGCGGCCCTTGAGATCGAGACCGACAGCATCGCGACCGTAGAGAGGGCCACGTATCACTAGCACAGCTTCCCCCCTGACGGCGTTTCGACCAACGACGCCACCACAGGTTCACTTTAGCCTCCGGCTTTCACGCTGATTTCGTGTCGTGAATGAAGAATGGTGCCCTGACCTGGGATGATTGAACTTACGACGGTATCAATCGGACCAGATCGAGAACCGCCATTCAGGTGAGTAAGTTTATTGCGCCTTACCCCGTGTTGTCTGCTGATGGTTCCGGAACCGGGGTTGTGTCGCATGCCGGGGCCGCGGTGTTGCTTCGCGCCGCTGCGAAAACGGGTTCTCAAACCACCAATCCGGGCAACTCAACGAGGGACCGCCACCTCACGAAAGATCGAGGCTTGCAACTTGTGCCGCGTCGGCGATATCAGCGGCAACCAAGCTGGCACACTTGCGGCCGAAAGCCGGTACATCACCCCATGGAGCGCAGTGCCACCTGCAGCCAGTTCGCGTTCAACAACTCGACGGCCAGGCTCATGAACAGTTCGTCGACGTGCAGCCACTTACCCCGATCGAGACGAATGTCGGATAGAGTCTCACCATGAGCAGTGCGACGGCCTATGGCGACGCTAGTGAATCTGGGGTGGAGGCGCCCTCCGTGGCGGTCTCTCAGCTCTTGGGACCAGAGTCGGTGACCTGGAACTATTTCGGTGACTGGCGGGGAATGCTGATGGGGCTGTGGCAGGGCTCGATGCAGAACCTGCATCCCAAACTCGGTGCCGCGGTGTGGGAGTACTCCGACTTCTTCGGCGAACGATGGCAGCGGGTGTTCCGGTCGCTCTACCCGATCATGGGGGTGGTGTTCGACCAAACCCCGGCAACCGGCGCCGAAGTGCGTGATTACCACCGTACGATCAAGGGCACGCTGCCTGATGGTTCGCGCTATCATGCTCTGGACCCCGACGTCTTCTACTGGGCACACGCCACCTTCTGGTACGGCAACATCCGGTGTGCCGAGGTCTTCGGACCGGAGATCAGCGAGTCGGACAAACGGATCCTATTCGAGGAATCCCGCACGTGGTATGCGGCTTACGGCGTAAGTATGAGGCCTTGCCCGGACACCTACGACGAGTTCCTCCAGTACTGGGACACCATGTGTACCCAAGTGCTGCGCGACCATCCCGCGGTACGGACCGTCCTCGACATCGCCGAACTCCCGCCACCACCGATGCTCGCATGGATACCAGCACGCGCGTGGAAAGCGATGGCCACACCCGCCCAACAATTCATGGTGTGGATGACCACCGGCCTATACGACCCCAGCGTCCGCGAACTCCTCGGACTGCCATGGACCGCGCGCGACGAACAACGACTGCGCCAGTTCGGGCGGCTGGTCAACCGCGCGTTCAGCCTAATACCCCGCCGCTACCGGCTCCACCCGCGCGCCCGCGACGCCTGGGACCGCACCACCGGCCGCCTACCTGCATCGACACCGCCCATCGAAACTCCGATCCGCAACCTTCCACCAGAAGCCGCCCGCACCTCACCGATGCACTACTGCCCCGTCCACGCCCAACGCAGAGCCACCCACCCCTTTACCACCACCAGCGATCAATGACGCCGACGCAGCGGACTCGACGCGCAGTGCTCCGCGCGGCCGCTATCACCACCGCCGGACTCGGCGCTGCTGTCGTCTCTCCAGCCGCCGCATCCCTTGCCGCACCGCCCACCGCGCTGTTGGATCTCCCCCGTACCAATGCCAACGGCGAAAACGTTGGCGGCATCAACAGCCGACTCCCCTACGACCTCACCGCATTGTCATCGGCACTAAGCAGCTATCGCCGCGACAGTATCGAACCAACGCGATACGCCGCAGCCTTACAGCAGTATTGGGTACTACGCGCTTGCAGCGACGCCGGTATCGCACTGCCCCGATGGAATCCGCACACCGCGATCACCGGCAACCGCGCAACCATGGAGAAATGCTTCTCCTACTACGCGGCCTTGGCATTAGAGAATCCGCGCCTACAGTGGGCCGGCATGGCTGCCATGGTCGGCCCCTCCTTCGTTGCCGGTCTCCTTGATCTCGACCTGGCCGCCGATGCTCTGACCATCGCTCAGCTCCGTGGCGCGCTCGCCACGGTCGCGCGTGCCGTCCACCCCCACACCACCAATCCCGATATCGACAGCCTGGCGCCTGCCGCAGCCCGCATCACCACCGCCGACGTCCGGGCGTACGAGGTCAGTGTCGTGCAGATGAGCAAGCACGTCTTCTTCGACTTCGCACCCCAGCTAGCCGCCTACACCACCAGCGGAATAGGCGCGGTCATCGAGCTCCACCGGGCAGGACTGATCACTGCCGACACCCTCAACGCGTGGTACCAAATCAATTCCGGCGATGCCGGCCACGCCACCACCGCCAACGCCTACCTCGAGTACCACGAACAAGTGCACGTCGTCGGAGACCAATGGGACCGCGCCCGCCGCACCGGGACCGTGATCGGGCAGGCCCTGACCTACCTCACCACCGCTCCCTATGAGGTCTGCGGGGTCATCCGAGACAAGTACAACTCGCTGGGTGGTCCTAACAGCTTCTTGAAATATCCGATCTCCAATGAGCTGACAAACCCCGGGAATACCGGGAAGCGCAGCGAATTTATGGTAGGACCCATCTACTGGTCCGCGGCGACCGGCGCCCATCCGGTCGTGAACAGCTTCATGACGAAGTGGGGGTCGAAAGGGTGGGAGGCTGGATTTCTCAAGTACCCCACCACCGACGAGATCGTCCTCCCCGACGGCGTTGGTCGGCGACAAGAATTTCAAGGGGGCAGCATCTATTGGCATCCGGTGTTCGCGCCCGGCGCGGCGAGTATCGGTGGTGCCATCCGCGATCACTGGAAAGCCGCAGGAGCTCAAAGCGGCAAATTTGGATACCCGGTGAGTGACGAAATCTCGCCACCCGCGGCTCTGGCCGCAGAAGCAACCCTGCTGAATTTCTTCCAGGGTGGCGCTATCCTTTGGGACTCGCAACGCGGAGCAACCGATGCACTGTGGCACATCGCTGCGAGTCCTGCTGGGACGCCGATCACTCCTGGTCCTCCCATCGAATCTCCCTGCCCGGCGGAAGCTATTCATAAGTCGACGCCCTACAATTGTGAGGCTCAGTTCGTGAACATTCACGGCGAGGACGTAATGTTGAGGTACGGGCGAAAAGACTCCGACCCCGCTCCGCAGGGGGGAGGCGGATTCGGCTGGATGCATGCACTACTGGACCACGGCCTCGATATTGACGCTATAGGTAAAATTGTCAACCAGTCCGAAAAGGTAATGATCGGGTCGCGCTATGAGTACGAAGCCGAGTTTCACGCTCACGGCGTAACAGTGGTGAGCGTTTGTTCGCGTCGAGCCGGGGAAGATGAACGAGCAAGGAGCCCTGGATACCCTTCAAATGGGAGTTGTCACGGGCTATTGCAAAACAGGATCGGAAGCTGGTGAAGGACATTGCGACCCATGGATAAACAGTACTTTGCAGTGAACCATGTTTGACCGCGACGCCGAGATTGCGCAGGCAGCCGCTGACCTCGCCGCCTACATCATCGCTGCCGCCAACCTACCTTCGGCGGAACCCAGCACCGGCTCCGGTTGGTCCGCGGGCCGGGCAATAGCGAGATCACCATGGCGGCATATGCATGACATCTCAGTCACCCCAGTCCCCAACGGTGCGATTCTGACGATCCGCTGGGACAGCGAACCAGAGCGCATCTACCTGATCCCACTCGGTACAGGAGACCTCATCGCGCAATACCAGCTCGACGTCTGGATCACCCAACTCGATCTCAACCTCGACGATGCCGGCTCCTGGCGCGCCAATGCCACCCGTATCGGCGTTGACACCTACCTAGCAGTGCTACCTACTAGAGGATCGAGCTGACCACGGACACGGCTCCTTCGTTGGACGTCGTGACTAGAAGTCGAGCAAACCGAATCCGCGGAGCGGTGTGGTGGACGGTCCAACCCGGCGTCTCTGACGGCGCGCGTCCTGAAGTTCCCGACTTCAGACGAGATCGTCGCACAGGAGGGCAAGGGCCGGTTCACCACCTTCCAAGGTGGTGAACCTTCTACTGGCACCCCGCTACGGGATTGTATCCGGTCAGTGGTGCCCATCTACGCCTTCTGGGCTTTCTACGGCTACGAGGCTGGTCAGTATGACTATCCGATCGCGGACGCGGTGACCGATCAGAGTAGGACGCGTCAGGAGTTTTAGTACGGCACGACCAGCCTCTTCGGGGATGCTGGCCGGCGGCGGAAACAATGTCGGATACACGGGGATGGAGCGTGGAGGGGTAAGTCCCCTCCTCAGCTGGGGCTCCGCGTCAAAGATCGTATGGGAAAAACAGCGTTAACCGCTGCGTAGGCCCAGTATCGTTGAGGTATGAGTGGCTATTTGGTCGCTCGCAAAGGCTGGCCTGGCCGATTGCGCGATCGACAACACCTACAACCTGGGTGGGCTTGTCAACAGGGCTCGGCATAGACATCGTGGTGTTTCTGTTGGGTGCGGGTCTTGTCACCACCTGGCTGGTGATGTGGCCGATCGCGTTGTGGTCGGTCATCTCTGAGCCGACGGGACGAACTCGAGGAGTCGTGTGGGCGCTGGTCGTGTCAGTGGTTCCGTTACTCGGTGCCATCGCTTTCTGGACCCGTAACCGGTGGACGCCTAGCCCGGACAGTGCCACGACCGCAGGCTAGACGTTCTGCGACACGACAGACGGTAGGTCCCGGCGCCCGCGTTGGGACCTACCGTCCGGCGGTCAGTGGGCGTCCTGGAGGGAGTTGAACGTCGGGGGTGCGGCTCAGCTGTGTATTACCTTTGAGCGATGACTATCCGTCGTCTTGTCTGGGTTGTGCTGCTCACGCTGGCTGTGTCATTCCCGGCGGCGCTTGCTCCTGCAGCATCGGCTGCGCCTCCTCCTCCGCACCCGCAGCTGTCAGCGTCGATCACTGTGCAGGTGCCCGGTGTTGTGTGGGGACACGGTGGCGCCGGTGTGGCGAATCCGCGCGTGTTCTACGGCCACGGGCAGGTCTATCCGTACCCAGTTGGCTACGGATATCGCTGGCACTGGCGCAACCTGAGCAATGGCAAGAGCGGCACGATCTACGACTTCCCTCACCGCCGCACCACCATCCGTACCGGCCCGGGACAGTTGCTCGTCTCCGGTGAGTACTACCCACAACCCAACCTCTACGTCAGCACCCCTGCGGTCGCCACTTTCTACGTCAACCCGTAGCTTGTGCCGGGTGGTCCTCGAGACGTAGGCGAGCGAGATACTGCGTCGTTATGTAGCCGCAACTGGTCTTTCGGCATGGCTCCATGCTCGTTTCCAAGGTCGCCTGATGGCGGGTGTGCAACCACGGTGTGGCGACAAGTTGAGAGTAGTAGTTCCCGTCGGCTTCTCGGTGGAATCCGACCGAGACGGTGCATCAGCCGACGGGCGTTGTACCAGTGGACCACCGGACTTCTTGTCTTATCAGTCCGCAAGTCCGCAAAGGCAAGGGCGGTCGGCTAATTCCGTGAACTGGACACCACACGCGTGTTATTGTCCAGCGGCTTGAAGCAACTCCAGCGGATCGACACCCAAGAACTCTGCGAACTTCTCGACGCTCCGCAGCGACAGGTTCCGCTCGCCGCGCTCCACGCTACCCATGTAGGTGCGGTGCACGCCCATGCGGTCGGCGAAGTCCTCCTGGCTGTAGCCACGTTCCAGCCGGTACTGGCGCAAATTGCGCCCCACGACCTTCTGCAGCTCGCCTTCCATAACGAGCAGTTACGTTTCCGGTCCGCTACTTGAAGGTCTACAGACTTATAAGTAGCGTCGATGCTCCCAGCAGCTGTGGGAGGAGCGGGAGACGGTCATGCCGGTGTCACTGCGCGCCCTCTCGGAGAGCCACATCCCGGCGATCCTCGAAGCCTGCTCCGACTGGGAGGAACTGGCCCAACACGGCCCGCCCTACTGGCGGCCACGGAGCCCGGCGGAAATCCAGCGCAAGATTGATGCGACCTCGGGGCCAACGCCGGCCACCGAGTACAACTTCGTCCTGCGCACCGATGAGGGGCGTTTGGTCGGCGAGTGCTCACTGCACGCCATCGATTGGCGCAGTCGCGTGGCCCAAGTGGGTATCTGCGTGTGGTCGCCGGAGGATCGCACACACGGCCACGGACGGAGCGGGGTGCTCGCCATGGTCGAGTGGGGCTTCGACCATCTTGGGCTGCATCGGCTCGAGGCCTGGATCGTCGACGGCAACGGCCCGTCCCAGCGTCTGTTCACTCAACTCGGATTCACGCATGAGGCGACTCTCCGTCGCCGATATCTACACGCGGGCGTCTACCGCAATGTTGCTCTGTATGCCCTCATTGCCGATGACAGCCAGTCAACTTGCATCTAGGCGTTGACCTACGGTTTTGCTACAATAGCCATAAGCAATGGCACAACAAGACTCGCAATCACTGGCTTCCGATCTCCTCAAAACGAGAACCATTCTGGTTGCCGTCTTGTTCACCCTCGTTGGTTGGGTTCTCACGATCATTGACGGTTCGATCAACGGCGTTGACCTCGGACTGTGGAACTGGCTCCACGGCGCAGCACTGGGCGAGGTTGGCGGCACGTTCCTCGCGGCCGGCGTGATCGGCAGCATCATGGACTACAGCGCTCGCCGGGCACAAACTGCGTCGGCCGTCGCCCAGTATGCGGAAGTGAACCGCCAGCAGATTCCCGAGATCCGCGACGCGGTGCTTGAAGCCTTCGCGATCAAGCCGGATGATCTGAAGCGAGTGGCCACGCCCGAGTTGCTTGATGACATCGCCGCCAACGCGATGAGCCTCCGTCTCGGTGACGAGCAGTTTGCCCGCGAGATCTACTCCGAGATCCGCGACCAGGCCATCCGCGCGGCGGAGCGGTGGCACGACGTCGAAGTCCGAATCCGCCTCTCTGATGCATCAGAGCAGAGTGCAGCAGGCACTCCCCTGTTCGATGTGGTCGTGGAATGGGAGTACACCACCGTCCCCTCCGCGCGCGTGCGGAGGTTCGCATGCGTCTCCGACCGCGACGAATACAACGACCTGCTCCTCGACGTCCCCGCCACCTCGCCATGGTTCATGAAACCTCGCCCTGGAATGGACGCGTCGAGCCGCGAGAGCTACGAACTACTCGAGCTGACAGTCGATGGTGCGCCGCAGCAAATCACCCGCAGCACGCGCAAGACCGGCCAGACCTACACCGTTCGGCTCTCCGCAGCGGCCACCAGCAGGGAACCTGTCCGCATACGGCAGGTCTTCAGAACCGTGACCCCACAGTGGGGCCACCGCCTGTTCTTCGAACTCCCGCAACCAGGGCGAAATATGGGCCTCACCATGGACTACACCGCTACCTCAATCGCAGACATGCGGGTCAGCGACACCGTCGGCACCGCCAAGCCAGCTCAGATCACGCGCAGCCCGGAAGCGGTCGCCGGCAAGGTTATCGAGGTGGAGGCCCGCGGCTGGCTGATGCCACGCAGTGGGTTCGCCTTCACCTGGACGCTCCAAGAAGAACTGCCCCGCAGCGACGAACGCTCCGAGGCAGCCTGATCAGGATGGTGTCTACTCGCCGCCGCCCATGAGCGTCTCCCTTCTCGCGTTACAGCACTATGCTACTTATACGTAGCTATGGCTTCAAGTCCGAGACTCCTCCCATAGGAAGCATCCACCCTGTCAACAGATGACTCGGATCAAATTTCGATTATGTCGCAACTTCGCGACGAAATGCACCGAATAACTTGCGGGAAGCTCCTAAGCAAGTCTGGGCTGCAGATATCGTGGATTCGCTCTGCGACCGGCGCGCCAAGCAGCTCTTGTGTAATATCTAGCGAGTGAACGATGACTCACGGTGCAATGCTTGCGGCCGACGTCTGAGAAGAAACCAAGATATGCGTTTGCCTATTACGCCACCCTTCGCTGAGCGATTGGGAACAGGCTCTTTCGTTATCGACCATATTCAGGGCGATGGGTCGATAACGAGCCGAACACGACACAACAGGTCCATTAGCGGCTTTTGCCGCAAGTGTAAGACGATAGTTGAGGCGGACATTGATCGGCCAGCAAGAGAAGTTGCTCCGCTGATCCAAACCCGACATTCCATAGTTTTATCCGCAGTCCAGCAAGCCGCCTTAGTCAGGTGGGCACTAAAAACTTCGGCCCTCATCGCAATGAGTGACCAAAGAACTTTTCTTGGCGGAAGATACCTGCTCCGAAAGCTTGTAACTGACAGCCAGCCTAGCTACCTACTGACATCAGGATTCCTCGGTCAGACAAAAGAGTTTGAGATAGCTGTTCCGGCAAACTTCTTTAGATTTGATCAGACCGAGAGTGGAGATTACGGGCTGGCCGCCACCGCTATTCCGCTCGGCCAGGCATGTATATCCTCATTTCTATCCTTCGGTAGATATGCTCAGAGATTCCGTCAGATGTACTTCGATCAAGCTGCGGAATTACTTGGAGCGGTACTCCCCCTAAGCGACCGCTACGGCAGACCATCCACATTCGATTTCAAGAGTTTGACTCCATATGCACGAACCAACTTCCGAGAAGTAATAATCTCTCTCAAGGAAAATATTGAAAATAGTGTTGAATGATAGCTTGAAATCGGTTATTGTAAAAATGTATGACCGAGTTTTTTAAAGAAGAATCTGAACGCAGTCCTCCAAATCAAATTATGAGCTCTACCCGACGAATCGCCGAGATCTTTGGCGGTCTTGAACGAGACCGCGGACTCAGCATGACCTTGCTTGACGAGCTTAGAGCTCACGTATACTTCGTCATTTGCGCGAGTTCACCTGATGCAGTTGCATCTCAAATCAAGATCGCCAACACCATAAACGATGCAGAAATTCGTCGCGAAGTCATCGGGATCTTACCTTATCTTAGTGGCACAGTGGACAACGCAGTCGATTTGTGGCGCGACTTGTTGTCAGATCCGTTAACCCGGGGCGACGCCCTCGACAGCCTAGAGCACATCGAGGACTTCGTATCTCAAGAAAAGCTCAGTTCTGTCGAATTTCAGTCGCTATTTGGCGACTATCAAGGCTAAATTTCCGAATTTCGTCTTAGTATAACCAAAAATGCAGATAATTTCCCTTATCTATCAGCGCAACCAGCCGACGCCAATACTCCGGATCTCGCTTGTTGGGGCAGCTGGCGTGCAATTCTGCAAGCTCGATTAAGTCGCTGTCGTTCACAACCGCAGTAGTGTTAAAGACCTGTAGAAACTTCATCTTTAACTGTAACCGTCGCTGCTCCATGCTTGGCAGGTCATCTTTCGTCACTTGCGCTGAGTAGTAGTTATTGGTTGCCAACCTGAGTCCTCTGTATGCGCTGGAGATGCCTTCATAGAACAACCGGATAGGTTCTAGAATAGGACTTTCATCCGATATCCAGTATAAGCCTTGCTGGTCATTTCCGGAATTTTCGTTAACAGACATTTGCAATCCCCAGCCCATAAGACGAAGTAGTCCGGCACGGCGGCGAAATCCGATTGACTCGAAACCGTTTGCCGTTAGTCCGAACCAGGCGATCGCAGCATCCAGGTTACCTTCGGAGACTGAAATCCAAGCACGGCATTCATCCACGTACGCTAAGGCAATCTGTGTCTTGACTTTCGGTGACTCCAAGTAAAGTCGATCTGACCAAGAATCTACCGTCTCGACCATACCGTTCTTTGTCGCGATACGAATGGCGCAAGATATTACAAAAAGGCGCTGGACAAAGTTCGTTCTTCTTTTGTATGTTTCTTCGCAAACGAGAATGGCGATCTCATCCTCGCCTAACCATTCCAGACCGCGAACGAGAGCCATCGACATATTGGTGTCCCATCCGTTTTCTACTAATTCATGAATGACCTGGACAAATCCGGTGTGTGCTTTAGAATGCTGATGGAGCCCGGACTGCAAGTACTGGAATATCCTAGCCTCAGTTCTAACGATGTCACTTTCCAGCTCATCTGATTCAAGAAGGGCGAGAATTCTCTCACCTTGCAATTGTCGACCAACTATACCCGCCTCGTATGCCAATTGCCCTATCGAACTCAGTGCTGAGGCAGACCACGGTTTGTCTTGTTCAGAGGTTAACCTATGAACAAGGGGCTCCAGGCTGATAAAGTCGCCCACTTGAAGCATGGCGGAGTAAGCATACGCTACAAAAGCGTTCAGTAGTTCACCTTGTAGCGCCTTAAGGTTACCTCGGACTAGAATAACAACCATTGGCCAAAACCACTCTATTGCAGAAATCGAAAGGTGGTGTCTATCGGGGTCCCGAAAGTCGTCAATCAGATCAGCCCTGAGGTACCTTTCGACTGTGAGGTATTCGAAGTTTAATCGATACCCAGGCGTGCAATCTCGAATTATCCGCAGGGTTACCGAATGGGATTCAACTAGCCCTTCTTTCACATCCACAAGACACCTCTTTTGAAGGCGTTTCAGATATACTGAAATTAGCGGCTTACTTACGAGTAAGGGATCTATAGAGAATCGACCTGGAGCCGCCAAGAAGAAGCTTTCGACAGTTGCCATAGGCACTTTAGAATTTCCGATCCATGCAATCACACCCAATAACAGGGCGGCTCCTGGACTGTCGTCTTCTAGGCTCTCAATATATCGCCGATAGAGAGTATGAACGGCGCGAGCGCTCATCGTATCGCCGGCCTGCGCAATTATATCGACCGACTCTGGGCGAAGAATGTTGATTAATTCTCGCATAGATAGATCATCCTCATTGAACATACCGAGGACATCACTAATCAATCTGGGTCTTCCGCCCAGGAGCTGTGCGAACACTACCGCGTCTCCGGTCTCCGCAGATTGTCTAAATGTTCGGATTAGCTCAACTGATTGGGGGATATCCATCGGATCTATTCTTAATAGATCGTGTTCAACATCCCGGGGTACTAGTAAAGATTCAGAGGTGATTAGGCACTTTGTCGATCTGAAAACAATAGCTTCAACCGCCGACCAGTCAGACGCGTTATCCAGTATGACTACGTATCGCGGTTCATCGCCAATTGATTCGAAGAGTAGAGAACTTGCTTCTTGTATAGATGAAGCGCCAGTTCCAGAAAATTCCGAGATGGATTGAATGAGGGAGAGTGCCGAACTCGACTCTAATAGAACAACTTTGAAACCAATTCCAATGGACCTGGACTCTAACGCTTTCCTCGCTAACGTGGATTTTCCATTTCCTGTGTCGCCCGCCACCAGCAGGGTCGTAGCGTTTCCCGCTAGCCAGTTGAGCACTTCGTTCTCATAGGCCGTCCGAGCGACTAGGATACCCTCTTCCCCGACGCTGGCGTCTTGGGTCAAGAGTAGCACTGCTAGTTGACGAATGATCTCTTTGTTTTCTCTTTTTAAATGCTGACCCAATGCCCGACTATATCCCTGGCCTGGGTATCGATACTCCCTGGCGGCCTCACTCGCTGCCTTATATCCGTTTCTTGCGCCCGTTGGCTCAAGTCCAAAGAGGAGTCTCGCTACATTCTTTGTCTTATTGTCCTTAAGTTCATCCATTCGTTCTGACAAAAGCTGTGCGACCACCACCGACGTTGGCCGATCATCGAGAGATAGTCCGAGTAGCTCCAGTAAATCGGCATAGTCTTGCCACCGTTTGACCTTCCAAACTGAGCGACTACGGATCTCGCTAAGTTGCTCAACAATTTGCTCGATCCGTCCGGGCTCCGTGTCTGTCATCGACGGACTCCAAGGTGACCCGCACCCCGGCTACCCCAGCGTTTGTACCCCTCGTGTACTCCAAGCGAGCTTGTCGACTGTACCCCTGACCAGGCACAAAGGTGCGTGTTCGCACAAGCACAACTACCTGGAAGGATCTCGTGAAGAAGAGAAGTTCGGCCAAGAATCAAGGCATGTGCCCAAGGGGCCTGACGCTGGACGAGTTGGAACAGATTGCCGTAAAGACACTCGGACACCAGGTGCACGACTCGAAGGCCTTTCGTCGCCATTGCATCGTATTCGGGCTTGGTGATGCGCTCAACATCGAACATGACGTGATCCCGTGAGTAGCGATCGAGACGACCTCGTAACCATGTTCAGAATGTTCGCACATGCAACAGCAATCCTGCTGTGTCTGACCTCCGTGCTAGCGTGTGCGTCCTGCGCCTCGCCGACGCAGCCCGATGGAATTGCTCAGTTGACCACCGTACTGTCGCGCTGTGCCGACTCCCGGCATTCGTCTCTCATCGCTTCGGACGAATCACGGACCTCGCGCGGCGCGACGTCTCAGCCCGTTCGCCTGCAGGTCATCCGCGATGAGGTGGCGCGCACGGCCGTCTGCGGTGGCCACGTTCGGGTGACGGTCTTTTCCGGGTCGGTTGTTGGCCAGGTGGTCTTCGACGGCGATCTGACGACGGTGGGCGCAACGGAGACGTCGCGGCTGCGCAAGGTCCCGAAGCTGGTCGACCAGACGATGGCCACGATCGGCCGTAGGCTGCCGCCGGCGCGGGCGTCGTTGCCGGGTGATGGCACAGATATCACGGGGCAGTACGAGGTGGCGGCGGAGTACTTCGCGCAGCAGAGTCCTTCCGGACGGGCGACGCGGGTCTTCTCGGTGTTGACCGACGGCATCAGTACGGTCCCGGCGGAGGTGGCCAATCCCGGGCTCACAGTTGCAAGGGCACAACAGTTGGCCGAGACCGAGACCCCGGCAAAGATTCCGGGGGTCAACGTGCGAATGATCGGCGTAGGCCGGACAGCCGATGGCGAGCAGCTCCCGAGTAGCTACGTCGACGCCGTCAAGACTTTCCAGTCAGCGGTCTGCGCGAAGACCGACGCTGCTTCCTGCCTGATCGTGACCGATGCAGGGGCGGGTGCGAAATGAGCCGGCCGGCGTTGACGCCGCGCCGCGGGGCTGTCCAGAGCGCCGGTGCCGGAAGGAGCCGGCTGCCGCGTGTCGACGGCGCCAGCGCAGTCACCCGTCCTGAGGCGCTGACCGGCGCGACGTATCTCGAGGAAGCGCACCTTGCCCAGGGACGCGAGCAGCTACATCTGCACGCGGCCCAAGGAGAATCCCGGTCACGGCGCGCACGGGCACTCGCCGCGGCGCTCGACCTGCACGTCCAGGGCGTACGGACGCTCGTCGCCAGTGACGATCCGCTGGTCGTTGCCGCCCGGGATCGCCTTGTGGCCATCGAGGAGGCCCTGTCGCCGCTGGTGCTGCGTTCGACGCGCTCGCAGGTCGGCTACCTGGCGCGGATGATCGGCCTGCTGCTCGGGGACATCGTCGGCACCTCGATGGCGGTGATCAGCCTGGGTGAGATCCCGATGCTGGCGGTCATCCAGGGCGGATCGGCCGGCGTCGCCTGCGTCACGGCGGGGCTGGCGGGCGAGCAGTTGGGCCGAGCGGCGCAGGCGGGGCTTCGCAAGCAGCCCGACGAAGTGCCCACAGCGCTTGAGCCGTACCGCCACCTACTCGATGGGCGGCGGATAGCGACGCTGTGGCTGGCCGGGCTGCTCCTACTCGCCACGTCGATCGTGGTCCTGATCGGCGCCGGCATCTTCACGCTGCGCACGGCGATCGAGGGATCGGCGTCCGGGTGGACGTTTGCGGCTTTATCCTCAGGGATCGCGCTGGCGTCCTTCGTCAACGCGTGGGTGCACGCCGACGCGGTAGCCGACCTGCTCGACGCAGCCGAGCGCGATTACCGGCGCGCTACTCGCCGCCATCTGCGCCTGACGCTGGGACTGCGGCTGCTTGCCGGACTGCGCGCGGACGAGGTCGCGGCCTCGATCGGCCGCGTGCATGGGGCGCTGGGCTCGGCGGCGAGCGAGCATCTCACTGCCGACATGAACCGTGCCCTGATGGAAAGCCCGGACGTTGTTGGCCATGGCCGACCGGGCGCACCGATTGGGCGTAAGCCCCGTCCCGCAGGCCGGGGTGACACCCGATGACCTCGCGGCAGTTCTGGCAACCGGTGGCCGTGGTGCTGCCCTCGGCGGCGCTACCGGACAGCGTCATCCCGACCAGCGACGGCGGCGTCATACCCGCGCACGGTGCCGGCCATGACCATAGGTCGTTCGCACTTCCCGATCTTGGTCCCTGCCCGGCGCACGCCGTGGAGGTCGTCGCGCTCTTTGACAATTCGCCGAGCGTCAGCCTCTCGGGCGGTACCGATCCGCTTGCCAACCGGCTGGCAGAAGCCCGCCAGGCGATCGGCCATATGGCGGCGGCGTGCCGGTGCCGCCGCGAACGCGTCAGCCTGCTGTCGTTCGACCAGCCGGGACGGGCCAGCGTGCTGCGCCAGCCGCTGACCCGTACCGGAGTTCGCCGGCTGTACGCCTCGCTGGGCCGGATGCCGTCGGAGCCGGGGTCGAGTGATCTCGGCCCTGGCCTCGATGTCGCCGAACACCTCGCCGGACGGGCTCCCGGACCGGTTGTCGTCGTGGTGTTCTCGGATTTCCTGCTGACCGATACCGACCCCGAGCGCGTGCTCGCCCGGTTCTCCGGTCTTGAGGCGGTCCGGCATGCCGTCGTCCTCGGTGCCCGGCCGCCGGGCGCGCTCTCCGGCAGTGACGTCGCGGTGTCAACGATCACGCCGGCCTCCGAGCCTGGTGCGGTTGCGCAGGTACTCGCTCACGCGTTCCTTGATGCCCGGCAGGCAGGTGATGCCGTCCCGCAGTAGCACTGAACTCCACTCACATTGTCTATTTCACAACGTATTTCAGACTGCCACACCTACTGCCAGAATCGCCGCGCTGACCCCTGACGTATCGTGTCCGGCCGCTCGTCTGACCGGGCGACGCGTCACCCGGTCGGACGATTGAGCCCATCGGCCGCACGGCCCGTAATAGGGGCAGTTCCCGGCACCACCCGCACCCACTCCGGACACGACCATCACGGTCGTCGCCGTAGCTTCGTGCGCCCTAAAACACCGGGACGGAAAGGAATCCACCCGCTATGACCACCATCACCCCACCCGAGCTGCGCCAGACCAGCCTGCTCGACCTCCTGCCAGAGCCTGGCACCGTCGTCCCGGCGGTTCGCCACCTTGGCGCCGCTGCGGTCTCCGGGCCGCTCGAGCTGCCGACGTCCCGAGGCGCCGGGCCGGGCCAGCCGATCCGGTTCGTCGATCACTTTGCCGGGATCGGCGGCTTCCATCTCGCCCTCGACAGTCTCGGCGCCCAGTGTGTGTTCGCGACCGAGCGCGACCGCTTCGCCCGGACGACCTACGAGAACAACTTCGGGCCACGGTGCCCAGAGCTGTTCGCCGCGGGCCGCTTCGCCCGCGACATTGCCGACGTCGATCCCACCGATGTGCCGGCCCACGACATCATGACTGCCGGCTTCCCGTGTCAGCCGTTCTCCTTTGCCGGGCGTCAGCGCGGACTCGACGATGAGGGTGGTGTGATGTTTTACCAGCTGGCCCGGCTGATCATGCACACCCGGCCGCGGGCATTCATCTTTGAACACGGTGCCGGACTGCGCTTTCACCATCACGGGACGACGTTCGCGGCGATTCGCGAGACGATGACCACCCAGCTCGGTTACTCCTTTCGCACCGCGGTGCTGCGCGCGTGCGACTTCGGCCTGCCGCAGCTGCGGCCCCGGCTATTCATGGTGGGCTTCCGCGATCCGTCGACACCGTTCGCGTTTCCCGAACCGACCCCACTGGCATTCACGCTCAGCGATCTCTTCGGTGGCCACTGCGACCGCGAACTGGCCTACACCCTGCTCGCCTCCGGGTTCAACAAGCACGTTGGCCAGAAGTCCAATGTCGATGCCTACTTGGTGGATTCGCGCGAGCACCGGTTGACCGCCCGCGAGGCGGCTACCCTACAGGGCTTCCCGGACGATTTCCTGCTTCCCGCGATGCGCGCGAGGGCACTCACGCAGATCGGCAACGCGGTAGCCGTCTCGGTTGCCACGGCCGTCGCCCGCCAGGTCATCACCGCGCTCCACACCCACGACACCAACCAGGAGGCTCACTCATGAGCACCGCAACGCCCACTCCCACTCCCACTCCCGCGCCCATGAAGTACCGCACGATCATGGCCGACCCTCCCTGGGACGTGGAGCAGAAGGGGAAACTGGGCGCGTCCCGGCACTACTCGCTGATGACGTTGCCGCGGATCATGGCCATGCCCGTGGCTGATCTGGCCGAAGACGACGCGCATCTGTGGTTGTGGGTCACCAATGCGACGCTTCCCGATGGCTACGAGGTCATGAAGCGGTGGGGCTTCATCCCGCGCTCACCACTGACCTGGGTCAAACCGCGCCTCGGGCTGGGCAACTACCTGCGCAACGCCACCGAACACCTCATCCTCGGCACCCGAGGTAAGGCGCCCGTCAAGTTCCGGGCCCAACCCACCTGGATGTTCGCGCCGCTGCAGGATCACAGCCATAAACCCGAGGAGCAGTACGCCGTGATCGAGCGGATCTCCGATGGGCCGTACCTGGAACTGTTCGCCCGTCGCCGCCAGCCCGGTTGGGACGCGTGGGGGAACGAGATCGACTCCGACATCACCATTCCCGGGTACCCGGTCCCCTCCAACCGCACACAGAACGGAGGCCGGCGATGAGCGGCACCGAACCGACCAAGAGCCCATTGGACTGGTTCCGGCGCTTCTGCCTGGTCGTGCTGTTCGGCGCGGTCGCCCTGCCCATCGCCGTCGATCTGCTGGCCCGGATCTGGTTGTGGCTGTGCATCATCGGGATAGCCGGTGCCGCGGTCTGGATGATCGTGCTCTGGTGGCGGTCGAGGAGTCGGCCATGGTGATGCCCATTCCGGCCGCGCCGCGCCCTCAGACTAATTTCATCTTTCCATCAGCCAGAGGTGGGATGTTGTCAAATCCACACCGTGCATTGACATTTCATCACGGCAGGCGCATAGAAGAGACAGACGCCCTCCTTTTGGTGTGGGGATGTGCCGCGATCGCTGCCAGTCGCCACACCACCCAGAAAGGAGGACCCCGACGATGAGCCGCTCCCGTCACCCAAAACGCCGACCCACCCGCGCCTACCGGCGCAACGCCGACCGACGCATCGTCGTCACCGATGATCGCCGCGACCCACCCGATCAGCTACGGCTGGCCCGCGCCCTGCTCCAGCACGTCCGGGAACTCGACGCCGCCCAGGCCGAAGCCGACGCTCGGCGCCAGCAAGCTGATAAGTCCGATGACCACGAACCGGGTTCGGCCACACGATCCCGCACGGCCCGGGAGGAGGGATCGTGATCGGCCGCGCCCCACGAATCGAGTGGGTCTGGAGCCGCGTCTGGCCGGCCCGGCCGCTCGACCCCGCGCTGCTGACGAGTGCCCTCACGCGGCTGGCTGCCGACCCGTCGAGTCCCACGGTCGTGCTGGAGACACGCGCCGACGCCGACGGCATCACCTGGCTGCTCGGCACACCGGCCGAGCACGTCCGCTGGGTGCAGCGCACTCTGCGAGATCTGCTGCCCGGCATCACGATCATGGCTGCCGACGCGGCCAGCCGCGCGCCGGTCGAATCGGCGGTGGCTCTGCAGGCCACGCCCGGTGTGCTCGGGCTGGGGCAGCCACCGCTCGAGGTCACCACCGCGCTGCTCTCGGCGCTGGGCGCGCACCTGTCGGCGGGCGAGGTGATGGTGCTGCAGATCGTGCTCGGGCCCCGGATCGCCGGACGCATCGCCAGGGGGCCGGTCGCCGACCCCGCGCAGCCGATCGGCAGTCTGCTGGCCCGCGGCGTGATGCCAGCGCCTGAACCGGTGCAGCGGGCGATCACCGAACGGATTGCCCTGCATGGCTTCCGGGTCAGCCTGCGGATCGCGGCGACTGCCAGCACTACCGAACGGCGGCGGCGCCTGATCCTTGGCATCTTCGGCGCACTGGGCCGGGCCCGCGCAACCGGCGTCCGGCTATCACTGACCGCGCAGCGCCCGGCCGCCATCACCGAACCACGGCTGCCCCGCCGCTGGCGGCTGAACCTGACGCCCGATGAGCTGACAGGGCTGCTGGCCTGGCCACTCGGCGAGCACGACCTCCCCGGCATCCCGCCGCTGCACCCTCGCCAGCTCCTCCTGGCCCGCACACCCACGCCGGAGGGGCGGGATATCGGGGAAACTGCACTGCCCGGCAGCGGCATTCGGGTCGGCGTCAACGCCGCCGACGCCCTGATGCACCAGGTGCTGCTCGGCCCGACGGGGTCCGGGAAAAGTAACGTGCTCCTTCTTCAGATCGCGGCCGACATTCGTGCCGGGCGGCCCCTACTCGTGATCGACCCCAAACAACAGCTGATCGACGACATCCTCGATCACGCCGTCGGCGAAGACCGCATTGACGACGTCGTCATCATCTCCCTGGCCGACCCCCACGTCCCCGGATTCAATCCGCTCGATGCTGGTGACCGCGACCCTGATGTCGTCGTCGACAGCCTGCTGGCGGTATTCAAGGTCGTCTTCGCTGACGGCTGGGGCCCGCGGACCGAGGACATTTTCCTGGCCAGCCTGCTCACACTCGTCCGTGCCGGACAAGCCATCGGCACACCGTTCACCCTTGTCGATCTCCCGCGTCTGCTGACCGAGGAACCGTTCCGGCTGCGCCTGATCGGCCACGTGGCAGGCGACCCGACGTTGGCCGGGTTCTGGGCGACCTACGGCGAATTGTCACCCGCTGCCCAGGCCGCCATGATCGCCGCACCGCTGAACAAGCTACGCCGCTACCTGATGCGCCCGGCGGTGCGCCGCATGCTCGGGCAGGCCGAGCCGGTCTTCCGGCTGCGGGACATCTTCCGAGACAACAAAATTGTCCTCGTCCCCCTTAACGAAGGCCTGATCGGACCGGTTACCGCCCAACTCGTCGGTTCACTCCTGGTTGGCGAAGCCTGGAACGCCACGCAGGAACGCGCCAGCGAGGACCGGCCGACTGACCGGCCAGGATTCGTCGTCGTCGACGAGTGCCAGCGGTTCGTCAACCTCCCGACCTCGTTCGGGGACGCGCTCAGCCAAAGCCGTAGCTATGGCGTCGGCTGGATTCTGGCCCACCAGTCCCGTGCCCAGCTGCCAGCAGAGCTGCGCGAGAGTATCGACACCAACGCCCGCTCGAAAATGTTCTTCCGCCTCGAAAGCAGCAAAGACGCCAGCGACGCCGCCAAGCTCACCCACGGCCACCTCGCCGCCGAGGACTTCCAGCAACTCCCGCGCCACACCGCCTACGCCCGCATCGTCACCGGCGGCGAATCCTCAGGCTGGACCATGATCGCCACCCTGCCGCCCCCACCACCAACCGGGCTGGCCGACCGTATCCGCGCAGCCAGCCGCGACCGCTACGGCAGTAACGAGACTCCAGTACCGAGCCCGAACCCGACGGCTCCGCGCCGCAGCAGCGTCTCGTCCGCAGGCACCCCACCGTCACCGGCAGTTGGCCGTAAGCGACGCCAAAAGAAGAGTGAGCGCACATCCGAGGCGGAGCAGGCAGAAGGAGGACAGGAATGACGGAGACAATGACTGATGGTGGCGACCGCAGTAGTCGAGGGCAGCAATGTCCGACCGCCCATCCGGCCAAGTTGCTCACACATTTTCGTTATCGCAGGACATTCCGCCTCAATCGGCCTATCCGGGATGGAACTGACCGCTGCTCCAGCGGTCACGCACCGGCCGATCTGGGCTCGCCCGGCACCCGCCACGACGGCAGGCGGAGGCCACCACCATGATGCGGCGGCTCTCCGAGCTGAAAGACAAGCTGTCCGACCGGGACCTGGCCATCCTGCACGACCTCGAGAACTTCCGGCTCCTGACCACCCGACAGATCCAGAGGCTGCACTTCGCCGACGGCCACCGCACCACCTCGGCAGGTACCCGCGCCTGCACCCGCGTGCTCTCCCGCCTGGCCGACCTCGGCCTGATTGCCCACCTGACCAGGCGCATCGGCGGCGTCCGGCAAGGCTCAGCCGCCATGACCTGGCAACTCGCCGCCACCGGCGAACGGCTACTACGGGCGATACACGGTGGTGGTCACCGACGCCGCTTTACCGAACCCACGACGACATTCGTCGCGCACACGCTCGAGGCCGCCGAACTCGGTGTGCGCCTACGCGAAACTCAACGGACCGGACAGATCGAAGTGACCGAGCTCCACGCCGAACGCCGCGCCTGGCAACGCTTCCTCGGCGCCCACGGCGCGCCCGTCTGGCTGCGCCCCGATCTGCGGGCGGTCACCGCCGGCGACGACTTCGAACACCACTGGTTCATCGAGCTGGACCGAGCCACAGAACACACACCGCACCTCGACCGCAAACTTGACACCTACGCCGCGTACTACCGCTCCGGCGCCTACCAAGCCGCACACGACCTGTTTCCCACCGTTCTGTGGGTCGCACCCACCACCGACCGTCTCCGACAACTAACCCGGCTCACCAGCAGACTCACACTACCCACCGACGTCTTCCGCTACTGCCTACCGGATGCCTTCATAGACATCGTGACCGCCGAAACCCTTGGCCCCCAGACTGTCCCGCTACCTGGCGTCGTCACCACCGACCCACCACACCCATAACCATCACCACCTCAGAAAGGAGGAACCCAAGCCCATGCCACCCGAACACCCCCGCAGCCACGAGCACCCTGACGATCGCCACGGCAGCGATTCCACCGAGGAGCAGGAACCACCAGTGCTCGACAGCGAAGCACGGCTGCGCGCCCTGGTCGATCGCCACATCGGCGAGGCCATCAGGGAGTGCCGGTCGATCGACCACGAGATCGCTCGAGCCATCGCCGCCGCAATGCACGACCTGACCGCGCCGGCGTGCCAGGACCAGCTCCTGCGTTTCATCCTTCTCGGCGCCGAAGGGGCACCACAGCTTCGCGAAGAGCTCCTGCACCAGCTCGACGGCGGTGACCTGCCTGATCCACTGCCGCGCTGGGCGTGCTGGCTGCTGCTGCACCACGCCCATGCCGACCCCGCACTGTCCGAACAACTGCCGACCGACGGCGATGGCCTGCACGTCTACCTCACGCACATCCGCCCGGACATGCCTGAGCCCGGCGACACCGACCAGCGTCTCGTGGATTTCGCCGCGATCTACCGCGGCGGCTTTCCCGACGCTGAGGCCGTAGTGCGCGGCATGAGCCCCCTCGACGACTGGGAAACCGCCATCTACGCCGTGGCCGACGAGCACGGCTGCCGCGACTACGTCCGCTTCGACGAGACCGCACTCATCCAGCACATCATCAACTCCTGGGACGTCATCCCGGACGCCGGGCGTTACCACGTCTTCGACTGACACCACGAAATCCGTTGCGAGTGAGGTAAATTCCGCATCGAATGAGGTATCGGCAGAAGCGGCGAAGAGAGTTATAATCCAGACAGATCGGACAGTAATACGTTGTCCTGCAACATAATACGAGAAACGGAGGTGAGAAATGACAGACACACGAGACCAGAGTAAGAAGGGCGCGCTCCCCATCGCGTGCTATGCGCGAAGCATCGCCAGCAACCCGGCCACTGCGCAACAAGAGCTTTCCACGCAGCTCGAGCTGCTCCATGCCGAGATAGCCGCCCGGCACGATTCACCACATTTCATCGACCTCGTCGATGTGGGGCAGTCCGCCACTGGAGCGATCCCACCAGGAGTCGCAGACCTCCTCCGACTGGCTCACGCCGGCGAAATCCAGCACTGCTACATAGCAGACGGGGACGCGACACCGACAAATCCAGCACTGCTAACCCTCCTGGCACCACTGCTTGAGCACTACGGCGTGACCACGCATCACCTGCCAGCGCAACTACTTCCGCAAACGACCACGGGAGCGCGCGGTGACCACTGAAAAGGAACCACTCGATGCCTAGCGCTTACCTGCCCACCACCGAACGCCGTGCTGCCGTCTACGAGGCCGAAACACCCGTGGAGGACCTTCAGGACGACCCAGCAGATTCGGACGCCATCGCCGGCCTCACCGCACCGCCTGGCACCCGTGCGGTCGTCTACCTGCGCGTGTCCTCCAGCGGACAAGTCAACACCGACTACGACCCCGAAGGCATCTCCATCCCCGCCCAACGCGTCGCCTGCGTCCGCAAGGTAGACCAGCTCGGCCTCACTATCGTCGGTGAATATGTCGAACCGGGACGATCGGCTACCGAGATCACCAAACGGATCAAGTTCCAGGAGATGCTCGCCCGCATCCGCCAGGACAAAGACGTCGACTTCGTCATCGTGTACAAGCTCTCAAGGTTCGCCCGCAACCGCATCGACGACGCCGTCGTCATGGCCGACCTCCAGAAACGAGGGGTCACACTGATTTCGGCCACCGAGCAAATCGACGACACCCCCGTCGGGCAACTCATGCACGGCATCCTCGCCGCCTTCAACGAATACCGCTCCCGAGAAGACGGCGCCGACATCGCCTACAAAATGGGTGAGAAGGCAAGGAAGGGCGGAACGCTGGGGCGAGCACCCGTTGGGTATCTCAACGTGATCGACCGCACCGAGGGCCGAGAAATCCGCACCGTCGCCATTGATCCCGAGCGAGCACCGCTCATCCGCTACGCCTTCGAGAAGTATGCCGAAGGCGATGTCACCGTCGAGGAACTCGCCAAAGACTGCGAACAGCGCGGCCTTATGACGCGACGGACAGCCAAACAACCGTCCAAACCGATCCCAGGCAAGGCGTTCTCGAGAATCTTGCGGAACCCGTACTACGTCGGCGTCGCGACGTACAAAGGGGAGCAGTATCGGGGACGACATGAGGCCATCGTCGATCAGGACACATTCGACGCTGTTCAGCGGCTCCTCGAATCGCGGCGCGCATCGGGTGAGCGCCGCCGCATCCACCATCACCTACTGAAGGGCACACTCTACTGCGGACGGTGCTACAAGCAACGCGGCGTCCGGCGGCGCATGGTGCTGCACCGAGCAGTCGGCAGCAACGGCACCGAGTACTTCTACTACTTCTGCATGGGCATCCAGGACCACACGTGCGACGCTCCGTTCACCAGCACTGACCGGATTGAAGAAGCCGTCGAACGTCACTACAACATCGTGCAGTTCGCTCCGGAATTCATTGAGTCGATGCGCGGTCAGATCGAGAGAGTCCTCGCCGACACCACGCAGACCAAGCGGCTCCTCGCCCGCCAGCTCAAGACTCAACTCGCCGCGATCGACGCCAAGGAGGCGAACCTCGTCGATCTCGCCGCCGAGGGCGACCTGGCGACCAAGATCGTTCGCCAGCGCATCACCAAGCTTCAACAACAACGGGACGAACTTCTGACTCGCCAGAGCGAGCAAGACGTCGACCTCGAAGCAGGTGCCCGTCACATCCGTGCATGCCTCGACGTCCTCGCCAACCCTCGAGCGCTGTACACGGCAACCTCCGACGAGGTCCGCCGACAACTCAACCAGGCCATCTTCACACGGCTCTACATCGACGACGACGAAGTCACGAGTCACGAACTCACCGACGCGTTCGACGGCCTGATGAAGGTCCAGAGAGAATGGATGGCCGACACCACCGCCGACCAAACGCAAACCGGCCCTCCCGAAGGAGGACCGGCCGCTGTTGATGCGTCTTGTTTGAGTAAGCCCGCACTTCGCATCTCTGAGGACGACGTTTTGAGTGCGGAACAAATGGTGGAGCTAAGGGGAATCGAACCCCTGACCTACTCGATGCGAACGAGTCGCGCTACCAACTGCGCCATAGCCCCGTGCCGGTCCGGAAACCGACCGTTGACACTCTAGCAGCACCGCCCGCGCACCTCACAAACGCCAGGTCACACCATGTCGTGACCTCGTGCCGCTACCCTGCACCTCGTGGCCGAGATGACGAATGAGCAGTTGGCAAGAGCGTTGGACGCAGCGATCGCGGTGATCGATCCGCTCCTTGACGTTCTGGCCGAGCGGGACCCGCTGGGACTGAAGGCACACACCTTCGACGAGGGCGACCATTCCGGGATCGCCGCGGTCCAGCACACCGTCGCCAAGGCGCTCGACGTCGCCGACTGGCCGGGCACCAAGGGCTGGACGGAGCTGTCGATGAAGGATCGCGCCGACTGGTGGATCAGTCGGCTCGGCACCGTCAACACGATCGCCGTGGCCTATCCCGGCGCGCTGGGCGCGTGGGCCAAGGTGTTGCCCCTGGCAACTCCGCTGGGCTTTGCCAATCAGGCCACGGTCCTCGTCGCGATCGCCCGCGAGTACGGCGTCACCGACCGCGCGTGGCAGATCCGCCTGCTCGCGTCAGTGCTGTGCGACCGCGATCTCCCCGACGACGCTCTCCCGGCATCGGTGACACCGGTCGGCCCGGAGAACGCAACCTCGAAGCGATCGGCCTTGCGTCTGCTGTGGGACATCGCGCAGATCCTGCGCAAGGTCGACGCACAGATGAGTAGGCGCCCCCAGCCGCCCCGACCGTTCTCGACACTGTCGTGGGTTCCGCTGCTGGGAGCGCCGTCGCTCTACATCGGGGAACGGCTGGCGCTGTGCCGCGCCGTCCGATCGGGACGCGAATGGATTGTCGCGCACCCGGAGTCGCTGGATGTCAGCCGGCCGCGGCCTGCCGGAAGTCCTCGTCCTCGCGCATGACGCGACGCCGCTGGAACGGCGGCAGGTGATCGAACACCGGGTCCTCGTCGTCGATCTCGAGGACCACCGCACCACCGGGACGACGTAGCCGCGGCGGCGGTGGGGCGGCAGCGAACTCAGGTGTTTGCATCTCGCGCCGCTCACGCTCCGCGTCGGCCTTCGCGGCGCGACGTGCGCGGGCGATGCGCTGGGCCCGAATCTGCTGCTCTGCCTTGACGGTTCGCCGCAAGTAGAACAGGTATCCGACGAACAGCACACCCGTCAGCCCGGTGGCGATCCAGCCGTATTGGCCGAACAGCACACCGCAGACAATGGCCGCAATGACCATTGCCGCAAGCGCCAGGGTCACCCGCTGGCGCTCCTTGTAGCGCAACGCGTCGCCGGTCGCATCGATCGTGTACGCGCTCCGACGACGAGACTTCCTGTCCTGCTTGACCTCCGGATCCGAGTCCTTCACTGGGACAGGTGTTGCCTCGCGACGCTTCCGGAGACCTTCGAGTTCTTCGTCGACCTCGTCTTCGAGATCTACTTCGTCGTCGTAGTCCTCATCGTCATCGTCATACTCGTCGTATTCGGAATCCTCGTAGTCACCGTCGAGGTCGTCCTCGTACTCGGCGCCTTCGTCGTCATACTCGTCGTCTTCGTCGTAGTCATCGTCGTACTCGGCGTTCTCGTCATCGTCGTACTCGTCCTCGAGTTCGGCGTCCTCGTACTGCGACTCGTCGTCGAGTTCGGCGTCGTCGTCCTCGTCGAGCAGATCCACCTCGACCTCGACGACATCGACCTCGACACGAGTGATGGTGACCTTCTCGGCAACCGTGTCCTCGGTGTCGTCGACTTCGTCGGTCTCGACGTCACCGGTGAGCACCTCGTCGGCGTCGGAGTGAACCGACGAAACCGATTCTGCAGTCCGGTCTTCGGCGTCGCCACCCACGGTGTCGTCATTCACGGTGTCGTCGTCCTCGGCGTCGAGAACCGCGGTCGCCGAGCGACGAGCGGTCGTGCGTTCGGCGACGTAGCTCGGATCGTGCGGGTGTGCACCGGCCGCGCGCCGCCGCCGGGTGCTGCGGGTTCGGGTGCCACCACGATGGAGGAGACGGGTCGCCTTGGCGACCTCGGTGGTCTTCTTGGTCTGCGGGCGACCCTTGATCACCATCGGCACCAACACGAAGAGCCACACCGCAACGAGGCAGATCCACAGGACGGAGTTCGGCATGGCTCTCCCTTTCTTCACTCTGGTTACACCGGGCCACTTCACAATCTAGGTGCGGACGCGCCGCATCCTGCGCAGACGCGCCGGGGCACACCCGAATCAGTCCAGTTCACATGCACTTCTCAGCGGACGCGCACCGTCATTCGGCGATGAAGCGCGCGTCGACGGTCACCGCCAACTCGATGTCGCGGGATCGCAGGTCGAGGGACGGCGAGCCGCCGTCACCGGGGGGCGCGCCGGCAGCCAGCAGCGCCCGAGGCATCGGCTGGTGGGCGTCGAGCATCTCCGGGTCGGCGAGCTGGGTCGGGGTGACCGGTCCGCGCCCGACCGCATCAGCGTAGGCCTGCGCCTTGAGTACGGCGTCCTCGACGGCCGCGCGACGCAACTCCGCCTCGTGCCGACGACGACTCTCCGGGGTGAGCGCCCCCCGCACGCCGGCGATATCGACCCCGGATTCCTGCGCCCACACGTCGATGAACCCGCCCAGCGCATCGACGTCGGCGAATTCGATGTCGACGCCGATGTTGGTGGAGTACACGAGGTCTCGCAGCTTACCCTTCGCGTCATAGGGCCGATGGGAGTAGACATGCACGGTGTCGCTCGACCACATCGCCACAGCGTCGGTACCGGCCAGTTCGTCGAGCGTCGCGATCAGACGCGCATGCACCTCGATCGCGTCGCGGTACACCGCTTCCCGTTCACTCCCCGACACTGCCACCCGAAGGTGCACCACTGCCCGCTCGGGCGCGTATTTCCCGTCGGCGTTGCCGCGGACGATGATCTCCAGCTGCGTCATGGCCCGATGCTACGGAACCCGACGCCGTCTGCTCATCCAACGCGTCGCACCAGGTCACGCTCGTAGGCGTAGATCACCACGTGAATCCTGTTGCGTAGGTTGAGCTTGGCGAGAATGTTGGCCACGTGCGACTTCACCGTCGTCTCGGAGACGAACAACTCCGACGCGATCTCTCGATTCGACAGTCCACGAGCCACGGCGACGACCACCTGCCGTTCGCGTTCGGTCAGGTCATCGACGGGAACCGGGTCGGGTGCGGTGCGTGCGGGCGGAGTCGCGGCGTACGCATCGACCAGGGCTCGGGTGATACGCGGGGACATCACCGCGTCACCTCGGGCGACGGCCACGACCGCATCGACCAACTCCGCGCCACGCACGTCTTTCAGCAAGAACCCGGCCGCTCCTGCGCGGATGGCGTCGAAGGCGTACTCGTCGACGTCGAAGGTCGTCAACACCAGCACCCGCACCGATGGACGGTGGGCCACCACCTGCCGGGTCGCCTCGACACCGTTCATCCGGGGCATCCGCACATCCATCAGGATCACGTCGGGAGCGCACGACTCCGCGAGCGCCGCGGCCTCGTCGCCGTCGGCGGCCTCCCCCACCACCTCGATGCCGTCGGCGGCCTGTAGGACCATCCGCAGCCCGAGCCGGACGAGTTCCTGGTCGTCGACGATGGCCACCCGAATCGTCATCGGTCGGCGCCTGCCGCGACGCATCGTGCCGGGATGCACGCCCAGACCCGCCAACCACCGCCTACCAGGGGTCCGGACTCCGTGCGACCGCCGTGGAATGCCGCACGCTCGGCAATCCCGGTCAGTCCGAACCCCGGCTCGGCTGAGCCCCCGGAGCTGCGCCCGTCGTCGACGACCTCGACGTCGATCGCGTCGTCGCGATAGACCAGGTTCACGCGAACCGTGCTCGCGTCAGCGTGTTTTCGCACGTTCGTCAGGGCTTCTTGCACGATGCGATACACGGTCAGTCCCTCGGGCGCGGATACATCGGTCGCGGTTCCCGCGACGATGAATTCGATGTCGACTCCGGTGCGCCGACACTCATCCACCAGGGTCTCGACGTCGTCGACACCGGGTTGTGGTCGGCGCGGCAGCTCATCGGCGCGCAGGACCCGGACGAGGTCGCGCATGTCGTCGAGCGCCTCGCGCCCGGTGTCGGCAACGCGCCTCATCGCGTCCTGCGTGGCGGCGGGGTCGCGATCCCCGGTGGCCAGCGCCCCCTCGGTCAGCGTGACCATCACCGAGAGACCATGTGCCACCACGTCATGCATCTCCCGAGCGATCTGCTGCCGGTGGTGCGCGGCCGTGAGCAGTTCGGTCTGATGCCGTTCATGCTCGCGTCGTCGGGCACCGTCGGCGGCGGCCAGGATCGCATTGCGGCGGTTACGCACCGCGATCCCGGCGCACACCGCGGCGATCAACGGCCCGGTCAACAGCACAAGGGATTCGACGCGGTCACCACTCGCCTGCCAACGCAGCACCGCCAACACCGCCCCCACCTCGACGACGGCGGCCGCGGCCCAGGCCGTGCGCGCCGGATACGCCGCCGCCACCGTATACACAGCGATCAGCAGAGCGATGTCGGCCACCAGCCGAAGGTCGAGGGCCCATTGCACGAAAGCGACGAGCGCGAGCACCGCGAACACCGTCACCGGAAGACGACGCCGCACCAACAGCGGGAGCGCCAGCAGCACACTCACGAGCAGCGCGGCCCCCGGATGAGCAGCAGTCGGGCCGCCGCGCTGACTCAATTGGATTGCGGCACAGGCCAGCACAACCGCGAAGGGAACGATCGCCGACGCCGCCGGCGACGTCGCACCGATCCGTAACCACCGGCCGATGCGCGTGGCAAGCGAGCCGTTGGATGCCGCGGCACCCGGAGCGGCGTCGGTCATCCACCACGCGCGCCAGCGACGCGCGGTCTCGGCAATCTGGGTCGGCATCGGAGCCAACTGTAGACCCCGAGTCCGCAGGAGGCGTCCTCCTCGCGAACGGTTCCGAACTCGTCCGCGCGGAGGACCCACACATCGTTCCCACTGCTGATGTGCCGCACCGGCCGATAGGTCCACCATGGTGCGGTCCGCGATCACCGAACGAAAGTCATTGCCCGTCATGCACACTCATCGCCACCACCCGACTCCAACGACCAATACCGCCCGGATCGTCGCCCTCGGCGTGCTGACCGTCGCGCTCGCTGCGGCGACGATGCTCGCGCCCTGGTTGCTCACCGGTCCCGGTCCCGACGGCATGGCCACGGCCTTTGGCTCGGCGTTCGCCCATTTCTGGAAGAGCGGGTCGAGCACACCACCCGTTGATCTGACGGCTCTTGTCGACGACTGGCGGCGCTTTCACATCGCGAAATCCGTGATCGGCCTGGCGTTACTCGTCGTCGCATGTCGACTGACCATCGCCCTCTACCGGGGAACGAGCGAGCCCACGCGCCGCCGACCCTTGCGGGCGCTACCGGCTGCTGCCGTCGCCGCGATCGCTCTCGTCATCGTGGCAGCGAACATCCAGGGCGCGATCGCACCGTTGTCCTCGCTACTGCCCTTCCTCTCCGGCAGCGGTGACCCGACGACCCTCGCCATCGCGAGTCAGGCGCGCACCGAACTCATGGCATCCGTCGACGGCAGCTTCACTGCACCCCTGCAGGTTCTCGTCGACGACTTCGCCCGGTACCACACGGTATTCGCGGTGATCGCCGGCGTGCTCACCGTCGGTGTTCTCGGCGCGACCGGCGTCGCTCTTCGTGCCGCGGCGGTTGCACGCCGCGGCGCCCGGACACGGCCGCTCGCCTGTGCCGCCGCGTTGACGGTCGTCGCGCTGACCACCGGAGTGGTCTGCGCCGGGAACATCAGCTCGGCCGCTGAGTCAGCACAGGCTCTGGCGGTGTTCTTCGGTGGCTGAGTTCTTCGGTGGCTGACCGGTGCCCGTCGACCCAGGCCAGCGGCAAATCGGCTACAGAAACGCCGCCCGCCCCGACCGCACGAGGGTTTCGGTGGCGCTACCGGTGATCTCCTCGGCGGTGAGGGCATAGAGGAAATGATCACGCCAGCGTTTGTTGACGTCCATGTACCGCTCGAGCAGCCCCTCGCGTCGGAACCCGATCTTGCTCAACACCGCTTGGGAGGCAACGTTGTCCGGTTGGACGGTCGCGTCGAGCCGGTGCAGACCGACCGGACCGAAGCAGTGGTCGACGCCGAGCGCGACGGCCGCGGTGGTGATGCCCTGTCCGGCGTGGCCGGCGTCGATCCAGTAGCCGATCCAAGCGGTACGCACCGCGCCGCGTTGGATGTTGCCAACGGTGAGCTGGCCGATGTAGACGCCGTCGAGTTCGATCACGAACGGCAACAACGTCCCTCGCTTGGCCTCGGATTTCAGCACCGCGAACAGCGGTGGCCAGGACGAGACCTGATGACGCGACGCCCACGATCCGACACCCGTCGGTTCCCACGGCATCAGCGAGTTCTGGTTGCGGATGCGCAACTCGCTCCAGTCCTTGGCGTCTCGCAACTTCACCGGCCGTATCGTCACCGCACCCGCCCTGGTCCCCAGAGGTCCCAGCGTCGCGGGCCACCCCGGACTGACGGGTTCGCCACTCAGCCACCTGAACACATCTGGGAGTCTATGCGGTGACCATCGCCCGGCGCGGAGGTAACCGGTACGCGCGCCGACTCGTCGGTGTCAGCCGCGTTGGGCGAGGAAGGCGACCTCCACCTCGTCGCCGATCCCGAGTTCCTCGACGTCGGAGTCCACGATGATCAGGCAGTTGGCCTCGGCGAGTTCGGCGAGCAGATGACTCGATCCGGTCGGCGACGCCCCGAGCACCTGCACGAGGTATTCACCGGAGCGTTCGTCACGCATCAGCTGTCCGCGCAGATATCCCTTGCGGCCCTTGACCGACGCGATCGGGCCGATGGTGCGTGCCTTGATGACCCGGCGCATCGGTTGCCGTTTACCCAGCGCGATGCGGATCAGCGGACGCACCATCACCTCGAACGAGACCAGGGCGCTGACCGGATTGGACGGCAGCAAGAAGGTGGGTACCTCGTCGCGGCCGAGCCGGCCGAAGCCCTGGACCGAGCCGGGGTGCATGGCCACGCGCACGATCTCGAGGTCTCCGAGATCGCTGAGGGCATCGACGACCGCGCCGCCCGCCTGTCCGCCGATCGCACCGCAGATCACCACGATCTCCGACCGGATGAGTTGCGCTTCAACGACTTCCCGCATGCGCGAGCTGTCGCGTTCGGCGATGCCGACTCGGTTGACGTCGGCGCCGGCGTCGCGGGCGGCCGCGGCGAGGGCGTAGCTGTTGACGTCGTAGATCTGGCCGGGTCCGGGAGTGCGGTCGATGTCGACGAGTTCGGAGCCGATGGAGATCACCGACAGTCGCGGACGCGGATGCACCATGACGCGCGCATGCCCGACGGCGGCGAGCAGACCCACCTGCGCCGACCCGATGATCGACCCGGCACGGACGGCGACGTCACCGGGCTGTACGTCGTCGCCGACGCGTCGCACATAGTCGCCACTCTCGACGCCGTGGCCCACCTTGACCTTCGACTCCCCGCCGTCGGTCCACCGCAGCGGCACCACCGCGTCGGCGAGAGTGGGCATGGGAGCACCGGTTTCGACGCGCACCGCCTGCCGCGGTTGCAGACGGGTCGGGGTGCGGGCACCGGGTGAGACCTCCCCGACCACCGGCAACGACACGATCATCGGTTCGTTCGCCTCGAGATCGACGAGGTCGGCACCGCCGGCGTCGAACTCGTCGAGATCCTCGGGTGCGGGCACCCCGGCGAGTGCCACGTCGACCGCACGTACCGCGTATCCGTCGACGGCGGCCTGGTCGAAGCCGGGCATGGGGTGTTCGGTGACGACCTCTTCGGCGCACATCAAACCCTGGGCCTCGGAGATCGCCACACGCACCGGGCGCGGGGCGACCGCCGCGGCCGTCACCAACGACAGATGATCCTCAACCGAACGCATCTCACCTCACTCCGCCGCCGGCCCGCGCGCACTCTCATCGGCCGGGGTACCTGCCGGTCGACCTTCGGGTAAAGGCTAGTCGTCGGGCAGGCGCACGTGTGTCAGGCGCGCGGAGGGCCGCATACCCGACACCAGAGGGCGGGTCAGTCCTGCTTGAGGCGCTCGGTGAGCCACTCGCGCAGGTCGGGACCGTAGTCATCGCGGTCGAGGGCGAAGTCGACGGCCGCTTTCAGGTAGCCGCCGGGGTTGCCGAGGTCGTGACGGGTGCCGTGATGGACGACCACATGCACCGGCTCGCCTTCTTCGATGAGCAGGGCGATCGCGTCGGTCAGCTGCAATTCGCCACCCGCACCGGGCTTGATGCGGCGCAGCGCGTCAAAGATCTTGCGGTCGAGGATGTATCGGCCGGCGGCCGCGAGATTCGACGGAGCATCCTCCGGTGCGGGTTTTTCGACCATGCCCTTGAGTCGCTTGACGTTCGGGTTGTTGGCGTCGGGCAGGTCCTCGACGTCGAAGACGCCGTAGGCACTGATCCGGTCACCGGGGACCTCGATGGCACACAGCACCGATCCGCCGCGCCGTTGCCGGGTTCGGGCCATCACCTCGAGCACCCCGCCGGGCAACACCAGATCGTCGGGCAGCAGCACCGCGATCGCGTCTTCGTCGTCGTCGAGGTAGTCCTCGACGCACCCGACGGCGTGGCCGAGGCCCAGCGGCTTCTCCTGGATCACCGAGGCCACATCGAGCAACGACGGCGCCTTGCGAACCTTGGCGAGCATCGCCGCCTTACCGCGCTTGGCCAAGGTGTTCTCCAGCACCAGGTCTTCGACGAAGTGCGCGACCACGCCGTCCTTGCCGGGCGAGGTGATGATCAGCAGCCGTTCGGCGCCCGCCGACTTGGCCTCCTCGGCGACGAGTTCGATGCCGGGGGTATCGACGACGGGCAGCAACTCCTTGGGCACCGTCTTGGTTGCCGGCAGGAATCGTGTACCCAGGCCCGCGGCCGGGACCACCGCGGTACGTGGGATCGGCGGGGTGTCGGGTACGTCGTGGTACTCGGGAATCTCGGTCGTCGAATTACTCACGCTGGTCATGAGAAACACCCTAATGTCGGTTGCCGGGAAGCAGCCACAGATGCGATGCGCGAACGCTGGGAGATCGCCGCTACCGAGACCGGTGTCACACCTGGTCAGCGCTACGATACGCGCGGCGACAGCGATCCGAGGCGAAGGAGAACCCGTGGCGGGCAAGAACGAACTGCGGGCCGGCTTCGCAGCCCGGCGAGCAGCATTGACCCTCGAGGATCGTGACCGCGCGGCGACTCGGCTCGTCACCCACCTCGCATCGAGCCCTGTGCTGCTCGACGACACGGTGACGGCCGCGGCATACGTTCCCGTAGGCGCCGAGCCGGGGTCGGTGGCATTCCTCGACGCGCTGCGCGGCCACGGCTGCACAGTGCTGTTGCCGGTGGTGCCGCCCGGACCGCCGGCGCCGCTGGACTGGGTGCGCTACGACGCGCGGGACTCACTGGTCAGGGGCCGGTTCGGGCTACTCGAGCCGACCGGCTCGCGGCTGGGCGTCGACGCGGTCTCCGCAGCCGACATCGTTTTTGTGCCGGCGCTGGCGGTCGCTCGCACCGGTGTCCGATTGGGCCGTGGCGCAGGCTATTACGACCGCAGCATCGACGGGATTCGGGCAACACTCGTCGGCATCGTCTACGACCACGAGCTGGTCGACGACCTACCCGCCGACGCCTACGACGTGCCGATGGGGTGGGTGTTGACGCCGGGTGGTGGGTTCACGCGGCTGCGGTGAGCGAGCTGCCGGACCCGTCAGGCCGACGCGGGTGTCGCTGCCTTGGTGCTGCTCGAGGAGCTCGACGACGACTTGGAGTCGCTGCTCGACGACGAGCTGGTGCTGCTGCTCGAGGAGTCCGAGGACGAGCTCGAGGACGAGTCGGATTTGGATTCCGAGGAGCTGCTGCTCTCCGACGACGACGAGCCGTTGCGCGAGTCGGTGCGGTAGAACCCGCTGCCCTTGAACACGATCCCGACGGAGTTGAACAGTTTGCGCAGCCGCCCGGTGCACTGAGGGCACTCGGTGAGCGAGTCGTCGGAGAACGACTGCACGACGTCGAACTTGTTGTCACACTCCGTGCACGCATACGAGTAAGTGGGCACCGAAAACCTCCACAGGAACGTAGGAACCTCGATCAGTTTAACCGAAACTGGCACTCGGACATTCCGAGTGCCAGTAGACGCGGTTTGTGCTGGTCAGGAAGGTTATCCGCCGATGACCTCGATGTCGCGGTCGGGAATGCCGTCGCGGTTCATGTCGGGGTCGCGGGTCTTGCGCGCGTCCCAGCGCAACAGCAGCCCGGCGAGGGCTGCGGCGATCACCGAGCCGATGAGGATGGCGGCCTTGGCCGGCGCCGCATGCTCACCGTCTTCGAACGACAGTTCCGAGATCAGCAAGGCGACGGTGAATCCGACACCGGTGAGCATGCCGATCGGTACGAGGTCACGGAGACCGATGGCATCAGGCAGCCGTAGCGGCGTGAATCGGGTCATCACCGCGGTCGCGCCGAGCACGCCGACGATCTTTCCGAGCACCAGGCCCGCCACGATGCCGAGCGAGACCGGTTCCACCAGCGCACCGCCGGCGCCGACGAGAGAGACCCCGGCGGCCGCGAAGGCGAACACCGGTAGCGCCACCGACGACGACCAGGGCCGTACCGTCTCGTCGAACAGTTCCGCGCGACTGAGCTTCTCATCACGAATCGGCTTGGCAGGCACCACGAATCCGAGCAGCACGCCGGCGACCGTGGCGTGTACCCCGGAGGCGTGCATCAACGCCCACGCCACCAACGCCAGCGGCAACAGCAACCACCAGTGAGTTCGCGGCGCCCGCACAGCGAGTGCAAAGACTACGACGACGAGCACCGCGGCACCCAACATCAGCAGATCGATGGTGTCGGTGTAGACGGTGGCAATCACGATGATGCCCAGCAGGTCGTCGACGACGGCCAGCGTCAGCAGGAAGGTGCGCAGCGCCAGCGGAAGGCCACGCCCGCAGATGGCGAGGACCGCCAGGGCGAAGGCGATGTCGGTGGCCGTCGGCGTCGCCCAGCCGTGCAGCGCCGACGGATCGTCCGAGGTGGTGCCCACAACCAGCAGATACACCAGGGCAGGAGTGACCATGCCGCCGACCGCAGCTGCGATCGGCACACCGGCGAGTCGCAGATCGCGCAGTCCCCCGGCGACGAACTCGTGTTTGAGCTCCACACCGACGACGAAGAAGAAGATCGCGAGCAGACCGTCGGCCGCCCATTGCGCCAGCGTCAGGTGCAGGTGGAGTGACTCCGGCCCGACCTCGATGGCAAGCAGGTGGTGGTAGGCCTCGCGCCAGGGTGTGTTGGCCCAGACAACCGCGATTGCCGCGAAGGCCAACAGCAGGATGCCGCTGGTGGTGTCGAGGGCGAGTACCCGCAGCAGGCGTGCTCGTCGGTCGGCAACGCGCCAGGGTGTGTGGCCGGTCTTGGCGGGATCCGACTCGGCGTGGGGGTCGGTGCAGGTGTTGTCGGGGTCCGTCACGGGCGGCTCCTGATCGGTCGTCGGCAAGAATCCGGCTCGTCACGAGCGCGGAGCCGACCAGACTTCCCGGCACACCGGGTGCCATTCTCCCAGTTCACAAGGGCCCACGTCCAATCCGGGAGGTCCACCCTGTGGAAGAACAAGGCCCGCAAGCCTTTTGTCCACAGGGCGCCCCTCGATCCGGATCGGGGGCGCCGAGAACCGCTAATTTGCCCCTCATGAACGTGTTCGGAGGTGGTTCGGCACTCGGGCCGCGACTGCGGGATCGCGTCGCTCACGCCCTGCGTCCCGGCTGGGCGCGGTCGGTGATGATCAGGCGCAGCGCAGCGCTGCTACTCGTGGCGGTGGCCGTGGCCATCGGCGTCACCGGTCAGCGCGCGAAGAACGATGCGCCGGTCCTGGTGGCGGCGCGCGATCTGCTTCCGGGACACACCGTGACCGGCACCGACCTGCGCGAGCTCCGCATTCCGGTGGACCTCGTGCCCGACGGAGCGCTACGGCTGACCGCCGACGGCGAGTCGCATACGGTGACCGGCCCGGTACGCGCCGGAGAAATCGTCACCGAGTCGCGGCTGTTGTCGCCGCGCCTGCCGATGGAGTTGACCGGACGGGCCGATGCGCGGTTGGTGCCGGTCCGACTCGCCGACGACACGGTCGCATCATTGCTACGGGCCGGGGATCTCGTGGACGTGCTCAACGCCCAGGCACAGATCCTGGCCGCGGGTGCCATCGTCGCACTGGTTCCCGGTGCGGGCCCGACGACACCGACGCGCGCAACGACAAACCCGCCGATCTTGCTCGCGATGACCGAAACCGCAGCTCATCGAGTTGCGGGAGCAGGGCTCGACGTGCCACTCGCGGTGGTCCTGCACTGACCTCGCGCGCTGTCAGCACCGGCCGATCAGGCCACTCCGACGCCGAGGGGACACCTGGATCCCGGGCGGCACCACGACCCACTGGACACAATTACTGGCGCGCGTCTTGTCGACTCACTGAGCGAAATACTCAGTCTCGTTTACGATCCTGGATAGAGTTTTCTAAAGGTCCGTGCCCACCCATGGACGACACGGCATGAATACCCGGCACCGAAGACCGATCAGGAAGGACCGGAAGTGCTCAAGGGCTTCAAGGATTTCATACTCAGAGGCAACGTCGTCGAATTGGCCACCGCGGTCATCGTCGGCGCCGCGTTCACCGGTATCGTCACGGCGTTCACCACCGGCATCATCAATCCGTTGCTGGCGGCCATCCCCACCGGGCAGGGCGACTGTGGCTCATCGACCACAAAGGCCGGAGAGACCGCCGTCAACAACCCGGTCTCGGTCTGTGGGCTCGGTTTCAAGATCACCGACAACCAGGCGACCTTCCTCGACTTCGGCGCGCTGATCGCCGCGATCATCAACTTCCTGATCGTCGCCGCCGTCATCTACTTCATCATCATCGTTCCGTACAACAAGCTCGCATCGCTGGGCAAGAAGCCCGACGAGGCCGAGGCCACCGAGATCTCGCTGCTCACCGAGATCCGCGACTACCTGGCTCCCGAGGGCTCGAGCTCGGCAGCCAAGGAGCAGGCGCAGTCGATTCTCCCGCCGCACCTCAGTGACCCGTCCGGGCCGCCCACCGGCGTCCCCGGCGGACCGTCCGAACGCGATCCCGGCGCAGGCAGTGCCGTCGACACCACGACCAAGCGAATCAGCACGCCGCCCGCACCGTATTCCGATCCGGCACCGTCAGGACCGTTCACGCCGCCCGAGCGTCCCAGCCAGGGCCCGGGCACCACGCCGTATCCGGGACCGGGCTCGCCGACGCCGTCCCCCGCGCCGGGCAACTATCCTCCACCGGGTAACTACCCGCCTGCCGGTGGACAGCCCGGCAATTACCCGCCGCCCGGCAACTACCCGCCCGGTAACTATCCGCCGCCCGGTCAGCAGTATCCGGGCGAGCAGTACCCCGGGGAGCAGTACCCCGGCGACTATCCGCCGGACGGCCCCGGCCGCCACTCCCGCTGAGTCGCTCACACCTCCATCGAAGGCCCGTATCCCGAAAGGGATGCGGGCCTTCGCCGTTGACCGAACCCGATTCCCACGGTCCAGAGCATCGTTGCGTCATACCCCCCAGGGGTATATGGTCGGCGGCATGGAGCAGCACGACCAGCATGGAAACACCACCGATCACCCGGACCACACGCACCCAGCACACGCCGGTCATTCCGGTCACAGTGCGATGAGTGGTCACGCCGGGCACGGAGATCATGTCGCCGTGTTCCGCCGGCTCTTCTGGATCACGCTGGTGCTCGCGATCCCGACCGTGGTGTTCAGCGGCATGTTCGCCGACCTGATCGGCTACTCGCTCCCCGCCGCCGGCTGGGTGCGCTGGGTATCGCCGGTGATCGGGACCGTGATCTATCTGTGGGGAGGTCGACCCTTCCTCGGCGGCGCGGTCGGCGAGATCCGTTCTCGCGCTCCGGGGATGATGCTGTTGATCGCGCTCGCGATCACCGTCGCGTTTGTCGCATCCTGGGGATCGACCCTGCATCTGCTCGACCACGAGCTCGATTTCTGGTGGGAGCTGGCACTTCTCGTCGTCATCATGCTGCTCGGTCACTGGATCGAGATGCGTTCGCTGGCGCAGGCGACATCAGCACTCGACTCGCTCGCGGCATTGCTCCCGGACTCCGCCGAGAAGGTGGTCGACGGGCAGACCGTGAGCGTCGGGCCGGCCGACCTCGTCGTCGGTGACGTGGTGCTCGTACGCCCAGGCGGGTCAATACCCGCCGACGGTGTCGTCCTGGACGGGTCGGCGAACCTCGACGAATCGATGGTGACCGGCGAATCCACGCCGGTCACACGTGGCGTCGGGGATTCGGTGGTGGCAGGCACCGTCGCCACCGATTCCGGTCTGCGGATCGAGGTCTCGGCGATCGGCGACGACACGGCCCTGGCAGGGATCGGACGACTCGTCGCCGAAGCACAGGCGTCATCCTCGCGGGCACAGCGTCTCGCCGACACTGCCGCCGGCTGGCTGTTCTGGTTCGCGCTGGGCTCAGCCGTTCTGACGGCGATCGCGTGGGTCGCGCTCGGCATGCCCGACGATGCGGTCGTCCGCACCATCACCGTGCTCGTCATCGCCTGCCCGCACGCGCTGGGACTGGCCATCCCGTTGGTCGTCGCGATCGCCACCGAACGGGCCGCGCGCGGCGGAGTGCTGATCAAGGACCGCCTGGCGCTCGAGTCGATGCGGACCGTCGACGCGGTCTTGTTCGACAAGACGGGCACGCTGACCAAGGGCGAGCCCGCGGTCACCGCTGTCGTGCCGACACCGGACCATTCCTCCGACGACGTTCTCGCCGCTGCGGCGTCCGCAGAATCCAGCAGCGAGCATCCACTGGCCCGCGCGATCGTGCAGGCTGCTCGCTCCGAGGAGCTGGACATCGCACCCGCACAGGACTTCTCATCGTCTCCGGCCGTCGGCGTCACAGCGACGGTAAACGGCCACGAAATCCATGTGGGCGGTCCGCGCATGCTCGACGAGATGGGACTCGACGAGCTCACCGTCGCCGACGACTGGCGCGCGCAGGGCGCGATCATCCTGCACGTGGTCGCCGATGGCGCGGTGATCGGCGCACTGCGACTCGCCGACGAGGTCCGCCCCGAATCACGGCAGGCCGTGGACGCCCTACACCGCCTCGGCGTGCAGGTGGTGATGGTCACCGGGGACGCGCAGGCCGTTGCCGACAGCGTCGCCGCCGAACTCGACATCGACCGCGTGTATGCAGGTGTACGTCCAGAAGACAAGTCCGCCAAAGTGTCTGAGCTTCAGCGCGAGGGCCATCGGGTCGCCATGGTCGGCGACGGGGTCAACGACGCCCCAGCGCTCGCACAAGCCGATGTGGGCATCGCGATCGGTGCAGGCACCGACGTCGCAGTCGCCTCCGCCGGAGTCATCCTCGCATCGTCCGATCCCCGCTCAGTGTTGTCGGTCATCGAGTTGTCGCGTGCGGGCTATCGCAAGATGAAGCAGAACCTGTGGTGGGCAGCGGGATACAACCTGATCTCGGTGCCGCTGGCGGCCGGCGTGCTCGCGCCGATCGGCTTCGTGCTGCCGATGAGCGTCGGCGCGATCCTGATGTCGGCGTCCACCGTCGTCGTCGCACTCAACGCCCAACTGCTGCGTCGGGTCGACATCTCACCCGAGGCGAGCACGCGCCGAATCCTGGCGCAGCGCACTGACAACGGATAACGCGGCCATATCGGGCGGTGCGATCGACCGGCCAGCGCTTTCACAGGTTTCCCCGAACGACTCCCAAGGTCGCGGGCCTAATGTCGGTCCCGTCGGCAACACCCGGCCGGCTCACGGTTAATCGAGCAACCGTGGTGCCGTGCGGGAAGTGCGCATCTCCCCGACCCGCGCACAACTCACACGGCGCACCTCGTTCCGCCAGGATCGCGGTCCTCCCCTATGCCGCGACCGAAGGAACGACAAAGGGCGGGAAACCATTTCTGGTTTCCCGCCCTTGTTGCATATCGGCAATAATCGACCGACAACTAGCCGATAGCACACTATTCTGGCCTTTGTCAGAACGACGACATAGTCGGCATAAACGGCGCTGACCTGCACGAAAAGAGTCAGACTGCCAGGTGGCTCACAGCTAATTTACAAGGGCGCTCACTAGATTCTTGAGCAGGTCACCGACCACCAGGGTTGGTCGGTGCTCAACGAAAGGCAGCCCATGAAACTCATTACCCGCCCTCGCATTCGGCAGCTCACACTAGCGTTCATCGGAGCAGGCGTTCTCGCCACGGCAACAGCCGGCTTGGCATCGGCCGACGCCGCTGGCCCGACAACTCCTGTGCCCGGAACCAACTGCACAGTGGCGCAAGCCGAAAACACTCTGGCGGCACAGAATCCGGCGATCTACCAGAAGATCATGCAGTACCCGGATTCAGCGCAAGGCCTCGCAGATGCGCTCGCTCTCAGCCCATCCGATCGAGCCGACCACTGGGCAGAAGTCCACCTCCTCGACGCCGACAATCGCCAGATCTTCCTCGGCGTGCACGGTTGGTCCGAAGCGGAGCGCCATGCCGCAGAAGCCGCCATTGATCAGGCCGCAGAGACCTGCCGAGCGTGACAGCCCCGACGTAGGCCACGACCACGACGGACACGGCCTGCTTATGGCGACGAGTAAGGGCGGGACACCGAAACTCGGTATCCCGCCCTTACTTGCACGATCTTTGATGCGTTTCCGCTGCGCGATCAGCCGATGGAGAATGGCTTGCCGTAGAGCGTGATGACACCCTTCACTGCGTCGGTGTCCACGGTGACGGTGACCTTAGCTTTGGCCTCGGCGTAGCCCCCGCACTTCTCCAACTTGAACTGCTCCTGGCTGTAGGCCACACCACCCTGGCTGCCGGTGAAGGTGTAGTCGGTCACACCGTCGCCATCACTGTCGGTGGTCGAGATGATCGGGTAATAACCGGCTTGACCGGGCCCAAGCTTCAAGGTCGTTCCCACTCCCGCGGATGTCGTAGTCGTCGGAGTGTTGGTGCCGTTGCTTTGGACAACAACGTTGTTTCCGTCGTCATCTCCGGTGACTCCGCCACCCAGACCGATATCGACCTGGCAACCGACGATGTAGCCAGCAGCGATAGTGCCTCCGGTGGCCTCACCGCCGACGGTGACGCGTACCTTGCCCGACACCCAGACTTCACGGGACAAGTTGAAGGACTCGACGATCGAGGTCTGGTAGTTGACATTCTGGCCGAACAGCTCGATCTTGACCGGTGTGCCATCGACGAGCGTCTTGGTGAACGTGGTGTTGGCCACCGGACTGGCCGACGCAGCGCCGGTACCGGTAGCGGTGATCGCCATCAACGCGGCGCCGGTGATACCGACACCTGCCGCCACGCGGCGCGTGATGATCTTGTTCATGATTCCCCTTCGTGGAAATAAAGATCTGCCCGGAGCAGATAAGTCGTGGAAAGTGTTATCTGCTTCGATCAGCTGACGAAGAAGGGCTGACCGTAGAGCGAAGACTGCAGGAACGTACCCGAGCCGGTGACGGTGTCGTCGTCGTCACTGATGTCGTAGCCCTTACCGCCCCACGCCTTGGCGATAGTGCGCGCTGAGGCATATCCGCCGCAGTTCGGGAAGGTGATCTCGAAATCCGCAAGCTGGACAGCCGCGGCCTTACCCGCCTTAAAGCTCTTACTCACTGAGACCGCCTGGATAGCAGCCTCGCCGGGAGCGATCGGAAGGGACACACCACCGGTGAGGGTGACGCTGGGCGGTGCAGGGAGGACCGTAAGGGATCCCCCTGTCGTAGCTGAGAATCCACTCACGTCGATCTGGCAGCCCGCGAGGACATATATGGTCAGGTTACCGTTCACGCCGTCGCTGCCCTTCGCCGCGAAGGTGCCCGACAGGAGCGCGGTACGGCCGAGTCCGTTGTTGGCGACACGCGCGACCGAGAACTGCGAGTTGCCGGTACTCGAGGTGGTGATCGACTCACCCTCGAGGCCAGTGACAACCTTCGATCCGTTCGCCAAGGGAGCCGCCGCAGCGTTTCCCGTACCCATGCTTGCCAGACCGATCGCCGCGGCCGCGGTGATGGCGCATGCCCCCGCAGCACGGCGCAGCCCAAGCTTGCTGAACTTGCTCATTCGTTCCCTCTCACAGGATTCGGCTAAATCTCGCAGGACATGCACCCACACGTCCCGTCCTGACCTCGGCGGTCGAAGGCATAGTGTCCGACTCGTGTAACCCGATCTCATCGATAGGGTTAACGAGAGGTGAACCGCCCTCGCCACCACTGCATCGCCACTCGCGTGGTTCCGCAGGACCCGCTACCGGTCCTCCACGCTGGGTACCGGTGTAGTCCGTGCGAACGCTATCTGAGAGGTCACAAAGAGAGCAACAGCTGGAATCAGTCATGTCTCAGGAAATTCATTCACTATCATGCATCTGCCCTCAGCAATCGGAACAATGCCGAATGTTAATGACAGGAAAACTGGCTGCTGCTGGGGCTGTGGCCGCTATTCGTAGTGCGGCGGACGCTCATGGTCGTAGCGAGCACGCCCCTCGTCGGTATGACGTAGATCACGTTCATCGCGAGTTGTTTCGGGCAACGAATCACCAAAGATCGCGTCCAGGTCACGCCGACGTCGCGCGGCATCACGAACATGAACCGACTGCTCATCGGCCGAATTCGGATCGGACGATCCATGCGCCTGAGCGCATTCGTGTGCCGCGTCACCCGCGCCGTGAGTCTCATCTCCGGACAACAGTTCACCCCGTCCGAGTACGTGAATCCGACAGGGTCAGAAATCCCTGATATTCGAGATCACATGTTTTGCGAGAGGCGCCACGGTCGCCATCCCGTCACGGACCGCTGCCCGTGAGTCGGCGATATTGACGACGAGGGTCTGCCCTGAGATTCCGGCCAGCCCGCGCGAAAGTCCGCCGTCGGTTGCGCCCGCGGCCAGGCCCGAGCTGCGAACCGCTTCCTCGATACCACGAAGTCGCCGATCCAGAAGCGGCTCGGTGGCCTCCGGGGTGACGTCGCGGGCGCCCACACCCACTCCACCGACCGAGACCACCAGATCGACCCCGCCGATCACCGCGGTGTTCAGGGCGTTACGGATCTCCACCTCGTCGCCGGGGACGAGAATCGTCGCGTCAACGTGGAATCCGGCTTCCTCCAGCAACTCGCCCACCAGCGGACCGAGTGGGCTGTCGACGTCGCCGTGGGCCACCCTGTCGTCGACCACCACGACCAACGCTCGACCGACCTCGTCGCCCGCGGACTCGCGTGCCGAACCGCCCTGACGGGCTGCGAATGCGCGCGCAGCGGCATCGGCGGCCACCACGTCGGCCGGATCCACCTCGGTACCTTCGGTCATCGGGAGCTCAGCCACCTGAAAATCGGAGTCGCTGGTCATCATGGCCACTGTCCTCTCTGCGTTCAGCGCGCCTACGGCGTGCTCGTGGTGATGCGGCATGGTCGTCGTCGGCCCTGCACGGTGATTCGTCGCAGTGAAGCCGAACGAACCACCTGTTCGATCAGTTCGACTGCAGGGTCGCCAATTGCACCGTCACCGTCTTCGTTTGTCCGCCTGCGGTGTAGGTGACCTGGACTCGATCACCGGGGTTGTGTGAGCGCACCGCCGCCACGAGGGCGTCACCGGTGGCGATGTTGCGGTCGTCGATCTTGGTGACGATCGCACCCTTGGGAATTCCGGCCGCTGCGGCCGGGCCACCGGCCTGCACGTCGGCGATCAGGGCTCCGGGAGAGTTCGGATCGGTGCTCGGCCGCACCGACACCCCGAGACCGGCGTGGGTCGCCTTGCCGGTGTCGCGCAGCTCGTTGGCCACTCGAATCGCCTGGTCGATCGGGATAGCGAAGCCGAGTCCGATGCTGCCGCTCTGCTGCTCCTCGCCACCGCTGCCGCCGCCAAGGGTCGCGATCGCGGTGTTCACACCGATCAGTGCACCACGCGCGTTGACCAGTGCGCCACCGGAATTGCCGGGATTGATCGCCGCGTCGGTCTGGATCGCGTCGATCACCGAGGTGGTGTCACCCTCGCGTTGCGTGGAGACCGGGCGGTTCAGCGCGGAGATGATGCCGGTGGTAACCGTGCCCTGCAGGCCCAGCGGCGCTCCGATGGCGATGACGTCCTGGCCGACCGCGAGATTGTCGGAAGTCCCGACCTTGATCGGGGTCAGGCCGGACTTGTCGACCTTGATGACGGCGATATCGGAGATGGGATCGGCGCCCAGCACGCGGGCCGCGGAACGCGAGCCGTCCTGGAAGTTCACGACGACGTCGGTGGCGGGGCGGCCATTGCTGCCGCTCACCACGTGGTTGTTGGTCATGATGACGCCGTCGGCGCTGAGCACGACGCCCGAACCCTCACCCTGCTCGGTGCCCGTGGTGACGTCGATCGACACCACCGACGGCAGGGTCTGGGCAGCCACCTGCTGGACCGAGCCCTCCGGCGCCGGCACCGAGCCGCTGTCACGCGCGCTGGGGTCACCGCCCAACGGTTGGTTGTTGGCCGCCGTCGACGTCGAGTCGTCGTTGAGCTGGGAGCCGACGAATCCGCCGACGCCGCCGGCCACCAGGCCGATCACCAGGGCACCGGCGACGAGCGCCGCGATCAATCCGCCACGAGACTTCTTCTTGGGGCCCTGCGGCTCCGGTAGTGGTTGCGGATCACCGAAACCGGTTCCCGGCGGCGGTCCCGACGGCCCGATCGGACCCGATCCTGCACCGTATGCGCCGTACGGCTCCCCACCGCCGTGGGTTCCGGCTCCGAAGGACTGCGTGGGCGCAGTACCGCCCTCACCGAAACCCGGTGTCTGCGACTGCGATTCCGGGTTCGATCCGGAGCTGTCGCCGTAGGTGGAGGTCCGTTCCCACGGCGCCGAGCCCGACGAGCCGTAGCGGGGTGACCCATACTGGGGAGAGCCGTATTGGGGCGAACCATAGGTGGGGATCGGGCCGGTCGAGGGACCGGGCGAATATCCGGGCGCACCCGACTCCTGGCCCGGACGGCCATAGGCTCCCGTCCACCCGGACTCACCGGAGTTCGGCGCGTCACCGGGGTTCTGCGCGTCATCACCGTACGGCCCGCGGTGCGAACCTCCACCCGTCATCGTCGTCCCCACATCTTTTCGTCGAGAATCCCTGCCGGCGGGCGCATGTCCGCCAGTCGTGTCGTCGGCACCGGTCCTGTGTCGCTCGCCGTGGTTGTCACCGCGGGTGTCCGTCACCGTTGTCGTGGCGCAGACAACCCTAGGCGATCAAGTACCTGGCCTGCGCGCGAACACCGTCCTGAGCATCGCAGTCGAGTCATCTCTCTACTGACGAACCACCTGCGGCGTTGGTTCCATCGGCGCCGGATGCCCCGGCAAGGTCATTCGGATGATTGCTCCGCCGAGGTGTGACTGTTCGGCACGTACCGTGCCACCCATGCGGGCCACCACCTGACGCACGATCGCCAGCCCGAGTCCCGACCCGGGCATCGACCGCGACTGAGTGGCCCGGTAGAAGCGCTCGAACACCAGCGCCCGGTCCTCCTCCGGAATGCCGGGGCCGGCGTCGGCGACGGCCAGTTCGGCGGTGGTGGGGGTCAGCTGGGTGAGCGTGACCTCCACCGTGCGTCCGCGCGGCGACCACTTGGCGGCATTGTCGAGCACGTTGAGCACCGCGCGGGCGAGGCCGTGCTGATCGCCGAAGACGAACCACGGCATCAGCGTCGTGGTGAATTCCACATCCGATCGGCGACGACGCACCCGCTCGAGCGCTCCGGAGACCACCTCACCGAGGTCGATCTCCTCGTGCACCACTTCCGGCGCATCCTCGCGGGCGAGGTCGACGAGATCGCCCACGAGCGTCGACAATTCGCCGATCTGGGCCATCACGTCCGAGCGCAGCTCCACCATGTCGGCAGCGGGCACCGGTGGTGCTCCGGGTTCGCTCGAGGCGATCAGCAGTTCGAGGTTGGTACGCAGCGACGTCAACGGCGTGCGTAATTCGTGCCCGGCGTCGGCGACCAATCTCGCCTGCTGGTCCCGGGATTCGGCGAGCGCACGCAACATCGTGTTGAAGCTCTCGGTCAACCGTGCCAACTCGTCGTTGCCGGTGACCGGGATCGGCGTGAGGTCCTGGGTGCGGGCCACCCGTTCGGTGGCCCGCGTGAGTCTGGCGACGGGTCTCAACCCCGCTCGGGCCACGGTCATGCCGGCCAGCGCGGCCAGAGCCACCCCACCGCAGCCGACCACGAAGAGCACCCAGGCCAACCGTTTGAGCGTGCGATCGGTGTGCAGCAACGACTGCGCCAGGATCAGGGTGCTGCCGTCGTCGAGTTTGCGGGCGAGCACCCGCTGGTTGTTGATCGTGCGCAGGCTCTGCGCGTTGTTGCCCGGCCGCGTCGGCGACATCGCCACCGACCGCTCGGCATCACCGAACGGCACCTCACCGACGGTCAGCGCGACACCGTCGGGGCGGACGAGACCGATGGAGATGCTGGTGGAGAACACGGTTCCGGTCAGCAGCGCCGCCGGACGCTGGTTGATCGTGCCGTTCTTGGCCAGCAACGTCATGCCGTCGGCACGGCTCTCCAGCCCGGTGTCGATCTCGTTGTACATCGCGCGGTAGACCACGAAGTAGGCGGCCGCAGCCATCAGACTCACCGCGAGCAGCACCACCGTCGCCGAGAGCAGTGTCACGCGCACTCGCAGGGAGACCGAGCGCGTCAACGGCATCGGCGCCCGCATCTCGCGCTCGCCGTGTTTGCGCAGGCGGAACCACCGGCGCGCGACACCTCGACGAATCCGCAGGGGCATCGAGCTGCCGGGGTTCATCGCCGACGCGTGCGGAGTCGTCGCGTGCAGAGTCGACTCATGCAGTGGCGACGTCGGTGTGTCCGACGTGGTGTGTCCCTCTGTGAAGGGCGACGGCGACGCGGAATCCGTATCGGCGCCCACCGGGGAATGTCCGGGGTTGGCCACTACGGCGGCGTCTCCCGCAGCACGTATCCGACGCCGCGCACGGTGTGGATCAGGCGGGTCTCCCCGTCGGCCTCGGTCTTGCGGCGCAGGTAGCCGACGTAGACCTCGAGGGCATTACCAGAGGTCGGGAAGTCGTAGCCCCACACCTCTTCGAGGATCCGGCTGCGCGAGAGCACCCGCCGCGGATTGGCCATCAGCATTTCCAGCAGCGCGAACTCGGTGCGCGTCAGACTGATCTGGCGTTCGCCGCGGTAGACGTCGCGGGTCACCGGGTCGAGTGAGAGATCCGCGAACGTCAGGGTCTCCGAGTCGGCGCCGTCCTCGGGAGACGCGCGGCGCAGCAGGGCACGCAGACGCGCGAGGAGTTCCTCCATCGCGAACGGCTTGGGCAGGTAGTCATCGGCTCCGGCGTCGAGGCCGGCCACCCGCTCGGACACCGAATCGCGTGCGGTCAGCACCAGAATCGGCAGGTCATCACCGGTGGAACGCAATCGCCGGCACACCTCGAGACCGTCGAGGCGCGGCATCATCACATCGAGGATGGCGACGTCGGGTCGCTCGGCAACCACCTTCTCCAGGGCTTCGATGCCGTCACCTGCGGTGTCGACGGTGTAGCCGTTGAAGGTGAGCGATCGGCGCAACGACTCACGCACGGCCCGATCGTCGTCGACCACGAGTATTCGCATGGGTACTAGTCTTATCCACAACTACTGAGAGGTGTCTGAGCAACGCGCAGGTCGTGCGAACTTTCGCACCGAGCGTGGGACCCGTGGTGCGGGGCTGCGCCGGTACCAGCGCCGCGGTGCGGTCCGCTGGAGTGACGATGCCCGCACATCTACCGGCCACCTGTGTGAGGCCAAGTTGATTGCGGTGTAACCGCGGCATTCGGGTCGTGAAACACGCGGTACCGACGCTGGGACGGTGAGCCCGCCGAGTACTTCGCCGTCGACCACCGCAACGCTGTGCGCCTATTGCGGGGTCGGCTGCGGGCTCGATCTGACGGTGTCCGGCGAATCGGACGAGGGGGTGCGGGTGCTCAAGAGCACGGGGCGCAAGGATCACCCGACGAATTTCGGTCGGCTGTGCACCAAGGGCTCCACCACCGCCGACATGCTGAACTCCGGCGGCCGGCTGACCGCCCCGCTGGTGCGTTCTTCCCGCGACGCCGAGCCGCAGTCCGCGGACCTCGACGACGTTCTCCTCGACACCGCCGGCCGGCTGCGCGCCATCATCGACGAGCACGGCCCCGACGCGGTGGCCCTGTACGTGTCCGGTCAGATGTCGATGGAGGCGCAGTACCTCAGCAACAAGCTCGCCAAGGGCTTCATCGGCACCAACCAGATCGAGTCCAACTCACGGCTCTGCATGGCCAGCGCCGGCACCGGCTACAAGCAGTCACTCGGCGCCGACGGCCCACCGGGCTCCTATCAGGATTTCGACAACGCCGATGTCTTCTTCGTCATCGGCGCCAACATGGCCGACTGCCACCCGATCCTGTTCCTGCGGATGATGGACCGCGTCAAGGCCGGCGCCACCCTCATCGTCGCCGACCCGCGACGCACCGCCACCGCCGACAAAGCCGACCTCTTCCTACCCGTCCGCTCCGGCACCGACCTCGCACTGCTCAACGGAATCCTGCATCTGCTGATCGTCGGCGGCCATCTCGACGACGAGTTCATCGCCGAGTTCACCGACGGCTTCGAGCAGATGCCGTCATTCGCCGAGCAGTACCCACCGGAGCGAGTGGCCGAGATCTGCGGGATCGACGAGAAGGACCTGCGGGCCGCGGCGGCGTTGATCGGCACCGCAGGCAACTGGATGAGTTGCTGGACGATGGGTCTCAACCAGTCGACGCACGGAACGTGGAACACCAACGCGCTGATCAATCTTCACCTCGCCACCGGCGCGATCTGCCGTCTCGGCAGCGGGCCGTTCTCGCTGACCGGTCAGCCCAACGCCATGGGTGGCCGCGAGATGGGTTACATGGGACCAGGATTGCCCGGTCAGCGGGCCGTCACCTCCGATGAGGACCGAGCCTTCGTCGAAGAACAATGGGACCTGCCCTCCGGAACCCTGCGCACCGACGTCGGCGGCGGCACCATCGACATGTTCTCCCGCATGGCCGACGGACAGATCAAGGCATGCTGGATCATCTGCACCAATCCCGTTGCCTCGGTGTCCAATCGGAGCACCGTCATCGACAGTCTCCGCCGCGCCGAGCTCGTCGTCACCCAGGACGCCTTCACCGCCACCGAGACCAACGCCTACGCCGACGTGATCCTGCCCGCCGCCCTGTGGAGCGAATCCACCGGCACCATGGTCAACTCCGAACGCAACATCACCCTGTTCTCCCCGGCCATGCCGGCACCCGGTCAGGCGCTACCGGATTGGCAGATCATCGCCCGGATCGCTTGCGCCATGGGATATTCCGATGCCTTCACCTATGCCAGCGCCGAGGAGGTCTTCGATGAGATCCGCCGCTTTCACAACCCGCGCACCGGCTACGACCTGCGCGGGGTCACCTACGAGCGGTTGCGCCGCTCCCCCATCCAGTGGCCGTGCCCGCCGGAGGACACCGACGCCGACGGACGGCACCCCGTCCGCTACCTCAACGACGGTCACAGCCAGACCTTGCACCAGCTCGACGACGGCACCCGCCCTCGGTTGGCGTTTGCCACACCGACGCGTCGCGCGCAATTCTTCGCGCGGCCGCACGTCGATCCGGCGGAGATGCCCGACGACGACTACCCGATTTTGCTCAACACCGGACGCCTCCCACACCAGTGGCACACGCTGACCAAGACCGGGCGGGTCGCCAAGCTGAACAAGCTCGCGCCCGGACCGTTCGTCGAGATCCACGCCGATGATGCTGCCCGGCTGGCGATTTCCGACACCGACAGTGTCGAGGTGGCCTCCCGACGCGGGCGTGCGGTACTGCCCGCACAGGTGTCCGACCGCGTCCGCCCGGGCAGCGTCTTCGTCCCCTTCCATTGGAACGACCTCTGGGGCGAGCACCTCGCGATCAACGCGGTCACCTCCGATGCCATCGACCCCGCCTCCCAGCAACCGGAGTTCAAGGTGTGTGCCGTCGCCCTCACCAGAGTCGGTGCCGCCGAACCGCCGACAGCGCCTTCGCTTCCGTCGACAGCGCCCGCCACCGCGCCGACCGCGTTTGCTATCCCGGCGACGGCGCTCGCCACCGCGCCGACAGCGCTCGTGGACTCGCTCGCGGCGGCCCTCGGGGTTTCTGCCATCGCCGCACCGTCTTTCACCGAGTCCGAACGGATCTACCTCGCCGGCCTCGTGGCCGGACTCCGTGCCGCACCACCGGACGGCGCGGTGCCGGTGCTGCCCGCGGATGCGCCGCTGGCGGCGGACACCACTGCCTTTGTCAACGGAGTACTGGCCGGGACGTTCTCACGCTCGGCCCGCGCCGACCCCGATGCCGACGTGACATCCGTCGAGGCGCCGGCGCCGTCACGCGCAGCGATCAGCGTCCTGTGGGCGTCGCAGATGGGCAACGCCGAGGACTTCGCCGAGACCGTGGTCGCGCGTCTACGCGAGGGCGGACATCCGGTGACGGCCACGGCGATGGACGAGTGCGATCCGAGTACCTTGTCCGGCACCGCACTGTTCGTCACGGCAACCACCGGCGACGGTGAACCACCGGACAACGGCATCGGCTTCTGGGAGCGCCTGAACGCCGACGACGCGCCCGCACTCGACGAATTAGCCTATTCGGTACTGGCTTTCGGCGATTCCAGTTATGACGACTTCTGCGGCCACGGACGCAGACTCGACGAAAGGCTCGCCGAGCTCGGGGCGACGCGCCTGACCGACCGGGTGGACTGCGAGCCGGACTTCGAGGAGCCCGCCGGGGTGTGGCTCGAGCGCGTTCTCACCCGTCTCACACCCGAGGCCCCGACGCCCACCGACGTCACCGCCGCACGCGTCGAGGTTCGCGAACCCTCCGCGCAGGTCAGTTCGCCCGGGTATTCACGCAAGAAGCCATTGCGTACCAGCCTGATCCACAACAGACGATTGAACACCTCCGGCTCGGCGAAGGATGTGCGCAACTTCGCCTTCCACCTTCCGCCGGGCACCCTGGATTATCGGGCCGGCGACGCGCTCGGCGTCTACCCACGCAACAGCGAGAGCCTGGTCGACGAGTGGCTGCATCACACCCGCCTCGACCCGCAGGCCAGAGTCGAGATCCCCGACGGCCCGTCGGGACCAGGTGGGACCACCACCCTCGACACGGCGCTTCGTGACCACCTCGAGATCGCACGCCTCACACCCGATCTCGTCCGGTTCATGGCCGAACGCAGCGGCGATCAGGCATTGTCCACACTCGCAGCACCCGGCAACAAGGACGAGTTCGGTGCATGGTCGTGGGGACGACAATCGGTCGACGTGCTGGCGACAACCCGCGTCGACGCCGACCCGCAAGAATGGGTCGACCGCATCAAACCCCTTGCACCACGCTCGTACTCGATCTCGTCCTCACCCCTGACCGCACAGGGCGAAGTCCACCTGACGGTGTCGGCGGTGCGCTACAACGTACACGGCACCCCACGACACGGCGTGTGTTCGACCTTCCTCGCCGACCACGCCGAGAGCGCCGAGGTGGGCGTCTTCGTGACGCCCACCAACCACTTTCGCCCGCCCACCGACCCCGACACCCCGATGATCATGATCGGGCCCGGCACCGGGATCGCACCATTTCGCGCATTCCTCCACGAGCGGCGCGCGCTCGGGCACGGTGGGCGCAACTGGTTGTTCTTCGGAGAACAACACAGCGCCACCGACTTCTACTATCGCGACGAGCTCACCGACATGCTCTCCGACGGCCTGCTGACCCGCCTCGACGTCGCCTTCTCGCGCGATCAGGACCGCAAGATCTACGTGCAGGACCGCATCGCCGAACACGGCGCCGAGCTCTACCGATGGCTGCACGACGGTGCCCACATCTATGTGTGCGGTGACGCGAGCCGGATGGCGCGCGACGTCGATGCGACGCTCAAAGGTGTTGTCGCCCAGTATGGAAAGCTGTCGGAGAAGAGCGCCGAGCAGTACGTCAAGGCACTCGCCGCCGACAAGCGTTATGTGCGCGACGTGTACTGACCGAGCGGAGATCACGGGCCGGCATCCCGCGGATCATGCACAGAGGTGAATTCACCCCACCGTAATGGCCGTTTAACTATAGAGAACACCGTGCCGTCGGAGGGACCCGCCCGCTCACCCCGGGGCGCCTGGTATACCTCGCTGTTCACCTGGCTGATCGTGGCGATCATCGCCGGTATCGTCCTCGGAGCATTGTGGCCCGATGCCGGATCGGCGCTCAAACCCCTGGCAGATGGCTTCATCAAGCTCATCAAGATGCTCATCGCGCCCATCATCTTCTGCACCGTCGTGCTCGGGATCGCTCACGTCGGTGACCTGAAGTCGGTGGGCCGCATCGGTGTCAAGGCACTCATCTACTTCGAGGTGGTCACCACCTTCGCGTTGATCTTCGGCCTGGCGGTGGGCAACATCGTCAAGCCCGGCAGCGGATTCAGCATCGACCCGCAAACCCTGGCCACCGGCGCCGACGCCGTCGCGAAGTCAACCGGCAACGGCGAGCTGCCGCACACCGTCGAGTTCCTCACGAACATCATTCCCACGTCGGTGATCTCGGCGTTCGCGGAGAACGAGCTCCTGCAGGTGCTGTTCTTTGCCGTGTTGTTCGGGCTGGCACTGGCGAAACTGGGATCCAAGGTCCCCGTCATCGTCTCGTTCGTGGACCAGTCCAGCCACGTCTTCTTCCTGATCATCGGCTGGATCATGAAACTCGCGCCGGTCGGCGCCTTCGGCGCGATGGCCTATATCGTCGGCCAATACGGACTGTCGTCGCTGGCGAGCTACGGAAAGCTTATCGCGTGCTGTTACCTCGCCGCAGTGCTGTTCATCCTCGTGCTGGCTGCGGTCGTCCGTGTCTTCGCCGGAGTGAGTCTCTGGAAGTTCCTGCGCTACATCAAGGATGAACTGTTCATCGCGCTCGGCACCGCCTCCACCGAGGTCGTGTTGCCGCGCATCATGACCAAACTGACCTACGCCGGATGTTCGCGGACCACCACCGGACTCGTGGTACCCACCGGCTACTCGTTCAACCTCGACGGCGCCACCCTCTACCTGTCGATCTGCGTGCTGTTCCTCGCGCAAGCACTCGGCGTGAATCTCAGTCTCGGCGAACAACTGACGGCCGTCCTCGTCCTCATGCTGACCTCCAAGGGCATGGCCGGGGTGCCGGGGTCGTCGTTTCTCGCCCTGTCTGCGACGGTGACCGCCATCGGCCACGGCAGCATTCCCGTTGCGGCGGTGGCCCTTCTGCTCGGTGCCGACCGCATCATGGATTCGATGCGCGTGTCGGTGAATCTGCTCGGCAACTGCGTGGCCACCTTCGTCGTCGCCAATTGGGAAGGCCAGCTGGACAAGGAACGGATGCGACTCGTCCTCGACGGCCGTCCGGTGCCCCCGCTCGAGGACATCGACGCCATGTCCGGGCAGGCCGAGGTGCAGGCCGAAGAAGAGGCGATGCCCGAGGTGGCTGCGCAGGACGTGGCGAAAGGCTGACGCGGGACGGCGGGTCGCCGCTACACCCACACCACGATGCGTCCGTCTCGATCCTGGGCACGATAGACCTCGATCGTACCGATCCCCGCTGTGGTGCATGCACCGTCGGCGAAGCCGAACGCGTACTGGTGGAGCGGGCAGACGATGGTGCCGAGGTCGAACTGTCCGTCGGCGAGCGGGCCGCCCTTGTGCGGGCAGACCGCAGAGGTGGCGCGCAGCGTGCCGTCGGTCATCCGGAACACCGCTATCTGCTTGTCGCCGAGCACATATGCGCGACCTTCCCCGAGTGCGAGGTCGGCCATCTCGCCGATCTCCACCGGTTCTGCGGTGACGGACTCGGAGCTGACGGACTCGGGACTGACGGGCTCGGGGCCTCGGCGCTCGACCGCGGTCACCGGACCGGCACCTGCGGCAGCGGCAACAACGGCAGGGCGGAGGAGAACTGGGCGGGTGACTTCGGCTCTTCGCGGTCGAGCCACGGGTCGACGTAGCCGGCGACGGCCTCGTCGATACGTTCCTGCAAACCCGCGACGAGGCCGTCGCGATCATCGACGAGGATCGCGCGCAGTTCGTCGATCCCGATCCGCGGCACCCACGCATAGGTGCGTTCGAGCCACTTGGCATTTTCCCGGTAGTACTGAATGAAGTTGCCGCACAGCCGGATCACCTCCTCCGGGGAGTCGGCGGTCGCCAGCAGATCACCCTTGCGAATGTGCGCGCCGGCCGCGCCGCCGACGTAGATCTCCCAGAGTCCGTTGCCGATGGCCACCACCCCGAAGTCCTTGCACAGTGCCTCCGCACAGTTGCGGGGGCATCCGGTGACCGCCAGTTTGAGCTTGGCCGGCGATTCCAGTCCCTGATATCGCGACTCGATGGCGATCCCCAGCGCCGTCGAGTCACCGAGGCCGAACCGGCAGTAGTCGGTGCCCACACAGGTTTTCACTGTCCGGAAGCTTTTGCCGTAGGCATAGCCCGACGGCATGCCGAGATCGGCCCACACCTTGGGGAGGTCTTCCTTGGTGACGCCCAGCAGATCGAGCCGTTGCCCGCCGGTCGCCTTGATCATCGGAATGTCGTATTTCTCTGCGACATCGGCGATCCGGCGCAGCTGTTGCGGAGAGGTGACCCCGCCCTTCATCTGCGGCACCACCGAGAACGTGCCGTCGCGTTGGATGTTCGCGTGCACCCTGTCGTTGACGAAAAGCGCGCCCGGTTCACGCTGCCAGTCGGCTCCCCACACCACCCGCAGCAACGACGCCAACGGCATTTTCGCCGTCGCGTCTTCCCCGTCGGGTGCGAGCGCGGCGAACACCGCGCTGACCGACCGCAGATCCTGGCGCCGGATCGCCTCGATCAGTTCGGGTTTCGCCAACGGGATGCACGGGACGTACCAGTCGGCGGAGGCATCGGAGGTCAATGCGTCACCGGCCGCGACCTCGACGACGTCGGCGACGAGCCCCTTGCACGAGCCGCACCCCTTGCCTGCGCGGGTGGCCGCACACACCTCGGCGACGCTGGTGGCACCGCCGCGGACGCACGCCACGAGATCACCCTTGGTGACGCCGTTGCAGTTGCACACCTGCGCGTCGTCGGACAGCTCCGCGGCACCTGTTGCCGCACTGGGTGTTCCCATGTCGAACAGCATCGAGATGCGTTCGGCGGGTAGCGGTACCTTCTCGTCGAAGGCCTGGGTGAGGAAGCCGACCTTGGACACGTCGCCGAGGAGCATCGCGCCGATGAGTTTGTCATCGCGCACCACCACCGACTTGTAGATGCCGTTGCGCGGTTCGTAGAACTGGACGAACTCGTCGTCCTCACGTTCCGGGCCCTTGACACCCATCGCCGCGACGTCCACGCCCGCCACCTTTAGCTTGGTGGTCAGACGCGAACCGTGGTACTCCGCACGCGGATCGGCGCCGGTGAGTACATCGGCGAGGACCGCCGCCTGCTCCCACAGCGGTGCGACCAGCCCGTACACCTCGCTGCGGTGCTGCGCGCACTCACCGACGGCGTAGATGAATGCCTCATCCTCACAACGCATCTGGTCGTCGACGACGATCCCGCGTTCGACGACCAAACCGGCACGGCGCGCCAGTTCGACGTTGGCGCGAATACCCGCGGTCACCACGATCATGTCGGCGGGCAGGGTGTCACCATCGGTGAACTGCACGCCCGCAACGGTTCCGGTGTCGGTGCGCAGGACGGCGGTGGTGCGTTTGCCGGTGTGCACGCCCACCCCGAGCGCTTCGATGGTGTTGCGCAAAACTTTTCCGCCGCGTTCGTCGAGTTGCTGGTTCATCAGGTGTCCGGGTGAGTGCACCACGTCCACCGCGACGCCCTGGGCGCTCAGGCCGTGGGCGGCCTCGAGCCCGAGGAGCCCACCGCCGATGACCACCGCGTGCAGGTGATCGCGCGAGGAGGCCATCTGCAGCATGCCGTTGGTGTCGGCGATCGTGCGGAATCCGAAAACCCCTCGCGCCAACCGGCCGTCGGGTTCGCGTAGTCCGTCCATGTTCGGGAAAAATGTGTGCGATCCGGTCGCGATGATCAGTACGTCGAAGCCGATGACCATGCCGCTCTCGCAGGTGACGGTCTTGGCGAAGCGATCCACCGCGACCGCGCGGTCGCCGGCATGCAGGATGACGCCGTTGTCGGCGTACCACGACATCGGGTTCAGCATGAGGTCGTCGTCATCGACGGTGCTCTCCCCGGCGAGCACGTGCGACAGCATGATCCGGTTGTAGTTGCCGTACGGCTCGTCGCCGATCATGGTGAGCGAGAACTGCTCACCGCCGCCGCGTGCCAGGATCTCCTCGACCGTACGAGCGCCGGCCATGCCGTTGCCGACGACGACGAGGCGACGCGTCGCGACCGCACCCTCATCCCCCGGCACCTGGTCCGCCATCAGATGAGCACCATGCCGAAGTCGATGACGACCTCGCCCATGCATCCCTCGGGTGCGGCGAGCAGCAGTTCGAGGGTTGAATCCGGGTCGACGTCCTGCACCACCCGCAGCGGCACGTTGACCGCACCCCGTGCGCCCATCGGGAAGATCCGCATCGGCGCGCCGTCACGCATGAGGGTCACCGAGATCAGTTCGCCGGAGCTGTTGCCGCCGCGAAAGTACAACGGCTGCGCGGTCAGTCCGGAGGGCACCACATACGACAGCCCCGGATCGATCGGCGCGGGCTTGGCGAGTCCGGAGCCGGTGAACGCGAAGACGCCCTGAAGGAAGTGCGGGGTACTGGCCATGGGGCCACTATCCCGACGCCGCGTGAAATACGACTTGCTGCCGTGTTACGAGGGCGTTGTCAGGCGCTCACGTCCCGACCTGGCGGCCGGGAGGTCTCGGGCTAGGAAGATCGCAGCCACGGCTGTGTTCAAGATCTGGACACTGTCGAGCACGACCGGTGCGGATCTCACAGTCGGCCGGCGGCACGGTGAGGAATCAGCAATGAGCGGTATCCCGCAGGTAACAGAACCAAACCGGTATCTGACATACCGGTTTGGGATTCTCATGGTCGATCGCAGCTCGAGCAACGGGGCCAAGCAGTGGTCGTCTGTGAAAACCCTGAAGAACTGGAGACACCCAATGTCCATCAACTTCACAATGTCCTCGGAGCAGCGCAAACTGCAGCACGAGGTTCGCGAATTCGCCGAGAACGTACTGGCACCCGTCATCGTCGAAGCCGACGCGGAGCCCGATCCGCTCAAGGGATTTCAACTGACCAAGCCTGCGTACATCGAGGCCTATCGGGCCGGGATTGCCATGTGCATGCTGCCCACCGAGTACGGCGGAGGCGGCGTGTCCTGCGTTGACCTGGTCATCGCCGCAGAAGAGATCTGCGTAGTCGATCCCGGCTTCGCCTGCACGGTGCTGTGTAACGGATTGGGACTGATGCCGATTGCCTGGTACGGCAGCGATGAACAGAAGGAGAAGTTCCTCACTGCGGCGACATCCGATCCGACCGGCGAGTACCTCGGCGGGTGGACAGCCAGCGAGCCGCCCGGCAACCCCGCCGGCACAGCGAACTTCGATATCCAGCTGCCGCGACCGGCCGGGGTGGGGCTCACCGCGGTGCGCGACGGTGACGACTACCTTGTCAACGGCCGCAAGTACTGGCCGTCTTCTGCCGGATGGGACGAACAGGGCACCAATGCCGGGACACTCATCGTCCGCACCGATTCGGAGAAGGGCGGAACCGAGGGTTTGTCCGCCCTGATCCTCGAGCGCAACACACCGGGTGTCAGCTACCGTCATCTCGACAAGATCGGCCATCGACTCGCCTCCAACGCCGAGATCGTCTTCGACAATGCGCGAATCCCCGCCGCCAATCTTCTGCCCGGCGCGGCGGGGAACGGCGATCTGGTCATCAACCGCAACTTCGCCTGGTCCGGTCCGGTGGCAGCCATCGCGGCCGTCGGAATGGCCCGCGCCGCATACGAAACCGCTCTGAACTGGGCCAAGACGAACACCGCAGGTGGACTCAAGCCGATCATCGGCTTCCAGAACGTCGGCTACGTGCTCGGTGACGTGGCATCGAAGATCGAGATGGCACGTTCATTCTCGTGGCGGGCTGCCGACTACCTCGACAAGCACGAACAGCATGCGGAGCTGGTCGGGGCCATGAACAAGATCCAGGTCACCGAGCTGATGTTCGACTGCGTCTACAAATGCATGCAGATCGTGGGCGTCAACAGCCTGGAGACGAAGAACGGATTCGGAAAACTGTTGCGCGAAGCCGCGGTCCTGCCGATCTACGACGGCGGCAACATGGGCATGCAGCGTCGACGTGTCCACGGCATCATCGCAGATCCCGCCTTCAACCCGCGCGCCATCATGGAGGACGAATACGTGCAGTTCGACAAGCACCACGAAAGCATCGGCACCATCGCCGGCTGACGCGGACGAGGGTGTGGCTCGATCAGTCCGTAACAGATGCGGCCACACCCTCACTCGCGCGAACCGCGGCAACCGTTGAAGGCCGGTACGATCGGTGAACACGTTGCCGCTGGAGGCCACCATGAAGCACACGAGCCACGCCGACTACGCCCTGAGGGTGCTGCTGTACCTGCGTGTCGCGCCGGAACAGCGCGGATCAGTCGCCGAAATCGCAGCGGCTCACCGTATTTCGCGCAACCACCTGGACAAGGTGGTACAGAAGTTGGCCGGGGCCGACATTGTGGAGACGACGCGCGGCCGGGGCGGCGGAGTGCATCTGGTGCGAGATCCGTCCACGATCACGGTGGGTCAGATCATGCGAATCATGGAGTCCGACTTCGCCGTTGTGGAGTGCCTCGGACCGGTCCGCTACTGCCGGATCGCCGGGGTGTGCGGGGCTCGAAATGTCTTCGCCCAAGCTCTCGATGCGTATTTCGAGGTCCTCGATCAAGCCACGCTGGCAGATATCGCCACCAATGATTACGGCTTGCTGGGAGCACTCGGCATGACGCACAGTGGACCCCCGGTCGCATGACCGCTTGACCGAGGCGTCATCGGGCCTGCTCCCCGGCCCGTCTGCTCGGCTAGCTTCCGTCCGTGTTGTGCTGGCTTCCTTCGGAGGTAGTAAGTGGCTATCGGGTTCGACCTGACACAGAAGCAACAGCGGCTGAAAGCGCGTGCGCGCGAATTCGCCATCGACGTGCTGCGTCCTGCTGCCGAGCGCGCCGACGCGATCGGCGATCCGCATGAGGCGTTCCGCGCGATGCAGCCGATTTATCGGCTCGCCGCAGAGAACGGCTTCACCACAATGTTTCTGCCTCGCCAGTACGGCGGTGGTGGCGCAAGTAACGTCGATTTCCTCATCGCGATCGAAGAACTCTGCGCCGCCGACCCAGGATTCCCCACGATTCTGCTCGTCAACGGACTCTCGCTCATGCCGATCTTGTGGCTCGGTACCGAAGAACAACGCGAACGCTGGATTACCAAGGCCACCGAGGACACGACCGGCACTTTCCTCGCCGGCTGGGTCGTCAGCGAACGCGGCGGCACCGCCAACTTCGACCATCCGAATCCCATGGCAGGCATACAACTTCTCGCTGAACACAAACCACGCCGTGGCGAGTTTGTGGTGAACGGCGAGAAACACTGGCCCGCCAACGCCGGAGGATGGGACCTTCGAGGTGCCGACATCAATGTGTGTGTCGCACGCACCGATACCACCCGCGGCGCCGTCGACGCACTCGGTGCCTTCGTCGTCGAGCGCGGCACCGCAGGCATCACTTACGAGGTCATCGACAAGATGGCTCATCGCACATGCCAGAACGTCACCATGACCTTTCGCGACGCTCATATCCCCGAAGAGAACATGCTGACCGGCACCCAGGGAGACCTGCTCATACATCGCAACTTCACTTGGTCGGCACCCATCGCGAGTATCGCCGCAGTGGCCGTAGCGCGCAGCGCATACGACTTCACACTCAAGTGGGCGAGGACCTACACCGGCGGCGGGACCGCGCCCATCATCCATCATCAAGCAGTGGGCAACCTTCTCACCGAAATCGCAGCCCGCATCGAAGCCGGCCGATACTTCAGCTGGAAGACCGCCCACTACATGGACACCCATCCCGGGCAAGGCCATGCCATCGCCGGAATGAACAAGACCTACTGCGGCGACCTGATGCAAAGCGTGGTCTACGACTGCATGCGCGTGGTCGGCGTCAACGCACTCGACCGCCGCTTTCCGCTGGCCAAGCTCTACCGTGAAGCCATCGTCTTCCCTCTCTACGACGCCGGAAACCTCGCGATGCAACGCCGTCGAGCTTGGGGTGTGATGACCGACCCGGCATTCTCACCCGACACTTTCGCGGACAACAAATCACTTGAATTCACCAGGAATATGCAAGGATTCGGTACGCGCACGTCAGCTGACTGACCCATTGGCCCCGCTGCACCGCTCTCGCAGCGGGCTACCGTCTCCTAGGGACAGGGCCCGGTCGCGGGCCAGCAGGAAGAACGGGATCGCGGTGGCGATGCCGACGCCGAAGGTCAGTACCACCGAGGCGATCCACCACCGCAGGATGCTCAGCCGTCGCGCCTCGGCGAACGCCCAGAGGTGAAAGCCCAGCACGACGTAGCCGAGATCGACCATCGCGAACCGGCCCGGGGTGGTCTTGAGGATGTCCCCGACGAAGAAGTCCTTCGCCGACGACGCCCCGTTGCGCGCCACATACGGCAGCGCAATCGCATTCTGGGTGAAGAACGACGCGATGAACACCGCGAGCAGGGATCGGCGATACCAGACCGGCCGCGGGGATTCGATTGCCGCGGTCATCGTTTGCGCCATCCCGCCGCGCCGACCATGTCGGGGATACGGGTGAACTTCACGCGCGGGCGGCCCTGCTCCTCGCCGCGGCGCCGTTCGATGCGGTCGATGGCGCGCATGCCGCGGTAGCCGATGACGTGGCGGGTTCGCTTGCGCAACAACGCTCCGAACTCCTCGGCCGCGCGCCCGGATCGGGGCAGGACACCCGCGACGGCGTCGTCGATGAAGTCCTCCACGGTGCGTTGCGCGCACATCTTGTTGGCACCGATACCACCACTCGGGCCGCGCTTGGCCCACCCCAGGACATACACGCCCGGGATGACCTGCCCGTGCTCATCGAGCATCCGGCCCTCGTCGTTGGGGAACACGCCACGCGCGTCGTCGAAGGGCAGTCCAGCGATCGGCACCGACCGATACCCGACGGAGCGCACCGCGAGATCGGCAGCGATGCGACGGGTGTGCGATCCGGTTCGGACGTCGACGGCCTCGACCTGCGTCTGGCCGAGGATGCGCTCCGGGGCGGAGTGGAAGAGGAACACGATGCGACGGTGCTGCGGGTCGGCGGGACCGGTGAAGTCCGGCAATTCGGCGTCGGGATCGTCGTGGACGACGACCTCCACACCCGGAATCGTCGACAACGCACGGTATTCGGCCGAGGTGTAGGCCGCCGACGCCTGATCACGACGGCCGAGCACGACGACCTCGTGGACGTTCTGCTCCTCGAGGATGCGCAGCGCACGGTCGGCGATGTCGGTGGTGGCCAACAACTCCGGCGGCGAGATGAGGATACGGGCGACGTCGAGAGCGACGTTGCCGGTGCCGACGATGACGGCCCGGCCGGTCGCGGTGTGATCGCGACGGATCGGGGGTGCGGCGTCAGCGCCGGGCACCGCGTTGTACCACGCAACGAGTTCGGTCGCCGACGTCGAGCCGGCAAGCTCCTCACCCGGAATCCCCAGGCGCCGTGACTCACTCGCGCCGACGGCGTAGAACACGGCGTCGAAATGGTCGGCGAGTTCGGCGGGGGTGATCTGCCCCGGCGCCTCCCCCACCTCGACGTTGGTGGCCATCATGACGCGGGGATCGCGGTAGAGCAGGTCGAAGCCGCCCAACACGCCCTTGGTACCCGGATGGTCGGGGGCCACACCGGCACGCACGAGACCGCCCGGGGTGGGCAGCTTGTCGATGACGGTCACGTCCGCCTCGGTCCGGTCGAGCAGGGTCCGCAGGGCGTATCCACCCGACGGTCCGGTGCCGACGAGCGCAACCCGCAGTCCCGCAGGGAGTTTCGGGATCTCCGGGTAGACCACGTCCGACCACCCCGAGGTCACGTCCGGGTTGTTCTTGTAGTAGTCGGCGTTGATCTCGACGAAGACCTTGTCGCGGGTGCCGAGCTTGTCGGCGGGGAAGATCGCGTCCACCGGGCAGGCGTCGGCGCAGGCACCACAGTCGATGCAGGCCTGCGGGTCGATGTGCAGGATGTCGGAGGTCCCGAAGCCCCGCTCCTCAGGAGTCGGGTGGATGCAGTTGACCGGACAGACCGACACGCATGCTGCGTCGCTGCAACAGGATTGGGTGATGACAAACATCAGAGCATGTGCACTTTCCGGTAGTAGTGCATCGCCGGGCGGGTCAGCAGGCCCACCTCGTCGAGGAACTCCATCAGATGCGCGCAGCTGCTGCGGATCATCGACTGGAAGTGCGAGTTGTGGTTCATCTCCTCCACGGCACGGTCGGCGTCGAGTCCGGCGTCCTCGAATGCCTTGCGCTGGACCAGGCTCGACACGATCATGTACGCGGCAACCGACACGTACAGCGCACTGAACTGGCGGCGGGCCCAGCTGATGCCCCGCATCGACTCACGCACCTCTTCGCGCGCGAACTTCATGTGCCGCGATTCCTCGAGAACGTGGATCTCGTTGACGGTACGGATGAACGGGAGCACCCGCTCGTCGCGCATGCAGCCACGCTGGAAGACGTCGAGGACCTCTTCGGCGACGAGGATGCCGGCGTAGGCGACCTCGTTCTTGGCGGTGCCCTTGAAGAACCTGCCGAGCCGACCGACCCACTTGGTCGGCTTGTAGGAGGTGCCGACCATCTTCTCACTCGCCTTGGCGAACATGATCGAGTGGCGGCACTCGTCGGCGATCTCGGTGAGCGCGAACTGGAACTCGGGGCTGTGGTAGGCGCCGAGGTACTGATCGCGGACGACCATTTCCTGCAGGATCATCTCGAACCAGATGCCGATGTTCATGATCGACGCGAACTCGTGGCGGGTGACCGAGATGCGCTGCTCCTCGGTCAGTTCGTCCCAGTAGGCGGTGCCGTAGAGCGACGACCATTCCGGGCTGCAGCCGTACTTCGTCGGGTCCATGGGCAGAGACCAGTCGATCTCGGTCATCGCATTGCGCGACAGCCGGGCCGCCGACGCGAGCAGGCGCGTCGACACCTCGTCGGTTCCCTGGTCGTGCATGCTGACGACGACTCCGTCGTCGTCAGTGGGGGTGTGAGGAGCTGTGCGGTCCATTGCGGCGGTCATGTCGCGGTGCCTCCGTCTCGGTCGGGTCTTTCTATGACAACGGCTGATGTCATATCAACGCTTGTTGTCAAGATAGCAGTCCCGTGTGACCTGGTAAACAGCTTCGCTACTATACTCACCAGTAAGTTCTGAGTGGTACCACGTTTGCGCAGGTCACACCGAGGAGTGCACATGTCTTCCATCTTCATCACCGGCGGTGCGTCGGGCATCGGACTGGCGACGGCCGAGCGATTCGAGCGCGAAGGATGGACCGTTGGCGTCTACGACGTGAACCCAGAAGCACTCGACAAGGTGTCCGCCGATCACCCCGACTTCATCACCGGCGTCCTCGACGTCCGCGAACCACAACAGTGGGCTGACGCACTCGCCGCATTCACCGAACACAGCGGCGGCACCCTGGACGTCCTCGACAACAACGCCGGCATCCTCGTCGCCGGACGCCTCGACGAGATCACCCCCGAGGCGATCCGCGCGCAGATCGACATCGACGCCCTGGGCGTGACCCTCGGCGCGCAGGCCGCCTACCCGTACCTGAAGAGGACGCCGGGCGCGCACCTGGTCAACATCGCCTCGGCGTCGGCGATCTACGGCCAGCCCGGCATCGCCACCTATTCGGCCACCAAGTTCTACGTCGCCGGCCTCACCGAAGCCCTCGAACTCGAGTGGGAGCACGAGGACATCCGCGTCGTCGGCATCTGGCCGCTGTGGGCCAAGACCGCCCTCGCCGACAACGACGCCAAGTCGACCACGACCCTCGGGGTGCGCATCACGCCCGAGGAGGTTGCCGAGAAGGTCTACGAGTCGGTGAACCCGAATCGCATCGATCGCCTGCTGCACCGCACCAGCTACTCCGTCGGCACCCAGACGCTGTTCCTCAACAACGCCGCCAAGTTCATCCCGAACTTCCTGAACCGCACCGTCAACAAGCTGATCGCACAGTAGGCCCCCGCTGGTCGAGGAGCCCCCGACTGTCGAGGAGCCCGTTTCCCCGATGGTCGAGGAACCCTTTCCCCGATGGGT
>NZ_BAEI01000082.1 GCF_000241325.1 Gordonia polyisoprenivorans NBRC 16320 = JCM 10675 | reverse complement strand
AATCCCACGGGGGCTCCGCCCCCGTGCACCCCCACAAAGGAAGCACACCAGAAACAGTCACCCGCGACATTAGCCATTTGCCTACAACATTTATTCAACTCGAACAAAACACACAAACCAAAAACATTGATTCGATATGCATTGCAAAAATAAAGATGCTCGCATCCACTATGCACTTCTCAAACAACACACACCCACAACATCACCGCATCTCCGCGCCCCACCACAGGACACCTCACCAACACGACAACCATTGCAGGCACCAAGACAACACACGAAT
>NZ_BAEI01000083.1 GCF_000241325.1 Gordonia polyisoprenivorans NBRC 16320 = JCM 10675 | reverse complement strand
TGTTGTTCCAGGACGGTGCGCTGTTCGGGTCGATGAGTTTGTATGACAACATCGCGTTCCCGCTTCGTGAGCACACGAAGAAGAAGGAGAACGAGGTCCGCGACATCGTGATGGAGAAGATCGATTTGGTCGGTCTGGCCGGTGCCGAGGACAAACTCCCGGGTGAGATCTCCGGTGGTATGCGTAAGCGTGCCGGGTTGGCGCGGGCGTTGGTGTTGGATCCGCAGATCATCTTGTGCGATGAGCCGGATTCGGGTTTGGATCCGGTGCGTACCGCCTATATTTCGCAGTTGTTGATCGATATCAATGCGCAGATCGATGCGACGATTCTGATCGTGACGCACAACATCAACATCGCTCGGACGATCCCGGACAACATCGGGATGTTGTTCCGCAAGGAGTTGGTGATGTTCGGTCCGCGGGAGCAGTTGCTGACTTCGGAGCAGCCGGTGGTCAAGCAGTTCCTCTCCGGTGATCGGTTCGGTCCGATCGGCATGAGTGAGGAAAAAGACGAAGCCCTCGTCGCTGCGGAGGCGGCGATGGCCGCCGCCGGCATCTCCGGCGGCGGCACGAAAGAAGACTTCACCGAGATCATCCCGCAGGTGCAACCCAACCCCGGCATGCCCGAACGCAAAGCCGTCACCCGCCACCGCGAACGCGTCCTGGAACTACTGCCCTCGCTGCCGGAAAACGCTCAACACGCCATCCGCGTATCCATGCACCACGAAGACCAAGCATCGGCCACCAACCGCAACCACGCCGCAGGATTCCCCGACGACACCCCCACCGAAATCCTCAACGTCCTGGGTTAACCCGGTTCGCGCCGATTCGAGGGGGTCGGCGCGAACCG
>NZ_BAEI01000084.1 GCF_000241325.1 Gordonia polyisoprenivorans NBRC 16320 = JCM 10675 | reverse complement strand
AACGGACCAACTCACGCGGCGGGAGTCACCCCGCGAAACATCGAGGCTAGAGCGAGAACCGATGGTGATCACCGAGCGGCTCCATCCGAACTCATCGGCCATCGGTTTGCCCACGATGCCGAAGAGGACATTGACAGTACCGGTCCCGAAAAACGGGGTGAGGAATCCTCTTGCCGCATAAAACCATCGGTTGAGATGACCGAAGCGGACGGGCGGGGTGGCCGTGGCCGTGGCCATCACGGAACTCCTTTATCCAGAGAAAGCCGCGCGGCGACCCGGAGATGAGGCGCGGATCACCCATCGCAGCGGATGGACAGTCCGATTGTAAATCTCGAACCTATCGGACATCGGCGACTGCCGGACACACCTCCCCGCAACTGTCAGACAGGTCCGCAGCACCTCATCGCGGACAGGACTCTTGCGCCGCGGCGGCAAGCGACGATACTGTCATGCAAATGGTCAGTCCAATGACCGAAACCGCCGGGCCCCGCCCGCACACGAAAGGACACCGACGTCTGATGGCCGAATTCACCGACATCACCTACGAGGTCGACAACGGGCTGGCGTGGATCACGATCAATCGCCCCGAGCGCTACAACGCCTTCCGCGCCCAGACCGTCGACGAGTTGATCCTCGCGTTCAAGCGGGCCTGGGCCAGTTCCGATGTCGGCGTCGTAGCCCTCACCGGAGCCGGCGACAAGGCATTCTGTGCGGGAGGCGATCAGAAACAGCGTGCCGAGACCGGCGACTACGGCCCGTCGCAGAGCGGCTTGTTCGAGGTCGAGTCGCTGCACCGCGTCATCCGCGACAACCCCAAGCCCGTCATCGCCGCCGTCAACGGTCTGGCCATCGGCGGTGGACACGTGCTGCATGTGCTGTGCGATCTGACCATCGCTGCCGATACCGCCCAGTTCGGCCAGAACGGTCCCCGCGTCGGATCGTTCGACGCCGGCCTCGGCTCGGGATACCTGGCTCGCGTCGTCGGCGAGAAGCGCGCGAGAGAGATCTGGTTCATGCTGCGCCGCCTGTCGGCAGAAGAAGCCCTCGACTGGGGTCTGGTCAACAAGGTCGTCCCGGCCGCCGAATTGCGCAATGAGGTGCGTGCATGGGCGGACCAGATGCTCGACTTCTCCCCGACCGCACTGAAAGTCCTCAAGCAGTCGCTCAACACCGACACCGAACACTTCGTCAGCGTCGGGCAGATGGCGTATTCGACTCTGGAGATCTTCGGCGAGACCCCCGAAGCCCGCGAGGGCATCACGGCGTTCAACGAGAAGCGCAAGCCCGACTTCACCCCCTACCGGGGCAAGTAGCAGTGCAGTTCTCCACCGAACAGGTCCAGTTCGCGGCGGCCGTCGAGCAGTACTGCCGCCGCGAACTGGCAACCGTCGTCCAGCGCGACGCCGTGACCGACGGCGGCACCCTGTCCAACAGCCCGAAAGTGCTGGCCGATATGGCGGGCAACGGTTGGCTGGCGGTGTCGCTGCCGGAAGAACTCGGGGGTGGCGGTGCGGGATTCGTCGATGAGTGCATCTTCTTGGAGGAGTCCGCCCGCGGACTGGCTCCGATCACGGGCTACTCCACCGGACTCACCGCCGCTCAGACCTATCTGCGGTGGGGCACCGACGATCAGAAGAAGACCATCGTCACCAATCTCGCTGCCGGGCGGCTCGAGGCCATCGCCCTGTCCGAGCCCGGCGCCGGTTCCGATCTGGCCGGGCTCCGGGTCACCGCGCGGCGCGAGGGCGACCGATATGTGATCAACGGTCAGAAGACCTGGATCTCGGCCGCCCATGTGGCCGAACACATCCTGGTCCTCGCCCGCGAGAACTCCTCGGGGACCAAACATCAGGGCTTGACGCTGCTGATGGTGCCCACCGACGCCCCGGGGTTGACCATTCGCGGTATCGAGACGATGGAAGCCCGTACCTGCAACGACGTGTTCTTCACCGACGTCGAGGTACCCGCCTCCGCGGTCGTCGGAGAGCCCTGCAATGCGTGGAAGCAACTCATGCGGGGCCTGAGCATCGAACGGATGATCATCGCGGCCATGAGCATCGGTGGTGCCCGTCGAGCACTCGACGACGTCATCGCCTACGCGCGGCAACGTGAGCAGTTCGGCCGGGCGATCGGCTCCTTCCAGGCGCTGCGACACCGCATCGCTGATCTGGCCACCGACATCGAACTCGCCCGGGTGTTCGTCTACGATGTCGCGGCCAAGATCGATGCCGGCCTCGAGGACGATCTCGCGCGGGAAAGCGCCATGGCCAAGATGCGATGCACCGAGGTCGCGAAGAACACGACACTCGAGGCCATGCAGATGATGGGTGGTTACGGCTACGCCCGCGAGTACGGCATGGAGGGCCAGGTGCGTCGCGCGCTCGCTCCTCCGATCTATGGCGGTACCAACGAGATTCAGCGCGAGATCATCGCGAACAACATCGGCCTGTGAGTTCCCCCAACCCGACGACTGCTGCTCCGAAAGGTGCATGATGACCGACGACACCACGTTTTCCCCGAAACTGCTTGCCGACAAACGCATCCTGATCACCGGCGGCGGTACCGGCCTCGGCCGGGGCGTCGCCCGCCATCTGGTGGAGCACGGCGCCGAAGTCCACCTGTGGGGCCGGCGTGAGGCCGTACTGGCCGAGGCCGCCGAGGAGGCATCGGCTCCCCGCCCCGGGTCCGTGCACTTCCACACGGTGGATGTACGCGACTACGACAGCGTCGACTCGACGATGGCCACCATCTGGTCCGATCACGGGCCGCTGACCGGGGTGCTCAACAACGCGGCGGCGAACTTCATCGCACAAACCAAGGATCTGAGCCCTCGCGCGTTCTCGGCCATCACCAGCACCGTGATGAACGGGTCCTTTCACACCGCGCACGCGGCCGGCAAGAGGTGGATCGCCGACGGTCTGCCCGGTTCCATCCTGTCCACACTGACCACCTGGGTGTGGACCGGAAGCGCATTCGTCGTGCCCTCGGCCATGGCCAAGGCCGCGGTCCACTCGATGACGATGTCGTTGGCCGTGGAGTGGGCGAAGTACAACATCCGCGTGAATGCTGTTGCCCCCGGACCGATTCCGACCGACTACGCCTGGGAGATGCTCAATCCGACCGACAAGAGCTCGGTCGGTGCAACCCAGACCGATCAGATCCCCGCCGGTCGTGCCGGCACCATCGACGAGTTGGCCAACCTGACGATGTTCCTGCTCTCCGACGCCTGCGACTATCTGACCGGGCAGACGATCGCGATGGACGGTGGTCAGATGTTGGCGGGTCCGGGGACATTCGCCGGCCTGACGAATCTCTCCGACGCCGATTGGGAGCAGATCAAGGAGAGCAGCAAGGCTGCCTCCGCGTCGAGCAGGAGCCAACGCACCGTGTAGGTGAGGACGTTCGCGGTAGGAGGCACCAATGTGCAGATCCCGATCCCGAAGAATCAGCGGCATCGCGTGGACATCGTTCGCGTGCATGCTGATGTGGTTGGCGTCGGCGGCCGGTCCCGCGAGTGCCACACCCCCACCGACCGGACCGCCGCAAGTCAACTGGAACAACGCCTTTGCCTACGGGCTGGCCAATCCCGACGCGATCCCGCCGGGCATGAACAAACCCGGTTGCGTACCGTCTCCCCGCCATCCACGTCCCGTGGTCCTGGTCAACGGAATGTTCGAGAGCTCCTATGTCAGCTGGTCCTACCTCTCGACCCGCCTGACCGCACAGGGATACTGCGTCTACGGCACCGACTACGGTCGCGGCACCGGCACACAATTGCCGCTGCTGCAGGTCAATGCGTTGACCGAGTCGGCCGCCGAAATCGGGCGATTCATCGACGTCGTCCGTCGGGAGACCGGAGCGGATACCGTCGACCTGGTCGGCCACTCAGAAGGCGGATTGGTCCCGCTCTACTACATCAATCATCTCGGTGGCGATCGCACGGTGCACGACATGATCGGCATCGCGCCGATCACCAACGGTGTGCGCCTCTACGGCCTGCTCACCGAACTGAGATCCGATCCCGCATTGGCACAACGGGTTGGTGATGCGCTGCCCATCGTTCGGGACGGGGCCGTGGGTTCGGACTTCGTGCGTGCGACCGCACGCGGCGGGATGACCCGACCCGGCGTGCGCTACCTGACCATCAGTTCGCGACACGACCTGGTCGTGGAGACGCGCGAATCCGCACTCCCGTCAGGACCATCCGTGACCAACATCGTCATCCAGGACTATTGCCCGAACGACCTGGCCGACCACAACACGCTCGCCTACGACGAGAACATCGCGTCGCTGGTCGACGACCGGCTCGCCGAACGACCGCTCACCGCGCCACACTGCCGCCCGGTGGCGCCCTTCGTGCACAATGCGTCCCTCGCACCTTGAGCGGCACATCGTTCAGACCGAGGTGTGGTCTGTCAACGGGCGATGGCACGCCCGTGAAGTGCGGTCCGAGTTGCCGATTCGTAGGGGCGATACCTGACCGTATTCACTCCGACCTGTGACACGCGATGCGTTTCGGTGTTGTCCGCGGCTTGCGTTTCGCCGCAGCGATCCCCGCCTTCCTGACGGCGCCCGACTCCAAATGTTGGCGCGCTCTTGCAGCTCGCGCCATACCGATTTCCGCGAAGAGGGCCATATGAGCTCGGCTGTTCGGCGTGACCGTGTCAGCCGCGTCGCATTGACGCTCTTGGAGAACATCGACGCGATCAGCGAAGCGCTGAGCATCGGCAACGGATACCGCCCAGCTGGTTTGGCCGAGGCCTTCGAAGCGACGTCCTGGGTCACTGATGGCTAACCGGCAGAAATGCTCGGTCGCGTGTCACACCGCCACCGTGCGGGCGTTACGCACCTCGGCCAACGCCAACCCGTCATCCCACGAAGCCGCCCGTGCGATCAGCGCGCGATACTTCATGACGTCCCCCCGACGGTTCAATGCAAGCGCTCCGACCAGGCGGTCGTTTTCCCGGTAGAGCGCGACGAAGGCATCCGACGTCGGAGACCCGGTGACGACGGTAGGTTCCCCGACCGGGAGTCCGACGAGTTGGATACGACTTCCGTACCAGTCCGACCAGAAATACGGGATATGGCGATAGGCCACCGGGCTCTCCGGTGCCAACAGGTTGCGCATGGCCCGGGCACCCTGCTCGGCAGCATTCGTCCAGTGCTCGATTCGGATGGACCGCTCGAAATCCTCAGACCACCACCGCGCGACATCCCCTGCGGCCCAGACACTCTCGCCCGCCCTCATCGTCGCGTCACAGACGATGCCGTTGTCGAGGGTCAGCCCGGAGCCGGTGAGCCAACCCGTGTTCGGGTCGGCGCCGATCCCGACGACCACCAGATCGGCCGTCAGTGTACGTCCGTCGGTAAGCCGCACTGCCTCCACACGGCTCCCGCCGACCAGCGATTCAACGCCTGCGCCGCAGAGCAATTCGGTTCCGTGGCGCTGATGGAGATCACTGAGCCACTTGCCGGCGGTCGCGCCGACAGCACGCACCAGCGGGGTCTCGGCCGCCTCGACGATCGTCGCGTGCGCTCCATGTTCAGCCGCCGCGGAGGCCACTTCGGATCCGATGAAGCCACCGCCGACGATCACCGTGCGACACCCGGACCGCAAAGCGCGGCCGACGCGCAGCGCATCGTCAAGCGTTCGCAGCGTTTCCACTCCTTGCAGATGCTCACTGCCCGGCAGTCGACGCGCAGCCGACCCCGTGGCCAGGAGAATGGCGTCGTAGTCGACTGCGACGTCCCCGACCGTCACCAGCCTAGACGCGCTGTCGAGGGAGTCGGCAGGAGCACCCAACATCAATCGGATGTCGAGTTCGTCAGCCAACGTGGTGGCCCCGTCGAAGTATGGTGTGACGGGCTCCTCGACACCGAGGATGAAGTCCTTCGACAGCGGCGGGCGGTCATAGGGTAGATGGGTCTCATCTCCGATGAGCACGAGTTCTCCGGTGAATCCATCGGCGCGAGCCGCTTGAGCGGCACGTAATCCGGCGAGCGACGCGCCGACGATCACGACCTTGTCCGGGACGCCCACTATTCGTCCTCGACCAACGACAGTGCGGCCGTTGGGCAGGCGGCGACCGCCTGCCGGACGAGGTCGAGCTGATCGTCGGGCACATCGTGGCGAAGGACCTGGAGGTCGCCGTCCTCGCCGACCTCGAAGTAGTCGGGCGCCACCGCCTCACAATTGCCGAGCGAGGTGCACTTGGCCACGTCGAGAACAACTTTCATGACTGATTTCCTTTCACAATGTTGGTTCCTGCCCAGGAGTCCAGGACCAGGAGTTCAGGTAGTTCGGTTTCGATCGCCTTGCGAACGAGGGCCGACGACGGCGGCGCGACCGCCCCGAGCCAGACGCACCCGGTGGTCCCGTCGATGGTGATGGTGTCGCCCTCGGCGATCTGCTGCCCGCTCGATGTGGTGACACCGGCAGCACCGCAGCGTAATTCGTGTGCACCGACCACAGCTGGTATGCCCCATCCCCGGGCGACGACGGCGGCGTGACTCACGAGTCCGCCGGTGGTGGTCAGCAGGCCAACCGACGCCGCCATGCCGGCGACATCCTCCGGACTGGTCTCCGGCCGCACGAGGATCACGTCATCCTCGGCGTCGGCGGCCGCCTCACTGGTCAGAACCACGCGCCCGGTGGCGCGCCCCGGCGATGCACCCAAGCCCCTGGTCACCACTGCGGGTCCACTGCTGCCGTCGCTGACATGGGCCAGTGCCTCGTCGCGTGCCCGGTCGCGCAGCTCGGGCGGCACACGATTGACGGCTTCGGCGGGCGTGAGCGCGATCTCCGGGTCGTTGCTCATGTCCACCGCGATCCGGACTGCAGCACAGGCACTTCGCTTGCCGGCACGTGTCTGCAGGAGCCAGAGCTTCCCCTCTTCGACGGTGAATTCGACGTCACACATGTCGCGAAAATGGCGCTCGAGTCCATACAGGGTGTCGTGCAGCTGCGCGAAGATCTCCGGATGAATGGTCGCCAGATCGGCAACGTGCAGCGTACGTGTCGTGCCGGCGACGACATCCTCCCCCTGCGCGAGAGGGAGATAGTCGCCGTAGAGCACTTTGTGCCCGGTCGCCGGGTCGCGGGTGAACACAACTCCCGTTCCCGATCTCTCACCACGATTCCCGAACACCATCGCCTGGACCGTGACCGCGGTGCCCAATCCCTGATCGATGTTTTCCCGCTCTCGATATGTCTGGGCACGAGGGCTGTTCCATGACCGGAAGACTGCTTCGACCGCGCCGCGCAGTTGTACAACCGGATCGACCGGAACGTCACGTCCGGCCGCGTCGCGTATCCGCTGCTTCAACTCGTCGACCTGGCGGCGTAGGTCACCATTTTCGGTCACAGCTGCGGCCGAGACCACCGACGGGTCGACGCCCATCACGGTCACGGCGTACATACTCAGGAATCGACGGTAGCTGTCCCAGGCGAATCGGGCGTCGCCGGACACCGCGGCGAGTCCTTCGACGGTGTCGTCGTTCAGACCGAGATTGAGAACGGTGTCCAGCATGCCCGGCATCGAGACCGGCGCCCCGCTCCGGACCGCGACGAGCAACGGATCTCGACTATCCCCCAGGGACCGTCCCATCCGCACACCCAACTCCCGGGTGAAGGCGGCAAGCGCGTCGTCCATGCCATCCGGCCACCCGTTCTCGAGGTACTCGTGACACACCGGCACCGAGATCGTGAATCCCGGCGGAACGCTGATACCCAACGCGCTCGTCATCTCGGCCAGGCCCGCGCCTTTGCCGCCAAGGAGGTGCACCAGGTCGTCGTGCGATGCCGCGTGAGGGTGATCGAAGGTGTAAATCGCCTGTTCAAGCGCCGTTGGGGACGTACCGGAATGTCGCGTCACAGTGGTCACATCGCTCCTTGGTCTAACCTTTTCTATGGTTGACAAAAACATAGCAGAAGTTCTAACTTGTGAGAAGGCCCACACAAAAGTCGTAGAAAGTGACGCACGTGACAACTACCGAAGCAACGCCGGATCGCGCAGATCTGATGGATATCTCGATCTTCAGCGCCGACCGAGAGATGCCCCTGTTGGACGAGTTGCGATCGACTGACCCCGTCCACTGGAACCCGCCATCAGCATTGGGTCCCGGATTCTGGGCGCTGACCCGTTACGAGGACGTCAAAGCCGCCGCGTACGACAACACGAGGTTGTCCTCGGCCTCCGGGACCCAGATCGTCGATCGCAAGGTCGAGGGCAAACTGGCGAGCCTGCACAATCTCGACGATCCCGAGCACGCCAAACTACGCAAGATCGCCGTGCCCCATCTGCGATCGGTCAAGATCAAACAGTGGCAGGAGATGATCGACGAGGCCGTCACCTATCTGCTGGATGACGTGACCAGCCGTGACGACGAGTTCGACATGGTGCACACCGTGTCGGCGCGACTGCCGATGCTCGTGCTTTCCCGGGTATTAGGTGTGCCCGCGCAGGACGCACCGAAGATGGTCGACTGGACCAACCGGCTCACCAGTTCGGACCCCGCAGACCAAGTGGACGCGACGTCGCTGGCCGAGGCGCGCGACGAGGTCATGTCATATTTCGAGATGCTCACCGAACTGCGCCGCCGGGAACCCGGCCACGATCTCATCAGCGTGTTGGCCAATGGCGAGAAGGACGGTCGGCCCCTCACCTGGGACGAACTCGCCGCCTATTACATCGTGCTGGTCGCCGCCGGCAACGAGACCACGCGCCACGCGGTCTCGGGCGGAACCATCCTCTTCGACCGGAACCGGTCGGCCTGGGAACGCCTCGTCGCGGACAGGTCGGCACTGAACCCCGCGGTCGAAGAGGTCCTGCGCTGGGTGAGCCCGGTCGCGGCGATGCGCAGGACCGCGCTGGAGCCGATGACGATCGGCGGCAAGGACATCACCGCGGGCGACAAGGTGGTCCTGTGGTTCTCGGCGGCCAACCGCGACCCCGAGGTGTTCGACGATCCGCATGCCTTCCGGATCGATCGCACCCCCAACGAGCACCTGACATTCGGGTGGGGTGTGCACTTCTGCCTCGGCGCCCACCTCGCACGCGCCGAGATCCGGGCCTTCTTCACCGAGGCGTTACGCCGCAACATTCACTTCGAGGTCACTGGCAGCCCGGTTCGAGTGGAACACAACATCTTCCGCGGATGGACCGATCTTCCTGTGTGCATCGGAAAGGCCTGATCGATGACGGGTACCGAACTCGCGCCGGACACCGTCGTGGTGCCGGACGCGCGCTTGTACATCGACGGACGGTGGAGTTCGCCGTCGGATCGAGAACTCGTCCCGGTGCACAACCCGGCAACCGAGCAGGTCATCGGGTCGGTGATCGAGTGCACCAGAGCCGACATCGATGCGGCCTTCGCTGCGGCGCGACAGGCCCTGGGACCATGGGCGGCCACCACCGTCGAACACCGGGCCGAGCTACTCGACGCACTCGCGGACGCCCTACACGATCGCGGTGAAGAGCTCGCTGTGCTCGCCTCGATGGAGATCGGCATGCCGCTGACGGAATCGCGGGCTGTCCAGGCGGCGTTCCCGGAATCGGTGCTGCGCAGTATCGTCGACGTCGCCCGGACCACCCGGTGGGAATACGACGACGAGTCCGGCACCACAATCGTGCGTGAACCCGTCGGGGTGGTGTTGGCCATCACTCCGTGGAACTTCCCGGTACATCAGATCATCGCCAAGTTGGCGCCGGCCCTGGCGACCGGATGCACTGTTGTGCTGAAACCGGCTGAGCTGACGCCACTCAACGCACTGTTCCTGGCGGAGCTGTGCGACGCGGCGGGGATACCGGCCGGCGTGGTCAATGTCGTCACCGGTCGCGGCAGCACCACGGGCGAGATGCTGGTCCAGTCAGAGGGCTATGACCTCGTCTCCTTCACTGGGTCACTGACGGTCGGCAAACACATCGGTCAGGTCGCCGGCGGTCGAGTCATCCGGGCAACCCTCGAGCTCGGCGGCAAGTCGCCCGCGGTGGTGCTCGACGACGCCGATTTGGAGATCGCCGTCCGCACCACGGTGAGGAACTGTTTCACCAATGCCGGCCAGAAGTGCAACGCGCCGACCCGGCTCATCGTCCCCGACGGCGAACTTGCGCGGGCTCGGGAGATCGCTGTCGCGGCAGCTGCGTCCTACGTCCTCGGGGACCCGATTGATCCGTCGACGACGATGGGCCCCTTGGCATCTGCCGCACAGCGAGACAAGGTTCTGGGTTATCTCGATGCCGCGCGCGCTCGCGGGGCAACGGTCGCCGGCGGGGTGCGGGCCGACGGCTTCGACGCCGGGTACTACGTGACCCCGGCGATTGTGACCGACGTCGGCGAGAACGATCCCGTGGTCACCGACGAGATCTTCGGTCCCGTGCTTGTGCTGCTGGGGCACCAAGGGTTTGACGATGCGGTCCGGATCGCCAACGACACACCGTACGGACTGTCGGCCGAGGTGTGGTCGGCCGATCCGGCTCTGGCCGAAGCTCTTGCGCGGCATATCGCGGCAGGGCAGGTGCGGATCAACGGTGTGCGTTCACCGCAGCCGCCGGTCGCGCCCTTCGGGGGATACAAAGCGTCCGGGATCGGTCGCGAGCTCGGCCGATTCGGCCTGGACGAATACCTGGAAACCAAGGCCGTACTCGGCCTCCACCACAAGTCGTAGGAGAAGACCAATGCGAGCAGCAGTGACGTGGGCGATCGGTGGTCCGTTCGACGTGCGCGCGGACGCGACACGCCGTGAGCCAGGTCCCGGCGAGGTTGCGGTCCGGGTGCGGGCGGCCGGGGTGTGTCAAACGGACATCTCGTTGTCCGGCGGTGCGTTCGGTCAGACCGCGCCGGTTGTCCTGGGCCACGAAGGAGCCGGTGAGATTGTGGAGATCGGCTCCGGCGTAACCGGACTGGCAGTCGGTGATCGCGTACTCATCACCTGGGTCCCACCATGTGGCCGATGTTACAACTGCCGTCGACACGAGACCTACATCTGCTCTAATCGCAAGCGGTCCAGCGAGCAGGGCGCCGGATTGACGGTCGACGGCTCCGCCGTCCAGGCAGGCCTGGGTACCGCCACCTTTGCCGAAGAGACGGTCATCGCCGCCTCCGGGGTGATCACGCTGCCGGCCGACATCCCATTCGAATACGCCGCGCTCCTCGGTTGTGCGGTACCCACCGGATTCGGCGCCGCCGTTCATTCCGCACAGGTCCGCCCGGGTGAATCGGTGTTGGTGATCGGTTGCGGTGCAGTGGGTCTGAGCGCACTACAGGGTGCGCGGATCGCCGGGGCCGGCGAGCTGGTTGCCGTCGACCCGTTCGCGTCGCGGCGCAGCATGGCGATCTCCCTGGGCGCAAGCCATGCGCTCACCCCCGACGACGATCCCACCTCGGCACTCACCGACGCGCCGGGATTCGATGTCGTCATCGACGCGGTTGCGCGGTCATCGACCATCCGATCCGCGTGGTCGTCAGCCCGGCGTGGCGGACGGGTTGTCGTCGTGGGCGCGGGACGAGCCGACGATCCGGTCGAGTTCAGCGCACAGGAGCTCTTCCACGACGCCAAGCAGCTCATTGGTTCGTACTACGGCTCGGCTGACATGCAACGCGACGTCCCCGAGCTCATCTCTCTATGGCGCACAGGACGTTTCGATCTCGCAAGTATGGTCGACGACGTCGTGGACCTCGCGAAAATCAACGACGTCGTATCGGCACAGCGATCCGGCACCTCATTGCGGACGATGGTGAGCATCTGAATGCCCATCTGCCGGATATTTCGCCACTCACTACCTCGCACTGCTGTACAAGCCATGCAGACTACGGAATGGGACACCCAGTGCCACTGAACCGACCGGTCACCAGCGAGCAACTCGACCATCTCCTCCGACCCGAGCGGATCGCACTCGTCGGCGCGAGCGACAAGAACCTGTTCTCGCGCAGAGCCTTCACCCAGCACGCACGCCTCGACGCCGGCAAGCCCATCACCCTGGTCAACCCGCGGACCGCGGTGGTCCACGGGACCCCGACCGTGCCGTCCTGTCGGGATATCGAGGGCGGTATCGACTGTGCCTTCCTACTGACACCGCAGAAGGCAACAGCCGACGCACTCCGCGACGCGGCGGCCGGGGGAGCCAAGGCCGCGGCCGTCCTGAGTCAGGGGTGGGCCGAAGAAGGACCGGACGGCCGACGCCAACAAGACCAACTCGTCGGTCTGGCCGAAGAGCTCGGGGTGGTGCTGCTGGGCCCGAATCACCTGGGCTTCGCCAACTTCGCCGACGGCATCGCACTGTGCGCGCTCGGCCTCGACATGCCCATCGAGCCCGGTCCGTTCGCGCTGGTGACCCAGAGCGGTGCGGTCGGGTCGTCGCTGGTCGGCTACGCCGCGCGCAACGATGCACGTTTCAGCTTCGTCGTCACCACCGGAAACGAATCGATGATCACCGTCGCAGACGTGGTGCGACACCTCGTCGAGGACGAACACACGCGGTCAATCGGCATCTTCGCCGAGACCATCCGCAAATCCGACGTGTTCCGTGCGGCGGCACGCCGCGCCGCCGAGCTGGGCAAGGCGATCATCATCCTGAAGGCGGGCACCTCGGAACTCGCGGCCGCGACGGCGAAGGCGCACACCGGTGCACTGGTTGGTGATGACCGGGTGATCGATGCGCTTCTGCGGCAGGAAGGCGTCATCCGGGTGCGTTCGGTCGAAGACCTGATCTGCACCGGAATGCTGTGCGCGAACACCGGCCCGCTGCCGCGGAGCGGCGTCGGGATCATGTCGGTGTCGGGCGGCGCGTGTGATCTGATCGCCGACCAAGGACACGATGTGGGTCTGCAACTGCCTCCACTGTCCGACAGCACACGCACCCGCCTGACCGCGATACTCCCGTCCTTCGCCCATCCCCAGAATCCGCTCGACATCACCGGAGCAGCGGCCACCAGACCGGACATGTGGCGCGGCGCCTTCGAGGCACTTGCGGCCCAGCCCGAGATCGGACTCATCGGTGCGGTCACGTCGCTGCCCACCGATGGCGAACCGCAGCGCGTCGACACCTTCACCGCGGTCGGCGCGGCCATTCGCGCCACCGGCATCCCCGGTGTGATCTTCCCGCAGATCGATCAACCACAATCCGAGCAGGTTCGAGACATCAAGGCACAGAGCGGTATCGCCACCGTCCTACCGGGGGTGGAGCGATTCGTCCGGGCCGCCGCCGGCCTCGCCCACTGGTCGACCTGGCTTCGATCACGCTCACCCGGGACGTCCGAGCCGCAGAGGTCGGGCGTCGCGCCCGATGCGTCCATCCGACTTCCGGATTCGCCCTCGCTCAGTGAGAAGGTCGCGCGCGATCTGCTCGGCGTCGCCGGGGTCCCGTTCGTCCCGTCGACGCTGGCGACGAGCCGCGACGAGGCCATCACGGCCGCCGAGGCATTCGATGGAGCCGTCGTGCTCAAGATGTGTTCGGCGGAGGTGGCGCACAAAACGGAACTCGGCGGTGTGGAACTTGATCTCGTTGGGGACGCGGCGGTTGGGGACTCCTACAAACGGATCACCGAGCGGGCCGATGCGGCCGGTGTCACCTTGGACGGCGTGTTGGTCAGTCCGATGCGGCGCAGCGGTATCGAGCTGTTGGTAGGCGTGACCCGGGACGCCGACTGGGGGCAGGTGCTGGCGATCGCCATGGGCGGAGCGCTGGTGGAACTGCTCGACGACACCGCGTTACGGGTGCTGCCGGTCGGCCGTGGGGACATCATCGCGATGCTCGGCGAGTTGCGCGGGTGTCGGCTGCTGCACGGATTCCGCGGCAGCAAACCCGTGGACATGGACCTGCTGGTCGACACGATCGTGTCGATCACATCGGTGGCCGAGGCGCTCGCGGGTGACATCGAGTCCGTCGAGGTCAATCCACTGCTCGTCGACGGCGATCGGATCGAGGCACTCGATGCTCTCATCACCCGAGTCTGACCGCCCGATCAGATCACTCGCGATCGACGAACGAAAGGATCAGCGGTGATCGTCACGCGGAGCGGCGTCAACGATGCCGCCGAACTCGAGACCGCGCTGCGGTCGACCGGAGCGGCGTCGGCAACTGCCCACCTCACCGGCATCAGCGCGACCGCCATCGGCGCAGGTGCCATGGCGGACACGTTTCGGGTGTCGCTGACGTGGCAGGATCCCGACAGCGGCCCGCCCAGCGCAGTGGTGAAACAGCCGGCCCAGGATTCGGCAGCCGCAACCACCGCAGCGTCGCTCGGTGCTTACGAGCGCGAAGCACGCTTCTACACCGAGCTGGCCCCGCACACCGACGTTCGGGTGCCGCGTCTCCTGGGAGTGTCCGGTACCGGCGCAGAAGGCATCCCGAACACGATTGTCCTGGAAGATCTTTCCGAGAACTATCGCCCCGGCGATCAGATCGGCGGAACCGCGCTGCGAGATGTGCAACGAGCCCGCCGACAGCTCGCTCTTCTGCAGGCCCCCTTCTGGGACGAGACGGCGACCGCAGATCTGGCCTGGCTACACCGCCGGATCGGTGTACCCATTCCGGGCATCCTGCGCCGCATGCATGAGTCATGGCACAGCGCGCGAACCGATTTCGACGCGGCTCTCTCTCCGGACCAACGGGCATGCATCGACCGATTCGTCGAGAATGCGGAAACCTGGGCGGCGTCGGCGTTCGGCCCGTTCTCACTCGTGCATCATGACTATCGCGTCGACAACATGCTGTTCTCCCCCACCGACGTGGTGGCGATCGACTGGCAGACGATCGGCTGGGGCCCAGCCATGTTCGACGTCGCATATCTACTGGGCACCTCGATGAATGCCGAACTACGACGCGCCGTGGAACAGGCCGAAATCCGCACACACCTGGACGAACTCGAGGATCTGGGCGTCACGTGGGACCACGACGCCGCTTGGGACGCCTACCGCTGGTCGGCGTTTTCGATTCTGTTCATGCTCGTTCCGCCGATCACATCGGTCAAATCAAACGCCCGAATGGAAGCCATGTTTGCGCGTCTGCTCGCGCTGGGCGCCCAGATGGCACTCGATCTCGACTCCCTCGATTTTCTGCCGGACTGAACGGCCGTCAGCCCGATTTTCACATCAACATCAGGAGGCACGATGCCAACGCAACCCACCGTCGTCGACGAGGACAACGCCGTATTCGAGACAGTCGGCGAGGGTCTCACCGTCTACGAGAGCAGTGAACTCGTCGAGGGGAGAGTGAAATGGCTTGACACACCTGATGATGTCATCTCATTCGTCGAGAGTGGTGAGGATGTGAGCGATGTCATCGTCATCGCACGCGGCGGCACCACCACCTTCTTGGCCATGGCGTTGAATGCCGGAGTCCGAGGAGTGATCACCCTGCAGGGCGCCCCGGAGAGTCACCTCGGGATCCTCAGCCGGGAGTACGGGATTCCGTGCATCATGTCGGTCGCCTTCGAACGAGGTGTCCGCACAGCACGTGGCGAGACCATTCCCGCCGACGGTGTACGTATCCGGCTGGATGTGTCGAAACGTCCGCAGGGTGTGGTGAGCGTCGAAGCCGGAGCGCCGGTGGATGATTCACCTGCAGACGAGTCCGCTGCGCCGGCAATGACGCCAGAGCAGATGGCACAGATCCAGGCCCTCCTGACGAAGTTCCAGGGCGAGGTCCCGCCGGGTGTCGAAGGCGATGCCATCATGCGCACGCGGCTGTCCACGAACGTCCTCGATCTCGATGATCCGTCGTTCGACCGGGAACTGACGATCGAAGAGACGAACGACATCCTGCACTACTTGGCGTGGAACGAGTGGGATGCGTTGGCCGCGCGTGCTACTGAAGGCGAATCGGGTCTGATCCCACGCCAGGAGTACGAAGCCGTCGGGATCATGGACTGTTGGTTCCACCACCCCGGGTGGCTCAAGGCGATTGCCGATCGGGTGGGTGCGGACGGGCTGACAGAGATCGGCAAGCGCGCCAAACAGGAGATCGGCACCAAGATCAACCTCCTGCACATCTGGGCCTGTGCGAGTGCGCCGAGTTTCGGACGTGGAATCGCGCTGGAACTAGGCCTGCACGACCCCGCGTACCGTGCCGATACCATCGTCGAGGCGATGTCGTCGGTACGCAGGCTGTACAAGGGGTTATGGGGATCGGGGCCGATGTTCACCTCAATGCGCGGTTTCACCGCCCCGATCCTCGACCCGTCGTGGATCTACCGTTTCACCGCCGACCGCATCTCGCTTGCCGGTGACAGTGATCGGTCGACGTTCCAGCGTTTCAATGGCGCACTGGAACTGCTCGGCTTCCTGCTCCATTTCGACAACCGGCTCGGGCTGGGTGACAGCGGGCCCTATCCGACCCCCGACGGCGGGTTCGTCATCGTCCGGGACCTGTTCATCAACGAGCCGGTATATGAATGGTCCAAGAACACGGAAGGTCTCCCGTATGCGGTCACGATCGCCATGTTCTTCGACAAGGATTCGCATCTCAACACCAAGATGCTCGATCTGTCGACGATGTTCACCGATCCGGCGAACTACCTCCCCTTCGTCACCGACGTCGCGGTCTACGCGCGCGAGAAGTTCGATACTCCGATGGACCAGCTGAAGACCCTTTCCCTGTCGGACATGAGCGATCTGCGTGCAGCGGCCGAGACCAAATCCGAGGCGCTCTACAAGCACATCGCCTCGATGACCCAGGAGGAGAAGGTCATGGCCGGAGCCGTGGTGTATTCCTCCGGATTCGTTCTGCCTCTTGCTCGCGCCGCCGGCATATACGACGAGCTCATCGACGACCACGGATTCATGTCCGTGCATCCGGCCCCGACCGCGTGTTACGAAACGATCGTCAGCGGCGTCGCGACCGAGATGATTCCGCGACTGTTTCTCACCGGTTCATGGGCGAATGACGTACCGCCGGAGAGCAGCGACGCACCCAAGACCGCCGACGGAGAATTCGATGTCCTCCGTGCGGTTCGTGCCCGCGGCTTCGCGACCGCCGAGCAGATCGCCGCGAGTACCGGCCTACCACTCGACGTCGTCAGCTCGCGGCTCGCGGATGCCACCGCGCAGGGGTTCGTCAAGCAACGATCCGGCCGGGTGACAGGTGCTCGACTGACCGCCTCGGGTCGCGCCCGTCTGCTCCTTCTCGCAGAGGGATCACTCACCGAAGCCGAACTCCGGCAGCTCGAGATCGCCTATCGCGCGTTCCTGCAACCCAATCGCGAGTTCAAGCTGCTCACCACGCGGTGGCAGACCGACAAGGACTTCGACGCCACCACCGGCGATTTGGCGGGTGTGCACTCGAGCATCCTGACGGTGCTGTCCGACGCGGCGGACGTGGACGCCAGATTCACGATCTATTCATCACGACTGGACAATGCGCGCGACCGCTTTCAATCCGGGGAGCATACTGCGCTCGCAGCGCCTCTGAGCGAGTCCTATCACGACGTATGGATGGAGCTGCACGAAGATCTGCTGGCGACGCTGCGGCGTGCTCGTACCGACGATGACGAATAATCCGTCGACGACACCGGGAAGGGCGCCGGCGAGCCCGGCTCCCCCTCCCGGGAGTTCGAACCCGGATCCGGTGGAACTTCGGACACTCCTGCGCACCGAGATCCCGAGCATTGGCTCGGATCTCGATACCATCGAGTCAAGCCGTTGCGGTGCAGGACAACTCGCAGACAGCTTTCGAGTCACGCTGTCGTACGAGCCTGCTCGTCGCGGCCCGGCCGGCGTGTTTGTCAAGCTCCCACCGAGTAACGAGCAATCGGCGTCGACGGCCCGGCGCATCGATGCGTTTGCGCGCGAACAGTTCTTCTACGAGAAGCTGCTCCCCGACCTCGACATCCGGACACCTCGGTTTCTGGGGACGATCACCTTCTCCGACGGACGCAGCGGGCTCGTCCTCGAAGACCTCTCCGAAGCGACGCGACCGTTGGATCAGTTACGCGACGGCACCATCGAGCAAGTCGCCTCGGCGATGAATCAACTGGCCGGACTACAAGCGCCACTGTGGGACGATGTCGCGGCGGCCGGCGGCGAGATGCGGTTCTACAACCGGCTCGACGGTCACACCGACGGACTCGCCGATCGTTATGCCCGTTCGTGGCAACGATACGGCGACATCGTCGGCGGAGGGCTGACCCAATCACAACGACGGCTGATCGGCCGTTTCGGCGACACCTGCCGATCATGGGCCGCCTCCGTCACCGGGCCGCGCACGCTCACACATCAGGACCTGCGACTCGACAATCTGCTGTGGTCCTCTACTGACGGCGCGACCGTCGTCGACTGGCAGACACTTGCCTTTACAAGCCCTGCGTGGGATCCCGCGTTTCTGCTCGGCACCGCACTCGACCCGGCTCAGCGCCGGGCGGTCGAACGCGAGACGGTGGCCCATCATGTGGATGCGTTAGCTGCGCGCGGCGTCGTCGGCTGGGATATCGATCGGGCATGGACAGAACACCGCCGGCTATCCGGGTCCGTCCTCCTCGCGATGATCGCCGCGCTCGCCTACGTGGCACCGACATCGCGGGGGTTCGAGATGTTCGCCTCCCTGATCGCCAGAGGTGTCGAGCAGGCACACGACCTCGAATTGATCGAGTTCCTCGACTGAAAGTGAGTGGATCGATGCTCAGTAAATGGGACGACTTCCCCATCCATCAGGCCCCACTACCCGTGTGCCAAACAGTCGGCAGCGACCCGGGGCGATACGACCGGCACTGGATGGCACTGCACGATCGTGCACTCACCACTCAAGTCGGATTCGGCCTCAGCGTCCACCCGAACCGGGGACTGGTGGACGCGGCGATCAGCGTGTCCCGCGATGGTGTGCAGCACTCGGTATTCGCGTCCGCACCCTTGTCACGCGATCGTGACACGGTCGCCGGCCCCCTTCGCCTCGAAGTGGTCGAACCGATGCGGACGCTGCGGGTGCTGCTCGACGACCATGATGGGGTATCGGCTGATCTGACGTTCACCGCTGTCACCCAGCACATCGAGGACAGCCGCATGCGTCGCGAATCCGGCGCGAGACTCATCTCCGAACGGGTGCGCACCGTCCAATTCGGGGAATGGTCCGGCACGTTCACCGTCGGCGGCGAGACCATCACCTGCGATCGGGACAATTGGTGGGGATTCCGCGACCGGTCCTGGGGCTCGCGAAGCACTGGAACGGTCGCAGAAGCGGGCAATGATACGCACGGGAGCTCGATCTATTTCGCGTGGACACTGCTGAGATTCGACGACGAATGTCTGCTCGTGGCGGTGAACGAAACACCCGAAGGCATCAGTGAGGCGAGGACCGTCGCAGTGCTGCCGTTCCTGCAACCCGGTGATGCGCCGTATGGCCAGGAGGAGAGGATTCAGCGCAGCGACACCTTCGAGTTCGACATCGATTACGCCGCGGGTTCGCGCCGAACCACCCATGTGAACCTCACCATCGGCCCACGTGGGCCGATCACGCGGTCGCTCGATATCGATCTGCAAGGATTGTTTCTGATGCGGGGCCTCGGCTACTACCACCCAAAATGGAAACACGGCACAGACCACGGTGGGATCGCGGTCGGCTCCGAACACTGGATCCTGGCCGATGCCGACTCCGCGAAGCTCGAGAACGTGCACGCCCAGCAACTGTGCCGAGCTGTGCGGGGCGACGGCGCACAGGGAATCGGTCTGTTCGAACACGTCGCCATCGGACCCCACCTGCCCTCCGGCTTACCTGACGGGATCGGCCCACGACGCTCGGACGCGCCAGTCAACGACAGCTAGGCAATGGTCAACCGATAACCTGCTCGATAGGCGCGCGACGATGCGTGGCTGCACACCGGCCCGACGGAACCGGGGTGCCGTTTTCGGGACATGAGGATCGGGATATCAGGGTCAACCGATGAGCGAACAGAAGGCGACGGTGATCGGCGCAATCGAGGTGCCCCGGCCGGCCGATGTCTACGCGGACCTCATCCGCGGCAAGATCCTCGACGGCGAGCTCCCGATCGGCACGCAACTCCCCACTGAACGCCAGCTCGTTGAAGAAAGTGGTCTCGCGCGATCGGTCGTCCGCGAATCACTCCAGCAACTGCAGCGGCAGGGCCTCATCAACACGAAACCTGGACGCCACGGCGGTTCGGTGGTCTCGCGGCCGACGGCCGATGCTGTGATGGAGTCGGTGGACCTGCACCTGCAGGGCTGGGCGCCGAACAACCACGCGCTGGTACAGTCCCGGCAGGTCATGGAGCCGTGGATCGCGTACTTCGCCGCAGAGCAGCGGACGGATGAGCAAGCAGCCGAACTGCAGCTGATCGACGAGAAGACCGCCGAGGCCATCACCGGACTACACGACTTCGTCGCCTGCAAAGCTCAGTGGCACAGCACTCTTGCACAGGCAAGCCACAACGAGGTGCTGTCGACACTGATGGGCGCAGTGGCCCGGTCGATCTTCCGCCAGGTCGAAGTGATCACCCTGCAGGGCGACCGCGAGTCGATGGAACAGTCACTGGCCGAACATCGCGCGGTCACCGATGCTGTGGTCAATCATCGCCCAGCGGCCGCCTACCGGTTGATGAGTGGCCACCTACGCACACCGCCGGTGTTCGACCCACTTCACGAGGGTGCCGGCGAACCGATGGGTGAGGTGTAGGGGCCCTGCCTGCCGGCCACCCGGATACCAACTCGTTCGAGCGACTCCCACTCGCCAAATTGGCATGAGTTCATCGACAAAGCATTGGAGATCTAGTGCCGACCACTCGTCGGGCGGTAGATTGTTGGTCTGGAAGCGCACTCCGCGAGTAGTCGCCGGTCGCTTGTAACTCACGGTCCGAAGTGGAGGCGCGGTGAACATCTCCGCGAAGATCGAACTACTCTCGCCGGAAGATGGCCCACCAGCAGACGAGCAGCGATCACGCCGCGAGATAGCAGCATTCCAAACGATGGCCGCCGCGCTTGCCGAAGAGCGCGACCTGGAATCGATATTCCACCTCGTCGTCGGCACGCTGAGTTCGCTTACCGGTGCCGACCGCTGCAGCCTGCATCTCCTCGAACGCGACACCGGCCTGTTCCGCGGACACGCTGCGCATGCCGCTCGCAACATCGACGTCGAGGTTCGGCAACTCGTGAGCGGTATGCAGGGAGACGAGTTCACACGCGAGATCCTCAGCACTCGGGAACCGGTCATGGTCAGCGACACGACCACCGACCCGCGGACGGTGCGAGCGGCGATGCAGAAATGGCGGGCGCGGTCGGTGCTGGGGGTTCCCATGCTGCTTCGGGGAGAGGTCATCGGGATGGTGTGCCTGGACACCGAAGACGAGCCCAAGGAGTTCTCACAACTCGATCAGGACCTAGCGGTCTCCTACGCCGAGTTCGCGGCAACAGCGATCAATCAGGTGGAGCTCACCATCAAGCTGCGAGAAAGCCTGCACACACAGAGTCGACAACTGGAGATGCTGCAGCGGGCGCGCCAAATGGAGGGACACCTGGCCGACATCCTCCTCGAGGGAAACGGCATTCGCCAAGTGGCGCAGACCATTTCACGCCTGTTGTCGAAGCCGTGCGGTGTCTTCGACGACACCCTTCGTTGCGTCGCGGTGGGAGGTCCCCCGGGACCGGCCACGACGGCGCGCCTGCGTGAGTCGGTCCTCACCGATCACTCCGGCGCTCGCGCCGCGATGGACACGCTGAAGTCCGGCGGGATCGCGACCCTGGAGCCGCAGCCACACCTGGGAATCTTTCATCGCCATCTGATCACACCCATCGATATGAGCACGGGACGCTACGGCTACATCGTCGTCGCCGAGACCGGCGGGCGTTGCGGAACCCTGGACGAGGTGATCATGCGCCGTGCGGCGCACAACATCTCGCTGGAGCGTTCGCGAAACCAGATGGAGACCGATCTGGAATGGCACCTCGTCGAGTCGTTCACCAATAGCCTGTTGCGCGGCACCGCTTCCGATTCGGATCCTCTCGCACAGTCACTCGGCATCGATCCACTCGAACGTCGGTTCGTCTGCCTTATCGCTCCTCGGGTCGGCTCGATCGATGTCCTACCGACGCCGCACGTCCTCGCGCAAATACTCACCGAAAGCGCATCCCCCTCGGCAGCGCTTGCGGCGAATCTGGAATCGGCTTTGGCTGCAGTCGTTCCCGTCCCCCACGATCTCGACAGCCGGGCGGCAACTGCGTGGGTGCGACGACGAATCGCCAACGTGGCCACGGCCCTGTCCCCATCCGGCGGACTCTGCGTGGCGATCTCGTCGCTCGCGGTCGGTGTCGCCGGGGTGCCCCGCTCGTATCGGGAAGCCCGCCAGGTGTTGCGCTGTGCTCAGATCCACACCGGCGAGACGGGAGTGGCCGTGGTGACGACCGAGGACGTCGGTGCCGCGCGGTTGATGCTGGCATCGGCGTCGCGTGAGGAAGCCCTGCAATACGTGCGCGATGCGTTCGGCGAACTCGCGGACCACCGATCCGACCGGAGCAACGAGCTGTTGAGTACCTTGGATACTTTCCTGCTCCGGGGACGAAACGTCCGCGAGTGCGCCGAGGACCTCGCGGTGCACCCGAATACGGTGCGATACCGCCTGAGCACGATCGAAGAACTCACCGACCTGGCCGTGGTCTCCGACGACACCGACTACATGACCGCACAGATGGCCATGGCCGTTCTGCGGATGAATGCGATCGCCGTCACCCCGAAACCGGATGCCTCAGCAGCGAACTGACCGCGCTCGAGTGAGCGCGGTCAGTTCGCAGAGAGTTGTCCGGGCTGACGACGTCACAGGACGCCGGCGCCACCATCGACCAGAAAGCGTGAACCGCTCGAGAACCGCGAGGCATCCGACAGCAGCCATGCAGCTTGTTCGGCGACACTGGCGGGGTCACCGAGCGGCATCGTGGCTTCGAGTTGCGCCGCGAGTTCGGGATCGTCCATCACCGCTCCGAGCATCGGCGTCTTGATGGTGCCCGGCAGGATCGTGTTCACACGAATTCCGTGGCGGGCGTAGTCGAGCGACGCCGACCGGGTCAGACCGATGACGCCGGCTTTACTCGCGATGTACGCGGGCATACCGGGCACGGTGTTGTTGGCCGACAGGGACGATGTGTTGACGATGGAGCCGCCCCCGTTGTCGAGCATGTGCGCGATCTCGTACTTCATGCACAGAAATATGCCGGTGAGATTGACCGCGATCGCACTGTTCCACTGGTCGAGAGTGGCTTCGTGCAGGTGAGTCTGCGGAGCGATCCCGGCGTTGTTGAACGCTCCATCGAGGCCGCCGAAGGTGTCGACCGCGCCGTCTACGAGTGCGTGAACACTGTCCTCATCGGTGACATCGGTGCGGATGAAGCGGACACTGCCGCCACTGTCGGCGATCTGCGCGGCCGTCGCACGGCCCCCTTCGTCATCGCGGTCGGCGATCGCCACGTGCGCACCGCGCGCAGCCAACATGACCGATGTCGCGCGGCCGATTCCGCTGCCGCCGCCGGTGACGATGATGGTTTTGCCGGTGAGGTCAAGCGAGTGAAATGGACTTTCGAACATACTGATTCTCCATTGAGGGATGGCTGATAGCTCGTTCGGCGGCACACGAACGAGCTATCACGACGGGCCGGAGTCGGATCCGGACTTGCTCAGAGACGAGCCGGTTCCTTACTGAACCGGTAGCCCGGGAACCCCGCCGCGACCTCGGCATCGACCGCCGCGATGAAGCCACCCATGCCTCCGAGATAGCACAGGGCGCTCGGCTCCTTGCCCGGAACATTCGCACCGAGGAACCACGGTCGATCACCCATGCCTTGCTTGAGCAGCGTGGCATCGAGTACTGCATCGCACTGATCCGACCAGTCCTGTTGTGCCTCTTGGGTGGTCTCCACGCGAACCGATCCGATCTCGAGTGCTTGGGAGATCACCTTTTCGATGAACTCGACCTGACGCTCGATGACGGGCGGGTGGCTGGCGAACGGAGCCTGGGGCCCGAGGACGCTGAACATGTTGGGAAATCCTGCCGCGGACAAGCCCAAGAACATCTGTCCTCCCGACGCCCACTCCGACTCGATCGTCCGACCATCGAGGCCCTCGACGTTCATCTCTGCCAAGGGCCCGGTGATCGCGTCGAAGCCGGTCGCGTAGATGATCACGTCGAAGTCGTGAGAGCCCGATCGGGTGCGGATCCCGGTCCTGGTGATCTCCTCGATCGGGTCCTCTCGGACACTGATCAGGTGCACGTTGTCCCGATTGAACGCCTCGTAATAGAAGTTCCCGAGCGGAGGCCGCTTGCCTCCGATCGGATGTGTCGTGGGACAAAGCATCTCGGCAGTTTTCGGATCCTTGACGATACTGCGGATCTTCCCACGGACAAATTCTGAGGCGGCGTCGTTGACCCGCTGATCGACCAGCATGTCATCGACCGTCTGAAAGATGAATCTGAATCCGCCTGCTTCCCAGCCGGCTTCGAAGATCTTCTCCAACTCCTGATCGCTCAGTCCGCCACCGAGACGGTTCGCGGGCTCCATCGGGAAACCGAACACGTGGCTGTACGCCTGTTCCCAGGTTTCCTCGAAACGGTCGTGCAATCCGGCCAGTTGCTCGTCGGGGAGCGCATGGTTGCGGCCGGGCATGACGTAGTTGGGGGTGCGCTGGAAAACGGTAAGATCCCCGGCAATGTGAGCGAGTGTCTGGATGACCTGGATACCGGTGGCCCCGGTCCCGATCACCGCCACCTTCTTGCCGGCGAAATCGACCGGTTCATGAGGCCACTGGGACGTGACGTAGGACTCCCCCTCGAACTGATCGGCACCCTCGAAAGGCGGCTTGTAGGCGATTCCGAGCCATCCGAGGCCGGTGATCAGCCATCGGCAGGATGTTTCCACGCCGTCGTCGGTCTGCACCCGCCACAGATTCGCCTCGGCGTCGAATTTGGCGGCCACGACTCTCGTCGAGAACTGGATGACCTCACGCATGCCGTGTCTGTCGGCGACTGCACGGAGATACTCGAGAACGTCGCCTTGCGCTGTGAATCTCTCCTTGAAAGGCCACTGTTCCCAAAGCTCCTGATCGAACGAGAAGCAGTAGGCCCAGCTTTCGGTGTCGGTTCGGGCTCCGGGATACCGATTCCAGTACCAGGTGCCGCCCACGTCGTCGCCGGCTTCGAAAACGCGCATGGACAGACCGAGACCCCGGAGGGAGTGGATTGTGCGGAGGCCGGCGAACCCGGCCCCCACCACCACTGCGTCGACATCGGGGCTGCTTGAGATGGGCATGAAAAGGTTCCCCTTCATTGAGAGAATTCTGATCGCGGCGCGACCAGCAGGGCCTTGCGCTCCGGCGGAGCGAAAGATGAATGTGATCTCGGAATGGAGCCCGGCGCACCGCCGGGGACCGGCTAGGAATTCTGGGCGTCGAGAATGACGTAGGCCAGCGTCGCGGGGACATCGCCATGATTGCGCCAGCCGTGCCGGGCGCCGTTCTGCACGAGGCAGGTACCGACCGGAAGGTGGACTTCGACTCCGTCGTCGAGTTCGACCCAGAGGTCACCCTCGATAACGATCACGTAGTCGACCGAAGTGGTCTGGTGCATGCCGGGCGCGTCGGGTTCGAAGATGGCCAGCAACCCCGGAACCTTGTTCTCGGCTTCGGCGGCACCGGCCGCAAGTGTCTCGTCGTCGACGGAATCATCCTGGACCAACTCATCTTTCGGCTCCGGAGGTAACCGGAACAATCCGAAGCGCGTGCCGCCGGCGCCAGGGAAGAAGGTGGTGTTGTCGGGTTTGGGGTCGGCCACCGGGCTGGTGATCGATCCCTCGGTGCCCCAGATCTGAAACATCTGTACGCCGGGCATGAGAGCGAGTTCGACGGGGTCGAGCGGCGCATCCTCGACGACGACGGAAGTACCTGTGGCGGTGACGGCGGTGACGACGCGTTTGATTGGAAGAGTCATGGGCAGGAGTGTGACACCGGTCTCATCGGTCCGGGAAGAGTCGTACTCGGCGCCCTTTGTTCGCGAGTACAAACGCAACGCGGCCGGCCGCTCGTTTCCTCGGGGGGTACATGCGAGTGTGAGGCCCAAACAGACTGGAGATGATGTTGATGATCGCCACCGCATACGACCCCACTGATCCCGACCAGCTACGAGACCCCTACGGGGTATTCGCGGAGCTTCGCGAACAGAACGGGGTGTTCTGGTCCGATGTCTTGTCGGGTTGGGTCGCTGTTGATTGGGAGAGCGTCAACGCCGTGGTGACCACGCCTGCGGTGTTCTCGGCCAATCGCATCGTTGCTGTGCATGGACGGCTATCGGATGTCGATCGCGCAAACGCAGCCGATGTCCTCCGCTGGTTGTCGCTGTGGATGGTGTTCCAGGATCCGCCGAATCACACCAGACTGCGCAAGTACCTGACCAACGTGATCAATCCCCGCATGGCGGCCACGATGGCTCCGGCGATCACCGAGATCACAGACGAGATCCTCGGCGAACTGCCCACCGACACACCGTTCGACTTCTTCCGGGAGGTCGGGCTCAGGCTTCCCGGCTACGTCGTCATGGACCTTCTCGGTGTGCCGCGTCAGCGACTCGCGGAAGTCAAGCAGTGGTCGGACGAGATGATGCTGTTCATCGGCAGCTCCCGAGGAGTCGAGGACAAATACGGGCGGGCGAAGCACGGTGCGGAGTCGATGGCCGGACTGTTCCGAGGCCTCATCGACGATCGTCGCCAGAACCCGCGCGATGATGTTCTCACCCGGATGATCACGTTGGAGGTCGGCGGGGAGACCATGACCGAGGATGAGCTGGTCGCGGCCATGATGATGATCGGCAACGGCGCCCAGGAAACCACCGCCCACCTGCTCAGCAACGGAATCCTCGCCTTGCACGACCAGCCCGAGGCGGCGGCACGACTCCGCGCGGACCTTGCCGGGCTCATCCCGACCGCCATCGACGAATTCCTCCGTTTCGATTCGCCCGTCTTGTCCACCGGCCGGCTCGTGACGACCAACGTCGATCTCGGTGGCCAGTCATTGAAGGCAGGCGACCGGATCTTCGCCATGTTGGCCGCGGCCAACAGAGATCCGATCGTCTTCGACTCACCCGACGAACTGCGCCTCGAGGGACGGCCCAACGGGCACCTCGCCTTCTCCAAGGGAGTCCACTTCTGCCTCGGCGCACCGCTGGCCCGGCTGGAAGGACAGATCGCCTTCACCCAATTACTGCAACGGTTCCCGAACCTGACGCTGGGCGAACCGACGAGCTCCATCCCGTGGACCAACTCGATGGTGGCCCGCGGACCCCAACGGCTTCCGATCATCCTCGACCCGGAGGGCTGAGTGAAGCTGACAGCCGCAGACGACTCCTTCGGTCACACGAGCGCCAACCCCCAGTCTGCGCCCACCGATACACCCTCGACCGACCCCCGATTCTTCGAACGCCATTGGAATGTCTGGCACGACGACACCGGTGATCTGATCATCGCAACAGGAGGCAGTTGGTACCCGAATCTGGGTCGGATGGAGACCTACGCAATCGTCAACCACCGCGGCGAGCACCGGTCGGTGCGAGCGATGGGGACGGTCGACACCGAGTCGACGTCGGTGCTCGAGCGCGGCCCGATTCATCCCCAGGTGATCGATGGTCTGCGGCGATGGCGCCACCGGGTGGAGCCGGGCGACTGGGGGTTCTCATTCGACCTCATGTGGGTCGACACACATCGCCAGGAGTACGCCGCGGCGTGGGGGCCGGAGGTGCACGGTGAAGAGCGTCAGGTTACCGCGGGTTTCGAGGGCTTCGGCCGACTTGTCGGTTGGATTCAGTTCGGCGACAAACGAATCCACTGGGCGCCCGGTCAGGCGCACGGAACGCGAGACCGGCATTGGGGCGTCGGACGGGGAGTCGGTGGACCGGCTCTCAACAAGGGCCGTACCCATCGGCCGGGGTGGAAGGGCGGGTTGTGGATCGACCTCGGCGATGTCGGTGTCTGGGGTAAACGACTGCTGTATCCGTTCGAAGACCCCCGTCCGGGCGCCGGTGCGGTGCACCGGATCGAGCGGCATCTGCGCTTCGAACCGGACACTCACGTCTTCACCGGCGGCGTCCTCGACCTGACGCTCGACGACGGTTCACGTCGGACACTTAATCTGGAGCGGATCGGCAACCAGACCGCCTACATGAAATGCGGATTCTACGGCGGCACACCAGAATCCGGGATACACCACGGCCAGTACCAGGGTGCCGATCGGGTCGAATGGGACTTTTTCGATGTCAATGATCCCGCGCAGCGGAGCCGACTGAGTGGTCTCAACGAACACCATTGCCGGGTATCGGGCAACGCCGTGGCGACCACTGGGGTGATGCAGCCGCTCGAGCCCGACGTATACCAAGCGTGCGTCGACGGACGCCCGGGCTGGAATCTCTTGAACTGAGCGTGACCGCCCGACGTCAAGCCGTCGATATGTCCACACCGACGCACCTTTGTTCGCCGTCACAGGAGCCGGGAATCCGGGTCTGGTCGCCATATCGTGAACGTGACTAGTGTCTCATCTCAGCTGCGCGGCGCAGATCGCACAGACCACATCATCAGCCGGCAAGGCGCTCCAAGCGCCCGACACCCAAGAGGATCTTTCCATGAGTCTGAAGTATGACTTCGCCTTGATGTGTCCAGACGTCATCGCGCACAACGCACGGGTGAACCGAGATGCGCTCGCCGTCGTGTGCGAAGAGCAGAGTCTCACCTGGCGGGAATTGGACACCGAGACCAATCGATTCGCCAACGTCCTCGGCGAGCGCGGGCTCGGTAAGGGTGACAAGGTCGCCCTGTTCATGTCGTCCTCTCTCGAGGCATTCCTGGCATTCTGGGGCAGCGCCAAAGCCGGGTGCGTCACGGTGCCGCTCAATGTGATGCTCGACGGCGAATCACTCGTTCGCCTGACCGAGGACTCCGACGCGGTCGCCGTGGTCGCGACGGCGACAACCGAACCGGTCCTCGATGCGGTTCGTGATCGACTGACCTCGGTCCGCGCCGACCTCTGGCTGACATTCGGATCCACGCGCAAAGGGTGGGAATCGGTTCGCGAGCTGATGGACGCGTCGTCCGCCACGGCCCCCGACGTCAAGATCGAGCCCGGCGACATCATCACGATCCTTTACACGTCGGGAACGACGGGGCACCCGAAGGGCGTCGAGCACACACACGTCAGCCGGATGATGTACCCGTATGGATTCGGTATGGGACTCAAGGTCGATCGCTACTCGGTGGCCGTCCTCGGTACGCCGCCCTATGCATCCGGAACGTGGATCACGATGATGCCGACGATGTACCGCGGCGGCACGGTGGTGATACTGCCCAAATTCAGCGCCGAAGCCTTCTTGACGGCCGTCGAACGTCATCGAGGAACGCACGCGTTTCTCGTTCCGACGCAATGGATTGCGATCCTCGAGCACCCGAGGGCCCGCGAGTTCGATGCCGGTAGCCTGCAATGCCTGGTCACATCGGGACAACCGCTTGCGGACAAGACCTACGAGGCGATCGAGGGACTGTTCCCCGACGCGGGACTCCACGAGGTGTACGGCTTCTCCGAAGGGTTCGCGACTCTCCGGCTTCCCGAGGACGCACGGCGGGGCAAGCGGCATTCCGTCGGCAAGCCGATCATGCTCGACGACCTGCGCGTCATCGACGAGCAGGGCACTGAACTTCCCCCGGGGAAAACCGGCGAGATCGTCGCCCACTCCATCGGGATGATGACCGGCTACTACAAGAATCCCGAGCTCACCAGCCGCACCATGTGGACCTCACCCGACGGCCGCACTTTCATGCGCACCGGCGATCTCGGTCATTTCGACGACGACGGGTTCCTTTATGTGTCCGGCCGGCTCAAGGACATGATCAAGTCCGGCGGAATCAACATCTTCGCCGCCGACATCGAGCGGGTGTTCATGGATCACCCGGACGTCAGCGAGGCGGCTGCGGTCGGCATCCCGAGCCCCAAATGGGGTGAGACGCCCGTCGTGGCGGTCATCTGCACACCCGGATCATCCATCGACCCCGAACACCTCCGGGTCTGGGTGAACGACCAGTTGGCGAAATACCAGCGGGTCAGCCGAGTCCTCATTCGCCACGAGCTGCCGCGCGCGGTCTACGGAAAAGTGGCAAAAGCGGCGCTACGCAAAGAAATCGGAACAGGAGAGACGATATGACTGCCAAAGGTTACCCGGACTACGAGAGCTTGGATCTGGACTACCCCGTCCCGCATGTCCTTCGGATCATGATGGACCGACCGCCGATGAATTCACTGGACTTCCAGATGCACCAGGATCTCAGTGCGATCTGGCAGCTGATCGACGCCGACCCGGAGGTCAGCGCTGTCGTGATCGGTGGACGCGGTCGCGCCTACAGCGCCGGCGGAGACTTCGACATGGTCCAACGAATCATCGATGACTACGACTTCCGCTGCCAGATGTGGAAAGAAGGGCGGTCGCTGGTCCGGAACATGCTGAACTGCGGCAAGCCCATCGTGTCGGCGATCAGCGGAGCGGCAGCAGGCGGCGGTCTGGCGACTGCCCTGCTCGCCGATGTCAGTATCGCCGGAAAGACCGCGAAAATCGTTGACGGACACACGAACCTGGGCGTCGCGGCCGATGACCACGCGGTCGCGATCTGGCCACTGCTGTGCGGTCTGAGCAAGGCGAAGTACTATTTGATGACCAGCGAACCGCTCACCGGTGAGGAAGCCGAGCGGATCGGGTTGGTGACCTTCTGTGTCGCCGACGAACTGGTCGACGAGCGATCACTCGAGGTGGCGGCCAAACTCGCCAAAGGGGCGCCCAGTGCGATTCGCTGGACCAAACAATCATTGAACAACTGGGTACAGAGCGCATGGCCCGCATTCGAGGCGTCGCTCGCATTTGGCATTCTCGGATTCACCGGACCTGAAGCCGCAGAAGGGCTTTCAGCACTACAAGACAAGAGAGCCCCACAGTTCCCCCAACGCTCATTCATCTGATTTCCCACCACCGATCGGAGAATCCATGACCACCTTCATCGCACCACCCCGGCTCGATCTCCCCCTGGATCAGCGGACCTATATCGTCACCGGTGCCGGCGGCGGAATAGGCCGCGCAGCCGTCGCCAGACTCCTGGGGGCAGGCTCCAGGGTCGTGGGTGTCGACCTAAGCTCGCGACGCCTCGCCGAGACCGAGACCGAGACCCGAGAACTGCCGGGAACCCTGCGGACCATCAAGGTCGATGTTACCTCCGAGTCCGACGTCGCCACAGCGGTGGACTACGCGATCAGCGAGTTCGGCGCCGTGCACGGGGTGGCCAACGTCGCAGGCGGAATGGTGAATATCGACCGTGACGTCTACGACGTCAGTTTGGAATCGTTCACCTTGGACACCTGGAACCAGATGTTCGCTCTCAACGTCAACAGCGCATTCCTCATGTGCCGCGCGCTCGAAAAGCACTTCGTGGCACAGGGCTACGGCAAGATCGTCAACGTTGCATCGCTGGCCGCCTTCGCGAACCGTCTCGAGCTCGGCAACGCCGCATACAACTCTGCCAAGGCCGCCGTCGTCGCCCTCACCCAGAGCCTGAGCATGCAGATGGGCCGCCAAGGCGTTCGCGCCAACTGCATTGCGCCCGGACTGGTGCTCAGCGATCGCGTTCAGCAATGGATCGACGAGGGCTACCGGGATCGACACCTCGCTTACACCGCACTGGGTGACCTGGCAACCCCGGCCGATCTCGGCGAGGGAATCGCGTTCCTCCTCGAACCGCAGTCCGACGCGGTGACCGGAGAGACACTCCGGGTCGCTGCCGGCGTCCGATGAGCGCGGCCCTACGAGATCCGACCGACTCCGCGGCGATAGTCGACGGCGTCCGAGAAATGCTGGCCGACAGCATCCCGGATGCGGGCGAAGTGTCGATCAGCGAGCCGCAGCGGGTGTTCGGCGGTAATGCTCGGCAAGCCTGGACACTCACGGCATCGTGGACCACCGACGGCGAGCGTCGTGTCGAGGAGATGATTCTCCTCGTCCGCCAGCAGGGCTCGCAGGTACTCGCCGATCCGACGCTCGAATACCAGGTGCTCGCAGCGCTGTCCGAGCATCCGGTGCGCTCGCCACGAGTGTGGGCACAGGATCCCGATGCCCGGTGTTTCAGCGGATCGGCGGTCCTGCTGCAGCGCCTGTCCGGTCACACCGACGCCGTCTCGTTCCTCAACGCGGACCCGTCCATCGGACGCGACCGGACGCTCGACCTCGCGCACGCACTCGCCGAGCTTCATCAGGTTCCGGTACCTGAGATGACGGCCGTCGATGAACCGGTCGAGCGACTGCGACACGAGTTCCCCCAGGTTCGACGAGAGCCACTGCCCACGGTGTCATGGGCGTTGGATTGGCTCGAGGACAACCGGCCGGACATTCATCGCACCACGCTGGTGCACGGCGATTTCCGTCCTGGGAACGTCCTCTACGAAGCCGGTGCGATTGTCGGCATCCTCGACTGGGAACTGGCGCACATCGGTGACCCGCTCGAAGACATCGCCTGGGCCTATCGTGCACTGTGGAGCCCCGAGCGATTCGTCCCGTTGACCGAATTCGTTGCGGCCTATGAATCGGCCACCGGGGTCCCCGTGGATCTGACCGCGCTGCGGTGGCACCGGATACTGGCCGAGCTCAAGTACGTGATCATCAGTCTGCGCGGCGCGACGTCGTTTTCCACCGGCTCCGTGCACAACCTCCGATTGATCGACCGCACACGCACGGTGGCACCTTCACTCAGACGTTGTGTCGATTGGATCGCCGAAGCTGAAAGCGAAGTGGAGCAATGATCCTTCCCACGCCCGGCGAACTGCTGACGGGAGTACACCGTGAGCTCCGAGACCAAGTGCTTTCCGAGCTCCCTCCGGGAGTGGCGACCCGCCAGATGCGCGCTGCCCTTCACGTACTCGAGCAGGTCGCGCGCAGCTGGGATCGCCAACACGGTTACATCGTGTCCGACAACGCCGACCTGGACGAAACCCTGACCACGTTGTCCCAGTTACTGGGTCGAACCCGCGACCGGTCGCCTCACGACGCGCAGATGACAGCGCGTGCGGCCTCGACCGACTTCGACGAGGCTGTCGAAGTCAATATCGCCCTGCAGACCGAGCTCGAGAAGATCCAGCGCGAGATCCGCCACACCAGCACCCGGGATGCCCGGGCTCGCGCCACTCTCATGGCACTGCACACGCGAATGGTCCATCGCGCGGAATACGCACTCGGGGTGGCCGAATGACCACGAACGACATCCGTGAAGTACGCGTGGGCGCCCGCACCGTCGAAGCGAGTGGTGTCGCCTCCTTCGAGCTGACCGCGATCTCAGGAGCTCCGCTCCCGACGGCCGCGCCGGGATCTCATATCGACATCCATCTACCCGACAACGGGATCCGCCAGTATTCACTGTGCGGCGGCGACAACTGGACCATTGCCGTCCTCCGCGAACCAGCCGGACGCGGCGGGTCGGAGTGGATTCACGACAACCTGCACGCCGGAGATCCCATTTCCGTGAGCGGCCCCCGTAACCATTTCGACCTGGTGGACGCCGAGGATTACATCTTTGTCGCCGGTGGGATCGGTATCACCCCGATTCTGTCGATGATCCGAAACTTGGAAGCCGAACAGCGCAATCAATGGCGACTCGTCTACGGGGGGCGGACTCGAGAATCGATGGCGTTCGCGGACGAGCTCGCCGGTTTCGGCGATCGGGTGGTACTCGCGCCGCAGGACGAATGCGGACTGATCGATATCGACACCGCCTTGGGGACACCGAAATTCGGCACCGCCGTGTACGCCTGCGGTCCGGAACCCCTACTGCAGGCGATGGAGCGGGGTTGCCGTTCCTGGCCGCCTGGGAGTCTTCATGTCGAACGCTTCGTGCCGGTGCAAGTCGACAGCACAGCTGATCGATCATTCGATGTCGTCGCGCAGAAGTCGGGGTTGACCGTGACCGTCGACCCCGGCGTCAGCATACTGGAGGCCCTCGAAGCACAGGGAATCTCCGTCACGTCGTCCTGCGGCGAGGGAGTCTGCGGGACCTGCGAGACAAAGGTTCTCGCAGGAGAAGTCGATCACCGGGACGCGGTCCTCACCGAAGAAGAACGAGCGACCAACTCGTCGATGATGATCTGTTGCTCTCGCACCACGAAAGATCGGATCATCCTCGATATCTAGTGGTTCTTGTCGTCGATTCCGCAACGGCGTGGTGTGTGGGAGCGTGCCGCCATATCGCGAACTCCATCGCCGACCATCACCAGCAGCTGGCCGACACGAACCGACAGGACGCCGCCGCACGACAGGAGATGAGCGTGCGGAACAGAGTGAGGCTCTGCGCGGGTGGTCCGAGGAGCGGCGTGAGTGCGGTGTTCGACGGCTCCGTGCCGGGTCGGAAGCATGGGGGCGATCCCGCCCCCGGGCGCGCCGCGCGCGCCCACCAGGTATGGGGGGTATACCCCGGGGTCGGTGGCGACCACGAAGCACAACAACCGTCGTGCGCCCATCAGCCGATCCGACGGTGTCAGCCGGATGGCGCCGGAGCGGGATCGTCGGTCAACTCAACGTCGCCGAGTAGCTGAATCGGCGACTGCGCGTGAGGGCGAACTCGAAGATCCCGCTGCCCTGCTGCCCATTCCAGTCGAACCGGCACAGCCGATCGGTCAGTGCGGAGTCGACGGTGCTGGGATTCACGGTGCCGTCCAACGGATACCGGTCGGATTCGACGTGATCGCGGCCGAGTTGCTTTCCGTGATGCCCGCCGTAGCCGGCACCGGCCATGTAGCCGCCCCGTGCTCGGGCATCGGCGTCGACGGTGAAGACCTGACCGGACTCGGTGGTCACCTCGACCACGCCCTCGACGAGGTCGCGGTTGTCGTCGAAGGTGAGACGATGACGAACGTCGGTGACGTCATCGACCAGGCCGTTCTCGTGCATCACCGCTCCCTCGAGGAGCAGCCGCTGATGATCCCGGGTTTCGACGAGCAGGAATCCAATGGACAGATCCGGGAACTGCGCCTGGTACCAGATGTGGAGACCTTGGCCGCCGGACATCGTGCGCACTCCCCGCGAACGGTCGCGTTGTCCGTACCAACCGTCGACGGCGTGAGTCGTGCCGTCGATGGTCAGGGTGCCCTCGTAGCGACCGGACTGGAAGAGATGCTCGAAGGAGGTCGACTCGCCACCGGCATTGTCGACCGCAACTGTGCCGAACCACGCAGGTGTGCGGGCGCGCCAGGTGAGATCGAAGGCGACCCCGATGGGGTTGTCCGCCAACGTCAGCCGCCAGACCCGGTTCGGCTCGACAACGGCGAAACGGAACGGCCCCCCACCGTCGCCGTCGGTGTCGGAGAGTTCGGTGGAGAATCGGAGGTTGCGCTGATCGGTCTCGTCGGACACGACGACGAATCCGTCGACGGTGTTCTTGGTCGGGTACATCCCGAACCCCATGAGTATCGACGGCACGGTCGCCGATTCGGGGTGCAGGTTGAACACGAAGCGGTCGAAGAACTTGTCCGGCAGGTCGGTTCGTGTCGGGTCCACGAGCGGGTCGTGAAACTCGCGCTGCGTCATGGTGTTCGACTGTTCGGCCATGAGATCTCCTTCTGGTGCGGTCATGTGCGTCGGCTGTCGGAAGCACCGGCGTGCAGACCGGTGGTCCCGCTCAAACCTGCTGCGCGGCGTGCGTCGGCGAGAAATGCCGTCACCAGTGACGGGTCGGCGTAGTACGGGTCGCCGATGCCGTTGAGCACTCGGCGACGGCTGTACTCGTAGAGCACGGCCAGTTTCCACAGCGCGAGGGTCGTGTACCACGCGAGGGTGCTCAGGTCGCGTCCGCTGCGATCCGCGTAGCGCTCCAGGAGCTCGGCGCGGGTGGGAAATCCGGCTTCGAGCATCGCTGTGCCCAGGGCTGCGGTCGGATTCGGGTCGTGCCCGGGCTCGGGGATGGTCGCGGCGAGGTATCCGACGTCGAGCAGCGGGTCGCCGAGGGTGCACAGTTCCCAGTCGAGCACGGCCGCGACGCGGCCCGGTGGGTCCGGCTCGAGTACCACGTTGCCGATCCGGAAGTCACAGTGCACCAGGGTCGCACCGGATTCGGGCGGCGTGTGAGCCAGGAGCCAGTCGTCGATGTCGGCGAACTCGGCCGGCGCATTTCCCTCGGCGTCGGCGACCAGTCGCCGCATCCGTGAGACGTGGCGTGCGTTGAATCCCTCAGGTCGCCCCAGGTCGCCCAAACCGATTGCGTGCCAATCAACATCGTGGAGCGCTGCCAGGGTGTCGGCCATCGCCAAACCGATCTCCCGCCGTGTCTGCGTGGTGCTCAGCGAGTGCGGTGTCTCGGTGGTCACCACCGGGCCTTTCGCGAAGGTCATCACATAAAGGGGCACATCGATGACCTCCCCCTCGCCGGCGGTGGCCAACACCCGCGGTACCGGGACGTCGGTGGTGCTCAGGGCCGACATGATCCGCGCCTCGCGCAACATGTCGTTGGCGCCCGGCGGAATCGGAGGCGGTGGCGGACGCCGGACGACGACGGTGTCGGTACCGTCGGTCACCAGATACGTGAGGTTCGAGTGGCCGTCACCGATCCGCCGAGTGCTGATCGGGCCGGACATCAGCCCTCGCTCGGCCAGGAATGCTTGCAGTTGCGCGAGCTCCTGGCGGCTCCAGTCCCAGTCGGTCACTGCTCAGTTCCCGTGGAAGACCGGTGCGCGCTTCTCTTTGAAGGCGGCAAGGGCTTCGGGCATGTCGGCGGTGCGGGTGAGCAGTGCTTGGCCACGGTTCTCCAATTCCAGAGCGGCCTCATACGAACCGATTTCGGCGTTGCGCTGAATGGCGCGTTTGGACATGCGTACCCCACCCGGCGAGTTCTGCGCGATCTGGCGTGCCATCGCCAAAGCCTCGTCCAGCAAATCCTCGGACGGAACGACGGCGTTGACCAAACCGATGCGCAGGGCTTCCTCTGCCTCGACGACCCGTGCGGTGAAACCGATATCGGCCGCGCGGGCCGGGCCGACCAGCCTGGTCAGGTTGAACGACGTGCCGAGTTCACCGCAGGAGAGTCCAACCTTCACGAACGCGGCGCTCATCTTGACGGTCGGAGCGGCGAGCCGGATATCGGCAGCGAGGGCGAGCGAGAATCCGCCACCCGTCGCCGGCCCGTGAATCGCCGCGATCACCGGGAACGGTAGATGTCGGATGGATTGGATTCCGCCGGTGGCGGTTTCCTGGAACTTGAGGAACTCCCGCACCCCCATGTCGGCGATGACATGGATCTCGTCGAGATCGAAACCCGGGCAGAAGGCCCGGCTCCCGGCTCCGGTGACGATCAATGCCCGCAATCCGCTGTCGCGCAGCGCCCGGCCCGCCGCGAGGAACTCCGAGAACATCTCCACCGTTTGCGAGTTCATCCGCTCGGGGCGATTGATGCGGAGTATGCCGATGCCGGGCTCGGCCTCCTCGAACGTCAGGGTTTCGAGGTCGGGGAATGGAATGGACATCCGGTGACACCTTGCCTTGTGAGATGGTCGAGAACGATCGGTGGTCTACTCACTTGCCCTCGAACACGGGGCGACGTTTCTCCTTGAATGCGTTGAGCGCCTCGACCATGTCGGGACTGCGCGTGAGCAACGCCTGTCCACGATTCTCCAATTCGATTGCGGTGGCATAGGACCCGACCTCCAGGTTGGCCTGCAACGCACGCTTGGACAGCTGTACGCCACCGGGCGAATTGGCAACGATCTGCTCGGCGAGACCGAGTGCATCGGCGATCAGGTCGTCGGGGTCGCTGATCGAATTGATCAGTCCGAGTTCCGCGGCTTCCTCGGCGCCGACGATCCGCCCCGTGAAACAGATCTCGCTGGTCTTGGCCGGTCCGATGAGCCGGGTCAGCAACCAGGATGTGCCGAGGTCTCCTGCCGACAGTCCGATGCGAACGAACGCCGCATTGAATTTCGCAGCGGGACTGCCGATTCGGATGTCTGCGGCCAGTGCCAGGGAGAAGCCACCACCGGCCGCCGGGCCGTTGATCGCGCCGATCACCGGTACGCGCAGCGACCTGATTGCCGCGAGCGCCCGGGCTGCGCGCTCCTGCTGGTCGAGCATGCCCAACGCTCCCAGGTTCGGCAGATCGTCGGCGTCGGCGAGGTCGTAGCCGGAACAGAAGGCCTTACCTGCACCGGTGAGGATGACGACGCGGAGGTCGTCCTCACCGTCGAGACCCCATGCGAGTCGTTCCATCTCGACGAACATGGTGTTGGTCATCGCGTTGTAGCGGTCTGGACGGTTCAGCGTCACCTGCACGACGCCCGGTGTGACCTCCTCGGCGAGGAGGGTGTCAAAGTTCTCATCCAAGGTCTTCATGGCACTCCTTGCGGCGGTATGTGGTGGTGTGCGGACTCAGGAGGTGCGGCTTGGCCGGCGTGTCCGTACTCAGCGGAACCGGGGTTTGCGCTTGTCGACGAACGCCGCAATCCCCTCGGCCGCCTCGCCGTCGGTGAACAGCTTCCCGATCTCGTCGACCTCGACGCGCGCGCCCTCCGACAGCGGAAGATCGAATGCCGCGTCCACGGTCCGGACCACGGCCACCTGCGCGGGCAACGACGGGCCGACGAGCTGATCGGCCAACGACAGCGCCTCGGCGACCGCATCGCCGTCGGTGAGACGGTCCACCAATCCGATCCGATACGCCTCGTCGGCGGGTACCTGACGCGCAGTGAGCATGATGTCGAGCGCGCGACCGCGCCCGACGAGGCGCGGGAGTCGTTGTGTGCCTCCGGCACCGGGAATCAGACCGAGCTTGACCTCGGGTAGTCCGAATGCGCCGCGCGGACCCGCGACTCGCAGAGTGCAGGCCATGGCGAGTTCCAGTCCGCCACCGAGAGCGACGCCGTCGACCGCGGCGATCGACAGCAACTCCGACGCGGCGAGACGGTCGTTGATCTCACGCATCTTGTCGCCGTAGGCGGTGAAGCTCGCCGCGTCGATGGACGAGAGGTGTTTGATGTCGGCGCCGGCGGCGAAGAATCCGGGAATGGCCGAGGTGATCACCATGACCTTGACATCCCCGGCTTTCTCGGCCGCGTCCATGGCCAGGTGCAGACCGTCCAATAGCGGGATACCCAGTGCGTTGGCCGGCGGTCGCTCGAGCGTCACCGCGGTGACACCTGGCGACGCCGTCTTCCAGGTGACCACGTCCTGAGCTTGATCCGCCATGTCCATCCTCACATTTCGCCCGCACCGGACACCGGGTTCGTCGGCCACTCCGACGTCTCGACGCTATCGGCAGACCTATCTTTAGTCAACCATTATTTTGGTACGACCAAAATACCTAAGCTTGACGTCAGGGCGAGTTGAAGTCGCCCGCGCTGGCAGAGGACTGGTAAATTGGGTCCGACCATATGCACAGAAAGCAGGTACCCATGCCCGAGCCGAGCGCGGTCGCACGCCACCCGGTTCAGCTGCAGCCGATGCAGGTGCCCAAGGCCTCCGATGTTCTCGCCAACGACCTGCGGGAACGTATTCTCCGCGGTGAATTCCCGTCCGGCACTGCTCTCCCCCCGGAACGAGAACTCGTCACCCAGACCAAGATGAGTCGCACCACCGTCCGCGAGGCGTTGCGCATTCTCGAAGTCCAGGGATTGGTGGCGATCAGGACCGGGCGGTCCGGCGGCGCGTTCGTTCAGCAACCGGGCGGCGACTCGGTGGCCACCTCGGTCAATCTGCTGATCCGCGGACAACAGCTGCGTCTGACCGACCTCCTCGAAACCCGCGAGGCGATCGAACCGGCGTGTGCCGGACTCGCCGCCAAGTACCGCAACGACGAGGACATCGCAGCGCTCGAAGCGGCCAACGCCGTCATCGGCGATCTCGACAATCCGCTCGAGAAGTTCTTGCAGGCCAACGTCGATTGGCACATCGGGGTGGCCGTCGCCAGTCACAACGAGCTTCTGACCGGCTTCATGACTGCGCTGTCCAATGCGATCTACAGCTCGACCGAGAACAAGGCGTTCGTCGACGACGAGGTCCGCAAGGTCACCTTCAAGGCACACAAGACCATCACCGACGCCATCCGCGCGGGAGATTCGGCCGCGGCCACCCGGCGCATGACCAAGCATGTGCACGGTTATGCCGAGGCGGTCGTGCAGGTCGAGGAGCGCACGGAGATCGAGATCCGCGACTGAGTGCGCACCGCCATGACGGGGCCGGGCAACACAACCCGCGACCGGACGCCGATGTGCTCAGGCCTTCACCGGAGCCGACAGGTGCGTGCGCAGGCCGTCGAGGATGTGACTGTTGACAACTCTCGTCTCCACATCCGACAGCCCCCAGGGGGGCGCGATGAGGTCAAGATGATCGAAGCCCTCGCCGATGCCGGCGATCGCCTCGGCGAAATCCCCGGGAGCACAGGCAATGGTGATGGTGTCGATGATGTCGTCGGTGACGGCATTGATCACGCCCTCGCTGTCGCGGTTGCGTGCGGCGTCGCGGATACGCTCCTGTTCCGCGGTCCAGCCGTGCAGCGCGAACAGTTTGTCGTACACGCGTGAGGCCGCGTACTGACCGATCGCGTAGGCGGCCTGGCGACGGGCCCTGTCGACGTCGTCGTCGATGGCGCACATGCGGATTCCCATGATGGTCACCTCGGACGGGTCACGCTCGGCAAGCTGCGCGCCCGTGGCGATCTCCTCGGCGACCGGCCCGCGCACATACTCCGTCGTGTACATGGGATGCCCGACCAGTCCATCGGCGTATCGGCCGGCGGTCCGCAGCATCAGCTTGTTCACGCCCGCCACCCAGATCGGGATTTCCGCCCGAACCGGTTCGGGCACATCGGAGGTGGGTGCGACATGCACCTGGTAGAAGCGTCCGTCGTGATGTACCGGCCCCTCGTGCAGGCGCCAGAGTTTCTTGAGCACCACCAGCAACTCGGCCATCCGCTCCGCGGGTGCCTCACCGGTGACCCCGTGCCAGGCTTCCATCATCTTGGGGGTGCCGTTGCCGAGTCCGAGAATGACGCGACCGCCGGACAATTCGTCGAGATCACGGGCCTCGGCGGCCCACATCAGCGGACTCCGTCCAACTCCGTAGGCGATGTTGGAGCCGATCGCGATCGTCTCGGTTCCGGCAGCCAGCATCGCCATCGGGACGGTGGCCGACCGGCTGTAGAGTTCGCTCGTCCACACCGCCGCACAACCGATCTCCTCGGCGACCCTGGCGAACTCGACCATCGAGTCGAATCGCTCCCGTCCGGTTCCGATGCCGAACGCGTTGACTCCGAAGGTGGTCATGTCGATGGTCCTCTCACGTGTCGTCAGGATCGGCGCGGGAATCGGCCGAAGTCCGGAGTTCGCTTGGCCTTGAACGCCTCTCGGCCCTCTTGTGCCTCGTCGGTCGAGTAGAACAGCAGATTGGTGTCATGTGCCAATTGCTGGATTCCGGCGAGTCCGTCCTCGGCGGCGTGGAAACTCGCCTTCATCAGACGTAACGCCATCGGCGAGAGCTGGAGCATCTCTCGGCACCATTGAACCGTCTCGGTTTCCAGATCGGCCAGCGGCACCACCGTGTTCACCAGCCCCATGTCCAGCGCCTGCAGCGCGGTGTACTGGCGACACAGGAACCAGATCTCCTTCGCCTTGCGGGTGCCGACGAGGTCGGCCAGCAGTCCGGCGCCGAAGCCGCCGTCGAACGACCCGACCCGCGGACCGACCTGACCGAGGCGTGCGTTGTCGGCGGCGATGGTCAGGTCGCAGACGATCTGCAACACGTGTCCGCCGCCGATCGCATACCCGGCAACCATGGCCACCACGGGTTTCGGTAGTCGCCGGATCTGTACCTGGAGATCGGTGACGTGGAAACGCCCGACGGCCGAGGGGTTCTCCGGGTCGGTGAGATAGCCGGTGTCGCCGCGCACCCGTTGGTCACCGCCGGAACAGAACGCCTTGTCGCCTTCCCCGGTCAGCACGATGACACCGATACCCGGATCCTCGCGCGCGTGGGTGAGCGCGTCGGAGATCTCGATGAGGGTTTGTGGCCGAAAGGCGTTGTGTACCTCGGGCCGGCAGATGGTGATCTTGGCGATGCCGTCGTCGGTGCGGGAGTAGTCGACGTCGTCGTAGCGACGGACCGTCGACCAGTGCACCTGTGTGTCGCCCACCCTCAGGCCATCGTGAGGCCGCCGCTGACCGACAGCGTCTGGCCGGTGATGTAGCCGGTCTCGTCGGAGGCGAAGAAGGCGACCGCCGCTCCGATATCGGATGGCTGCCCCAGTCGCTTCATCGGCACCGATCGGGTCATGCCGCCGAGCACCTTGTCCGCGTCCTGGCCGGAATTGTTGGCGAACTTCCGCAGGGCCGGGGTGTCGGTGGGTCCGGGACAGACGGTGTTGACGGTGACGCCCTTGGTGGCGACCTCACGCGCAAGCGTCTTGGTGAAAGCGATGATGCCGCCCTTGGCACCGGAGTACACGGCCTCCAGCGACGAACCGACACGCCCTGCATCGGAACCGATGTTGATCACCCGACCGAAACCGCGCTCGATCATGCCCGGGACAACGGTGTGGTTGACGCGCAGCGCGCCCTTGAAGTTGATGTCGAGGATCTTGTTCCAGAAGTCCTCGTCGGTATCGAGGAACTTCATGAAATCGTCCCAGCCGGCGTTGTTGACCGCGACCTCCACCGGACCGAGATCCGCGGTGATCTTCTCCACGGCAGCTTTCACCGACGCGGTGTCGGTGACGTCGATGGAGACCGCGATGGCCTCTCCCCCGGCGGCGACGATCTCCTTGGCGGTCTGCTGGGCGGCGTCGAGGTTGAGGTCGGCGATCGCGACCCGGAAGCCGGCCTCGCCGAGCCTGCGCGAGATGCCTTCGCCGATGCCTTGTGCGCCGCCGGTGACGAGCGCTACGCGGTTGGTCATGGTGATCCTTTCGTGGGGTGATCGGAGTTGTTGCGGATGAGAGCAATTCAGGCGGCGAACACCGCTTTGGAGAGTTCGTCGCGGAATTCGGGCGCTGCGATCTCGATGAGTCGCCTGCGGCGTTCGGCCAGGGGCTGACCACGCAGATGGGCGATGCCGTGTTCGGTGACGACGCAGTCGACATCGGCCCGCGCCGTGGTCACCACACCCTCATCGAGGGCGAACTTGATGGACGAGCGTCCACGCATGGTGGAGCGCAACGCGACGATCGACCGTTTTCCGGTCAGCGCGGCCGCGCGGGCGAAGTCGACCTGCCCGCCGACGGCACCGAGGTAGGTGCCCCGGCTCATCTCCGCGCCGACCTGGCCGGTGAGGTCGACCTCGATCGCGAAGTTCACGGCGACCAACGACGACAACTGCGAAAGGACCTGCGGGGCATGGGTGTAGCTGGTCGGACGGAACAGCATCGGCAGGTCGGCCACCCGCGCGTACAGTTCGGCCGACCCGAGAGCCGTACCGGCGACCGCGAGTCCGACGTCGACCTGCTTGCGGGCACCGGTGATCACACCTTTGTCGATCAGACGCATCACACCGTCGGTGAGCATGCCCGAATGCACCCCGAGATCACGGTGTCCCGACAGCGCGTCGAACACCGCCGCGCCGGTGGAGCCGATACCCACCTGGACGGTGTCGCCGTCGTCGACGAGGGTCGCCACATTGGCCGCGATCGCACGATCGAGGTCACCGGGGGCGCGCACGCTCTCCTCCTGCAACGGCCGATCGGTCTCGAGGGTTGCGGCGAAGCGGGTCAGCGGGATTCGCGGTGAGCCGGGCAGCGGCGGCATCTGCGCATTGATCTCGGCGAACAACAGCGAGGTGTGTTCGGCGGCGTCGGCCATGTAGTCGACCCCGATGCCGAGCGAACACATACCGTCGACGTCGGGAGGTGAGACCTGCAGCAGGCCCGCATCACACGGGAGCCGGTGTTCGGCGAACATCCGCGGCAGCGCCGAATAGTGGCACGGGACGACGTCGAGTTGGTCGGTGGCCCCGAGTTCCCGCAGCGAGCCGAGCCCACCGTAGGACACCATCGTGTCGGTCGGTGACATCTGGTGCGCGAGTTGGTCGTTCCAGCTCAGACCGGTGAACAGGCGCAGCGGGCCGAGTTTCGGGGCCTGCGCCAGGAGTTCGTCGACGAGCGGGCGTGGTTCGGCCGCGGCCTGTGACCACCACACACCCATTCCCGGACGCAACACGCCACCGAAATCGACCATCAGTCGACCCGCTCGATCAGCGTTCCCGTACCGAGACCGCCACCGCAGCACATCGTCACCAGCCCAAGGTGGGTGTCGCGACGTTCCATCTCCGAGAGCAGGGTGGCGATCAGCCGAGAGCCGGTCGCGCCCACCGCATGTCCGAGCGCGATCGCACCGCCGTTGACGTTGACCCGGTCCTCGTCCGGCTTGAGTTCACGCTGCCACGCCAGCACCACCGACGAGAAGGCCTCGTTGACCTCGAACAGGTCGATGTCGCTGACGGTCAGGTTGTTTCGGCTCAAGATCTTGTGCGTGGCCGGGATGGGGCCGGTGAGCATGATGATCGGGTCGACGCCGACGGTGGTCTGATCGGCGATCCGGGCGCGGATGCGCAGGCCGTACTTGTCGGCTGCCTCACGCGTGCACAGCAGGACCGCGGCGGCACTGTCACAGATCGGGCTCGACGTTCCGGCGGTGACCCGACCGTTCTCCTCGCGGAACACGGTCTTGAGCTTGGCGAGACTCTCCAGCGATGTACCCGGGCGCACGGTTTGGTCGCCGATCCGGATCTCGCCGTCGAGTTCCATCTTCACCATCTCGTCGACGAAGCGACCCGCCTCGATGGCATCGGTCGCCAAAGCGTGTGAACGCACGGCGAACTCGTCCATCTCGGTGCGCGAGATATCCCATCGTTCGGCGATGAGTTCGGCGCTCTCACCCTGGGTGACGAAGTCGTAGCGTGCGCGCAGTTCGGCGGGCCACGGCTCCCCGTAGAGTTCGCTGATCTTGGCCGGGGAGTTCATCGGCACATGGCCCATGTGCTCGACGCCACCGGCGATGACGACGTCGTGTACGCCGGAAGCCACCAGCGCGGCAGCGAAATTCACCGAGGTCTGAGCCGAACCGCACCTGCGGTCCAGGGTGGTGGCCGGCACCTCGGCGGGATAGCCGGCCTGCAGCCATGCGTTGCGGCCGATGTTGCGGGACTGTTCGCCGAACGGTGCGGTACAGCCGATCACCAGATCCTCCACGACTGCCGGGTCAAGACCCGAACGCGCGATGAGGTCGGTGTAGCACGCGGCGAGCATCGCGTTGGGGTGGGTTGTGCGGAACCATCCCTTCTCCGGGTGTGACTTTCCGATCGGGGTACGTACAGCCTCGGCGATGACCACCTCGTGGCCGTTGTTGACGAATGGTCCGGATACGGTGGCCATCTCAGATCACCGTCCCGCCGTCGACCGGGAGGATCTGCCCGGTGATGTAGCCGGCGGCGTCGGAGGCGAGGAAGACGAATGTGGGCGCAATCTCGTCCGGATATGCCCAGCGCCCCAACGGGATACGAGCCAGGGTCTTGGCTGCGAGTTTCTCGTTGTTGCGAATGTTCTCGGTCATCGCGGTGGCAGCCAGCGGCGCGACCGCGTTGACCGTCACCGACTGCCTGGCAAGCTCTCGCGCCAGCGACTTGGTGAGACCGACGATCGCGGCCTTGGCTGCGCCGTAATTGGCCTGTCCGATGGTTCCGGTGAGTCCGGCAGCCGAGGTCACGTTGATGATGCGGCCGGTGCCGTCCTCGGGGAGGGCGTCGAGCGCGGCGTGGCTGCAGTGATAGCTACCCATCAGGTGGGTGTCGAGAACTTTGCGGAAGCGATCCTCGTCCATCTTGGGGAACATCGCCGGCGCGATGACGCCCGCATTGTTCACCAGGATGTTGAGGGTGCCGTTGCCCAGGGCGGCCGCCGCAGCGACCGCATCCCGTGCGTTGTCGCCGTCACACACGTCCAACGCGAAAGGCTCTGCGGTACCGCCTGCCTCGGTGATACGCGCGGCGACCGTCGCCGCGGCGTCCTTGTTGATGTCGGTGACCAGCACCGCCGCACCGGAAGCGGCGAAGGCTTCGGCGACGGCGGCACCCACGCCGCCGCCGGCGCCGGTGACCAGTGCGGTGCGTCCGTCGAGCCGGAACACGTCAGGCCCCTTGGGGCCGTGGGTCTGCTTGCTGGTGTTCTCGCTCATCAGTAGCTCCTGGGCATTCCGAGCACGTGCGATCCCAGATAGTTGAGGATCATTTCCTGGCTGATCGGCGCGATCCGGGTCAGACGTGCCTCCCGGAAGTAGCGCGAGACGTTGTACTCCTCGGAGTAGCCCATGCCGCCGTGGGTTTGCAACGCGCGGTCGGCGGCATCGAAGCCGGCGTCGGCGCAGAGGTACTTGGCGGTGTTGGCCTCACGGCCACAAGGCTTTCCGTTGTCGTAGAGCCACGTCGCCTTGCGCAGCATCAGCTCGGCGGCGTCGAGGCGGGCGAGCGAGTCGGCGAGCGGGAACTGGATTCCCTGGTTCTTGCCGATGGGCCGGCCGAAAACCTCGCGGTCGTTGCCGTAACGGACACCCGCGCGCAGTGCCGCCCGGCCTACGCCCAGGGCTTCAGCCGCCACGAGACAGCGTTCGGGGTTGAGTCCGTCGAGGATGTAGGTGAATCCCTTGCCCTCTTCGCCAACCCGATCGGCGACCGGGATCTCGAGGTTGTCGATGAACAATTCGTTGGAGGTCACCGCATTGCGTCCCATCTTCTTGATGGGTCGGATGTCGACCTTGGAGCGGTCGAGGTCCGTGAGGAACAGAGTCATACCGTCGGTCTTGCGTGGCGACTCGTCGAATTTCTGGGTGCGGGTCAGCAGCAGGATCTTCTCGGACTCGACGGCCTTGGAGATCCACACCTTGCGGCCGTTGACGATGTACTTGTCGCCGTCGCGCTTGGCGAAGGTGGTGATCCTGGTGGTGTCGAGGCCCGCACCGGGTTCGGTGACGCCGAAGCACACGTGGAGATCGCCGTTGACGATGCGCGGCAGCGTCCGCTGCTTGAGCTCATCACTGCCGTGCACGATCACCGGGTGCATACCGAAGATCGACAAGTGCATCGAACTCGCACCGTTCATCCCCGCGCCTGAGGCCGCAACCTGTTCGAGCAGGATGGATGCCTCGGTGATGCCGTAGCCGTGACCACCGTATTCCTCCGGCGTGGTGATCCCGAGCCAGCCACCTTCGGCGAAGGCATCGTAGAACTCCCGCGGGAATTCATGCTTCTCGTCTTTCTCCTGCCAGTACTGGTCGTCGAACTTGGACGCCAGCTCTGCGACCGCGTCACGGATCGTGACCTGGTCCTCGGTCAGTTCGAAATCCACGTCGGCCCTCCTTCGCACTTGTTCGTGTAACTATACATATGGACTGACCAAATAACCTAACGCCGGGTCACGACTCGGACGGTGCGGTATCGAGGACCGCAGCAGCAATGCGTTCATTCCATGTCGCCGGCGTCCCGAACAGAACGCGATCGAGCTTCGCGCGCTTGTAGAACAGATGCAGATCGTGCTCCCAGGTGTAGCCGATCGCGCCGTGCACGGTCAGTGCAGAATCGGCCAGGTCGGCCACGGGCGCGGTGACCTGTGCCTTCGCGACGGCCGCGATCGTGTCGGCGTCGGCGAGTTCGGCATCGGCGGCGGCAGCCGCATAGAGAGCGATCGAGTATGCGGACTCGACGGTCACCAGCATCTGCGCCGCCGCATGTTTGACCGCTTGGAACGACCCGATGAACTGCCCGAATTGCTTGCGCTGCTTGCTGTATTCGACGGCGAGCTCGAGCATCCGCTCGGCACTGCCGAGTGCGTCGGCGGCGATGAGCACTGCAGCGCGTCGACCGACCTGCTGCAGTGACGATCCGTCTGAGGAGACCGCCGATACCGGCGCCGCATCGAAGTCGACGGTCGCCGCCGAGCGAGAACGATCCAACAGGTGCTCGGCATGGGTGGTCGCCCCATCAGCGGGTACGCGGGCGATGGCCAAGCCCTCGGGCCTTTGCACCGGCACGAGGAACACGTCGGCGTCCGAGGCTGCGAGAACGTGCGAGACCGATCCGGTCACCGTCGATCCGTCCGCCGACAGGCGCAGCGTCCTGCCCCCGTCACCGGGCGCCCGGTCGGCGCGCACCGCGACGACGAAGAGCTTCTCCCCCGCGACCTGTGCGGCGAGCTCCTCGACCGAGAGCAACGGCGCGCTGAGCGCCGCGGCCAGCCATCGCGAGTCGGGCACCGCGGCACGGCCGAATTCGCGAGCGGCAAGCGCCAGTTCGAGGATTCCGCCACCCTGACCGTCGACGTCTTCGGCATAACCCACGCCCCACCAGCCCTCGCCGACGAGTGCCTCGGCGAATCCGGCGGTGTCGCCGGCATCGACGAGTTCGCGGACGGTGTCGGTGGGGAACTTCGCAGCAAGCCATTCCCGCAATGACGAGGCGAACAGTTCCTGCTCGTCGGACAATTCCCAATGCATCTCGACGTCTCCTAGTTCTCGGCCGCATCGCGTACGGACTCGCCGTCGGCGCCGGCGGTCACGCCGTGGACCACGAGACGAATGGCGTCGACGGCCTCCGGGTTCTCCGCACTCGACAGATCACCGGGGTCGGCGCCGATCGCCGCGGCACGCACCGCGCGACGCAGGATCTTCGCCGATCGGGTCTTGGGTAGGGCCGAAACAACCCACACCTTGGCCGGCGCGAACGGCTTGCCCACCCCGGTGGCGACCAGGGTGCGTAATTCCTCGGAGACGCCGTCGGTCTCGGCACCGGCACGCGGAACCCAGAAGGCCCACACGGTCTCGCCCTTCTTGGGGTCCGGGATTCCGACGGCCGCAGCCTCGGCGACGGCGGGGTGGGTGGTCAGGACCGACTCGACCTCGGCCGGGGCCAGACGCTTTCCGGCGACGTTCATCACGTCGTCGGAACGGCCGAGGATGTACCACTGATCATCGTCGTCGATCAGGGCGAAGTCACCGTGGCACCACATTCCGGGAAATGTGGACCAGTAGGACTCGAGATAGCGCTCGCGGTCGCGCCACACGCCGCGGGTCATGGCCGGCCACGGTTGCCGGCACACCAATTCACCGATGCTGCCGCGCAACGGTTTTCCCTCGTCGTCGACCACGTCGACGTCCATCCCGAGGGACGGCCCGCCGAGGGAACAACTCGGGATGCGCTCGACCGGATAGGGCGCGAGGAACGAGCCCCCGACCTCGGTACCGCCGGAGAAGTTGATCACCGGAACGCGTCCGCCGAACACCGTGTCGGCGAGCCAGTCGTAGGAGTCGGGATCCCAGGGTTCACCCGTCGATCCCAGCACATGCACCGACGACAGGTCGTGTGCGGTGATCTGTTCGAGCGCAGTCGATTTGAGCGCACGGATGAGCGTCGGCGAGACTCCGAGCATGGAGATCCGGTGGCGGGCCACCAGATCCCAGAGCCGAGTGGTGTCGGGGACGTCGGGTGAGCCCTCGTAAAGCACCAGGGTCGCGCCGTTGGCGTGGGTGCCGAATGCTGCGAGTGGGCCCATCACCCAGCCCATGTCGGTGATCCAGCAGAACCGGTCCCCGGCGTTGATGTCGAACGAGTAGGCCACCTCGGTGGCGACCTTGATGGTGAATCCGGCGTGGGTGTGCACCGCGCCCTTGGGTTTACCGGTCGTTCCGGAGGTGTAGCCGAGCATGAGCGTCTGCATGGCCGGGAAGGGCGTGAACTCGTGAACCGGGCGCGCGGCGTCGACGAGATCGGTCCATGCGCGCACCTCGACGGTGCCCTCGGCGATCTCGGTGGGGCCACCGATGTTGTCGACGGTGACCACCGACCGCACAGACGGCGTGAGCTCGAGGGCTTTGGCGAGTTCTCCGGCCATCCCCACCCGCCGACCGCGACGAATCGTGCCGTCGGCGACGACGACCGCCGTGACCTCGGCATCGTTGAGTCGGGAGGCGATGGCCGGCGCAGCGAACCCGGAGAACAGCGGGACGATGATCGCGCCGATCCCGGCAGCCGCATAGCAGGCGACGACGGCCTCGGGGATCATCGGCAGATAGATGGCGACTGAATCGCCCTCGCCGACACCGAGATCGAGCAGGCCCGAGGCCACCCGGCCCACCTGCTCGGAGAGTTCGGCGTAGGTCAGGGTCCGTACGTCACCGTTCTCGTCCTCGTGCACGATGGCAGGCCGGTCGGCGGCATCATCGAGCCACCGGGTCAGGCATGCATCGACGGCGTTGAACGTCCCACCGACGAACCACTCGGGGAACTCGGGGCCCGCCGAGGTGTCGAGGACCTGACGGTAGGGGGTGGCGAAGGGGATGCCGAGGTCGGCAATCGCGGCGTCCCAATACCATTGGATGTCGGCGGTCGAACGCTGCCGGAGTTCGGTGATCGTGTCGATCCCGTGCGCACGCCCCAGCCGGGTGACGTTCGCGTTCTCGATGTAGTCGGATGTGGGAGTCCACACGTATCCGCTCACCAGTGCACCTCTCTCAGCTTCGGGGCATGCCGAGAACCCGCTCGGCGGCGATGTTGCGTTGGATGAAGGTCGATCCGCCGGCGATGGCCGTGCCCCGAGCCTGGTAGGCCAGGCGCAGCCACCGCTGTTGACCGGGGTCGGCTCTGTCGGCGTCGTCGCTGTCGGGAGCGAGGCCGAACTGGCCACCGAACTCGCAGAGTTCGAGCCCGAAGTCGGCGATGTCCTCGACGAGCGGACAGAAGTACAGCTTACCGATGGAGGTCACCGGGCCGGGGGGTTGGCCGGAGGCCGCCCCGGTGATGACGCGCTGCCCGATCAGGTAGTGGGTGAGCGCGCGGCCGTAGAGGTCGGCGACCTTGTTCCGGATCGTCGGGTCCGCCGACAGCGGCGCACCGTCATCGTCGGTGGTGGCGCGAACCTGCTCAGCAAGATCGGCGACGGCCCTGGTGGTGTTGACGCGGCCGGTCGCGATCCCGACCCGCTCGAAAGCGAGGGTGCCCATCGCGACCTTCCATCCACCGTCAACCTCTCCGACAACGGCGCCATCGGGCACGAAGACGTCGTCGAGAAAGACCTCGTTGAACTCGGCCTCGCCGAGCATGTGGGCCAGCGGGCGCACGGTGATGCCCGCCGAGTCCATCGGCAGCAGGAAGTAGGTGATGCCCTTGTGCCGGTCACCGCCGCCGGTGCGCGCCAACAGGATCGCGTTGTCGGCGATCTGCGCGCGAGAGGTCCAGATCTTCTGCCCGGTGATCGTCCACCCACCGTCGACCTTCGTCGCTCTCGTCCGCAACGACGCGAGATCCGAACCCGATTCCGGCTCGGAGAACAGCTGGCACCAGATCTCGCCACCGGTCAGGATGGGCTGGAGATAGCGCTGCTTTTGCTCGTCGCTACCGAAGGCGACGATGGTGGGTCCGGCGAAGTCCTCACCGATGATGTTGAGCCGCTCCGGTGCACCGGCACGGTCCATCTCCTCGTTGAAAATCGCTTTGATCTTGGCGTCGGCACCCGCGCCGCCGAACTCCGTCGGCCAGGACAGGCCGGCGAACCCGGCGTCGAACAGGGCACGCTGCCACACCGACCAGAAGGCACGCTTGTCCTCCAGTCGCGCGGGCTCGGGCCAAGGCAGCGTGGGCACAGTGACTGCCAACCACTCACGAACGCGAGTACGGAACTTCGCCTCCTCGGGCGAATCGCTCAGATCCATCGAAGAACCTCCACATCGTTACGGCCCAACGCTACAATAGGTCAGACCAAAAAACTAGGAGGTAGTCAATGCCGGGTCACGCAGTGCGCGAGATACCGACCGGAACAGTGCTCGACGAGGTGTCGTTCGGGGTCGAGGCCGGAAAAGTACGAGAATTCGCGGTTGCCACCCACGCTGCCGACCCGGTCCACACCGACATCGAGGCCGCAACGGCCACCGGATTCGCAGCCATCCCCGCGACTCCTACGCATGTGGTGGTCGCGGGCCATCACCGCAACCAGCAACAGTTTGTCCGCGACCTCGGCCTGGCCATCGAGCGGATCGTGGTGGGCTCGGTGGAATGGGAGTACCACCGTCCACTGCTGGTCGGCGACCACGTGACCGGTACCCGGCGGGTCGTCGACGACACCACCCGCGAGGGCAAACGTGGTGGGGCGATGCGTCTGGTGACGCTGCAGACCGAGTGGGTCGATCAGCACGGTGACACCGTGATCACCCAACGCGAGGTTCTGATCGAGAGGAGCGCACGATGACCCGCGCACAGGTGGCGCTCGACGCCGGACAACAACTCGAGACACGCACGATCGGACCGATCACGCAGACCGACATCGTCCGGTTCGCCGGTGCCGGTGGCGATTTCAATCCGCTGCATCATGACCCGGACTATGCGCGCGCTGCGGGATTACCGGGCGTGATCGCGATGGGTCAGATGCAGGCCGGCATGCTCGCCGCGTGGATCGCCGACCTCGTCGGCGTCGAGAATCTCGTGTCGTATTCGGTGCGTTTCGCCTCACCACTGGCCATCGGCGAGACGCTGGAACTCGGCGGCACCGTGGCCTCGACCGACGACGACACCGCCGAGGTGACAGTCCAGGCGACGGTCGGCGATCGGGTCGTGATCTCCGGTACCGCTCGGGTTCGGATATCGGGCTAGCCGGCCTACGGCATCAACACGACCTTGCCGAACTCGCCACCGGCCTCGATCAGTCGATGCGCCTCGGCGGCGTCGGCGAGCGGTAAGGTGTGCGAGATCGGCGGCGCCTCAACATTTCCGCCCGCCACGAGGTCGAGCAATCCGTGGAAGTCCTGCGGGCTGCCCATCGTCGTTCCGAGCAGGCTGTACTGTCCGAAGAAGTAGGGCCGCACCGAAAGCGTGGCCTGCTCGGCCACATTCGCGCCGAGGACCACCAACCGCCCACCCGGGCGCAACGCGCCGAGCGATTTCTCCCAGAGCCCGACCGGATCGAGGATCACATCGAATCCCTCGCCACCGGGTGACTCACGCTTGGCCAGCTGCGGCCAGTTGTCGTCGGTGTGCAGCACACCGCCGCGGGCACCACCGGCTTGCGCGCGTTCGAGTTTCGCCGTCGAGGACGCTGTCACATATGTGCTCGCCCCAGCAGCAGAAGACAAGGACTGCGCCATGGTAGACACGCCACCACCCGCTCCGATGATCAGCAGCGACTCCCCCGCCATCAGAGCGGCGCGGGTGAACAGCGCCCGGTAGGTGGTGACGCCGACCAATCCGAGGGCTGCGGCCTGTTCCCATGAGTAGCCGGGTGGTCTGGGCGCCAGGCATTCCTCGGGGACGCTCACATACTCCGCGTAGGTACCCGGGGTGGTGTCGCCGAGGATCTCGAAGTCGTTGCCCGGCGCCGCGGCGCGATCGCCCCAGAACAGCGACGGCAGGATGACCACCTCGGCACCGGTGTCCGTGCGTATTCCGGCACCGTCGGCGCCTGGGGTGTGCGGAAGCGGAGAGCGATACTGTCCGCGCCGCACCAGGACGTCGTGCCAATTCAGGGCGCTGGCAGCAAGTTTCACCACGACCCACCCGTCGCGGCTGACCGGTTCGGCGATCTCGGTGGCGACCAGCTGGCCCGGCTCACCGAACTGTGACATCACGATGGCCTTCATGTACTCCTCCGTTGAACGACGACGGTGGCAATCGAACACGGTTTCCCCGATGAGTTCGATGCCGTCACCGTGACCACCGCCACCGATCGTCCGCTGTGGCGCACCTCGGCACCGAACGTCGTGGCCTCCCGACCGTTACCGGGTCGCACGTAGGCGATGTCGATACTGGTGGTGCGGAAGTCTCCGGCGGCCTCGACCGCCGACATCGCGGCGAGCTCCGATCCGATGATCAACACACCGCCGTGCAGGTTACCCATCCCGTTGACGGCCAACTGGTTGGGTGGCATCTCGACGACGCCGGGCGCGAGATCCCGAAATCCCAGAGCCGCACGGATCGGCACATCGGCGGCGGGGACATCGAACGAGATATCGGGTGTGGTGGGAGTCGCGTCCACGCCGACCAGATGGGAACGCTGGGTCACCAATGCGAGGACGTTGCCATCGCTGTCGACAACGCTGCCATGGGTGGTTCCGCTCGTGTCGTCGCGCGCGATCAGCTCCCCGGTCACCGAGAGCGGGTCGCCGGCGGTCGGAATGTCGGCCAAGAAATCCACTCGGATACCGAGACTCACCGGCCAGCGTCCCGACGGTGCACCACACGCGACGACGTAACCGGTGACGTCGTCGAGCGGTACACCCAACGCCGAGCGACAACTTCCGGCGACCGGATCGGCAAAGCGCTGCCCGGCGGGAACCATCAATTCGGCTCGTTGGGCCGACAAACTCACGGCGCTGACCTGCAACAGCGCCTCGGCCCCCGAGACGACGAAGTCAGGGGGAGACTGCGTCACCGCCAACTCAGCGGGCCCCGGCGGCGGCAGGCTGGTTCAATTCCTCGGCCACCTGTTTGCGCAGAACGTGCTTCTGGATCTTTCCGGTGGCGGTCATCGGCAGTTCGTCGATCGCTATCACTCGCTCCGGGGTCTTCTGGATCGCCACTCCACGATCCGTCAGGTAGGTACGCAACGCCTCGACGGTCGGTGCGGTGTGACCCTCCTTGACGACGACGTAGCAGCACACCTTTTCCCCCAGCTTCTCGTCGGGCATGCCGACCACGGCCAACGCCAGGAGGTCGGGATGGTTGGCAAGCTTGTCCTCGATCTCGCGCACGCTGATGTTCATCCCACCGCGGATGACGATGTCCTTGGTGCGTCCGGTGACGCGCACGAATCCGTCGGGATCCATCACGCCGAGGTCACCCGATCGCGAAAAGCCGTCCGGCGTATAGAGATCCTCGGTATCCTGCGGGCGGTTGAGGTACTCGATCATGTGGGACGGACCGCGATAGGCCACGTCGCCCTCTGTGCCGCGGGGTACCTCGAGTCCGTCGGGTCCGACGACTTTCACCTCGGCGCCCGGCAGAGCCGAGCCGTCCGAGGTGATGGCGCGTTCCGGCGAGTCGGTGATGGCACAAGTCGTCGTGGTGAGATTCTCGCTGCGACCGTACAGCGACAGGATCGCAGCGGTGGGCAACTTGGCCTTCGCGTTCTCCACCACCGCGGACGGGATGGGCGAACCGGCGCAGGTCCAGACCCGCAACGACGACAGATCTGCGTGCGGATCGTCCTCCGCTGCCGCGATCAGCGTCTGAAGGAAGGTCGTGGCGGTGACCGCGGCGGTGCAGCCATACTTTTCGATGTCGGCGAGTCCGGCGGCCGGACTCCATTCGGGCATCACGTGCGTGGCCGCCCCGGCAAGCAGCGGAATCAGCACGCTGGTCACCAGACCTGTGGTGTGCGTGATCGGCGATGGACCGAACTGCACGTCGTTCTCGGTGTGGCCGAACGCGACCGTCAGAGCACGGGCGCCTGACGCGTAGGTGTTGAAGGTGTGCAGACAACCCTTCGGGCGCGACGTCGTCCCGGACGTGTAGACGATGACGAACGGGTCGTCGGGATGCACGCGCACGTCGAGTTCGGCGTCGATCGCGTCGTTGTCGATGCCCCCGACCAGGAAATCCTCGAAGATCTCGATCTCACGCGCGGCGAGGTCGGCACGGGAATCCTGCGCCGCTCGTACGGCGACGATCGTCTGCAACGTCGCCGAGTCACGTCGGATCTCGTCGAACATCGACACGTAGTCAAAGCCCCTGAATTGGGCAGGCGCGATCGCCAGCTTGATCTCGGCATCGGAAACCACATGAGACACTTCGTCTTTGCGGTAGATCGGCATGATGGGCACCATGACGGCCCCGATCCGCGCCAGCGCACCGGCAGCAACCACGAAGGCGGCCCAGTTCGGCAGTTGGACAGCGACCCGATCGCCCTGTCGCAACCCCTTTCGATGCAGACCCAGCGCGAGACTCTGCGTGGCGTCGTACAACTCGGTGAACGTGAGAGCGTTGTCGCCGTCGGTGATGAAGACCTTGCTTGCGTGGGACACGGCTCGTTCGCGCAGCAGCTCGGTGAAGTTCTGATCGGACCACTGCCCGGTTGCGTAGTAGTCGTCAATCTGTTCTTGGGTGTAACGACCAAGGTTTCGCCCACTCGCCATTGTCAGCCTCCATGCTCACGCGACCTTCGTTTGTCCAAAGATTAAAATGGTCTGACCGCAAAAGCAAGGGAAACCGCAGGATCCGTACCCGCGGTCCGCGACGTCACCCCATCGGATGATGCGCCCCCTCCGACTGGGTGACTTTTTTGGTATGACCAAAGTAACCATTGAAAAACTTGTAGAGTCGACCCATCATTTCAGTGATGCCGTTCACACTGCGGCAACGGCGGCGATACACGCCAGACAGGAGCATCATGACCACCATCGACTACCCGGAGCTCTACATCGGCGGCGGTTGGAGCCGGCCGGCCACCAGCGACCGAATCCAGGTGACCTCACCCACGACAGAGGAGGTCATCGGCTCGGTTCCCGCCGGTTCCACGCAGGACGTCGATCGCGCGGTGGCCGCCGCCCGGGCGGCCTTCGACGACCCCCAGGGGTGGTCGACCTGGGAACCGAAGCAGCGCGCCGAGGTCCTCGAGCGGTTCGCCTCCGAGTTGGAGGCCCGCGCCGGTGAGCTCTCTCGCCGCGTCAGCATGCAGAACGGCATGCCCATCTGGCTGGCCGAGCAGTTCGAGGGCGGGTTCCCGCCGGTCCTGCTCCGCTACTTCAGCGATCTGATGGTCAACGCACCCGATGTCGATTCCCGCCCGGGCATGCTCGGTGGGACCGCACTCGTCCGCCGCCGCCCGATCGGAGTGGTCGGTGCGATCGTGCCGTGGAATGTGCCACAAGCGATTTCGTTCCTCAAGCTGGCGCCGGCATTGGCCGCTGGGTGCACCGTCGTGATCAAACCTGCCGAAGAAACGGTGCTCGACGCGTTCCTCACCGCCGAGGCCGCAGCCGCCGCCGGCCTGCCCGACGGTGTTCTCAACATCGTTCCGGGCGGTCGCGACACCGGCGCATACCTCGTCGAGCATCCCGACATCGACAAGGTGTCGTTCACCGGGTCCACAGCCGCGGGACGCAAGATCGCCGAGACCTGCGGGCGCCTGCTGCGGCCGGTGACATTGGAGCTCGGCGGCAAGTCGGCCGCCATCCTTCTCGATGACGTCGACCTATCCGCGTCGATGGAGTCGCTGTTCGGTGCCACGCTGCTCAACAATGGCCAGATCTGCTGGCTCAACACCCGCGTACTCGCACCGACGTCGCGATACGACGAGGTGGTCGACGCCCTCACCGGGCTCGCCTCGTCACTAACCGTCGGCGACCCGCTCGACCCCGAGACGAAGATCGGTCCGCTCGTCTCGTCCCGGCAACGCGACCGGGTCGAGGGGTATATCGCCAAGGGCAAGGCGGAGGGCGGACGGATGACCACCGGCGGCAAACGCCCGTCGTCGGTCGACGCCGGATGGTTCGTGGAACCCACGATCTTCGCCGACGTCGACAACAACGCAACCATCTCCCGCGAGGAGATCTTCGGCCCGGTGCTCTCGGTGATTCCCTTCCGTGACGAGGCCGAGGCTCTGGCGATCGCCAATGACAGCGAGTACGGACTCGGCGGCACCGTATGGTCGGCCGATGTCGATCACGCCGCCGACATCGCCGCCAAGGTGAAGTCGGGGACCGTTGGTGTGAACCACTACTCCAACGAGCCCGTGGCCCCCTTCGGTGGCATCAAGAACAGCGGGATGGGTCGCGAACTCGGCCCGGAGGGTCTGCACGCCTTCCAGCACCTACACACCGTGTACCTGCCACCGGCAGGCTGAGCGCGGGATCGGTCGACGTAACACCACGGAGTAGAGTGTGTGCCGGATCACATCGGACACGAGTGAGGCATCGATGGCGAATTCGCAGGTGAGCGCATCCCGGACCGAAGGGCTCCGCTCGTTCCTTCACAAGCTCCGGGAGTCGTCGCCCGAGGAATTCGCGTCGACCGCAACCTCGGGAGCCTGTGTCGACCTCGGCTTCACCAAGGCCATGTTCTCCTGGGTGGACGGCACCTCGTGGCGTCCGGAATCGGTGTACATCTCACCCGATCTCGACGATCGATTCGACGCGCTCATCGACGCCGTCGACGGATCGGCGGTACCGCTGCTTCGGGCCCCGCGTGAAGCGGACCTGGTGCGGTACCGCCGACCCTACGTCCTCGGCAAAGAGAGCTACCGTCAGGCGTATCGACCACTCATCGACCTTTCCCGTCCGAGCGCCTACGCCGCTGCACCGATACTCGCCGGCGGACGCACCGTGGCGATCCTCCACGTGGACCGCCATACGCAACAGATCACCGACGACGACCTGGAGTTGCTGTTCCAGGGAGCGCATCTCTGCGGACTCACCTATGCGACCCTCGATGCGCGTCGGCGGCTCCTCGATCAGCGGAGGGCATTCGCTGCGGCCCTTGATCTCTCATCGAGCTCATCGTCCACAGCCGATGCCCGAGACCATTTTTCACCGTTCACCGGCATCCATGACGCACCCGGGTTCGACACAGCCACGCACCGGCTGACCGAGCGTGAGGAGGCGGTGCTCGGTCTCCTCGCGTCCGGTGCGTCCAATCGCATCATCGGGGAGCAGTTGTTCATCTCCGAGGGAACCGTCAAAACCCATGTGCGACACCTTTTTCGCAAACTCGGCGTGCGCACCCGCGCCGAGGCCGCCGCGTACGCTCACAGCCGGCGTCCTGCCCGCGCCGCTTGCGCTGTGTGATCACCGGACGTGAGCGGCAAGAAACTCGACGCAGCGATCGGTGCGTTCACCACAGCGTCCACGACGGTCGCTGTGGCACAGGAACTCACGCGGCATGCACTGAGCATGTCGGCAACCGCACAGCAGGCGTGGGTCGTCGAAATTGACAGCGATCCCCCGCAGGTCGTCGCGAGCTGTGTCCGCGGGGAATCGTCGGATTCACCACACGCCGGGGTACCCGTATCCGACTCACTGAGCCTGAGAGCCGTAACCGCCGCCTTGGCAGGCGAGAACCCGGCGTCGGTGGAGATACCACAGACCCCGTCCGCGAACCGCGTTGTCGCCTTGGCCATCCGGCGTAACGATCCAGCACTGGCGCTCGTCATCACCGGACTGGAGAATTCGGCATCACGCGAGCCACTCGCACTTCTCGTCGAGATCGCCTCGGCCGTTCTCGAACGCATGTCGGCCGAACGTGCACTCACCCGGCACGCAGAGCACATCCGCGCGCTCGGCGAAAGACTTCTCACACTCGGGACCAGTTCCCTCGAACGCACCTTTCCGGCCGACGCCACGACGGTCGGTTCCCCACCGGACACCGAGGCACTCACCGCGCGCGAACGCGAGATCTTCGAGATCGTGGCATCCGGTGCGTCCAATGCCGAGATCGCCGACCAGCTGACTCTGTCGATCGAAACCGTCAAGACCCATGTCAAGCGGATTCTCCGAAAGATGAATGCGGCCAATCGTTCCCAGCTGATAGCGATGTTCGCCGACAACGCCGGCGACTGAGCTCACACGCTCGAATCCACAACCTCCACGTGGACCTCGTCCTGGTCTTCAATGATCAACTGGCACGAGAGGCGAGAGTTGGGCTGCGCGCCGTCGAGGAACTCGACCAGCTCGGCCTCCTCGTCGCTGGGCTCTGGGAACAGCCCCGCGCTACCGTCGGGCAGCAGCACGTGACATGTTGCGCACGAACAACTCCCGCCGCATTCGGCGACGATCCCGGGCAAGTTGTTGCGTACCGACCCGTCCATCACGCTTTGTCCGGGTGGAACGTCGACCGTGCTGACGGTGCCGTCGGGCAGGTGGTAGACGACCTGGGCCATGGCTGACTCCTCGCATCGGGGTGAGATACCAGTGTTGACACCTCACGGGAATGGGTTCGTGCACAACCGAAGCCGCGCGTGTAGACGATTGTGCGGACCTCGATGCTCATTCGTCATCCCCAAAACGGGGTACAACCCGGCCTCATCGGGGTGATTCATCACCGTTGGGATATACAGCGGCATTCATAAGCGCTGTCATATACCTCTGATGGCCCCGCGCGTTCTACCCCCAGGGTGACGCGCATCACTGTCTTTGTCGCGAGACTGAGGCTGTCACAGCCCACGACCGACGGAGAGAGTTCACATGCCCTCAACCATTCACCTCGGCGCCAACACCACCGTCCCCGACGACGTCGCAGCACAGATCGTCCTGCCCGAGGGGCACCGTGACAACAACCGGCTGTTCGAGGCCTACCGGTCGTTGCGTGACAACGCCCCTCTCGGGCTCGCTCGGGTCGACGGGTACACACCGCTGTACCTGGTGAGCAAGCACGCCGACATCATGGAGATCGAACGGCAGCCGGAGATCTTCACCAGCGCCGGCGGGGAGAACAAGGGATCGGTCAATCCGATCCTGGCCAACGAGGCGGGTGACGCATTCACCAAGTCCATCAACAACGGCAGTCTGCGCATCCTGGAGACCCTCACCTACCTCGATCCGCCCGAACACACCATCGTCAAAGACATCGCGTCGGACTGGTTCCGCCCCAACAATCTCAAGCAGTGGGAGGACACGATTCGTGTTCTCGCGCGCGAATCGGTGGATCGGCTCCTCGCCGGTGAGCGGGACATCGACTTCGTGAAGGACTTCGCCCTGCAGTATCCCCTGCACGTCATCATGAGCCTGTTCGGCGTCCCCGAGTCAGACGAGCCGCGGATGATGGCCTTGACGCAGGAGTTCTTCGGGACCGCCGATCCCGATGCCGCGCGAGCCGACGTCGAGCCGATGACACCCGACGCCGCCGCCAAGCAGTGGGTGGCCACCATTCAGGACTTCTACGCCTATTTCGATGTCCTGCTGCAGGACCGGCGCGCCAACCCCACCTCCGATCTCGCGTCGATCATCGCCACCGCGAAGAATCCCGACGGCGACTACTTCGCGCCGGAGGTGGCTTACGGCTACTTCATCGCCATCGCCACCGCGGGACACGACACCACCTCGTCGACCCTTGCGGGTGGAATCCATGCGTTGTCGCAGAATCCGGAATTGCTCGCGAGGGTTCGAGCCGACCTCTCGTTGGTTCCGAACCTCGTCAACGAATCCCTTCGCTGGGCGTCGCCGGTCAAGCACTTCATGCGAACCGCGCTGTCGGACTACACCCTTCGCGGAGTCGACCTTCATCCGGGTGACCGGTTCATGCTGCTCTACCAGTCGGGCAATCGCGACGCCGACGTCTTCGACGAGCCGGACGTGTTCAACATCGACCGCCGCCCCAACAAGCACATCGCCTTCGGCTACGGACCGCACATGTGCATCGGCCAGCATCTGGCCAAGTTGGAACTCAAGATCATGTTCGAGACCCTGCTCCCCCACCTCGAGGCCGTTGACATCGCCGACGATCCCCGCTTCATCCAGACCAACTTCGTCGGCGGCCTCAAGAACATGCCGGTGCGACTCACCCTCACTCCGGACGCACCACGGTGACAACACAGCCACGCTCCGTCGTCATCATCGGCGCCGGGCACGGTGGAGCCGGACTCGCCGCACAGTTGCGGCAGTCCGGCTTCGCCGGTTCGGTCACGATGATCGGCAGCGAACCACATCTGCCCTACCATCGGCCGCCGCTGTCGAAGAAGTTCGACGGTGCCGGCGTCGAACAACTCCTACGGCCGGCAGAGTTCTACGCCGACATGGCCATCGAACTGCGAACCGGTGTGAGCGCGACCGCCATCGACCGGGAACGCACAACGGTTCACCTCGATGACGGCAACGAGATCGGCTACGACATCCTGGTGCTGGCAACCGGCTCGAAGCCCCGATCTCTGCCGGGTTCTACTGTCGACAACGACTCGGTCCTGACCTTGCGTACGCTCGACGACGCACGCCGCCTCGGCGCATCACTGTCGCACGGAAATAATCTTGCCATCGTGGGTGGCGGATACGTCGGTATGGAGGTCGCCGCGGTCGCCCGCAGCCGGGGAGTCGGCGTGACCGTCATCGAACGCGAGGACCGGATACTCGCCCGAGTGGCCAGTGCCGAACTCTCGGCGTTGCTCACCGACTATCACCGCGCTCGTGGAACCGAGGTCCTGAGCCGACGGTCGGTCGTCGGTGTGCGCACCGCCGGCACCATCGTCACCGGCATCCGCCTCACCGACGGTTCGGTGATCGACTGCGGCACAGTCCTCGTCGGCATCGGCGCGGTGCCGGACCAGAGCCTTGCCGTCGACGCCGGACTCGTGTGCGACGACGGGGTGATCACCGACGGCGACGGCCGCACGAGTGACCCGTCGATCTTCGCGATCGGCGACGTCGCCCGTCGGCCACTGGACGGGCACGACGAGTTACGACGACTCGAGTCGATCCCGGCCGCGACCGAACAAGCCGCCCGCGCGGCGGCGGTGATCCTGGGCCTCGAGCCTCATCAACACGAGGTCCCGTGGTTCTGGTCGGATCAGTTCGACCTCAAGCTGAAGATCGCGGGACTGTCGACACCCGAAGCGCGCGTGATCACCCGACGGGTGCCGGGCAAAGACGCGGTGTCGTTCTTTCATCTCGCGCCCGACGATTCGGTGGTTGCGGTCGAAACCATCAGTGCTCCGGCCGATTTCATGGCCGGAAAGAAACTCATCAATCGTCGGACACCGGTGAACCCTACAGCGCTGGCCGATCCGGCGGTGCCGCTGAAGACGATTGTCGCCGAGTCGGGCGTCCCCGCCTGACTCACCACCTGTGTCGCGAGAACTCCGTCGACACATCACCACAAGGAGTACAGATGAAATCCACCGCCGCACTGCTGACCGGTATCGGCAGCGAGTTCACGATAGAGGAGATCGACATCGAAGGCCCACGGGCCGGAGAGGTCCTGGTACAGATCGTCGCCGCCGGCCTCTGCCACACCGATCTCGCCGCACGCGACGGCATCCTGCCGATCGAATACCCCGGGGTCGTCGGGCACGAGGGCGCCGGGACAGTCATCGCCATCGGCGAGGGCGTCACCAAGGTGGCGATAGGCGACAAGGTGAGCATGACCTTCAACAGTTGCGGGCACTGCCGTACCTGCACGACCGGCCGGCAATCATATTGTGAGAACTTCAACGCCGAGAACTACGGCGGCGTCCGCGCGGACGGTTCCAAGCCGTTGAGCAAGGACGGTCAGCCGGTCGGCGGCATGTTCTTCGGGCAGTCTTCATTCGGATCTGTGGCGTTGGGTAATGAGCGCAATGTGGTCAAAATCGACGCCGACATCCCGTTCGAATTCCTCGCCCCGCTCGGTTGCGGAGTGCAGACCGGTGTCGGTGCCGTCACGCGATCGCTCAAGGCACAGAAGGGTTCTGCGATCGCCATCGCCGGCGGCGGATCGGTCGGACTGTCGGCGGTCATGGGCGCGGTATTGCAGGAGTGTGCCACGATCATCGTCGTCGAACCCACCGCCGCGCGACGGGAACTGGCCATCGAACTCGGCGCCACCCACGCCATCGATCCCGCCGCGGGCGATGTGACCGAGCAGGTCCGGGCGATCGTCGAGCGGGGCGTCGACTACGTCGTCGATACGACCGGCATCGGCGCCGTGGTCGAGAGCCTCATCGCCGCCAGCGCCGTGCGCGGAACAGTAGGGCTGATCGGGGTCCCGTCCGATCCGGCGGGCGCGGTGAACCTCAACATCATCGCAACACTCACCCTGGGACTCACCGTTACCGGCATCATCGAAGGTGATTCCACGCCCGACGACTTCATCCCAGAACTCGTCGACCACTACCTCAACGGTCGGCTGCCCGTCGACAAGCTGGTGACGACGTTCCCGTTCGCGGAGATCAACTCCGCGGTGAAGGTCCAACACGATGGTGGCGCCGTCAAGCCGGTTCTCATGCTCTGACCGTTGACGCGACGTGACTGCGGTCGGGCCCCAACCCTCGGCGAACGGGGCCCGATCGCTTTCATACGTGCGTCGTTCTACGCGACGGACCGAGACGGCGATGCCCGCAGTGCGTTCAGGCGCAAGCGGTCCCGACAGTGCTCGACGAGTGCCACCGACTCGGCGACGTCGAGTCGTGCATGTCCGGTGGTGAGCAATGCCAGAACTCTTTCGTAGAAGACCGAGGAACTCATGCCGAACGTCACAAAGATCTCGTCGGCAGGATCCTCGAACGGTGCCCAGGCCAACGCGAACCGAATCAGTTCCGTCGGGGTGGCCGCGCCGAACGATGCTGATGCGCGCATGATCTGACTCCTCACTCGAGTAATGGTCTGACCATACCTATCCGATCACGCTTTCGCTAGAGCACATCACGTCCACGTGTCGCGTATCTCGGCGAATCCCGCTTGTCGCCAAGTACATTGGACTTAAATGCGGGTGACTCCGATCGAAAGGAACCCTCACGTGTATCCACCGATCCATGCAGCGAGCCACCCGAGCCGGCCGGCGATGGTGATGGCCGGGTCGGGCGATCAGGTCACCTATGCGCAGCTCGATGCGCGATCGCGCCGACTCGTGCACGTCCTGCATCGGGCCGGACTCACCGAAGACTCGACCGTGGCGATGATCGCCGAGAACCGCATCGAATGGTGTGAGGTGATCTGGGCGGTGTTGCGCTCGGGCATGACGATCGCTCCCGTCGCCCGGGGACTGACGGGCCAGTCCCTCCGATCGGTGATCCTCTCCTCGGGCGTGCAAGCCGTCATCACGACTCCGCAACACGCCGAAGCCGTTCGGGCAGCGACGGCGGATGTCGAGAGCATCGTCGTGCGGCTGTGCACCGGCAGCACAGCCGGTTTCGACGAGTACGAGGACGCGTTGTCCTCGGTCGACGATGCCCTGCCGGTGCGGGAGACGCTCGGCACCCGGATGACTTACAGTTCCGGGACCACCGGACGGCCCAAGGGGATCCGGCATGCGCGCACCCCCGTCCACCCCGCCGACGCACCGCCGCACCTGGGCCCGTACACGGACCTGTTGAGCCTGGACGCCGACACGGTGTATCGGTCGCCGGCGCCGATGTATCACACCACCCCGCTGAGTTCGGTATCGCCGTCGTCCAGCAGGGCGGCACGGTGATCTGCCAGGAACGGTTCGACGCCGAGGACGCCCTGGCCGCGATCGAGCGCCACGAGGTCACCCACGCGCAGTTCGTGCCGACGATGCTCACACGGATGCTGGCGCTGCCCCGCACCGTCCGTGGACGCTACGACTTGTCGTCACTTCGGGTGGCAATCACCGGCGCGGCATCGTGCCCGCCGGAGGTGAAGGATCGGATCGAACAGTGGTGGGGGCCGATCCTTCACGAATATTATGGCGCCTCAGAGGGATACGGAAACACCCACATCGGACCCGAGGAAGCTCGACTGCGACGCGGCTCGGTCGGCCGGGCACTGCGCGGCACCATCCACATTTTGCATCCCGATACCCCCGACGGATCAGATCTTGCCATCGGCGACATCGGGCAGATCTGGTTCGAGGGAACGACTCCCGTTGTGTACGAGGGCGATCCCGAGAAATCGGCGGCAGCCACAAACGCCGCGGGCTGGGTCACCGTCGGTGATCTCGGCAGAATCGACGACGACGGCTACCTCTATCTGACCGGACGCGGCGATCACGTGATCGTCTCGGGTGGGGTCAACGTGCACCCGCAGCCGATCGAGGACCGATTGCTCGGCCACCCATGGGTCGCCGACGCCGCAGTCATCGGCGTACCCGACGAGGACCTGGGACAGCGACTCCACGCGGTGGTGGTCGTCGAACGAAATGCATATCCCGATGGCGACCTGGCGTCCGAACTGTTGGACTTTGTGCGCGAACACATTCCCAAGCCGCAGGCACCGCGCACCCTGGAATTCCGGGATCGATTGCCCCGTGCGGAGAATGGGAAGCTGTACAAGCGGCAGATCGACATGGGTGACATGACGACGGGAAGCGGGAGAGCAGCGCAGGCGCTCTCACGACGCGACGACGATTCCCGCCTTACGTAGGCAATACGTGCGCAACACTGCGGCTCTCGGACCAGCAAGCTCGGGATCGGTGTCGATCAGCCGAGCCATCCGTATGTAGAACACGCGTGGCTCGACTCCGAAGGTCGGCAGTATCTCATCGTCTCCATCATCGAACGGCGACCATCGGATCAAGAATCGAAGCATGTCCTGCACCAGGTCATCGGCCCCGGATCGGGGGTCCATCGTCTGAGTCATCTTCGGTCCTCTCGCTTGCGTGTGGATGCATGGCTCCCGCACCGTGGCGGGACGACTGGCTAACCTGCGGTTGCGCCGGCGTGCCGACGAACATCCTGACCGGCACCGGACGAGGGAGCGCTGCCTACCGACCAGCCCGGTCTCTCGGTAGACATGACCCTCGTCGAACGGAATCCTCCGAGAAGCCTGTGCCGACGGATGTCCAGCTCATGTGGCAACTCCGTGAGTATTTCGGCAACCAGCGCGCGCCGGTCGACACCGGGAGTGCACAGTGCCTGGATCAGGCCCGTAGCGAGACGTCGCGGATTGAGAACGTGTTCCACCGGCCGTACCCGATTGAAGGTGTCGGAGAACCGCGGTTCCTCACCGGGGTTGTCGGCAAAGCCACTGATCACACACTTCACCAACGTCGAGGAAGCGACCGGACGCGTCTCGCGGTTACCCCAGTGATAAGTGGACACCGTGTCACGATCCCGGTTCCGCTCCCACTGTCGCAGTGCGTGATCCAGGCGCGTCGGATCATTGATGGTGGTGGCGATCGCTTCGCCCAGTAGCCGTCCGTGTTTGAGCGCGTCACGTTGCCCGTTGCCGGTGACCGGATCCTTGAAGTGCCCGGCATCCCCGACCAGCGCCCACCCGGGCCCGGACGAGGCACGGTAGTAGGACGACAGATTGTCGGTGGCTCTTATCGCGGACAGGTTCGTGGCTCCGCCAATGCGTTCGCCCCAGGCTCGATCGGCATCGATCTTGCTACGCCACATATTCTCCGGATCTGAACGGAACTCCGGGATCTCAGAGGCGTCACACATGTGCACCGCGAGCGCACGACCGCGCGGACAACTCGGCAAGATCAGTGAGATCGTGGTTCCGTAGCGATACAGACCGTACTCCTCCTGGCCATCCGGTCCGAGTGGATCGTCGAGGTAGCGAAACGCGAAGCCCCGTCCGTTCTTCGAACCGCGGTACGGCTCCCACACCCCGAATTCAGCTGCCATTCGCGACTTTCGACCATCGGCACCGACAATCACGCGCGCTTGGATCGCCCGCCGCGATCCACCGGATCGGTAGACCACGCCGACTGGCCGGTCGTTCTCCCAGAGCACCTGCTCGGCGCCGCATCGCTCGCGAACGTCCACGCCCGAGGAACGCGCCGCGTCCACCAGCTCCTTGTCGAGCAGATTACGCGGAACACAGAGCCCGTAGTCGATCCCCAGAAACGGCGTGAAACGCTCCCGGAAACGGACCCCGTCCTCGTGGATCGCAAGAAAGCGTGACCTGGCGGGATCGAGGGCAAGCACTCGATCGAGCGCTCCCATCAACAGAAGCTCCTGAACAGCGCTCGGCACCATCGCATGCGTGCTCATGGTGTCCGAGGGAAAGCTCACCTTGTCGAGAACGACGACCTTCAATCCCGCGCGTACCAATGGAACGGCCGTCGCGGTGCCCGCCAGTCTCGCGCCGACAATCACGACATCCGCGTGCTCGAGATCATCCGTCTCGAGCTCTCGCTCACGTCCCTTCGCCACCGACTTCAGCTCACACCGAGTTGCCTGGCAAACGACGCCGCGTCATAGTACGCGGTGACGGAAGTGGCGGTGAGATCTGCTGTCACCACCCACATGTCCATTCCCAGAACCTCGAACTCGTTACCGCTGGGACCGTGGCCCGGGATGAAACCGACACCCGAATCCGTGCCGGTCATCCGCCACTCCTGCGCCACACGCCCTGTCGTTGCGTCGGTCAGCGGTAACCCGATGGCCTCGAACGTCAAGTCCGGAAACGCCGCCCAGGAGCCTTCGAAGAATCCCCTCGCACCATCGAGAGTGGTGATCGTCGCGGGCAGCGACGGATCGTTCCACGTCACCGTGGATGCGAATGCCTGCAGGGCTGCCTCGATGTCGCGCCCATTCCACGCCGCGAAATATCGGGCCGGGTAATCGCTGACATCAACGGTAGGACTGGTCGTCATGATGCGCTCCTTTTGTGTTCCGCCGAGTCTTTGTGTTGGTCGAATCCCACGGACGGGACGGCCGGGCCGATCAACAACCAGGCCCGGTCGGCCCCGCTACCGGTCAGAACCTGATGACCCCGCGAATGTTGTTCCCCGCGTGCATGTCCTCGTAGCCCTGGTTGATATCGTCGAGTGAGTACTCGGCGGTGATCATCTCGTCGAGCTTCAGATATCCGGCGTTGTAGAGGTCGAGGAGCTTGGGGATATCGGCACGGGGATTCGACGAACCGAACAGCGACCCCTTGATCTTCTTCTCGTACAGGGTGAGCTCGAGGATCGAGATCGGTAGGCCGACTGCGGTCGCGTCGCCGAGTGCGGTCACGACGACTGTGCCCTGCTTACGAATTCCGGAAAATGCCTGTGCCACATGCTCACCGGTGATCACGCCAACGGTCACGATGGCAACATCGGCGCCCTGCCCGTTGGTGAAGGACTGAGCCAGTTCGATTCCTTCCTCAGCACTTGCGACCGCATGCGTTGCACCCAGTGTCAGCGACTGGTCGCGTTTGAAGGCCGCCGGATCCACCACGATGACACGCGCGGCTCCGGCGTGGGCCGCACCCTGTACCGCCGCCGAGCCGATCCCGCCTGCACCGAAGATCAGGACGGTGTCGCCGGCCTCGACCTCTCCGGTACGCACCGCCGATCCCCAACCGGTACCGATGGCACATCCGAGCAGACAGGCTTTATCCAGGGGAGTGTCATCGGGCACCTTGATCGCTGAATCAACAGCCACCGTTGTGTATTCGGAAAACGTCGATATTCCCAGTGCCTGCCCGACCGGCGTACCGTCCTCCAGTTGCAAGCGGAAACTGGTGGGGTCTTCCCATCGTGAGCCGACGAGCACGTTGGCGCCGAGATCACACAGGTTCTGATGTCCCGATGAGCACCACCGACACTTACCGCACGCCGGGAGGAAAGAGAAGATGACCTTGTCACCGGGGGAAAATCCAGGAGTGTTGGGACCCACTGATTCGACGATGCCCGCACCTTCATGGCCACCGCAGACCGGGTAGACGGCGACCGGGAGGTCGCCGGTCGCCATGTGGTCGTCGGAGTGGCACAGGCCAGAGGCGACCATCTTGACCCGGATCTCGTTCTGCCGGGGCTCATCGACGATCAGGTCGGTGATCTCGAACTTTCCTGGGGCCTGCCGTAGCACCGCTCCACGTGTCTTCATTCAAATCTCCCTGTGTTGTGACGATTGCGCGCGACCGGCGCCAGCGGACCGATGCGTGACATTGCCTGCCTCATGATGGCAACCCTGGACGTGACGCACATCACCCCATTGGGGGTGATGTGCTCCCCCCGCGCGGTGCGTACCGGGATCGACATCGTCGAGATCGGTAGACCACTGCAGCAGAAACTGATCGTCCCTCTGCGGGGGGGTCGCCGATATCCCCAGTGAGGGGGTTTCCGCCGATATGTGGCGATGGTTAGCGTGATGAACCGCCGGTTCATATGTGATCCGGCTCATTCACTCCGGTCCGACTCGCGTCGATCACGTCCACGTCGTGCGAGTCACGGCTCTTGCCGCTCTGACCCGCTCTTCGTCGACCCCGGAGCAGAACAGAAGAGGTTTCGTGTGACAGTGGTAGATCCGGCGTCCCGGACAGTACGTGCGTTGTGTAGCGGCAGCACCGTGCTACCGAAAGCGGTGGGGGGCTTCTACGCCACGTCCCTGGAGACATTCCGATACCTCGTGACATCGAGATTCCAGACCAAAGAATTTCTTGCCCAGGCCTGGTTCATCGCCTCCATCTCCATCTTTCCTGCCTTGGCGATGTCCATTCCGTTCTGCATGATGTTCGTCTACGAGATAAACATCCTGCTCGCGCAGGTTGGCGCGGTCGACCTCAGCGGTGCCGGCGCCGGGGTGGCAATCATCCGCGAGATCGGCCCGGTGATCACGGTTCTCGTCGTCGCCGGTGCCGGATCGACGGCGATCTGCGCGGACCTCGGTTCACGCACCATCCGTGAAGAGATCGACGCGATGCGAGTCCTCGGTATTGATCCCATCCAACGTCTCTGCGTGCCAAGGGTTGTCGCTTCGACGCTGGTCGCTATTCTGCTCAATGGTCTGGTGTCTGCGGTGGGCATCGTCGGCGGTTACGTGTCCACCGTGTATCTCGAGGGAGCCTCCCCCGGCCAATACATCACCAGCATCTCGGTGATCACCGGATTGCCCGACTTCTTCGTCAGTGAGATCAAGGCCGGCGTATTCGGACTGCTCGCCGGACTCGTCGCCTGCCATCTCGGACTGAATGTCAAGGGCGGACCCAAGGGGGTCGGCGACGCAGTCAACCAAACGGTCGTCTTCGCCTTCTTGCTCCTGTTCCTGGCCAATTCGGTCATCACCACCATCGCTCTGCACTGAGTCGAATCGACAACGGAGAATCACGATGACAACGATCCACAGCCGTCCCTCACGCGGCCGAATTGTCGAGGCGAGCCAGAAAGCGACCGAGATTCCGGTCGGTGTACTCGACGGCATGGGCATGCAGCTCTCGTTCTACGCGCAGACCGTCGCCGCCGTCCCCCGAACAATTCGCCGATACCGCATCGAAGTCCTACGGTTACTCGCCGAGGTCTCCATGGGCAGTGGAGCACTCGCGGTCATCGGCGGAACCGTCGTGATCGTCGCAATGCTCTCGACCGCGGTCGGTTACGAGGTAGGACAGCAGGGTGCGTCGTCACTCGGCCGCATCGGCCTCGGAGCTTTCGCGGGCTTCATCTCGGCCTTCTTCAACACCCGCGAAGCCATCCCGGCCATCGCCGGTATCGCGTTGACCGCCACTGTGGGCGCGGGTTTCACCGCACAACTCGGAGCAATGCGGGTGAGTGAGGAGATCGACGCACTCGAGACCATGTCGATTCCGTCGTTGCCCTTCCTGGTGACCACTCGGCTCATCGCCGGCACGATCGCGGTGATCCCGCTTTATGCCGTCTCGTTGCTGGTGGGTTACACCGCAACCCAATTCGTCACCGTCGTCCTCTACGGCCAGGCCAGTGGCACCTACGCCCACTACTTCAGCGTCTTCCTGATCCCCAAAGACGTCTTGTGGTCGGCGGTGAAGGTCCTACTGATGGCGATCGTGGTCATGTGTGTCCACTGTTACCACGGGTACAACGCTCACGGTGGGCCGGCCGGCGTCGGCGTCGCGGTGGGACGAGCGGTTCGGACATCGCTGATCGCGGTCATGCTGATCGATCTACTGGTGGGTCTGGCAGTCTACGGCGGCCCCTCGGGCGCAGTGCGGGTGTCGGGCTGATGAACCATTTCGCCGAACTCAGCCGCCGCGCCAATGTGGCGCTCGGCCTCTTGTTGATCGTCGCGATCATCGGAGCCGTCGCTCTGTCGATCAGCTTGTACAAGGGCTCATTCAACGACACCACCGACGTCACCCTGGTCACCGACCGCACCGGGTTGATGCTCGAGAAGGGCAGCGACGTCAAGCTGAACGGCGTCGTTGTCGGACAGGTTGGCCGAATCACATTTCAGGACAACACGGTTCACATTGCCTTGGCGATGGACACAGACCAGGCGGCTCACATCCCCGCCAATGTGACCGCGGCCATCGACCCGACCACCCTGCTCGGTCCGAAGTTCGTCACCCTAGTCCCTCCCGTGAGCTCCGACCCCGAGCATCTGTCCGGGGGTGACGTCATCTCTGCCACCAGGGTGACGACCGAAGTCAACGACCTGTTGGCGTCCCTGGTCGAGGTGATGAAAGAGATCGACCCACAACGGGTCAGTACGGTGACCACCAATCTGTCCACCGCTTTGGCCGGAACCGGCAACCGGGTGGGTACCTTGGTCGATCAGCTCAACGAGTACCTCGGCGATTTCAATCCTTATCTCGGAGCGCTGCGTTCAGATCTGCGGGTCGGCGCAAGTGTGGCCGACCGGTTATCCTCTGCCGCACCGGAACTGCTGTTCACGGTGCGACAGGCGTCGGTGACCGCACGCACTCTGTCCCGCAATCAAGCGCAGTTCACCGCATTCGTCCTCAGCTTCAGCGACTTCGGCCAGGCCGGCCGGGATCTCTTCGTCCGGGGCGGCATCCCTCTCGAGCGAGCGGCGGGCTCCCTCAATGCACCACTCAACCTGCTCAACGAATTCAGCCCGATCTACCCGTGCTTCCTGTCGAATCTCGCACTGACGAACCAGTATCTCGAGCGAACAGTCGGAGGCAGCGCGCGACCGGGTCTCAACGTGGTGAGCACACTTCTGATGGGTAATCCGCCGTACACCTATCCCGACAACCTCCCGAAGGTCGGTCTATCCGGCACCGCGCCGAGCTGTTATGCGAGTTCAGCCTCGCCGACTCCGCACATCGCCTTCGACGACGGCAGCGATGCCTACCGCCCCATCAACAGTCCCGACGACCTGGTCGGAAATCCCTTGGCCACGATGCTGTACGGAGTGGGCCGATGAAGATCACCGCCACCTTGCTCAAACTCGGTGCATTCCTCGTCATCACCCTCATCTCCGGTGCATTCGTCGCAGTGCTTGCGGGCAATCTGCGCTTCGGACCGTCTGAAAGCTATCGTGCCGTATTCGCCTCGGCATCGGGTATCTCCGACGGCTCGGAGGTCCGCATCGCGGGCGTACCGGTCGGCAGCGTCAGCGGAGTCGAACTCGACGGTGCCGGCCACGCCATCGTCACATTCACCGTCGACAAGGACCACCGTTTGACCCGGGGAACCCTGGCCCTGATCCGCTACAAGAATCTCATCGGGGACAGATTCCTCGAGTTACGCCAAGGCGCAGGAGACATGATCTGGCTCGATCCCGGTGGGGAGATACCGCTGGCCGACACGACCCCGGCGCTCGACATCGATCAGGTGGTCAACGGATTCAAACCGCTTCTGCAGGGCCTGGACCCGAATCAGGCCAACAGCCTGGCGACTTCGTTGATCGCCGTGCTCAACGGCCAGGAGACCGCGGTCTCGACACTTGTCGACCAACTGACCGTGCTCACCACGTCCCTGTCCGACCGCGACCAGGCGATCGGCAAGATCATCGACAACTTCAACGAGGTGCTCCAGACGATCAACAATCGCCATCAGAAGTTCGACGATTTGATCGACGGACTGGCCAACCTGGTGCGCGGTCTCTCTCAAGACCGTGGTTCGATCAGCGGCTCACTGGTGAAGATCGATGACCTCACCGTGGCTCTCGGCGACGTCGTCACCTCGGTGCGGCCGGATCTGGCCAACAGCATCGGTCAGCTCGGTCGGCTGTCGGGCAACCTGAATGCCAACGCTGACACCCTGTCGACGATCCTGGCGGATCTACCCGAAACCTACCGGCTGACCGGACGGGCGTCCTCCTACGGCAGCTTCGTCAACTTCTTCGTCTGCGGGCTCGCGATCAAGTACGGCCCCGGAAAGGCCGACCAGACTCCGATGTTCACAGCTCCCGCATCGAGGTGCCAACCATGATCGACATCCACAAGTCGATGACCGAACGCAACCCCATCACCCTCGGCATCGTCGGAACGCTGCTTGTCGTCGCCGTGCTGGTGCTCGCCTTCAATTTCCGCTCGATCCCGGTGATCAACAGCCACGACAAGATCGTCGGCGAGTTCGGTGACGCCAGCGGCCTGATGACCGACGACCCGGTGATGATCGCCGGAGTGCAGGTCGGCACCGTCAAGAAGATCGAACTCAGCGGAGATCGGGTGCGTGTGACGATGGACGTGGAGACCGACAAGCAGAATCTCGGAACCGACACGACTGCTGCCATCAAGGTGAAAACAGCTCTCGGACAGCGCTTTGTCGATCTCACTCCGAGCGGAGCGGGTTCCCTGTCGGACGGCGCCGTCATCCCGTTGACCCGCACCACTTCTGGTTATGACATCACCAACAGTCTCCAAGAGCTCACCCAGCGGGTGGCGCACACCGACAAGCCCACGCTGTCGGCCGCACTCGACCAGCTCACCGACATCCAGAACGCGTTACCCGACGACCTGCGGAGCTCGCTGGAGGGAGTGACGCGGCTGTCGACCACCATCGCCTCTCGTGATCAACAATTACGCAGCCTGCTGACGAACTCTGCAGAGACCACCCAGATTCTGGCCGACCGCAACAACCAGATCTCGGCAATGATGGGTCAGGGTGCGGCGCTGTTCTCGGCGCTGAACCAGCGTGCGACGACCATCCATCAGGTCATCGTGCAGGCTCAACAGATTTCCGACGCACTGTCCGGATTGTCGCAGGACGTCCGCACCACGATGAAACCGACTCTCGATCAGTTGAACTCGGTACTCGATCTCCTCAATCGCAACTACCAGAACATCGATCAATCGATCTCGGGACTCAAGACTTTCACCTATCAGCTCGGTGAAGCGGTGGGCACCGGCCCCTTCTTCAACGTCCTTCTCCAGAACATCGTGCCCGCCACCCTCCCCGGGCAGACACCCCTGAGCCCAGGAGCCCCTCGATGAGCGCACGCCGACGAGCCGCCCGCGCGAGGCGATCGGCCACCTCGGTGGCCACGACCATCCCCGGCAGGATCCTCATCGTACTGGTGGCGATGATCGTCGTCGCCGGCGTCACAGCGATGTATATCGCCCGTTCCGGTGCCACCCGCCTGTCGGTCAATTTCCGCAACTCGGCCGGCCTTTACGTCGGCGACCGGGTGATGATCCTCGGTGTTCCCGTGGGAAAGGTCGACAAGATCACACCGGGCGCCGGTGCCGTCAGCGTCGACGTGACCCTCGACAAGGGATATGCCGTCCCGGCCCAGGCCCAGGCTGCGATCATTGCTCCCACCCTCGTCTCGGGCCGATATGTGCAGCTGGCACCCGCCTACACGGGTGGCCCGCAGATGGCTGACGGTGGTTCGATCCCGATCGATCGCACCGCAACCCCGGTGGAGTTCGACGAGATCAAACAGCAACTGGTGCAACTGTCCGACGATCTCGGTCCCTCGAATCAGGACCAGCAAGGCTCACTCAACCGATTCCTCAACGCCAGCGCGTCAACGGTGCGCGGCAATGGAACTCTGCTCCGCGAGGCGCTCACCCAGCTGTCCAAGGCGACGACCACTCTCAACGACGGAGGCAACGACCTGTTCGCCACGGTACGCAACCTCTCCACCGTCACCTCCTCACTGGCCGAATCCGATCAGCAGATCGGCGCTTTCACCACTCAACTCGCAGGCTTCTCAGAAGTACTCTCCGACAATCGCACGCAACTCGACTCGTTACTCACCAGCCTCAACACCACCTTCGATCAGGTCAAGACGTTCCTCGACACCAATCGCGCCGCGCTCGTCGGTGACGTCGGCAAGGCCAACACCATCACTGGACTGCTTGTCAACCGGATGGACACACTGGCAGAGATACTCCACGGGCTACCCACCGCATTGTCGGACTTCTACAACATCTACGACCCCAAGGCGAACTCCCTGACCGGGGCCCTGGGCATACCCGACATCCCCGACCCGCGCTCGCTGATCTGCGCACTGCTCACAACGGTGAATGCTCCGGCCGACCAATGCCGCACCACCATCACACAATTGCAGCGCAACGCTGCGACGGCCACTGCACAGACCAACGCTCAAGGAGGTGGACACCGGTGAAGCCGTCACTGCACAGACTGCGGGCCTCGGTGTGCGCGCTACTGGCCGTCAGCGCCTGTGGGGCATGTTCGTTCAACGGGATCAATTCCTTTGCCCTCCCGGGCAACACGTCGTCGTCGCACACCTACCGGGTCAACGTGCAGTTCTCCGATGTGCAGAATCTCGTCGGAAATTCACCTGTCAAGTTCGACAACGCCACGGTGGGCAACATCCGATCGATCTCACTCAACGGTTGGATCGCCCAAGCCGTCCTGGAGATCGACGACGACGCACATGTCCCCGCCAATGTCGATGCGTCGCTGGCCCAGACGAGCCTATTCGGATCGCAATACGTCGAACTCGTTCTCCCCCAGGACCAACCGGGCCGCGGCCAGCTACGCGACGGCATGAGCATTCCACTCAAGGACACCACCGAGTACCCCGCCGTCGAAGAGGTGCTGTCGTCGCTGTCGTTGATTCTCAACGGGTCGGGCCTACAGCTGGTGCGTACCATCACCGGCCAACTCAATCGCGTCGTCAACGGTCGTGAGGACGCTTCCCGCAGTCTTGTCACCCGGCTCAACACCTTTGTCGCGAATCTGTCCAACCAGCGCCATGACATTCAGCGTGCACTCGACAGCCTGGCGCAACTCAGTGACGAGCTAAGGACACAGACCGACACCATCGCCACCGGCATCGACTCGATCCAACCCGCCCTGGACATCCTCAACGAACAGGAAGGCCAACTGGTCCAGATGCTCACCTCGCTCGGCCAGTTCGGAGACGCGGCGACCGGGGTACTCGGTCGCAGTCGTGACAACCTGGTCGGTGACATCTCCGACCTGCCCCCGATCCTCGGGCAACTGGCCAACTCCGGAAAGAACCTCACCGAGGCACTCAAGATCGCACTGACGATCCCCTTCCCGGTCACCACAGCATCCCGGGGACTGCGTGGGGATTACATGAATCTCTTTCTCACCCTGGATATCAGCGCCGACAAACTAGCGAAGGTCGTCATCCCGAGCATCACCCGCGCCCCGAACCAGGCACCGGCACGCGGCAATGCCGACCCGCTGCGCGCTCCGCTGAGTACACAGAACGGCACACATCGATGAGATCTCGTCTGGTACAAGTGCAACTCGCCGTTTTCGCGATCGTCGCGATTTGCGCCGTCGGATACACCGGGTATGCCTACGGCGGATTCCAACGCTATACCGGCATCGGAACCTACACCGTCACCGCAGATCTGGCCGACGCCGGCGGGCTGTATCCGAATGCGCTCGTCACCTACCGTGGCGTCGACGTGGGCGTCGTCACCGGCCTCGATGCCGGGGTCAACGGCGCCACCGCACGCTTGCAGATCAAGTCCGACAATCACATTCCGGCCAACAGCCAGGCGTACGTCCGAAGCGTCTCGGCCGCCGGCGAGCAGTTCATCGACCTGGTGCCCACCAACGCAAGCGGACCGAACCTGGCCGACGGCTCCCGTATTCAGCAGAGCAACACCAACATTCCGATCCCGGCCACCCAGGTCATCGAGAAAGTCTACGGGCTCCTCCAAGCGGTCCCGAAGGACTCGCTGCGCACTGTTGTCGACGAGTCGTCGGTGGCGTTGAACGATGTCGGTCCGGATCTGAATAAAGCTCTGGTCGCGGCCAGTCAATTGGTCGGTCAGGCCCAGCGCAACCTCGGCGCTACGACCAGCCTGATCACCGACGCCAATCCGGTTCTGTCCCAACTCGACGACACCGGCCCCCAGATCTCGGCGATTGCCACCAACCTCGACACCTTCACCCGTCAGCTGGCACTCAGCGACAACACCATTCAGACGACGCTGCGCACCGGTGCCCCCTTCTTCGACACGTTCAGCGGCACACTCCGCGACCTGACTCCGTCGCTACCGATTCTGCTGGCCAATTTGCAGTCGACCGGAGAGGTCTTGCGCGTCAACGTTCCCGGTTTGCGACACATCCTGGTCGTCTACCCCGCGGTTGCCACCGCGGTCAACGCGATGGAACGGGGTATGCAGAGTCCCGGCGACCTGCTCTCCGGGCAAGGCAATCTCGACGTCAAACTATTTAACAGCAGCAACCCCCCGTCCTGTACACAGGGATACCAGGACACCCAACGCCGTGATCCCAGCGATCTCAGTCCGGTGAATCCGTCGGCCACCGAATACTGCACACTGCCCAAGGACGATCCACGGGTGGTCCGCGGTATCCGAAATGCTCCGTGCGCCACCGATCCCAGCGTGCGCACCGCCGATCTGGCCCAGTGCCCGGACGGCCTACCGTCCACCTGGCCACAGATGTTGGCCCGCCTGACCGGTGCAGCGCCGGTGGCCGGTGGCTCACCCACGCCGGGCGAACGGCCGACATCGGGATCGACCATCGCTGTTCCCTACGACCCGCAGACCGGACGTTTTCGGACACCTGACGGAACCACGCTTCAGATCGGGAATCTGATCATGGCACCGAATGACAAAGGAGTGATCACCCAATGGCAACAACTCTTCCCGCGTTAGCCACCGATTCCGACACCGTCGAGACCGCAACCACAGAACCCGTGACTTCTCGCACCGGCCCGGACACCGATACCGAGTCGAGCGCCGACGAGAACACCACGGCGCGTGCCGACTCCGAATCGGTCATCGATGATGACGATCCGGTCGGCGACGAAACCAGTTCGGCCACCGACGAAGACGGCCCGCCCGACGGCGGCTCAGACGACGAGTCGAATGAAGGCGAGTCCGCGGAATCCGCCGAGGCCACCGAATCCGACTCCGCTACACACGGTTCGCGTCGAGCCGTCTACTTTGTGGGCAGCCTCGTCATCGCCATCGCTGCCATCACCGCCGCAGTGCTCCTCGGCAGGTCCTACATGGCCGATAACGCCGCCACCGCACGCGACAACGAGATCACCGCTGCCGCAACCCAGGAGGTCGCCAACCTCGTGACGCTGCGCTACGGTAGCGCCGACGCAGATGTGCAGCGCATCCGGGACGGCGCGACCGGAGAGTTCCTGAACCAGATCGGGGACTCCACCGGCGGATTCGCCGCCGTACTCAAACAGGGGCAGGTCGATTCGACCGGCGAGGCCAGCGCGATCTCGATCCTGTCCTCCAGCGATGACACGGCCACCGTGATCGCGGCGGTGACCTCGCAGGTCAAGAATTCCGAGGCGCCCGAAGGCCAGCCGCGGGTTTACCGGATGAAGCTCCAACTCGCACACGTCGGCGACCGTTGGCTGGTTTCGGATGTGGAGTTCGTGTCATGAGTAAGCTCACCCCGCTCTTCGCGCCACTGCGACGTGGCGGCACGGCCCTGGCCCGCTCGATCAACCGCGTGTCCACCGTACGCGCTCGGATCGTCTTCGCCACGCTCTGCGTCGTCGCTGTCGCGGCACTCGCGGTCACCGGCTACTTCACCTACCAGGTCCGCACTCAGGACCAGCAGCGCGACGATCGCGCCCAGGCACTCGCGGCCATGCGCGCCGGAGTACCGAACCTGCTGTCCTACAACGGCAATGGCGATCTGAAGAAGGAGTTCGCCGCGAAGTACGATTTGCTCACCGGCAAGTTCCGCGACGATTTCACCAACCTGACGACCTCGTCGATCATTCCCGCGGCGACCCAGCATCACATCGTCACGAATGCGAAGATCGCCGAAGCCGGCGTCATCTCGTCCACCGATGACGCCGTCAGCGTCCTGATGTTCATCAACCAGACAACGACGAGCACCGACGATCCGACTCCGAAGATCGACGGAAGTCGCATCAAGATCACTGCCGTCCGCTCGGGCGATCAGTGGAAGATCGGCGGACTCCAGCCGGTGTGATCGTCACTCTTCGATAGCCGACGGCCCGGACGCACATTTCGCGCCCGGGCCCGTTACCCGTCACCAGCGGCTCGGCACGCCCCGATCATGCGAATGAGTGGGACTCGCGAGCCGGTTGTCCGAACACCATCGAGAACGCATCGACGTCGAGAAGAGGGCAGTCGGTGTCCATCAGAACGACAGCGCGGGCGATGGCCGAAGAACGCCGATGACGAGATGGCAGATTCCGCCAAAGGAGTGAGAAGCACCGTGCACGCCGTGCTCGGGCACGACGAACAGCGGCGACCGGGCGACTATCGCCCGACCGCCGCTGTTGGGGGTGGCTACCGGTATCAGCTGACGAAGTCGATCGCCACCGGCATGTTTTTCAGACCGCCGACGAAGTTGGTCTGAATGACCTTGGTGTCACCGGTGACCTCAACTTTGCCGATCTTGGGCAGCAATTCCTCGAACATGATCCGCAGCTCGATCTTGGCCAGGTGCTGGCCGATGCACATGTGCGGACCGTAGCCGAACGCAATGTGTTTGTTGGGCCTGCGGTCAATGTTGAAGGTGTCGGGCTCGTCGAACACATCGCTGTCACGATTACCCGACTGATACAGCAGCATGAAGCGGTCACCCGGTTCGATTCGGCGGCCCCGAAGCTCGTACGGCTCCAACGCCGTGCGCATGAAATGCTTGACCGGCGACGCCCAGCGCAGGGATTCATTGACCAGGTTGGGCACCAGCGAGAGATCGCCCTTGACCCGCTCGAGCAATGCCGGGTTCTGCGAGAGTGCGTGAACACCGCCGGCCAGCGTCGAGGAGGTTGTGTCGTGCCCTGCGGTCGCGATCGCGATGAAGTAGCCGTAAGCGACCTGCGGCGGGAAGTATTCGCCGTCCTCATTACGCGCGGTGGCGATCAAGGTGGCGAGGTCGTCTCGCGGCGTCGCACGCCGATCCTGCAGCAGGCCCTCGAAATACGCGAAGAAGTCACCGATCGTTGCTGCCCATTGCTGGGCTGCCGCCTCCGGTGTCATGGGTGCAACGTCCTCGCGGACGGCGTCGGGGTCGGCGGTCCCGAAGAACTCCTGGGTCAGGGTCATCATGCGCGGCTCGTCGGACTCGGGCACTCCGAACAAACTCATGATGACGTGCAACGGGTAGGAGATGGCGAAGTCCTTGACGAAGTCGATGCGCCCGTCACCTGCCACCAGGGTGCTCACCGACTCCTGGGCCAGCGCGCGGATGGTGTTCTCCCACTGCTTGAGGTTGTTCGGACGAAACCAGTCCGCGGCAATGTCTTTGATCACGGTGTGCTCGGGCGGATCGAGATAGGTCAGCGTTTCCAGGATGCGCAGACTTCCGTTGTTGATCGACTTGGTGAACTCGTCACCGGCGATATTCGTCAGGATCGGGTTTTCCGATCCCTTGTTCTCGCCGCCGCCGCTGGAGAAGATCTGCGGCTGTCGTTCGATCTCCATGATGTCGGCGTGCTTGCTGACTAGGTGGATCGGCTGGTATCCGTCGACCTCGCCGACACCCAACGGATTGTTCTCACGCAGCCACCGATACGCATTGAACAGCGCTACCTCGTCTCGATGCCCCTCCGGCAGAATGATCTGCTCGGCGATCTCCCGGGGAACCGTGGTCGCGCGCGCCGCACTCGTCGTTGACGTCATACCTACTCCTCTTAAGCTGTCGAAAGTTTCAGGCCAAGGCCCTACCTACATTCTTGTCAGTCCAGCGGTGATGCGCATCACCCGTGCTGGGTACATCACGGCCCCTCGCAGGGGGAATCGCATCGGCCGACGGTCGGGAAACGGCAGGTGATTACCATTGCCGCACAACGACATTGCTGCGCAACGACAACGGCCGACGCACCCGAGTAGGATGCGCCAGCCGTCGTCGCAGTCAGCCTCATAGAGTTGAAGGCCGTGTCACAGGTAGATCGACTTCTTGACCAAGTACGCCGCCAAACCTTCGGGGCCGAGTTCACGCCCCATACCCGAAGCCTTGATGCCACCGAACGGGGCGGTGGGGTCGGGCAGGTAAGCGTTGATACCCACTGTGCCCGAGGCGATTCTACGGGCAACTGCTACACCGTGATCATGGTCTGAGGTCCATACCGAGCCGCCGAGCCCGTAGTCGCTGGCGTTGGCGATCGCGACGGCATCGTCATCACCGTCGTAGGAAATGATCGACAGCACTGGCCCGAAGATCTCTTCCTGGGCGATCGCGTAGTTGTTGTCGACGTCGGCGAAGATGGTGGGCTCGACGAACCAGCCCTGCTCGGTGAACTCCGGTCGCCCGCCACCGGTGGTCAGCCGTGCGCCGTCGCCCTTGCCCTTGGCGATGTAGGACTCCACCCGCTCGCGCTGACGCGAGGTCGCCATCGGCCCGATCTGCGTGGCCGGATCGAGCGCGTCACCCACCTGAAGCGAGGCCGCGAGCCCGGTGAGGGTGTCGACCACCTCCGAGTACCGCGCGGCAGGCGCGAGAATTCGGGTACTGAGAAAGCACGTCTGCCCGTTGTTGAGCAAGGTGGCGCCGAAGATCTGCTCACCGATCTTCGCGAGATCGAGATCGGCATCGTCGAGAATGATGGCCGCGGACTTACCGCCGAGTTCCAGCGTGACCGGGCGGAACAAACGTCCACAAACCTCGGAGATACTCCGGCCGGCGGCACTCGATCCGGTGAACGCCACTTTGTCGATCCCCGGGTGCGCCACCAGGTAGGCGCCCAGCTCCCGACCACCCGGGACGATGTTGATCACCCCGTCCGGGATTCCGGCTGCAGCGACAGCCTCGGCGAAGACGTAGCTGTCGAACACCGTCTCCGGCGAGGGCTTCAGGACGAACGTCGCACCCGCCGCGAGTCCTGGCGCGTACTTGAATGCCGCCAGCGCCTGCGGGAAGTTCCAGGGCACGATGGCACCAACCACACCAACCGCCTCGGCGGTGACCAGGGTGGATCCACCCAGCAGACCCGGACGGGTCTCCTCGAACGGGTATTCCCGGGCGAGCCCGGCGTAGTACCGCAGCAGCAACTGCGGGAACACTGCCTCGAGCTGCTGTGCGATCGCGATCGGCATGCCGTTCTGGCTACTGACCGCTCGAGCCAGTTCGGCAGACCGCTTGTCGAGTTCATCGGCCAGCCGCTCCATCGCATCAGCACGCTGCGCCGCCGTCCACCCGCCCCAACCAGACCGATCGCTGAATGCGGCACGAGCCGCGGCAACCGCAGCATCGATATCACCCTCGGCACCCTCAGGAACCGAACCCAGGGCCTGTTCGGTGTTGGGCGAGATCACCGTGATCCGCCCGCCGCCCTCCGGCGACCTCCAGCCACCACCAATGAACAGGCTGTCTCGTTCGATTGCATTCGTCATGGAGTCCTTCGTCCTCCGGTCGGCGATGATGAGGCGGCAGGCGCAGAGCGACCACCGGCAATGTCGGTCACGAATCACAGAATCGGCGAAACATGCACACCTGCCCGGGTTCTCACCTCGGCACTGACCGACCCGGTAGCCGTGTCCCGATATCGAGCAGCGTAGGAACCGCCGCGCGGCTGTGACGAGGTTTCGTAGCCCGATTCCCTCGAACATCCCCCGCCGACTCCCGCGGACGAGGGAGGTTGACGTTTTTCTTGGTCTAACCATTTGATTACGGGTGCGCCGTGAGGCATATTAAGCATCTATAGTGATGTAGGTCTCAACGAGAGAGGATAGACGTGAACCGTGAACCTTCCGTCGTGGCGCAGACCGTGGAGCATCGCCCCGAGGTTCGTGCCGATCGGCGAATCGTTGAGGTCGCTTGGGGGCACGTCCATGCCTGCCTGGAATTCCTCGGGCCGCAGGCGCCCCTGCCGAGCAGCGAACTCGACGGAATGTTGACCAATGTTCGAACTCGTCTCGAGCAATTCGTCACCCGATCGCAGATCACCACCGACCAGCGACTGGACGCATGTCGGCTCCTCTTCACCATCCACAACGACCAGTCGGCCCTCCTGGACCTCGACGTACGCCGAGCCGTCGAGGCCCTCGGTGAGATCCGTCATGTGGTGGGAGATCTGCTCGAATCCAGCACCGAGGAGTTGATCGCGGCAATACCGATCCGAATGTGCCGCAACCTGATGTTCGGCCGCGCAATGATCTCCTCCGTCCGCTCCGCCGTGTGGATGCCCCGACACCTGCACATCGAGGACGACGACAGCCCGGAGAACGACGACTTCCTCTCCTACGTCGACGGGGCACGCATCCCGTTGTCACACGCGCCACTCGAAACCGAGATCGTCCGTGGGCGCACCCCGACCATGAGTGAACGTGCATCGAACGACAAACGGACGTTCAAAGAAATTGTGGCAGTGGCGCAGTCCCACGGTTACGTCGCGGCACCCATCGTGTCGCGGGGTCGGGTGATCGGTATTCTGCACGCCGACCGGCCGCACGGACGTTCGGAGGTGTCAGGCGGCGACCTCACCGTCGTCAGCACTCTGGGTGAATGCCTCTCGTCGGTCTTCGAACGCGCCATCCTGCAGGAGCGCATCCAACTCAGTTCCGAGCATGTCGACCGGGTCTTCGGTGACATCGTGTCGCAGTTCTCAGACGTCGCAACCTTCCCGAAGCAGCGCGCTACGGCCGGACGCACGGTTCCCGAGACCGGGAATGCCCCCACCGCCACAGGTGGTGGCATGGGCTTCTTGACCCCTCGCGAGCGAGAAGTGCTCGCGCACATCACCACCGGTGCAACCAACGCGCAGATCGCCCGCTCGCTGGTGATCTCCGAGGAGACAGTGAAATCACACTTGAAGCAGATCTCCAAGAAGCTTGGTACCACCACTCGTTCTGCTGCGGTGGCCCGATTCGCACAGTTGTCGCACAATTCCCCCGCATAGAGGCATGAACCTCAGCGGAGCGACACGTGCCTGCGTTCTCCTGACCGATGTCGACGCCACTCTGCGCGCCTCACTCGACCTCGCCTCACCCAACTCCTCTCCACCGCAATCGCTCCAGTCAGTGGTGCGTAGAGCACGCGATACCACCGAGCGTGCGATGGCCAAGAGCCCGGGATCCGGTCAGGCCACGCCTGAGCCAGAGTTGATCTCACAGTCGTTGTCACTGCAATTGACACTCCAGAGATTCATGTCCGAACGACGGGCGCAGATCATCCGGTCGCTGCCATTCTCGATACGGCGCTTGACGGGTACCGAAGACAAGACGATCGCCCGCCAAATCTGTCTGGAGTTGATCTCCTCGGGCGGATTCGGGCGGGCGGTGTACTCCGACGTCGAGGGCCTCATCGTCCGCCCGGCGCACGCGGCTCGCGCATCCGACGATGGGATCACGGACTCCGATTTCTCTGGCGATCACGACTTCGATGCCGGCCCCGGATCGGTGGAATACACATGCCTGACAGCCGCCGGCCCGCCACTTCTGGCAGACGATGCCCACGCCCACCCGGCGATGGCCGACATGTTGGACAGTACTGACTACGTTGTCGCACCGATCCTCGCGTCTTCCACGGTGATCGGGATGCTCCACGTCGCGGCGCGTGCACCGTTGGCGATCGATGGCCGCGACCTCGAGTGCCTCGGGGTCTACCAAGGAGCCGCCGGCGCTGCTTTCTCGCGCGACGCGTGGTCAGAGGTGGCCGTCGGCCACTACACTGCGGTCCGCCAGGCCGTCACCGCGGTCGTCGAAGATGCCGGACGAATCATCAGCGCAGACTTCGAGATCGGCGGAGTAACGTCCAGCGACGCACAGGTTCCGCGCCTGCAATCACCGGCGATCAATTTCGCGATCGAGGAGTCGCTGACAAAGCGAGAAACCGAGGTCATGCGCTTGATCGCTCAAGGAATGTCCAACGCGGAAATCGCCGAACGCCTGTTCATCGGGGTCGAGACGGTGAAATCTCATGTGAAGAAAGTGCTGAGGAAAATCGGTGCGGTCAACAGATCCGAAGCAATCTCGCTGTACCTCGACAACGGAAACCGGTCGCGCTGACTGAATCGGTCCGGGTTTTCCCTCCCTTGGAGTCGGCAGAGATTACCTTCCCTATACCCAGCGGTCAGCGGACGACGCACGCGCGCAGGTCACACTCGGGGTCGGCCAATGCATCGGGATCCAGCACATCGGCTCCGCCGATGAACTTCTTGCCCGCCATGAAATACGCTGACGCATTGACAGTTTCGACAGCAACCAGTCGATGAGACTCGTCGAGGTGAAAGATCCCGAATTTCCCACCATTGACATCGTGACGCACATGCGAGCTGTGCCCCAGGTGTACGTGCCCTGCGATCTTCAATTTCAGATCGAACTGGTCCGACCAGAACCAGGGCACCTCCGGATGCGGTGAACGCGCACCGGAAATGATAGCGGCCACCCGCTTCGCCTGCTCCAGCGCACTCGGAATGCTCTCGAAGCGCATGAAGCCGTCACCCATCGGTCGGCGAGTCACATCGCCAATTGCGAAGACACCCGGCACCCCGGTCGATCCGTTGCCGTCGACGAGAATCCCACCATCACAAGCAATCCCGGCGCCCGCAGCAATGTCGTCATTCGGTATCGCCCCCACGCCGACAAGGACCGATCCACACTCGATCCGCTCGCCGTCCGCCAGATCGATCGCCGCCACCGAGCCGGACTTCTCAACGACCTCCGTGACATCAACGGAAGTGCGGATAACAGTTCCCTGATTGCGGTGATGGCAAGTGAGGAACTCAGAGAATTCCTGGCTCGCCACACGGGCCAACACACGCTTTTCTCGTTCGAGAACCGTCACGTCGACGCCATGAGTACGCGCCTGTGCCGCAACCTCGAGCCCGATGTAACCGCCGCCGACGATCGCCAGCCGTCCGTGGTGCTCGATCGCCGTTCGTAGTCGGGCGGCGTCGTCAATTGTCCTCAGCGACAGCACGCCATCAGAACCCATTCCAGGCGTGGAAAGTTGCCGAGGACGAGAACCGGTGGCAATGACGAGGTACGCATACCCGACCTCTTCTCCGTCTGCCGTGGTGACTGTGCAAGCCTGCGGATCGATCGTTGTCACCACTGCACCAAGACGCAGATCGATCCCGTTCTCGCCATAGAACGCCTCGGGACGAAGATACTGACGGAGCAAGTCGTCATCCATGAATTTCTTTGACAACGGAGGTCGATGGTATGGCAGATGACGCTCATCGCCGAACATCACAATCTCACCGGAGAAACCCTCCTGCCTCAATAGCGCAACGAGATTGGCTCCTCCGTGTCCGGCACCGACGACGACGACCGGACCCTCCGACGATCTCTGTCCGCTCTGTGACATGTCCACCTATCCACTGATCTCGACCATAAGTGACCCGACACTCGCTTTCCACACCGAGAAATTGCGTGAGAGACGGCCATAGGCGTGTCAGGATCTCTGTAATTCTCGACCCAGGACAGGATCTGCGCGTCACCACGGTGAGTGATTGTGTCTCCCGATCGCGAGGCACCAGCGCACCACCTCAAGTCTTCCGCTTGCCACGACAACACCTGTGACCAGGCTTCTTTCCGCGATCATCGTTACCTTTCGAGCCCGTGTGCGCAAAATGCGACATCTTCCCGCGCAACGGCTCGACTGCTAGTCTCTCCAAGCACCATCATCTTGCGAATCGCGTTCTGCGCCGACAACAATGCCGGCAGTACCGACTGCCTGCCACTGGAGGACTTAGCCCATGGGTGTCGAAGTGAGTGTGGCGAATCTGACGAAGTCGTTTGGTTCGCAGAATATTTGGCGTGATGTGTCGTTGACCTTGCCCGAGGGTGAGGTGTCGGCGTTGTTGGGTCCGTCGGGTACCGGTAAATCGGTGTTCTTGAAGACGTTGATCGGTTTGCTGCATCCGGAGCAGGGGTCGGTGATCATCGACGGCACCGACATCACCCAGTGTTCGGCCAAGGAACTGTATGAGATCCGCAAGCTGTTCGGGG
>NZ_BAEI01000085.1 GCF_000241325.1 Gordonia polyisoprenivorans NBRC 16320 = JCM 10675 | reverse complement strand
AGTGCCTCGCCGGCACCCCTTGGCGGGTGCATCGCCGACCGCGATCCCGGCTCGCCGGGTGACGCTGCCGCATCATGGACAGCGTGATGCGTAGGTTCGGCTGGTTCGTGCTCGGCGTGATCGCCGCGGGTGTGCTGGCCGGTCTCGCCGGTGGCGCCACCGCCGTGGTACTCAAAGCGATTCAGCATGTGACGTTCGGTTACTGGTCGGGCACACTGCTCGACGGGATCAGCGCAGCGACCGCCTGGCGCCGCGTGGCCGGGCCCGTGGTCGGTGGGGCGCTCGCCGGTGCCGGTTGGTGGTGGTTGCGACGTCGTCGGCAACTGATCCCATTGACCGTCGCGATCGAGCGCGGGGAGCCCGTGGCGACGGCTCCCCGTGCCGCCGACTCGTCGCTGCAGATCCTGCTGGTCGGGACCGGGGCATCGCTGGGACGAGAGGGAGCTGCCCGCGAGTTCGCGGCCGTCGCCGCAGACCTCGTCCTCCGTCGAATCCCGTTGCCGGAATCGGACATCCGGGTGTTGCTGGCGTCGGCGGCCGGCGCCGGGCTCGGTGCGGTGTACAACGTGCCGTTGGCCGGCGCCTTGTTCACCATCCAGCTCCTGCTGCATTCGTGGCGCCCTCGCGAGGTACTCACCGCGACGTTGACGTCGGTACTGGCCGTCGTCGCGGCGTGGCCGGTTGTCGGCGATCGGCCGACATTCGTCTGGCCCGGCGCCGATCTCACCGCGGCGGTCGCGGTGGTGGCACCAGCCGCCGTGGCGGCGAGCATGGCCCTGGGTGCAGCATTCTCGCGACTGATGAGTCATGTTCAGCAACAACCGGTCTCGGGATGGTGGTTGATCCCGGCGTTGGCCGGTGCCGGTGCGTTGACCGGCATCAGCGCATTATGGTTTCCCGAACTACCCGGCAACGGCAAGTCCATCATCACCGAATCACTCGGCGGCGGCGGACCTCTGCTCACGGTGGCGGCCATAGCGCTGCTCAAACCCGTCCTCACCGCCACCCATCTGCGCGCCGGTGCGGTTGGCGGCCTGATCACCCCGGCACTGGCCACCGGCGCCGCATTCGGTGCGGCCGTCGCGATCCTGGCCGAGCACTGGACCGGCTGGGACATCAATCCCGCCGCGGTCTCCCTACTAGCCGCCGCGGCGTTCCTGGGTTTCTCCCAACGAGCACCGCTGTTCGCCGTCGTCTTCGCCTGGGAGCTGGCCCATCCGCCACCGACGTTCCTGCTTGCCCTAGCCCTGATCGCGGTGGTGGGGTACGGGGTGCAGACGGGTGTTCCGATTCTGCGAGGGAACGGGATTCGTGGTCGCTTCGCGATCCGCTCGCGTGGCCACCGGAACCGGTGACCGCCCGGACCTTCGCTCGGTCGAGACGAGGTCGGACACCCCCCCCATCGGGATAGGCAAGTAGCCCTCGCGGGAGATGGCAGACCCCGACACCGCTCCTAGGCTTGTGATCCAGCGCACAGCCCGAAGGGAACCCGAGGATCGATATGCCGTTTGTCATCGCTGCACCCTGTATCGCCGACTACTCCTGTGTGGAATCGTGCCCGGTCGGGTGCATCCATCCGTCGCCCGACGATCCGGAGTTCGATCGGGTGGAACAGCTGTTCATCGATCCGGACACCTGCATCGGCTGCGGCGCGTGCGTGGCGGCGTGCCCGATCGATGCGGTGTTCGACGCCGACCGACTGCCCGCGCGGTGGAAGGCCTACGAACAGATCAATCGCGACTACTTCACCGGAGGCCTGAAGTGATCGCGCCCGAGTCCTACCGCATCGCGGTGGTGGGATCGGGGCCCGCGGGGATGTACACCGCGCGTCATCTGCTCTCGGCCGGCATCGCCGGAACCTACCTCGACGGACGAATGGTCTCCTTGACCGATCGGCCGATGGAGGTCGACATGTTCGACAAGCTGCCGACGCCGTTCGGACTGATCCGGGGTGGCGTCGCACCCGATCATCCGGACAAGAAGCTCATCGGTCACCTCTTCGAATCCGTCGCCACCCGAGAAGGATTCCGGTTCTGGGGCAACATCGACGTCGGCCGGGACATCGGCGTCGATGAGCTCGCCCGGTGGTATGACGCGGTCATCCTGGCGGTCGGCGCCGCCGCCGATGCGCCCCTGGGAATTGCGGGTGAGGAGTTGCCGGGCAGCCTGTCGGCGCGTGAGTTCGTCGGTTGGTACAACGGAACTCCCGAATACGCGGCACTCGATCTCGATCTCGACACCGAACGTGCGGTCATCATCGGCAACGGGAACGTGGCGCTCGACGTCGCTCGTGTCCTCGCCACGCCGCCGGCCACACTGCGTCGGACCGACATCGCCGAACATGCCGCCGAGGAACTGCAGCACAGCAGGATTCGGGAGGTGGTGGTTCTCGGTCGGCGCGGGCACCTGGCCGGTGCGTTCGCCGCCGCGGAACTCGAGGAACTCGGTGACCTCCCGGGCGTCGACGTCGTCGCGCACCCGCAGGAGCTGGCGACGGTCGAGGACATTCCGGCCGCCGGGCCACTGCGGCGAAAGCACGACAGCCTGATCCGGTACTCGCAGACGACACCCCTCGACGACAACCGCCGAATAGTGCTGCGGTTCCTCGCAGCGCCGGTCGCCCTGATCGGACAGCAGCGCGTCGAGGCCGTCCGGGTGATGCGCAACCGAAGGGTCGGTGATTCCTGGACCGTCGAGCAGACCGGGGACACCGAAACGCTGCCGTCCGGTGTCGTGGTGCGCGCCACCGGATATCGCGGACAACCGTTGCCCGGCATCCCGTTCGACTCCGCACGGGGGGTGATCCCGAATGTGGACGGTCGGGTGGAGAACATGCCCGGTGTCTACGTCAGCGGATGGATCAAACGGGGTCCGGTCGGCGTGATCGGCACCAACAAGAAGTGCGCCCGAGACACCGTGCGCTCACTGCTGGCCGACCTCGACGCGGACCGCTTGCCGCGAGCGGGTGCGCGTGACCGCGCGGCGCTGGACACCTGGGTGCACCAGCGCCGACCCGAGGTCACCACCTTGCCCGGCTGGCGCGGCATCGACATCCGCGAACGGCTCGACGGCAGCGACGTCGGAAGCCCGCGACGCAAGATCGTCGACGCCGACGAACTGGTGCGCACAGCCCGCTCACATCGCCCGACCCCGCCGCGGCGCCACGATGTGATCGTCATCGGGTCGGGTCTGGGCGGATTGTCGGCGGCGGCATGCCTGGCCGCTGCGGGCAAGTCGGTCCTGGTTCTCGAACAACACGAGATCCTCGGCGGTTGTTCGCAGGTATTCCGGCGTAAGGGCAAGTGGGAGTTCGATTGTGGAGTCCACTATGTCGGGGGATGCGTCCCGGGATCGGACAACTTCATCCCCGCGGTGCTGCGCGGCCTGGGGGTCGAGGACCGCATCGAATGGTCGCGGATGGACGACGATGGCATGGACACCGTCTCGTTCCCGGACCACACCTTCCGCGTCCCCACCGATTGGCATCGCTTCGCCGACGAACTCGCCGCGACGTTTCCCGGTGACGCCGCGGGCCTGGCGAGCTGTGTGCACGAGTTGCGTTCGGTGGGAGAGGCGTTCGAACGTCTCAATGACGTCCCGCATTCGGTCCGCGCGGTGCTGCCGCTGGCCACCCGCCCCCGCGAGGCGGCCCTGGTCGCCCGGGCCCTCGAGCAGCCCATCGCGAGGCTGTTCGACCGTCACCATCTCGGGCTCGAGGCCCGCGCAGCATTGCTGTCACTGATCCACCTGCACAACACGCCGCCGGCCCGGACCCCGGCGTTGCTGGTGGCGGCGCTGCTGCAGCACTACTTCAAGGCGGGGGCATACTTCCCGACCCAGGGTGGGCAGGTATTGGGGGCGAACCTGGCCGAGGTCATCGAGGCCAACGGGGGAGAGATTCGCACCAAGGCCCGGGTGGCGTCGATCGACGTCGAGGATGGACGCGTGCGCGGGGTCACCCTGTGCGACGGCGAAATCTGTCACTCCGACATCGTCATCAGCAACGCCGACGCACACCGAACCTTCTTCGACCTGGTCGGCCCCGAGCATCTGCGTCGTCGCACCCTGGACCGCATGCGTCGGTTCCGGCGCCCCCACTCCATCTTCTCGACGTACATCGCCGCCGACATCGACATCTCGACGATCCGGCCGGCAACCAACTACATCCTGCACGGTCGGTACGACGTCGCAGAGACCTATCGGCTCCTCGATGGCGGGGACTGGGATCCGCAGGGCTGGCTGGCGATCAGTTCGCCGACGCTGAAGACGCAGGGCGTCAAGCACTTCGGCGCCGAAGGGCACAGCAGCATCGAGGCGTTCACCGCGGTGCCCGCCGAGTACGAGTTCTGGGGTGGCGGCGACCCGATGGCCGGCACCGCCTACAAGTGGTCCCCGGAGTACGTCCGTCGCAAGGCCGAGATCGAGGCGGCGGCCATGGAACGGGTCCTCGCCGCGATGCCCGAACTCGACGGCCACATCGTGTGGCAGGAGTCCGCGACGCCGATGTCGCATGAGCGATACACGCTCTCGCGCATGCCGTACGGGCCGGAGAACGCCAAGGACCAGATCGGTCCGGGACGTCGTCTGTCGGTGCGCACGGAGATCGACGGTCTGTTCCTCGCGGGCGCCTCGACGGTGCATCTCTACGGGATCGCGTTCACCCTTCGCGGTGGTGTCGGAACCGCATCGCACATCCTGGGACGCGATCTGCTCGCGGAGTTCCGTCGCGGCGTGGTGCTGGGAGACCGTTCGGCCCTGCCGGACCACGGACCCGACTGGGACCCGTTCGAGGCCTCCGGCGGGTATGCGTGGAAGGGGCAGAACAAGGAACGCTCACGGGCGGAGGCCGTCGCCGCCCGGTGAACCGGTCATACGGCGCTACAACGCGATACACGACTGCGCGGGTGATCGAGAACTTCAGTGACGAACCGACGGGTATCGGTTACCAGCGGTAGTCGAGAAACTTCCCGTCGAAGGTGACGACGACGCGGTCGCCGTCGGGATCGGATCTGCGCGCGAAGTCGACCCTGAAGTTGATGGCGCTCATGATGCCGTCGCCGAACTCTTCGTGGATCAGTTCCTTGAGCGCCGGGCCGTATACGGCGAGCGCCTCGTGGAAACGGTAGATCGTCGGGTCCGATGCGGCGGCGTCGTCGGCGGTGCGGGTCGGTTGGCGCACGAGACTTTCCACGACCCTGTCGTCGAGTCCCAAGAAGGCACACAGCGTGATCGCCTTGTCGGCGGGGACCGGATGTTGGCCCAGTAGCGCCGCGACCGTCCACACCAGCGGTGCGTCGATGTGCTCGGCGATGTCGGCCCAGGTCAGGCCCCGTCGAATGCGTTCGGCGACGATCAATTCCGCGGCGTGTGATTTCGGCATGATGGCGGTGGTCATCGGGTCTCCTCTGCTGGTGCGGATGGCTTATCCACCTTGACCACCGTGGTGGCATTCGTCCACCGGAAAGCCGATCCCGCCGCGCGATACGCGGCGGGATCGGCCCGGGGCTTGGTGACTCAGTGGCTCGTGACGGCGATGATCACCCCGATGATGCTCAGCACGATGGAGATCCAGCCCAGCACGATCCCGGCCTGGGCCTTGCCGTGCCCGACGGGGGATTCGGTCTGCGCCTGACGACCGACGATGATCGCCGGGATTCCTGCGATCAGGCCGAGACAGAAGATCGAGACGATCCCCAGCACCAGACTGACCGTGGCCTTCGTATTCTTCTGCACCGGGTTGATGACGTTCATGAATTAGTCGGTCCTTGAATATGGCCGTGTCGGAGCACGGTCGTGGATATGGCCGTCTGTCGACTGTCGGATTCCCGGATGTGGATGATTTGGTGATCGCCGATCCGGGGTCAGCAGACTTTATACAGAAGCGGTGGACAGCGGCAACACGAGTGCGGTATTTGTTCATCGGACACTTTCGTGTCCGTTCACGACGAGGAGAAAATCGATGCGCCGCTCCACTCTCATTGCTGCCACCGCCACGATGGCCGCCACTGTCCTATTTGCCGGATGCGGGACGAGTTCCGATTCGTCGTCGACGGACAACAGCAGTTCGGCGACGTCATCGATGGCTGCGGTGGCCCTGTCCAAACCGGATTTCATCAAAGCCGCCGACGCCATCTGCGCAGCAGATAATTCCCAGGCGTCGCAGAGCGCGTCGAGTATTCCGGCCGGCCCGTCGGGCGCCGAGCAGCAGAAGGATCTCTTTCTCAGCACATATCGCACCGAACTCCAGAAGCTGCGCGCCCTGACGCCGCCGCCCGAGGACCAGGCCGCCGTCAACGACATCTGGAACGCCCTGGACCAGGGCCTATCCGCCGTCGCCAGCAGCCCGGCGGGTCAGTTCGAGAACCCATCGCTCGACAAGGCCAACCAACTGGCGAAGGCCTATGGGATGAAGGTCTGCGGCAGCTGAGTGACCGGGTGTGAACGACCGGTTACCGGGGGCAGTTGTTTCCCGGTAACCGCGTGTTCAGTTATTGGTGGAGCCGAATATCGATTACCGCCGTTTCGCTCGTACAACCCAGGGGCTGCACCGGCGCATAAATGTTGAGACCAATACCGAATATCGGGAGAATTCAGACCCGAGTTCTGCTGCGATATCGCTGTGGATCGGTTTGTCGCTTTTGCCGATTGATCACTGGTGGGAAACCTGTTGCGGAATTCGCCATATTATTTCCCTCGGTAGCGGTGGCCAAGCCCATTGATTCCTCTTGGTGGCCGATATTCTCCCGACGGGTGTGCCGCTTTCGCGGATATTGCTGGAGTGCGTTATGGCCGTTTCGGCCGATTCGATTGCGCCTGTTTTCTCGGTGACGGCGGGGACTGGATATCGGGACGACTGCTTCATGGGAGCCGATGCGTGCGATGTGCTCGCTCGTCGGCCGTGGCCGCGGCGAAGGCTCGTCACCCGTGGTGCCCCCAGTCGGACTCGAACCGACACTGGGCGGATTTTAAGTCCGCTGCCTCTGCCAATTGGGCTATAGGGGCGCGTCAACAGCATGCCACGGCCGCCTCGGATCGTCGTCGGCGGATCGCATCCATGCGGCGGGTGCTGAGCGAAGGATCGTCGTCACACGGTGGACACGGCCTTGACCCGTTGACTTACTACCGATAACTTAACGGGGGTAACTCACCTTCCACGGCTGGAGTGGCCATGCTGGATCGTTTGACCCGGTTCTTGACCGGATTTCCCAAAACCGTTCTCGCCGTGGCCTTTGTGCTGCTCGTGGGGTGTGGACTGTACGGCGCGTCCGCGGCGGGTCATCTGCTTGCCGGCGGCTACGAGGATCCGAACTCCGAGTCGGCGAAGGCGGCCTCGGTCATCGACAAGACCTTCGATCGGGGTGGTCCGCAGTTCGTTCTCAAGCTCGACGGCGCGCCGGGCGTCGACATGGCGACCGACCCGGCCGCGAAGACGACCGGCCAACAGATCGTCTCCGAATTGAGCTCGAGTGGTCATGTGCAACAACCGATCCTGTCGGTCTGGACCAATCCCGACCTCGCTCCGGCGTTGTTGAGCAAGGACAAGTCGTCGGCGCTGATCGTCACGACTCTGGCCGGCGGTGAGAACGATGCGCCGCGCTACGCCGAGGAACTCGCCCAGCGCTACAGCGGCACGCGTGAGGGCATCACCATCCGGGCCGGTGGGCAGGCGATGGTCTTCCACGACGTCAACGCGCAGACCACCCGCGACCTCGCGGTCGCCGAGGCCATCGCGATCCCCATCAGCTTCCTCGTGCTCATCGTCGTGTTCGGGGGAGTGGTGGCGGCGCTGCTGCCGATCCTCGTCGGCGTCGTCGCGATCGTTGCGACCTTCGCGATGCTGCGCGTCATCGGGTCGATGACCGACGTGTCGATCTTCGCGCTGAATCTCACCACCGCAATGGGTTTGGCGCTGGCGATCGACTACACCCTGCTGATGGTCACCCGATATCGCGAAGAACTCGCCGCCGGCCGGGACACGCGGTCGGCGATCGCGGTGATGATGCAGACGGCAGGCCGGACGGTCACCTTCTCCGGCGTCACCGTCGCACTGTCGTTGTGCGCCTTGGCGATCTTCCCGATGTACTTCTTGCGGTCGTTCGCCTACGCGGGGCTCGGGGTGGTCGTCGTCGCCGTACTCGCCGCACTGGTGCTGACCCCGGCCATGCTCATGCTGCTCGGCCCGCGTATCGATGCACTCGACGCCCGCAGACCACTGCGCCGCCTCCTCGGTCGGAACGCGCCCGCACCGGTCCCGATCGAGCAGGGCCGGTGGTATCGGTTCGTCCGTGGTGTTCTGCGGCATGCTGTTCCGGTGGGTGCCGGTGCGATCCTGGTGCTCCTGGTCCTCGGTGCGCCGTTCGCGTCGATCACCTTCGGCTTCCCCGACGACCGGGTCCTGCCGAAGACGGCCACCGTGCACCAGGTGTCGCAGGAGATGCGCGCCGACTTCGCCGAGAACCTCTCGGGCGCACTGACCGCCGTCGTCACCGGTGGCACCGACCCGACACGCATCGACTACGCGCAAACCCTGTCGCGTGTCGACGGGATCAGTTCGGTGTCGGGTGCCGCCGGCACCTTCGTCGACGGCAGGCAGGTGGCACCACCGCAGCCCGGTGACCTCCACACGGCGGCCGACGGCACCACCACCGCGCTGCTGTCGGTCAGCGGCAGCGCCGAGCCACTGACCGACGCCGGCGCCGACGAGCTGGCAGCCCTGCGTGCAGCGCCCGTCCCGGAGGGCATGACGTCGCAATTCGCGGGGCTACAAGCCAGCAACACCGACACCGTCGACTCCATCTACGCGCATCTGCCGTGGGTGCTCGGTGTCATCGCCATCGCCACGTTCATCCTGCTGTTCCTGTTCACCGGCAGCGTCGTCCTGCCGCTGAAGGCGCTGGTCCTCAACGTGCTGTCGCTGTCGGCGACGTTCGGGGCGATGGTGTGGTTTTTCCAGGAGGGCCATCTCGGCGGACTGGGAACCACCGCAACGGGGTTCCTGGTGGCCACCATGCCGGTGTTGATGTTCTGCATCGCCTTCGGGCTGTCGATGGACTACGAGGTGTTCCTGCTCGGCCGAATCCGTGAGGAGTGGCTGGCCTCGGACCGCACACGGGCGGCCAACGATCACGCCGTGGCCATCGGTTTGGCACGCACAGGTCGCGTGATCACCGCAGCAGCCCTGCTGATGAGCATCGTGTTCGCCGGAATCGCTGCCTCTCAGGTGTCGTTCATGCGTATGTTCGGCGTGGGGCTGACACTGGCGGTCCTGATGGATGCCACGGTCATTCGCATGTTGCTGGTACCGGCGTTCATGCGGATCGCCGGCCGCGCCAACTGGTGGGCGCCACGTCCGCTGCGGGCGCTGCACGATCGCATCGGCCTCACCGAGGCAGCACCGTCCGACCCTCCGGATGCCGACGAACGCCCACCAGCAGAGGACCCCACCGACCACCAGCCCATACCGGACCTTCAGGAGAAACGTGACCATCCAGAGGCGGCGGACCCGATCCCCCCGCGGATCGGGTGAACTGCTCGCCGACGAGATCATCGACGCCGCCACCGACCTGCTCCTCGACGAGGCAGATGCCTCGGCGGTGTCGATCCGTGCCGTCGCCACCCGCGTCGGGGTGACGCCGCCATCGATCTACCTGCACTTCGCCGACAAGGACGCACTCCTCGACGCCGTGTGCGCCCACTACTTCGAGCAACTCGACGAGAAACTGGCCGACGCCGAGGCCGGGGTCGGCGACCCGCTCGAGCGGGCACTGAGCCTCGGGATGGCCTACATCCGGTTCGCGCTGTCGACCCCGGTGCTGTATCGGCAAGCGTTCTCCCGTGTCACCGCCGACACCCCGACAAGGGTCGACGAGGTCCTCGCCACGTCGGCGGTCGTGCGGTTCTCGCGCACCGTGACCGAACTCGCCGAGGCGGGGATGTTCGAGGCAGGGGAAGTTGCCGACATCGTCCTCGAATGGTGGTCGGCTGCCCACGGTATCGCCTCGCTGATGATCTCCAAGCCCAGTCTGAACTGGGGCGATGACCTCGAACGTGCCGAAACGATGCTGCGGGCGATGTGTGTGGGCCGGGCCGTGATGGGCGTGACCGCGGCCTGTGAGCCCGACGAGGTCCGCCGGCTGTTGTCCGAGCTGAGCACCCGCTGACCGATTTGTCGGACCCGGCTCCTGACGCGAATGGTCAAGAGAAGGTAAAGTCGGAACTCTGACGGGTGATCGCCCGTTGTCCAGACGAGATACCCACTCACGTTCAGATAGGGAGCGCCAGGTGCGAGATAGCAGCAATCCGGTGATGCGCGGCGTGGTCCGCGACAATCAAACCGCCGGCGGCTATGCGGGCTTCGGCACCGGTGCGGCCGGTGCCGGTCAGGCAGCCATGTACAACCAGTACGGCCAGCAGGTGCCGCCGTACACCCAGCAGCCCACCACGACGACCCGGCAGCTCACCATCGATGACGTCGTCACCAAGACCGCCATCACCCTCGGCGTGCTCACCACCTCGGCGATCGCGGCCTACTTCCTGGTGTCGGCGAACGAAGCGCTCGCGATGCCGCTGTTCGGCATCGGTGCCATCGTCGGGCTGGTCCTGGTATTGATCGCTTCGTTCGGGCGCAAGCAGGACAATCCGGCGATCGTGCTGGGGTATGCGGTGTTCGAGGGCTTGTTCGTCGGATCGATCTCCTACGTCTTCGCCAACTGGATGGTCAGCGGCACCAGTGCCGGCGCACTGATCGGGCAGGCCGTCCTGGGCACGTTCGGTGTGTTCTTCGGCATGTTGCTGGTCTACAAGGTCGGTGCGATCCGCGTGACCCCGCGGTTCACTCGGATGTTGTTCGCCGGGCTCATCGGGGTCATCGTGCTGATGGTCGGCAACCTGATCATGAGCCTGTTCACCGGCGGTGCCGGCATCCTGCGTGACGGTGGCCCGATCGCGATCATCTTCTCGCTGATCTGCATCGCGCTGGCCGCGTTCAGCTTCCTCGTCGACTTCGATGCCGCCGACCGCCTCATCCGAGCAGGCGCCCCCGACCGCGCCGCCTGGGGTGTGGCCCTGGGCCTGACGGTCACCCTGGTCTGGCTCTACGTCGAGATCCTGCGACTGCTGAGCTACTTCCAGTCGGACTAGTTCCTTCGGTACAAAAGAAACCCCGCTCCTTCTGCGAAGGAGCGGGGTTCTTCTTTGTTCTGATCAGCTCAGCTCAGGCGCTCGAGCACCATTGCCATGCCCTGGCCGCCACCGACGCACATCGACTCGATGCCAAAGGTCTTGTCGTGGGTCTGCAGGTTGTTCAGCAGTGTGGTGGTGATGCGGGCACCGGTCATGCCGAAGGGATGGCCGAGGGCGATCGCACCGCCGGAGACGTTGAGCTTGTCGTGGTCGATGCCGAGGGCGTCGGCCGAGCCGAGCACCTGCACCGCGAAGGCCTCGTTGATCTCGACCAGGTCGATGTCGGACAACGACATCCCCGACACCTTCAACACCTTGCGGATCGCCTCGATCGGGCCGAGTCCCATGATCTCCGGCGACAGTCCGGTCGCGGCGGTGGCGACCACCCGGGCCAACGGGGTCAGCCCGAGCGCCTTGGCCTTGGTGTCGCTCATGATCACCAGGGCGGCCGCGCCGTCGTTGAGCGGGCAGGCGTTGCCCGCGGTGATGGTGCCGTCGGGGCGGAACACCGGCTTGAGCTGGCTGACCTTCTCGTAGGTGGTGCCGGCGCGCGGACCGTCGTCGGTGCTGACCACGGTGCCGTCGGGCAGGGTCACCGGATCGATCTCGCGCTCGAAGAAGCCGGCCTTGATGGCCTCTTCTGCGAGGTTCTGGCTGCGCACACCCCAACGATCCTGATCCTCGCGGGAGATGCCGGTGAAGCTCGCGACATTCTCGGCGGTTTGACCCATCGCGATGTAGACGTCGGGCAGGATGCCGTCCTCACGCGGATCGTGCCACGCCGGGGCACCGCCCTGAGCGGTCTTCTCGGTGCGGGCGATCGCGTCGTCGAAGATGGGGTTCTTGGAGTTCGGGGCGCCGTCGGCACCACCGGAGATCCCGAAGCTCGAGACGCTTTCGACGCCGCCGGAGATGAAGACGTCACCTTCGCCGGATCGGATGGCGTGCAACGCCATCCGGGTGGTCTGCAGCGACGACGAGCAGTAGCGGTTCACCGTGACACCGGGGATGTGGTCGTAGCCGAGTTCGACGGCGAGCACGCGGCCGATGTTGTAGCCACCCTGTCCGGCGGGCTGGCCGATACCCCAGTGGATGTCCTCGATGTCGGTCGGGTCGAGTTCGGGAACCTTCGCCAGTGCGGCGGCAATCATCTGGCGAGAGAGCTCGTCGGGGCGGATGTCCTTCAGGGACCCCTTCCCGGCGCGGCCGATCGGGGAGCGGGCATGGGCGACAATCACGGCTTCAGGCATGTGGCCCAGATTACTGGACCGCGCGATGCGGCCGATCGGGCGCCATCGGGTGCGGGCGGCTATCCGGGGCGCGGCGTGACCAACGGCAGGAAGACCTCGTCGACGATCTCCTCGAGCGTTTCATCGGCGACCGGCGCCAGCGTCATCATCACCTCATGACGGTAGAGGTCGAACGGCACCGCGACCACTCGCGCGGTGAGTCGGGCCGGGTCGACCTCGCCGCGGGCGACCGCTCGCTCGAGGATCGTGTCGAGGTTCGACGGCCGACCGCCGAACAGCACTGCGCGGAGATCGCGTGGGGTGTCCCCGGTTTCGGCGTAGAACTCGCCGAGCGCGGCGCTGAGCATGACCAGGAAGTTCGACCGGTTGCGGTTGGCGTCGCGTAACGCGGCCAGCAGATCGCCACGCAGCGTCCCGGTATCGGCGAGGACAGGAGCGGCCAGCTCGCCGCGGCGTCGGATCACCGCACGCACCAGGTCCGCGCGGTCGGACCATCGGCGATAGAGCACCGGTCGGCTCGTGCCCGCTCGCTCGGCCACCGCCTCGAACGTCAGACCGCCGTAGCCGCGGTCACGCAACTGATCCCATGCGGCGTCGAGGATCGCCGCCTCGAGTTCCGCCCCACGGCGACGGGTCGGTTTCGCCCGCTCCTCAAGATCCACTTGCGTATCTTATCGCGCCGGTCTACGGTCGAGAACTAGATACACCAATGTATCTTAATGACTCTATGGGGAACGAGGCCCGCTCATGTCCACCGTGCGGCACGACGAAGGTGCGAACGGCCACGAGACCGTCGGCGAAACGCCGCCGACGCAGGAGGTACCGCGCGAGGTCCGGAGGGTGGCGATCGCGGTCATCGTCGGACTCGTCGCGCCGATTCTGGACACCACGATCGTGACCATCGCGCTCGACGCGTTGAGTCGGGATCTGCACGCGACGGTGAGCACCGTGCAATGGGTGAGTACGGGGTATCTTCTCGCACTCGCGGTGGCTGTTCCGCTGGCGGGTTGGGCGGCAACCCGATTCGGCTCCCGCGCAGCATGGACTGGCGGGCTCGTGCTGTTCCTCGCCGGATCGGTGATGTGCGCGGCGTCGTGGAACATCGACTCGCTCATCGCCTTTCGGGTGATCCAGGGATTCGGTGCCGGGCTGATCATGCCGCTGATGACGTCGATCCTGGTGGCGGCCTCCGGCGGGGTGGCGCTGGGCCGGCTGGTGGCGATGGTGAGTCTGCCGACGGCGCTCGGGCCGATCCTCGGGCCGGTGGTCGGCGGGATCATCCTGAACTGGCTCGATTGGCGATGGCTGTTCCTGGTCAACGTGCCGTTGTGTATCGCCGCGCTGATCCTGGCGAGACGTATCCCCGCCGACCGCAGCTCCGCGGCACCGCTTGACATACTCGGACTGCTGCTGCTCGCGCCAGGGCTGGCGGCGTTGCTCCTCGGTCTCTCCAACGCGCACAACGGAATCGGGCAGATGGACGTGATCGTTCCGGTCGCTGCCGGCGTGGTGTTGACCGCCGCCTTCACCTGGCATGCGCTGCGTCGGAATGGAGTCGCCCTGGTCAACGTCGGTGAATTGCGGCGGCGTTCGGTGAGCGTGTCATCGCTTGGATTGTGCTTCTTCGGCATCGCCTCCTTTGGCGCGATGTTCTTGATGCCCTTGTACTTTCAGCAGATCAGGGGTGACACTGTCCTGCAGGCCGCGCTCGTGCTCATCCCGCAGGGGGTCGGGGCGCTGGCCACCCGAAGCCTGGCCGGACGGTTCACCGACACGATCGGCGCGCGCTGGGTAGCGGTCACCGGCTTCGCGGTGGTGGCCGCGGCGACGCTTCCGTTCGCGCTCGCCGGTGATCACACCAACACGGTCTGGCTGATGGTGGTGCTGCTCGTCCGCGGCTTCGGTCTCGGGACGCTGCTGTCGCCGCTGATGTCGGCCGGCTTCATCGGGCTGCCGGGCTCGGCACGTCACGACGTCAGCATGTTGAACCGGACCTTCCAACAGGTGGGCGGATCGTTCGGCACGGCTTTGCTCGCAGTGGTGCTGACCGCCGGGATGGGTGCCGGCACCGGCTTCCACGACGCGTTCTGGTGGGCTGCGGGTCTCGCCGCCGTCGGCGCCGCGGCCTCGCTGCTGCTGCCCGACGGCCGCGCCGCGGTCTGACAGCGACAACCGGCAACGCTCAGCGCACCGTGCGCGCGATCCGCAGGATCCTCTCGGTGAGTTTGCTGTTGTCCACCGACGGCGACACCTCGGGCGGCTCGGGCAGCGGCTCGGGACCCCACTCGCCGAGCGCCGCGAGCACCTCCGGAAGCAGGATGTCGGCGGCGAGCCCATATCCGTCGGCCGAGGGGTGGTAGCGGTCGAAGGAGAACATCCGGTCCGGGGCGTCGCGGAAGTCCTCCGCCAGCAGATCGGCCATCGGGACCGCACGCCCGCCTGCCGAGACGACCGCGGCCTTCTGCCGCGCGGCCAGTCGCATGCCCCATATCCGCAGCACCGAGCGCAGCGGTTGGGGAATCGCGGTGATCACACCGAAATCGGGGCAGGTACCGACGACCACCTGGGCGTCGATGGCGCGCAGCCTGCTCACCGCCGACCGGAGTCGGCCCGCCGAGGCGCGAACGCCGTTGCGGGCGGTGACGTCGTTGGCGCCCACCAGGATCACCGCGATGTCGGGACGATCGCCGGCGATGAGCATGGCGTCGATCTGCGCGGCCAGGCCCTTCGACGTCGCACCGACGATCGCCTTGTTGCTGTAGCGCACCACGTGCCCGGTCTCGACGGCCACTCGACGGGCCACCCGCGCGCCCGGCGTCTGCGCGCCGGTGTCGGCGCCGAGACCGGCGGCGGTGGAATCCCCGAACACCGCCAGATGTAGTTCGATCTCATCGCGGTTGTCGCGGGTGACCCGATGCGGGCCACTGCCGTCGGGTCGATAGATCCCGTCTCCGTCGGGAGCGTTGTCGGTGCGGTGCGGGATGACGGTGCGCGCCTTCTGCGCCTGCCACACCAGCAGGTTGTAGCCACCCCACGTGATGCCCGCAGCGGCGGTCGTCGCGGCCGCGGTGGCCCCGAGATCGCGCAACAGATGGTGGTCGGTGGGGCGCGGACCGGTCACGGGTGACAGCTTACCGATGCTTCTGCCGACGACCGGTGACCTGCGGGTCTGCGGGTCGCCATCGGCACGGCGATGTTCGGCGATCCGGGAACCGACGTCGGATGGAAACGACGGAGACGGTTCTGGGACCATGGAAGGCATGCGCATCGCCAATCACGTCGTCGACCTGGTGGGCAACACGCCCCTGGTCAAACTCAATTCGGTGGTCACGCCCGGCTCCGGGCTGGTGGCGGCCAAGGTCGAATACCTCAACCCCGGGGGCAGCAGCAAGGACCGCATCGCGCTTCGCATGATCGAGGCCGCCGAGAAATCCGGTGCGCTCAAGCCCGGCGGCACCATCGTCGAGCCGACGTCGGGTAACACCGGGGTCGGTCTGGCGCTGGTCGCACAGCAGCGCGGATACCACTGCGTGTTCGTCTGCCCCGACAAGGTCGGCGAGGACAAGCGCAACGTGCTGCGCGCCTACGGCGCCGAGGTCGTCGTCTGCCCCACGGCGGTCGCACCCGAGCACCCCGACAGCTACTACAACGTCTCCGACCGGCTGGTCCGCGAGATCGACGGTGCGTGGAAGCCCAACCAGTACGCGAATCCCGCTGGGCCGCAGAGTCACTACGAGACGACCGGTCCGGAGATCTGGGCCGACACCGACGGTACCGTCACCCACTTCGTGGCCGGTGTCGGCACCGGCGGCACCATCACCGGCACCGGGCGCTACCTGAAAGAGGTCTCCGGCGGCGCGGTAAAGGTCGTCGGTGTCGACCCCGAGGGGTCGGTGTACTCCGGTGGCACCGGACGGCCCTACCTGGTGGAGGGTGTCGGCGAGGACTTCTGGCCGGAGGCCTACGACCCGAGCGTGCCCGACGAGATCATCGCGGTCTCCGACGCCGACTCCTTCGACATGACGCGACGTCTGGCCCGTGAGGAGGGCCTGCTCGTCGGCGGATCGTGCGGGATGGCCGTGGTCGCGGCACTGCGGGTAGCCGAGCGCGAGGGGCCCGACGCCGTCGTCGTCGTGCTGTTGCCCGACGGTGGCCGCGGCTACATGGCCAAGATCTTCAACGACGAGTGGATGAGCAGCTACGGCTTCCTGCGGACCCCCCTCGACGCGAAGGCCACCGAACCGCTCGTCGGCGACGTGCTGCGCGGCAAGACCGGTGCACTGCCCGACCTGGTGCACACCCATCCGTCGGAGACCCTGCGCGACGCCATCGAGATCCTCCGTGAATACGGGGTGTCGCAGATGCCGGTCGTCGGTGCCGAGCCGCCGGTGATGGCCGGCGAGGTCGCCGGAGCGGTCACCGAACGGGATCTGCTCAGCGCCGTGTTCGAGGGCCGCGCCAACCTCGCCGACCCGGTGTCGGCGCACATGGGAGAACCGTTCCCGCTCATCGGTTCCGGCGAGCCGGTGTCGGCGGCGACCAAGGCGCTCTCGGACACCGACGCGCTGATGGTGGTCGAGGACGGCAAGCCGATCGGCGTCATCACCCGCCACGATCTGCTGGCCTTCGTCAGCACCCATCCGACCATCACCGCCGGCTGACACCGGCTTCCCCCGACGTCCACCGACGAGGAGTTATCCCGTGAGTTCCCAGCAGCGTCCCCGCGGTTTCGCGACCGACGCCATCCACGCCGGCTACGAGCCCAACCCGCTCAACGGGGCGGTCAACGTCCCGATCTATGCCAGTTCGACCTTCGCCCAGGACGGCGTCGGCGGCATGCGCGACGGATTCGAATACGCCCGCACCGGCAACCCGACGCGCCGGGTGCTCGAGGCGAACATCGCCGCGATCGAACACGGCACCTACGGACGGGGTTTCGCCTCCGGGATGGCCGCCACCGACGCGTTGCTCCGTGCGTGCCTGCGCCCCGGGGATCATCTGGTCATCCCGAATGACGCCTACGGCGGCACCTTCCGGCTCATCGACAAGGTCTTCACCCAGTGGGGCATCACCTATTCGGTTGCGCCGGTCACCGACGCCGACGCCATCCGTGCGGCGATCACCCCGCAGACGAAGCTGGTGTGGGTGGAGACGCCCACCAATCCGCTGCTCAACGTCGGCGACATCGAACAGACCGCCGCGATCGCCCACGACGCCGGCGCAAAGTTGGTGGTGGACAACACCTTTGCCACACCGTACCTGCAGCAGCCGCTGTCGCTGGGGGCCGACGTCGTGCTGCACTCGACGACGAAGTACCTCGGCGGGCACTCCGACGTGGTCGGCGGCGCTCTGGTCACCGACGACGCCGAACTCGACGACGCGATCGCCTTCCTGCAGAACGGGGCCGGTGCGGTACCCGGGCCCTTCGACGCCTACCTGACCATGCGCGGCATCAAGACCCTGGCAGTGCGGATGGAAAAGCACTGCGACAACGCCGAAGCCGTCGTCGATTACCTGTCGAATCACGACCGGATCGACCGCGTGCTCTACCCGGGACTGCCGATGCACCCCGGTAACGAGGTCGCGAGCAAGCAGATGAAGCGTTTCGGCGGGATGGTCTCGGTCCTCGTGGCCGGCGGCATCGAGGACGCCCAGAAGTTCTGCGCGCGCACCGAGGTGTTCACCCTCGCCGAATCCCTGGGCGGGATCGAGTCACTCATCGAGCATCCCGGCGCGATGACCCACGCGTCGACGGCGGGCTCGCTGCTCGAGGTGCCCGCCAACCTCGTGCGGCTGTCGGTCGGCATCGAGGACGTCGACGACATCCTCGCCGACCTGGAGCAGGCACTGCAGTAGCGACGCCCATGCTGATCACCGCGTCCGAGATCGCCGACGCCGTCACCGAACTGCGCGGCGTCATGCGTCGTACCCCGATGGTCGCGTCCCGGGTGCTCAGCGAGCGCGCCGACCGCGAGGTCTGGCTCAAGTGCGAGAACCTGCAACGCACCGGATCGTTCAAACCCCGCGGGGCCTACTACCGGATCAGCCGGCTGAACCCGGCCGAACGCGAGCGCGGTGTGGTCGCGGCCAGTGCGGGCAACCACGCGCAGGGCGTGGCGTGGTCGGCGAGCAGACTGGGGATCTCCTCGCGGGTGTACATGCCGGTCGGCGCGGCCCTGCCGAAGATCGCCGCCACCCGCGCCTATGGCGCCGAGGTGGAGCTCGTCGGTGCCACCATCGACGAATCCCTGGTCGCCGCACGCGAATTCGCCGAGCGCACCGGAGCAGTACTGATCCACCCGTTCGATCATCGCGACATCGTGATCGGGCAGGCGACGGTCGGCGTGGAGATCTGTGAGCAGATGCCCGACGTCGGCACGATCGTGGTGCCGCTCGGCGGTGGCGGGCTGCTCGCCGGTATCGCGGCCGCGGTCAAACCCGTTCGCCCCGACGTGCGGATCATCGGTGTGCAGGCCGCAGAAGCGGCCGCGTGGCCACAGTCGCTGGCTGCCGGATCGCCGACGGCCGCGGCGCGGATGGCGACGATGGCCGACGGCATCGCGGTGGCACTCCCGGGGGAGGTCCCGTTCGCCCACGTGACCGAACTCGTCGACGACGTCGTCACCGTCGACGAGGACGCGTTGGCGACCGCGTTGCTCCTGATGCTCGAGCGCGCCAAACTCCTCGTCGAACCGGCCGGGGCCGCCGGGGTCGCGGCGGTGGTGGAAGGCGCGTGTGGACAGTTGTCGGGGCCGGTGTGTGTGGTGGCCTCCGGCGGCAACATCGATCCGCTCGTGCTCAGCCACGTCACCACGACCGGACTGAGCGCCGCCGGACGGTTCCTCACCGTCACCGCCACCGTGCCCGACCGCCCCGGGGGTCTGATCTCGCTGCTGGAAATGCTGCGCGACCAGGGTGCCAGCGTCGTCGACGTGGTCCATTCACGTGTCGCCGAGGGACTCGCGCTCGGGCAGGTGCAGGTGACCGTCAGCGCCGAGACCCGGGGGCCCGACCACCAGGCGACGGTGCGCGAGGCGCTGGCTCAGGCGGGTTTCCTGCGCTGAACCGTTGGGGTGGCAGGGCCTTGAGGGGCTGAGCGCCCGGTCCGGGTCAGGCCTGCGGGGTCAGATGCGCGAAGTGCCGCAGGGTGTCCGATTCGATGCTCTTGAACACCGGCACCGAGGCCGGGTTGGAGAACGCATTCAGCGCCCGCGACGACGGGCCGAGTTCGAGGGCGAACGCCCACACGAGACGCGACCCGACTGCCGCCGGGGTTATCTCGGTGTACTCGCCGAACCGCCGCATCCCGGGGACATTGACCTTCGCGACGCGAAAAGCGTTGTGGTAGCTCGAGTTCTCGGCATCCTCGGTCCAGTCGAAGAACACCTCCGAGAGGGTGACATAGCCCGGGGCGAGTGACGCCTGCCGGGTGGTGCCGACTCCGTAGGGCGCCGCCGAGGTGAACTCGATCGACTTGATCGCCTTGCACCAGTCCAGTGTGTTCTGCCTGGTCAGTTCGGCCCACGCGCGCTGCGGTGACACCGGGATGTTGATGTCGATGCGATAGGAGATCGGGGCCGTGTCGAAGAAGTCGAGGTCGAACGGTTCGAGGTCATAGGTGCGCGCCATGAGTCGAGATTAGGGCATCGCCTCCCCGTGCACCGCCACGATCCGTCTGTCCGTCGGCGGAGTCCACTACGCTGGCGGGGTGGCTCATGACGGGGAGGTGATCATCGGACTGCTCGGTCCGGTGTCGGTGATCGCTGCGCCGCACCCGGATTCGGACTCCGACGCACCGCAGGCCACTCCGGTGCCCGGTCTTCGTGCCAAGCGCCTGCTGACGTCGCTGGCCTTGGCCGATGGACGGACCCGATCGGCCGAGCGACTCATCGACGACGTGTGGGGCGACGACGCGCCCCGGTCGCCGAGCTCGGCGTTGCACACCCAGATCTCCCGGTTGCGGCAGTTGCTCGGCGCCGCCCACCTGCAGGGGTCGGGCAGTGGATACCGGCTCGTCGGCTGCCGCACCGATCTCGACGTCGTCACCGAGATGATCGCCTCCACCGACGACGCGGAGTGCGCGGCGATCTGGTGGCGCGGGACCCCCGGCGATGATCTCGGTACCGACGAACCGGGCGGGCTGATCGACGAGCTGACCGCCCGCGCCCGGCAGGTCGCCGATCGCCTCGACCGTTCCCGCTACGCTGCGGCCATGGCAGCCGGCGACCATGTCACGGCACGCTCGATCGCCGAAAAACGGTGCCTCGCCGACCCTCTCGACGAGTCCGCGCATCTGGATCTGATGCAGGCATTGGCCGCTGCGGGGCGGGTCGCCGACGCCATCGCGGTCTACACCGGACTCCGTCGGCGGCTCTCGGCCGAACTCGGGGTGGACCCGGGCGCCCAGATCAGTGCGCTGCACACCCAATTGCTCAGCGGCACCGACACTTCGGTCGCGGAGCCGACAGAGGTGCCCCGGACCGTTCGTCGCGGTCGGGGCATCGGATTGCTCGCCGACACCACCGCGCTGATCGGTCGGGACGCCGACGTCGATGCGATTGTGTCGGCCATCGAGACCGGTCGGGTGGTGACCATCCAGGGTCCGGGTGGCGTGGGCAAGACCCGCGTGGCCAACCGCGTCGGTCATCGGCTCGTCGAGACCGGCGCCTCGGTCTTCTATGTCCCCCTGGCGCCGATCCGTGCCGACGACGACGTGGTCCCGGCGATCGCTGCGGCGCTCGGCGTCGGTGAGTCCGATCTGAGCGGTAACCGCCCGCGCATGAGCGTCGGTGACCTGCACGACCGGCTGCTCGACGCCGTGCGCGGTCGCGACGCGGTGCTCGTCCTCGACAACTGTGAACAGGTCATCGACCGGTGCGCCCAGATCGTCGCCGACCTACTCGCCGCCGACGACCACATCCGGGTCCTGGTCACCAGCCGCTCACCACTCCATGCTGCCCTCGGAGCGCATCCACCTGCTACCGACCCTCGACGCGCGAGAGGCCGGACCGGCAGTGCAACTGTTCGTCACCCGTGCCCGCGCGGTGAGGCCCGACGCGTTGTTGCCGCCGGGCCGAGTGGCGGCATTGTGTCGCCACCTCGACGGTCTGCCGCTGGCGATCGAACTGGCCGCCGCCCGAATCCGCACGATGACCGTCGAGGAGATCGCCGATCGCCTCGTCGAACGGTTCGCACTGTTGCGCGGTGCCGACCGCAGCGCGCCCGATCGGCACCGCACCCTCTATGCGGTCATCGACTGGAGCTGGGAACTGCTCGACGAGGACGCGCGAATCGCGTTGTGCCGGTTGTGCCGATTCCCCGGGGGATTCACCACCGACGCGGCCGCAACGGTGTTGGGCTACCGCGGATTCCGACTCGACGACACGCTCGCCGCACTGGTCAACCAGTCCTTGCTCGAGGTCACCGAGAGCGGTGGACGCGTGCGGTACCGAATGTTGGAGACGGTGCGCGAGTTCGGGGAGGACAAACTCGGCGCCATCCCGGAGGAGTCCGCGGAGGTCGACCACCGGATGTGGCGGTGGGCGCGTGAATTCTGCGTCGACGCGGCCGCACGCTACGACGCGGGGGTCGACGATGTTCTGCTGAGCACGGTGGCCGCCGACGCCGAGAATCTCGTCTGGGTGATGCGCAGATGCCTGGATCGTCTGGCCGACGGAGAACCGGGGCTGACGGCCGAGGGCCCGACCCAGACGCTGCTGACCGTGATCCGGATCTTCCCGGTGCTGTCCGGACTGTGGATGGCGCGGGGGTTGCATGCCGAGGTGTTGACCTGGGGGACAAGGATTCTCGCGGTGGTTCCGACCCCTCCGCGAGAGCTCGCCGACGATGTGCGGCGAGACTGGCAGGCGTCGTTGCTCGCCGCGCTCGCCCACCAGGTGATGCGGCGAGATCTGCGTGCACTCGCGAAGGGCCGCTATCACTTGCGCCTGCTCCATCGACCCGATCATGCCTATGACGAACCGACCGACCTGATCACCGCGTGTGCGCTCAGTCGTACTGCTTTCGAGGCGATGCGTCACATCGTCCGCGGCACACGGTCTGCCGAGTATCGGGTGGCCACTGTGGCATTGGGGGCGCGGATGAACATCCGCGAGAACATGGGCGATCTCGAGGGTGCCCTGCGCGACGGGGAGACACTGCGGCACCGAGCTGTCGACAGCGGCGACACCTGGATGTCGGCGATGGTCGAGGTCAGCGTCGGCAGCGTGCTGGGACAACAGATGCGGTGGTGGGAGGCGGTGGAGCATTATCGCAAGGGCATCGCCGACCTCATCCGGCTCGGCGCCTATGAGGACGAGATCCAGACCCGCACCTACCTGGTGGTCACGCTGATCGCGATCGGCGAACTGGATTCGGCGGCAATCGAACTCGACGTCGTCTCGGACGGGTGGACGCCGGATCAGCCCGACCCGCAGGGCAGCGCCGAACTCGGTGCGGCGTTGATGCTCGCACATGCCGAGTACCGATTCGCCACGGGTGAGCAGGAACTCGCCGGCGACCTCTATCGGCGGGCGGGGCGGCAGTTGATGCGTGAGCATCCCCTCGGTGCCCAGGATCCCGGTGTGCTGATGATGGTCAGCGTTGCCGTCGTCGGTCTGATGCGGGTCGGACTGACAGAGGTGGCGCGAGAGTACCTGTCGGTCCTGGGTGATGGTGTGACCGCGACGTTCTCGGCGTTGGGGTGGCACGATTCGCCGCAGGCCGGGTCGATGGCCTTGGCCGCGGGGTATGTGCTGTGCGCCGATCAGCGGACCCGCCGCGACGGTGCGCAACTGATGATGCTGTCCGAACGGCTACGGGCCCGACGCGACTATCCGGGTTTCGTCTACGTCTCCGAGCACATGCAGGAGCTGTCGGGGCTCACCGAGGAACAGTGGGACGGTGCGACCGCCGCGGTGGCCGAGATGTCTCGACGCCAGGCGGCCGCACGGTTGCAGGCCATCCTGGCGTCGAGGCGTGTCGATGATGCTCAGGCGTTGCGCATATAGGCGCGCACCGCGAGCGGTGCGAACACCGCGGTGATGACGGCCGCACCGATCAGCGACCATACAACGTGAATCCCGATGTGTCCGTTGGCGGTCAGTTCCCGGACCGCGGTGACGAGATGGCTGATCGGATTGACGTTGACGAAGCCCTGCAACCAGCCGGGCATGGTGCTGACCGGGACGAAGGCATTGGACATGAAGGTCAGCGGGAACAGGATCAGCATCGAGATGCCCTGCACGGCTGAGGCTTTGCTCATCAAGCAGCCCATGAGTGCGAAGATCCAGGAGATCGCGAAGCTGCACACGATGACCAGCAGGGCGGCACCGATGGCGCCGAGGGCGTCGGGGCGCCAGCCCATGATGATGCCCATCACGATGGTCAGTGTGGTGGCGATCAGGTAGCGGATCATGTCGGCGAGCAGTGCGCCGGCGAGCGGACTGATCCGCGCGATGGGTAGGGCCCGGAATCGGTCGAAGACACCCTTGTCCATGTCCTCACGCAGCTGCGTGCCGGTGACGATGGAGGTGGTGATCACCGTCTGCACCATGATGCCGGGGATGATCACCGGCAGATACGAGTGGATGTTGCCGCTGATCGCGCCACCGAAGATGTAGGTGAACATCAGCGTGAAGATGATCGGCTGAAGCGTCACGTCGAACAGCTGCTCGGGGTTGTGCCGGATCTTGAGCACGCCGCGATAGGCCATGGTGAACGACTGGCGGATGGTCTCGCCAAGGCTCACAGAGGTTTTCACCTTGTCACGCACTTCGCGCGTGGTGATGGCCGACGGGGTGGACGTCCGGTTGAGTGTGGTGGTCATGACTGGGTCTCCTCGGTGGAGTCGTCGGTGGAGGTGTCGGCATCGGTCTCCGCGGGCTTGCCGGTGAGCGTCATGAACACCTCGTCGAGGCTGGGCTTCTGGACGTTGATCTCGTCGACGGTGATGTTCTGTTCACGCATGGCGATGAGGATGTCGGGGACGAGGTCGGGGCGGTGCAACGACGCCGAGACCCGGCCGGCCTCGGCCGACAGTGCGGCGGGTTCGCCGAGCATCTGCTCGACGATCTCCGCGACGCGCGGGGCGTCGGCACGGTCCGCGGGCCGCAGCTGCAGGGTGGCCGCGCCGATCGAGTTCTTGAGCCCGTCGGCGGTGTCGTCGGCGATGACCCGTCCGTGATCGATGACGGCGATGCGATCGGCGAGTTGGTCGGCCTCGTCGAGGTACTGCGTGGTCAACAGCACCGTCGACCCACCGCGGACGAGATTGCGGATGGTGTCCCACATCTGGGCGCGGGTACGGGGATCGAGGCCGGTGGTCGGCTCGTCGAGGAACAGCAGCGGCGGGGTGTCGATGAGACTGGCAGCGAGATCCAGGCGGCGACGCATGCCCCCGGAGAAGTTCTTCAGCGGCCGGTCGGCGGCGTCGGTGAGGGAGAACTCGTCGAGGAGTTCCTCGGCGCGTGACTTCGCGGCCTTGCGGGAGAAACCGAGGAGCCGGGCGAAGACGACGAGGTTCTGGGTGGCGGTGAGGTCTTCGTCGACCGAGGCGTACTGCCCGGTGACACCGACGAGCGAGCGGACCGCGACGGCGTCGGAGACGACGTCGTATCCGAAGACCGTCGCCGACCCCGCATCGGGTTTCAGGAGGGTGGCCAGCATGCTGACCGTGGTGGTCTTGCCGGCGCCGTTGGGGCCGAGGACGCCGTAGACCGAACCGGTGGGGACGGCCAGGTCCACGCCGTCGACGGCGCGGTTGTTACCGAATGTCTTGACCAGGCCGTGGGCGTCGATGGCGAGGTCGGTGGTCCGAGCCGCGCCACCCGGAGCCGGGCTGGTATGCAGTGCTTTGGTCATGGACACCACTGTGCCCGGTGTGGCTGTCGTCGCGCTTACGTCGGCTTACGCGTGGTGTCGGCGACTGACAGTGCGACTATCTCTGCAGGTCAGGCGGCTGAGGACACCGAGGTTGCCGGAAGGTCGGTGGCGTAGCGGACGACCGCACCGACCGGGCCGAGGCGGCGTTCGACCGTCACGATGGCGCCGGCGAGTTGCTCGGGGTCGTCGACATCGGCGACGAGTGCCACGGTGTGGCCGTTGTTGCCGAGCATGTAGGGCACGACGTCGGAGTAGGTGCTGCTGACGACGGCGAGCGGCATCCCCGCGTCGAACAGCGTGTCGGCGTAGGCGTGGACGGCCCGATCGTCGGTGAGGACGATCATCGGCACCTCGGGTGCGGGCTTGTGCATTCTCATCGGTCTCTCCGTTCGCGAGTTGTGGTGAACGCGATAGAACCACTGTGAACCCGCAGGTTGTCGGCGGTCTGCGACCAACCTGTGGATCGTCTGTGACCCATCGCACTGGTTGTGGACAGCTTCGCGGCGAATGCCCGAAATGCGCCTAGCCTCCTCGGCCATGGGAAAACGCAAACGCCATCGCAGAGCTCCTCACACCCCGTCGCACGCGCGGCGCGCCAACCGGTCGTCGTCGCGATCGCTCCAGGCGCGGTGGTCACCCGAACGGATGGTCGTATTCCGCGATGAGCTTTCCGACGCCTATGACCGGACCCTGCGTGACTGCGCTGCGGTGACCGAAGACTTGGAGCCACGTCTGCGAGCATTGAACGCCCGATACCACGAGCTGGCCGGCCTGGGTTGCGAGACCGGTGACGAGGACTACGACTGGCTGCTCGGTGAAGTGCGAGCTCAGTTGTCGATGTATCGCATGGCGGACGAGGTGGCGAATCGCTGCGTCGATGCGAGCGAGGCACTTTCGGGCCTTGCGCCGATCTGGTTACCGACGTCGGCGCTGACGGTGGCGTCGGCGGTGACCGATATCGCCGGTCAGAACACCTTCGGATTGGCCGGTCTGCTTCCGAAAGGGCTGATGGTGTTCGCGAAACCCTTCGTCAAGGCCGGCGAGATCTATGAATGCGACTGTCCGCAGACACCGGACGTCGATGTCGACGCGGTGCTGTGGTGGACGGCCGAACCCGAGGACGACGGGATGGTCGACGACGGTGTCGACGAAGGGGAGGTCGACGAGGTCCTGGAGGTGGTGGCGTTGGCTCGTCGGAGTGGCGCACATTCGCCGCGGCTTGAGAATTGGGCGTCGTCGACCCTGATCGAGGTGACCGGTGTGCGCGTGCCGATCGGAAGCACTTTCGACGTACCCGATGGGGCGCGACCGTTGATCGAGATGTTGTGTCGAGTCGGAAAGGCGTTGCAGAACAACACCGTCGGTCTCGTCGAGATCAACGGGGGACGGATGGTGCAGGTGACTGCGAAGGCCGCATGACGGGCCCGGGACGCATGCGTCATCCGGTCGAATGACAGATTCGTCGGAATTGTCGGACCCTCTATGTTGAGTGAGTCGGGAGGCGGTACCGACCGGTTACCGCACCAAGTCAAAGGAGATCGACGTGACCACTCCCCAGGATCCGAATGCCCAGAATGCCGGGCCCCAGTACGGAGCACCCCAGTACGGAGCACCCCAGTACGGGTCGCCCGAATACGGTGCACCCCAGTACGGCCAGACCGGTTATGGGGTTCCGCCGCAACCGATTCCGGCGCCTCCCAAGAAGAAGCGCAAGTGGCCGTGGATTCTCGGCGCCATCGTGGTGCTGATCATCATCATCGCTGTGGCGACGAGTGGCGGCTCCGATGATTCGTCTCCGAGCGGGTCGCAGAACGGATCCGCGCAGAATGCGCCCGCGAACGGCGGTGGGGAGCAGGCGGCCGGGCTCAACACCCCGGTGCGGGACGGCAAATTCGAGTTCGTCGTGACCGGTGTCGAGAAGGGGCTCGCCAGCGTCGGCGACAACCCGTATCTCACCGAGCAGGCGCAAGGGCAGTTCGTGGTCGTCACGATGACCGTCAAGAACATCTCCGACAAGGCCTACGGATTCAGCCCGTCGGATCAGAAGCTCCTCGACGCGCAAGGGCGCGAATTCGAGCCGAGCACGAGTGCGCAGATTGCTCTGGGCGGCTCCGATATCCCGGTGTGGGACAACATCAATCCCGGCAACACCGTGATCGCCAAGGTGGTCTTCGACATGCCCAAGGACGCGGTGCCCACCGCCATCGAGTTGCACGATTCGATGTTCTCCGGTGGCGCGAAGGTCACCCTGGGCTGACCCGAGGAAGCCGCGACGTACCGGTGTCCGCACCGCCCGCAATGGGTGTGCGGACACCGGAGGGTGTCGGCACGAGGGAAGGTTCCCCGCGAATGTGAACCGTGCGACGCCTGCCCCGTGCCGACGCAAGCATCTCGAGGACGAGTTCGCGCAGGCGAAAGCGACTGATGGTCAGGAGATCTCGCCGTGGGGCCCGGGTTGGGCGCCGACGGTGTACTCCCGTCTCGTGCAGGCCTACCGCACTCTCCTGACCGAATGGCCGCACCATCTCGCACACATCGAGAAGCGCCTCGAACACTATGATCGGGTGCTCGACGCGATGAAGGCCAACGGCCGGCAGGACACCGACGCGTTTCGCGAACTCGACGCCCGATCGTTTGAACACGCCGACATGTATGTGACCGTGTATCGCAGCATGCTCACCACCGAGGCCGTCAGCGAGGCGGTGGCCGGGTTCGGCCCGGTCTGGGTGCCCGATACCGTGATGACGGAACTGGGTGTGCCCGGAATCGATATGCGCGACACCCGAATCCTCGCTTCACTCGGGCCGAGTGGGTTGTTGCTGTTCGAGCGGCCGCCGGCGCGCATGCATGAGGACCTCGGGCCGGGTACCCCGGTCATGCCCGAGGTGACTGTCGACGGATTGCTCTGGCATCCCAAGGCGATCGGTGCGTGGGCCGCGCATGCCGACGACATGGCGCCGATGGTGGTCCTGCGCCCGCTCACCCGGAGTACTGCGCTGCAACCACTGCGGGGTATGGGATGGAAATCGTCGATCCTCACCGAGACGACAGTGATCGATGTTCTGCTCCAGCAGCATCATTCGGTCGCCGCAAACCTGTCACCGGTCGTCGAACTCGCCGTCATACTCGCGCATGCCATGCACGACGGTGCGGTGCGAACGGACGTCGGCGCACCTGGGGCGGCCCTGACCATGGTGCGTGCTACGTGAGCGGCAATCCGGGTGGTGTGGCCCTCAGCGCCCCAGACCCAGCGCAGCGGTAGCGATCGAGGCCAACTCCCGCTCGCCCAACGCATTCGGATGGACCGGAACGATTTGCTGGGTGGTCAGGATCGGTTCGATCCAGCGGGTCCCGACCGGCTTGCAACTGTCGTGGCCGACCGACGGGGTGGTGGCGTCGACGAAGGTCACACCGGTCTCGGTGGCCGAGCGTCGAATCGCGTCGTTGAGCGTTGCCTGGATGTCGTAGGTGTAGGCGACATCGCCTGCGGCGACCGGGAACGCGGGACAGGGCTCGTAGGTCGCCGGCATGATCCACGGATAGCTGATCACCGCGATGCGAGCGTGCGGTGCCTTGCTGCGTATCGCTCTCATGGCATTCACCAGCTTCGGAAAGGTTTGTGTCCGAATCTCATTCGCGATGGTGTCGCCGTAGGTGTCCTTACACGGTGAGCCGCGGCCCAGGGTGGTCGCGGCGGCTGCGAGGCACTTGCCCACGGTCCCGGCGAAGACCATTCCGTCGTTGCCGCCGATCATGAAGGTGACCAGGTCGGTGCCGGGGCCGAGGGCGTCGAGTTGTGGATGAAGGCCCGGGTATTGCACCCCGAAGAAATCGTCGGTGGTCGCGCCGCCGCAACTGACGTCGGTGAGGTGATAGCCGAACCGCTGCGCGATGAGGTGGGAGTAGTTGTCGGCCGATTGTGCGCATTGCTCGAGGGTGCCCGGTGCCGTCGGCACGACACCGGAACCGGCCGAATAACTGTCGCCGAGATTCACGTAGGTCAGCGCAGAGGTGGTCGGCGCAGAGGTCGGTCCAGGGGTGGCGAGGGCAGGTCCGGCGCCCATCAACGCGGCCGCGACGACGGCGGATGCGATGAGGCCCCCGACCCTGCGTGCGCGTGCATGCAGGTTCACGCCGAATGTTGTAACACGTTCTCGTTCGCCACGTGGCCCGATCAGCGCACCCGGAGACGACGATCGCGGCCGTCCGGTGAGGACGGCCGCGATCGCAGATCTCGGGATGAACCGGTCAGCTGTGGTAGGGCTCGGCCTTGACCAGCGTCACCTTCACCGTCGCTCCGCTGGGGACGGTGTATTCGCGGGTTTCGCCGACCTTGGTGTCGATCAGCGCAGCGCCCAGTGGTGAGCTGGGGGAGTAGGTCTCCAGCTTCCCGCCCTGAGCGCCTTCCTCGCGGGTGGCGATCAGGAAGGTTTCGGTGTCGTTCTCGTCACCGTCGTAGTAGACGGTCACGACCGATCCGGGCAGCGCAACACCCGACTGGGTGGGTGCCTCGCCGACCTTGGCGTTGTTCAGGAGTTCCTGCAGCTGGCGGATACGCGCTTCCTGCTGGCCCTGCTCTTCGCGGGCAGCGTGGTAGCCGCCGTTCTCCTTGAGGTCACCCTCTTCACGACGCTCGTTGATCTCCGCAGCAATGACCGGACGGTTGGCGATCAGGGAATCCAGCTCGCCCTTGAGGCGGTCGTAGGACTCCTGGGTCAGCCAGGTCACCTGGGTGTCGGTCATCGGTCACTCCTTTGTGTTGTCCGCGCCCTGTCGCGATGTCTTCACGATGGGCATGTGGACTGCTCTAAATGCAGCAACACGACCCCTTGCGGAGCCGTGTATCCGCCTAGGGTACCAGCGAATGAGATCGAACGCACATCACGACGGGGTCGCGCGTGCCTCCGCGAGAGCTGCCACATAAGAGGGCTCGGCCTTTTTCAGCCACGCGCACACCAGATATGTGATGGGCATGATGATGATTTCGACCAACGTCTTCCACAAGAATCCGACGATCGTGTAGTTCCAGAAGTCACCCCAGGTCGAGATGCCCAGCGCCGAGGCGGCGACCGAACAGAACACGAGGGTGTCGGCGAATTCGCCGACGACGGTCGAGCCGAGCAGCCGCGCCCACAGTCGTCGCTCTCCGGCTCGTTCCTTCATCTTCACCAGGACAAAGGAATTGAGGAATTCGCCGGCGAGATATCCGAGTAGTCCGGCCAACAAGAACTGTGGTACCACCCCGGCGACGGCTTTGAACGATTCCTGATTGGAATAGAACGGGGCCGCCGGAAGGTGAATGGTCAGCCAGAAGCACGCGGAGGCGATGAGCAGGACGACGAATCCGGCGAGAATCACCCGACGCATGGTTTTGAAGCCGTACACCTCGCTGATGACGTCGCCGAGCACATAGGCGAGGGGGAACAGATAGAAAGCGCCGTCGGTGACCAAGCCGTTGAGGTGAAAGGGGCCGAGATCGAGATGCAACCACTGGTCGAACAGCAGCACACCTTTGGTGCCGGTGATGTTGCTGATGAGCATGACCCCGACGAACAGCGCGGTCAGCATCGGTAGATGGTGGCTCGTCACGGTCGCGAAGACCGCGCGGTTGGTACGCGTGTCGGTCGCGGTCATCCGGCCGATCCTGCCGACGGCGGAGCGGTGAGATAGGCGGGCACGCTGGTCGAGCAGCCGAACACCTCACCGATCACCGGTGGCTCGGAGGTCTTCACCTCGACCCGGTGTCCTTCTTGCACTTGTCCGGGGCCGATCAGGACCTCGCGGCGTCCGGTCTCCGACCCGTCCTTGGAGCGGGCGCGGATGACACAGGCGACCGGCTGTGACGGGTCGGCCCGGTTCACGGTGAACTGCACCGCCACGGTCGACGAGTTGAGGATGTCGTATCCGGTGGCCTGACCGGAGACGTCCGGATCGGCGAATTTGTGGTAGCCGATGACCGCGAGGATGACGCCGACGACCACGACGAGCACCGACAGTGCGATGAACCACAGTCGACGGCTCGACGCCGATTGTGCGACGGGATAGGTCGCCCGCGGGCCGCTCTGCGGGCGATCCTGCAGGTCGGAGCCCGGTGGCGTGCCCCCGTCTGAACTGTTCACGGGTCAATACCTACCATGAGAGAAGTACCGACCCGAAGGCGAGGAACCGTGCGCGAGACCCACACCGCCGAATCCCACCCGTCGACATCGTCGACCCAGGGTGCCGGCGCGTCGACGCCGACCGGGGTTGTCACGACGTCGTCGGGTGGTGGATTCCGATTGATGGCGGTGCATGCCCACCCCGACGACGAATCCAGCAAGGGCGCGGCGACGTCGGCGAAATACGCCGCGGAGGGCAACGACGTTCTGATCGTGACGCTGACCGGTGGTGAGCGCGGTGACATCCTCAACCCGGCGATGGATCGCCCGGGCGTCAAGGAGCGGATGAGCGAGGTTCGCAAGGAAGAGATGGCCAAGGCCGCCGCGGCGCTCGGTGTGCAGCAGCGGTGGCTCGGCTTCGTCGACTCCGGGCTACCCGAGGGCGATCCGCCGCCGCCATTGCCGGAGGGGTCGTTCGCCACCCTGCCGCTCGAGGTGCCCACCGAAGCGCTCGTGAAGCTCGTCCGCGAGTTCCGGCCGCACGTGATGATCACCTACGACGAGCGCGGCGGATACCCCCATCCCGACCACATCATGTGCCACAAGGTGTCGGTCGCCGCGTTCGAGTCCGCCGGTGACCCCGACGCCTACCCCGGGACCGGTGAACCGTGGACCGTCTCGAAGCTGTACTACACCCACGGCTTCATCCGGGACCGGATGATCCTGTTTTCCGACGAGTTCGAACGCCACGGACAGGAGAGCCCGTTCAAGGAATGGCTGAGCAAGTGGGATTCCAGCCGCGGCGACCTGATGGCGCGGGTGACCACCCAGGTCGAGTGCGGCAAGTACTTTCCCCAGCGTGACGACGCGTTGCGCGCGCACGCCACCCAGATCGACCCGAACGGGATGTTCTTCGCCGTCCCGCTCGAGTGGCAGCAGCGTCTGTGGCCGACCGAGGAGTTCGAGCTGGCGCAGACCCGGGTGACCACCTCGATTCCCGAGAGCGATCTGTTCGCCGGGGTCGAGGCGAACAGCGAGGTATCCCGATGACTTCTGTTTCGATCGCCGCCGGGGTGCACAGCGTGCTCCTGGCCGCCGACCAGCAGCCCCAGGGGCCCGAGTTCGGCAAGGCCTCACCGCTGGGTCTGCTGATCATCATCCTGCTGCTGATCTGCACGGCCCTGCTCATCTGGTCGATGAACCGGCAACTGCGCAAGCTGCCCAAGACCTTCGACACCGAGCACCCCGAAGCCGATCAGGCCTTCGACGAGGGCACCGATTCGGCTGGCCCCACGACGCCGCAGTCGCTGGGCGACGTGAACGCCATCGGTGACGCGGGTACGGCGAGGAAGCCGGCCGACACCTGACCCGGCAGGTGGATCGTCGGACACCCGAGCACCGGATGCGAGGACACCGATGACCAGTGAGTCCAGCGCAGCGCGCAATGAGCTCGGCGCGGCGACCAGCCCCTATCTCCGTCAGCACGCCGACAACCCCGTGCATTGGCGGGAATGGGGTGACGGCGCGCTCGCCGAGGCTGCCCGTCGTGATGTCCCGGTCCTGTTGTCGGTCGGGTACGCCGCATGCCACTGGTGTCATGTGATGGCGCACGAATCGTTCGAGGACGAGGCGACCGCCGCACAGATGAACGCCGAGTTCGTGTGTATCAAGGTCGACCGTGAAGAGCGGCCCGACATCGACGCGATCTACATGAACGCCACCGTCGCGATGACCGGGCAGGGTGGTTGGCCGATGACCTGCTTTCTCACGCCCGGCGGGGAGCCGTTCTATTGCGGCACGTACTTTCCGGACTCGCCGCGCAACGGCATGCCATCGTTTCGGCAACTCCTCACCGCCATCACCGAGGCGTGGACGCAGCGGCGCGACGAGGTCTCCGATGTCGGGCGCAAGGTCCGAGATCATCTGCACGCCAATGCCGCGGCGTTACCGGCCGGGGCGCTCGAGGTCGACGACCGGCTCCTCGCGCACGCGGTGAACACGGTCCTCGGTGACGAGGACCGGGAGTCCGGCGGATTCGGCGGAGCGCCGAAGTTCCCGCCGTCGGCGTTGCTCGAAGCGTTGCTGCGGCACACCGAATACACCGGAACGCCCGAGGCGCTCGACGCGGCCCGCCGCACGTGTGATGCCATGGCGCGCGGCGGTATTCACGACCAGCTCGCCGGCGGGTTCGCCCGCTACGCGGTCGACAACGACTGGGTTGTGCCGCATTTCGAGAAGATGCTCTACGACAACGCGCAGTTGTTGCGGGTGTACGCGCATCTGGCCCGGATCACCGGCGATCCCCTGGCCACCCGCGTCACCGGTGAGATCGTGGAGTTCCTACGACGGGACTTGCGGGTGCCCGGGGGCTTCGCGTCCGCACTCGATGCCGACGCCGCCGGCGTCGAAGGATCGACCTACGTGTGGACGCCGATACAGCTGACCGAGGTGCTCGGCGATGCCGACGGCCAGTGGGCTGCAGAACTTTTCGGTGTGACCGCGTCGGGCACCTTCGAGCACGGTACGTCGACGTTGCAGTTCCGGCTCGACCCCGACGGATTCGACACCCCTGCCGTCCGAGAGCGATTCGACGACGTGCGCCGGCGTTTGCTGGCCGCGCGTGCCGAGCGGCCACAACCGGCCCGCGACGACAAGGTGGTCACCGGCTGGAACGCGATCGCCGTCACCGCCCTGGCGGAGGCCGGCGCGGGGCTCGGTCATCCGGAATGGACCGACCTCGCACGCGAGGTTGCCGCGACGCTGCTCGCCGAGCACGTCCGAGACGGTCGACTGCGCCGGGCCTCACTCGGTGGCATCGTCGGCGATCCTGTTGCCGCACTTGATGATCACGCAGCGTTGGTCACCGCGCTGCTGACCCTGCACCAGGTGACCGGTGAGATCTCCCATCGTGATCAGGCGCTGGAACTCCTGGACACCACGATCGAGATCTTCGCCGATGCCGACGAGCCGGGAAGCTGGTACGACGCCGCGGGTACGGACCTGATCGCACGACCCCGCGACCCGATCGACGGGGCCACTCCCGCGGGTGCCTCACTGCTGGCCGAGGCCCTGCTCGCCGCGTCGGCTCTGGCCGACACCGCTCCCGCCGCGCGCTACGCGGAGCTCCTCGACGCCACTCTCGGCCGGGGTGCGGTGCTGTTGGCGAAACTTCCGCGCTCGGCCGGCCAGTGGCTTGCGGTGACACAGGCACGCGTCGCCGGGCCACTGCAGATCGCCGTGTCCGAGACAGCGAGCAGCGCCGGGGCACTCGCCGGCCTCGCGCGGACGGTCGCGCCTGGCGGATCGATCATCGTTGCCGGTCAACGAGATTCGCTGCCGTTACTGGAAGACCGCGGGCCCGTCGGGGATGTCGATGCCGCCTATGTGTGCAGAGGTACGGTGTGTGATCTCCCGGTCACCGACGGGCAGGCGCTGCGGGCTGCGCTGGGGTGACCCGGCCATTCAGCTCCGAGGCTGCGTGGTGAGGTCGACGTGCGTTCCGACGGTGGAATCGAGCGCGGCCATGCAGAGGTCGCGGTTCTCCTGGGGTGAGATCTTGTTGTCCAGCAGGGACGCGATGGTGCTGGCTCGAACGAAGGCAATCCACCCGGCGAATCCCACCTCGGCCAGATCGCGTGCGTGGCCGTCGCTTCCGGCCGCGTCGAGCATCGTGTTCCAGAGTGACTCCATGTCGCGATCGATGGGACCGCGTACCGCCGGATCGGCCGATACCGAACTGCGATTGGCGATGAGTACCAAAGCCAGATTGTCGGCGTAGAAGGTCAAGTACGTATCGAGTGCCGTGGCGATGCGGTCGCGCACCGTGTCGGCGGGTGCGGTGGCTGTGTTCTCGCGCAGTCTGCTGTGGGCGCGTTGCCATACGGCACCGAAAAAATGGGCCTTGGTCGGGAAGTAGTGATACAACAATCGGCGCGTGACGCCCGCCGCGGTGGCGATGTCGTCCATCGAAAGGTCTTCGAACCGACCGGAGGATCCGAAGAGTTCCTCGCCGGTATCGAGGAGCGCCTCTCGGCGCTGCTCCGGAGACATCCGACGTCGGCTGGACATTGCTCCATCCTAAGTCTTGCGGACAGCAGGTCCGGCGATCTATCGTCTAGCTATTACACATACGTGAAATAGAGGTCGCCATGCTCACGGTTTTCCGGATCTGGCTCGTGGTCTTCGGTCTTGTCGTACTCGGTATCGCGTTGGCGCACTTGCTGTTCGGGCAAACAACCTATATCGGTGGTGGGACCGTCAATGCCACGATGGACTCCGATCTGCGGTTCTTCAACGTTCTCTTCGCGGCGTACGGCATCGGATTTCTCTGGGCGGCAGGAGATCTGGTCGGCCGAGCACGCGTCGTCGATCTGCTCGGACTTCTGTTCTTCCTCGGTGGCCTCGCCCGGCTACTGGCTTGGGCGACCAGTGGCGCGCCGAGCTGGTTCTACATGCTCATGACGCCGATCGAGCTGGTCATCCCGATTGTGAATCACCTGCTCTTGCGTGCGGTCACGCCGACGCCGACCACTCCGATGACGTGAGTGCGAGGACGCCGTCGTCGTAACCGAGAACCGCTGCCACACCACGGATGTCGGGATCAAGGGGATTGGTTCCGAATCCGGCGGCCGAACGTTGCGAGGGGGTGATCACGCGCGCCGCGCACAGGACCGTCGCGACCTGTGGGGTGACGGTATCGGGATCGTCGAGCATCGGCGCGATGACGATGACCTCGTCGAATCCGGCGGCCAGGTGGGCGTTGGTGGGTGAGAACGATCCGCCGTCGATGTATTCGGCGCCGCCGATGGTGACGGTCGGCCAGATCCCCGGGACGGCGCAACTCGCGGTCACCGCATCGGTCAGGTCGTCGCCCGCGACGGATCGCGCTCCGTCGGGCACCGCGCGCTCCTCAGCGGTGAAGACCGTCAGCTCGCCATCCTCGCGCAGTGCGGTGATCTGCAGGTTCTCCGGCCAGATCTCGGAGGTGTAGCGACCGCGGACCGCGGCCCGACGGCGGCCCGGCTCCGTGCCGGCGTGAGTGTGTGACAGTTCGACGAATCGCCGGGCCCGCTCGGCGCGCGGTGCGCCGGACGACGCCACCTCGAAGAATGCCTCGAGCGCCGAGGCGACGTCGCCCTCGGGTGTCAGTTCGTCATTGCGTCGAGACGCGCGCACCATGATGTCGAATTGGTCGGCAGCCGAGCCTGATTGAAGAATGGCGGTACCGACGGCCGATCCCGCGGACGTGCCGATCACTGCTGCGGCGTCTCCGAGGCGCAGCGCACCGGCCTCCTCCAATGCCGCGAGTACACCGGTCATCCAGCCGATACCGACCAGACCGCCACCGCCGAGCACGATTGCTGTCGCCATCACCGGTCTCCTCTCAGATCCCTCCGGACTTGTCAGATCGAGGTGGGTTTCGCCCATTCGCCCACGGGCCCACGCAATTCGGACAATCGGCGATCGCCGCCCGCCTCGGCGAGCAGGGCCGAACCCGCGGGCCGCAGGTCGATGTCGGCGCCTTGGCTGATGGGCCATCGCAGGAATCGGCAGATGAACGACCGCGAGAAATGCCCATGCGACACGACCACCACATCGCTTGCACCGAGCTGACTTTCGACGCGATCGACGGCGGCGTCGACTCGTCTGGTCATGTCCGCGACCGATTCGCCACCGGGTGCGCCGTGGGTCCAGATCGCCCACGTCGGATCGTGATCCGCCTGGATCTGCACCCGGGTCAATCCCTCGTAGTCGCCGTAATCCCACTCCGCGAACAACTCGTTGGTCTCATCGACGGTGAGGCCGGCGAGTTCGGCGGTCCGCTGGGCGCGGCGTCGGGGAGAGGCGAACACGAACGGCTGGTGCAGACCGATGCGCTCGGTGATGCCCTTCAGTGCAGCGGCATCCTGCTCGCCTTTTGCGGTCAGGTCGATGTCGGTGCGACCGGTGTGCTGATCGGACAGCGACCATTCGGTCTGTCCATGGCGGATGAGCAGAACACGGCGGCGGGTGCGATTGGTGGACACCCAATTCAGCGTAGTCGCCGGGTCTCGCGGTGAGGGCACATCCGGGCCGGTGGAGGGTCTCGACGATGGTTGATTTGCCGTGACACGTCCCGACACCGGCGGGCCGTCAAGGAGGAATCGGTACCGGGGTATTGCTTCCTATACTGGGCCGATGCCCCGTCCCCTGGTCATCGGTGAGGCCGATCTCCTCGACAACCTGTTGCGCGCATTCGCCGATCTCGGTTTCGAGGGGGCGAGCGTACGCGCTCTGTGCCGGCACCTCGGTATCAGCCACAACCTCATTCACAGTCGATACCAGTCGAAGGAGGCGGCCTGGTACGCGGCCGTCGATCACGGTTTCGCGCAGCTCTTCACGGACTTGACCATCGAATCCGACGAATCCGATGACGACCCGCTGGAACTGCTGCGGATCGGAATGCGCAAGTACGCCTTGGCAACTCTGGACCATCCCGCGCTGGCGCGGATCATCCAACAGGAATCGGCACGTCCGGGCCCGAGATTCGACTACATGCTCGAGCGATACATCACCCCGACCCGGGAGCTCACCGCGGCGCTGCTCGAGGACCTGCAGAGCGCGAAAGTCGTTCGTGCCGGCGCGGTCGAGGCGGTCTATTTCTTCCTGACCACGTGGGGGATCGGCGGCCTGGCGAGTGCCACCGCGGAGATCCGGGGCCGCGAGTCGCTGCGCAGCAGAGACGTGGCGTTGCTGGCGGTCGACGTGGTGATCGACGGGCTGCGCCAGCCTTAGATTGACAAGTGTCAATTAATGGTGAGAGTGTGTTGGGCGTCACTCTCATGAATGGATCTTTCCGTGATCACAGTTGCCGACGAGCACATGCACCCTCCCACCGACCAGCGGTCGTGGCAGGAGAGTTTCTACTTCAACTGGTCCGACGTCGACGGTCGGTCGTTCGGGCTGACGCGCATCGGTCTGAACCCGGCCGACGGGAAAGCTGACGCGCTGCTCATCCTGATCCGCGACGGACAACTCGAATACGTCTATCCCGGTGTCGGTATCGCCGTCACCGCCGAGGAGCGGTCGGTACCGGTCGAACGCGGTCTGGCCGTGGGTAGGCTCACCTACACCATGCGTGAGCCGTTCCAACGGTGGCGTATCGAGTTGACGGGTCGCACCGAGGTCGCGCTGACGTGGACCGCGGTGGGTCCGCCGCACGACTTCACCGCCCTGCGCGACGCCACCGACGGAGCCCATCACTTCGAGCAGGTCGGCACCGTCGAGGGCACCATCAGGATCGGCGGACAGACGCGCCGCGTCGAGGCCCTGGGTCATCGAGACAAGTCGTGGGGTGTGCGCGACTGGGCGTCGATCACCGGATGGGAATGGCTGACAGCACAATTCGGTCCCGACTTTGCCTTCAACGCGACCCTGGCATTGCTCGCGGGTAGCGATGACCCCGCCGGGTTCGTGTTCCGTGACGGTGAGAACAGAGCGGTGACCGCAATCGACGTCGACTACACCTTTGGGCGGGTGCCGCAGGTGCCGGAGTCCGCGCGCATCTTCCTTCGTGACGAATGCGGCACCACGTATGCGATCACCGCCACGGCGATCGCACAGGTGCCACTGGTGAAGAAGGGGCTGTTCCTCCAGGAGACGTACGCCCGATTCGAGACGGTCGTCGACGGAGTCCACCGCCACGGGCACGGTGTTCTCGAACACGCTTGGCATGCCGACCGCCGACAGATCGCGCGCCGGGTTCCCGACCTGATGCCCATGGTCGGTGCTGCGCTGAAAGGGCGACTGCGATGATCCTGCGACTCGAACCCGCTCTCGCGGCAGACATCGCCGAGATCGGGGGCAAGGCACTCGGATTGGTGCGGCTGCTGCGAGCCGGACTGACCGTGCCCGAGGCCTGGGTGATCCCGGCCGAGGTATCGCTGAACGACGATCTGCAGCAGCGGTGTGCTCACGAACTGGAACGCTGGTGGACCCAGGTGCATGCGGAGTATCCCGACGCGCGTTGGGCCGTGCGGTCCTCAGCTGTCGCCGAGGACCTCGACGGCGCGTCCTTCGCGGGCGTGTACGAGACCGTTCTGGGCGTCGACGGACTGGCCGAACTCGAAGCGGCGGTTGCGCAGTGCTGGCGTGCACATGGTGCCGCCCGCGCCGCGGTGTATCGCGAGGGCCGCGACATCGATGGCGCCGGAGGCATTGCGATCGTGCTGCAACGGATGCTCGAACCGCGATGCTCGGGGGTGATGCTGACGGCCAATCCGCACCGACCCTTCGCTCACGACATCGTCATCGACGCATCCTGGGGTCTGGGCGAGTCGATCGTGTCGGGAAAGGTGGATCCCGACCACGTGGTGCTCGACCGAGTCACCGGATCGGTGCGAGAGCAACGCGTCGCCCACAAGAAGATCGAAACCGTGTATGACGGAGCACTTCTCGACCGGCCGGTGCCACCGGAACGCGCGGAGGTGGCATGTCTCGACGACACGGACCTCGCGGCACTGCACGCCACCGCTCGTCAGGTGGGGAGCACCATCGGGCCCGCCCGGGACATCGAATGGGCGATCTGTGACGGATCGGTGTACGTCCTGCAGGATCGTCCCATCACCTCGCTGCCGAGCGCCGACCCGGACAACGTGTGGTCGAGACGATGGGGCGACGAGTACAAATCCGAATACTCGCTGCCCATGTCGTCGGCGGTGATGGGCGCGTGGATGGACATCCCGATGTTCGTCGAACTCCCGCGGCTGCAGAGACGCGGTGATCTGGCGGTCCGTGAGCCGTTCAAGTTCTTCAACGGGTACATGTACATGGACGGAACCTACGCGGCCAGTATGGCGCGTGCCCTGCCGAAAGGCAGACGCGACACCATCTTCGGTGCATGGTTCACCCCACTGTGGATGTCGCGGATCGAGCAGGAACCGTGGAATCCGCGACTGACATGGGAGATGGCGCGGTCGCTGCGCCGTGACCCCAACCGCGGCGGGCAGCGCGCCAATCTGGAGGCGATGCGGGCCCATTGCCGCCGGATCGAGGACCGTATCGCACCCAAATTGGGGCAGGACTATGCAGCACTCGGTGACGAGGAGTGGCGACGACAGTTCGATGAGCTGGAAACCTTTGGGCTCGAACACTTCCGGATCATCCGGTGGGGTATGGGCCTGCACAACACCTTGCTGCATCAGGTTCTCGCCGATCTGCTCCGGCAGTGGTGCGACGACGACGGCGAGCTCTACCGCAGCGTGATCGGCGGACTGCCGGGAACCCGCACGGCGGAGATCAACTCCGAGATCTGCGACCTGGCTCGTGCGGTGCGCGCCGATGAACCGTTCGCGGCCCGATTCCGCGAGTGCGAGAACTGGGATCGATTGCGAGCGGCCGAACCGGACGCGACCGTGTGGACCGAGCTGGATGCCTTCCTCGCGCGGCACGGACACCGCGCCGCGAGCCGCGACATCGCTGCTGCCCGGTGGAGCGAAGAACCCGACGTCGTACTCGGCCTTGTCCGCGCGCAGGTTCGCGGCGGCGCCCGCAGCGCAGGCACCGGCGAGACCATGGCCGCGGCAACCCGCGTCAAGGCCACCGACGCGGCACTGGGACGCGCTGCGCGAGGCCCGCTCGGCCGCATTCGACGGGCTGTTCTGCAGATCGTCATCAAGCGGACGCAGGAGTTCACCGTCTACCGCGAGAACCAGCGGTATCACCTCGACTACCTCATCGCCCACGCCCGCGCGCTGGTCGCCGAGAAGGCACGGAGACTGGTCGACGCGGGGATACTCGAGGCCCTCGACGACGTCTACTATCTGACCGCGCCGGAGTTCTGGTCCTGCGTGAGCCCGTGGCCGGACCTGCGGACACCGGTGAATCGCGACGAGATATGCAAGCGACGTCAGAACCACCTGACCTTTCGCAATCGCATGCCCGCCACCTACCTCTTCGACGACATCGAGACCGAAGGCGAGATCGCCGACGGCGATCGGGCTGCCGGCACGGACGACGGTGACATCACGGGCATCGGCGCATCCCGGGGCCAGGCACGAGGACACACCCGGTGCGTGGACGACATCTCGGGGCTGGAGGCGGTGCAACCCGGCGACATCCTGGTGGCCAAGAACATCGATCCCGCCTGGACCTCGGTGTTCCCACTGTTGGGCGGACTCATCACCGAGACCGGAGGGGTACTGAGCCACGGAGCGATCCTGGCGCGCGAATACGGCATCCCCACGGTCACCGGCGTGGCCGATGCGGTGTCGCTTCTCGGTGACGGAACTCTCGTCGACGTCGATGGCGGTGCAGGCGCCGTCCGGATTGCACACGCCGAAGTTCTCGACGCCCTTCACTGACACCGGCAAAACAATCTCCGCTCGAGGTGTCGAGGTGCGCGTTCCATTTCGTCATAGGGGTGATCGCGCCGCTCGGATGCGATCATGGATCCGGCGAACGTCGTCGGATCGCACCCGATGAGAGGAATCGACATGCAGTATCTTCTGGCGATCACCACCGACGAGAGCGTTCCGCGACCCGCACCCGGCGAGCCCGGTTTCGACGAGATGCGGCAGGCGTTCGCGACCTACGGGAGGGCGCTGGCCGCAGCCGGGGTGCTATGCGACGGGGGAAGTCTGCAGCCCAGCGCGTCGGCGACGACGCTGCGTCTGACCCTGGGGGAGAAGCCCACGGTGACCGACGGTCCGTACACCGAGTCCAAGGAACAACTCGCCGGGTACTACCGGATCGAGGTCGACGACCTCGACGCGGCGCTGGAATGGGCCGGCAGGATTCCGGTCCCGTTCGGCGTTGTCGAGATCCGCCCGATCCTGCTGGTCCCGGGCCCCGACGGAACCCCCACCCCGGTCGGCGACGCGGCTACGACGGGATAGCCGCTGTCGTGACCGACGATCCGGTCGGGGTCGCGGTGACCCGCGTGGCGCGTGAGGAGAGCGGGCGCCTGCTCGCTCTCCTCGCCGCCCGGTACGACGACGTCGACCTCGCCGACGACTGCGTCCAGGAGGCGTTGCTCAAGGCGATCGGGGCGTGGCGCCGCACCGGAATCCCCGACAACCCGACCGCATGGATCCACACCGTGGCCCGCAACGCGATGGTCGACGCGCTGCGCAGGCGCGCCGCCGATCGGCGACGGCTGGCGTCGGCGGCGCGAGATCTCGTGGCCGCGGATGAGATCGGCCCCTCGAGCCCGGAGCCGATCGTCGACGAGAGCGCCGTTCCCGACGAGCGGCTTCGCCTCATGTTCCTGTGTTGCCATCCCGCACTGGACCTCTCGGCGCAGACGGCGTTGACGCTTCGGCTGGTCGGTGGATTGACCACGGCCGAGATCGCCGCAGCCTTCGGTGTCACCGAAGCGACTCTGGCGCAACGTATCGTGCGGGCCAAACGCAAGATCCGCCAGGCCCGCATACCGCTGCGGGTACCCACCGATCTCGACGATCGGGTCGCCGCGCTCCTCGGGGTTCTCTATCTGATCTTCAACGAGGGCTATCTCGCCTCCGCGGTCGATGCCCCGGCATTGGTCCGCGTCGACCTCGCCGCGGAGGCGATACGGCTGACCGAGACGTTGGCGATGCTGCTGCCCGACGACGGAGAAGTTGCCGGGCTGCTCGCACTCGAGCTGTTCCAGCATTCCAGGGCGGCAGCACGCACCGACGACGGCGGTCGTCTCGTCACTCTGGATTGCCAGGACCGGACCCGTTGGGACACCGGGATGATCGGTCGGGCGCAACACCATCTCCGGGAGGCGGTGGCGCGCCCGGGTGTGGGGCCCTACCGCTTGCAGGCGCTGATCGCCGGCATCCATGCACGAGCCGCCGGCAGCGCCGACACCGACTGGGGTGTCATCGTCGAGATCTACCGGATACTCGAACGGTTGACCCCCGGCCGGTTCGTCGCGTTGAACAGTGCGATCGCTCTCGCGATGCACGAGGGACCGGAGGCCGGACTGGCCGCCCTCGATCGTATCGACGGGCTCGACACCCACCATCTGTGGCATGCGGCCCGCGCCGAACAGTTCGACAAGCTCGATCGGCGAGAGGAGTCCGTCGAATCCTTCTCTCGAGCACTGGAATTCGTACGCAACCCGGCAGAGCGACGGCACCTGGAGCGGCGACTGGAGCAGGTGCGGGGGATCGAGTGGTGATCAACCGCATAGTGCGAGGGCGAATCGTTCGATCATCCAGTCGATCTCGTCGTGGGTGATCACCAGCGGCGGCGCGAACCGGATCGTCGAGGAGTGGGTGTCCTTGGCGAGCACACCCCACTGCGCGAGCCGTAGGCAGATCTCCTTGCCGGTTCCGAGCTGCGGGTCGATGTCGAGGCCCGCCCATAAACCCTTGCCACGCACCGCGAGGACGCCGTGGCCCACGAACTCGCGCAGCCGTGCATGCAGGTGCTCACCGAGGTCCGCGGCGCGCGCCTGCCAGGTCCCGTCGGCGAGCATGCGCACCACGGTGTGACCGACCGCTGCCGCCAACGGGTTTCCGCCGAATGTCGACCCGTGCTCACCGGGATGCAGGACCCCGAGCACGTCGGCGTCGGCGACGACCGCCGACACCGGGAGTACGCCGCCACCGAGCGCTTTGCCCAGGGTGTAGACGTCGGGGACGACGTCCCAGTGTTGACATGCGAAGGTCTTTCCGGTGCGGCCGAGCCCGGATTGGATCTCGTCGGCGATCATCAGGACGTCATGATCGGTGCACAACCGGCGCACGGCGGGCAGGTAGCCCTCGGGCGGCACGATGATGCCGGCCTCGCCCTGGATCGGCTCGACGAGCACGGCGACGGTGTGGTCGGTGATCGCCGCGGCCATCGCGTCCACATCGCCGAACGGGACCCGCACGAAACCCGGTGTGTACGGACCGAATCCGTCGCGTGCGGAGTCGTCGTCGCTGAAGCTGATGATGCTAATGGTTCGCCCGTGGAAGTTGCCGCCGGCGACGATGATCTCGGCGGCACCCGCAGGAACCCCCTTGACGTCGTAGCCCCACTTGCGGGCCACCTTCAGTGCGGACTCCACCGCCTCGGCGCCGGTGTTCATCGGCAGCACGAGGTCCTTCTCGCACAGGGCCGCCAGCGCTGCGCAGAACGGTTCGAGTTGATCGGACCCGAAGGCGCGGCTGGTCAAGGTCAGACGATGGAGTTGTTCGGTTGCCGCCGCGACGATCTCCGGATTGCGGTGACCGAAGTTCACTGCCGAGTAAGCGCCGAGACAATCGAGATACCGGTATCCGTCGACGTCGGTGATCCACGCGCCCTCCGCGGTGGCCGCGACCACCGGCAGCGGTGAATAGTTGTGGGCCACATGAGGTTCGGGCGACGATTCGAGATGTCGGGGTGCCCCGATGGTGTTCGGTCCGGTCATGAGTGCCTCCGATGCGGACTGCCCGGCGTCGGCGGCCGGGCGCAATTCCAGTGTGCAGCATTTGATGCCGCCACCACCCTTGAGGAGTTCGGACAGATCGAGGGTGATCGGTTCGAATCCGGCACGACGGATCTGCGACTCCAGATGTGGTGCGGCGTCGGTCATCACGACATGACGGCCGTCGGAGACCAGGTTCAGTCCGAGGACCTGTGCGTCGGCATCGGTGGCGATGATGGCGTCGGGATGGAGTTCGGCGAGCAGGCGGCGAGAGGCCGCCGAGAAGGCCGGCGGGTAGTAGGCGATGGTGCGCTCGTCGAGCACCCCCAGGGCGGTGTCGAGGTGGTAGAAGCGCGGGTCGACGAGGTCGAGGGTGATCACCGGCAGACCGGTCAGTGCGGCGATCTCGGCATGGGTGTCGGGGTGGGTGCGGAAGCCGGTGCCTGCGAGGATGCGGTCGCCGACGACGAGGAAGTCGCCCTCGCCCTCCTGCACCCCGGTGGTCTGGTGGACCTGACGGATTCCCGCGGTGCGGAACCACCGTGCGTAATGCCCGGCCTCGGCCGCCCGTTCCGGGAAGGTGAAGCGGGCCGCGATCGCTGTGCCGTCGACGACCAGGCCGCCGTTGGCGGCATAGACCATGTCCGGCAGACCCGGCTGCGCATCGACCGTGTGGACGGTGTGGCCGAGGGCTTCGTAGGTGCGGCGCAGGCATTCCCATTGCGCCATCGCGCGGTCGGAATCAACACCGACCGACGGATTCATCCATGGATTGATCGCATAGGTGACGGTGAAATGCGTCGGCGGGGTCATCGCATAGGAGCGTGTGCGCGCCACCCTCGCCGGGAATCCGGTGGTGGCTGGGCGCACAGAGACATCGGGGGTCGTCAGCGTCATGAATCGAGCGTAAGCTCGCGCATCGTTGCAATCAATCGACGAAAATTGCGCACATGATGAAGATTTCGTGCGTCGGTGTCGAGGAAGGATCGATACGTTGCGTGGACTCGACGAACTGGACGAGAAGGTGCTGGCGTGTCTCACCCGGGATGCGCGCGCGACCTATGCGCAGATCGGTGATGAGGTCGGGCTCTCGGCGCCGGCGGTCAAGCGGCGAGTCGACCGCCTCGTCGACGACGGCGTGATCAAGGGATTCACCACGGTGGTCGACCCGGCGGCGATGCAGTGGACCACCGAGGCCTATGTGCAGATCTTCTGCCGCGGCAACATCTCGCCGGAGATCCTCAAGGAGTCGTGGGAACCCATTCAGGAGGTCGTCAGTGCGGCCACCATCACCGGGCAGGCCGACGCGATCCTGCGGATCATGGCCCGCGACGTGCATCACCTCGAGCAGGCGCTCGAACGAATCCGGCAGGCCGGTGGCGTCGATCGCACCGAATCGATCATCGTGCTCAGTCATCTCATCGATCGCGGCCATCCCTGACCGAGGTGTCCGGTATCAACCGATGGTCACATTTGGGGTGTACCCATCGTGCCCGACCGGCGGTGTAGGTTGATTCCGACGGTGACAAATGTTGTGCCACTGGGAAGTTCGTCCGATTTGTCGCGGAGGTCGGTGCGCGGAATCGGTAACGGGGGCGGCGTATTCGCCGATAGTCGTCATGAGTTGTGGCAGAGACGAAGTGCTGTCGACGGGAGTGGGTAGATGGTGAGAGGTGTTCGGGCGGGCGCGAAGTGGCGTCGCCGATCGGGTCGGTCGGTGGGCGCCAGGGCGCTCACCCTGGTGCTGGCCGCGGTGAGTGTCGGGGTGTTGTCGGTCATCGGCCAGGGCGTCGCGCAGGCGGCACCTCCGGCACAGACCTGGTGGATCAATTCGTGCGGCATGCCGACGCAAAGCCCTGGCGGACCGCCCAATTCGGTCAAAGTGCGCGCCTGGACGCGACCGCAGAACACCAAGACCGTCGTCCTGCTCGACGGTCTTCGGGCCACCAACGACCTCAGCGGGTGGGAACACAACACGCACATCCAGGATCTCGCCGACCGCGGCGTCAATGTCGTTGAGCCGGTGGGGGGTTACGAGAGCTTCTACACGAACTGGGACACACCGGACAATTTCAGCCGACAGAGCTACACCTACGAGTGGGGATGTGTGATCAGTCGGAGCCTGGTCGCCGCGATGGACGCGCACGGGTTGCGCGGGCCGTCGGGCCACTACGCGATCATGGGGATCTCGATGAGCGGTAGCTCGGCGTTGATCACCGCCGCCGACGATCACCGCGACTTCGACGCGGCCGGGTCGCTGTCGGGTCTGCTCAACACCACCGCCCCCGGCGTGCGCGAAGCGATCCGGGTCGCGATGATCTTTCCCGCGATCGACGGGGGCACCCCGGCGATGAACGTCGACGCCATGTGGGGCCCGCCGTGGTCGACTCGCTGGCTCGACAACGATCCGCTGGTGCAGATCGGCAAGATGCGTGGACTGCGACTGTTCCTCTACACCGGCAGCGGTATCCCGGGCTACACCGCGACCGCAGGCGCTGTCCTGACCGATCCGGCGCTGATCATCGAAGGGGTGCCGCTGGAGGTGCTCTCCTCGGCGCTGACGCACACCTTCGACGTGCAGGCGATGATCAACGGGGTGCCCGTCATGACCGACTTCCCGGTCTCGGGGATGCACGACTGGCCCTACTGGCAGGACGCGGTCAACAACGCCTTCGCGAGAGGTTTCTTCCATGCGTGACCCCGACGGCACGGATCGTCGATACCGGTCGACGCCGTGGACCGTGGTCGGGGTGGGGTGTTTCGGACTGGTGTTGTTCGTCGCCGGCTGCGCCCAGTCCGACAACGGCACCACCGCAAACGCATCGAGGACGTCGGCGTCGGTGAGTTCGGTGACGGCGACCAGCCCGGTGTCGGCCGCCGCCGGGTCGGCGTCGACCGCCGCATCGACCCAGGCGCCGCCACCGACACCGGTGACCCTGCCCAGCGCGGGCACCGCCGAGACGGTGGCGCCGCCGCCGACCTCCGCGCGCACCGCCTTCCTGAACTCGCTGCGCGCGAAGGGGATCGACATGGACGCCGACACCGCGGTGTCGCTCGGGTCGTCGGTCTGCCGGGTTCGCAAGACCGGCGGCGAGGACGCGGCGCGCACGTTCGCGGCGCCGGTGATGAAGCAGGCCATGGGCGCCGAGCCCTCCGACGCACAGGTCGCGGCGTTGGTCGACTCCTCGGGCGGGCTCTGCTGAGCGGGTGGGCTCTGCCGAGCGGCGGCCCGGGTATCCGATCGGGTGCCTCGCAGGCGGTCGTTGGGTCCGGACCGCGGCCCGTGGTAGCCTCGCTGTCGTGATCAGCACCGTGCGCGCCTATTGGCGTTTCTTTATCGAGGCTCCGGGTGAGCCTGCGATGAAGCGCTGATCGCGCCGCACGCCACATCCCGGAGCCCCGAGCAGTGACCACCAGGTCACTGCTCTTGTCATGTCAGGGGCTTTCCGGCGACCACGATGCGGGCGGGCCCAGCGGACAACCAGGGCCCACAACCCGCGAAAGGCATACCAGTGACCACCCTCGGAGATCTCTCCCGAACTCCCGCCGACCGCTCTCTTTCGGCTGAATCGACCTCGGACCGCCGGATCCGCTCGTTCCGGTCGATCCCGTCGCCGGACACCATTCGCACCGAATTGCCACTGACCGCGCGGCGGGCCCTTGCGGTGCAACGCGACCGCGACGAGATCGCGGCCATCCTCGCCGGCGCCGACGATCGGCTGCTCGTCGTCGTCGGCCCGTGCTCGGTGCACGACCCGATCGCCGCACTCGACTACGCGCGCCGGTTGGCGCCGCTGGCCCAGCAGTACTCCGAGCGGCTCAAGATCGTGATGCGGGTGTACTTCGAGAAGCCCCGCACCACCGTCGGATGGAAGGGCCTGATCAACGACCCCGGCATGGACGAGACCTTCGATGTCGAGCGCGGTCTGCGGACGGCGCGGTCGTTGCTGCTCGACATCATCGACCTCGGGCTGCCGGTGGGATGTGAGTTCCTCGAACCGACCAGCCCGCAGTACATCGCCGACGCGGTCGCCTGGGGGGCGATCGGAGCCCGCACCACCGAATCCCAGGTGCACCGCCAACTCGCCTCGGGACTGTCGATGCCGATCGGCTTCAAGAACGGCACCGACGGCAACGTGCAGGTGGCGATCGACGGCGTGAAAGCCGCTGCGGCATCGCATGTCTTCTTCGGCGTCGACGACTTCGGGCACGGCGCGCTGGTGGAGTCGGCGGGCAACTCCGACTGTCACATCATCCTGCGCGGTGGCACCGCCGGACCCAACTACGATGACGACTCCGTCGCCGATGCCGTTGCGGCACTGCAACGTTCGGGTCTGACGCCGCGGGTGATGATCGACGCCAGCCACGCCAACTCCGGGAAGGACCACCTCCGCCAGGCGGAGGTCGCCACACAGATCGCGGCATCGATCCGCGCGCGCCGGGAAACCGGCAACCCGGTGCAGGTGAGCGGCGTCATGCTGGAGAGCTTCCTCGAGGCCGGAGCCCAGTCTCCCGATGCCGATCCGCTCGTCTACGGCAAGTCGGTGACCGACAAATGCATGGACTGGGCGGTCAGCGCCGCGGTGCTCGCCGAATTGGCGCGTGGCTGAACCATTTCGGCGTGGCACCGTCGATCTGCCGCGACGGTTCTGCTCACAGCAGAAGGTGGCGGGTACCGCTCGGGTGCCGTCGTAGGATCGACCCCATGATCGAGCAGACGTCCAAGTCCGAGACCGCCGGAGCCCGGTCGTCGGCACCGGTGGAACCGCTGTTGCGCGAGGTGACCGGCAAGGTTCTGCGACGCCATCGCCACGATCGGGCCGAACGTCTCGTCGAGACCGCTGGTCGGGCCGGTGTCTCGAGCCAGTATCTTTCCGAACTCGAGCGCGGCCGCAAGGACGCGTCGAGCGAACTGCTCGGTGCCGTCGCCGGGGCTCTCGGCCTGTCACTGCTCGACCTCACCCGCGAGGTTGCGGCGGAGTTGGCCCGGTCGATGAGCGTTCCGGTGCTCGGTTCGGTGCCGGCGCGGGGCGGGGATCGGGTGACCACTCGGTGGCGCAACGCCTCCCGGGCGCCACTCGCGCTGGCCGCGTGAGTACTGCGGGCCGTCACCGGCGGGCGAGCACGGCGCGCTCGTCGATGACGTGGTCGGCGATTCCGTAGTCGACGATCTCAGACGCTCGCAGGACCCGATCCCGGTCGGTGTCGTGGCGCAACGTCTCGACGTCGTTGCCGGTGTGGCGGCTCAATGCACGTTCGATCTCCTCGCGGGTCCGCAGGATCTCCTCGGCGGCGAGGATCAGATCGGGAATGGTGCCGCGGCCCTGCCCCGACGGCTGGTGCAGTAACACCCGCGCATGCGGCAGCACCGCACGCCGGCCTGGTCGGCCCGCCGCCAGCAGCAGGGCGGTCGACGAGAGTGCCTGTCCCACACAGGTGGTCGCGATGGGCGCGTGACAGTACTGCATGGTGTCGTAGAGCGCGAAGGTGGCCATCACCGATCCCCCGGGAGAGTTGATGTAGAGGTCGATCGGCGCCTCCGGGTTGTCGGAATCGAGGTGGAGCAATTGTGCGATGAGTGCGTTGGCGACGCCGTCGTCGAGTTCGGTTCCCAGATAGAGGATTCGGTCGTCGAGCAATCGGCTGTAGATGTCCATGACGCGCTCGCCCTGCGGCGTTCGGCTGATGACGTTGGGAATCGTGTAGGTGCTCATCGGATCACCCCGAATCCGGCCGGTGTGGTCGCGGCCGGACGCAACTGTGCCACCGAGTCGACGACGTGATCGACGAAGCCGTACGCAAGCGCCTCCTCCGCGGTGAACACGTGATCGCGCAGCGAGTCGGCGAACACCCGATCACGGGTCTGGCCCGTGCGCTCGGCGATGACCCCGAGAACGGTGTCCCGAACATGGCGCAGGTCCTCGGCCTGCAACTCGATATCGGGGGCGTAACCGCCGATCCCCGCAGATCCCTGGTGCAGCAACACCTTTGCGTGCGGCAAGATGAATCTTTTTCCGCGGGTGCCGCAGCAGAGCAAGAATTGTCCTGCGCTGTAGGCCATTCCGAGGTTGACCGTCACCACGTCGTTCGGGATGATCCGCATCGTGTCCATGATGGCGAGCATCGCGGGCACCGAGCCGCCCGGAGAGTTGATCCACAGGCCGATGTCGGCGACCGGATCGTGTGCCGACAGCATCACCAACTGTGCGCACAGCGCACTGCCGATCTCGTCGTCGAGTGCCGAATCGAGCATCAGGATGCGTTGGTTCAGCAGGCTCTCGGCGGTGCGTTTACGGAGGGGTGGGGAGGTCTTCTGTTCGCTCATGTGTCCAGGTTGTCGAGCGCTTCGCCAGTGGTGCCATACGATGCTGCTGTGCGCGGAACCGCGCGGCGCACAGCAGATGTGGTGTGGGCACAGCAGATCTGATGGTCTCCTCAGAGCACCTCGACCTCGGGGCGTCCGGCCGGAATGGTCACGACTGCGCGTGTGTGGAGCCGGGCGTCGGCGGTGCTGACGGTCGGGCAGACCCGGAACCGCGCCTCCCACCGGTCGTGGGTGATCGTATTCAGGACGTATCCGCGTTGGGCGTTGCCGAATCGTACGTGGGGTGAGGCGGCCTTGAGTTGTCGATCGGACTCGTCACTGTCGGCTCCGTCGCCGCCGGAGCTGATGGATGTGCCCGCCAACTCGACACCGACCGTGGGCGCAGGTCGGGTGTAGGTGGATCGCAACTCCGACACCACATTCCGGTGGATGTCGCCGACGATCGACACGAGGTTGGGGGTTCGGCGTTCGCGGGCGCCGTCGAGGACACGCGCCCGCGACGCCTCGTACCCGCTCCATCCGTCCATGCTCACCGCGCGGACCCCGTCACGCTCTCGCGCGAGGTCGGCGATCGTCGTCTGGTGGGCCAGGACGTTCCATCGGCAACCGGAGGCCGCGAGACCGTCGAGTATCCACCGCTCCTGGGCTGCGCCGGTGATGGTGCGGCGTGGGTCGGCGGTGGCCGCGTTCTGCCCGGTGTCGTTGTCGCCGTTCACCTGATCGCTGCGGTGGGTGCGCGTGTCGAGGACGCTGAACCGAGCGAGATCGCCGAACGTGAAGCGACGATAGGCACGAAATCCGCGCCCGGGCGGGGCGAGCCGAACGGCGGTGTTCTCCCACCAGGCGCGCATGCCCGCAGCCCGGCGGAGCAGGAACTGCGGAATGGGTTGGTCGTCCTCGGGAGTGTCGGCGGCCCAGTTGTTGTCGACCTCGTGGTCATCGAAGATCGTGATGAACGGGCTCATCCGATGCGCCGCTTGCAGGTTCGGGTCGAGTTTGTACAGGGCGTAGCGCTCGCGGTAGTCGTCGAGGTCACGGCATTCGCGATACGCCGACGCCGGTACCACCGCGGTGTCGCGTGCACCTCCGCCCATGGGGATCGGCTTCTCGTAGATGTAGTCGCCCAGATGAAACACCACGTCGGGGGCCTCGCGGGCCATGTCACCGAACGCCGGGTAGTGGCCGTCGGCCCAGGCCTGGCAGGAGGCGAAGGCCAACGACAGTGCGCCGGTGGGTGTTCCGACGCGCTGTGCGGTTCGGGTTCGGCCGACCTCGGAGATCTCGCCGAGCGCGCGAAATCGGTAGAAGTAGTCGGTCCCGGGCGTCAGGCCGCGGACGTCGACGTGCACGCAGTGCCCGGTGTCCGGGCCGGCACGGGTCACCCCACGCGCCACGACGCTCCGCATCCGTTCGTCGCGGGCCACTTCCCACCCCACATCGTGGGTGTCGGCGCCCATGCCTCCGCCGGGTGCGAGGGGGTCGGTCGCCAGCCTCGTCCACAGGATGACGGCGTCGGGGAGCGGGTCGCCGGAGGCGATTCCCAGGGCGAACGGGTGGCCGGCACCTCGGACCCGTGGAGCGGAGGCGGCGTCGGTGGCGAACAGGGTGGGGGCGGTGGCCAGCCCGGCGGCCAGCGCGGTCCAGGTGAGGAATCGACGGCGGGTCGTCCCGGCGCGCAGCACCTTGTCCGGGGTGACGCGTAGCGGAATATGGCTGGGGGAGGACATGCATCGAGGCGATCACCGCACGGTGTCGTCGGGGACGACGACCGGCCACGACTCGGTGATGCGGTGGTGAAGACCTGGGCAACGCCTTGGTGAGATGCCTGCTACGCTCAGCGCGCGTCGGTTCCGACCGGGTCACTACGGTCCGGTCGGTGAAAAGGGAATCTGGTGAGAATCCAGAGCTGCCCCGCAGCGGTGACGGAAACGACAGCGGCTCCTCGCACTGGACTTCACGGTCCGGGAAGCGGCCGCGGGTAGGTGGCATCTCGGTGCCGGGTCCGAAGTCCGAAGACCTGCCGCCGTGGCCATGGGGGACCGTGGTCGACACTTGCCTCGCGGGATATGGCCGGTGCGCCGATCTGTCGTGCGCGGCTGTCTTCCGCCCGACGAGAGACCGTGCCACAGTGGACGATCACACCTCACCGCAGGCCGCGCCACCCGCGCCGACCTGGGCGCGTGTCGGCGTGTTCGCGGTGCTCGGTGTGCTCGCGCTGTTCGTGGTCGCATGGGCGGGTGTGGCGTTCGGTACCGCCGACGTCGGTGGAACCGATGTGCCGCGCTTCGTGTGGACCGCACTGACCGGCGGCTCGATCTCCGCCGACGACGCCGCCGCGTACTGGATCGTCATCGATTCGCGGGTACCACGGGTGATCACCGGAGCGGTGGTGGGCGCCGGGTTGTCGGTGGTGGGAGTGGTCGTGCAGGCGATGGTGCGCAACCCGCTCGCCGACCCGTACGTGCTCGGTATCTCCTCCGGCGCATCGGTGGGGGCCACGAGCGTGGTGCTCTTCGGCGTCCTGTCGGGCATCGGGCTCTATGCGATGCCGGTCGCGGCCTTCGCCGGAGCGCTGCTCGCGACCCTCATCGTGTTCGGGATGGCCTCCGGGGCAGGCGGATTGACACCGTTGCGACTCGTGTTGACCGGCACCGCGGTGGGCTACGGCTTCTCGGCGCTGACCACGGTGTTGGTGTTCCTCGCACCCACCGGCGACGCCGCGCGCAGCGTGATGTTCTGGCTCCTGGGCAGTCTGGCCGCGGCCGGCTGGTATTCGGCGGTCCTCGTGGGCGTCGTGACCGTCGGCGGGGTGATCGCGGTGGCAGGCTTGGCGCGCTCGCTCAATGCCCTCGCCATGGGCGACGAGGTCGCCGCGTCTCTCGGGTTGTCGGCGTCGCGGTTCCGCGTCATGGCATTTGCGTTGTCGGCGTTGATGACCGGTGTGATGGTGTCGGTGTGCGGGGCGATCGGCTTCGTCGGGCTCGTCGTTCCCCACGTCGCGCGGCTCCTCGTCGGCGCCGACCATCGCCGCCTCGTGGTGATCGCTCCGCTGATCGGCGCGGTGTTCCTCGTCGCCGCCGATCTCGTCGCCAGAACCGCCGTGCCGCCACAGGAATTGCCGCTGGGCGCGATCACCGCCGCCGTCGGGGTGCCGATGTTCCTGATCCTCATGCACCGCCGACGCAGCGTGGTCGATCGATGAAACGGGTTGACGACCACCGGGGGTGGGGAAGATGACGACAGCGGGCTATCACGGGGTCGGCGTCGACATCGGTTCGGCAACGTTGCTGCGCGAGGTGACCTTCACCGCTGCGCCGGGGAGTTTTCTCGGCGTGATCGGACCCAACGGCAGCGGGAAATCGACACTGCTGCGTTGTCTGTATCGCGCCCAGTGCCCCACGACCGGCCACGTCGAGGTCGACGGCGTCGACGTCACCGCCATCTCGATGCGCGACAACGCCCGTCAGGTCGCCGCGCTCACCCAGAGTTCCACGCTGGACTTCGATTTCACCGCAGCCGAGGTGGTCGCCAGCGGTCGGTTCCCACATCGGTCGATCGCGCGGACGTCCCGGGCGAGGGATGCGGCGGCGGTCGAGGAGGCCATGGGTGTCGCCGGGGTCGGCCATCTCGCGGATCGTGTCTTCACCTCGCTGTCCGGGGGTGAGGCGCAGCGGGTGCTGATCGCGCGGGTACTCGCCCAGCAGCCACGGGTCATGGTGCTCGACGAACCGACCAACCATCTCGATGTGCGACACCAGTTCTCGGTGCTGGCCGCAGCCCGCGACTCCGGCGTCACCGTGGTGGCGGCCCTGCACGATCTGAACATCGCCGCCCAGTTCTGTGACACGCTGCTCGTCCTCGTCGGCGGTCGGGTCGTCGGGACCGGCACTCCCGAGCAGGTGCTGGTCCCCGCGAATCTGCGCGCCTGGTTCGACATCGACGCCCACATCGTCCGGCATCCCCGCCTCGACGTCCCCCAGATCCTCTTCGATGAAAGGCAACCATGAGAAGACTTCCGCTGCTCGCGCTGGTCTGCGCGGCACTGCTGACACTCGCCGGATGCGGCGCCGACGTGGCGTCGCCGTCGCAGAGGTCCGCCGGGGCCTCGGTGACCGTCACCAACTGTGGTGCGCCCCTGACGGTTCCCGGCGTGCCGGACCGCGTACTCACCAACGACACCGGTATCACCGAGTTCATGTTCGCCCTCGGGCTCGCCGATCGGATGGTCGGCTACACGACCTACGCGGGCAAGGAACGTGACATCGCCTCCTCGCCGTGGAAGTCGGATTTCGCATCGACCAAGAACCTCGGTGACGCCTTTACCCGAGAGGTCATCGCGGCCGCCGAACCCGACTTCGTGTTCGCCGGATGGAACTACGGGTTCAAGGAGTCCACGGGAGTCACCCCGGACTGGATACGCACCATCGGCGCGGTCCCGTATCAGTTGACCGAGGCGTGCCGGCAGGCCGGCAGCACCGCGCGCGGCATCATGCGGCCCTTCGATGCGCTCTACGCCGACATGAGCAATCTCGGTGAGATCTTCGGCGTGCAGCGCCGCGCCGGTGACCTTGTGTCGCAGTACAAGTCACAGGTCGCCGAGGCCGGGCGCGGAGCCCCGCAGGCCGGTTCACGGGCCAAGGTGTTCCTCTTCGACAGCGCCGACCCGAGCCCGTTCACCTCCGGGCGCAACGCGGCGCCGGATCAGATCATCGACGAGGCCGGCGGCACCAACGTGTTCGGCGATCTCAACGACTCCTGGACCACCACGTCGTGGGAGGCCGCGGCGCAGCGCAACCCCGACGTCATCGTCATCGTCGATTACGGTGCCGGCGAGCAGAACACGGTGGACGCCAAGATCCGCCAGCTCGAGTCACAGCCGCTGATGGCCAACACCACCGCCGTACGGGAGCGGCACTTCATCTCGTTCCCGTACGCCGCACTCGTCGAGGGCCCGCGGAATCCGGCGACCACGGTGGCGCTGGCGAAATACCTACGGTCGATCGGTCGGTGACGGCCTGAGCAGGCCTGCTATCCTTTCGGCGCGTCGGTTTCATCCGGTTCGTCCGGTTGACCAAGAGGGAATCTGGTGTGAATCCAGGACTGCCCCGCAGCGGTGACGGAAACGACAGCGGCCACACAGCACTGGGTTGTGACGACCTGGGAAGCGGCCGCCGGTAGGTGGTGCGCAACGTACCGGGTCCGGAGTCCGAAGACCTGCCGGCGTGGCCGCGGCGGGCGCCGCGGCCGCCATTGACCTCGCGGGATCAGGTCGGTGCGCTTCGCCGTTGCGATGCCCTTCGGGGTGGAAGCCGGTGTCGACGCCGTCGATGATCCTGCCCAGAAAGGGTGCTCATGGGTGTGTCTCGGTCGGGTCGCCTGCGCCGACTGTTCGTCGGCGTCATCGCGGTGGTGGCGGTGTGCGTCGGATCTTGTTCGACATCGGAATCCGGTGACGATTCGGTGACCTCCGATGCGGTCTCGCTCGACAACTGCGGCCGCACGGTGACGGTGGACGCGCCGCCGCAACGGGTGGTCTCGCTCAATCAAGGGTCGACGGAGATCTTGTTGTCGCTCGGGCTCGCCGATCGGATGGTGGGTACGGCGACATGGACGGACCCGGTGAAGGCCGATCTCGCCGAGGCCAATTCGACGGTACCGCGCCTGGCCGACAACAAACCCTCACTGGAGTCGGTCCTGGCCACCGAACCGGATTTCGTGACAGCGTCTTTCGGCGGGACGCTGGGCCCCGGTGGCGTCGCCGACCGGGACCAGTTCGCCAAGCTCGGGGTTCCCAGCTATCTCTCGCCCACCGATTGCGTCGGCAGGTCCGACAAGAGTGTCAACGCCGACGGCGCACGGTCGGAACCGTTCACCATGGACCTGGTGTATCGCGAGATCCGGGAACTCGCCCGGATCTTCGGTGTCGGAGACCGCGGCGATTCGCTCGTCTCCTCGCTGCAGCAGCGATATGACGACGCCGCACGCGGACTGAACGCCGAGCACGTGTCGCTGGCGTTCTGGTTCGCCGACATCAAAACGCCGTACATGGCCGGATGCTGTGGCTCCTCCGGTGTCATCGCCAGGTCCGTCGGAGCACGAAATGTCTACGCGGACACGACCGACGAATGGCCGCAGGTGAGTTGGGAGAGCATCGCCGATGCGGACCCCACTGCACTCGTCCTCGCCGATCTGAGTCGACGCAGCATCGACGGCGACGCCCTCGACTCCAAAATCGCCTTCCTCGAATCGAACCCGGTCACCCGCGAACTCGATGCAGTGCGTCATCGTCGCTACATCGTCGTCAACGGTGCGGACATGAATCCCTCCATACGTACCGTGGACGGTATCGAGAAGACGGCAAAGGCGTTGCGGCAGTGGGGTCTGACGGGGTGAGTCCATCGGCGGCGCCGGCCGTGGCCCGCCGACTCCGGGTGCCCCGTACGCCGGTCGGTGGCGCACGCTGGTATCGGCTGGGGTGGGTGATCGGCGTGGTTGCTCTAGTCCTGTCGTTGGGCACGTCGGTGACCATCGGCGTCGCCGATCTGTCGATCGCCGATGTCTACCGGGTGGTGTTCGCTCATCTCGGTGGGCCGGAGTCGGAGTTGTCCCGGGTTCGGCAGGGGATCGTGTGGGAGTTGCGGGTTCCGCGGGCCCTGATGGCCGCGGTGTGCGGTACCGGGCTCGCGCTGTGCGGCGTCATCATGCAGTCGCTGCTGCGCAACCCGCTTGCCGACCCGTATGTTCTCGGCGTGTCCTCGGGAGCGTCGACCGGCGCGGTCGCGGTGGTCGTGCTGGGCGCGGGGGCCGGGGCGCTGTCGCTGTCGGGCGGGGCGTTCGTCGGTGCGGTGATCTCGTTCGTGCTCGTCATGCTCTTGGCGTGGGGAGCCGGCGGCGGTACGTCGCGCATTGTGTTGGCGGGCGTCGCGGGCACCCAATTGTTCTCGTCGCTGACGTCATTCATCGTGATCTCCTCCGCTGATGCCGAACGGACACGCGGAATCCTGTTCTGGCTGTTGGGTTCGATGTCGGGGGTCACCTGGCGACAGGTCGCGATCTGTGCGACGGCCACCATGATCGGTCTGACCATGTGTCTGTGGCGGGCCCGGGCGTTGGATGCGTTCACCTTCGGCACCAGTGCCGCGGCGACACTGGGGATCTCGGTGGCGCGCGAGCGCGCGACGATGCTGACGATCGTCGCTCTGGTGACCGCCACCCTGGTCAGTGCCGTCGGAGCCATCGGCTTCGTCGGTCTGGTGCTGCCGCACGCCACCCGGCTGCTGGTGGGCGTCGGCCATCGGCGGCTGTTGCCGGCGGTCGCGCTGACCGGAGCGATCTTCATGATCTGGGTCGATACGATCTCGCGCACGGTGTTCGCGCCACAAGAGGTTCCGGTGGGTGTGGTCACCGCTCTCATCGGGGTACCGGTCTTTGCGCTGCTGCTGTTCCGGATGCGCAGGCCCGCATGACCATTCGAGCCTTGTCGGTGTGCTGGTCGCGTGGGGGTCAGCTGGTCCTCGACGGCGTCACGCTCATCCCGCAGGAGGGCGAGACGATCGGTGTGCTGGGTCCCAACGGATCCGGGAAGTCGTCGTTGCTCCGGATTCTCGGTGGGCTGTCTCGGCCCGACGACGGTCAGGTGTTGTTGGACGATGCCGACCTGGCCGGGCTGCGCCGCAGGCACGTCGCCCGTCGGGTGGCGGTGGTCTCCCAGCATGCGAGTACCGACGTCGACATCTGCGTCCGCGACGTGGTGCGGCTGGGCCGGACCCCGCACGGTTCGATGTTCGGTGGCGATGACGCCGAGGTCATCATCGATCAGGCGCTGGCGAGGACGGGGTTGACCGACAAGGCCGACCGCCGGTGGCACACCTTGTCCGGTGGCGAACGGCAGCGTGCGCAGATCGCACGCGCACTTGCGCAGGAACCCGCCGAACTCCTGCTGGACGAGCCCACGAATCATCTCGACATCGCACACCAGCTCGACCTGCTCGATCTCGTCGCCCGTCTACCGGTGACCAGCTACATCGCGTTGCACGATCTCAATCTCGCGGCCATGTTCTGCACCCGCGTCCTCGTTCTCGACCACGGACGGATGGTGGCATTCGGCGCCCCGGCCGAGGTACTGACGGCCGAACTCGTCGCCGCGGTGTATGGCGTCGATGTGCAGGTGAGTACCGGCGACGACGGCGTCGTGCACGTGCGGTACCTGCGTGCGCTCGCCACCGGAGACCGGGCCGATCAGGCAGCCAGCACCAACCACACCGCGATGTAGTGCAGCAGCGCCGCGATCGCGGTGCACACGTGGAAGACCTCGTGGTGACCGAAGGTCGCCGGCCACGGGTTGGGACGTCGTAGCGCATAGAGGATGCCGCCGACGGTGTAGAAGATCCCACCGAGGGCGAGTAACACCATGACGGTGACCCCCGCGTGGGTCACCAGGCTCGGGGCGACGGCGACGATGACCCAACCGAGCAGAACGTAGAGCGCCACGCCGAGCCAGCGTGGTGCCGCGGGCCAGACGATCTTCAGCACCACCCCGGCGACGGCACCGATCCACACGATCCCGAGCACCCACCATCGCAGCGGGGACGGCAGGGCGACCACACAGAACGGTGTGTACGTGCCGGCGATGAACAGGAAGATCATCGAATGGTCGGCGCGCTTCATGCGGATCTGGGCGCGGACGGTCTTCCAGTGCACGCGGTGATAGGTCGCCGACACGCCGAAGAGACCGACGATGGTGATCGCATAGATCGCACACGCCGTCGATGCGGCGGCGCCGCGCAGGAGTGCAGCGCCGATCACCACGGCGATACCGCAGGCCGCGGCCACGAAGGCCGCGTACTGATGGATCACGCCCCGCAACCTCGGCCGATCGGCCACTGGGGTGGTCAGTACGGTCATCACAGGAACCTACGGTACCGTAACTTACGCGGTCTGCATGACGATGTGGCGATCGCCTCCCGGGCGTCCCGACGCCGACGACCGCACACGCCCGCGACCGGGCGCGGCTAATCTGGGTCGCGATGAAACTGCTTCCCGATCGCCTGCGCGGCCCGATGCTCACCGTGTACGAGCGACGTCTGGTCCAGCTGATGGACACCACCCGCCTGCCGCGCCACGTCGCGATCATCTGCGATGGAAACCGGCGGTGGGCCCGCGAAGCCGGTTTCGAGGACGTCAGCCACGGCCACCGGGTCGGTGCGCGCCGGATAGCCGACATGCTCGGATGGTGTGCCGAGCTGGGAATCGAGACGGTCACCATCTACCTACTGTCGACGGAGAACCTGCAGCGTGAATCCGAGGAACTCGACGCGCTGATGGAGATCGTGCCCGACATCGTCGACGAGATTTCCCGGCCCGCCGACGACGCCGACCCCGAGGCACCGGCCGGCGACTGGCAGGTGCGCATCGTCGGCACGCTCGATCAGCTGCCGGAGGCGGTCGCGCAGCGGCTGCGCAGTGCCTCCGAACGCACCCGGGGCCGCGACGGCATGAACGTCAACGTTGCCGTCGGCTACGGCGGGCGTCAGGAGATCGTCGACGCCGTGCGCGCGCTGCTCGCGGAGTGCAAAGCCCACGGCGGGACGCCCGAGCAGATGATCGACGCGGTCACGGTGGAGGCCATCGACCGCAACCTCTACACCAAGGGGCAGCCCGATCCGGATCTGGTCATCCGCACGTCCGGAGAGCAGCGGCTCTCCGGATTCCTGCTGTGGCAGAGCGCGTATTCGGAGATCTGGTTCACCGACGCGTACTGGCCGGAGTTCCGCCGGGTGGACTTCCTGCGCGCACTACGCGATTACGCAGCCCGGAATCGGCGATTCGGTAAGTAGCTCCGGGCACTTCGTCGGTAAGCGGTACTCGGTGATCAGGGTGGCGAGGGCGTCGACGTCGCGGACGAAGGTCGAGTTGGCCGGACTCGCGAATCCGACGACCAGCCCGCCCTGAGCGACGCCGTTCTCGTCGACGGGCGGATCGGCGTCGGGGTGGCGCATGGCGTCGAGGCCGCCGAAGGCGAAACCCCGTGCGTGACAGTCCCGCAGGAGTCGGTGCTCGACGTCGACCGGCAGCGGGATCACCGCATGCAGGCCGGCCGCGATGCCGGACACCTCGATCCCATGGGCGGCGAGCCGGGCGATGAGGTGATCGCGCCGCGCGCGATAGAACTGACGGCTGCGCCGGATGTGGGTGTCGTAGGTGCCGGCCGCGATCATGTCGGCGAGCACGAGCTGATCGACGATCGAGGCGTCCGGCTCGCGAACCCCCTTGGCCCACATGACCGACGACACCAGCCGCGGTGGCAGGACGAGCCAGCCGATCCGCACCGCGGGCGAGAGGCTCTTGCTCACCGATCCGGTCTGGATCACCGAGTCGGGTGCGAGACCCTGCAGCGCTCCCACCGGGTCACGGTCGTAGCGCAACTCGCCGTCGTAGTCGTCTTCGACGATCACCGCGTCGGTACGCGTGGCCCACTTGACGACCTCCGCGCGCCGATCCGGTGCCAGTGCCACGCCGAACGGATACTGATGACTCGGCGTCAGCACGACGGCGTCGACGCCGGAGTCGGCCAGACGCGACACGTCGGCACCCCGGGCATCGACGGGTAGCGGCGAGGTGCCGACACCGCGCCGGGCGATGACCTCCCGATGGAACGGCAGGCCGTGGCTTTCGACAGCCACTTTCCTCCCGAACACGGTGCGCGACAACAGATCCAGCGACCCACTGACCGAGGTGGTCAACACGATGCAGTCCGGGCTGGTCCGGACGCCGCGGGCACGGGCGAGGTAGGCGGCCAGTTCGGTGCGCAGTGTCTCGCTGCCGTTGGGTGCCGACGGCGCGAAGACGGAGTCGGAGGCGCCGTTCAGTACACGTCGTGTCGAGGCAGCCCACGCCGACCGCGGAAACAGCGACGGATTCGGTTGCCCGAGAGCGAAATCGTGGTCTGCAGTGGGCAGGGTGACCGTTGGTGGCGCCAGACTGCCGGCTGCGGATGTATCCCGCCGGCCACTCGTGTGCCCGAGCCCTGACGCGCGGTGAGGCGGCCCTCGGCAACGAGTTCGGCGTACACGGCCGCCACCGTGCCGCGGGCGAGTCCGAGATCGGCGGCCAGCGACCGGTACGGCGGCACCATGGTTCCCGGGGGTAGCCGACCATCGGAGATGGCGTCGCGCAGGGCGTCGGCGAGAGCGCGGCGTCGCATGGCTCCGCGTCCTCGTGCCGTCGTCGACGGGTCCGGCTGGAGATCGAGGAACAGGTCGGTGCCCAGGCGTGCCGCCACACGCTCCCACGGGTCGCCCTCGGTCGAATTGACCTTCTTTTCGGCCATCGGATTGGACCTCTTTTCCGGTGCAATTACTCCCTACCGTAGGTGACACGACACTCGAGATGTGAAACCGGAGGAGGCAAGGGATGCGGACAGTCGTGTTCGGGGCGAGCGGTGAGATCGGACGCCACCTGGGCGAAACGTTGCAGGGCAGAGGGATCGAGGTGGTCGCCGCGCAGAGGTCGGCCGGTGTCGATGCGTACACCGGCGACGGCGTGGCGCAGGCGTGCGCAGGTGCCGATGTCATCGTCGATTGTGTCAACGTCACGACCACTCGTGCCAAGGTCGCCGTCGACTTCTTCGGCACGGCTGCGCGGCGGATCGCCGAGGGGGCGGTCACCGCCGGGGTGGGCCGTGTTGTCTGCCTGTCGATCATCAATGCCGCCGATCCGGCGGTCAACGCGAAGTTCGGCTACTACCAGGGCAAGGGTGAGCAGGAGCGGGTCTACCGCGAGTTGCTCGGGCCCGAGGTGCTGAGGGTGGTGCACTCGGCCCAATGGTTCGAACTCGCCGAGCAACTGCTCGGGCGCATGAGTCTGGGGCCGGTGGCGATGGTGCCGCGCATGAGGTGTCGGCCGTTGGCTGCTGCCGACGCCGCCGACGCCGTGGCTGATGCGGCGCTCGAACCCGCACGCGGCGATGTCGAGGTGGCCGGGCCGGAGGTACTGGACTTCGCCGATCTGGCGAAAGATGTTGCTCGTCAAGACGGTTCCCCACGATGGGTGATTCCGGTGCGTATCGGGGGTCCGGCGCTTCGGACGAACGGGTTGTTGCCGCGCGACGGGTTCGTGCAGACCGACACAACCGTCGAGACCTGGCTCGCCCGGCGCGGTGAGCGGGTGTCGCGATGAGCCCGGTGACGCCTGATGGCGTGCGTTATTGGTTGCCGACGGCCAACCCCGGTGTCTACAAGGCGCTCGTCGCCCTTCAGCGCGCCTCGGCGGATGGGCTCGATCGAGAGCTGGTGGAACTCATGAAGATCCGCGCTTCGCAACTCAACGGGTGCGCGTACTGTCTACACATGCATCTCTCCGATGCGCTCGGTCTGGGCATGGATCCGATCACCCTCGGGATGGTCGGGGTGTGGCGTGAATGTCTTTCGATGTTCGACGAGAAGTCCAGAGCGGCATTGGAGTTGACCGAATACGTTACTCGAATCGGCGACGACGGGGTGCCCGATGAGGTCTACGAGCGGGTGCGTTCGGTGTTCGGTGACGAGGCCTTCGGTCAGGTGCTCGCATCGATCGCCATGATCAATGTCTGGAACCGGATTGCCCTCACCGGGGGCTATCCCGCCGGTCTCGACGAGCGCACAGTGCATTCCTGAGTTTTCGTCGACACGAGTCACCACAGGGGGCGGGGAGTGGCGTCCGCGCCGAGCCGCTGCAATGCGCCGACGACCGTCGCCATCGCGTCGTGCCCGATGTCGCGCTCGAGGTCGGCGGCGACGTCGGCGGCGCTCTGCGCGGCCAGCCGGGTCACCGCCCGACCGCGTCGGGTGAGTTCGACCAGCCGCGCCCGCCGATCGGTCGGATGCGGCCCGCGTGTGACATAGCCCTGATCCTCCAGCGTTTCCACGATCGCGGCGGCCGATTGCTTGGTGACCCCGAGATGTGCGGCGATCTCGTTGACCGTCGCCCCGGCGGAGGCGATCCGCGCAAACACCAGTCCGTGCACCGGACGCAGGCCCGGGTGTCCGTGGGCCACGATCCGGGAGTTGATGTGTTCGGTGACCGCCGACTGTGCGCGCATCAGCAAGAACGGAAGGTCGGCCATCGGGGGACCCGGGGTTGACATGTGGACAGTCTAGCTGTCTTATAAAGACAGTTTAACTGTCTGATGAGGAGTGGTTGTCATGTCTGTCGTCGTTCGACCGGTGGTTCACGGAATGCATGGTGCGCGGTTCGAGTCCTTTGTGGCGCCGTCGCGCGGTAGTGCCGAATTATGTGCGTGGCGAACGGTTCTGGAATCCGAACAGATCGGCACGGCGCATCGGGTGGATCGCGAGGAGGTCTTTCTGGTGTTGACCGGGGGGCCGGAGTGCGAGCTTGATGGTCGGCGGCACACCTTGGCGGCGGGGTCGGTCGTCCACGTGCCAGCCGGATCGCGAGTGCGGCTGGACAATCCGGGATCGGCGGAGGCGACGGTGTGGGTCACCGCACCGGCCGGCCTGACCGCGGTCACCGACTCCGGGGAGACGATCACTCCGCCCTGGGCTCGCTAGGGAGTGTCCGCGGGTTCACAACTTGCGCAGGCGAACCCGATTGATCGAGTGGTCGGCGTCCTTGCGGAGTACCAGGCTCGCTCGGGGGCGGGTCGGCAAGATGTTCTCGCGCAGGTTGGGCAGGTTGATGGAGGTCCAGATGTCGCGCGCGGCGATCATTGCCTGATCGTCGGTCAACGACGCGTAGTGGTGGAAGTGCGAATTGGGGTCGGCGAACGATGTCGACCGCATCTGCAGGAACCGGGAGATATACCATTTCTCGATGTCGTCGGTCTTGGCATCGACGTAGATCGAGAAGTCGAACAGGTCCGACACCATCAGGGTGGGGCCGGTCTGTAAGACGTTGAGCCCCTCCAGGATCAGGATGTCGGGCTGGCGGATGTAGTGGCGGACATCGGGAACGATGTCGTAGGTGAGGTGTGAATAGACCGGCGCGGTGACCTCCCGGGCGCCCGATTTCACCTCGGTGACAAAGCGCAACAGCGCCCGACGGTCATACGACTCGGGAAAACCCTTGCGGTGCATGATGGCCCGACGTTCCAACTCCGCGGTCGGCAGCAAGAAGCCGTCGGTGGTGACGAGATCGACCTTGGGGTGCGACTCCCAGCGTGCGAGTAGCGCCGCGAGCACACGCGCGGTCGTGGACTTGCCCACCGCGACACTGCCCGCGATGCCGATCACGAACGGGACCTGCTTTTCTCCGTGGCGGTCGCCGAGGAAGGTCGAGGTCGCGGCGAACAGTCGTTGTCGCGCGGCCACCTGCAGATGGATGAGTCGCGACAACGGCAGGTAGACCTCGGCGACCTCGGTCAGGTCGATCTGTTCGCCGAGGCCGACGAGCTGATCGAGTTCGTCGGAGGTCAACACCATCGGCATCGATTCACGCAGTTCACGCCACTGTTTGCGGTCGAGTTCCATGTACAGGCTCGGATCGCGATCGCTGGAGTGGCGTGCCATCAGCGCAGCACCGGATCCGTGACGGTCGCTGCATGGGTGCTCGACATGCCACCCACCCTATAAGCACCGCAGAATCGGCGGTGTCGGTGCCCTATCGGGACGAACGCGACATGACGGCGTGGCCGTTACGCGATGTGGTGGGTAGCGTGTCCGACTATGTCTCCTGCCCAGGCGAGCACCTCATCGTCCGACGTGGTCACCGCATACCTCCGGCTCGGGCTGGCCTTCGATCGCCTCGAGGAGTGATTCGTCGACGCCTACACCGGCGACCCGAACCTGCGTGCCGCGGTGGGCAATGCACCGGCACCGCAACCCGCCGAGCTCGCCGACGTCGCACGGGGACTGCTCGCCGATCTACCCGGCGACCTCGATCCGGACCGTGCCGCCTTCGTCGGCGCCCACCTGCGCGCGCTGGAGTGTTCGGCCCGCAAATTCGCCGGCGACGACATCGGTTTCGTCGACGAGGTGCGCGCGTACTTCGACGTCGACATCGAGCCGGAGGACCCGGCGATCTATCGGGCGGCGCACGCCGAACTCGCTGCGGTCCTCGGTGTTCCGGGAAGTTCGGGGGAAGCGCTGGCGGCGGCCTATGCCCGCCATCGGCGTGCCGACGAGATCCCGCCGGAGCGGGTCGACGAGTGCGTGCGTGCCTTCAGCGGCGCACTGCGTGAGCGGGTGCGCGCCACCTATCCGCTGCCCGACTCCGAGATCGTCGACTTCGAGGTGGTCACCGACAAGCCGTGGTCGGGATTCAACTACTACCTCGGCGACTATCGCTCCCGAGTGGCGATCAACGTCGATCTGACACAACACATGTCGAACCTGCCGCACCTGATCGCCCACGAGTCCTATCCGGGTCATCACACCGAACACTGCCGCAAGGAGCAGCGACTCGTCGGTGGGGGACAGCAGGAGCAGACGATCTTTCTCGTGAACACCCCGCAATGCCTCATGGCCGAGGGTTTGGCCGACCACGCCCTGCACGCGATCGTCGGGCCCGAGTGGGGTGTGTGGGCGCAGGAGATCTACGCCGATCTCGGCCTCCGGTTCGACGGGCAGCACGCACAACAGGTGAGCCGAGCGACCGCCGGGCTGCTCGGCGTGCGCCAGGACGCCGCGCTGATGCTGCACGATCAGCACCGTGACGCCGACACCGTCGCCGAATTCTTGCAGCGCTGGCTCCTCGCGCCGCCCGAACGGGCGCGGCAGATGCTGCGCTTTCTCACCTCGCCGTTGTGGCGCGCCTACATCTCCACCTACGTCGAGGGCTACCGTCTGCTGGAACGCTGGCTCGACTCCGATGCCCCCGGTATCGGCGGTGCCGATCGTGCCGCGCGCTTCGGGCGGCTGCTCGACGAGCCATTGATCCCGGCGTCGTTGCGAGCCGAACTCGGCGCGACCGCCTGACCTCGTCCCGGAGGTCCGCAGCGGAGGGTCCGGGGAGGATTCGGTCAGCGGGCGCCGGGCCCATAGACTTGCGGGCATGACCGAGAACGCCTCGTCCGCACAGTCCGTGAACTCGACGTCGGTGAACGCGATGTCGCTGGTCGACGTCGACCCCGACGTCGCCGCCGCGATGAACGGTGAGTTGAGCCGGCAGCGCGACACCCTCGAGATGATCGCGTCGGAGAACTTCGTCCCGCGCGCGGTCCTGCAGGCGCAGGGCAGCGTCCTGACGAACAAGTACGCCGAGGGATATCCGGGTCGGCGCTACTACGGCGGTTGCGAGTACGTCGACGTCGTCGAGGACATCGCGCGTGACCGGGCCAAGGCGCTCTTCGGAGCCGACTTCGCCAATGTGCAGCCGCATTCGGGCGCGCAGGCCAACGCCGCGGTGTTGATGGCGTTGATGAATCCGGGTGAGACCCTGCTGGGTCTCGACCTCGCACACGGCGGGCACCTGACCCACGGGATGCGACTGAACTTCTCCGGCAAGCTCTACGAGAACGCCTTTTACGGCGTGAGCAAAGAGGACTTCCGCATCGACATGGACGAGGTGCGCAAGATCGCCCTCGACACCCGCCCGAAGGTGATCGTCGCCGGGTGGTCGGCCTATCCGCGCACCCTCGACTTCGACGCGTTCCGCTCGATCGCCGACGAGGTCGGCGCCTACCTGTGGACCGACATGGCCCACTTCGCCGGCCTGGTCGCCGCCGGGCTGCACCCCAACCCGGTACCCGCCTCCGACGTCGTCTCCTCGACGGTGCACAAGACCCTCGGCGGACCGCGCTCGGGCATCATCCTGGCCAAGCAGGAATGGGCCAAGAAGCTCAACTCGGCGGTGTTCCCCGGTCAGCAGGGTGGTCCGCTCATGCACGTCATCGCCGGTAAGGCGGTCGCACTGAAGATCGCGGGCACCGAAGAGTTCGCCGAGCGGCAGCGTCGCACCCTGTCCGGCGCGAAGATCCTCGCCGACCGTCTCACCGGCGCCGACGTCGCCAAGGCCGGTGTCTCGGTCCTCACCGGCGGCACGGACGTGCACCTGGTGCTCGTCGACCTGCGCAACAGCCCGCTCGACGGCCAGCAGGCCGAGGATCTGCTGCACGAGGTCGGCATCACCGTGAACCGCAACGCGGTGCCCTTCGATCCGCGCCCGCCGATGGTCACCTCGGGACTGCGCATCGGTACCCCCGCGCTGGCCACCCGCGGGTTCGGCGACGAGCAGTTCACCGAGGTCGCCGACATCATCGCTACCGCGCTGGCCGCCGGGACCGGCGCCGACACCTCGGCGTTGCGGGCACGCGTGTCGCGTCTCGCGCTGGACTTCCCCCTCTACGACGGGCTCGAGTCGTGGGGGCTGATGAGCCGCATCTGATCGGCCGTCGCGGCGGGCGGCGCGCCACGCAGGCGATGTCCGGATTGCCCCCGATGGTTACGCATCCGTATCCTCTTACGCGATGAACGCACTCACCGAAGACGACCTGATCATTGCGCTCGAGAAGGCGCTTCCGGAGATCGCCGAGGATCACGCCGCGGCGGCCACGCCCTGGAACCCGCACGACTGGGTGCCGTGGGACGACGGCCGCAACTTTGCCTTCCTCGGCGGTGACGACTGGGATCCGTCGCAGGCGACGCTGTCCGACGAGGCGCGCGCCGGCACCCTCGCGCTGCTGCTCACCAAGGACAACCTGCCGTCCTACCACCGTGTGCTCGCCAAGCACTTCCCGGCGTTCTCCGACTGGCGTCAGCTCGTCGGGGTGTGGACCGCCGAGGACAACCGGCACGCCATCGTGTTGCGCGACTACCTGGTGGTGCGTCGCGCGATCGACCCGGTCGATGCCGAGGAGCGTCGTCGCGAGCACGTCACCAAGGGGTACCGCCAGCGTCCCGAGCTCGTCCGGGATCTCGGCCCGCTCGACGTCCTGGCATTGATGGCGGTGCACGAGTACCAGTGCGTGCACTACGTCAAGCGTCTGGCGACCGCGGTGACCGACGACGTCTACCAGACGATCCTCACCAAGATCGCCGGTGACGACGAACTGCAGGCCCGGACCTTCACCAACTTCCTCGGTGCCGGGCTCGTCGCCGATCAGGACGCCACCGTGATCGCCGTCGACGAGGCGCTGGCCCGACTGACCACCGAGCCCATCGGATTCGACATCGACGACTTCGACGCGGAGCGCGCGCTGATCGCCGACTACGAGAGCGGCGAGACGCACGCCGCGATCGCCGCCGCCATCGCCGACGGCCTCAAGCTCGAGAGCTTGCAGGAACTCGGTGACGACGCGCAGGCCGCACGGCAGCGCATCCAGGCGCTCGCCGGCCGATAGTCCGCCAACTCACCACACTCCCGGTACCCCGCGATCACGTGGGTGCCGGGAGTGTGTGCGTGAGCGGGTGCCGCGGTCTCGCGTCGCACGCGGTTCCGGCGCTGTCCCGGGCCAGTCACCGGCGGTGAAAACTGTTCCGGACATGCCGATTGAGCACGGCTTTTCTCCCGGTGGCGGCGCCATCGTCACTTCGCTCAAACGATACGTGCGTTTACGCGAAATTCACGCCGACACACCTTCTCCGGCGCGCCGCCACGCGCCACACCGCGTACGTTGGCGAGTGACGGGCCGCGGGGAAGCGGTTCGTCCGGGAGGTTCTCATTCGTGGTTTGCAAGAGCAGCGCGAGGGGGCCGGCCCCGGTCCCCGTCCACTTCGGCTAACCGGAGCGGACCGAGACCCAGCCGGTCGACTTGAACTGGTTTGTGCGGGCGCCGCACAAATGTAGGAGCCCACGTGACCACACGCACCTACGTCCTCGACACCTCCGTCCTGCTCTCAGATCCCTGGGCGGTCACCCGTTTCGCCGAACACCATGTGGTTCTTCCGCTGGTGGTCATCGGCGAACTCGAGGGCAAACGTCACCACCACGAGCTCGGCTGGTTCGCACGTGAGGCCTTGCGGCTCCTCGACGATCTGCGGCTGGAATACGGTCGACTCGACATGCCGTTCCCCATCGGGGACGAGGGCGGCACGTTACAGGTGGAACTCAATCACACCGATCCGGCCGTACTGCCGGCCGGATTCCGCACGGAGACAAACGATTCACGGATTCTCGCGTGTGCACTCAACCTGCGGGCCGAGGGTAAGAACGTCACCCTGGTCTCCAAGGACACGCCGCTGCGGGTGAAGGCCGGCGCGGTGGGCCTGGCCGCCGACGAGTACCACGCCCAGGATGTCGTGGTCTCCGGATGGTCGGGGATGGCCGAACTCGACGTCGACCAGCCCGCCATCGACACCCTGTTCGCCGACGGCGTCGTGGACATCGATGCAGCCCGGGAACTGCCGTGCCACACCGGGGTTCGGCTGATCGGTCAGGGCTCGTCGAGTGCGCTGGGCCGGGTGAACGACGCCAAGCAAGTGCAGTTGGTGCGCGGCGACCGCGAGGCTTTCGGTCTGCACGGGCGCTCCGCCGAACAGCGTGTGGCGCTCGATCTGCTGCTCGACGACAGTGTCGGCATCGTGTCGCTGGGCGGCAAGGCCGGAACCGGCAAGTCCGCGTTGGCCTTGTGTGCCGGACTGGAAGCCGTCCTCGAACGACGGACCCAGCGCAAGGTGGTCGTCTTCCGGCCGCTCTACGCGGTCGGCGGACAGCAGCTCGGATACCTACCCGGCGGCGCCGACGAGAAGATGGGCCCGTGGGCGCAGGCGGTGTTCGACACGCTGGAAGGCCTTGCCTCGCAAGAAGTCATCGAGGAGGTGCTGGCACGCGGCATGCTGGAGGTGTTGCCGCTCACCCACATTCGTGGCCGGTCATTGCATGACTCGTTCGTGATCGTCGACGAGGCACAGTCGCTGGAGCGCAACGTCTTGCTGACCGTGCTCTCGCGTCTGGGGTCGGGGTCGCGGGTGGTGCTCACCCACGATGTCGCGCAGCGCGACAACCTGCGCGTCGGACGACACGACGGGGTGGCGGCAGTCATCGAAAAGCTCAAGGGCCACCCACTTTTCGCGCACATCACGCTGACCCGCAGCGAACGGTCGCCGATCGCTGCGCTCGTGACCGAAGTGCTCGAGGAATTCGCGCCGGGCGCGGCGTACTGATCACCGGGTGAAAGTCAGGGTGCTCGAAACCTACTGAGTCGCACCGGGTGTCGGGGTTCAGGACCGACCCGACACCCGGTCGGCCATCCGTGCGATGACATTCGTCCGCGATGAGCCATCGGCCAGTTCACGTCGATCGGCCGTGCGGTAGGCGGCGTACATCGTCGCCACGCCGAGCCAACGAAGCGGTTCTGGTTCCCAGTTGCGTGTGCGGTGTCCGACCCACGGTAGGTCGGTGAGATCGGTGCGGTCGCCGGCGACGAGGTCGCACAGCGTTCGCCCGGCCACGTTGGTGGTGGTCAAACCTGATCCCACATATCCACTGGCAGAACCGATTCCGGTGACCGGGTCGTAGCAGATGGACGCCAACCAGTCCCGGCTCACCCCCAGCACCCCACACCAGGTGTGGGCGATCGGGGTGTCCGCGGTGGCCGGGAACATCTCGTGCAACGCGGTTATCAGGGACGCCGTCGTTCGCTCCTGGGTCCGGCCACGATCATCGATGCCGGAACCGAATCGATAGGGAACACCGCGCCCGCCCAACGCAATCCGGCCGTCGGCGGTGCGCTGCGAGTAGGTGTAGGCGTGAGCGGTCTCGCCCAGCAGCTCGCACCCGCCCCATCCGATGCGGTCCCAGATCTCGTCGTCGACTGGCTCGGTGACGATCATCGACGAATTCATCGGCAGTAGCTTGCGGTGTGTACCGGGCATGGTGGCGGTGAAGCCCTCGAGGCAGACCAGAATCGATTCGGCCCGCACCACACCGCGATCGGTGTCGACCCGGCGCGGACCGATGCCGGTGACGGTGGTGCCCTCGAAGATCTGTACGCCCCGGCGGGCCACCGCGTCGGCGACGCCCCGGGTGAGCTTTGCCGGGTTCACCCGCGCGCACTGAGATGAGTACATCGCCGATCGTGCACCCGCAACGGTGATCCGTTCGGCGACGGCGACGTCGTCGAGATACTCCCATCGACCACCGAGATGCTCCTCGTGCTCGATCTCGGCGCGTAGTCGGGCGTCCTGTGCCGCGCAACGGGCGATGTGCAGGACCCCCGACTTCACCGCGCCACACTCGATGGACTCGTTGGTGATGCGGTCGAGAACCTCGTCGACGCCGGACCGCATCGTCGCCGTGAGACGGCGATTCGCGTCGAGACCGTCGCGACCGCGGGAATCGGCGACCGCCGCGTAGGTGCGGCGATTGCCCGCGACCTCGGCCGAGAGCCATCCACCGTTGCGGCCGCTGGCGCCGAAACCGCAGAACTCGCGCTCGAGCACGACGATGCGCGCGTCGGGCAAGCGCTCGGCGAGGTAGTACGCCGACCACAGGCCGGTGAGTCCGCCGCCGACGATCGCGATGGCCGCGTCGCGATCACCCGGCAACGGTGGCCGGATGGCCGACGGTCCGGTGGTGGAGTGCCAGAAGGAGACGTCACCGTTGCGCATGTGCCCACCGTACGTCGCCGAATGTTGCGCGCGCATTAAGAATCAGTTGTTCAGCTGGCTATCGGAGACTGAATCCGTGACGATTTCTGCGAAAGACTGCCGTAATCGATACTCCCAAGGTTCGACCGACCCGCCCGCCGCCGGCGTGGTCGCCAGGAAAGGCCCACCATGACCACTGTCTCGCAGGCTCCGATCGCCGAGTCCGTGCCGACCACCCGCGGCGCGGTTGCCCTCCGGGCGATTCGCAAGGTGTATGCCAACGGCCACGTCGCGGTCACCGGCATCGATCTCGACGTCGCCGCGGGCGAGTTCGTGTCGCTGCTGGGCCCGTCGGGGTGCGGTAAGACGACGCTGCTGCGCATGCTGGCCGGTTTCGGGCGGCCCACCGCCGGTGACATTCTGCTCGACGGTGCCTCGATCGTGGACGTGCCACCCGAACGCCGCCCGGTCAACACCGTGTTCCAGTCCTATGCGTTGTTCCCGCACATGACGGTCGCGCAGAACGTGGGTTTTGGTCTGCGACAACGCAAGGTGGCGAAGAAGGAGATCGGCCAACGTGTCGCCGACGCGCTCGATCTGGTGCAGATGACGCGCTTCGCCGACCGCAAACCGGCCATGCTCTCCGGTGGTCAGCAGCAGCGGGTGGCGCTGGCCCGCGCGCTGGCGAACCGGCCCGACGTGCTGTTGCTCGACGAGCCGATGAGCGCGCTGGACCGCAAGTTGCGCGAGGAGATGCAGATCGAACTCAAACTGCTGCAGAAGGAGCTCGGCACCACCTTCATCTTCGTGACCCACGATCAGGAGGAGGCATTGTCGATGAGCGATCGGATCGTGGTGATGAGCGAGGGGCGCATCGCCCAGGTCGGCATCGGTAAGGACATCTACGCCGCGCCGACCAACCGGTTCGTCGCCGACTTCATCGGCAAACAGACCTTCTTCGACGTCACCGGCGACTACGAGGACGGACGCATCGCCACCACCGACGGGCGTTTCGCCGTCGCCGAGATCCCGGCCGACGCCACCGGTGGCCTGGTCGTCGCGGTACGCCCGGAGGCGATCTGGTTCGCCGAGAACGACTCCGACGTCGACGCCGCCGACAACATCGTGTCCGGCACCGCCGCAGGCGTGTCGTTCCTCGGCGACCTGACGCAGGTGGTGGTCACCACCGACGCCGGCACCGAGGTGCTCGTACGCGGCGCCACCCGCAACTTCCCGCCATTGCACGAGGGACAGCGTGTGCGGTGCACCTTCGCCGCCTCCGACGCCCGGGTGTACGCCAAATGACCGCCCGCACAGCGTCGGACGCATCGGACGCGGTGCGCGCACTGGTGCCGAATCGGTCCGTCGCGCGGATCACCCGTCGCAGCTTCCTCGCCGGAATCGGTGTGGCGGTCGCCGGGGTCACGGTGTCGGCGTGCGGTGGTAGTCACAAGATCGCGAGCTCGGCGCCGATGGGCGCGGCCGCCGAGGGCAGGCTGCACTACTACAGCTGGGGTGACTATGAGGACCCCAACGATCTCGACGGCTACGAGAACCGCTACGGGGTCACGCTACAGGTCGATTCCTTCGGCTCCAACGAGGAGATGATCGCCAAACTCGCTGCGGCACGCGGAACCTCGGGGTATGACGTGGTGGTGCCGACCGGGGTGTACATCCCGCAGATGGTGGAGCACGACCTGCTCGATCCGCTCGATCATGCGCGCGTGCCCAACCTCGCCAACCTGGAGGAGCGGTTCTTCGACCCGCCGTGGAATCCGCGCTCGCGCTACGGCGCCTGCAAGGACTGGGGCACCACCGGATTCATGTATCTCAAGTCGCTGACGACGAGGACGCCGACCACCTGGCGCGATTTCATCGAGCTGGCCCAGGGTCCGGCCCGGGGGAAGGTCAGTGTCCTCGAGGATCCCTGGGAGGTGGTCTCGATCGCCATGGGGGCGTTGAACATCGACCCCAACACCACCGACGAGAAGGATCTCGCCGCGGCCCGGACACTGCTCGTCAACGATCTCGCCCCGACGCTGCAGGGTTACAACTCGTCGATCACGTCGGTGGTGTCGGGCGGCGCCTACAGCTTGCTGCAGGCGTGGAACGGCGATGCGCGTCTGACGCTGACGAACGAGAGCGACCCCGACAAGTGGGGATTCGTTTATCCGCTGCCGACGGCCAACCTGTTCGTCGACAACTTCGCGATCGTGCGCGGGACCCAACACCCGGTCGCCGCACACGAATTCATCAATTACATGCTCGACCCGGAGGTGTCGTACCGGGAGATGGAGTACATCGGCTACCAGACCGGGGTGAAAGGGATGGCGGAGAAGGGCCGGGCCGCCGACCTCGACTACCCCGACCTGTTGTTCCCACCCGATGAGGTGGTCGATCGGCTGGTGTCGGCCAATGTCGACTCGGCCACCCAGGAACGCACCGAGATCCTGGGCCAGATGCAGGCGAGGAGCGCCCGATGACCACTACCGTCGACACCCCCGCGATCAACCCAGAACCGATCACCCCGGAAACGATCAGCCCGACCCCGAAACCGCCATGGCGGCAACGGTTGTTCGGTGCAGGTGGGCTCACCTTTCCGGCCTGGGCGTATCTGCTGTTCTTCTTCGTCGTCCCGGTGGCCTTGGTGGTGTGGTACAGCTTCGGCTACAAACCCGACCAGTTCACCACCTATGCCACCGACCAACTGAGCTTCGGTCGCTATTCGGAAGCCTTCGGCGCGGACTACCGGTCGACCTTCTACAACACCCTCACCATCGCCGTCACCGGAGTGGTGATCGCGCTTGCCGTCGGTGTGCCGTTCGCCTATTGGCTTGCGGTCAAATCGAATCCGCGACGCCGCCCGATCTATCTCGCCCTCATCATCATCCCGTTCTTCACCAACTTCCTGGTGCGCACCATCGGCTGGCAGATCACCCTGGCGCCGTCGGGATGGCTCTCGGGCGTGATGCAGAGCGTGGGGCTGGGCGAACTCGGCATCCTCTACACCCGCGCCGCGGTGGAGGTCGGCGTGGTGTACAACTACCTGCCGCTGATGATCTTCCCCCTGTTCGTCGCCATGGATCGGGCGGGTCTGTCGCTGCGGGAGGCCGGGCGCGACCTCGGTGCCAACCGCTGGACGACGTTCTTCCGGATCACCCTGCCGCTGGCGTCGCCGGGCATCGTCTCGGGCACGCTTCTGGTGTTCATACCGTTGATGGGCGACTACGTGACACCCTCGGTCCTCGGCGGTGCGAAGGGCACGATGGCCGGGCAGATGATCGCCGCGCAGTTCGAGACCGCCCAGAACTGGGCGCTCGGCAGTGCGATGACGGTATCGCTGATGATGATGGTGCTCGTGTGCGTGGTGCTCGCCGGTCTCGTCGTCAAAGGTGTTGCGGTGGTGCTGGATCGGCGGGTCTTCTCGGTGACGCTGCCGACCGGCGGCCCGGCCGATCTCGGCGCCCTGCCGGGTCTGGTGATGACGCCGCGGCGCACCCGGCGGGACTGGTACTCGATCTGCCTGAAGGGGTGGGCGGTCGTGGTCTATGCCTTCCTGTTCCTACCGATCCTGGTGATCGTCGCCTACTCGTTCAACACCGGGCGTGTGCTCGCCTCGTTCGAGGGATTCGGGTTCGGCGCCTACCGCGACGCGCTCACCGACGACACGATCCTGCACAGTGTGCGCATTTCCTTGGAGGTGGGCCTGCTGTCGGCTCTGCTGGCCACGCTCCTGGGGTCGTTGGCCGGCATCGCCATCGGGATGTCGCGGCGCCCGCGCTGGTGGTCGGTGGGGTTGCTGGCCCTGCTGACGGTCACCCTGGTGACGCCCGACATCGCCGATGCGGTGGCCTTCCTGCCCTGGTACGTCACGCTCGGCGTCGACTGGAATCTGTTGCCGTTCAACAACGGTCTGGTGCGGTTGGTCATCTCGCACGCAGTGGTGTCGATGGTTGTGGTGACATTCATCGTGCGAGCCCGGGTGTCGGCCCTCGATCCGGCACTCGAGGAAGCGGCCGCAGATCTCTACGCCTCGCCGCTCGCGCGGCTGCGGCACGTGATCCTGCCCGCCGCCACCCCGGGCATCGTCGCCGGGATGATGCTGGCCTTCACGTTCAGTCTCGACGACGTCGTGATCTCGACCTTCGTCCAGCAGCCGGGCTACACGCCGTGGCCGGTCTACATATTCTCCGCGGTGCGTATCGCCCTGCGGCCGGAGGTGGCCGCGATGTCGACGCTGATGCTCGTCCTGACGCTGGTGGTGCTGGCGCTGTCGGCCCTCGTGCTGCGCAGGTCGGGGGAGGATGCGACCTCGATGGCCAAGATGATCGGCTGAGGCACGACCCGACCCGAACCTTGAAGGTGAAACCGGGTTCAAGTACGGTCGGGGCATGGAGATCCAGAACACAGTTGCCGTGGTCACCGGTGCCGGCGGCGGCATCGGTGGCGCGATCGCCCGCGCGCTGAGCGTTGCCGGCGTCCGCGTGGTGCTGACCGACCTCGATTCCGACGCCGTCGCGCGCACCGCCGAGGCGATCATCGAAGCCGGTGGCCAGGCGATTGCGCTGGCCGGCGACGCTTCGGACAACGCGCACATCGACGACGTGCTCGCCACGGCCGGTGAGCATTTCGGCCCCGTTGATCTGTATTTCGCCAACGCCGGAATCGGCGGTGCGGCGGGTCTGGATGTCACCGACGACGACTGGGACACCGTCATCGACGTGAACCTGATGGCACACGTACGCGCCGCGCGTCGGCTCGTGCCCGAGTGGAGCGAACGCGGCCGCGGATACTTCGTCAGCACTGCGTCGGCGGCCGGCTTGCTCACCCAACTGGGGTCGGCGACCTACTCGGTGACCAAGCATGCGGCGGTCGGGTTCGCCGAGTGGCTCAGCGCCACCTACGGCGACGCCGGCATACGCGTCAGTTGTCTGTGCCCGATGGGCGTCGACACCAAGCTGCTGCGTCCCGACCATGCGCCGGACACCGACGGCGAGCGCCTGATGCAACGAGCGGTCGAGACCGCCGGCGCGGTGATCACCCCCGAGGAGGTCGCCGACCTCGTGCTGGCGGCGATCGCCGATGAGCGTTTCCTGATCCTGCCGCATCCGGAGGTACTCGAGATGTACCGACAGAAGGGCGCCGACTACGACAGGTGGCTGCGCGGCATGCGGCGCTATCAGGCCGCGTTGCTCGCACCGCAGGACGCCTGAAGCGCCACCGTCGGCGAATCCGTCGAGACCACAACCGCTCTCATCGAGGAGACAACCATGACATTGTTCGAGCCATCACCGCGCGCCGAGGAATACCGGCAGAAGCTGCTGGCCTTCATGGACACCTACGTCTATCCCAACGAGGCCGTCTACGACCAGCAGATGTGGGAGTCGGCCAATCCCCATGCCACCCCGGACATCCTGATCGAACTCAAGGCGAAGGCCAAGGCCGAAGGATTGTGGAATCTGTTCCACCCCTACGCCGAATGGGGGCCGGGGCTGTCGAACCTGGAGTACGCGCATCTCGCCGAGATCATGGGACGGGTCGGTTGGGCGCCGGAGGTGTTCAACTGCAACGCCCCCGACACCGGCAACATCGAGGTACTGACCCTCTTCGGCACCGACGAACACAAGCAGCGCTACCTCAAGCCCCTGCTCGACGGAGAGATCGCCTCGGCATTCGCGATGACCGAGCCCGCGGTCGCCAGCTCCGACGCGACCAACATCGAGTTGCAGATGGTCCGTGACGGCGACGAGTACGTCCTCAACGGACGAAAGTGGTTCGCCTCCAACGCGGTGCGGCCCGACTGCAAGGTACTCATCGTGATGGGCAAGACCGATCCCACCGCCCCCACCCATCGACAGCAGTCGATGATGGTGGTGCCCACCGACGCAGAAGGTCTCACCATCCTGCGCAACCTGCCGGTCTTCGGCTACGTCGACCGGGAGAGCCACGGCGAGTTGGTGTTCGAGAACGTCCGGGTGCCCGCGACCGACGTCCTCAAAGGAGAGGGTGAGGGATTCGCGATCGCACAGGCGCGTCTGGGGCCGGGCCGCATCCATCACTGCATGCGCACCATCGGGATGGCCGAGCGGGCACTGGAACTCATGTGTCGGCGAGCGGCCGCACGCTCGACGTTCGGACAGCCACTGGCCGACCGCGCCAACATCCAGGACTGGATCGCCGAGGCGCGCATCGACATCGAAATGGTGCGGCTGCTGACCCTCAAGGCCGCGTACATGATGGACACCGTCGGCAACAAGGCCGCGGCGACCGAGATCGCCGCCATCAAGGTGGCTGCACCCAACATGGCGCTCAAGATCATCGACCGCGCCATCCAGGTCCACGGAGGTGCCGGTGTCACCGACGACTTCCCGCTGGCCATGGCCTACGCGCACCTGCGCACGCTGCGCCTGGCCGACGGTCCCGACGAGGTACACAAGCGCGCGATCGCCCGCCGCGAGTTGCGCAGTTACCGGGAAGCCGCCACGGTGCCGGAGACGGTGGCCGGCGTGTCCGACGACGCGCTCTCGGCCCGGTACTGATCGAAGGCGGGAAGCCGTTGCAGCGCAAGAGAGTCCGGTGATCGAGTGGGGAGCGGGTAATGAGTGAGACCGACGTGGTGGGGGATCTGGCGGAGATCGCCGAGGTCGATCCCGTCGCCCTGCTCGGCTGGCTGCGCGGAGCGGGTATCGAGTGGGCCGGCACGGTGCGGTGTACGCGCGTCGGATTCGGTCAGTCGAATCTCACCTATCTCCTCACCGATGACGCCGATGGCCGATGGGTGCTGCGTCGTCCGCCGGTCGGCACCCTGCTGGCCTCGGCGCATGACGTGGCGCGTGAGGCGCGCATCCTCGCTGCGCTGGCCCCGACCGACGTCGCGGTTCCGGCCGTCCTCGGTGTGTGCGCCGACGAGTCGGTGAGTCCTGTTCCGCTGGTGGTGATGGAGTTCGTGGACGGTGTCGTCCTGGACCGGCTCCCGGCGGCGCAGGCGCTCTCGCCCGCGATACGGCGGGCGGTGGGGGAGTCGATGATCGACACCCTCGCCCGCATCCACGACGTGGACATCGAGCAGGCCGGTTTGGCCGACCTGGCGAGCCACACGCCCTACGCGGCACGCCAACTCAAGAGGTGGAGCGCGCAGTGGGAGAAGTCGAAGACCCGTGAGATCCCGGCGCTGGACGAGTTGACCCGACGACTGACGGCGAGTGCACCCGACCAGCAGGAGACCCGACTGGTCCATGGGGACTTCCACATTCGCAACGTCATGATCGATCCGGACAGCGGAACGGTACGGGCGGCACTGGATTGGGAGTTGTCGACCCTGGGTGATCCACTCGCCGACATCGGGAGCACCCTGGCGTACTGGCCGGCGGCCGGTGAACCGCCGCTCAGTGCCGCGCCGGTGGAGTTGCTCGAGGGGTTCCCGACCCGCGACGAGCTCGCCGAGATGTACCTCGACCGCACCGGCCGCGACGCGAGAGCCCTGCAGTTCTGGCACGCACTCGGACTGTGGAAGGTCGCGATCATCGCCGAGGGCGTGCTCCGCCGTGCGCGGGACAATCCGGCGAACCGAGCCGCTGCCGGCGTCCCCACCGACGAGGTGATCGACAGTCTGGTCGCGCGGGCCATCGCCGTCGCCGACGCGGCCGGACTCGGATGAGAGCGGGCACGGGTGAGAAGATGTCGGAATGACTGCACGTGATTCGCGCGCGGTGGGGACACAGCCGTTGGAGACACAGCCGGTGGGGACACAGCCGGTGGGGACACAGCCGGTGGGGACACAGCAGGTGGGGGAGCAGCCACTACCCCCGCTGGCGGTGACCGACGGCGACAAGGCCCCGCCGGTGACCGCGCGCGGCGAGCGCACCCGCGCCGCCCTGATCGCCGCCGCGCGAAGGATTTTCGAGCGCGACGGCTTCTCCGACGCGAGACTCACCGACATCACGGCCGAGGCGAAGTGCTCGACGGGAACCTTCTACACCTATTTCGACAGCAAGGAAGAGGTGCTCGACGCCGTCCTCGCGCTCGCCCACGAGGACATGCTGCATCCCGGGCTCCCGCACGTCGAGACCGATCCGCACGAGGATCCTTATGCGGTGCTCGAGGCCGCCAACCGCGCGTACTTCGAGGCGTACAAGCGAAACGCCAGGTTACGGCTCGTTCTCGAGCAGGTGACCGCCAACATCCCGGAGTTCCGTGAGAAGCGGCGTCAGCGTGGGCTCGTGTTCGCCACCCGAAATGCCAGGCACATCAAGGATCTTCAGGACCGCGGCCTCGCCGATCCCGAACTCGACCCGCTGGCGGCGGCGAGCGCGCTCTCGGGCATGGTCTCGCGGATGGCCTATCAGGCCTTCGCACTCGGCGACAACGCCGATCTGGACCAGATGGTGTTCACCGCAACCCGGTTGTGGGCCAACGCCATCGGTCTACGGAGTGGTGATCGCCGACCGCCTCGGCGGTGATCGCCCTCAGGCCGGCCGGACGCCCATGAGCGCGGCCAGTTGCCGGGCCAGTGGGGTCAGGTCGAGGCGGTCGGGGTCCTTCTTGGGTGTCGAATCCCACGGCTGCGGCGTGTTCGGATTGGCGTAGATGGTTCGTGCCGCACTGCGGACGCCCGTCGGATTGCCTTGTGGGACAGTGCATCCGGCGCCGGTGTTGAACGGGAAGTCGTCATAACGGATGTCGAAATCCGGGTTCGCACGTTTCATCTCGTCGATGATGCGGGTGGTGCCCTCGTATCCCTGAGTGCACGCCGGTGGGTTGTTCGTCTCGAGCACGACACCGAAATGGATCTGCCCGTCGCCGGGGGCGGTGGAGTGGCTGCCGGCCGAGATGTTGGACAGCATCGCGAACGTCAAAGATGTGGTGTAGGTGGCAGGTCGGAGCGTACGCGTCACCGACGCCAGGTCGTGGACAACCTTTGCGGCATCACCACCGTTGCGCTGCACCAGTTCTGAGAGCCGACTGGCCGAGGCGTTCCCGGTGGTCAGCAGGCGGCGCAGGTCGGGATCGGATGCCGACAGCGTCGCCGTGAGGACGTCGAGCCCATGTGACCAGGTGAGAATGGCGTCGGACTGGTCGGCCTGGGTGGCCAGTACCGAATTCGCGTCGCGAATCAATCCGATCGTCGCGGGTAGATTGTCGGCACCGTCGGCGGCCAGCGTCGACAACGAGTCGACGAGCCGGGACAGGTTGTCGCTTTGTCCGTTCAGCGCTTTCCCGAGTTCGGTGATCACGGTGTGCAGGTCGTCGAGTGGTATCGATTGCGCGAGTCGCACGGTGGAGGCCACCACCTCATCGAGGGGTGGTGGCACCGAGGACCTCGTGATCGTGGACCCGTCGTGGAGGTGCGCATCGTCATCGCCGCGGGTCGGCTGGAGGTCGATGAACTGTTCGCCGATCGCGGATCGGTTGGCGACGACCGCCATTGCCGACGCCGGGACCTTCGCCGCTCCCGAGTCCAGCTGGAGTTCGACGTCGACGCCGTCGCGCGTGAGATGTAGCGGCCCGACGCGGCCGACCGGTATGCCGAGGTAGGTGACCTCGGCATTGGTGAAGATGCCCCCGGAATCGGGGAGATGTGCGGTCACCGTGTAGACCCCGACACCGACGACGCGGTTCACGTGGACCAGCCAGATCCCCGCCACCACACTGACCACCAGTCCGAGGACGACGATCGCGGTGATCTGAAGTCGCGCAATCCGACTCAGCGGTGGCATGTGTGAGGACCCGACCCTTCCGCCTCGCGTTCTCGCGAGGCCGGTCGAACATTACTCGGGGGTAAGGTTCGGCAGCCAGGTCTCTGTGGTCAACGCCGCGATGAGCCTCCACTATGACGGGCGACATAGCGCGGTGGTGGGTCCGTGATCAGTGCGGAACCGAGGCCAACGGTGCGCGGTCGATGGCCCGCTTGAGGATCTTGCCGGTTGCCCCCTTGGGGAGTTCGTCGACGACGTGCACGATGCGCGGCACCTTGTAGGCCGACAGGCGTTCCTTTGCCCACTCGCGCAACGCGTCCTGCTCGATCGTGGCACCCGGGCGCACCGCGACGACCGCGGCGATCTCCTCGCCGTAATGGTCGTCGGGTACCCCGATGACGGCAACCTCGACGATGTCGGGGTGGGTGTAGAGGACCTCCTCGACCTCACGGGGATACACGTTGTAGCCGCCGCGGATGATGAGGTCTTTGGCGCGATCGACGATGCGGACGTCGCCGTCGGCGTCCATCGAGCCCAGATCACCGGTGCGCAGCCATCCGTCGACGAGCTCGGCCGCGGTGGCGTCGGGCCGATTCCAGTAGCCGGTCATCACCGTCGGGCCGCTGATGAAGATCTCGCCGACCTCGTCGGCGGGCAGGACGGTGCCGTCGGGGTCGCGGATCTCGATCCGGAAGCCGGGCAGCGCTGTCCCCACGGTCCCCACCTTGGGCGGACCGTCGAGATTGCGGAAGGTGGCGGTGCCCGCGGTCTCGGTGAGGCCGTAGCCCTCGAGGATGGAGCAGCCGAACCGCTCCTCGAAGACGCGGATCACCTCACCGGGAAGAGAGGCGCCGCCCGAGCAGGCCAGTCGTAGGTCGGCGAAATCGCCTGGGGTGTAGCCCCCGGTGACCTGCAGCATGGCGTTCCACATGGTGGGCACCCCGCACGCGATCGTGATGTGCTCGTCGCGCAGGCGATCCATGAACTCGGTCGCTGTGAAGGGGCTCATCAGCGACAACGTGCCCGCCCAGGTGAGTGCGCCGTGCATGACGACCACTTGACCGAAACAGTGGAACAAGGGTAACGCGGTGGCCCATCGCTCGGTGTCGTGCAGGCGCAATGGGTCGCGGAACGCCTGTGGTGCGGCGTTGACGTTCGCGATGCTCAGCTGTGCGCCCTTGGGTTTGCCGGTGGTGCCGGAGGTGTAGAGTATCACCGCGGTCTCGTGCTCGTCACGCTCGACATACGTTGTCACGCCGTCGATCTCGGTGGCATCTTCCTCGAAGGGCCGGATCTCGGCGAAGGGCAGCCCGCGCTGCTCGGCGACCGCGCGGGCATTGGTCGCACAGTCCTGCCAGGCGACGATCATCGTCGTGCCCGAATCGTCGACGACGTAATCGATCTCGGGAACCGTCGACATCACGTTCATGGTGATGACGGTGGCGCCGAGGGTGTGCAGACCGTAGTAGACGATCGGGAATTCGGGGATGGTCGGTGCGATGAGCAGGACGCGGTCCCCGGGCGCCACCCCGGCGGCGGCGAATCGGGCCGCGGCCAGGGCGATGCGGGCCCGAAGGTCGGCGTAGGTCAGCGCTCGCGGCCCGCTGCGTACCGCGATGCGATCGGGATGCTGCTCGGCGTTGTTCCACAGTGCGGCAACAGGGTTGGCTGCGACAGGGGTGTTCATGAGGTGGCTCTCACTCGAAGTAACGGCGGGGGATCTCGACGAGCATCGTGGTGATCTGCTCGTCGGAGACTCCGCGTTCACGCAGGGTCGGTAGGACGTCTTCGCTGATGTGGCGGTAATTCCACTTGGGCACCGCCTGCTTCTTGGCCTCGGGATCGAACCAGTCGATGAAGCATGCGGCGTCGTGCGCGAGACCGATGCGGTCGGCGTATCCGCGTTTGCACAGTTCGACGATGGTGTTGATGCGATCGTCGAAGGGCAACAAGACATCGAGCCCGAACCGATCCATGCCCAGGATCGACCCGGCGTCGGCGATCTTCATCAGATAATCGAGGTCGGTGCTGTCTCCGGAGTGTCCGATGACGACCTTGCTCAGATCGGCACCCTCCTCGGCGAGAACGCGCTGGGCGACGAGTCCGGATTCGGTGTGCGGATTGGTGTGCACGGTGATGGGCGCACCGGTGGCAACACTGGCCTGTCCGACCGCGCGCATCACCCGCTCGACGCCCGGGGTGAGCCCCTGTTCCTCGATGGCGCACTTCAAGAACGCCGCGCGCACGCCGGTGTCGGCGATGCCCTCGGTGAGATCGCGCACGAAATAGGTGACGAGCGGTTCGTCGACGTCGAAGAGCAAGCCCGGGCCGGTGTAATGGAACTGGAAGGGGATCTCGTTGTAGGTGTAGAGCCCGGTCGCGACGACGATGTTGAGGTCGACCTGCTCGGCGATCTTCTGGATGCGGGGGATGTACCGACCGAGACCGAGGACCGTCGGGTCGAAGATGGTGTCGATGCCCAGGGACTTGAGTTCGTTGAGGTCGCGGACGGCCTCGTCGATCTTGCGCTCTTCGTCCCAGTCGTCCTGATAGTTGAGCCGATACTCCTCGCCGACGACGAAGACGTGTTCGTGGATGAGGGTGCGACCGAGGTCGTCCGAGGAGATCGGACCGGTGACGGTGGTGACGGTGGACATGCGCTTCCCTTCGATGCGAGCGAGATCCGGTGATGCACTGTGGTCTGCATCACTGGAAGGACCCTAGTTGAGGGTGAGTTCAGATTCAAGGAGGGGGTGGTGATCGGATCCATGCCGCACCGTGACCATCGCGAGACTCATCGCCTCTTGCCTTTTGCCACACTGGTGTGGTGCAGAAGTTATTGATGAGGCGAATGAGGTTTTTGGGACTAATGGTGATTGCGGTGCTGGCCGCTTTCGCCGGTGGTGCCGGCATCGCGACTGCCGCCCCATCGACCACGCCGACGACCCCGACCACGCCGGCCACTCCCGGTGCGACGCTGCCCGGCGGCATCAGCATTCCGCAGACCGGCATCCCCGAACTCGACAAAGTCCTCGACACTCTCTCCGGGACCGGCTCGTCCGGCGGTGGGACGCAGTCGAGTCAGACAAGTCAGCTGATCGTGGTGACCGCACCCAAGGCGAGTGACCAGAAGGCGACGCTCACGGCGTTCGAACGCGACTCCGCCAGTGGTAGCTGGAAGCCGGTGTTCGGGCCGACCCAGGCGTTCCTGGGGGAGGTGGGAATGGGCGAGCCCGCCGACAACGTCTACCGCACCCCGCAAGGCACCTTCGCGCTCGACCAGGCCTTCGGGCGGCTGGCCAATCCCGGCACCAAGATGCCGTATTTCCAGGTGACACAGCAGGATTGGTGGGACTCCAACATGAAGTCACCCACCTACAACACGCACGTGCACCAGGCGCAGAGTCCCGGCGGGGACAGTGAGAACCTCTACGACGCCGGACCCGCGTACGACTACGCGGTCAACATCGCGTCCAATCCGCAGCGCATCCCCGGCAAGGCGTCGGCGATCTTCCTGCATGCCAGTACCGGCGAGCCGACGATGGGTTGTGTGGCGATCGACAAGGATGTGCTGCGCAACATCTTGACCTGGCTGGATCCCGCCAAGAGCCCGAAGATCGCCATCGGTGTCAATCAGGCTGCGCCCACGGGTAATGCGCCGGCGCTGACGACACCGCAGTCGACCACACCGCAATCAACGCCCCAGTCGGGAACCCCCCAATCAGGAACCCCGCAGTCGGGAACCCCGCAGTCGGGCACCACGAGTGGACTCCTCGACGACAATGCCCTGACCCAGTTGCTCAATCAACTCGTCGGCATCCTGCCGTCGATGCTGGGAGTCGGTGGCTGACAACCACATCCGTGAGGTGACGAGGCGACGCCGTCGATCCATGTGGGATCGGCGGCGTAGCCGTGTCAGTGGTCAGTGGTCAGTGGTCAATGGTCGGGGTCGGTGTCACCGTCGCGCACCAGTGTGAAAGCGACCGCACGTCGGCCCCCGAAATCCTCCCTGGGCGCGGTGACCTTCTCGATCTGGGCGCGGGCCTGCTCGTCGACCGGAGTGTCGGGGTCGAGGACCTCCAGATACCTCCGATGCGCGGCAAGGGATCTCACTGCAACCTCGACCTCGTCGCCGACCTCGACGGCATGGCTGGCGTTCGGACCGTTCTCGAACAGCCACCGCTGATGTGCGCGCGGTAGGAGCGCGTCGTAGGCGTCGACGACCGCAGCGGCGAACTCGATGTGGTCGCGTTGGTTGGGCGCGCCGGGTGCCCAGTGGTCGCCACCGAAGAGCGAGATGATCACGTCGGGGTCGACGGCCATGATCGTCTCGGTGATCCGGGCGCGCAGGGCCTCACTGTTGGCGATGTCGCTGTCGGGGAAGCCCCAGAATTCCACCTCGTCGACCCCGACGATGGATGCGGCTTCGCGTTGCTCCTGCTCACGCAGTGGACCGGCCTCGTCCGGGTCCATCCCCGCGATGCCTTTCTCGCCGCTGGAGGCCAGCGCGTAGACGATGCGCTTGCCCTCGCCGACCCATCGCGCCACCGCGGCGGACATCCCGTATTCGGGATCGTCTGGGTGGGCGACCAACGCCAGACCGGTGTGCCACCGGGTCGGGAAGTCGGCGAGGTCGCCGGTGCTCTGCTCGGTCGTCGTTGCGTCGCCCATCTCTGAAGACCGTAGTGCGCTCCGAGGGAGATTCGTCGCCGATCAGCGTTCGCGGTCGAGATTCGCCATCTTCAGCACGTCGAGCCGCTTGTCGAGCTCGGCCTCGCTGAGCTTGTCGCCGATGAGGCCACGGTCGATGACGGTCTGCCGAATCGTCTTGCCCTCCTTGAGGGCTTGTTTGGCGACCGCGGCCGCCTCCTCGTACCCGATCGCCGAGTTGAGCGGGGTGACGATCGACGGAGAACTCTCGGCAAGCGTCCTGAGACGCTCCTCGTGGGCGACGAGGCCGGAGATGCAGCGGTCGGCGAACAGCCGGGACACGTTGGCCAGCAACTTGAGCGACTCCAGCACGTTGCGCGCCATCATCGGGATGTACACGTTCAGCTCGAAGGCGCCGTTGCCGCCACCCCAGGTGACCGCGGCGTCGTTGCCGACGACCTGTGCGGCGACCTGGGTGACCGCCTCGGGCAGAACGGGATTGACCTTGCCGGGCATGATCGAGCTGCCGGGCTGCAGATCGGGCAGCTGGATTTCGCCGAGGCCGGTGAGTGGGCCCGACCCCATCCAGCGGACGTCGTTGGCGATCTTGGTCAGCGACACCGCGACCGTCTTCAGCTGACCCGACAGTTCGACCAGCCCGTCCCGGGCGGCCTGCGCCTCGAAGTTGTCCTTGGCGAGTGAGAGGGCGTCGACGTCGGTGAGCTTGCGCAGTTCGGCGACGACCTTGGTGCCGAAGCCGGCCGGCGCGTTGAGTCCGGTGCCGACGGCCGTTCCGCCGATCGGCAGTTCGCCGACCCGGGGGAGTGTCGAGGTGATGCGTTCGATACCGGCCTCGACCTGGCGGGCATAACCGCCGAACTCCTGGCCCAGGGTCACCGGTACCGCATCCATCAGGTGGGTGCGACCGCTCTTGACGACCTCACGCCACTCGTTCGACTTCTCCAACAGGGCCAGCCGGAGATGGTCGAGCGCCGGGATCAGATCGCTGACCGCGGCCTCGGTGGCGGCGACGTGGGTGGCGGTCGGAAAGGTGTCGTTGGACGACTGCGACATGTTGACGTGGTCGTTGGGATGGACCTCGACGCCGGCCGCCTTGGCGATCGAGGCGATGACCTCGTTGGTGTTCATGTTGGAGCTGGTGCCCGAGCCGGTCTGGAAGACATCGATGGGGAACTGGTCGTCGTGGCGGCCGTCGGCGATCTCCTTGGCCGCGGCGATGATGGCGTCGGCCTTCGCCGCATCGAGTAGCCCGAGATCCTTGTTGACCTGCGCGCACGCCGCCTTGAGCAGTCCCATCGCCCGGATCTGGGTGCGCTCGAGTGGGCGGTGGCTGATCGGGAAGTTCTCGACGGCGCGCTGGGTCTGGGCCCGCCACAGCGCGTCGACGGGGACTTTGACCTCGCCCATGGTGTCGTGCTCGATGCGGTACTGCTGCTCGGTCATGGTGCTGCGTCCTCCGATGGTCGACGGCGAGTTAGGACTACCTCAATTCACGCTACTCGTCGCGTGTGCAGCCCGGCGCGCAGGCCCGTCGACAGACCATGCCGTACTTCGGTGTCACTGGGTGACACGAAAGTACGGCACAAGTGGTGGTCTCGACCGAGTTGTCCACAGATCCTCCTCGCGGGCGACCAACGGCGCCGTCGAGCGGTCACACTGTGCGCCATGACTGTTGCTGCGCCCGACACGGCTCGTCTCGACGACCTGCTCGCGTCGCAGGACGGTGTCATCACCCGCGGGCAGGTGATCGACTGTGGATTCTCCGCAGCCTTCGTCCGCCGCATGGTGCGGCGCCGGGAATGGGCGACGGTGTTCCCCGGCGTCTATGTCGATCACACCGGGCCACTGACTGCACGACAGCGCCAGTGGAGTGCGGTACTCGACGCGTTTCCGGCGGCCCTGAGTCACTCATCGGCGATACTCGACGGCGACGTGGCGCCGACCCAGCCGGTGCACATCGTCGTAGACCGACAACGCCGGGTGACCAGACGCCAGGGTGTGGTCGTCCACTACGGGTCTCGGCTGGACGACAGGGTGCTCTGGCATGCGCGTCCCCCGCGCCTGCGTATCGAGGAGGCCGTGCTCGATGTCGTCGATGCGTCGTCGTCGGCGCGCGTCGTCGCCTGCCTGGCAGATGCGGTGCAGGCTCGCCGAACCACCGCAGACCGCCTGCTCGCGGCGCTGCGCCGCCGGCCACGGATCGCGCACCGACGGTTCGTCGAGGGCGTTCTCCGTGATGTACGGGACGGCACGTGTTCGGTTCTCGAGCACGGATACCTGACGAAAGTCGAACGGGCCCATGGTCTTCCTGCGCCGATCCGGCAGGCGCCGACCACCGTGGGACGTCGGGGCCTGCGCGATGTGGAGTACGTCGACTTCGGTCTCGTCGTCGAACTCGACGGCCGACTCGGTCACGACGGTCCGGTGGCACGCGACCGCGACCTCGAACGTGACCTCGACGCCGCGGTTCACGGCGATCGGCTGACGCTTCGTCTGGGATGGGGACAGGTGTACGAACGTCCGTGTGCCACAGCGACGAAGATCGCCCGCGCGCTGCGCGACCGTGGATGGCGGGGAACCGTCGCCGGATGCCCGGCATGTCCGTCATCGCCGTAGATCGGTGTCACATGGTGGCATCGATCTACGGCGTGAGCCCGCTCAGCGCTCCTTCGACCGGATGCGCACCCCACCCAGCGGGACGGTCACCGCGCCGCCCGGGTCGGTGAAGAAGTCGTTGCCCTTGTCGTCGACGACGATGAACGCCGGGAAGTTCTCCACCTCGATCTTCCAGACGGCTTCCATACCGAGCTCGGGATACTCGATGACCTCCTGGCTCCTGATGCAATCGAGCGCGAGCCGTGCGGCCGGTCCACCGATCGAGCCGAGATAGAAACCACCATGTGCCGCACAGGCATTGGTGACCTGCTTGGAGCGGTTGCCCTTGGCCAGCATGACCATCGAGCCGCCCGCCGCCTGGAATTTCTCGACGTAGGAGTCCATGCGGCCGGCCGTGGTCGGTCCGAATGAGCCCGAGGCCATACCCTCCGGGGTCTTCGCCGGTCCGGCGTAGTAGACGGGGTGATCGCGCAGGTACTGCGGCATCGGTTCACCTGCGTCGAGGCGCTCGGCGATCTTGGCATGCGCAATGTCACGGGCGACGACGAGCGGGCCGGTGAGCGAAAGTCGGGTCTTGACAGGATATTTGGACAGCTCCGCCAGAATTTCGCTCATCGGGCGGTTCAGGTCGACGTCGACGACAGCGCCGCCCTCGATGTCCTCGGCGACGCCGGCGTCCGGCATGTACTGTGCGGGATCGGTTTCGAGCTGCTCGAGGAACACACCGTCGGCGGTGATCTTGCCCAATGCCTGGCGGTCCGCCGAACACGACACCGCGATCGCGACCGGACAGGAGGCGCCGTGGCGCGGCAGCCGGACGACGCGGACGTCGTGACAGAAATATTTGCCGCCGAATTGTGCTCCGATGCCGAAGGATTGGGTGAGCTTGAAAACCTCCTCCTCCAATTCCACATCCCGGAAGCCGTGGGCGGACATCGATCCCTCGGTGGGCAGGGTGTCGAGATAGTGAGCCGAGGCGTATTTCGCCGTTTTCAAGGCGAATTCGGCGGAGGTTCCGCCGATGACCACCGCGAGGTGATACGGCGGGCAGGCTGCGGTGCCGAGCGAGCGGATCTTCTCGTCCAGGAACTCCAGCAGCCGCTTGGGATTGAGGATGGCCTTGGTCTCCTGGAACAGGAACGACTTGTTGGCGCTACCGCCACCCTTCGCCATGAACAGGAACTTGTATTCGGGGCCCTTCGGTCCCTGCTCGGTGGAGTAGATCTCCACCTGCGCAGGCAGATTGGTGCCCGTGTTCTTCTCGTCGTAAGTGGTCAGCGGTGCCAGCTGCGAATACCGCAGATTGAGCTTGGTGTAGGCGTCATAGACACCGCGTGAGATCCACTCACCGTCGGTGACCCCGGTGAGCACCCCCTCGGACTTCTTGCCCATGACGATCGCGGTACCTGTGTCCTGGCACATCGGTAGCACGCCGCCGGCGGAGATGTTGACGTTCTTGAGCAGGTCGAGCGCGACGAAGCGGTCGTTGCCCGAGGACTCCGGATCGTCGATGATCTTGCGCAACTGCGCGAGGTGCGCGGGCCGCAGATAGTGGCTGATGTCGTGCATCGCCTCGGCGGTCAGCCGCTGCAACGCCTCGGGGGAGACTCTGAGGAAGGTCTGACCGTCGGCGGTGAAGGTCGAGACCCCCTCGGTGGTGATCAGTCGATACGGGGTGTCATCGGCGCCGGAGGGCAGCAAGTCGGCATAGCGGAACTCCGGAGCAAGGGCTGGTTTGCTCACGCGGAAATCCTAGCGCGGCACCTCAGAGCCGGAGCAGGGAGCGGAACGCCTGCGCAGCCGCCGACGGATCGCGACGCGAGACGACCCCGAGACTCGAGCGGGCTGCGGCGTCGGCCAGGGGCACCGCGACGATGCCGTCGAAGCCGGCCGCGGTGTTCTCGCTGAGTGCACCGACGCCGATGCCGCGTCGGGCCAGCAGGCTCACCTGGGCGGGCGTCGTCACCTCCCAGCGTGGGGTTGCGGTCATCCCGATACGAGCAGCTGCGGCATCGAGTGCGGTGCGTGCCCCGGTACCGACCGGTAGGGAGATCAGATCGGCGGTCAACAGTTGCGCGGTGTCCAGGGTCGTCGACGACGCCCACGGATGATCGGGGGCGAGGACCGCGCACAACGCATCCTCGACGATGACGCGGGTGAGCAGGTCGGCCGGTGCGTCGCCCGCCCATCCGGCAACGGCGACGTCGAGCCCGCCGTCGCGCACCGCGCGCATCAGGTCGTCGGAGAGACCCTCGATCAGTCGGACGTCGATCCCCGGGTGACTGTCGTGCATCACCGCCAGGGCGTCGACGAGCGGATCCCACGTCAGTCCGGTGACGGCTCCGACACGCAGCGATCCGGTCATCACACCGCGGATCGCGTTGGCCGTGTCGGTGACGGCGTCGATGCCGGTCAGGGCCTGGCGAATCACCGGCAGCAGTGTGCGGCCCTCCGCGGTGAGCGACACCCGCCGCGATGTGCGATCGAAGAGTGTCACGCCCAGTTCGCGTTCGAGCTTCGCGATCTGGGTGGACACCCCGGACTGGCTGACACGCACGGTCTGCGCGCCGGCGGTGAACGTGCCGGCGTCGACGACCGCGGTCACGTATCGCAACTGATGCAGTTCCATTGCTGAAAATGATAGATGCTATCCGAAAGATCTGTTGGACGGATGGACTCTCGGACTCCACCATGGAGTCATGACAGAGATGATCTCCACCACCGAGACCACCCGTACCGTCGCCGAGACCTACTTCGATGCTTGGCGCACAAGAGATTTCGACCGGTTGCGGTCGGTGCTCGCCCCCGACGTGAGCTTCGTCGGCGTCATGGGTGTCGCCGACGGCGCCGACGCCTGCCTCGCCGGACTGCGGGGCATGGCCGAATCGATCATGGATGACCTCGTCCTGCACGCCCGAGTGGCCGACGGCGACGACGTCATCACCTGGTTCGACCTGGTGACCAAGGACGGCGCCACGTTGCCGACCGCCAACTGGAGCCATGTCGAGGACGGACTGATCACCCGCATCCGGGTCACCTTCGATCCGCGGCCACTCGGAAACGGTTGAGCCTCAGGGGTAGTGGCGCACCGGCCCGAACTGGGGCCGGTGCGCTTTCAGACGCAGTGTTCGATGTCGGCGTAGTCGCCGATCTCAGCAGCGAGAAGCTCGGCTATGCGGTGTCCCTCGGTTCGCCAGCGTGCCTCGATGGCTGAATCGCACTCCTCCGTGCTCACCGCCGTCCAGGCCGGCAGGGCCGGCTCACCGTCGGCGGCCGCCGGCTCGGTTGCGTACAGAACCACGTGTGTCGTCCGGGTGCTCCTCGCGAGGACTCAGATGCTCAGGCGTGCGTACTCGCGGAGCTTGGCGGTCTTGTGGACGGCCTCGATCCGGCGAATGGTGCCCGACTTGGAGCGCATGACCAGCGAACGCGTGGTGGCGCCGCCGGGTCGGTAGGTGACGCCGCGCAGCATGTCGCCGTTGGTGACGCCGGTCGCGCAGAAGAACGAGTTCTCACCGCTGACCAGATCGTTGGTGCCGAGCACACGGTCGAGATCGTGGCCGGCGTCGAGTGCCTTCTTGCGCTCTTCCTCGTTGCGCGGCCAGAGCTTGCCCTGGATCTCGCCGCCCATGCACTTCATCGCGACAGCGGTGATGATGCCCTCGGGGGTACCACCGACACCCATCAGCATGTCGACGGTGCTGTAGTCGCCCGCAGCGGCGATCGACCCCGCGACGTCGCCGTCGGAGATGAGGCGGATCTTGGCGCCGGCCTGTCGGATCTCGCCGATCAGATCGGCGTGGCGCGGCCGGTCGAGCACGACGACGGTCAGGTCGGCGACGTCGATGCCCTTGGCCTTGGCGACCGAGTTGATGTTCCACTCCACCGATTCGTCGATGTTGATGGCGCCCTTGGCCTCCGGCCCCACGGCGATCTTGTCCATGTAGAACACCGCCGACGGGTCGTACATGGTGCCGCGCTCGGACACCGCGATCACCGCGATCGAGTTGGGGCGGCCCTCGGCCATCAGGGTGGTCCCGTCGATGGGGTCGACCGCGACGTCGCAGTCGGGTCCGCTGCCGTCGCCGACCTCTTCGCCGTTGAACAGCATCGGGGCTTCATCCTTCTCGCCCTCACCGATCACCACGACGCCGCGCATCGACACCGTCGAGAGCAGCTCACGCATCGCGTCGACGGCGGCACCATCGCCGCCCTTCTTGTCGCCACGACCCACCCAGCGTCCGGCTGCCAACGCGGCGGCCTCGGTGACTCGCACCAACTCCATCGCGAGGTTGCGGTCAGGGGCCTGGGGGGTGGCTTCGGTCATGTCTTGGACTCCTCGGCGTGCGGCGGTGCGACTGCCCTCCATCCTCGCATGTCACCTCGATGCGCTGGTCACCGCCCGGTGTGATCGATCCGTGCGGTTGCGTGCGGCCGGTAAACGGCGGATGGGCGATTTGCCGAACGGCGTGTGTCGGCTGGAATACTGAGCCCCATGGCCCAGAAACCGCGCTATCTCGTCAGCGGTAAGGACATGATCTGGTCGATCATTCCGCTGTTGGCGATCTGCGCGCTCGTCGCGATCGCCTCGGGGAACTGCTCGGTGGGGCTCACCGGAAGTGCCTCCGACGACCGGCGCAGCCCGTTCGACGTGCAGGGTGCGCTGCTCTCGGACTCGCAGACGCTGCCCTTCCCGATCCGCAAGCCGCCGGACCCCGCCGGATGGAAACCGAGTTCGGGCAGCCGTGAGAACGTGGCCGGACACGTGGTCAGCAACGTCGGCTGGATCACCAACAGCGGTAGCTACGTGCAGCTGACCCAGACCGACGCGTCCGAGGACGAACTCGTCGACCATCTCGCCGATGGTTCGACCGTGGCCTCGGGGACCGGCACCCGTGAGATCGGTGGGCAGCGCTGGGTGACCTACAGCACCCACGACGGCAACAAATTCTGGATCACCGACCTCGGGTCGGTCCGAATCGCGGTCATGTCCACCGGTTCCGACAGCGGGATGGCCACGATGGCCGAATCGGTGATCGAGCAGCAGCCGCTGCCGGGTAGGGGTTGACGCGCACCGCGTCAGCAGTAGCGAACCATCAGATCGTTGTCAGTGCTGAATCCGCAACGTGCGTATAGCGGAACGGATTTCGAGGTCGGGGACAGAACGACCTTGGTGTAGCCTCGAGCGTCGGCGAATCTGAGTACCGCTTCGATGAGGTCGTGGCCGATGCCGCGGCCTCGATGTTCGGCAGCTACGAAGAGATGCCCGAGATATCCCCACGATCCCGCGGCAACAGACCTGGGACTGGGCATGCGCGTGTATTCGGTCAGACAGACCATGCCCACCGCGGCCGACGTTGTGCGATCCGCTGCCACGACCTCCGTAACGGCGGTCCACACCGACCGGTGCGGGGCAGTCATCCAGCGCTCAACCTCAGTGACGAACTCGGCATCGGCCGACCACGCCGGTATCTCCGGCGCGGTTTCCCGCGCCCAGGCCCATCGCAGCACGGCCACGTCGGTGGGACTGGTGCACTCGGAGATCATCGTCGCTTCGGCCACTGTGCTCCTCGTCTTCTTCTGACTCGAAGCTCAGTCGTCGAACTCGTCGTCATCCTCCGTGTCGTCCTCGTGATCGAGTTCCTCACCGTCGTTGAGCACCGCCTCGATGCGTTCGCGTGCGCCGGCGAGGTGAGCCTCGCAGCGATCGGCGAGTGCCTCCCCGCGTTCCCACAGCGCGAGCGACGCGTCGAGGTCGAGGCCCCCTCGCTCGAGGGTCGCGACCACCTCGGCGAGTTCGTCGCGGGCTTGTTCGTATCCGAGTTCGTCGACCGGGGTGCGTCCGTCGTCGGAGGTGTCGGCCTTCTGTGAAGCCGAATTCTTGGCTGCCCGTTGGGGACTCACTGTTCCTCCTGCGCATGGTCGTCGGTCTCGTCGTGGTGGTGAGGGGAGTGCGCGGCCGATTCGATCGAGGTGACGTCGGCGTGAATCGATCCGTCGCCCAACCGGATTCGTAGCCGCGCCGACGTCGGCAGACCGTCCACGGAGTCGAGCACGTGCGGCGGGTCGGTGTCGACGCGCTGCACGACCGCGTAGCCGCGGGCCAGCGTCTGAGCAGGCCCCAGCGTCGCCAGCCGGGCCCCGAGATGTTCGGTGCGGCGGTCCTCGGTGTCGAGTCGGCCGATGAGGGTACGACGCAGATCGGCTCGCAGTCGGTCGACGCGTTCGTTGTGTCGGTCGAGCACGGTGAACGGATCGGCGAGCACCGGGCGGGCACGAAGGCCGGCGATCACCCGGTCCTCGCGGTGCACCCAGTTGCGCAGGGCGTGCGCGCTGCGGCGGCGCAGGGCGGCGATCCCGGCGAGTTCGGCCTCCACGTCGGGGACCACGCGTTTGGCCGCGTCGGTGGGGGTGGCGGCACGGATGTCGGCGACGAAGTCCAGGAGCGGATTGTCGGGTTCGTGGCCGATCGCGCTGATCACGGGCGTCGAACACGCGGCGACCGCCCGCAAAAGCGCCTCGTCGGAGAATGGCAACAGGTCCTCGACGCTGCCGCCGCCGCGGGCGATGATGATGACGTCGATGTCGGCGTGCGCGTCGAGCTCGCGAAGGTGGCCGATGATCCGCGGTACCGCCGTCGGGCCCTGCACCGGTGCATCGCGCACATCGAAGCGCACCGCCGACCACCGCGCCGAGGCCACCGACACCACGTCGCGTTGCGCGGCACTGGCGCGGCCGGAGATCAGGCCGATGGTGCGCGGTAGGAACGGGATCGGACGTTTCAGACGCGCGTCGAAGAGTCCCTCGGCGGCCAGCAGCTGCCGTAGCCGCTCGATGCGCAACAGCAGCTGACCCACGCCGATGGGGCGAATGTCGCTGACGCGCAACGAGATCGTGCCGCGGCCGGTGTAGTAGCTGGGACGACCGAGCATCACCACATGAGCCCCATCGGTGATCGGGACCTCGGTGCGGGCCAGCAGATCGGGGCTGCAGGTCACCGAGATGGAGATGTCGGCGGCCGGATCGCGCAGCGTCAGAAACGATGTGCGCGTACCGGGGCGGCGGCTGATCTGGGTGACCTGGCCCTCCACCCAGATCTGGCCGAGCCGGTGAATCCAGTCGGCGATCTTCGTGTTGACGGTGCGCACCGGCCACGGGTTGTCGGCCGAATTCGCCGAACCGCCACCGCTCACTTCGATGGCGTGCGCTTGTTCTCGGCCGCGGTGATCCGGTTGTCGATCATGGTGATGAACGGAGCGCGGTTGCGGTTGGCCTTCTCGTAGGCGAGCAACTCGGAGAGTTCGTCGACGCCGACCGACCTCAGCTTGGCACGCAGCTGGGCCAGGGTGAGGTTGTCGTATTCGGTGTATTCGACGACCTCGGGCACCGGACCGGTGGGCGCCGGGGTGTCACTGCCGGGGCCGGTGGTCGAGGAGGTGATGACCTCCTCGGGGGCCGATGAGTACAGCGCGAATCGCCCGGCGTTGGCGCGCGGGGCCGGCGACTCGGCGGGTGTGGACTCGGACGGCGCGGGCCCGGTGTCGTCGTCCGCAGCGGTGTCGTGCTCGTCATCGGTGGTGTCGGTGAGGCTCGCCCGCCCGGACTCGATCGGCACGACGGTATCGGCGACCTCGGCGTCATCCTCGTCGAACCGCGCCCACGCGGGTTCTTCGCTGGGGCGGTCGAAGATCATTTCCAGTGCGGTGTCGCCCTTGATGGCCAACTCGGCGATGCCCTGTTGGGCGCGCATCGCCAACTGCAGCGTCTCGCTGACCGCGGTCACCGGCAGGGTGAACAGCAGAGTCGGCAACTTGCGCGTCTCTTCGACGGCCGTGACGACGAGACCTGCGGCGATACGGGCCGGATAAGGAGCACGAACCATGGGTTCACTCTGCCATCTCGCGGCGAGTGGTCCAACACGTACCCTTGGGGACATGACTGAATCCAAGCGCATCCTGCTCGCCGAACCGCGGGGATATTGCGCCGGCGTGGATCGCGCCGTGGAGACCGTCGAGCGTGCACTCGACAAGCACGGTGCGCCCGTCTACGTCCGCAAGGAGATCGTGCACAACCGGCACGTCGTCGACACTCTCGCCGAGCGTGGCGCGATCTTCGTCGGCGAGACCGACGAGGTACCCGAAGGCGCCATCGTCGTGTTCTCCGCCCACGGCGTCTCCCCGGAGGTGCATCGCACCGCCGCGCAACGCAACCTCAAGACCATCGACGCCACGTGCCCGCTGGTCACCAAGGTGCATCAAGAGGCCAAGCGCTTCGCCCGCGATGACTACGACATCCTGCTCATCGGTCACGAGGGCCACGAGGAGGTCGAGGGCACCGCGGGGGAGGCGCCGGAGCACATCCAGCTCGTGGACGGTCCCGACGCCGTCGACACCGTGAGTGTGCGTGACGAATCGAAGGTCATCTGGCTCTCCCAGACCACGTTGTCGGTGGACGAGACGATGGAGACCGTGCGCCGCCTCCGTGAGAGATTCCCCGAGCTCAACGACCCGCCGAGCGACGACATCTGTTATGCGACCCAGAATCGTCAGGTCGCGGTCAAGGCGATGGCCCCGAAGTGCGACCTGGTGATCGTCGTCGGCTCGAAGAACTCGTCGAACTCGGTGCGGCTCGTCGAGGTGGCGCTGCAGAACGGCGCGTCGGCCTCCTACCTGGTCGACTATGCGCGGGAGATCGACCCGGCCTGGCTCGACGGCGTCGAGACCGTCGGCATCACCTCGGGTGCATCGGTGCCGGAGGTCCTGGTCCGTGGGGTCATCGACTTCCTGTCCGAGTACGGCTTCGATTCCGTAGAAAAGGTCACCACCGCCGAGGAAACGCTGACCTTCGCCCTGCCGCGTGAACTGCGGCCGGCTCGAACGGCCAAGTAACCCAACACCGGATCCGTCGTACCCGGATTCCGGTTAGTACTCGTCAGGGTCGAGTCGACGGACCCGACGATGAGGCAGTGAGAGCGCCAGAACCGCAACCACCACGGCCGCGGCGAGCCCCACGCCCACCAGCGCGACGTTGCGCGGGCTGTGATCGGGTGCCGGCGCCACCGCGGGAGCCGCGATCGCCGCAGGCACCTCGGGATCGGCGAGCGGTCCCTCGGGCAGCTCAGCGGTCAGCGCCGCGACGGTGTCGATGACCCCGTGACCGATCGCCTGATCGTGGCCCGGTCCCGGGGCGTGCGCGGTGCGGACGATACGGTCCATCACCTCACCCGCCGACAACCCCGGGTACCGTGCGCGGACCAATGCCACCGTGCCGGCGACGAACGGGGTGGAGAAGCTGGTGCCCAGCAACGGAAGCGGGCCCGAGTTGCTCCGCTGCGCGTTGACCAGCGACGAACTGCGGGGAGTGCTGTCGAGACTGATGATCCCGGTACCCGGTGCCGCGACATCGACCCACGGCCCGTGCAAGCTGAACGAGCTCGGCGCTCCGGTGCCGGCATCGACCGAGCCCACCGCGAGAACATAGGGCGAGAACCAGGCGGGACTGGCCACGGTCTGGACCGATCCCCACCCGTCGGGATCGCCGGGTAGCGGTGGCGGATTCTGTTCGGCACACGCCGACCCCTGCGACAGGTTGCCTGCAGCGACCACCACGACCACGTTGCGGTCGAAGGCGTAGCGGACCGCGGCGCCCAGCGAACGGTCGGCGGGCCGGGCACCCGCCGGGGAACACGCCACCTCGGAGATGTTGATGACCGTGGCACCGAGGTCGACGGCGCGGACCACCGCGTTGGCGAGGGTGGTCACCGACCCGTATCCGCCGCCGACCGCCGGGTCCGCGTCGTCGCGACGCCGGTCCTTGGCGTCGAAGGCGCTGCTGGACTGGCGAATCGAGATGATCGAGGCATCCGGTGCGACTCCGGAGAACGCGTCGTCAGGCGACGAGGCGGCCGCGATGAGCCCGGCCACCAGCGTGCCGTGCGCATCACAGTCGGCGAGTCCGTCGCCACCCGAGACGTAGTCGCCGCCGCCGCGCAATCGAGGCAGTCGGGGATGCGGCGTGACACCGGTGTCGATCACGGCGACGCGTTGTCCCGCTCCGCGCGAAAAGCGCCAGGCCTCTTCCAGATTCATCATCTGTTGAGCAGGAGAGGGCTGGCTCGCGGCGGTGACGGCGACGGGTCGCGCGCAGAGCGTGCGTTGTTCGGTGGGTTCGGGCGGCGCCACCGGGGCGGACCGGTTCAACGCCCCCGGATCGACCTGAGGCGGACTCAGCGCGAAGGCGGGCCCACCACCGGAGACGGCGACAAGCGTGGCGACGGCCAGTGCCATGGCGAGGCCGGTCGGGAAACGACGACGACGGACAACTCCGGACGCCGGTCGCCCAGCTCCGTGACGGACCACTAGATGTCCCGAACCGTCTGGTACAGATCGAGAATCCAGACGAGCAGCGGCACGATCACCACGATCAGGGCGTACTCGCCGAGCTCGGCGAGGCGTCGCATCACCGGCGAGAACTCATGTCCGGGTGCGAGCACACCGACCACGAGTGCGACAACGAGAGCTGTTGCCGCGACCACGAATCCGACGAACGGCCACCACCCGTCGACCGCGGTCAACGAACCGACGAGCGCAGCGAGGGTCAGCACCCCACCGCCGATCAGGACACACGCCTGCACGAGGTCGCTGTGTGAGCGGCCGCGCAGGCACAACACGACGGCCAGGATGACCGCCAGTGCCATCGACTTGGCGTCGACGCCGTTCCACGGGGTCGCGGTGATGACCGCGGCGGGGCCGATCACCGCGGTGGCACCGGCCACGATGCCCGTGAGATAGGCGTTCGCCAGATACGAACGACGTTCGAGCGCATCGGCTTTCGGAAGAGCCATCGCTCCGATCGCGCCGATGCCCTCGATGGTGGGGACAGGCTGGGCGTCGTCCGGATCGAGCGGCACACCAGCCGTCGGCACCGGCGGCAGCGGTAGTTTCGCCAACACGATCGTCAGCCGGGGCGCCATCGCGACGACGAGCAACGCCGCGGCCGCGCCGACGGCGGCGACATTGCGCGTCGAGCTGTCGATGAGCAGAGCGGCCAGCGAGATCGCACCACCGATCACCGAGGCGGTCAGCAGGGCGGCGTGCACCACCGCGCCGACCGCGCTCAGCCGATAGGACACGACGCAGACGAGCACCACCACCGCGAACCCCAGCGAGAGATGCGCGGAGCCGTAGGGTCCGGGAACGGTGAGCATGCCGGCCACGAACGCCGTCGGAGCGGCCGCGGCAGCCAGGACCGTCGCCGTGGTGTCGTCGCGATATCGATGGGCGACGATGGCCGATGCGGTGACCAACGCCAGCGTCATCGTCGCGGCCGGGATCGCCGGCCACCAGACATCGGCATGCCACCGCATCCCGGCCAGGGCCACCGCGCCGACGATGCCCGCCAGGATCGCCGCGGCGAATCCGATCACCCGGGCTCCCTGCGCCGACCAGTTGGCGAAGCGCGATTCGTTCAGGCGCGCAACGGCATCGACGACGTCGTCGAACAGTGCCGGCGAATCGTCGGTGCGCACCGAGGTGACCATCAGCAGGTCGCCGTCACGCACCCCGGAGTCGGCGAGCGAACGGTTCACGGGCAGCGGCGGCTGCCCGATGCGCGACAGGGTCCATCGTGACCGCCGATCGAGCACGTTGTCGCCGCTCGGATCCGGCTCGGTGTCGTCGGGGTCTCGCCGGCGCGGGCTGCGCGACTCGATCTGGGTGACGAGATCGCCGAGGAGCGCAGCCACCGGGACTGCAGCCGGAAGTGCGACGTCGAGCTGGGTGTTGCCGCCGAGCACCGACACCCGTACCAACGCGGGTTCGATCGACGGCGCCGACGCCCGCAGCGCACCGTTCTCGGCGGGTGCCGCTGGTCGGGTATCCACAGATGACATCTCGACGTTCCTCCCCCTTGATTCGCAGTTACCATAACCACACGTTCGGCTTTGGGTGAGATGTCCTATTCGTTCCGGTGGATAACACGGTGTACGGAACGTCTCGGTGAGTCGACGGGGGACAACGCGCGAGGGGCGAGGTAGAGGGGACGAGGGGGACAGGTGAGCACAACCGATGGTTTCGTGCGGCGGCCACGGATCACGCCACCACGTGCGCCCGGTGGTGAACTGAACATCCAGCCGCCCCCGGATGTGCCGCGGGTGGTTCCGGGCGGGATGTTGCTGAAGTTGCTGCCGGTGATCATGGTGGTCGCGGTCATCGGCATGTTGGCGATGATGTTCGCGACCGGGGGTCGCAACATCCTGACCAATCCGCTGTTCATGATGTTCCCCCTGATGATGCTGATGTCGATGTTTGGAATGTTCGCAGCGGGAGGTCGTGGGGGCGGCAAGAAGGCCGCCGAACTCAACGAGGAACGCAAGGACTACTTCCGCTACCTCGCCGGCCTGCGCACGCAGGTCGGCGACACCAGTGGTGCACAGCGTGCGGCGTTGGCCTGGAGCCATCCCGATCCGCGCAGCATTCCCGATCTGATCGGGACGCGCCGGATGTGGGAGCGGCGACCGGCCGACAACGATTTCGCGCATGTGCGGGTCGGTCTGGGTACGCAGCGATTGGCCACCCGTCTGGTGCCGCCGGAGACCGGGCCGCTGGAGGATCTCGAGCCGGTGTCGATGGTCGCGCTGCGGCGATTCGTCCGGACGCATTCGGTGGTGCACCGACTGCCGACCGCGGTGTCACTGCGGGGCTTTCCGGCCATCAACATCGAGGGTGTGCGTCAGGAGACCCGAGAACTGCTGCGCGCCATGGTCATCGAGTTGTGTGCCTTCCACGGGCCGGACCATCTCCGGGTGGCCGTGGTGACCGCCGACCCGGCCGGTGAGGCCTGGGACTGGGCGAAGTGGCTGCCGCACGTCGGGCATCCCTCGTTGGCCGATGCCGTCGGACCGATGCGGATGATCTTCCCGACATTGGCGGACCTGGAGACCGCGCTCGCCACCGAACTGGCCGACCGCGGCCGGTTCTCCCGGTCGGCGCCGCCGACTCCCGGTCGGGTGCACCTGGTGGTGATCATCGACGACGGCAGGGTGACCGGAGCCGAGCGGCTCGTCAACGACGCCGGGATGGAGGGCGTCACCGTACTCGATCTGACCGCACCACCCGACGGGCTCGCCGCCAGACGCGGACTGCAGCTGGTGGTCTCCGACGGCACGGTGTCGGCGAGAAGTGCCTATGGCACCGAGGATTTCGCGACGATGGATGCGTTGGGTATCGCCGAATGCGAGGCCATGGCCCGACGGCTGGCTCGCTATCGGTTGGCGACGGCGGCCTCCCTGGCCAGTCTCGATTCCGAGGCCACCGCCCTCGACCCCGGACTACCGGCGTTACTGGGCATCGACGATGTGTCCCGCTTCGATACGGCGGTGCACTGGCGAGGGCGCACCGGGCGTGACCGCTTGCGCGTTCCGATCGGCTACACACCATCGGGTGGGACAGTCGAACTCGACATCAAGGAGAGCGCGCACGGCGGCACCGGTCCGCACGGGTTGTGCATCGGCGCAACCGGTTCGGGAAAGTCGGAATTCCTGCGCACGCTCGTGGTGGCGATGCTGGCCACCCACTCACCCGCCGAGCTCAATCTGGTCCTCGTCGACTTCAAGGGCGGCGCCACCTTCCTCGGGCTCGAACGCAGCCCCCATGTGGCGGCCTTGATCACCAACCTCGAGCAGGAATTGGCGATGGTCGACCGGATGAAGGATGCGCTGTCGGGGGAATTGAATCGTCGTCAAGAAGTGTTGCGCGCGGCCGGGAACTTCGCCAACGTCACCGAATACGAACAGGCCCGCGCCGCCGGCGCTCCGTTGCAACCCCTGCCGGCATTGTTCATCGTCGTGGACGAGTTCTCCGAATTGCTGGCGCAGAAACCGGATTTCGCCGAACTGTTCGTCGCGATCGGACGGCTCGGGCGGTCGCTGCACATTCATCTGCTGCTTGCCTCCCAACGACTCGAGGAGGGCAAGTTGCGCGGTCTCGACAGCCACCTCTCGTATCGGATCGGTCTGAAGACGTTCTCGGCGAACGAATCCCGATCGGTACTCGGGGTTCCCGACGCGTACCATCTGCCCAGCGTGCCCGGTTCGGGATACCTCAAATGCGATGCGGGCGAGCCGATCAGGTTCAACACCTGCTACGTCTCGGGTCCGTATCAACCGCCCGCCGACGTGCGAGACACCGTGACCGGGGTCGGTGACGCGCCGGGGTTACGGGGTGCGATGAAGATGTTCACCGCCCTGCCCGTCCCGTTCGACGCCGCCGACGACGCCTCGGGCCTGGATACGACGGGGACGAATCGGGTGCCGCCCGCCGCGTCCGTTGGTGCCGGTGGCTCGGTGCTCGACCAGGCGGCCGCACTGCTGTCGGCGGTGCCGCCCGCCTCCTCACCCCCTTCCGTGCCGGCCCCCACTGCGTCCACCCCACCTGCGTCGACCCCACCTGCGTCCACCGCCACCTCCGACATCCCACCGGAGCCGGCGGGCGTGACCGCCGGAACCGTGAGCGTTCCGTCCCTGCTGCAGACCCTCGTCGGACGGATCGCCGGTGCCGGGCCCAGCGCCCACGAGGTCTGGCTGCCACCGCTCGACGAGTCGCCGACCGTCGACGGGTTGATCGGCGACCGCGACTTCTCGACACCGTCGGCACCCGGCGACCTGCGGGTACCGGTCGGCATCATCGACCGGCCCTTCGATCAGCGCCGTGACCAGCACGTCCTGGACCTGTCCGGTGCGGCAGGCAACGTCGCGGTCGTCGGCGGCCCCCAGACCGGCAAGTCGACCGCGGTACGCACGCTGATCGTCGCCGCGGCCGCCACCCACACCCCCGAACAGGTGCAGTTCTACTGTCTGGACTTCGGTGGGGGTTCCCTCGCCGGTATCGCGGGCCTGCCCCACGTGGGTTCGGTCGCGACCCGCGGCGACATGGACGCGGTGCGTCGCACGGTCGCCGAGGTGACCGCGGTGGTGCGGGCGCGGGAGTTGCGGTTCGCCCGTCTCGGTATCGAGTCGATGTCCGATTACCGTGCGCGGCGCCAGGACTGGATGCGGACCGGCCGCACCGGGCCCGACGATCCGCTCGCCGATGACCCGCACGGCGATGTGTTCCTGGTTCTCGACGGGGTCGGCGTGTTGCGCGGGGAGATGGAGTTCCTGGAAGAACAGATCGGGATCATCGTCTCCCAGGGGCTTTCCTACGGCGTCCACCTGATCGTGACGGCCACCCGCTGGGCCGAGGTCCGCCCGGCGATGCGGGACCTGATCGGCAGTCGACTCGAACTACGCCTCGGTGACGCCATGGATTCCGAGCTCGGACGCAAAGCGGCCTCGCAGGTGCCGCACAACCGGCCCGGCCGTGGACTCAGCCCCGACGGTATGCATCTGCTGGTGGCATTACCGCGCCTCGACGGCGACCCCTCGCCGGCGACATTGCCGATGGGCGGACAACTCGCCCTCGACACGATCTCGCTGGCCTACCCCGACCGGCGAGCACTACCGGTGCGCAAGCTCGGCACCGAGATCTCCGCGGCACGCGTTGCCGAGCTCGTCGCCGACGCCGAGATCGTCCTCGGTCCCCACCAGGTGGCCATCGGAGTGGGGGAGCTCGAACTCGCCCCGGTCATCCTGGATTTCGGTGTGCAGCCCCACTTCATGGCCTTCGCCGACGTCGAGCACGGCAAGAGCACACTCCTGAAAACGATCATCTCGGGTTTGGTCGGCGGGGCCACGCCGGATCAGGTGAAGATCGTGCTGATCGACTACCGCCGCACCATGCTCGGCATCATCACCGGTGATCATCTCGCCGGGTACGCAAGTTCGGGGGAGAACGCGACGAAGATGATGCACCAGCTCGCCGCGTACTTCACCAAACGCCTGCCACCCGACGACCTCACCGTCGATGCGCTCAAGGCACGCAGCTGGTGGTCGGGACCGGACGTGTACATCGTCGTCGACGACTACGACATGGTCGCCACCTCGTCGGGGAATCCGTTGCTGCCCTTGATCGATCTGGCATCCCACGCCCGCGACATCGGTATGCACATCGTGTTGGCGCGTCGCTCCGGCGGACTCGGGCGGGCGCTGTTCGACCCGGTGATCGGGCGACTCAAGGATCTCTCGTCGGACATGCTGCTGATGAGCGGTGACCGCGACGAGGGATACATCACCGGACGAACCCGCATGCAGCGGTTGGTGCCCGGCCGCGGTGAACTCGTGTCCCGCACCCGCACGCAGGAGATGATCCAGGTCGCCACCTCCGACCCGACCGGTCCGCACACCCCATGACGGGAATGCTGGCCACCGACCGGGCCATCCCGGGCGCCGCGACGACGACCTCGGCGAGACCGCTCGTGATCGATCTCGCCTACGGGCACACCACGATCGGTGCCGTCGGCGGCCCGGACGTCACCGACCTCCTCGAGGCCATCGATGCGGACGTCATCGTCGCAGGCGGGGTCCGGATCGGCGTCGAACAACGCTGGCGTGAGGTGTTCGCGCAGATGATCGGCGGGTACCGCGGGCCCCTGCTCATCGGCCATCCCAGCACCTGGGGTGCCATACGTAGAGGGGTGCTCACCCGGGCCGCGGGCTCGCTGCGCCCGGACATCACGCTGGTACCCCGGGCGATCCTCGTCGCCCGCAGCCATGCCGATGCGACGGTCAGCAGGTGCGCCGTCGTCGAGACCACCCACCGGCCCACGCACCACTGCGCACCGGTGCCGCCGCGCTGGGGCGTGCAGCGTCTGCGTCGCGGGGCCGCCGGCTGGGAGATCGAGGATTCCGCGGTGCTCCGCCCGGCCGGCTCGACGGCCGCCGACGCCGCGGCGGTCGAAGAGGCGATCGACGACGGCGTCGAGGCGGTCTACGTCGACGGTGACGATCCGGCGGAGGTGGGCCGGGCCGTCGACCTGATCCTCGACCACGCTGTGGCCGGCCGGGTCGTGTCGGTCGATCGCCGACTGATCGCCCGCTGGGGTTCTCGCGTCGCCCACCTCGAGCCGCTGGATTTCGGCGACCTCGAGGCGCGGGTGGCCGCATCGTCGGGGCGCCGGCGTGTGGAGCTGACGCGATGGCAGGTGCTCGGCGCGACATTGGCGGTCGCGATGCTTGTTGTCGGTGTCGTCGCCGCGGTGGCGTTGACCCGACACGACCGGCCACCTGCGCCCGCCGACCACCGCGTCACCCAGGGGCGGACGAGTCTGCTGATCCCGACCGACTGGCAGCAGGCCGAGCAGAGTGCGCCGAGTGGTGCGACGTCCTCGTCGGTGCAGTCGCGCATCGTGTTCGTCGCCCCCGAGGACGGTAGCCGCATCCTGCTGGTCCAGAGCACCGTGCGGGCGGGCTCGACGCCGTCGTCGGTGGCGCTGAGCCTGCGCAATCGGATCGCCCAGCGTGGCGACGACGTGGTCAGTGAGTTCTCCGCGTCGACCCGCTTCGCCGGGCGGGATGTGATCAGCTACCGCGAGGCCCCGGCATCGGGTGCGCCGATCCGCTGGTACGTGCTCGTCGAGCACGATCTACAGGTGAGTGTCGGATGCCAGGCCGGCACCGGCGGTGACTCCGTCGACGAACCATGCGCGCAGGCGGTGGCCTCGGCGCGCATCGCCCCGGCCTGACCTGCGGGTGCCGACGGGTACTCCGCCGGCGCGGATGAAGCGTGTTTTGACCCTGACCTGGGCTCTCGCGTAGCCTGGATCGCTGGTACGTGGCACCTTCTCGTCGTGCTCATCGAGCGCGGTGCGAGGAGGTAGTCGAGGCCCGGGTCCCCACTGGTCGCCGGAACATCCTCTGCCGTCGTGCCCGACCAGCATCCATGACAAGAGTTGAAGGACCAACTGTGCCTACCTACACCCCGAAGGCCGGTGACATCACCCACGCGTGGCATGTCATCGACGCCACCGACGTGGTGCTCGGCCGGCTGGCCGTGCAGAGCGCGAACCTGCTCCGCGGCAAGCACAAGCCGACCTACGCCCCGCATGTCGACGGTGGCGATTTCGTCATCATCATCAACGCCGAGAAGGTCGCGCTGACCAGCAACAAGGCCGAGCGCAAGCTGAACTACCGGCACTCCGGGCATCCCGGTGGCCTCAAGGTCCAGACGACTGCCGAGTTGCTCGAGAGCCACCCCGAGCGCGTGGTCGAGAAGGCCATCACCGGCATGCTGCCGCACACCAAGCTCGGCCGCGCCATGGCGTCCAAGCTGAAGGTCTACGCCGGCCCGAATCACCCCCACGCGGCCCAGCGCCCCGTCCCCTTCGAGATCAAGCAGGTGGCCCAGTGAGCAACGAGAACATTTCCGACGAGGCCGTCGAGGCCGCCGTGGAGAACGCTGCCGAGGTCCAGGCTGCCGCCGGTGACGACACCGCAGCTGCCGAGAGCGCCGTCGAAGCCGCCGTCGAGGCTGTCGAGTCGGTCGAGCAGGCTGCCGACGACTACGACGCCGATGCCGTCGCCGAGCCCGCCTTCGATCGTGGCCCGGTCGTCATCGACCGCCCGATCCAGACCGTCGGTCGCCGCAAGGAGGCCGTGGTCCGTGTTCGCCTGGTGCCCGGCTCCGGTCAGTTCCACCTCAACGGCCGCACCATCGAGGAGTACTTCCCGAACAAGGTGCACCAGCAGCTGATCAAGGCCCCGCTGGTCACCGTAGAGCGCACCGAGTCGTTCGACATCTACGCCAAGCTCGTCGGTGGCGGCCCCTCGGGCCAGGCCGGCGCGCTGCGTCTGGCGATCGCCCGTGCCCTCATCGAGGTCACCCCGGAGGATCGTCCGGCCCTGAAGAAGGCCGGCTTCCTCACGCGCGACCCGCGTGCGGTCGAGCGCAAGAAGTACGGCCTGAAGAAGGCCCGCAAGGCGTCGCAGTACTCCAAGCGCTGACTTGGCACGCCTTTTCGGAACCGACGGCGTCCGAGGCCTGGCCAACGCCGAGCTCACCACCGAGCTCGCGTTGCGCCTGGCCTCGGCCGCCGCGTTCGTTCTCGGTACCGGCCCCCGACCCCGCGCGGTCGTCGGCCGGGATCCGCGCGCCTCGGGCGAAATGCTGGAGGCCGCGGTCTGCGCCGGGCTGGCCGCCTCGGGTGTCGATGCGATCCGCGTCGGCGTCCTGCCCACCCCGGCCATCGCCTTTCTCACCGCCGACTACGGCGCAGCGTTCGGCGTGATGATCTCGGCGTCGCACAATGCGATGCCCGACAACGGGATCAAGTTCTTCGGCGCCGGTGGCCACAAACTCGACGACGAGATCGAGGACCGTATCGCCGCGGCGATGGACACCGAGTTGCCCCGTCCCACCGGTGCCGGCGTCGGCCGACTGTCCGACGCGCCCGATGCGTCGCAGCGTTATGCCCGGCATCTGGCCGAGGCGATCGATGTGCGACTCGACTCGCTGACCGTAGTGGTCGACTGCGCCAACGGCGCAGCGTCACTCATCGCCCCGCAGGTCTACGCCGCCGCGGGGGCCACGGTCATCCCCATTCACGCCGACCCCGACGGCATCAACATCAACGAGGACTGCGGCTCGACCCACATGGGGAAGTTGCAGGCCGCGGTACTCGAACACGGCGCCGACCTCGGGTTGGCCCACGACGGTGACGCCGATCGGTGTCTCGCGGTCGATTCCACCGGCCAGATCGTCGACGGCGACCACATCATGGCGATTCTCGCAGCCGCGCTGCACCGCCACGGACGCCTGCACGAGGGCGTGCTCGTCGCCACGGTGATGAGCAACCTCGGCCTGCACATCGCGATGCGGGAAGCGGGAATCACGTTGCGCACCACCGCTGTCGGCGACCGCTACGTCCTCGAGGAACTCCGCCGCGGTGGCTTCTCGCTCGGCGGCGAACAATCCGGGCACATCGTCGTCCCGGCCTCGGGCACCACAGGCGACGGCATCCTCACCGGTCTGCTGCTGATGGCGGAGATGGTCGAGAGCTCCTCGCGACTGGCCGATCTCGCGGCCGTCATGACGGTGTTGCCGCAGGAACTGATCAACGTGCGCGTCACCGACAAGCATGCGGTCGCCACCGCGGCGGCCGTCACCGAGGCGGTCTCGGCCGCAGCGGCCGAGCTCGGTGACGGAGGTCGAATCCTGTTGCGCCCGTCCGGAACCGAGCAGTTGGTTCGCGTGATGGTGGAGGCACCGACCCCGGATCTGGCACACACGATCGCCGCGCGCGTCGCCGACGTCGTCGAGACCGCCGGCGCGTGACGCACACACGGTCATGAGCGGTGTCCCGAAGGCTGTCCTGTTCGATTTCTCGGGCACGCTCTTCCGCTTCGAGGCACGTGACGAGTGGTTCGCCGACCTCCACGACCAGCAGGGCCGGCCGCTGCACGTCGACGCGCAGGCCGAGTTGGTGCGCCGGATGACCCAGCCGGTCGGATTGCCCGCCGACATCATCGACGACGACCGGATCGCCTGGGAGCAGCGAGATCTCGATCCCGTCCAACATCGGCGCGCGTATCTGGCGATGCTGCGCACTTCTGGGCTCACCGTGCCCGGCCAGGCGGAATCGCTGTACGAACGGGTACTCGACCCGCACTCGTGGGTACCCTTCCTCGACACCGCGGCGGTCTTGACCGCGCTGTCCGCCCGGCGGATTCCCGTGGGCGTCGTCAGCAACATCGCCTTCGATCTCCGAAAAGTCTTGGCGCTGCACGACCTCGCCGACACCGTCGGCGCGTACGCGCTGTCCTACGAGGTCGGTGCGATCAAACCCAATCCCCGGATCTTCCATGCCGCGCTCGATGCGCTCGGCGTGGCGGGCTATGACTGCCTGATGGTCGGGGACAGCGAGGAGGCCGACGGCGGAGCCCGCCGGATCGGCGCCGCCTTCGAACTCGTGCACGACCTCCCGCCGGAGCAGCGGCCCACCGCGCTCGGCGACGCCGTCCGCGCGCACGGCATCGACCTCTGACGGTGCGACCGGCCCGGAGAAGAAAGCCGCGCACGTCGGCGCCCGATACGTGAGACTTGGGTCAGTTGGGTGAAACCTGGCGTGAGGGGAACCACGGGGACGTCGCGTGCGTCCAACCTCACGGTGGACATCTCGAGGCGAGTGATGATGGGCAGGGGAGGGAGTCGGTATGAAGCACGAGGCAGCCTCATCCGAGGAGGCGACCGGGGTGACGTCGAGGGCCGGGGTGTCGGTGGAAACCGACGAGGTGCTCGCCGTCGCCGACTTCTATCGCAAGACCTCGCAGGTACTCGCGGTGGCCGCGGGCGACCTCGACGAGCACCGATTCGGCACCTGGGCCGCCGACGATGACGACCACGCCCGGCTCGCCGGCCGCTTCACCGAGATCAGCCGGGTGCTGACCGGACGATTGCGTGATCAGTCGGAGTCGGCCGCGGCGCTCGCAGAGCTCCTGACGCGCGGACTCGCCGCGATCGATGCCGCCGACGACGAGGCGGCGCGAGGTGTGTCCGCCGCGGTGGCGGGAGCTGATTCGGATGGCTGATCCGTCGGAAACACTTGTCGCGCTACGTGATCGGGCGATCGCGGGCGTCGAGGACCTGATCTCGGTGCTCGGTGCCGGCCGCGTCGTCGGGGTGGCCGTCCCCGCCGACGATGAACTCCGGGCAGTACTGGCGCGGACCGGACGGCTCGACATCCCCGGGCTGGCCGCCGACGCACGCCGGCTGGCCGCCGTGCACCGGGTCGTCGCCGACCAGATGCACCGGCTGCCCGAGCAGCAGATACGTCTCGACCACGGCTGGTCGTCAGGTGCCGGAGCCGTTGCCGTCGGCCTGGTGATCGAACACCAACGCCGCGCCGAGGCCGATCTGGCGGTGGTCCGCTCCGTGGCGGAGGCGACGAGCGCCGCAGCGGCGGGAATCGATCAGATCCTGCGTACCTGGTATCGCACGGTGGCCCGGCTGTCATCGCCGCTGGTCGCAGGCGTGCCATTGCCCGAGCTACCCGCGGCGGTGCTGACCGGTCGTGTCCCGCCCGCTGTGGTCGCCGCCGACATCACCTCCCGGATCGCGCTGCTGACCACGACCGCACACGCCACTCAAAGCGGTGTGCAGGCAATTCTGTCGATCCTTACCCGATCCGCCGACGAGTGGGATCTGACTCAACGCACCGAGGCACCGGCGCGGGTGCGCGTGCCGGATGGTGACGGCGGTTCACCGGACGAGCGAGGCGATGTCCCCGTCGAGGGCAAGGTACCGACGCCCGACGCCGCGCGACCCGTGGCCGCCGGACAACCCGCGCACGTCACGGTGACCGACGGATCGCCCGCCGTCGAACCGAAGTCGAGTCCGGCCCCGGACGGCCCCGACGTACCGTTCACACTCACCGCGGAGGAGGCGGGCACTGGTCAGACCGGCTCGAGTATCCAGCCGGCCCCGAGACCCGAGCCGGCGCCGGCAGCCGAATCGCCTTCGACACCCCTAGCGGACCCAACACCCCAGTCGGCCCCGGCACCTGCGCCGAGTCCCGGAACCCAGCGGGCCCCGGCGTCGGATCTGGCTCTGGCAGGTGATCAATGAACGCGGCCGAGCAGATCGAACACCTCACCCGATCGACGATCGGGAGCCTGACCGCCGCGTCCCGCGAGTTCAGCGAGACGCAGCAGGTGCTGGTGGCCCGACTCGACGATCACCAGCACGCACACCGCACCGAGGTGTCGCAACTGCGCACCGACCTGCAGACCGCGGCCGATGCCGCCGACAACGCCACGCCGCGGATCCTGCTGCCCGCCGACATCGCCGAGGCCAGTCCCCACGGCGCGGCCGCAACCGAATAGGCTGTTTCCCGTGTCCGGCAAGAAGCGATCCAGCAAGCCGTCCAAGCCCCCTGCCAAGCAGTTCAAGGCGTTGACGAGGCGCGGTCCGCACCGTGTGCTCGCGGGCAATCTGGGCATCGTCGGAATCGAGGGGCGGGTGTTCACGCCCGCCGAGGGCACCCGGTTACCGGCCATCGCGTTCGGCCACACCTGGCTGTCCGGCGGCAACCGATACCGGGACCTGGCCTACCACCTGGCCTCGTGGGGTTTCGTCGTCGCACTCCCACAGGGGCAGCGCGGACTGATGCCCTCGGATGTGGGACTTGCCGCCGAGATGCGTTCGGCACTCGGTGTGGTCTGCAGTGCGCCCCTCGGCGACGGCGGGATCACCGTCGACGCAGCGAAGGTCGGGTTCGCCGGACACGGCTTCGGCGCCGCGGCCGCGGTGCTCGCCGCCTCCGACGAGCTGTTGCTGGGTCAGGAACCGGTGCCGACGTCGGGTGTGGTGGCGATCTTCCCCGCCCCGACGACCGCATTGCTGCCGGCCGCCGCGCCACGCGTCACCGCGCCCGGGCTCATCCTGGCCGCCGGGACCGAACTCGACACCTTCGACGCCAATGCCCGTCCGCTCGCGCGCGTGTACGGCGGTGATGTGGTGTTGCGCACTCTGCCTGCCGCAACCAGTCGCGGGCTTCTCGAACGCCGCACCTGGAAGACGATCCTCGGGGCGAACGGGGCCGACAAGACCACACATCGGCAGGTCCGCGCACTGATGACGGGATTCCTCCTGCACACCGTTGCCGGCGACACCGACTATGCCGGGTTCGGTGACCCGCAGGCCGTCATCGGCAAGAGTCTGGTTGTCGACCCCTCCGACGAGCCCGAACACGAGTTGGATCACATCTCTCGTCTGCTCGGCGCCAAGCCCCGCGAACAGCGTGGCCGGATCGCCCGCAGAATCCCGGTACCCTGACCTTCTATGTGTGGAATCGTCGGATATGTGGGAGGGCGTGACGCCCTCGACATCGTGGTCGAAGCGCTGCGGCGGATGGAGTATCGCGGCTACGACTCGGCGGGTGTGGCAATTCTCGACGGCCACGGGCATACCGCGATCGAGAAGAAGGCCGGACGGCTGGAGAACCTCGACAAGGTGATCGCCGGCGTCGGGCGGGAGAAGCTGTCGGGCACCACCGGGATGGGCCACACCAGGTGGGCGACCCATGGTCAGCCGACCGACCGCAACGCGCACCCGCACGCGAGCACCGACGGCAAGCTCGCCGTGGTGCACAACGGCATCATCGAGAACTACGCGCCGCTGCGTGACGAACTCGAGGCCGACGGTATCGAGTTCACCTCCGACACCGACACCGAGACCGCGGTCCATCTCGTCGAACGCGAGTATGTGAACGGCCCCGACGCCGGTGACTTCGTGGCGAGTGCCTACCGCGCCCTGCGCCGTCTCGAAGGTGCGTTCACGCTGGTGTTCACCCACTCCGATCATCCGGGCACGATCGTGGCGGCACGCCGCTCGACCCCGCTCGTGGTGGGCGTGGGTGTCGGCGAGATGTTCGTCGCATCCGACGTGACGGCGTTCATCGAGCACACCCGCGAAGCGGTGGAGCTCGGCCAGGACGAGGTCGTGGTGATCACCGCCGACAGCTACGCCATCACCGACTTCGACCAGAATCCCCGGGCGGGTAAACCGTTCCACATCGACTGGGACCTCGCCGCCGCCGAGAAGGGCGGCTACGACTTCTTCATGCTCAAGGAGATCGCCGAGCAGCCCGCCGCGCTGGCCGATACCCTCCTCGGCCATCTCGAGGAGGGCCGCATCGTCCTCGACGAGCAACGCCTCACCGATCAGGACCTGCGTGACGTCGACAAGGTCTTCGTCGTGGCCTGCGGCACGGCCTACCACGCCGGGATGCTGGCCAAGTACGCGATCGAGCACTGGACGCGACTGCCCGTCGAGGTCGAACTCGCCAGCGAGTTCCGTTATCGGGACCCGGTGCTGGATCGCTCGACGCTGGTCGTGGCGATCTCGCAGTCCGGCGAAACCGCCGACACCCTCGAGGCCGTCCGGCACGCCAAGGACCAGAAGGCCCGGGTGTTGGCGATCTGCAACACCAACGGCGCGCAGATCCCGCGCGAGTCCGACGCCGTGCTCTACACCCACGCCGGACCAGAGATCGGGGTGGCCTCCACCAAGTGTTTCCTCGCCCAGATCGCGGCGGCCTACATGGTCGGCCTGGCTCTGGCCCAGGCTCGCGGGACCAAGTACGCCGACGAGGTCGCCCGCGAGTTTGCGGCGATGGAGCACATGATCGAGGCGGTCCGTGACGTCCTGGGCACGATGGAACCGGTGCGCGAGCTCGCTCACTCGCTGGCCCATCACAACACTGTGCTGTTCATCGGCCGTCACGTCGGGTATCCGGTGGCGCTCGAGGGTGCGCTGAAACTCAAGGAACTCGCGTACATGCACGCGGAGGGTTTCGCGGCCGGCGAGCTCAAACACGGCCCGATCGCACTCATCGAGGACGGCTTGCCGGTGATCGTCGTGATGCCCTCACCCGACGGTCGTGCGGTCCTGCATTCGAAGATGGTCTCCAACATCCGGGAGATCCAGGCCCGCGGGGCAGTCACCATCGTGATCGCCGAGGACGACGACGCATCGGCGAAATCCGTTGCCGATCACTTCATCCCGATCCCCAAGACGCCGACGCTGTTGCAGCCGCTGGTGTCGACGGTGCCGTTGCAGGTGTTCGCCGCCAGTGTCGCGCAGGCCCGTGGCTACGACGTCGACAAGCCTCGCAACCTGGCCAAGTCGGTCACGGTCGAGTAGGTCCGGGACGCGCCCATGCCGGTCAGTCACTTCACCGCCGAGGAGGTCCGGGCCGCCGAGCGCGCCACCGGGCACCTACTGACCGACGGCACCCTGATGCGCCGCGCCTCGCACGGCGTCGCGCAGGTTGTCATCGGCGAATTCGCTTCTACGGGCGGATGTTACGGACGCCGGGTGGGGCTCGTGGTGGGTGCCGGTGACAACGGTGGCGACGCCCTGTTCGCCGGGGCGGAGCTCGCTCGCCGTGGTGTCGACGTGACCGCCGTACTCCTTGCCCCCGACAAGGCGCACCCGGCCGGATTGGCCGCGCTGCGACATCGCGGTGGGCGTGTCGTCGCGGCACTGCCCGCCGATCTCGACGCCGTCATCGACGGTGTGGTGGGCATCGGTGGGCGAGGTCCGTTGCGCGACAACGCCGCCGAGGTGTTCGCGGCGCTCGACCCGAGTGTGACCGTCGTCGCGGTCGACCTGCCCTCCGGCGTGGACGCCGACACCGGCGAGGTCCATCACCCGGCGGTGCGCGCCGATGTCACCGTCACCTTCGGCGTGCTGCGTCACGCGCACCTGCTCGCCGGACCGCAGTGCGGGCGCATCCACGTGGTGGACATCGGGCTGTCGGGAACCATCGGCCGGCAGGGCGGTCCCTTCCTGTGCTCGTTGTCGGACACCGAGATCGCCGAGGCATGGCCGATTCCGGGCGCCCACGACGACAAGTACACCCAAGGGGTCGTCGGCGTGATCGCCGGCTCGCACCGCTATCCCGGCGCGGCCATCCTCGCCTCGGGCGCCGCCGTCACCGCCACGTCGGGCATGACCCGCTACGTCGGTTCCGCGCACGCCGAAGTCGTCGAACATTTCCCGGAAGTGGTTGCGGTGCCGGATCTCTCCGATGCGGGCCGGGTACAGGCGTGGGTGATCGGGCCCGGAGCGGGCACCGACGCCGCCGCACTCGAGGTGCTGCGCACCGTGCTGGGCACCGATCTGCCCGTGCTCGTCGACGCCGACGCGCTCACCCTCGTCGCCGACCACCACGATCTCGTCGTCGGCCGTGACGCGCCGACACTGCTCACCCCGCACGCCGGCGAATTCGCCCGTCTCACCGGCGAACCGGTCGGCCCGGACCGGCTCGGCGCGGTCTCGTCGCTGGCCCGGCGGTGGGGGGTGACCGTACTCCTCAAGGGACGTATCACTCTCGTCGCCGAATCCGACGGCGTCGTTCATGGGAACGATGCCGGATCGTCGTGGGCGGCCACCGCCGGCGCGGGAGACGTGCTCTCGGGGATCGCCGGAGCACTGCTCGCGGCCGGGCTCCCGCCGATCTGGGCCGGTGCCGCCGCCGCCCGGGTCCACGCGCGCGCCGCCGCGCTGGCGGCGCGCGGCGCCCCCATCGGCGCGTCGGCTCTCCTCGGCGCACTCCGGCC
>NZ_BAEI01000086.1 GCF_000241325.1 Gordonia polyisoprenivorans NBRC 16320 = JCM 10675 | reverse complement strand
CGAGGAGCCCTTCCCCCCGATGGTCGAGGAGCCCCGCGCGAGCGCAGCGAGCCGGAGCGTCTCGAGACCACCGCACACATCCGCTGGAACCCGAAACCAGCCCCGACACAAGAGGTCTCGAGGCTCCTCGCCTGGCGGCTCGTCACACCTCGACCACCGGAAAAGGCGCCCACCTACGACATATAACTTCCACCACAGCGGACCACCGACCCCAAAAATCGCTGATTTCAGCCCGATTAGGTGGAAACCATATTCCCCCCGCTGGTCGAGCAACCGCTTTTCCCGACTA
>NZ_BAEI01000087.1 GCF_000241325.1 Gordonia polyisoprenivorans NBRC 16320 = JCM 10675 | reverse complement strand
TGGTGATCAACCAGATTACGAAGCAGCAGTACTTGTTTCATCGCACCGAAGGCTTGTGGCCCGGTCATCTCCGGATTCCATTGCAGGTCGCTGAGTTGGGTGACGATGGCGGCGAAGATTGCTTCGGCGTCAACACCTTTGATGTCAAGAGCTTCGGTGGTGTCGATCATGGGCCCCTCCCCGGTGGCTGATCGGTGTGAGGGGTCCAGTGTACCTCGCCAGAGTGTTCGACGCAAGGGGTGTTTTGGCTAATTATGCTTGTGGACAACGTGTTTCGGCGCTGATTTTCTGTCGGTGGGGTGTGGTATGGGGTGTGGGTTTCGTTTGTCTTGCTTTCGATGTGGTTGGGAGGCTTGTTGTCTCACCGGGTCTCGAGGCTCGCCGCTGGGGCGCCGGGCACCTCGACCATCGGGGGAAGGCTCTCGAGCATCGGTAGGGCGGGTTGTTCGACCATCGGGGGAAGGTTCTCGACCAGCGGGGGAAGGCGCTGACGATCCGGAGGAGGTCGGCGCCTTGACCGTCGGGAGTGATGAGTACGCGGCTCCACTGTGCAGGCGCGGCTGGTGCACGGCGGTGGATGTGGTTGCGATACTAGTCATCTCACCGGGTCTCGAGGCTCGCCGCACGCGGCTCGCACCTCGACCAGCGGGAGGGTATACCAAGGCCCGGCGCCCCTCCAGCCCTTCACCTCGACCAGCGGGAGGGGATACCGAGGCCCGGCGCCAGGGGTGCCGTGTACTTCGACCAGCGGGAATCGGGTGGAGCGGTCAGCTACCGGAGGCGTCGTCGATCACCGAGGTTTCGCCGGGAACGTACCTGTCCGGCAACGGTTCTCCGGGTTCGGGAAGTGAGTCCTTGTCGATGAGATGCTCGAAGGCGAGCAGGTTGCGCAACGACTCTCCGCGCGAGACGCGCCACGCCCATTCGCGACGGATCGAGGTGGCGAAGCCGATTTCGAGCAGAGCGTTGAAGTCGCCGTCGGCGGCCTCGAGTACCTGTCCGAGAACACGGTCCACCTCATCGGCGGTGAGCGCATCCCCGGAGATCCGGCCGATCAGGTAGATGTCGCCGATGTTGTCGATCGTGTACGCCACGCCGTAGAGCCGGCGATTGCGTTTGAGCAGGAACTTGAAGACCTCTTCGAGTTTCTCGTCGGGGTGGCGGCAGACAAATGCCTCCACCCGCACACCGTAGGTGCCCGCGGTCAGCAGCACCGTCGTCTTGAGCTTGCGCTCCCCCGGCAGCTCGAGCACGATGTGCTCGGCCTGGGCTGCGCCGGAACTCTTACGGGTGAACGGGATCTCCCGTTCGGAGAGCACCTTTTCGAGTAATTCGATGTGGTCGGTGTGACTCATCGTCTTCCTTCCGCTTCGACGGTTGTGGCCACGAGAATCTCTCGGGACACCATCACTCAGAGGGGCATCCGCGCCCGACGGCGTCGCCAGCGGCGGGTCGCCCGCACCAGTGGGGTCACCCCGACGGCCGGGACACGGTTACCCGCAAAGGATTCCATCGCTCGCGCATAACTCGCCAACAGCGCGTCGGTGGTGTGCTCCCATGAGAATTGTTCGGCATGCTCGCGTGCGCGGCGTCCCATCGCGGCCAGCTGATCGGAACTGCTGAGCATTTTCTCCAGCGCGGTCGTCCAGTCCCCGATCTGATGCCCGTCCACGAGCATCCCCGACCTGCCGTCGGCCACCGCCACCCCGAGTCCGCCGACGTTGGCGGCCAACACCGGGACGCCACACGCCTGCGCCTCGATGGCGACAAGACCGAAGCTCTCCGAATAACTGGGCACCGCAACGAGATCCGATGACCGATAGACCTCCGCCAGGCGCGTCGCGGGCTGCGGCGGCAAGAACGTGACGGCGTCGGAGATGCCGAGTTCGGCGGCCAGATCGATCAGCGCGGTCGGCCGGTCGAGTCCGCTGCCCGACGGTCCGCCAACGATCAATACATGGACCGGCCGACGGCCCGTCGCCCGCTGCCGCTCGATCAGCGGCGCCGCGGCGGCGAGCAAGACGTCGGGAGCCTTGAGCGGCTGGATACGACCGACGAACGTCACGATGCTCGCCTCGGCCGGCAGTCCGAGTTCTGCGCGCGCATCGGAGCGCGAACCCGGTGTGTAGCAGTCGAGATCGGCACCGGGAGTCACGATATCCACTCGGCCGGGGTCGGCGTCGTACATGGTGATCAGCTCGTTGCGTTCGGTGTCGGTGTTGGCCACGAGGCGATCGGCCTCCGCGACCACCTGCTGCTCGCCGATCACCCGCAATCGCGGCTCGGCCGCATCCCCTTTCGCCAGCGAGGCGTTCTTCACCGCAGCCAGCGTGTGCGCGGTATGCACCAACGGCACGCCCCACCGCTCCCGGGCGAGCCACCCCACCTGCCCCGACAACCAGTAGTGCGAATGGATCAGGTCGTAATAGCCGGGCCGCTGCATCGCCTCGGCGCGCAGCACCCCCGCGGTGAAGGCACAGAGCTGGGCGGGCAGATCCCGCTTGTCGAGCCCCTCGAACGGTCCCGCCACGATGTGTCGGACGGTGATCCCGTCCGCGGCCGCCACCGTGGGGGCATCCGCCGAGGACGTCGCCCGCGTGAAGATCTCGACCTTCACCCCACGCCGGGCCAGACGCTGCGCCGTCTGCCAGACGTAGACGTTCATCCCGCCCGCGTCGCCGGTACCGGGCTGCGCCAACGGCGAGGTGTGCACCGAGATCAACGCGATGCGCCGGGGCCGTGACGAGCTCATCCCTTCAGCTTAGAGAAGCACACGGCGACGCCTCGGGTCAGCGCCCCCGTCCGGACGGCCACGACCACCCACCGTGTGTGGTCCACATGCCCCACAGTTCTCGACTCGGACGTTGACACATTGGCAAGAGTGTCTCACTATCACTACATGACGACTGCAACGTCTCACGAACCGCTTTTCCGCCTGCGCTCGGGCGCGCAATGGCGCGACCCCTTCGGCATGTATGCGCGCCTGCGTGCCGAGTCCCCGGTCCATCACGTCACCGACGACCCGTCCGGCGCGGACTTCTGGGTTCTGACCCGGCATGCGGACGTCATGGCCGCGGCCACCGACCCGACGACGTTCTCCTCGGCGGCGGGACTCACCGTCGTCGACGGTGAGATCGAGGCCATCGGCATGGCCGACAACCCACCGATGGTCATGCAGGACCCGCCCGGCCACACCGCCTTCCGCGCTCTGGTCGCGCGCGGCTTCACCCCTCGTCAGGTGCAGTCGATCCGGCCGCGGATCCACGACTTCGTGACCACCCGCCTCGACGAAATCGCCGATCACGGACCCGCCACCCCCGTCGACATCGCACACCTGCTCCTCAAACCGTTGCCGAGCATGCTGGTCGCGCATTATCTCGGTGTGCCGGAGAAGGATTGGGCACGATTCGACGAGTGGACCGAGGCCATTGTCGGCGCAGTCGGCGGGACCGCCGACCCGGGTGCGGGGACCGCGGGCGCCGCGACCGGCGAACTCCTCGGCTACTTCGCCGACCTCATCGCGCAGCGCCGCACCGAAGGCGCCACCGGCTCCGACACCGTCTCCACCCTCGTCGCCGCCGGACGCGCCGACGACGACGCCGGCCTCGTCTCGATCCTCGCGTTCGTGTTCACCATGATCGCCGGCGGCAACGACACCACGACGGGCTTGCTGGGCGGCTCGCTGGCGCTACTGTCCGAACATCCCGATCAGCGTGCACAACTCGTCGCCGACCCCTCACTCATCGGCGACGCCGTCGAAGAGCTGCTGCGACTGACCTCCCCGGTGCAGGGGCTATGCCGCTCGACGACCCGTCCGGTGCGCTACGACACCCCCGACGGTCCGGTCGAGATCCCCGCCGGCCGCAAGGTGCTGCTCTGCTACGCCGCGGCCAACCGTGACCCGGAGGTCTTCGGCGCCGACGCCGAGGCCCTCGACGTCACGCGTCGACCGCGCGGCATCCTCACCTTCAGCCATGGCGACCACCACTGCCTCGGCGCGGCCGCCGCGCGGATGGCGGCCGACGTCACGCTCACCGAACTCCTGGCCCGGTTCCCCGAGTTCGAGGTCGATGTCGACGGAATCGAATGGGCGGCAGGACATTACGTCCGACGACCGACCTGCGTCCCGTTCCGGAGCGGCCCGGTCCACCGATGACCTCGCCCACCGACTGGCTGGCCGCCGACCGCGCCGACCTGGCGGCCACGCGCATCCTCGACACCGCCGAGTCGCTGTTCGTCGCCCGCGGGGTGGCCTCGGTGACCATGCGCGACGTGGCCGACGCGGTGGGCTGCTCGCGCGCCACCCTCTACCGCCACTTCCCCGGTCGCGACCGCCTGCTGGCCGCCTACGTCGAGCGCACGGCGACGATCATCGGCACCGACGTCGCCGAACGCATCGGCGCGGTCGGCACACCGGCCGATCGGCTGGTCGCCGCGATCGAGACCGCACTGTCCGGGGTGCGCCGGAACCCGGCTCTGTCGGCATGGTTCGACGCCGAGATGGCCGGCACGTCGACCCAGCTGGCGCTGCTCTCGCCGGCGATCGACGCCCTGGCCACCGGCATCCTCGCCCGGCTGGCACCCGAACTCGGTGACAACGAACTCGGTGACAACGAACTCCCCGACACCGACCTCTCCGATCGAGCCGGCTGGCTGGTGCGGGTGATGGTCTCCCTGCTGGCCGCCCCCGCGCCCGACGCCGACACCGAACGCGACCTGCTCACCCGCTTCGTCGTGCCGGTCGTCCTTCCTTCGCACCCTCCCGCGTAAACCGCACCCACCGGCGAACGGGCGCCGATTCGTCGCGACGAATGCCGTCCCCTACACTGCATTCGGTAACGATTGTCGTTTTCGCGAAGGGTGCTACTCCATGAAGCGTGCATTGGTCGCCTCCGCAGGTCTGCTGACCGCCGCGGCCCTGGTCCTGTCGGGCTGTTCGGACGACGGCGGCGGCTCGTCGAGTGGCGGCAAACCGACCGTGGTCACCTCGACCAACGTGTGGGGTTCGGTGGCCTCCGCGGTGGCCGGAAACGACGCCGAGGTCACCGCGCTGTTCACCAACAGCGCCGACGACCCGCACGAGTTCGAGCCGTCGGCGTCGGACACCGCGAAGGTCGCCGACGCCTCGGTGATCCTCATGAACGGTGGCCACTACGACGAGTACATGGAGCAGGCCGCCAAGAACAGTTCCGGCACGGTGATCAACGCCTTCGACATCATGGAGGGCGGTCACGAGGAGTCCACCGAAGAGACCGGCACCGACGAGGGTCACTCGCACGAGGTCAACGAGCACGTCTTCTACAACCTGGCCGTCGTCGGACAGGTCGCCACCAAGCTCGGTGAGGCGTTGGCCGCCAAGGACTCCGCTCACGCCGAGACCTACCGCACCAATGCCCTGCGCTTCAACACCGAACTCGCCGCCGTCCGCAATCAGGTGAGCCAGATCAAGGCCGCCCACAACGGGACCAAGGTCGCCCAGACCGAACCGCTGGCCGGCTACCTGCTCACCGAGGCCGGACTCTCCGACGTCTCCCCCGCCGGCTTCACCGCAGCCGTCGAGGAGGGTCAGTCACCCTCGGCCGCCGACCGCGCCGCCCTACAGGACCTGCTCACCTCCCGCACCGTGAAGGCCTTCATCTACAACACCCAGGCCGTCGACACGGTGACCGAGGCGTTGCTCACCGTCGCCCAAGGTGCGAAAGTACCGGTCGTGAAGTTCACCGAAACGCTGCCCGACGGTGTCAGCGATTACGTCGTCTGGCAGCGCGGTCAGGTCGAGGCCCTCGCGAATGCGTTGAACTCGTCCGGAGCCTGATGACCAGCCCGATCCCCGCCACCCCGAGCCCCGCAACGCCGATCCCGGTCGCCTCGTTTCGCCACGCGCGGCTCGCCTTCGGCGAGCGGGTGCTCTGGGACGACCTGAACCTGACGATCGAGGCCGGCGAGTTCGTCGCCGTCCTCGGTCCGAACGGTTCGGGCAAGACGTCGTTCCTGCGCACCCTGCTCGGCCAGTACCCGTTGAGCGCCGGTGACCTCGACGTCACCGACGCCGTCGGCTACATCCCGCAGCAGCACGCCGACGACGCCGACACCATGGCCCTGCGTGCCCGCGACCTGGTCGGATTCGGCGTCGACGGGGCGCGGTGGGGTGTCGGTCTGCGCGGGCGACGCGAACGCCGACGCATCGTCGACGCCGCACTCGCCGAGGTCGGTGCGACCGCCTACGCCGATGCCCCGGTCGGGCTGCTCTCCGGCGGTGAACAGCAACGATTGCGGGTGGCGCAGGCACTGACCACCGATCCGCAGCTGCTGCTCTGCGACGAGCCGCTGGCCAGCCTCGACCCGGCCAGCCAGGAACGCGTCGTCGAACTCATCGACCGTCGCCGGCGCACCGCGCACACCGCAGTGGTCCTGGTGACGCACGAGATCAACCCGGTGATGCCGTATGTGGACCGGGTGCTCTACCTCGTCGGCGGCCAGTTCCTCGCGGGGCCGCCGGAGAAGGTGATGACGACGGCGACACTCTCGGCGCTCTACGGCAGTCACGTCGAGGTGGTGCGCGTCAACGGCCGCCTCCTCGTCGTCGGCGGCGAAGAGGGCATCGCACACTGCCACGCCGACGAGGAGCATCCGGGCCTGTGAGTACCGTTCTGGCCGCCCGTACCGTCGTGGCCGCCGACGTCGAACTCCGCGACTTCTGGGACTTCGCCGAGACCGCGCGACTGCTGCACTACGACTTCGTCTGGCAGGCGCTCATCGCGCTGGCGCTGCTCGGCGCACTCTCCGGCGTCCTCGCCCCACTGATCGTGTCGCGGCAGATGTCGTTCGCGGTCCACGGTGCCAGCGAACTGTCGGTCACCGGCGCCGCCGCCGCGTTGCTCGCCGGTGTCAGCATCAATCTCGGCGGGGTGATCGGCGCGGTCCTCGCCGCCGCCGTCTTCGGATTCATGGGAAATCGTGCCCGCGAACGCGATTCGGTGATCGGCGTCGTGATGGCCTTCGGATTGGGATTGGGCGTGCTGTTCCTGGCGCTCTACGGCCGCATCGGTGCCGGGTTCGCGCTGCTGACCGGGCAGGTCGTCAGTGTCGGCGTGCACGGGATGACCGCCATCGCGATCACCACCGCCGTGGTGCTGGTGGTGCTCGCCGTCATCTACCGTCCGCTCTTGTTCGCCTCGCTGGACCCCCGGGTCGCGCAGGCGCGCGGCGTGCCGATGCGGGTGCTGTCGGTGGTGTTCGCGATCCTCGTCGGCCTCGCCGCCGCGCAGGGTGTGCAGATCATCGGGGCGCTGCTGGTGATGTCGCTGATGATCACCCCCGGCGCCGCCGCCGCGCGCCTGAGCGCCAACCCGACGGTCGTGCTGGTGCTGTCGGTGCTGTTCGCCGAGATCGCGGCGGTCGGCGGACTGCTGCTCTCGTTGGCGCCGCAACTACCGGTGTCGGTGTTCGTCACCACGATCTCGTTCGTGATCTACCTCGTGTGCCGGGCGATCGGCTCCCGGCGGACACACGCCACCCGCACCTGACCCCACCACCGGCACCGAGGTGTCACTCCTCCGGCCCGCCCGGGTTGCACATCGTGTTGATCATCTCCTGCTGCGACACCACCGGGCGGTCGGGTTCGATGTTCCAGCTCGGCTTGTCGGGCGCGACGATCCGCGCGTAGGTCCAGTGGCAGTCGAACTGGGCGCGCATCCCCGGGGTGTCGGCGTTGGGCGCCAGCGCGAGCACCTCGGCCCACGCGACGTCGGCGCCGTTGTCGGAGGTCGTCTTGCGACCCGAGGGCGTCGGATAGATCTGCAGGCTCGGCCCGACCTGCGTCTGCACCCACTGCACGTGATCGATGTACGGCGGCAGGTGCACCGGATCGGTCGTCGGGGACGCCGTCGGCTCGATCCACGACGACGGTGACGAAGCGGTGGGCGAGGAAGCATCCGGCGACGGGGACGATGGCGACAGGGACGTGCTCGGCTCCGAACCCGTCGCAGAGGACGACTCGTCGCCGCAGCCGGCCACGCCGACGAGCAGTACGGCGCAGGCAACGGCGCCGACGACGGAAGCGAGTATTCGGTGCCACGGTTGACGTCTCACCTCCGCGACAATAGTCACCGGAGTAGGCTGCGCGGTGTGCCGAACGGTCGCACTCGCGTACGAACCACGGTGATCAGCCTGGTGCTGGCCGTGGTCCTGTTCGGGCTCAACGCCTGCAGCTACCTCAACCCGGGTTCCGAATCCGGTGCCGAGACCACACATTTCGCCGGACGTGTCGACACCACCCCCACCGGTCTGCACCTCGACGGAACGCCGTGGTGGCCTTCCGGATTCAACGCCTATCAGCTCGGCACCAACTGGGCGGTGAACGCCGGGTGCGGGGCCGAGGTGGATCTGGACCGCTACTTCGGCGCACTGCCGCCGCGCGCCCTCACCCGCTTCAACCTGTATGCGATGTTCGCGGTCAACAAACACACCGGCGGACTGGATTTCGGCCCGCTCGATGCCGTGTTCGCAGCCGCCAAGCGGCACCACCAGATGGTGCTGCCGGTGTTGACCGGCTCGTCGGGCGATTGCGAGGACGGGGTGTTCAAGGACCGGTCCTGGTACACCGACGGATGGCGCACCACCCGCGCCGTCGGTGGGATGACCTACGCCGACTGGATGTCGATCGCGGTGAAGCGCTGGGCCGGCGAAACATCGCTCGCCGGTTGGGAACTCGTCGGTGAGCCGGAGACCAGCAGCTGCGGCGCAGGCGGTTGCGACCTGGCACACCGCACCTGCCAACCCGGCGCGGCGCAGGTTCTGCGCGACTTCTTCGATGCCGCCGGGGCCGCCTTGCGCGACATCGATCGGCGCCACCCCATGTTCGCCGGCTTCACCGGCGGCGACCAATGCGGCACCACCGGCACCGACATGGACATCGTCGCGCAGTCTCCGCATCTCGACGTACTCGACTACCACGACTATCGCAACGACGAGGGCATCCCACCCGCGGGCAGCGACCTAAGCGCGCGAATCGCGTTGGCGGACCGCCTCGGCAAGCCGATCGTCGTCAACGAACTCGGCATCAAGGCCGGTTCGTGCCTGTCGATCTCGACCCGCGCCGCCGAACTACGCACCCGCCTCGCCGACATCCGGCGAGAAGGTGTCGCCGGGGTGTTGCTGTGGGCGTTCGTCCCCGATCCGCGCCCCGACGAATGCACCTACGACATCGGCTACGACGACCCCGCGTGGCGGGTCGTCGACCAGGCGATCGTCTGAGTCGCCCCACGTCGCTCGATCGGTGTCCCTCAGCCCGACCGACTCCCGGTCACCCGGTACACCCGCCAGTCGGGCAGGTCGGCCCCCTGGTTGCGCACGTCGAGGACCCGCACGGCGATCTGCGCACCGTTCTCGTAGAGCGTCGGATAGCGTTGATTGAGGGCGTCGGACAGGCCTCGTCCGGACGCGGGTACCGCCAGCATGTATTGCACCCCTGCGGATTTGGGGTCGTTGAGGACCTCGACGAAGTCGGAGTCGGACGGGATCACGAATTGTTTGGGCCGTCGCGACTGCACGACGACGGCGAATCCGTAGACGGTGTCGGTGAGCACGCTGCCGTCGGGCAGGTCGAGTGAGTCGAGGTAGCGGGCGAGGGTCCGTTCGGTGGAGAAGCTGCGCACGATCCGTCGTTCGTCGAGATGGCGCTGCGAGACCGAATCCGGGCGCGGCCACACCACCGACGACAGCGCGAACTCCTGCGGCGCGTACTTCGGCGAGGTCATCCCGAATGCCGTGGTGGGCAACGACACCAGCATCACCAGGACCGCGATGGTGCCGGAGAACACGTATCGCCGGATCGGTCCCCCGGTCCAGTGGGCCACCAGAGTGGTGCGCGGACCCTGCCGACGATACGGCGACTGGCGTCGTGCGGGCACGGCCAACAGCGAGACCAGTGCGGCGAGCAGGATCACCGTCATGTAGAACCGCAGGAAACCGAACGTCGAACCCCGTGCGTAGGTGTAGACCTGGAACGCGAGCACCGCGCCGATCATGGCCAGCGGCACCAACACCGCGTACAAACGGCGGTGCCGGGCTCGCACGACCAGGACGAGCACCGCCAGCAGCGGCAACAGGGGCGCGAGGATCGCCAACTCGGTCATCGAGAATCGCAGCGCCTCACCCGCACCGTTGGAGCCACTGCCCCCGGATTGCTCGATGATGGCGGCGTTGCCGTATTCGGAGGAGAACTGCGCGAACGCATTTCCGGTGATGAGCCAACCGGTGAAGGCCCATGCGATGAATGCCACACCGGACGGCGCGGCCACCAGCACGGCGTCGAGGAAGGTACGACTGACCCGTTTGGTGCGATCGGCGCGGAAGAAACTGACCCAGGCGACCCCGATCGTGCTCGCCAGCGCCGCCGCACCACCGTCGTAGCGAGTGAGGTAGCTCAACGCCAATGCTATTCCGGCGACCGCCAATTCGTGGACGTCATCGGTGTCGACCCATCGCATGAGCCGCCGCGCCGCCCACGCGAGGCAGAACAGGTAGGGCGCCTCGCTCATGCCGTTGGCGCCGTAGAGCACGATCATCGGGTTCAGCGCGTAACACGCGGTCGCCAGCGTCGCCACCACCGGATCGAGGCCGCGGTCGCGGGCGACCCCGGACACCTGGATCACCGATCCGGCCATGAACGCCGAGGACATGATCACCGCCGAGACCGCGTCGGTGGTCATCTGCGGAATCCACGGGGTCAGTGCGGTGAGCGGGAGTTGCACGATCGCCGTCAGCGGCGTGAAGACGAATCCGATGGCCGCCAGATGCGGACTGCGACTGAACAACACCGACTGTGCGGACTGCACCCGCGAGAGTGCGTCGCCGAAGTACAGGTGCACATCGACCGCCAGGTACAGGCCCACCCCGCAGTAGAGCGCGAACATCGCCACGAACAGCACCAGCACCCGATTTCGGGTCATGCGCCACCACCCGAACCGGTCTCCTCGCCGCCAGAAGCCAACCCGTGCACCGTCTTCTCCCAGTACGACGGATTGAACAGGATCTGCCACATCCCCTTGATCGCGGCGATGCTCATCAGAATCCAGTACGCCGGGACCAGCAGTGCCGAACCCACCAGTTCGCTGCGGTCGTCCTCGCGGATGGCCATCAGGTTCATGTAGAGCGCCGAGCCGTTGCCGAAGACCAGCGAGAGCAACGACAGATAGTAGATCGGACCCCAGAACAGGTGCGCGACAACGGGTGGCTGGCCGGCGATCCACATGATCAGGATCAACCAGAAGACCATGTTCATGCACGCGATGAGCGGGGTGCCCGCGATGAGGAAGGTGAATCGGACCCACGCCACCGGACCGAGGATGTGCCACAACGTGATCGGGTGACGCATGTGCACCAGCCACGTCTGCATGTAACCCTTGTACCAGCGCGATCTCTGCCGAACCCAGTTGATCGCATCGACATTGGCCTCTTCGAGGGTCACCGAATCCAGCACGGCGGTGCGGTATCCGCTGTCGGCGATGCGCACGCCGAGGTCGGCGTCCTCGGTGACGTTGAACGGATCCCACGCACCGATGTCGTCGAGCACGTTGCGCAGGAAGTGATTGGACGTGCCGCCCAACGGGATCGGGGCGCGACTGACCATCATGCCGGGCAGCAGGAACCCGAACCAGATGCCGTAGTCGGCGGTGAACCAGCGGGTCAACAGGTTGTCGGTGGCGTTGTGAAAGCTGAGCTTGCCCTGCACGCACACCACCGAGTCGTCGCCGATGTTTCGGAAAACCCAAACCGCCCTGCGTAATTGGAGCGGATCGGGTTTGTCCTCGGCATCGAAGATGGTGACGATGTCGCCGGTGGCGAAGTGCAGACCGTAGTTGCACGCCTTGGGTTTGGTGCGCGGCTGCGCCGGTGGGGTGAGCACCACCGTCACCACGCCGCCCTCGTCCTCCATCGCACGCGCGGCCCGGATGGTCGGTTCGTCGTCCTCCTCGAGCAGCAGGAGCACCTGCAACTTGTCCTGCGGATACTCGATCGACTCGACCGCCTTGATGAGGTCGCCGACGACCTCGGGTTCGCCATAGGCGGGCACGAGCACGGTGTAGGGCGGCAGGTCGTCGTCGGACAGGGCGCGGGCCTGCTCGTCGGAGACGGCGATGGCCCCGTTGACCAGGCCGCGTCGGAAGATGACCAGCCGGTCGATCAGCGTGACCACGTAGGCGACGGTGGCGATGCCGATCAGCATTGCCAGCGTCGGGATCGGGAAGAAGCCGACCAACACGACGATGACGAGCAGCAGGGCCAGGCCGCCGTACTTCTGTGGCCGGGAGAACGCGGTGGATGCCGAGGCGTCGGCGTCGGCGTCGCGGAGCCGTTCGACCGCGTCGTAGAGGGCCTGCTGCCGATAGTCCTCGTCGACGAGCAACTCGGCGACCGGACGCGTCGGCCGGGTGCAACGGCTCCGCGGATCGGCCTCGGAGCGATGCCGGGCCCGCACGGGCGCTCCGGTGTCCTCGGCACTCAAGTCCCGGCCTCCCGTCCGGCCGCCTCGACCTGCGCGTCGACGATGCCGGCGGCCAAGCGCACCAACAGATCCCGGTCCTTGTAGGTGGGTGTGGTGTCGCGGATGGCCGCGTTCCCGCGGAACAGCACGGTGAACATGGTGTTGACGTTGCCGACCACGGTGTACGTCGGCGCCGGGAAGTAGGCGTCGGTCTCGTGGTTGTCGACCGACCACAGCACGACCTGCTGGGTGAGGTCACCGTTGTTCCACCACCACGACACGACGGTGTAGCTGAGGTAGCGGGTGTCGTCGATCACCGTCCACATCCAGGCGCGCACACCGTGCGGCATGGGCACCTCCACCGAGGGACCGAACCGGTCGCCGACCATGTCGTAGCGAAAGATGTAGGGGTAGGTCTGCAGCGACAGCGGCCGCCCGGTGTCCACGGAGTCGACGGCCACCCGCCGCGGCCGGGACTGCTTGTCGAACCGGGAACTGCCCAGCCGCTGCACGACCATCTGCCGGTACATCACCGATCCCGAGCTGTAGAAGCGCTCCGCCCAGTCGTACCGACTGACCGACTCCTGCCGCCAGTCGGCGGGCAGGGCCAGCGGCACACCCACCGACATGCCCGGAATCGTCGCGCTCGGCCAGCTCGACGCCGTCACCGGAACCGGGATGAAGGCGATGACAACGGTCGCCAGCAGCAACAACAGCCCGGGCCTGCGGACCCGGGCCAGCGTCGGCGGATGGACGTTGCGTCCCAGTGGCGACCAGCCCAGCCGATGCCGGTTGCGGTAGTCGAAGTACATCACCAGCGACGACATCAGCGCCGCGGCCACCGCAGGCACCACCACCAGCAGAATTCGCTGCAGGCCTTCGACATAGACGTGCATCACGATCAGGATCACCAGTCCGGTGACCAACGACAGTACGGCGCCGATGAAGGCCCGGCGACGGTTGCGTCCGACGGCGATGAGTGTCGCGATCGCGGCGACGACGACCATCACCGCGCCCGCGGCGACCGGGCCGCCGCCCGCGGTGAGGATCACCACCCGCATCGGTACCGGCCAGATCAGTAGCGCCAGCGCCCAGGTCCACCGGAACCGCATCACCGGTCGCAGACCGAACATCACGATCGCCCCGCCGAGCACGAACAACCACAACGCCAGCAGGTCCATGTGCGCGGTGATGTAGGCCTGCGAGTATCGGGGATTGACCATGAACTGCACCGACACCGACAACAGCAACACGATCGCCCCGACGATGGTGTCGGTCTGCCGGTCGTAGATCGGCGGTTCCGGGGTGGGACGCCAGGACTTGCCGATCGCCGCGATCAGCACCAGCGCCAGCAGCACCGGGACGTAGATGATGAGCGTGAGCGCACGCATCTCCGCCAGCACCGCGAGGATGGTGACCCGGAAGGCGATGGCGGTGAGCGCGGCCAGAACCAGCCAGCGCACCGCGAGCACCACCGACGGATGGTCGGCCGGGCGCAGCGACACACCCGGCCGGGCGGGCGCCGGCGGCGGGGTGGTCGGCTCGGTCACCGTCATGGTGGGACCATCACCGCTCGTCCGGGGCGCTGTCGGCTACACCGGCGGCGGACCGGCGGCGACGCAGCACCAGGATCACCGCGCCGGCCACCACGACCGCGGCGACGAGCACGCCGACGATGATGCCGATCGTCGCACCCGTACCGAGCCCCGACGACGCCGACGGACGCGGGGTCGACGCCGCGGCGTCGACGTAGACCTGGTCCTGATCACGCACCTTGATCAGCGCATCCCCGGAGATCGATGTCCACCGGTTGTCGTCGTCGAGCCAGCGCAGCAGGTCATCGAGATCGGAGCCGTCCCCGGTGGACGTCGCCACCAGGACGGTCCGGTCGCCGGACTGCGTCGCCTGCAACGATCCGTACCGCAGCGCCGGGGTCAGGGTGATCTGCGCCGACGACCCGCTCGCGGCATGCACCGTCACCGTGCCGCCCGACGAGCTGACCGGCAGGGTCAGATCGGGCAGGCCCCGACCATCGGCCGAGATCAGCACGGCCGGCTGCTGCGACGATGCGGCGTCGGCCATCGACACCACGTCGAGCCCCAGCGGGACGACCGACAGCCGCTGCAGACCGGCGGCGATCTCCACACCGCGGCTGACGTCGCCGACATCGCCCTTGGTCCAGGCCAGCTTGGCCCACGGCATCAACGATTCGGGGACCGATCCGAGTCCGGCCGGTTGCGGCGGATCGGCGACGTCGCTGGTGATCTCGCCGGCCGAACTCAACGACAGACTCGAGCGCGAGCCGTTCCCGCAGCCCTCGTTCACCCCGCCGCGCTCGAGCGTGACGGTGAGCTGGGTGAAGCGGGTGACCGCGTTGTCGGGCAGGTCGACCCAGCTGTTGAAGGTCCCCGAGGAGTCCGTCGGCAGTGTTGCGATGACCCGCCGGCCGATGCGCACCGAGATCACGGCGTTGTCACCACCGGCCGGTGCGTAGGAGCCGATCAGCTGGATCCGGATGTTCTTGGACGGACGGCCCAACCGGGTCTGATCGATCCCCACCGAGATCGACGGCCAGGTGTTGGAGACGACCTGTTGGTCACCGATGCCGAGATCGGCGAGGGTCTGCACGTCCGGCGCGAGCTGCGGGGCGTCGAAGAGGGGGCCGCCAACCGCCGACGAACTCGCGGCGATCGAGGCGAGATTGCTGGTCAGCATGCGCGCCTGGGCGACGAGCTGATCGGCGGGACCCCCGACGACGAGATACGCCGAGCCCTGCGGGCCGCTGCGCAACGACAGCCCCGCCGGTGCCGACGAGTCGATGACGATCTGACGTTCGAGCGGCCCGGGAGCCGTGGGCGGTGTGAGATCCGAGCGGGGACGCGCGACGGTGGTCACCGGCACCGACGCGGTTCCGTAGTGCGCGACGACAGCCGCGGCGAGGTCCACGGCCGCTGCGCCCTCGGCCTGCTTCACGTCGTCGGGAATGACGAGGGTCAATTGCCGAAGAATCGGCGGCAGGAATTGCGCGACGGTCTGCGGAATGGATTCTCGCCCGGTGAACGACACCACCGCACCGGAGAGGGTGAATGCATTGTCGGGCTCGAATTGGCAGATTCCCTGAACGGTCAGATAGGCGCGCAACGTGATGTCTGCGGCGTCTGCGCTGACGGTGACACCGGCCAGTGGCAGGACGATCTGCGCGTTCGGTGCGTTCGGGATCGGGGTCCGCGAGATCAACCGCGACCCTTGCATGACGTCGACGGTGCCGCCGGTGACGAACGACGGCAACGACACCGTGCCACGCAGTTCGTCGGGATTCAGATTGTCGGGCACCGGAATCGACAGCGACACCTCCCCCTGTTGGCCGGGAAAGGTGATGGTCGGTGACGAGCCGATCTGTTCGAGGGACATCGGTGGTGGCGGGTCGCCCGGCGCCGCGTGGACGAATGCCGCAGGCCCGGCGGCGAGCCCGAGGACGAGCAGGCACACAGTCACTGCGCGGACAATGGGGGTGACGCGCACACGAAAGATCATGGGTTCCTTCGACGGCCGGCATTTCTCGATGACGCGATCTCCCGAGAATTCTCGCGGTTTATCGAGTCTGGTGAAGTCACCGTATCGGTAAAGACCGCCGCATGTGCGCCTTCGGTCGGGCGACACACGGCGGGCGCGTGGCGCGCGGCTCGTCCGCGGGCGGACCGATGCCGTTTCGACTCTCAAACGTTCTCACCGCGCTACGGGGACTCTGGGAGCATGGGCGCCATGCCCACCGAGTTCCTCCTCCGACGCAGCGCGCCATGTCCCCGACATCCGCGATGACCCGTTCCGGGATCCGCGTCGGCGACCGCGTCGACGCCGGCTGCTACATCGACGTCGACGGCGCCCTGATCTGGCACTTCGTCGGCGGCGACCCGGCCGGGGCGCCGACGGTTCTGTTACACGGCGCCTTCGCGTCGGCGGCGACGTGGGGTGCGCAGATCGCCGGATTCACCGATGCCGGTCTGCATCTGTTCGTTCCCGAACGCAGCGGCCACGGCCACAGTCCGGACATCGCCGGGCCGTGGTCGATGGATGCGATGCTCGCCCAGATCGTCTCCTATCTCGAGACGGCGGTCGGGGTGCCGGCCAATCTGGTCGGCTGGAGCGACGGCGCGATGCTCGCGCTCCTCGCCGCGCGGGTGCGCCCCGATCTGGTGTCCCGGGTCGTACTCACCTGCAACTACATCAACTCCGCAGGACGCGACGCGCCCGAGTTCTTCTCCCGGATGACCGATCGGGATCCGGATCTGGTCGACTTCCTGCGCGGCACCTACAACGAGGAAAGCCCGGACGGCCCAGAGCATTTCGACACGGTGTACGCGAAAACCGAGGACTTCCTGATCAACGGACCGGACTACGCGGTCACCGAGTTCGCCGAAGTCGACGCACCCGTGCTGGTCGTCGCCGCCGACCGTGGCGTGGTGCACCTCGAACAGAGCCTGGAATTGTCCCGCACATTGCCCCGCGGACGGCTCGCGATTCTCCCCGGCACGCACATCCTGCCGATCGAGTCACCGGAACTGTTCAATCCGCTGGTGCTGTCGTTCCTGATGTCGGACCCGCCGAGTCAGTGGACTCCGTAAATCACCGGACTCCGTGACCGCTGGACTCCGTGATCGCTGGATTCCGTGACCGCCGGGAGACCCGGCTGCTCAGACGTCGAGCGCGGCGACGTCGGACGGCGCCTCCGGTGAACCGCCGGACGCGACGAGGAGTTGACGCCCCCGATCCCACGCCTGCCGGCGCGACGCGTCCGGGTCGGACTCGACGTGGCTGGTGCGGTCGAGCACCATCACCGGCCGATGCGCCGCGTCGTAGGCGGGCCAATCCGGCCCGGGAGGCCGCCCGCGAGCGAAATCGCCCCACCGGGACTGCATCTCGTCGACCATCGCGCCCGCGGCGCGCCAGTCGGCCGTCGCCAGCCCGGCGAACACCGGCATCCGATATCCGCCGAACACCGCGAACAACTCGGTTGCGTGCGTGGCGCCGAGTCCGGCGCGCGCGAGGGCACGCGTATGGAAGTCGAAGCGGTACACATACGTCGGTGCCACCGCGCGATGAGCGTCGGCGAAGGCGGTGACCGGAGCCCAGAAGATGCTGTCGGCGGTCAGCCGCAACTGGTCGTCGGGGCCGCCGGCGTACTGGTTCATGATCTCGTCGCGCGCGGTCTCGTCCTGGATGGCCAGCAGGGTGCGTTGGGTGTCGGGCAGCAGATTCCAGAACTTGTCGAAGAGTTTGCCCTCGTCGCGGTTGGTGCCGATGATCAGCGGGACCGGCGCGGTGTTGCCGTCGCGGGCCGCGGCATACGGCGACTGCGGTAGGGACGGCACGCCGTAGGCCGGTCCGAACGGGGTCGGTTCGACACTGTCGGCGTGGCGGGCGAAGCCCATCAGCCGACCGCCGGCGCGGTGGAGTTCCTCAGGGGTGGCGGCGTCGAGGCGCCGGGCCGCCTCGTGCGGGTCGATCGGCTCGCGCGGGCTGGTGGCGTCGGTGCTGCGCCGGTTCGGATCGGCCAGCAGGCGCAGGAACTCGTCGGCGAACAACGCGGCGCTCTCGCGGGAGATCGCCAGGTCGGTGGCCGGGCTCTCGGCGATCGCCCGGTGGAACAGTCCGCGTGCGCCGGGCGCGGCGAGCAGGCACAACACCGAGGTCCCCCCGGCGGACTCGCCGAAGATGGTGACGTTGTCGGGATCGCCGCCGAAGGCCGCGATGTTGCGCTGCACCCATTGCAGGGCGGCGATGTGGTCCTTGAGACCGGGGTTCTCGTCGAAGTGCCGTTCCGGCGTCGAATAGCCGCTGAAATCGAGCATCCCGAACGGCCCGAACCGGTACTGGATGGTGACCACGACGACGTCCTGCGCACGCGCGAGGTGCGTGCCGTCGTAGAGCGGGGTCGCCGCGGTGCCCAGGATGTAGGCGCCGCCGTGGATGAACACCATCACCGGTCGCGGCGCGCTCGCCACGGTGTCGGGGGCGACGACGTTGAGGGTCAGGCAGTCCTCGCTCACCGGCTGGAATCGTCCGAGGCCGGTCGCGGTGAGCAGTTTGTCCTGCACCGCGGCGTCGCCGAAGTTCTCGCAGCGCCGCACGCCGGGCCACGGGGCCACCGGTTGCGGGGCGTCAAAACGTCCACCGCCGACCGGCGGCGCCGCATACGGAATGCCCCGCCAGGCGACGGTGCCGCGCCGTGAACGCCGGCCGCGGACCCCGGACACGATCCCCTCCGCGGTCGAGACCCTGGTGTCGGCCACTGCGGTGTTCGGAACTCCCATGCTGTCGAATCTACAATGCGGCAGTGACGTCGAACACTGTGCGTGTGCCCGCCGGGCAGGAGGTCGGGCGGTCGGTCGACCTCAACGCCGACCTCGGTGAGGGCGTCGGCGACGACGAGGCGATGCTGGCGATCGTCACCAGCGCCAACGTCGCCTGCGGCTTCCACGCCGGCACTCCCGCCGAACTGCGTGCGACGTGCCGCGGTGCCGCGGTGTCCGGGGTACGCGTCGGCGCGCAGGTCTCCTACCCCGACCGCTCCGGATTCGGCCGGCGGTTCATGGACATCGCCCCGGCCGAACTCACCGCCGACATCCTCTACCAGATCGGCGCACTGCAGGGCCTCGCGAGATCTGTCGGCGTCGAGGTCACCTACGTCAAACCGCATGGCGCGCTGTACAACTCGATCGTGCACCACACCCGGCAGGCCGACGCCGTCATCGACGCGCTGCGCGAGCTCGGCGCCACCCTGCCGTTGATGGGGCTTGCGGGATCGCCGGTGCTGCACCGTGCCCGCGACGCCGGACTCCCCGTCATCGCCGAGGCGTTCGCCGACCGCGCCTACACCCCCGACGCCACCCTGGTGCCGCGCACCGAGCCGGGCGCCGTGCTCACCGACAGCCGCGAGATCGCGCAGCGCGTCGTACGGCTCGTGTCCGAGGGCACCGTGGTGGCCGTCGACGGTTCGGTGCTGCGCGTCGACGCCGAGTCGATCTGCCTGCACGGCGACACCCCCGGCGCCGTCGGACACGCCCGCGAGGTGCGGGAAGCGTTGCGGCTGGCCGGGATTCGGGTCAGCGCCGGGTCATAGCGCGTTACGCCAGCCGCCGCTGCCGTGCGAACTCGGCGAGCACGACTCCCGCGGCCACCGACGCGTTGAGACTCTCGACGTCGCCGGCCATCGGGATCGACAGGATCGAGTCGCAGGTCTCGCGGACCAGTCGCGACAGGCCCTTGCCCTCGGAACCGACGACGATGACGGTGGGCCCGGTGCCGTCGTAGGTGTCAAGCGTCACGTCCCCCTCCGCGTCGAGACCGACGAGTTGCGCACCCGTCTCCGCCCAATCCTTGAGCGTGCGAGTCAGATTCGGCGCCTGTGCGACGGGCAACCGGGCCGCCGCACCCGCCGACGTGCGCCACGCCACCGCGGTCACCGACGCGCTGCGTCGCTGCGGGATGAGCACCCCGTGCCCGCCGAAGGCGGCGACGGAGCGGATGACCGCCCCCAGGTTTCGGGGGTCGGTGATGTTGTCGAGCGCCACCAGCAGCGGCGGGGTGCCGCTGTCGAGGGCATCGCGCATCAGATCGTCGGGGTGGACGTAGCTGTACTCCGGGACCTGCAGGGCGATGCCCTGGTGCATACCGTTGGCCGACAACCGATCCAGCTCACCCTTGCCCACCTCGAGGATCGAGATGGCGCGGTCGGCGGCCAGCTTGACCGCCTCGGCGACCCGGTCGTCGGGATCACTGCCGGTGACGACGTACAAAGCGGTCGCCGGCACGTCGGCACGCAGGCACTCGACGACGGGGTTGCGACCCAGGACGTACTCGGGGCCGTCGTCCTTGCGCGACCTCGGCCGTCCCGCAGTGGTTTTCGCGGCGGCCTTGGCGCGCTTGTGCGCCGGATGGTACGGACGGTCCACGGCCTTCGGGGTGGCCCCACGCCCTTCGAGTCCGCGGCGTCGTTGGCCGCCGGAGCCGACGGTCTGCCCCTTCTTGCTGCCGTCCTTGCGTACGGCGCCTTTGCGTTTCGAGTTGCCCGCCATCTACTCCCGGCCTTTCAAGCTCCATTGTGCCCCGTCGGGGGTGTCGGTCACCTCGATACCGGCCTGCGCCAGTCGGTCTCGTACCGCGTCGGCGGTGGCCCAGTCCTTGTCGGCGCGCGCCTGCGACCGTCGGGCCAGCTCGGCCTGCACGAGCACGTCGAGTGCCGACGTGGCCGCCGAGTCGTCGGCGGCATCGGAATGCCAGTGCGGGTCCAGCGGATCGACGCCGAGAATGCCCGTCATGGCCCGCACCGCCGATGCCGCGGACAAGGCCCCGGGCCCGTCGCCGCTCTCGAGGGCGGTGTTGCCGTGACGCACCGTGTTGTGCACGACGGCCAGCGCCGCGGGCACACCCAGATCGTCGTCGAGGGCGGCCGCGAACTCGGCGGGCACCTCACCCACGCCGACCTCGGCCACTCGCGAATGCACGCGCTCGACAAAGGATTCGACGCGCCGATAGCCTGCGGCCGCCTCGGTCAGGGCGCCGTCGGAATACTCCAGCATCGACCGGTAGTGCGCGCTACCGAGGTAGTAGCGCAACTCCACCGGCCGCATGCGCGCGAGCATCGCCGGGATCGACACCACATTGCCCAGCGACTTGCTCATCTTCTCCCCGCCCATGGTCACCCAGCCGTTGTGCAGCCAGTACCGGGCGAACCGGTCGCCGGCGCCATGCGCCTGGGCGATCTCGTTCTCATGGTGGGGGAAGATGAGATCCATTCCGCCGCAGTGGATGTCGAATTCCGCACCGAGCAGCGAGGTGGCCATCGCCGAGCACTCGAGGTGCCAGCCCGGACGTCCTGATCCCCACGGGGTGGGCCAGGACGGCTCGTCGGGTTTGGCCGCCTTCCAGAGCGTGAAATCGCGCGGGTCACGTTTTCCGGTGCCCGCGCTCTCGCCCTGATGGACGTCGTCGAGTTTGTGACCCGAGAGCGCACCGTACTCGGGCAGGCTGCGCACGTCGAAATAGACGTTGCCGTCGGCGGCGTAGGCGTGGCCGCGTTCGATGAGACGCTCCATGTAGGTGACCATCTGCGTGACGAATCCGGTGGCCCGCGGCTCCCCCGACGGCGGCAGCACGCCGAGCGCGTCATAGGCCGCGGAGAACTCCCGCTCGTGGGTGGCCGCCCACTCCCACCACGGGCGTCCGGCCTCGGCGGCCTTGCGCAGGATCTTGTCGTCGACATCGGTCACGTTGCGGACGAACAGCACGTCGTCGCCGCGGTGCAGCAACCAGCGGCGCAGGATGTCGAAGGCGATGCCGCTGCGGACGTGACCGATGTGCGGAACTCCCTGGACCGTGGCGCCGCACAGGTAGATCGACACATGCCCGGTGTGCAGGGGCACGAAGTCGCGTACCTCCCGGGTGGCGGTGTCATACAGGCGCAGGGTCACGACGTGCGATTCTACCCGGATCGATGCCCGTGACCGCCCACCCCCGGTGGCGGCGTCCGAGGTCACGAGGAACCCGGGGCCTCATAACCGCGCAGGGCTTCGACCTTAGCCGCCGACGAGCTCGCCGGGTCGAATTCGTGATCGAGCCATTCGTGGGTGAGTTTGCGGGCCAGCTCCAGCCCGATCACCCGTTCGCCGAAGCAGAGGATCTGGGCGTTGTTCGACAGCACCGACCGCTCGACCGAGTAGCTGTCGTGCGCGGTGACGGCGCGGATGCCGGGCACCTTGTTGGCACTGATCGCCACCCCGAGCCCGGTGCCGCACACCAGCAACGCGCGGTCGGCCTCACCGGCGGCCACCCGCCGCGCGGCATCCACCGCGACGTGCGGATAGGCGGTGTGCTCACCGTCGACGACACCGACGTCGATGACCTCGGCGACCCGCTCGTCGGCCTCGAGATCGGCCTTGAGTGCTTCCTTGTAGTCATAGCCGGCGTCGTCGGCGCCGACCACGATCCGTATCCCGGTCATCGGTGGTCTCCTTTCGCACCGGTACCGACCCCGACGCCGGTCGGGGTCATGCTCGCCGCGACGGTGGTCAAACACATCGCCAGCGAGGTCGCGCCCGCGTCGGGGGTCCCGATGCTGCGCTCGGCCAGCGGCCGCGCCCGTCCGACATTGGGTCGCAGATCGGCGGTGTCGGCCGCGGCGGCGGTGGCGACCTGCGCCGCAGCATGCCAGGCCTGCGGCCAGGGCTCCCCGTCCCGTACCCGGCGATCGAGGTCGTCGGTGAAGGGGTGCAGCGCGTCGAGCATCGTCTTGTCACCCGGTGCCGCCTTGCCCAGCCGCACGATCGCGTCGTAACCGTCGCGTACGCCGGCGACCACGGTCGCCCCGTCGGGCCGGCCGCGATCGCCGATCCGCGCGCCGACGGCGCCGAGCAGCGCGCCCCACAGCACCCCGGAGGTGCCGCCGGCTCGTGCCGCCCACTGCGAGCCGGCCGCACGCAACACCGTGCCGGCGCCGGCGCCGGCGTCGACGGCACGCGCGGCAGCTTGCGCGGCGGCTCGAGATCCCTTCACCATCCCCCGGCCGTGATCGCCGTCGCCGGCCACGGCGTCGATGCGGCCGAGCTCGTCCTCGGCGTCGGCGAGCGCCTCGGCCATCGACGCCAGCGCGCGCGCCACCGCGCGGCCGACCGATCGGGCGTCGTCGTCGGCACGGGCGGCCGCCTCGGTGAGGTCGTCACCGGCGGCCGCATCGTGTACCGAGCGAGGAGTACCGGCGTCGGTGCGCGCCGCACCCTTGCGGTATGCCGGCGTGTCGGCCGGTGCGCGCCAATATCTTTCGAGTTCGTCGTCGAGCCACATGAGGGTCAGCGAGCAGCCGGCCATGTCCAGGCTCGTCACCAGTTCGCCGACCTCGGGCTCGACGACGGTCAGTCCGCGCTCGCGCAGCAGCACCGAAACCGTGCCCCACACGACGAACAGCTCCTCGTATTTGGTGCGGCCGAGCCCGTTGAGGATCACCGCGACCCGGTCACCGGCGCCCGCGGGTGCGTGCGCGCAGACGCCGTCGACGAGGGTGCGGGCGAGCTCGGCGGCGCTCGGCAACGGCTCGTCGGACACTCCGGGCTCCCCGTGGATGCCGAGCCCGATGCCCATGGTGCCGTCGGGCACGGTGAACAGCGGTTCGTCGGCGCCGGGCATGGTGCATCCGCCGAAGGCCACACCGAGCGTGCGGGTCGCCGTGTTCGCGGCGTCGGCGACGCGCACCACCCCGGCCATGTCGAGGCCGTCGGTGGCTGCCGCACCCGCGCACTTGAACACGGTGAAGTCGCCGGCGATCCCCCGACGGCGGTCCTCTTGTCCGTCGGGGGCGCTCGCCACGTCGTCGGTCACCGCGAAGTAGTGGGCGTCGATGCCCTCGGCGCGCAATTGCTCGACGGCCAGACCGAAGTTCATGACGTCGCCCGCATAGTTGCCGGTGATCAGCAGCACTCCGGCGTCGCCGTGTGCGGCGCGGGCGACCGAGGCCGCCTCGTCGGCCGACGGGGAGGTGAAGATGTTGCCGACGACGGCACCGTCGGCGAAACCGGTGCCGACGACCCCGCAGAACGCCGGGTAGTGACCCGAGCCGCCGCCGACGACGACGGCCACCTTCCCGGCGGGTGTCGTGGTGGCGCGCACGACGCCGCCGGGCACGCCCATCACCTGCTCGGCGTTGGCGTCGAGGAATCCGGCCAGCATGTCCTCGGTGAAGCGGGCGGGATCGTTGTAGAGGGTGGTCATCGCAGTCGTGCTCCGGTCTCGGTGTCGAAGAGGTACACGCGTTCGGCGGGTGCGGTGATCCGCACCCGATCCGACGTCGCGTAGGTGTCGGCGGCGGGGGTGACCACCACGAAGCCCTCCTCGATCCCGCTCACCGTGGTTGTCGTCATCCCGAACTCCAACAGATGCTCGAAGTAGGCGACCTCGGCGGCGATTCCGGTCTCGACACCGTCTCCGGTGTCCGTACCGGGCCCGGGGTGGAGGACGCAGTCCTGTGGGCGCACCCCGACGGTCACCGCGGTGCCGTCGGCCACGGAGGTCACCTCGGTTGCCAGAGAACCTGCACGCGTACCGATCTCGACGCGGACCCGCCCGTCGCGGACACGGGCCGTACCCGGCAGCACGTTGATCTGCGGTTCGCCGACGAACTGCGCGACGAAGAGGTTGGCCGGGTCGTCGAAGACCTCGTCGGGGGTACCGAACTGCTGGACGATCCCGGCGTCCATCACCGCGAGACGGTCGGCCAGCGACAGTGCCTCGACCTGGTCGTGGGTGACCACGATCGTGGTGTAGCCGAATTCCCGTTGCAGAACCTTCAATTCGCGGCGGACCCGGTTGCGGGCGGAGGCGTCGAGGTGGCTCAGCGGCTCGTCGAGCAACAACACCGGCGGATTGCGGACCAGGGCACGGGCCAGCGCCACGCGCTGCTTCTGCCCGCTGGACAAACCGGCCGGGCGCAGCGAGAGCAGGTCCTCCATGTCGAGGCGCCGTGCGATCGACTCGACCATCTGCTCGGCTCCGGAAACCTTGCGGGCCTTGAGTCCGTAGAGGAGGTTCTCCTTGATCGACAACGGCGGATACAGCGCGTAACTCTCGAAACCCACACCGATCCCGCGTTTGGCGGCCGGCAGATCGGAGATCTCCCGCTCGCCGATCCTGATCGAACCGCTGGTCACCGTCTCCAGGCCGGCGATCATCCGCAGCGTCGTGGTCTTGCCGCAGCCGGACGGGCCGAGCAGCGCCACCAGCTCGCCCGGTTCGATCGCCAGGTCGATGCCCTTGACCGCGGTGAACTCCCGACGCCCGCGCGCGGCATAGGTTTTCACCAACGCGCTCAGGGTCAGGCTCTGCGCCGTCTGCCCGGCGTCGGCCGATGATGAGGTCTTGGCGGTGCGGGTTAAACTCATCGGGCCACCTCCACGGTGTCGGATCGATCGGTAGACAGTCGGGCGGTGTCGCCGTCGCCCGCGGCAAAGAAGTGCAGATCGTGGTGCGCCACCGACATTCGCGCATCGGAGCCCTCGCCGACGCCGTGTCGGCCGGTGGTCAGGGCGATCACCTGTTCACCGGCGACCGTGAGCGTCAATTCGATGTTGCGGCCGAGTCGCTCGGCGAGCTGCACATGACCGCGCATCTCCACGTCCACCGCGGGATCGATCTCCGAGCCGCGAATGTGGATGTCGCACGGCCGGATTCCGACGCGAAGTCGGTCGCCGCGATCGGCGTCGAGACCTGCCGGTACGGGCACCCGCAGGCTGCCGTCGCCGAGTACCACCGCGCCGTCGTCGATGACGCCGTCGAGCAGGTTCATCTCCGGCTGGCCGAGGGATCGGGCGACGAAGGTGTCGGCCGGACGGTGCCAGATCTGCGCGGGGGTGCCGATCTGGATCAACGCACCCGCTCGCATCACGCCGATGCGGTCACCGAGTGCCAACGCCTCCTGGTAATCGTGGGTCACATAGATCGTGGTCGTATCCGACACCGCGCCCAACTGCTTGAGTTCGGCACGCATCGCGGCCCGCAGCTTGGCGTCGAGGTGGCTCAGCGGTTCGTCGAGGAGGTAGACATCGGCCGGCCGTACCAGGACCCGGCCCAGCGCCACGCGCTGGCGCTGTCCGTTGGACAGTTCGCGTGGGAAGCGGTCCAGCAGATGGTTGATACCCAGCGTGGTGGTGACCTGCTCGATCCTCGTGGCGCGTTCGGCACTCGAATAACGGCCGGTACGACCGGATTTCAACGGGGAGGCGAGGTTGTCGGTCACCGTCTTCTGCGGGTACAGGGCGTAACTCTCGAAGGCCATCGCCACATTGCGGTGGTAGGGCTCCACGCGCGTCATGTCGGTACCGCCGATGTGCACCGACCCGGCGTCGACGTCGACGAGGCCGGCGATCGACTTGAGCGTCGTGGTCTTGCCGGCACCACTGGGGCCGAGGATGACGAAGAACTCACCGTTGTCGATGCTCACCGAGAGGTCGTCGACGGCGGTCACCGGGCCGAATCGTTTGGTGATCCCGGTCAGATCGAGTGTGGCCATCAGGCTTTCACCGCCCCGAACGACAGGCCGCGGACCAGGTAGCGCTGGATCGTCAAGGCCAGCACCAACGGCGGTAGTGCGGCGATGATGGCCGCGGCCGCGGTGAGGTTGTAATAGGCCTGACCGCCACCGCCGAGGAACTTGGTGATCGCGACGGTCACGGTGCTCGCGCTGCTGTCGGCGAGGATCAACGGGAAGATGTAGTTGTTCCAGGCGAAGATGAACGCCAGCAACGCCGCTGCCGCGATCCCGGGACGCACGATCGGCAGGGCGACCATCACGAAGGCCCGGCGGCGGGTGTAGCCGTCGAGGAGTGCGGCCTGCTCGAGATCCTCGGGCAGGTCCTGGAAGTAGGACCGCAGAATCCACACCACGAGCGGCATCGTCACCAGTTGCAGCACCCAGATCATGCCGACCTTGGTGTCGAAGAGCCCGATCTGGTTGTAGATGACGAACAGTGGCACGATCACCATGAGTTCGGGGGCGAATCGGAACGAGAGCATCTGGAACATCAGGTCGTTGCTGCCGCGGTACTGCCAGCGTCCCGCCGCGTAGGCGGCCGGGATGCCGATGACCAGCGAGACGATCACCGCACCACCGCAATTGATGAGGCTCGTCAGCAACGAGGCCTTGAAGTCGACACTGGTCAGTTCGGTGCCCCGGCTCGACAGGACGGTACCGAAGTTCTCCCACGTCGGACTGAACCGGAAGAACGTGGTGGTCTGCTGCGAGTCGTTCTTCAACGCCAGCAGGAACATCCACACGATCGGGAACAACGAGAAGATGAACCAGACGATGACGATGAGATCGGCCGCCACCGACGACAGGGTGAATCGTTTACGGCCCGGAAGCAATTCGTTCGGGGCCAGAGAGGGAAGCTTGAGTTTCGACATGATCAGGACTCCGCTCCGGCAGCACGACGCTGCGCCTTGCCGAGCACACCGACGAGGATGCGCGCGGTGATGAACACGATGATCCAGAGCAGCAGCATGTAGGTGCTGCCGCGCGAGTAGTCGAGGTTGATGATCGAGTCCTCGAAGGCCCCGATCTGCAGGGTGCGGGTGGCCACCCCGGGCCCGCCCGCGGTCAGCACGTAGATGTGGTCGAACACCTTGAGGTTGTCCATGAACCGGAAGATGACCGCGACCAGGATGTAGGGCCAGATCATCGGCAGCATCAGTTTGCGGAACATGTAGAACCAACTCGCGCCGTCGACCTCGGACGCCTCGAACGGCTCCTTGGGCAACGAGCGGATGCCGGCGAGGACCAGGATCGCGACGAACGGCGTGAAGATCCACAGGTCGACCAGGATCACCGACCACAGGGCGTGCTGACTGGAGAGCCAGTCGAAGGTGTTACCCAGCCCGAGCACGTGATTGAGCACGCCGAACTGTGGGTTGAACATCAGCTTCCAGATCACGCCCGCGATCACCGGGGCGATCATCAGCGGCAGGATCAACACCTTCTCGAAGATCCGCCCGATGATGCTGGAGCGGTTGAGCAGCAACGCCAGTCCCACACCGAGAACGGTTTCGACCGCGGTGGCCACGACGGCGAAGATCGCGGTGACCGAGACGCTCTTCCAGAACACCTGGTCGCCGAGCACCGAGGCGAAGTTGCGGAAACCCACGAACTGCGGATGCGGGTTCACCGCCGCGTAATTGAGGAATGCGTAGTAGGCGCCGACGACGAACGGATACAGGATGCCGATGACGATGACCAGCGCCGGCAGCGACAGCAGATACGGGCGGAGTCTACGGCGCCAGACCGGGACCTGCGGGAGTGCGCGTCGCGGGGCGCCGACCGGCTCGTCGGGTCGGGTGGCCGACGCCTTGGGCGTCTGAGTGATCATGACATTCCCCTACAGGTTGACCTTGGACGTACTTGTCTTGGCAAGGCTGTGCAGCCGGGCGGCCGGGTCGTCGCCGCCGTAGATGTCCTGCAGCGCCACAGCCCAATTGGTGGTGGTGTCGAAGAACTTCTTCTGCGGTGTGAACTGGATCCTCGACGACCCGATCACCTTCTCGAAGGTGTCGAGGTAGCCGGGCTGATCGGCCGCGACCTTCTTGAACGTGGTGTCGAAGACCGATTGCCGGACCGGGTCGGCGTAGATCCCGCCCTGCACGGCCTTGTTCATCGACTCCTTGCCGGTGGCCCACTGGATGAACAACCACGCCGGGAGCTTGTTGGTGGAGTGGGCGTTCATCGCCCAGCTCCAGGTCCACAGGTTGGTCTTGTAGTTGCCGTCGGGGCCGGCCGGGCCCGGATACCACCCGAGATTGCCGGCCTGCGCGCTGGCGCCCGGCTTGTTCTTCGGGTATGTCGCCGAGTCGGCGTCGTAGACCATCATCGCCGTCCCGTCGCCGAGATCACCGGTGGCATTGGGATAGTCGTAGGTGGTCCACGACGTCGGTCCGGCCTTGTGCTGCATCTCGATCCACTTCTTGGTGAAGTCGATGGCCTGGGTGCTGTCCATCTCGGCGATGAGCTGCTGCCCGTCGAAGCGGTAGTCGACGGCACCCTCGCGGGTGTACTGGGTCATGAAACCCGGGTGGATGGTGGCCCAGGACTTCGATCCGCGGGTGGCGATGCCGTACCGGTTCTGCGAGCGGTCGGTGAGGTCGACGGCGAGTTGGATGAAGTCGTCGAACCGATCCGGCAGGCGGATACCGCGCTTGTCGAAATAGGCCTTGTTGTAGGCGACGACGTTGTTCTCGAATCCCCATGGGATCGCCCATTGCCCGCCGGTCCCCAACGGGGAACCGGTGCGGAAATCCCAGCGGGTCGAGTTGCGCAAACCGTCGAAGATGTCCTCGAAGTCGTAGTCGGCGTCGGTGGCTGCCGAATTCTGCAGCCACGGACCGAGATCCTCGATCCATCCGGGCGGTCCGTACTGCCAGATGAAGTACGCGCCGAGCATGAAGGCGTCGTGTTTGCCGGTGCCGCCTGCCAATTCGGTGTTCAGCTTGGTGAAGTAGTCGGCCTCGGGCACGAGATCGACGTTGACGTTGATCCCGGTGAGTTGGGTGAACTCCTTCAGCAACGGCTGATACGACTGCTGATACGGGTGCGGTGTCTGCAGGATGTTGATCGTCGCCCCGGATGCCTTGCGCCAGTCGAACGAGCCCGCCACCTCCGAGGCCCCGTTGGGCACCTCACCGCCGCCGCCGATGCCGCAGGCGCCAAGCACGGGTACCGCGGCTGCGGCGGCGCCGGCGACGCCCATGGCGCGCAGGAAGTTTCGGCGTGACAGGTCCGGACCGCCGAGGTTTCGCTTCCTCATCACGATTTGTCGTTCCCTTCGTGGGTTCTCACGTGCTGGGTCATGCCGGCGCTCACGCGGGGATCAGCGAGACCTTCACCGACTCCGTGCCGTTGGCAACGAGGTCGAGTCCGGTCTGAAAGTCCTGCAGGGGAAGCTGATGGGTGCAGATCTGGTCCATCGGCAGCACCCCGGACTCGATCATCCGGATGGCCGCGGGCCAGCAGTAGGGCCCCAGGTGTGCTCCGAGGACGTCGAGTTCCTTGTCGTCACTGATGATGCTCCAGTCGACGGACACGTCGCTGCCGAAGACGCCGTACTCGACGTAGCGGCCCAGTTTGCGCAGCAGGTTCAGTCCTTGTGGAACCGCCGACGGGTGACCGGTCGCCTCGAGGTAGACGTCGGCGCCGTAGCCGTTGGTCAGTCCCCGAATCCGTTCGGCGACATCGGTCTCGGCGATGTTGAGGGTGATGTCGGCGCCGCACCGCGCGGCCAGGTCGAGCTTCTCCGGCGCCATGTCGAGGGCGATGACGTGCTTGGGGCTCTTCGCGCGGGCACCGGCGATCATACCCAGACCGATGGGCCCGCAGCCTGCCACCACGACGGTGTCGGCGAAGGTGATCTGCGCCCGCTCGACCGCGTGCAGCGAGCACGAGAGTGGCTCGGTGAACGCGGCATGCGCCGGTGGGATGTCGGGCGACACCTTGTGTACCAACGCTTCTGCGGGGTAGACCATGAAGCTCGCCATGGCGCCGGGGGTACGGCGTTTGAATCCGTAGAGATCATGCGGCGCGCACATGTGGTACTGACCGCGCTTGCAGTACAAGCATTCCCAGCACGGCACGATCTGCTCGGAGACCACCCGATCACCGACGTCGATTCCCCATCGCTGCGCTGCTGTGTCGTCGAGTTCGACGACGCGCCCAACGAATTCGTGTCCGGGGATCACCATCGTCTCCGCCCAGGCCGGACGGTTCTCGTCACCCCAGAACTTGGCCGCCCCGTGATAACACTTGAGGTCGCTGGCGCAGATGCCGACCGCCTCGACCCTGATCAACGCCTCACCGGGACCCGGCCGCGGGACCGCGACCTCCTCGAGCCGATAGTCCTGCGGGCCGTGGCACACCACGGCCTGCATCTTCTCCGGAATCTGTTCGGGCATTCGTCCTCCTCGTCCGCGCGGTCCGGCACAGCCCGCCGCGTCGTCGTCCTGGGTCCGCCACAAGCCCCGCCTTGTGTGGTTGGAGTCACATTAGCCAGACGTGATGTCATTTGTCCAGAACGAATGTGCAGAGAATCTGCTGCGGTGAGCATCTGTTCAATGCCATACTCTTCACGTGGCCCGCTCTGCTCCCGCCCCGACCGGCTCCCAGGACGCCGACACCGGGCACTTCTCACCTGCACTGTTGTATGCGGCGGCCAAGCTGTACTACACCGAGGACGCGACGCAGGCCGAGGTGGCCGCGCAACTGGGGACCAGTCGCGCGACCGTCAGCAGACTTCTCGCCGAGGCCAAGCGCCGCGGGATCGTCCGCATCGAGGTGGTGGCGCCACAGGACGCCGACGACCACGATCTCGCCGACCGGGTCGCCCGCATCCTCGGGCTGACCGCGGTACACCTGAGTCCCCCGCTTCCGAACCCCGGACCCGGGCGTACCGCAGTCGACGTCATGGGCGGCGCGCTCGCACCGGTCGTCGGACGAGCACTCGCCGGCGCCGGACTCCTGCCCGGCGACGTGCTGCTCGTGTCATCCGGCCGCACCGTCTACGAGGTCGCCCAATTCGACCTCACCGCATTGCCGGGTGTGCTCGTGGTCCCCACCGTGGGCGGTAACGATCAGCCCGAATCGTGGTATCAGACCAACGAGATCACCCGACTGGTCTCCGACCGCACCGGGGCACGCCCCAATTACCTTTTCGCACCGGCACTTCCGGGCCCCGACCTCTACCACTCGTTGCAGCGGGATCCGAGTATCGAGCGGGTCATCGGGCTCTGGTCGACCGCGCGGTGCGCGTTGATGGGCGTCGGCGCCCCGCCCCTGTTGCGCACCGACATCCCCCAGTTCGTCCCGACGTCGTCGGAAGCCCTGCGCAACGCCGTGGGCGACGTGTGCTCTCGGTTCTACGACCGCAGAGGCGAATCGGTGGAGTTCGACGGCTCCGACCGGCTCATGGCCGTCACCCTCGACGTGCTGCGCAACGTCCCGGTCGGCATCGCCGTGGCGATCGGCGCCGACAAGGCCGAATCGATCATCGCCGGCGCCACCGGCAGATTCTTCAATCAACTGGTGACCGATCCGGCCACCGCCCACGCGATCGTCGGTCTCACCGATCCGACCTGACCGCCCGCCCATCCACCACAGGCGGCGGCTTCGGCCGTCCCCATCTCCCACGAGGTACCCATGACGACCATGACCGCACCCGACGCCGTCGGCGATCTCCGACTCGACGGCCGCCGCGCCCTGATCACCGGTGGCGCCAAGGGTATCGGCGCCGACATCGCCGCCCGCCTGGCCGCAGCCGGTGCGAGGTTGGTGATCACCGGCCGCGATGAGACAGCGTTGGCGACGACCTCCGAGGAGTTGGCGGGACGGTTCTCGACGGAGGTCTGCGGCGTCGCCGTCGACCTGACCGATCCCGATGCACCACACGAATTGGCCGGTCGCGCCGCCGCAGCCTTCGATGGACTCGACATCCTGATCAACAATGCGGGCATATCGTTTCCCGAGTCCGTCGTCGACGTCGACGCCGATCACTTCGACGCCACACTCACCGTCAATCTCCGCGCGCCGGCGCTGCTCGCCGCCGCCGTCGGGCGCCAGATGGTCGAGCAGGGCACCGGTGGCTCCATCGTGACGGTGGCCTCGGCGGCCGCGCTGGCCCCTCTGCCCGAGCACTATGCGTACTGCGCATCCAAGGCCGGGCTGGTGATGGCCACCAAGGTGCTGGCCCGCGAACTCGGACCCCATGGCATCCGCGCCAATTCGGTCTGCCCGACCGTCGTCTTGACCGAGATGGGGCAACGAGTGTGGGGCGAGGCGAGCAAGGCCGCGCCGATGCTCGACCGAATCCCACTGGGCCGCTTCGCCCTTCCGCACGAGGTGTCCGACGCGGTGGTGTGGTTGTGCTCGGATGCGGCAGCGATGATCAATGGCGTCGACATCCCGATCGATGGCGGTTACACCATGGGTTGATCGCCCGAACCGTCCTGATCGCTCGAATTGTCGAGGGCACTGAGGCGATGGATCTGCGGCCGGGTCGCGGGATAGAGTTCGAGCCACGTGCCGTAGAGGTCGTCGTAGAGGGGGCGCAGCCGGTCCTGCGGTTCGACGACGTGGGAGATCCTCGCCCAATCCGTTTCGGGGGCAACGAGTTCGGTACCGATCGCGGCGAGCAAGGCATCACCGTAACTGGCTCCGATGGTCTGCTCCGGGATCAGCTGGGCCCGGCCGGTGATGTCCGACATCGTCTGCACCCAGAGGGCGCTGCGGACCCCGCCGCCGACCGCGACGGTGCGGGCGGCGACGTGGGCGTCGTCGAAGCGGTCGAGGATGTGGCGGATGCCGAAGGAGATTCCCTCGTAGGCCGCGCGGAAGATGTGACCCCGGTTGTGTCGCAGTGTGATTCCCGCGAGGATGCCGCGCGCGTGGGGGTCGAAGACCGGGGTCCGCTCCCCGGCGAGGTACGGCAGCACCAGCAGCCCCTCACATCCCGGCGGTACCGCCTGCGCCTCGGCGACCAACTGATCGATCGGTACGTCACCACAGGTCGACTGCAACCAGCTGATGAGGCTGCCCGCCGTCGACGTCCCGGCCGCCAAAGCCAGTGTGTCGGGCTCGATCCCGGCCGTCGTCCACAGCGCCGGGTCACTGTGGTAGCGGTCGATGATCTGGACCAGGAACATCGTCGAGCCGTACATGAGCATCTGGTCGCCGGGCGCACGGACGCCCACCGAGAACGCCTCGGAGAAGGCGTCGACGGTACCGGCGACCACCGGCGTGCCGGCAGGGATACCGCTGACCTGCGCACCCGCGGCGTGCACGGTGCCGATGACCTCGCTGGGCCACGCCAGTCGCGGCATCTCGAGGTGGGCGCAGATCCGCTGTGCCCAGGGCTCATTCCAGCGAAATCGTGCGGTCTCGTACATCGGATCGCATTGACTGGCGGTGTGGTGATCGATCACGTATTCGCCGGTGAGTTTCGCGGTGATGTAGGAGTTCGATCCATACCAGCGACGAGCACCGGCGAACACGTCGGGTTCGTGCCTGCGGACCCACTCGATCTTGGGTCCGACGGCCTGGCTCGACAACACTGTGCCGCCGCGCTCAAGGATTTCCTCCGCCCCGAATTCCTCTGTGAGAAACTCGATTTCCGCACTCGCCCGGGTGTCGATGCCATAGAGGATGGCCGGACGGCAGGGGCGCAGGTCCTCGTCGGCCAACACCAGGCACGGGCCGGCGCCGCTGACGCACACCCCCGCGATGCGTGCCGCCGGCGGGCATCGCGACATCAGCGCAGCGCTGATCTCACAGACCTCGCGCCACCAGATGGCCTCCGGGTCGAACTCCGCCCAGCCCGGTCGCGGTAGTGACATCTCGTGCGTACGGGACTCGGTGGCCAGCACCGTTCCATCGGCGGCGACCAGCACCCCCTTGGAACTGCCTGTCCCCATGTCGATTCCGAGTAACAGATCCACACGCACCACCCTAACCGCAGGGGCGCGCGGTTCTCAGCGTGTTGGCGAGTCGACAACCACCGGCACCTGGGCGACCGCGGCATCGTCGACCGGGGCATCGTCGACTGGGGCATCGTCGACCAGCGCCGTGGCCACCGCGGCGATACCCTCGCCCCGTCCGGTCATGCCGAGCCCGTCGGTGGTGGTCGCCGACACCGACACCGGAGCGCCGAGCGCGGACGAGAGCACCTGCTGCGCCTCGGCGCGGCGCGGGCCGATCTTGGGACGATTGCCGATGACCTGCACGGCACCGTTGACGACGCGCAACCCTGCCTGCGACACCAGCTCGGCGACATGGGTGAGCATCTGCACGCCGGACACGCCCTCCCATTCGGGACGGCCCGTCCCGAACACGGAGCCGACATCACCGAGTCCGGCCGCCGAGAGCACCGCGTCGCACAGCGCGTGGGCGCCGACGTCACCGTCGGAGTGGCCCTCGCAGCCGGCATCGTCGGGGAAGTGCAGACCCACCATCCAGCACGGCGCGCCCGACTCGACGCGATGGGCATCGGAGCCGATACCAACCCTCATGTGACGACCTCTCCGGAGTTCAGGATCTGACGGATGACCCGCAGGTCCCAGGGGGTGGTGATCTTCATGGCCATCGGGTGGCCGTCGACGACACACACCGGGATCCCGATGCGTTCGGCCAGACCGGCGTCGTCGGTGGCCAGGCCCTCGTCGTCGGCGTGCGCGGCGACGAGCGCCTCGCGGGTGAAGCCCTGCGGGGTTTGGATCGCGCGGAGCAGATCTCGATCGACAGTCGTGGTGACCTGTGCGAGACCGGCGTCGATCTGCTCGACGTGCTTGAGCGTGTCGGCGACCGGAATCCCGGGGATCACCGCACGATGCCCGGAGCGGATCGCGTCGATGACCCGACGGAACACGCTCACCGGGGTGAGCGGACGGGCCGCATCGTGCACCAGGATGATCCCGGCGTCACCGGCCGCGGCGAGTCCGGCCCGCACCGAGGTGGAACGATGGGCGCCACCGGCGACCACACCCACCTGTGGCGGAAGAAGAAATCGTGCCCGGCCGACGAGGTCGGCAGGCACGACGACGACCACACGAGCATCGAGATCGAGAACCTGATCGACGCACCGTTCGAGGATGGTGCGCCCGTGCAGATCGACGAAAGCCTTCGGGATCGACTCACCGAGCCGTGTTCCCGAGCCTGCGGCCGGGATGATCACGCAGACCTGCGAACTCGCGTGGCCGTCCGGGGCCGACGAGATCGGCCCGGGTTGTTCGGTCACAGCAGACGACGTCTACGACGCCGCGGCGAGAACCTCGTCGAGAATGCTGGTGGCCTTCTCGTCGTCGGTGTTCTGAGCAAGCGAGAGCTCGTCGACGAGGACGCGACGAGCGCGGGTCAGCATGCGCTTCTCGCCTGCCGACAGTCCACGATCCTGTTCACGACGCCACAGGTCGCGGACGATCTCGGCGACCTTGATGATGTCGCCGGAGATGAGCTTTTCTTGGTTGGCCTTGAACCGGCGAGCCCAGTTGGTGGGCTCCTCGGTGTGCGGGGCGCGCAAAACCTGGAAAACCTGATCGAGCCCCTCCTCGCCGACGACGTCACGCACGCCGACGTACTCGAGCTTGGATGAGGGAATCTGGACGGTCATGTCACCATCGGCAACCTTGAGAACCAGGTATTCGATCTGTTCGCCCTTGATGGTCCGAATCACGATGTCTTCGACCCGAGCAGCACCGTGATGGGGATAGACAACGGTGTCGCCAACTTTGAAATTCAATGTTCCGTGCCCCTTTCGAGTATGGCCAGTCTAACACGGGCGCCCCAGACGGCCCAGACAACGGTGCAGGTCAAGGCCATGATGGCCGCCCGGCCTCGGCGTTTGGGCAGGTGAGGCACCGGCCCTTAGCAAGCGTGTCGCCTCTGCGCAACCGCGGCATCCACAGCCACACTCGCGCCCGCTGTCCGGGTCCGCTCCGTCGGCGACCTCGACGCGACACGGGCCAATCTGGCACCCCGCCGGGATTTTGCGACGCGCGCCCACTACGCTGCGTAGTGCAGCGTTCGTTCACTGCGTTTATGCGTTCGACTACCTGGGAGGAACGGGTGTCCGTGCCAACTCGACTTCGGCGACGACCTTCGACTGCACGACGCTTGGCGTCGGTGACCGCCATCGCGGCTGCGGGAGTCGCCATTGCACTGGGCACCACCGGCTGTGGTGCGGGACAGATCGCGCAGACCTCCAACATGATGCCCGGGGTCAACGGTGGCGAGGCCACCGCGACGTGGGACAAGGTCGAGATCCGCAACCTGCAGGTGGTCTACCCGGCCGATCAGGCCGACACCGTGTTCGACAAGGGCGGGCCGTTCGAGGTGTCGTTCACCATCGCCAACAGCAGCCCGACCAAGACCTACAAGCTGACGAAGATCGCGGTGTCCCAACAGGGCGCACCGTCGTCGGCGACGGTGACCATCACCGGCGAGCCGACCATCGCGCCCGGACAGGCCGTGCGCGCGGGCAACCCGGCAAACGTTTTGCCGGACGGCTCGACCCCGAGCGCCTCCGGTGAGTCGCAGACCAGTGCGGCCTCGACCACTGCGGAGTCCAGCAGCACGGAGTCCGGCAGCACCGCGACCAGTGCGACCACAGCCAGCGCAGCCAATCCCACCTCGGCACTGCTCGGCGAGTCGGCGATGATGGCCGAACTCGACGGCGCCGGGCACTCGGTTGCACCGGGACTGACCACCGAACTCACCTTCTACTTCCAGGTGCAGGACGACAACGGCAACTGGGTCGACGCCGGCACCATCAAGGCCGACGCCTCGGTCGACGCGACCACCCTGGAGACCCGGGTCGATCAGCCGCGCGGCGGCCAGGAGGCCGAGGGCGAAGGCGGGCACTGACGCTCGTCCCCGGCAAGAGTTCCGGGGCAAGAGTCCCCGGGGCAAGAGTTACAGACGGATTAGCGGGCCGCACCCTTTCGAGGGCGCGGCCCGCGGTCGTTTCTGCGGGTGCGCGCGGCCGTCGACGCTCACGGTCTAGACTCGGCTTCGTGCCCTCCTTGCGCCCACTGGAGTGGCCGGTGTTCCGCCAGTTGCGCACCGGCGACAGGTTCGGCCGGGGTCCGGCCGTGCAGTCGGCGCAGACCCGCGACATGGCACCGCGCACCGCCGACGCCGACAAGGTCGTGCAAAGTGTGTGCCCGTTCTGCGCTGTCGGGTGTGGGCAGAAGGTCTATGTGAAGGACGGCCGGGTCATCCAGATCGAGGGTGACCCCGACTCCCCCATCTCTCGCGGACGGTTGTGCCCCAAGGGCGCGTCGAGTGAGCAGCTGGTCAACAATCCGATGCGGCAGACCACGATTCGCTATCGGGCGCCGTATGCCACGGACTGGACCGACCTCGACCTCGACACCGCGATCGACATGATCGCCGACCGCTTCGTCGAGTCCCGTCGCCGCACCTGGCAGGACACCGACGAGCAGGGCCGGATCCTGCGTCGCACGATGGGTATCGCCTCGCTGGGCGGCGCAACCCTGGACAACGAAGAGAACTATCTGATCAAGAAGCTCTTCACCGCGGCCGGTGCCATCCAGATCGAGAACCAGGCGCGTATATGACACTCCGCCACGGTTCCCAGTCTGGGGACCTCGTTCGGACGCGGCGGCGCCACCCAGTCCTTGCAGGACATGGCCAATGCGGATTGCATCGTGCTCATCGGCGGCAACATGGCCGAGGCACACCCGGTGGGCTTCCAGTGGGTGGTCGAGGCACGCGCGAAGGGTGCACGGGTGATTCACGTCGATCCCCGCTTCACCCGCACGTCGGCCAACGCCGACAAGCACATCTCGATCCGCGTGGGGTCCGACGTCGTGCTGCTCGGTGGGCTGATCAACTACATGCTCACCCATGAGCGGTACTTCCGGGAGTACGTCGTGGCCTACACCAATGCCGCGACGCTGGTGACCGAGGATTACCGCGACACCGAGGATCTCGGCGGTCTGTTCTCCGGGTTCGATCCCGAGACCGGCACCTACGATCCGACGACGTGGGCCTACGACGATCCGTCCGACGGCAAGGTCGCCTCGCCCGACGGCCACGAGCACGGGACGTCGGCGTCGGCACGCGCCGCCGGCGACGAACACGGATCGGGTGGCCCACCCCTCGAGCACGCGCGGGTACGCCGCGATGAGTCGTTGACCCACCCGCGCAGCGTCTTTCAGATCCTCACACGCCATTTCGCCCGGTACACACCGGAAATGGTGCGCGACATGTGCGGGATCTCGATAGACGACTTCACCTATCTGGCCGAGGCGATCGCCGACAACTCCGGCCGCGACCGCACCACCTGCTTCGGGTATGCGACCGGATGGACGCAGCACACCCTCGGGGTGCAGTTCATCCGGACCGCGGCGATCCTGCAATTGTTGATGGGCAACGTCGGTCGGCCCGGCAGCGGGATCATGGCACTGCGCGGGCACGCCAGCATCCAGGGGTCGACCGACATCCCGACGCTGTTCAACCTGTTGCCCGGCTATCTACCGATGCCCTCGGTCGGTAAGCACGACACGCTCGCCGATTACCTTGCCGCCGTGGGCTCCCCGCAGCAGAAGGGGTTCTGGGCCTACGCCGACACCTACATGATCAGCTTGCTCAAGGCCTGGTTCGGTGACAATGCGACCGCCGAGAACGACTGGGCCTATGACCTCTTGCCGCGTCTGTCCGGCCCCGCGGGGACCTATCAGACCACCGTCGACATGCTCGCCGGCAAGGTCGAGGGCTATTTCGTGCTCGGGCAGAATCCGGCGGTCGGGTCGGCCAACGGCCGCCAGCAGCGGATGGCGATGTCGAAGTTGAAGTGGCTGGTGGTCCGCGACCTCAACATGATCGAGTCGGCCACCTGGTGGCGCGACGGACCCGAGATCGCCTCCGGCGAGCTGCGCACCACCGACATCGGCACTGAGGTGTTCTTCATGCCCGCGGCCACCCACGTGGAGAAGGCCGGATCCTTCACGCAGACACAGCGAATGGTGCAGTGGCGCCACCAGGCGGTGGCGCCACCCGGGCAGGCGCAGAGCGAGTTGGACTTCTTCTACGAGCTCGGCCGCCGCATCCGGGAACGGCTGGCCGACTCGACCGACGACCGCGACCGTGCGCTGCTCGATCTGACGTGGGACTACCCGCTCGACGAGCACGGCAACCCCGAGCCGGAGGCGGTGCTCTCGGAGATCAACGGGTACTTCACCTCCGGGCCGCACGCGGGCGAGAACCTCACGTCGTACACGCAGATGACCGCCGACGGATCGACCGCGGGAGGTTGCTGGATCTACACCGGTGTGTACGCCCACGCCACCAATCAGGCGGCCCGCCGGGTACCGCAGGGCGGTGATTCGGTCAGTCAGCACGAGTGGGGCTGGGTGTGGCCCGCCGATCGGCGCATCCTCTACAACCGCGCGTCCGCCGACCCCGAGGGACGACCGTGGAGTGAGCGCAAACGCTACATCTGGTGGGATGCCCAGGCCCGCAGGTGGACCGGCGACGACGTGCCCGACTTCCCGGTCGACAAGGCGCCCGATGCGCGGCCCGATCCGGACCTCGGTGGCGCCGAGGGGCTGGCCGGTGACGACCCGTTCATCATGCAATCCGACGGCAAGGCCTGGCTGTTCGCGCCGAAGGGGCTCGTCGACGGACCGCTGCCCGCACACTACGAGCCACACGAGTCGCCAGTGGCCAACGCCCTGTATCCGCAACAGCAGGCGCCGGCGCGGATCACCTTCGCGCGCAGGGACAATCTGGGTGCGCCGAGCGCCGGTGACCGGGGCGACGAGGTCTACCCGTTCGTGTTCACCACCTACCGGCTGACCGAGCATCACACGGCCGGCGGGATGAGCCGGTGGTCGCCGTTCCTGGCCGAGCTGCAACCGGAGTTGTTCTGTGAGGTGTCACCGGAATTGGCGGCCGCGCGCGGACTGGTGAACGAGGGATGGGCGACGATCATCTCGCCCCGCTCGGCGATCGAGGCGCGGGTGCTGGTGACCGATCGGATGACGCCGCTGCGCATCAACGGCCGCGAGGTGCACCAGGTGGGCCTGCCGTATCACTGGGGGCAGGGCGGCGACGCCGTCGTCACCGGCGACGCGGTGAACGACCTCCTCGGCGTCACCCTCGACCCCAATGTGCAGATCCAGGAGTCGAAGGTGGCCTCATGCGACGTGATCGCGGGCCGGCGCCCACAAGGTCCCGCGCTGCTCGATCTCGTGCGCCGCTACCAGGAACGCGCCGGCGTCACGGTGGAGACCGACAACACCCGGATCACCGACCCGGCACACGAAACGGTGTATCCCGAACCCGGCGAACCAGGGAGGTCTGACTAGATGGGCCAATTGTCCGGACCGACCGACCCGACCGCGGACGCCCACTGGGGCGATCGCGAACGGCCGCGGAAGGGCTTCTTCACCGACACCTCGATCTGTATCGGCTGCAAGGCATGTGAGGTCGCCTGCAAGGAGTGGAACGGCAATCCGCGCGACGGCGATCTCGAGCTGACCGGTATGTCCTACGACAACACCGTCGCGCTCGGCGCGAGTACCTGGCGGCACGTCGCGTTCATCGAGCAGAACCGCGAACAGATCAGTGCCGCACGCGAATCCGGTCGTGCGCTCACCGATTTGGGGATGCCCGCGCTGCCGGGCGCCGGCGGGGAGCCGACGTCGACCGACGCCCCGCAGGGGGTCGGTGATGTGCCGGGGGTCGCCGGTGTACGGGCTGATGTCAGTCCACCGGATACCCCCGAGTTCCGGTGGCTGATGTCGTCGGATGTGTGCAAGCACTGCACACACGCCGGGTGTTTGGACGTGTGCCCCACCGGCGCGTTGTTCCGCACCGAATTCGGGACGGTCGTCGTGCAACACGACGTGTGCAACGGATGCGGAACCTGTGTTGCCGGTTGCCCGTTCGGGGTCGTCGAACGCCGCTCGGACGGCACCGTCGAACCCACCACCCGCGAAGGCCAGCGCAAGGGTGAGCAGCCGCCGGTACCCAAACGTGGTGTCGCACAGAAGTGCACGCTCTGCTACGACCGTCTCGTCGATGACGAGACCCCCGCCTGCGCCAAGACCTGCCCCACCACCTCCATCAAGTTCGGCGACCACGACGACCTCGTCGACGCCGCTCACGAGCGGGTCGCGCACCTTCACGCACAGGGCATGACCGAGGCCCGGCTGTACGGGGCGAACACCAACGACGGCGTCGGCGGTACCGGGTCGGTGTTCCTGCTGCTCGACGAACCCGAGGTGTACGGGCTGCCGCCGGACCCGCGGGTGTGCACCGCCGACCTGCCGAGCATGTATCGGCGTGCCGGTGTGGCCGCCGTGGGAATGCTTGCCGCCGCTGCGGTCTCGTTCCTCACCGGGCGCGGGCGGTGAGCACCTGATGACCTCCGAGTACGACGCATTGCGCCCGCCCGAGCCGCCACGACGCCGCGACCGCATCCGCAATCGGGTCGCGCGGCGACGGCGTGGCGCCGGCGGGACCGATGGGTCGCGTGAGATGTCGATGGTGCCCGACGCCGAGTTCGAGAAGCTCACCGGCGAGGGCTATTACGGCCATCCGGTGGTCAAACCACCGCCGTGGGGCGACGAGATCGCGCTGTATCTGTTCCTCGGTGGCGTCGGCGGCGGGTCGGGTGTGCTGGCTGCGGGCGCCCAACTGACCGGGCGGGAGTCGTTGCGCCGCAACGCGCGGCTGGGCGGCTTGGCGGCGGTGGGGCTGGGTGCGGTGGCGCTGGTCGCCGACCTGGGTCGGCCGGACCGGTTCTACAACATGTTGCGGACCTTCAAGGTCACCTCCCCGATGAGCGTCGGGTCGTGGATTCTCACCGCGTTCTCGGGCGGCATCGGAGTGGCTGCCGCCGCCGAGGTGGACCGGATGACCGGAGAGCGACTTCCGTTGGGGCCGTTGCGGACGGTGCTGCGCCTGGGTGAGGCTCCGGCCGGTCTCGTCGGTGGCGCGTTCGGGCCGCTGCTCGCCGTCTACACCGCAGTCCTGCTGGGCGACACCGCCACTCCCACATGGAATGCGATGCACCGCGATTTGCCGTTCGTGTTCGTCAGTTCGGCGAGTCTGGCGGCGAGCGGACTGGCGATGGTCACCACGCCGGTTGCCGAGGCGGGACCGGCCCGCAGCCTCGCCGTCGTCGGCGTCGTCGGCGATGTGGCGGCGACCCGGCTCATGGAACGTCGCATGGATTCGGTTACGGCCGAACCACTTCACCACGGCCGGCCCGGTACGCTCATGCGCTGGGCGGAGCGGCTCGCCGTCGTCGGCGGTATCGGCGCACTGTTCTCGAGACGGTCCCGCACTGTGTCGGCGGCCTCGGGGATGGCATTGCTGGCGGCGTCGGCGTGTACCCGCTTCGGCGTCTTCCATGCGGGCATCGAGTCGGCAAAAGACCCGCGCTACACCATCATTCCGCAGAAGCGCCGCCTGGCGGCCCGCCGCGCGGCGGGCATCACCGACGATTCGATCACCACGGGTTACTGACACCGTGGGGCAGGCTCGGCGCCGGCCACTGGCCAGTGGGGCGGTACCGACTCGGGTACTGCGGTGAGCAGATGAACCGATTGCCACCCTGGCGTTTCGCCTCGTACATGGCCAGATCCGCGTCGCGGAGGAGATCGTGGAGATTCCACGACGCGGCGGGCGCACCGGCCACCCCGACACTGATGGTCACCGGTGGCGTCGCATGCGCGTGGACGTCACGGCAGAGGTCGGCGGCGATCCGGCATCCGTCGTCGATGTCGCCGTCCAGGACGACGACGAACTCCTCACCACCGATTCGCGCGGCGATCGTGGACCGGCCCGCGACCTCCGCCCGTGCCGCGACGTCGGCGATCCGGTTCGCGATCTGCATCAACACCAGGTCGCCGAGTTGATGACCTCGGGTGTCGTTGATCCGCTTGAACTCGTCGACGTCGATCATGATCATCGCAACCCGACCAGTGGTGCAGTGCAGACGTGGTGCGAACCGGGCCAGCCCTCGCCGATTGACCAAGCGTGTCAACGGATCATGTTGTGCGACCATGGCGTCGCTCCCCAGACGCCAGAACATGAACTGCGCCATCGGGAGCACGAACAACACGAGAGCAACCGGGGCAACGCCCTTCGACACCGCCAACGCCAGGTGCCCGGGGCCGGGCTCGTCTGCCATCCGGATGACGATGGCACACATGACGATCGCAGCGAAGACGGCATGCAGCGCGTGAACCGCCGGCGCACAGTAGAACGCCGCAAGCATGCTGACGACAAGGAACACCGAGGTACCGGCAATTCCGAGCGCGGGATCTGGATGACTCATGCACGCCAGGGCGATGATCACGTCCGTACCCGCCACCAGCATGATGGCCTCGGTGCGTCGACGCGGCGGCAACACCCACCACCGAACCACATAGGTGGCACCGAGCACCACACCGACGGCGAGCAACGAGCGAACGACGTCGTTGTATTCACCGGCGGGACTGAACACACCCCCGGCGGCCGCGATCGTCATGATCAGCGTCCCGAGAGAGAAGCTGATCTGCTTGAGGCGCATGTGGCCGATCCGCTCCCAGAACGGCAATCCCCACTCGACCTCACCATCACCGACAAACCATGATGTGAACGTCGAAGTGGGCGCATCCAACCCGCCCATCTGGTACCCGCTTCCGCCGAAAAACCTGCGGACCGAGTGTACGACGCGCCGAGCGGGGGCACGTGGGTCCAAAGACCCTACTCCGCGTCCGAGATCCTCGGCGACTCAGCGCACGCGGATCCCTGCGCCGGCCACGGTCTCACCGATCACCGGATACCCGGGCACCTCACCGATCAACAGAAGTCCCCCGGAGGTCTGGGCGTCGGCGAGGAACAGCAGATCGTCGTCGGTGACGGCGCCCGCGGCGTCGAGGTGCGGCCGTACCCAGTCGAGGTTCCGGCGAGTGCCACCGGAGACGAATCCATCGCGTAGTGCCTCGAGTGCGCCGTCGACAGCAGGCACCGCCGACCGATCGATGACGGCGCCCACCCCCGATGCACGCGCGAGTTTGTGTAAGTGTCCGAGCAGCCCGAAACCGGTGACGTCGGTGCCTGCGCGCACCCCGGCCGCCAGCGCCGCCTGCGCGGCGGCGTCGTTGAGTTCGGTCATCGTCGCGAGCGCCGCCTCGAAGACCTCCCCGGTCTGCTTATGACGATTGTTGAGGAACCCGACGCCGATCGGTTTGGTCAGGGTGATCGGCAGTCCCGCCACCGCCGCGTCGTTGCGGATCAGCCGGGCCGGGTCCGCGGTTCCGGTCACGGCCATCCCGTACTTGGGTTCGGGATCGTCGATGCTGTGTCCGCCGATCACCGGACATCCCGCCCGGCCGGCCACATCGAGACCACCCCGCAGCACTTCCGTCAGTAACTCCATCGGCAGCGTATCCCGGGGCCAGCCAACGAGATTGATCGCCACGACGGGTCGGCCACCCATGGCGTAGATGTCCGACAACGCATTTGCGGCGGCAATGGCGCCCCACGTGAACGCGTCGTCGACGACCGGGGTGAAGAAGTCGGCGGTCGACAGCACGGCGAGATCGTCACGCACCCGAACCGCGGCGGCGTCATCGCCGTCGTCGAGACCGACCAGGATGTCCTCTCCCACCTGCCCGGTCAGCCCGGCCACCGCGACCTCCAACTCGCCAGGCGGGATCTTGCACGCGCACCCTCCACCGTGCGCGAACCCCGTCAGCCGCAACGCCCCGATGTCATCCACCGCACTCATGCCCCGATGCTACGGCAATGGACGACGCACCTTCCCTCCCCCGATGGCTCGACCCGTTCCCCGATGCTCGACCAACCCCGCCGTCCCCGATGATCGAGAACCCTCCCCTCCCGATGGTCGAACAACCCGTCCTCCCCGATACCCGAGAACCCTTCCCCCCCGATGGTCGAACAACCCGTCCTCCCCGATACCCGAGAACCCCCCCGATGGTCGACCAACCCGTCCTCCCCGAATACCCGAGAACCCTTCCCCCCGATGGTCGAGGTGCGAGCCGCGTGCGGCGAGCCTCGAGACCCGGCGAGACAACAAGCCTCCCAACCACATCGAAAGCAAGACAAACGAAAACCGCACCCCCTACCACACCCCACCGACAGAAAATCAGCGCCGAAACACGTTGTCCACAAGCAGAATTGATCAAACTACCCCTTGCGTCGAACACACTGGCGATGTACACTGGAGCCATCGCACCGATCAGCCACTGGGGAGGGGCCCATGATCGACACCACCACAACTCTTGACGTCAAAGATGTTGACGCCGAGGCAGTCTTCGCCGCGATCGTCAGCCAACTCAGCGACCTGCAATGGAATCCGGAGATGACCGGGCCCCAAGCCTTCGGCGCGATGAAGCAAGTCCTGTTGTTGCGGAACCTGGTTGATCACCACGCCACCACCCTCACCGGCGAACTGGACCGGCTGGGAGTGGCCGACCACAAGACCACCCGACTTCGGGAGCTGTTGATCAGCATGGGTTGCGCGCCGGCCGTCGCTTCCAGATATGTGCGGATCTCGGCCACCACCGATGTGGATCTGTTGTTGGCGCATGCCGCGGACGGATCCATCTCGTCCGAACACGTCGATGCCATCGTCCGCGGATTGACCCACATCGACACCCGCTCCCCCGAACCCCTCGACACCGTCCAACGCTGCGAATACCTCCGGAAACTGCTGTCGCACTACTTCGCCGGATTCACCCCCGCCGAGATCAACACCTACGCACGGCAACTCGGCAACGAGTTGGCGGCCGAAACACCCGGTGGCTTACCGGCCGCCGAAGACAAGAAGATCAACTCCTACACCGACCGCATCACCGACGACGGACGGTTGGAAATCTCGGCGAACCTCGACATCATCGCCGGGGAGAAAACCAGAACTCTGATGGAAACCTTGTCGGCGCCCAAACCTCAGCCCGATGGGTCGCCGGATCCGCGGACACCCGAACAGATCTGTGCCGCCGCGTTCGAGACGATTGTGGAGTTGGCGGCACAAGGTTTGGCCGACACCACCTTCTCGGCGAAACCGACCAACGGGTTGTTGTGGACGTGGTCAGCGGACAACCCGGCGGTCGGTGGGGATCTGCAGAATATGGGCGCGATCACCGAAGCCACCGCGCGGATGTTGTCGTGTAATACGACGATCACCAAAATCATCCTCAACACCGACGGCGTACCCCTCGACGTCGGACTCAAAGAACGATTGTTCACCCCCGGACAACGCAAAGCGTTGCTGGTGCGTGATCGCGGGTGCATCAAATGCGGAGCACACGCCGGACGCTGCCAAGCACACCACTTGCACCATTGGGCTGATGGTGGTCCCACCGACCTCGACAACGGCTGCCTACTCTGCACCAGCTGCCACGACGACGTCCACCACCACGGATGGGACATCATCATGGGATTCGACCGGCACCCCTGGCTGATCCCACCCGCCAGCATCGACCCGAAACGACGACCCGTGCCGTCCTATCACCGACGCACCATGCGACTCGACGACACGGCAGCCTGACCCACGCTGCCCCACAACCTGATTCCCCGCACCCGGCCCGGCCGGGACCGCATCTGTTGTTTGAGAACTCCATAGAGAAACCCCTTCCCGATGGTCGAGGTGTCGTGCCGTCCGAGGCCCGGAATCCTTTCGGCACAAGGGTCTCGAGGCCCGGCGCCTGGGGCGCCGTGCACCTCGACCATCGGGCGGGAAGGGCCACCGGGCGGGACGCACAAGCATCCTTCGAGGGCATCGTAATTCCCGATGGTCGAGGTGTGAGCCGCGTGCGGCGATCCTCGAGACCGTCTGCACTGGTGCTGGATTCGGGCCACGGTGGCCCGAAAATCCGTCAGCACAAGGGGTCTCGAGGCTCGTCGCTGGCGCTCCTCGGCACCTCGACCACCGGGATGGGGCGGTTTCCCCCGATGGTCGAGGTGCGAGCCGCGTGCGGCGAGCCTCGAGACCACCTGCACCGGTGCTGGATTCGTCCCCGCGATACCTCAGCGGAAGGCGAGGATGTCGTTGCCCCAGGTGTCGCGGAGGTTGTCGTCGAGCCCTTGGACCACGCGATCGTCCTCGTCGATCACCAGGGAGCGGCGATCGTCGCTGCGGTATCGGGGCCACGAGGGCGTCGGGCCCGAATCGAGCCGGACATCGGGAACACCTTCTCGCACAAACGATCCCCAGCGACCGAGGAGCCGTTCGGCAATATGTTCACCGGTTGCCCGCCCACCCAGCTTGTAGGTGATGTCCTTGCGTCCCGCTGGAAGATTGCCCCAGGTGTAGTTGAGCTCGGTGCCGTGCGTGGCACCGAGGCGCAGTACACGGAACATCCTGGGCGCCCAGTCGAATCGGTACATGTACACCGGCGCCACCTCGGCGTGCGCATCAGCGACCCACAGCGTCGGCATCCGGAAAGCCAGGTCACGCGCAATGCCGAGCCCGGCGGCCTTGGCATTCCGCGGATACGCCGCGAGTACGGTGTGCTCATCGGGTACACGGAGTTCGGGCTGTTCGAGCGCGATCCGCTCGAACATGGTGCGGATCGTCGACAGGTCGATCGGCATCAACGGGGACTTCATGTAACGGAACAGCGCGGACTCGTCGCGGTTCGTTCCGATCAGCAACGGCACCGGGATCGATTCGCCGGCCCGGTACACGTCGATCGGGTGATGCGGAACCAGATCCCCGTCAACGGTGACCGTGAAGGCCAGGATTCCCGGATTCTCCTGTGGTACTTCGGCGAAGACCTGCATCTGCGCGTGGACGAACTGCGCCGACGACGCCGAGCGCAGATCGCCGGGAATAGCGGCGGCGATACGCTCGGAAACAATCCCCATCCGCTGCGCCGAGGCCACCGCCGTCGCCGGTGAGCTCTGGGCGATCGCCCGATGGAACAGTCCGCGAGCGGCCGGGATCGTGAGCAGCGTGGTGACGATCCCACCGCCCGCCGACTCGCCGGCCACCGTCACCTGCGCCGGGTCGCCACCGAACCCGGAGATGTTGTCGCGCACCCACGTCAACGCGGCCAGCACATCCGACAATGCGACATTGGTTTCCGCACCATCGATCACCGGCCCCATGTCGGCGAACCCGAAGGCACCGATGCGGTAGTTGATCGTGACCACCACGACGTCACGCTGCGCGGCCATCCGGGTGCCGTCGTAGAGGGGTTGACCACCGGATCCGAAAACGTAGGCCCCACCATGTACCCACACGATCACCGGTCGTGGTGAGTCGGCGCCGGCCACCGGGGCCCACACGTTGAGGAACAGACAGTCCTCGTCGATCACCGGATCGCTACCCAGACCGATCGCCGGATTACGCGCCTGTGGACACACCGCACCGAACCGGTCGGCATCGACGACACCGGCGTGCGGAATCGCCGGACGCGCACGGCGCCAGCGATTCTCACCCACGGGTGGCGCGGCGTACCGGATGCCCTTCCACACGTGAATCCAGTGGTCACGAACACCGCGATAGGCGCCCGAGGTGGTCTCCACCACGGGAGACGAGGAGCCACCGCCGGACTGCGTGTCGCTCATGCTAGGCCTCACGCTCGATCGGGCAGGACATGCACCGTGGCCCGCCTCGACCACGCCCGAGCTCCGACCCCGACATGGCGATGACCTGAATGCCGTTGTCGCCCAAGTATTTGTTGGTGGTGACATTGCGTTCGTACCCGACCACGACCCCCGGCGATACGGTCAAGAAGTTGTTGCCGTCGTCCCACTGCGCCCGGGCCGCCTCGAGCCGGTCGATCGGCGCCTTGAGAACCCGCAACGTGTCCACCCCGAGCGCCTCGGCCACCACGGCGAACAGCTCGGCGTTCTCGGTCACGGTGAAGTGGCCCTGGTCGTTTCGCGGCACCAGAGTGTAGGAGCGCAAGGTATCCGGCAGATACGGGTAGACACTGAACGCGTCGCGATCGACCTGCGTCATGGCGGTGTCGAGATGCATGAACGCCCGCTCCATCGGGAGTTCGACGACGATGACCTTGTCGACGGTCCCCGACTTGAACAGGTTTTCGGCGAGCACCTCGATGCCCTGCGGGGCGGTACGTTCGCTCATACCGATCATCACCGTGCGGTTGCCGATGACGAGAATGTCCCCGCCCTCGATGGTGGCCGGTGTGTGCCGCATCGGATCGTTGCCGTTGTAGAACACGAACTCCTCCGCGGTGAACATCGGATGGAAGTTGTAGATCAGCCGGGAGTTGATGGTCTCGCGTTGCCGTGCCGGTTTGGCCATCGGGTTGAGGTTGACCCCGGCGTAGATCCACGCCGAATTGTCGCGCTGGAACAGATGATTGGGCAGCGGCGCGAGGAGGAAGTCGTCGTCGTCGAGGCTGTGGAGCAGCAGGCTCGACACGCCACCGAGATGCGGCGCCGCCTCTCGTTTGAGCATGCCGCCGATCAACAGCTCGGCCAGCTGGTCGGGTGTGCGCTCGTCGAGCAACTCCTGCAGGGGTCCGTCGAGTTCGGTCCCGAACTGGGTTTCGGTGATCAGCTCGGCCGCCAGCTCGTCGCGCGCACCGTCCTGGGCGAGTGCCTCGGCGAGCAGGTCCTGATAGAGGTGGACCGTCACCCCGAGGTCGCGCAGTATCTGCTGGAACTGCTCGTGCTCCTCCTGCGCCTTCTCGGCCCACATCACGTCGTCGAACAGCAATCCCTTGACGTTGTCGGGTGTGAGACGCAACAACTCGATCCCCGGCTTGTGCAGGATGACCTGGGCCAGCGGACCCACTTCGGAGTCGACGTGGAAAGTCATACGCGAACTCTAATCGCGCACACAGGCCGGCGCGGGACGATGACAACTCGACGACATCGACTGCACCCGCCCAAGACCGACGGCCCGTCCGAAATCACACCGGACGGGCCGCAGTCTGCAGGCGAGCCCCCTGTCAGGATTGAACTGACGACCGCTCGCTTACAAGGCGAGTGCTCTACCACTGAGCTAAGGAGGCATGCTTGCGCGAGTATATCCGCCGCACCGCCCGCCGCCTCATCGGCACCAGCCAGGCCACGATCGACACCATCGAACCCGGCAGCATCATGGTGGCGCCCCGGCGTCCGATCGATCGGTTCGACGTCGGGGCCATCACCGAGGTGCTCGACCTGGCGACTAAGATCGGCGCGGTGCTGCTCGACTCGGGGACCGGCGCGATCGACACCGGCAGCCAGATCCAGTTCGTCGCGAACATCTACGGCATCGAGGACGTCGACGTGGATGTCACCTACAACACCATCGTCGTCAGCGCCCGACGCGGCGCGACGCTGCCGCCCATCACGACGATGGAGACCGTCCACTACCGCTCGCTGGACTTCACCCGACTCGCGCAGGTCGACAAACTCATCCGCCGCATCCGGGATTCGGCGATCACGCCGGCCACCGCGCACCGGATGGTCGACGCGATCATCGCCGCCCCGCACCCTTACCCCTACAAGGTCGCGACTCTCGCGTGGGGGCTGATGGCCGCAGGCATCAGCGTGCTGCTCGGCGGCGGACCGCTGATCGCGCTGTTGGCGTTCGTGACGACCGGGGTCACCGTCACCATCAATCGGCTACTCAATCGCATCGGCACCCCGATCTTCTTCCAACAGGTCACCGGCGGCTTCATCGCGGTGGTACCGGCGGCGCTGGTGTTCGAGGGCGGCGAGAAACTCGGGTTCGAGATCATGCCGTCCCAGGTCATCGCGGCGGGGATCGTCGTGCTGCTGTCGGGACTGTCGCTGGTGGGCTCGGTGCAGGACGCCATCACCGGCGCACCGATCACCGGCGTCGCCCGCTTCTTCGAGCTGTTGCTGATGACCGGTGGCATCATCGCCGGCGTCGGTATGGCGCTGCGGATGCTCTCGGCGGTCGGCATCTACCTGCCCGCCATCACCACCACCACGGAGTTCGCGGCCGTCGACATCCCCGCACGCGTGGCCGCGGGCGCCTTCGCCGCATTCGCGTTCGCGCTGGCCTGTTACGCCGAGCGGCGCGCGCTGCCGGTCGCCTTCATCTCCGGCGTGATCGGTGTCGGCGTCGCCGCGGGCGCCTCGTTCATCCCGGTCGGCGACGTCATCGGTTCCGGTCTGGCCGCGGTCTGCATCGGGATGCTCGGCGGTCTGCTTGCGCGCCGCGCACTCACTCCGCCGCTGGTGGTCGCCGTCGCCGGTATCACGCCCCTGCTGCCGGGTCTCGCCGTCTACCGCGGTCTGTACGGGCTGCTCAACGATCAGACTCTCGACGGACTCACCTGGGCCGGAAGCGCCCTGGGCGTCGGTTGCGCGCTGGCCGCGGGGGTGACCCTCGGCGAGTTCATCGCCCGCACCCTGCGCCGGCCCCGCATCGTCCGGCCCGAATGGGCGCACCGGCGCCGCCTGCGCCGACGCCGCCGGATCGAGTGGTGACCGCGAAGCCCTCAGCGGGTGACCGGGTACCATGGGTGGTCGCGCGCACCACACGACGGTGCGACAACCACGACATCCGACGACCGCGGCGCCCCATCCGGGGCCACGACCGAGGGGACATGATGGCAGCAGCCAAAACCACCGACATCGCCGACGAAGAGCTGGAGCCAGTGGCCGACGAGACCGCGAGCTCCGCGCGACGCGTCGTCGCCGCCTACGCGACAGACGCCGACGAGTGCCGGATGCTGCTGTCGATGTTGGGGATCGCACCGGGCGAGAACGCCTGACCCGTGACCTCGGAGAGCCGAGCGGTACCCGAATCCGGCGCCGAGTTCGTCGTGGTGGCCAACCGGCTGCCCGTCGACAAGTCGGTCGACGCCGACGGCGAGATCACCTGGAAGCGCAGCCCCGGCGGTCTGGTCACCGCTCTCGAACCCATCCTTCGCTCCCACACCGGCGCCTGGGTGGGGTGGTCGGGCATCGCCGACTCCGACGAGAACCCTGAGGTCGAGGGGATCGGCATTCAGGCGGTGCCGCTGTCGACGCAGGAGATCGCCGAATACTACGAAGGCTTCTCCAACGCCACCCTGTGGCCGCTTTACCACGACGTCATCGTCAAACCCGAATACCACCGCGAATGGTGGAACACCTACGTCGAGGTGAACCGCCGCTTCGCCGAGGCCGCCTCGAAGGCCGCCGCCGAGGGTGCGGTCGTGTGGGTTCAGGACTACCAACTGCAGCTCGTCCCGAAGATGCTGCGGATGCTGCGCCCCGACCTCAAGATCGGGTTCTTCCTGCACATCCCGTTCCCGCCGGTCGAGTTGTTCATGCAGCTGCCCTGGCGGACCGAGATCGTCGAGGGACTCCTCGGTGCCGATCTCATCGGCTTCCACCTCCCCGGCGGCGCCCAGAACTTCCTCTATCTCGCACGACGCCTCGCCGGTCAGGCCACCAGCAAGGGCACCGTCGGCGTGCGGTCGCGGTTCGGTGTGGTGCAGGTCGGTTTCCGCACGGTACGGGTCGGGGCCTTCCCGATCTCCATCGATTCCGGCGAACTCGACGGGAAGGCGCGATCCAAGGAGATCCGCAAACGTGCCGCCGAGATCCGCAAAGAACTCGGCAACCCGAAGACGATCATGCTCGGCGTCGACCGGCTCGATTACACCAAGGGCATCGACGTCCGGCTACGAGCGCTCCAGGAGTTGCTGGAGGAGAAGCGAATCGACGCCGCCGACACCGTCATGGTGCAGCTGGCGACACCGAGCCGCGAACGCGTGGAGAGTTACATCCAGATGCGCGCGGGTATCGAACAGCTCGTCGGCAACATCAACGGCCGCTACAGCGAGGTCGGCCGGCCGATCGTGCAGTACCTGCACCGTCCGATCCCCCGCGACGACCTCATCGCCTTCTTCGTCGCCGCCGACGTCATGCTCGTGACGCCCCTGCGTGACGGGATGAACCTGGTCGCCAAGGAGTACGTGGCGTGCCGCAACGACCTCGGTGGCGCCTTGGTGCTGAGCGAGTTCACCGGTGCCGCAGCCGAATTGCGGTCGGCGTATCAGGCCAACCCGTATGACCTCGACGGCGTCAAGGACGCGATCGTCGCCGCCGTCGAGCAGGCCCCCGAAGAAGGCCGACGCCGCATGCGGGCCCTGCGCAGGCAGGTTCTGGCGCACGACGTCGGCAAGTGGGCGGCAAGTTTCCTCGGCACCCTGGCCGATACGACCGAGACCGAGGCATCGGCGAACCGCGGTGTGCGCCTGCTGGATTCCGAATCCGACGAGGCTGGGCCGATCGAGTCTGGGTCGATCGAGTCTGGGGCCGACGAGTCGGCCGACGGGCGATGAGCGCCGAGGGCATCCCCACACCGCTGTCCGACGCGCTGCTGCGGGCGAGCACGGTGAACCGGCTGCTGCTCGCGTCGGACTACGACGGCTGTATCGCCCCCATCGTCTCCCGGCCGCAGGACGCGGTCGGTCTGCCCGAATCGATCGAGGCGCTACGGGCCGCCGCCCGACTCGACCGCACCACGGTGGCCGTGGTGAGCGGGCGGGCGCTGTCGGATCTCGCCGCACTGTCCGGTCTCGCCGACGACCCGATCACCCTCGTCGGCAGCCACGGCAGCGAGTTCGACACCGGCTTCGGGCAACCGGTCACCGCCGAGCAGCAGCAGCTCCTCGCCCGGATCATCGACGAGTTCGAGTCCATCGCAACAGAATTCGACGGTGTCACGGTGGAGGTCAAACCGGTCAGCACCACCCTGCACGTCCGCAACGCGAGCCCCGCCGACGCCGCGACCGCCCTCGACCGCGCTCGTCTCGGCCCGGCCCGGTGGGACGGGGTCGAGGCCACCGAGGGCAAGGCGGTCATCGAGCTCGCCGTCATCGAGACCAGCAAGGGCCTCGCACTCGACCTCCTGCGCGACCGCACCGGCGCCGACGTCGTCATCTATCTCGGTGACGACGTCACCGACGAAAAGGCCTTCGCCCATCTGCGCCACGACCACGACATCAGCATCAAGGTCGGCCCCGGTGACACCGCCGCCCAGTATCGCGTCGGCGATCCGGCGGATGTGGCCGCCGTCCTCGAATTCGTTGCCGCCCATCGCCGCGAGGCGCTCGGCTGACCTGGCGGCGGCCCGGGCGACTGGTGCGGGTTCACGACACCGCAGGCTCGGCGACCATCGGATCGGTGACCGGATTACGCTTGGTCGACTCCCGGATCACGCGATGGACGAAGCCGAGTTTGCGCACCACCGGTTGCGGGATGTCGAAGGGATACAGCGGCGGGCTGCCCATCGCCTGGTTGACGCGATTGAACATGGTGGACAGCCACTTCCAGTCATACAGCAGTTTCTCGATGGGCTGATCGGCGTACGTCGCCAGCGGCACGATGTCGCGGTCCATCGAGAAACGCACCTGATCACTCTCGAGCATCAGCCCGGATTCACGTGCGGTGTCGATGGTTCCGGTGATGTGCAGGTAGTGGGCGAAGCACTCGGCGAAGTCCTCCCACGGGTGCATGGTGGCGTATTCGGAGATGAACGAGTCACGCCAATTGGCCGGTGGCCCGTGCCGATAGTGCCGGTCGAGAGCGTCGCTGTAGCTCGCTCGTTCGTCGCCGAAGATCTCGCGGCACCGGGCCAGATAGCGGTCGGCCCCGTCGCCGGTTTCGACGAGCACATGCTGGTAGTAGTGCCCGGTCTCGTGGCGGAAGTGCCCGACCATGGTGCGATAGGGCTCGCCGAGTGACACCCGCAGCCGTTCACGATGTGCGTCAAGGGTTTCGGCGAGGTCGATGGTGATGACGCCACCGGCGTGCCCGATGATCACCTGTTTGCCCTCCGACAGACTGGACAACAGGTCGAAGGCCAATCCGCCCTTGGTGCGCCAGTAGGGTTCGATCGGTAGCCCCAGATCGGCGAGCTGATAGATCACCATCCGCAGATCGAAGGTGGTCGGCGCGAGCTTCTCGACGGCGATGGTGTCCGACGGATCGGGTTGGCGCCGCACCAGCGAATCCGGGAAACACAGTCCCCGCAAACCGATCTCACCTTCGCCCACTTCCGAGGGCGTCATCCAGTTGCAGCCGGTGCGCGACCAACTCGAACACCGCTCCCAGTGTCGCCCGTCGATGTCGACGCCGTCCTCGGAGGCCACCACCAGTGATCGGCTGGGCAGATGTACTCCGACGGAGGTGCCACAGCGGGGACAGTTCTGGTTCTCGAATCCCGACAGCGCATTGCAGATCGGGCACGTCAGTGCGCGCACACCGCTCAGCCTATGCTGATGCGGTCCTTTCCGTCGTCGATGGGCAGATCACCGCGCACCACCGCGGTCACCTGATATGAGTCGAGGTTGATCGAACCCTCGTGGTTGTCGAGGAATGCGGTGTCGGCGGCGTCCCGCCCGGTCGAGATGCGCACCAGCCCCTGGCGTGGCGCGAGCCGCGTGGCATCGACCACCACCCAGACGCCGTCGATGAGCGCCTCGGCGACCGCGTGGAAATCCATCGGATCGCAGCCCGGCGCATACACGGCGACCAACCGGGCGGGGATGTTCAACGCGCGCAGCAACGCCACCACCAGATGCGCGTAGTCGCGGCAGACGCCCGCACCGGCCAGCAGGGTGTCGGCGGCGCCGTCGATGGGGTCACTCGCGCCGGGGATGTAGTCGAGGCGATCCTCGACGAACGCGGTCACCTGGTTGAGGAGTTCCCCCTTCGGCAACGAGGTGTCGAACTGACCCGCGGCGAATCCGAAGAACTTGTCGGCCTCGGCATATCGGCTGGGGCGCAAGTAGATCGAATGATCGGTGACCGCGACCTGGGCCGGATCGGCAGGCGTGGTCACCGCGGCCCGATAGTCGACATCGAGCTGACCGGACTCCACCGACAGCCGGTGGATGCGGCCGCCGTAATTGTCCACGATCTCCTCCACCGACACCGGCTTGCCGTCGAGGGTCACCTGGAGGGTTTCGTCGAGGGACAGCCCGGGCATGCGGGCCACCGCGATCTGCATCTCGATCTCGGTGGGTGCGGTGACGGAAATGGACATGGTCGCGGCAACGTCGCGAGGGGGGATCGTCATGCCTGTCACGGTAGGGCAAAACGCCGGACTCTGCGTCACTGGCGCCCGCTACGCTACGGCCGGGCGCGACAGTGGGTCATCGCCGCGACCGGGTCGGCGTAGATCACGCTGAGCGCCACCACGATTGCCGCACTCTCCTGGACCGACAACCCGAACCGCGACGCCGTGAGCTCCAGCGGCCAACCGATCCTGGATGCGGAGTCGAAGGCCGCCTGCACCGGTCCGAGCCCCTGCGGATGCGCGGCGAACGCATCACCGGCGACGATCACCTCGTCGGGATTAACCGCGTCACGGAAGACGGCGACCACCTCCCCGAGGATGCGGGCGCGTTCGTCGGTGATCACCGACGCGTCCGGTGAGACGCCGAGGCGCTGCGCGGCGCGGCGTGCGACGTCGACACCGATCACGTCCTGCAGGGTGGCCGCACCCCCGCACAGCGTCGGGGCGTCGACACCGATGTGGGCGATCGTGCCGGCCCCGCGGTCGGGGACCACCACCTGCCCGCCGACGGTCAGGGCCATGCCCGTGGTTTCGCGCGCGTAGAAGAAAAGTCCCGTATTCGCGCTGCTGCGAGCCGAACTCAGCAACAGTTCGGCTGCGGCCATGGCCTGCACATGCTCGCACACCGACACCGGCACGCCGAGTGCCTCGGCGAGTTGCGCTCCAACGGGGACATTGCGCCAGCCGAGGACGGGATGATCGACCACACCGCCGGCGCGCTCGACGCGCCCGCCGAGTGCGACCCCGCCCCACAGCAGGCGGCGCCCGGAGAATCGGTCGGCGAGTTCCCGCAGGGCGTGACAGAGTTCGGCCGCCGACGCGTACGGATCGTCGTGCGGGGTGAGTACGGCGTGGCTGTAGAGGGTGCGCCCACCGAGGTCGGCGATGGCCAGCAGGGTCCGTCGGGCGCCGATGTGCATCCCCGCGACGCAAAGGCTGTCGCGGTCGAGGGTCAGGGGATGCTTGGGCCGACCGATGCTGCCGGCATGGACCAGGTCGCGGCGTTCGACGACGAAACCCAGTTCGGTCAGCGCGGTCACCTGTCGGTTGATGGTGGCCGGGGACAACCCGGTCTCGGCGGCAAGGGTGTCGCGGGTGATGGGCGCACCGACCCGGATGCGCTGCAACACCTGCGCCGCGGGGGTCGTCCCGACACCGAGTGTCGCCGGGATGACCGTGTGCATGACTGGAGAATCTAGCATCGCCGTCGGCGGGCGCATCCCGATCGGCGTCGAGACCCAGTCCGGGGCTCAATGTCTGGCCCGGGACTCGGGCCCCACCCGGCTCGGCACGTAAACTCACGATCATGAGTGAGTCCACCGCCTCCGAGGTCACCCGCGTCGCCGTCGTCACCGGTGCGAGTTCCGGGATCGGCGCGGCCACCGCCCGCGCCCTGGCCGCACAGGGCTTTCACGTGGTCCTCGGCGCCCGCCGGGTCGATCGGGTTCAGGCGCTGGCCGCCGAGATCGGTGGTACCGGAAAGCAACTCGACGTCACCGACGAGGAGTCGGTGGCCCGATTCGTCGACGGCCTGGACTCGGTACACGTGCTCGTCAACAACGCCGGCGGCGCGAAAGGCCTCGACCCGGTGGCCACCGCCGACCTCGACGACTGGCGCTGGATGTGGGAGACCAACGTTCTGGGGACGCTACGGATGACCAAGGCGCTGCTCCCGGCGCTCGAGGCCTCCGGCGACGGATTGATCGTCACCATCACCTCGGTCGCCGCCCTGGAGGCCTACGACAACGGCGCCGGCTATACCTCGGCGAAACATGCTCAGGGAGTGTTGCATCGGACGTTGCGCTACGAATTGCTCGGCAAGCCGATCCGGCTCACCGAGATCGCGCCCGGCATGGTCGAAACCGATTTCTCGCTGGTGCGTTTCGAGGGCGACAAGGAACGCGCCGACGCCGTCTACCAAGGCCTGACGCCGCTGACCGCCGACGATGTCGCCGAGGTCATCGGCTTTGTCGCGTCCCGGCCGCCGCACGTGAATCTCGATCAGATCGTGCTCAAACCGCGTGATCAGGCCTCGGCGCGGCGCAACATCAAGACCGGCTAGGCGGGGCCGCTCCGGGCCCTCAGTTCGGGGCGCTCACCGACGAGGGTGCACCACTCGGGGTCGCCGGCACCGACGCCGACTGCGGGGTGCCCTTGATCGCCGACATCGACTTCCAGGTGTCCCAGTCGTAGGTCCAGTCGAAGATGTCGCCGTCGGCCTCGGACAGATCGATCCGGGTGCCGGTCACCTCGACGGGGTCACCGTAGATCGCGGTGGTGAAGTACTGCTGCGCGTTGTCCAGCGACAGGTTGATGCAGCCGTTCGTCACATTCGACGAACCCTGCACGCCAACGGTTTCGGGGTTGGCGTGGATGAACTCGCCGTTGTTGGAGATACGCACCGCCCAGCGTTCGTGGACGTTGAAGTACCCCGCTGCCGGGTTGGACATGTAGAAGTCCTCGTACTTCTCGCTGACCACGTGGATACCCGAGCGGGTCACGTTGCGGTCGACGTCGCCTTCGCCGTAGCTGCAGGGCAAGGTCATCAGCGTCGATCCGTCACGGACCACCACGATCTGGTGGCTGGGCGCGTCTGCCTTGACGATCTGCGAGCGGCCGACGGTGTAGTCGCTGGTGACGTCGGCGGCACCGTATGCCCCGCCGCCGTGATCGAGCCCGTACAGCTTGGCCGACATGTGGATCTTGGTGCCCGGGGTGAGGTACTCCTTGGAGCGCCAGTGCACGCGTGACCCGTTGTCCTCGCCGAGCCAGGCCCAACTGCCCTCCGCGGGGGGTGTGGTGGTCAGGGTCAGTGCGCGCTCGACGGCTTCCTTGTCGTCGACGGTCCCGTCGAACTTGAGGATCAGCGGTGCGGCGATGCCGACTTCCTGCCCGTCGGCGATGTTGACGACGACGTTGAGTTGTTGCTTGGGATCGAGGGTGGTGAACGATCCCTTGACCGGCACCGTCAGTCGGTCCTGCCCGACGGCACTGCCCTGCCAGGTGTAGGTGGTGCCGTAGCCGAGCACCTCGTTGACGGTGAAGGTGGTGCGATCGTCGGAGAGCGTGCCGGTGACCGCCTTGCCGCTGGCGTTGACCAGTTTGACGTCGGGGTTCAGCGTGCCGCCCGACGCCTTGACCTCGACCTTGGCGGTCGGATTGGGCGCGGCGGGATCGTCGAGTGCAGGTGTGTAGGTGACCTTGACGGTCGGCTGCTTCGACTTCTGGGCGGAGGTGGTGTCGTCGGATCGTCCACAGGCGGCGGCCACGAGGCCCGCGGTGGCGATGCCTGCCGCCGCGAGAACGGTGCGTCGGCTGGGTGTCGGCTGCGTGTTCATGTCGGGACCAGGGTACCGAGACCGGCTGATGAACGGCTCTCTGCCTGCTGTGATTCGGTCAAGACAGCGATGCCGGCGACGCCGGCGACCCACGCAGATGGGCGCGCTCACCGTCGTGGTCGAAGATCGAGAGGACCTCCGCGGGTCCGTCGTCGGGGGCCAACGAATGCGGGACCGTGCATGCGAACTCGGCGGCGTGGCCTGCGGGAATGATGATCGTCCGTTCGCCGAGCCGGAGCCGGATCGTGCCGCTGAGCACCGTGAACCACTCATGTCCGGGGTGCACCCGCAGCTCGCGGGCGGCGTCCCGAACCGATTCGTCGAGTCGCATCTTTGCCACGGTCACACCGGCCGGGGTGTTGTCACGTGACAAAGGCCACACCGTGATGCCCTCGTTGGAGTGGGGTTCGGGACGGATCACCACGTCGGCGTCGCCGACCGGCTCGACCAGGACATCGAGTGAGGTGCCCAGCGCGCGGGCGATCGGGACGAGCTGATCGAGCGCGACCCGCCGATGTCCGGTCTCGATCCGGCTCAGCGTCGACGGACTCAGGTGACAGCGATGTGCCAGCGAATCCAAGGTCCACCCCTTGGCGACGCGCATCGCGCGGATGCGCTGACGGACCACCGCATCGATTTCTTGCTCCATGGGCAAGATGGTATGCCCCCTGCGCATCAGCTCGCTAGCCTCGACATCATGACCAGCACGCACGGATCAGATCATCGGCACCACGGACGGCACTCGCACGGGACACAAGATCATGGGGCACACGATCATGACGGCACCGACATCGGCGATCTGCTCGAACTCGACGCCGCTGTCACCGGCACCTACCTCGACGAGGCGATCTCCCTCATCCGCACCGAGACCACCCGGCCCATCGAGGTGATCGTCGACGCCGGCGCCGGTACCGGGGTCGGCACCCGCGCCCTCGCAGCGGCCTTCGGGGACGCCGAGATCGTCGCCATCGACGGCTCCCCCGAGATGACCGCACGCATCGACGCCGCCGGACCGGGCACCGTGCGGACGGTGACCGCCGACCTCGACGACGGCTGGCCGGCGAGCGTCGGGGCCGCCGACGTCGTGTGGGCGTCGGCGTCGCTGCATCACGTCACCGACCCCGCCGCCTTCCTGCGCACCACACGCAGCCATCTGCGGCCGGGCGGCGTGCTGGCGGTCATCGAGATGCCGCATCAGCCCCGATTCCTGCAGACCGAGACACCGCACACCGACCTCAATGATCGGATCGAGGAGCTCATGCGGGCCAAGGGCGCCAACAGCTTTCCCGACTGGACCGACACGATCACCGCCGCCGGATTCGAGATGCGCACACGGCACACCGTGAGAATCGACGTTCCCGAACCCACCGAACTCACCCGCGCCTACGCGCAGGCATGGCTCTCCCGGGTGCGCACCGGACTCGCCGACGACCTCACCGACACCGACGCGGCCACCCTCGACGAGTTACTCGGCGACGGACCCACCTCCCTGCGCCACCGCCCGGACGTCGCCGTACGGGCCGCCCGCACGATCTGGATCGCGACCGGGCCCGCATCGACCACCGAAGCGAACCAGGAGATCTCATGACCACCACGGCAACCGAGACCGTCGACGTGGCCATCATCGGCGGCGGCGCAGCCGGGCTGTCCGCTGCGGTCACCCTCGCGCGGTCACTGCGCACGGTCGTCGTCATCGACGCCGGCGCACCCCGCAACGCACCCGCCGCCGGTGCGCACAACCTCCTCGGCCGGGAGGGCATCGCCCCGACCGAACTGCTGCGCGCCGGACGCGCGGAGGCCATCGGATACGGCGCGATCATCCGCGAGGGCACCGTTACCGCCGTGGTGCGCCCAGAACACCGGGCCGACAGCGCTTTCGAGGTGCACAGCACCTGCGCTTTCGAGGTGCACAGCACCGGCGGGCCCACCGTCGTCGCCCGCCGACTGCTGATCGCGACCGGACTCGTCGACGAACTCCCCGACGTCGCCGGGCTCGCCGAACTCTGGGGCCGCGACGTGCTCCACTGCCCGTTCTGTCACGGCTACGAGGTACGCGGTCGGCGGGTCGGCGTCCTCGGCACCGGGCCGATGGCCATGCACCAGGCAATGCTGTTCTCCCAGTTGACCTCCCACATCACCCTCATCGATCACGGCATGCCACCACTCACCCCGGAACAGCGGTTGCAGGCCGAGGTACGCGGGATCGAGATCATCGGCGGACCAGTGACGCGGGTTGACGCCGACGCCGACAACCGTTTGCGCGCAGTCCTGTTCGACGACGGACGCGAGCTGGAGCTCGATGCACTCGTCGTCGCACCACGAATGCGCGCCCGAGCCGAGATCTACACCTCGCTCGGCGGCACACTCGAGGACAACCCGATGGGCAGCATGATCCCCGCCGACCGGACCGGACGAACCCCGATCGACGGGGTCTGGGCGGCAGGCAATTCCGTGGATCTCGCAGCGATGGTCGGGGCCTCGGCGGCGGCCGGGGTGCAGTGCGGCGCGATGATCAACGTCGACCTCATCGAGGAGGACACCCGGCGGGCGCTCGGGAGCCGGGTGGCCGGCTGAACATCGCTGTCAGTTGAACATCGCTGTCAGTTGAACACCGGTATCAGCTGAACACCACGGTCTTGCGGCCGTGCACCAGCACACGGTCCTCGAGGTGCCACCGCAAACCCCGCGCCAGGACCAGGGTTTCGATGTCGCGGCCCTGCCGGACCATGTCGCGCACGCTGTCGGAGTGGTCGATCCGGGTGACGTCCTGCTCGATGATCGGGCCGGCGTCGAGGTCGGCGGTCACGTAATGACAGGTCGCGCCGATCAGCTTGACACCGCGGGCGAACGCCTGGTGGTACGGCCGGGCGCCGATGAAGCTGGGCAGGAAGCTGTGGTGGATGTTGATCGCGCGCCCGGCCCACGCCTCGCACAGTTCGGGCGGCAGGATTTGCATGAAGCGGGCGAGCACCACCGCGTCGGGGGTGTGGCTGTCGACGATCTCCTCGACCCGGTCGAAGGCTACTCGTTTGGCGCGCGCACCGGACTTCCCGTCGGGTCCGGTGAACGGCACGTGATGAAACGGCACCCCGAAGCGTTCGGTCAGTCCGCCGAGGTCGGGATGGTTGCCGATGACCGCGGACATCGTCGCCGGCAGTTCACCACGGTCGGCGCGACCGAGTAGGTCGGTGAGGCAATGGCTTTCCTTGCTGACGAGCAGCACCACCGATTTCTCCTCGCCGGTGTCGGTGACCTTCCACTCGGTCTGCGGTCCCCATTCGGCAGCGATGCCCGCGAATCGGGCGCGCACCTCGTCGAGGGGGATCGTCACCGTGTCGGCGCGGACGGCCTGCCTGGTGAAGAACCATCCGGAGTCCTCGTCGGAGTGGTAGGCGGCCTCGGTGATCCAGCCGCCGATCTCGGCGAGGAAGCTCGAGATCCGCGCGACGATCCCGGTCTGGTCGGGGCAGCCGAGGGTGAGCACATAGCGACGGTCGGCACCGGAGGCGTCGGTGGCGGGGACCGAGGTGGCGGGGACTGAGCTGGATGGGACAGCGGTGGCGGGGGTGGTCACGGTCCTTCAGTGTGCCAAGCTCGTCTGTGTGACGATCACCGACCTACGCCGAGCCGATGTCGCGGCCCTCGTCGACCACACCCTGCTCAAGCCCGAGGCCACCCGCGCCGACGCCGAGGCCACCATCGCCGAGGCCGCGGAGCTCGGCGTCTACGCGGTCTGCCTGTCGCCGTCGATGCTGCCGATCGACACCGGTGACCAGAAGTCCTGTGTGGTCGCCGGCTTCCCGTCGGGCAAGCACCATTCGCTGGTCAAGGCCGCCGAGGCGCGCCTGGCCGTGGACTCCGGTGCCGACGAGGTCGACATGGTCATCGACGTCGGCGCCGCGCTGGATCAGCGATTCGACGAGGTCTTCGCCGACGTGCTCACCGTGCGTGAGGCCGTCGGCGACGAGACGGTCCTCAAGGTGATCGTCGAGTCGGCGGCGCTGCTCGACCTTGCCGGCGAGGACACCCTGACCGAGGTCTGCGCGCACGCGGCCCGCGCCGGGGCGAGCTTCGTCAAGACCTCGACCGGGTTCCATCCGGCCGGCGGCGCGAGTGTGCGGGCAGTGGAGATCATGCGGGCCGCCGTGCCGGCCCGGGTCGGGGTGAAGGCATCCGGCGGAATCCGCGATGCACGGTTCGCCGCCGAACTCATCGCTGCCGGCGCCACCCGACTCGGCTTGTCGGGCAGCCGTGCGGTGTTGGAGGGCTTCACCGAATAGCGATCGGCCGCAACGGGTTCAGGCCACGACAGCACACCTGAGGGATCAGCCCGGAAGAGTTGGGCGCATGGGTGATTCGCGGTCAGAACCCGCCGAAATCCCCGCCGCCGAAGTCCCCGCCACCCCCGAAGTCGTTGCCGCCACCGAAGTCACCGAAACCGCCGCCGTAGTCACCACCGCCCATGTCGCCCCCGGCGTCGCCGCCACCCATGTCGCCCCCGCCTCCATCGCCGTAGCCCCCATCGCCGTAATCCGCGGCATCGAGGGCTCCGGCGTCGGTGCCGTCGCCGACGCCGTTCTCGAAGGCGGCCGCGTCGTAGTTGACCCCGGCCATACCGGAGAACAGTGCCGAGAACAGGAACATCGAGCCGACACCCCACGCTCCGGCGACGAGCGCGGGCTTCCACCACGGTTCGGAGTACCAGCCGGCCGGTACCGGTCGGCCGGCGACGCGGCCACCCGGGTAGTAGTTCGGGGTGGTCGGCGACGGTGCGGGCGAGGCCTGCACGGTGCGGCCTTCGAAGTCGATCTCACGGTTCTCGGTGACCTGGCCCGCACTCTTCTGTCCGTCGAGTTCGGGGATCGCCGGTCCGGGGTCCATGCCCATCGCGGTCCGTGCGGCGCGGATGTAGTAGAGGCCCTCGATGGCGGTCTGTTTGGCGAGTCGGGCCTGTGCGGGGCTGGTGGCCTGGTCGATCTGCGAGCCGGCGGCGGTGTGCCGTTCGGCCGCGTCGGCGAGCGCCTGCTTGGCGGCGGGCGAATCCCCGACCAGCATGTACACCTGCCCGCCGAGTCGTTCGATGGCCTGTCGGGCGTCGGCCTTCGCGTCGTCGAGGGTGCGGGCGGTGTTGGCACCGGAGCGCCGCTGCATGACCACCACCACCCCCACGACGAGCAGGATGACGACGGCGATCAGGAGCAGCTGGCCCACGGGTTCCTCCGGAACGGGGTCGGAAAATCGGACATCTCCCAGCGTACCTGCGAGGTGGTGGGGCCCGTCCGGCTCAGAGGATCGAGCAGGTCGGCGCCGAACCCGAGCTCGACGTCGACGCGGCCGCCGACCCGAGATCGACGTTGCTGCCGGTGACGGCGAAGTCGACGCCCTGGTCGGTGACCTTCAGGGAGGTGACCTTGATTTCCTTGGTGAGGTCACCGAAGAGGCTGTCGCCGAAGCCGTCGACGAACTGCTGGGCGAAGTCGGCGGGAATCCCGAAGACGAAGGCGCTGGCCTGCTCCACCTGGAAGCGCACCTTGCCCTGGTCGAGGACCGGCTTCATGGTGAGGCTGACCGGCACCGGGAAGATCGCGACCTGTACCGCGGCGTCCACCTTGATCGTGCCGTCGGCGGCGTTGCCGGTGACCGAACTGACCTGGGTACTGCCCAAGATGCCGGAGCCCTCGGTTCCCGTACCGCCGTTGGTGGTGCCACCGTTGGTCCCGCTGTTGTCGGTCGAGCCACCGGAGAGTTGTCCCTGCTTGCTCAGCTCGATCACCCGCTGGAACGGGACGTAACCGGTGCCGGCGAGCGAGTCGACCTTGACCGTGTTCCCGTCCTGGCTGACCCCGTCGGCCCGCACGTGCAGTTGCATCTGCGTCGAATTGGAGTCGCTGGTGTCCACCTGGACGTAGGGGTAATCGTTCGAGAACTTCTGCAGCAGAATGGGTTTCTTGCTGATCGACACGTTGGTGGGCTGACCGGTCAGAGCGCCGAACTGTTGCTCGAGACAATCGGTGGCGCGGCTGCGCAAGAAGAGTTCGGTGCCGACGAGCGCGATGATGATCACCAACACCAGTCCGACCGCGCCGAGCGCGATGAACTTTCCCTTGCCGCGTTTCGTCGGCGCCGTCGTGACCACACCGTCGCCGGTCGGGGGAACCGCATGCGCACCCGTTCCCGGTTCGCCTCCGCCCATCGGGTTCTCCCCGGTGGTGAACTGCGCGGTCTGTGGGTGCGCCGCGGGTGGCGGCGGCGTCACTGGGGTCGTGGTGGCGTCGGAGATCTGCGAGTAGGCGCGAGCATGGCGGGAGGTGGTGGTCGGCTCCCACTGTTCGGTGTCGGGGGCGGGATTCTCCCCCGCACCGTGCTGGGCCGGAGTCTGCGCTGCTGAGGTCGGCTCCGCCGGAGTCTGATCGGCCGGAGTCTGATCGGCCGGTACTTGCTCGGCCGGCAAGTCCCCTCCCGCGGAGTGGTCGCGCGGCGCGTTCTCCCGACCGACCTGCTTGGTGGCATCCGGATCCTCGGGACCACGAGGGGTCTGCGGATCGTCGGTCGTGTCGTCGGCCATGCACTCCGTCCTAGGGGCGTCGGTCTTGCGTGATCACAGTTCGTACGCGACGGGCGTCGGTTCGATTCGGAATTCCCGCTGGTTGGCGAGGACCGCGAGTTGCTCGCGAGCCTTGGCGACAACACCCAGGTCGAGGTCGTGTACACCCAGCCGTTGCTCCCCCGTGTACGACGCGACCACGCTACCGAAGGGATCTGAGATTTGGCTATGTCCTACGCCGGTCGGCGCTTTCGACGCGCGGAGCTCCTCGTCGGCGGGTTCGGCCTGCCCGACGGCCACCACATAGGACGTCGAGTCGAGGGCACGTGCGGTGGCCAGCGTCCGCCATTGCTCGACCTTGCCGCGCCCGGCACCCCAGGACGCGGGGACGACGATCACCTCGGCCCCGTTTTGGGCAAGCGCGGTGAACAGCGCCGGGAAGCGGATGTCGTAGCAGGTGGCCAGGCCGATGCGGACGCCGTCGACCGTCACGGTCCGCGCGACGTCACCGGGTGCGACGGTGGCCGATTCCCGGAAGCCGAAGGCGTCGTACAGGTGGATCTTGTCGTAGCCGATGCGGGCGCCGTCAGGTGCTGCGACCAGCAGGGTGTTGGCGACTCGCCCGTCGTCGCCGGGGGTGAACATGCCCGCGATCACGGTCACCGAGTTCTCGACCGCGATCTGCGAGACGCCTGTGGCCCACGGCCCGTCGAGCGATTGGGCGACCGGGCCCAGCGGCACCCCGAACCGGCACATCGTCGCCTCGGGGAACACGACGAGAACGGCACCGTCGGCGGCCGCCGCGGCCGTGTGTTCGGCGACCAGACGCAGGTTGTCGTCCGGGTCGGTACCGGAGGTGATCTGGGCCATCGCGATGCGCATGTGGCCAAACTACCCGCGTGGTGCGACCGTCTCCCAGGGCACGGTCAACAGATTGTCGACGACGCGGCGGCGTGGAATCGCGACGTCGACGCCGGCCGCACGCATCAGCGTGAGGGTCTGCGCCCAACGTGCGCGTGGGCCGAAGACCGTCCGACCGGCGGCGTTGTCCCAGCAGCGGTCGGCGGTGACGAGCAACTCGTGGATGCGCTCACCGGGCACGTTGCGATGGATGAGCGCCTTGGGGAGCCGTTCGGCGAGGTCGGAGGGTCTCCCGGTGTGCGCGGGCGACCAGCACAGGGTGAGGCTGCGAGGCCCGGCGGCGTCGAGCAGCACCCAGGCGCACCGACGGCCGATCTCGTCGCAGGTACCTTCGACGATCAGCCCGCCGGGAGCCAGTCGCGTGATCATCTGCGACCACGCGGGGGCGACCTCGTGCTCGTCGTACTGTCGCAGGACATTGAACGCGCGGACCAGTTGTGGCCGGAATCCGGCGAGCTCGAAACCACCGAGTGCGAATCGCACGCCGTCGATCGGGGCGACGATGCGGTCGGGGTCGATCTCGAGGCCGATCATCTGCAGGTCGGGAGCGACGGGCCGCAGTCGCCGGGCCATCTCGACACAGGTGTCGGACCGTGCACCGTATCCAAGGTCGACGACGATCGGTCGCGCGACGGCGGCCAGTGCCGCGACGATCGACGGTTCGTGCGCCATCCACCGGTCAACGCGGCGCAGGCGGTTGATGTTGGTGGTACCCCGGGTCACCCGACCGTGAGGTCTCGGGGTGGGTGTCACGCCGTCAGAGGTTCTTGTCGATCCAGTCCTTGGAGTACTCGGCCTCCGCACGGAACAGATCCACCAGGTTGACCAGCATGAGTTGCTCGAGTTTGCCGTTGATGAACGGGATGAAGACCTTGACCTCGGTGGTCTTGCGGATGGTGCAGCCGGTCTCGGTGGGGAACAGTTCCTGCCAGCCCTGCAGATTGCCGGGACCCGCGGGGATCGACGCGGTGTAATTGCCCTTGGTGTTGTCCGGGTCGAACGGCCCGAACGATTCCTCGCGGGTGATCACCATGTCCTTCATCAGGACGGTCTGGGCGATCGGGGGCAGCTGATCGCGGCCGATGTGCTGCTTGAGCACCACTTTAAGGCCGGTTTCATCGGACCGGAAGTCTTCCACCTCGCAGTGCGGCGAGATCATCTGGAAGCCCGCCATCATGTCATCCCAATACTGCCGGGAGCTCTGAGCTTCGTAGAGCTTCTCCACGGGATGCGCATAGCGCGCGGAGTAGCTGAGACGTCGTGCCATGACGGCCAGGTTACGTCAGCGGTGAGCGGCCTCCCAAGTCACCGTCTTCTCCCGTTCGTTGTCGAGCAGGTCCACGAGTTGTTCGATGACGGCGCTCTCGATCTTGCCGCCAACGAAGGGAATCCCCACCTTGGCGGTGCCCGTGTACTCGACGCCGGCCGGGTCACCGGAAACCACCAGAGCGCCCTCGACGTCGGCCGGAGCGCCCGACACCGAGGCGTGCATCGTGCCGTTGACCGCGTCCTTCGCCCGGGTGAAGGTCATCGTGCGTGGGATCTCGAGGTCGCCGGGACGCACCTTGGTGACCACCGACGGCAGTCGATCCTCGGGCACCCCTTGGAGCATCTTCACCGTCACCGTGGTGCCGTCCGACGAGAAGGACTCGAGCCTGCCGTGGCTGGAGTTGGTGGCTTCGAGCAGGTCGTGCCAGTACTGCTCGGTCGACACGATCTCCCAGTACCGGTCGGCAGAGAACGGATAGGACACCGAGTGCTTCAGCGGGCTCGCCATGGGATGAGAGATTACTCGACGCCACCGACGTCGGCTGTCGTGCGCCGCCTCGGGTTACCGTTGGCCCCGTGACCGAGACTTCGCTGCAGCCCGGAGTGCCGCTGGCCGGCCTGACCACCCTGCGGGTCGGCGGCCCGGCGCGGGCACTGCTCCGCTGTGAGGACACCCGATCGGTCGTCGAGGAGATCCTCGCCGCCGACGCCGTCTCCGAGCCGGTCCTGGTCATGGGTGGCGGATCGAACCTCGTCATCGCCGACGCGGGCTTCGCCGGAACCGCCATCCGCATCGAGAGCAGCCGTATCGAGTTCGGGACCGGCCGCGAATCGGGCCGGGCCCATGTCACCGCCGACGCCGGGGTCACCTGGGACGATCTGGTGGCCGCGACCGTCGAGGCCGGTTTCGGTGGGCTGGAATGTCTCTCCGGGATTCCTGGATCGACCGGTGCGACGCCGGTACAGAACGTCGGCGCCTACGGCGTCGAGGTCGCCGACGTGCTGCGTGAGGTCCAGGTGCTCGACCGTCGTTCGGGGACCCTGCGATGGGTGGCCCCGGGTGAACTCGGCCTGGCCTACCGCACGTCGCGACTCAAGCATCGCGACGAGATGGTCGTGGTTGCGGTGTCGTTCTGGCTCAACGACGATCGCGCCAGTCAGCCACTGCGGTATCGCGAACTGTCCGCCGCCATGGGCGTCGAGCCGGGTGGCCGCGCCGACGCCGCGGCGGTCCGTGAGGCCGTCCTGGCGCTGCGTGCGGGCAAGGGCATGGTGCTCGATCCCGACGACCACGACACCTGGAGTGCCGGTTCGTTTTTCACCAACCCGATCGTCGGGGCCGACGACGCGCCGGCCATTCTCGACCGCATCGCCGGCCGGCTCGGTGCCGACGTCGCCGTCCCCACCTATCCGGCACCGGATGGCGTCAAGTTCTCCGCGGGCTGGCTCATCGAGCGCGCCGGCTACGCCAAGGGCTACCCCGGCCCCGACGCTCCGGTGCGTCTGAGTACCAAACACACACTGGCCCTGACCAATCGCGGTGGCGCGACCACCGAAGAACTCCTCGCTCTCGCCCGCGACGTGCGCGACGGCGTCGCCGACACCTTCGGTGTCACCCTGCACCCGGAGCCGGTCTTGGTGAACTGCGCGCTGTAGTACCCCGCCCGACGATCGACCCCGCTGGTCGAGGTGCGAAGGAGCGATAACTCCGTAGCCTCGAGACCTCTTGCGCCGATATACATCCGGACCACCGTGGCCCGAATCCAGCACCGGTGCAGGCGGTCTCGAGGATCGCCGCACGCGGCTCGCACCTCGACCAGCGGGGGAAGACGACTCGCCATCGAAGAATGCTCCGCCCGCCTCGCCCGACGGCCATCCCATCCCGATGGTCGAGGTGCCGAGGAGCGCCAGCGACGAGCCTCGAGACTCCTTGTGTCGAAAGGATTCCGGGCCACCGGCGGCGCGACACACCTCGACCATCGGGTGGGTTTCGCTATAGAGTTCTCAAACAACAGATGCGGTCCCGGCCAGGCCGGGTGCAGGGAATCAGGTAGTGGGACAGCGTGGGTCAGGCTGCGGTGTCGTCGAGTCGCATGGTCCGTCGGTGATACGACGGTATCGGTCGTCGTTTCGGGTCGATGCTGGCGGGTGGGATCAGCCAGGGGTGCCGGTCGAATCCCATGATGATGTCCCAGCCATGGTGATGCACATCGTCATGGCAGCTGGTGCACAGTAGGCAGCCGTTGTCGAGGTCGGTGGGACCACCATCAACCCAATGGTGCAAATGATGTCCTTGGCAGCGTCCGGCGTGGGCACCACACTTGATACATCCACGATCACGCACCAGCAACGCTTTGCGTTGTCCGGGGGTGAAGAAGCGTTTCGCCTCCCCAACACTGAGCGGTACCCCGTTGGGATCGAGCATGATCTTGGTGATCGTCGTGTCACACGACAACAACTTGGCAGTCGCTTCGGTGATCGCACCCATGTTCTGCAAATCCCCACCGAGCGCGGGGTTGTCCGCCGACCAGGTCCACAACAGTCCGCTGGTGGGTTTCGCCGAGAACGTGGTGTCCGCCAAACCTTGTGCCGCCAACTCCACGATCGTTTCGAACGCGGCCGCGCAGATCTGTTCGGGTGTCCGCGGATCCGGGGATCCGTCGGGCTGAGGCTTGGGCGCCGACAAGGTTTCCATCAAAGTTCTGGTTTTCTCGCCGGCGACGATGTCGAGGTTCGCCGAGATCTCCAACCGGCCGTCGTCGGTGATGCGGTCGGTGTAGGAGTTGATCGACTTGTCCTCGGCGGCCGGCAACCCGCCCGGTGTTTCGGCCGCCAACTCGTTCCCCAACTGCCGCGCGTAGAGGTTGATCTCGGCGGGGGTGAAACCGGCGAAATAGTGCGACAAGAGTTTCCGCAGGTATTCACAGCGCTGCGCGGTGTCCATAGGTTCGGGGCATCGGGTGTCGATGTGCGCCAACCCGCGGACGATGGCATCGGTGTGTTCGGAGGAGATGGACCCGTCCGCGGCATGCGCCAACAACAGATCGACATCGGTGGTGGCCGAGATCCGCACGTATCGACTTGCGACGGCGGGTGCGAAACCCATGCTGATCAACAACTCCCGAAGCCGGGTGGTCTTGTGATCGGCGACACCCAAGCGATCCATCTCGCCGGTGAGGGTGGTGGCATGGTGATCAACCAGATTACGCAGAAAGAGGACTTGTTTCATCGCACCGAAGGCCTGGGGTCCGGTCATGTCCGGATTCCATTGCAGGTCGCTGAGTCGGGCGACGATGTCGGCGAAAACTGCTTCGGCGTCGACGGTTCCAGCGTCGGGAGCTTCAGTGGTGTCGATCATGGGCCCCTCCCCAGTGGCTGATCGGTGCGATGTATCCAGTCTACAGGAAAGTATGTTCGATGCAAGGGATACTTTCGATCAATTCTGCTTGTGGACAACTTGTTTCGGAGCTGAAGTCTTGTCGGTGGGATGTGGTAAGCGGTGCAATTTCGCCGTGTGAGTATCCGATGTGGTTGGGAGTCCTGTTGTCTTGCCGGGTCTCGAGGCCCGGCGCCGGGGCGCCGTGCACCTCGACCATCGGAGGAAAGGTTCTCGACCATCGGGAGTAATACGTACGCGGCTCCAATGTGCGGGCGCGGCTGGTGCAGCGGGGGCGTCCACAAGTTCGGCTCGCGTTGGGTCATGTGACGGTGGATGTGGTTGGGATGTTTGTTGTCTCGCCGGGTCTCGAGGCTCGCCACACGCGGCTCGCACCTCGACCATCGGGAGGGAAGGGTTCTCGATCATCCGGGGAAAGGGTGGTCTCGAGCAGGACGGTCTCGACAAGTACTCGAAACCCCCTGTGTAGGCAACCCCACCTACAGGAACCCGACCGCCCGCCGTCCAGTCCCCACCGACGGCGTCGGGTCGGTGCCGAGGCCGGTTCCCAGGAGTTCGGCGTAGATGTCGCGGAAGTCCGTGGTGGCCTTGAGATCTCCGTCGTCCAGATCGGTCAGACTCGGTTCGTCACCGTAGAAGCCGCCGCGGACGGGAGAGCCGGCGACGAAGACCGGGCCCGCGGTGCCGTGGTCGGTGCCCTGAGAGGCGTTGGCGCGCACGCGACGACCGAACTCCGAGTAGGCCATGACGATGACGTCGCGGCCGCGCGGGTCACCGGCCATCCGGGTGAGAAACGACGACAGGGCCGAGTCGACCTCACCGAGCAGATTCTGCTGTGTCTCGCGTTCGTCGGCGTGTGTGTCGAATCCGCCGATGCTCACCGAGTACACCTTGGTCGGCACTCCGGCGCTCACGCACCGGGCGACGGTATCGAGTTGTTCGGCAAGCGCTTTGCCCTCTGCACCCGCCGAGCCGGTCGTCCCCTTCGACGCCCGCACCCCACGCAGCGCCGACGCCGCCTTGTTCTCGGCGGCGTAAGAAGTGCAGACCATCTGTTCGGCGGGACTGTCCGGCGCCGACGGTGCTCCCAGTTGCGCCAGCCGTGCGACGACCGGCGCGGCGAGCGGGCTACCCGTAGGGTCGAGTGCGGCTGCCGTCGACTTCGCACCGATCGACAGCATCGGCAGCACCGGCCCGATGTTGAGGGCGCGCAACGGATCATCGCCCGTCGCGTCGAGCCATCGTCCTATCCATCCGCTCGGTACCGCCGACCCCGGCGACGCGGTCTGCCAGATGTCCATGGAGCGGAAATGACTGTGGTCGGGCTGCGGGTACCCGACGCCACGCACGATCGCCAGGGTCCCGTCGCCCCACGCGTTATGCAGTCCCTTCATCGCCGGGTTCAGCCCAAGCGAGTCGTCGAGGTGCAGCACATCCTGTGGGGCGTAGGCGAGTTCGGGCCGGTTGTCGTGGTAGGCGCTGTCCGCGTACGGGATCAGCGTATTGATGCCGTCGTTCCCGCCGTACATGGTGAGGATGACCAGCACGCCGTTGCCCACGACTCGTGGATGGTCCACGCTCGCCCGGTGCAGGTCGTCCCAGGTGACGGTGGTAACCCCGCCCGCGGCGCCGAGTGCGGCCAGCACACCGGTGCCGACGAGGAATGTGCGGCGATTGACGTCGATGGTCTTCATGTGCTCCTGCCTCGGATCGCGCGAATGGTGTTCAGACGGTCAGGTATTCGGGGCTGTTGAGGGCGATCGCGGTGAGCGTCACTGGATTCTTGACCGACCCCTGCATCACCTTCACGGTCCGGTCGGAGAATCCGCCGACACCGAGCAGATGCGCCGCGGCGTCGATACGCTCCCCCGCGGCGGCGTCGTGGATGGTGGTGACCTGCGCGTCACGGGCCAGGCGCATCGCTGTGTTCCAGCGTGTTTCGGCGCCGGCGGTCGACAGCCATGCCTGCCCGGACGGCCAGCCCCCGACGTCGGGTGGGTAGAAGGGCTGCTGGCCCAACGTCTTGAGGGTGGAGGTTGTTCGTTTGAGTTCGGAAGCACCTGGTTTCGGCTGTAGCGCCCTGGTGGCGCCGATGAGCCACTGCACGGGGGAGGCCACTCCCGAGGAGTTGCCGAGCTCGGGGTCGGTAACGATCGCGGCGACCAGACCGCGCAGATCACGGTCGGGGCCGTACGCCGAGGTCAACCGGGTCAGCGCGGCCGCCGACGGCGGCGTGTCCCCGGCCAGGTGCTGCCACACCCTGGTGGCGACGTAGCCGGCGGAGGTCGGGTGATCGAGCACTGCGTCGCAGAAGCTCGCGGCGTCCAGATCGCCGGTGACGCCCAGGACGGTCTTGGTGCCCGAATCATGCAACGTCGGCTTGAGTACCGTGCCCCCGCGATTGTCCGGCCGCCACCCGGTCAGGGCCCGTGCACCTTCGCGGACGTCGGTCTCGGTGTACCCGTTGCCGTGTCCGAGGGCGAACAGTTCCATGAATTCGCGGGCGAGGTTCTCATTCGCGGCACCCTTGACGTTGCTGGCGCCGTCGAGCCAGCGCAGCATCGCCGCATCGGTCAGCATGGTGTAGGCCAGCGGACGGAACTGTCCGAGCCCCATCGTGCGCAGCTTCTCGTTCTGGGCGAGCATCTCCGCGGCAGAGCCGACCTTGGCGATCGACGTGGCGAAGTGGTTGTGCCACATGAAGGTCAGTTTCTCGCGTTCGGGCACCTCGGCGGCGATCATCCGATGTGTCCACCAGGTCACCAATTGCTTTGTCTGCGCCGAACGTTCGGATCGGACGTGCTTGCGCACCGCGGCCGACGCGCTGCGCGGCACCCGCGCCACGATGCCGAAGTGCGGGGCCGGGGTGGCATCGACCCCACGATCGGGTGCGGGGGCGGGTGTGAGCACGCGCTGGAGGTAGGTGTCGATTCCCGAGGCCACCACGGCGTCGACCTGGGTTCCGGTCGCACCGAACCCCAACCGCCGCACCACTCTCGCCGCCGCCATCCAGTCGGCCGATTGCGTCATGGCTGCCAGTCTGGCCAACCCCGGCGCCGGGAACCAGGCCACGCCGCCGGTCCTTCAGGGAGTCTTCAGCACGACCCTCGCAGATCCGGCATCCCGCCCGGCGACCGGCAAACCGTCGGTCCTGTCGTGGCAACCTTCAGAAAGCCTTCAGTTGCCCCGTACTCCCCCGCCCTACGGTGGTCGCCATGTCAGACACCGAGAACCCGCAAGAACCCGGCCGGCAACCGCACGAGGCCACGCCCGACGATCCCACCACCCAGTTCGGTACCGAACCGATGTCGCAGGGGGCGAACCCGACGACTCCGATCGCACCGAGCCCGGGGCAGCCGGGCCCATACGCCGGCCCACCACCCTCCGGACCGCCCCCTTCCGGGCCACCGCCGTCGATGCCACCGCAGGGGCAACCGGGCACTCCCGGTCCGGCACCCAAGCCGTCGTTCTGGCGTAGTCAGCGCACCGCGCTGGTCACCGGGGTCGCCGCCCTCATCATCGGCGGTCTCATCGGGGGCGGTATCGGATGGGCGACCGGACACGACGACTCGCACACACAGCCTGTCGCAGCCACCGCCCAGCACGGCAAGAAGACCCGCCACGAGGCCACCTCCGCGGCGAGCCGACGCGGGGTGACCGGCCAGATCACCGCGATCAACGGCCAGACCTGGACGGTGCAAACCCGCGGCGACAAGACGGTGACCGTCGACATCACCGGCGACACGCATTTCGGGACCGAACGGAAGCCGCAGCAGCAGAGCGACTTCGCCGTCGGCGACCGGGTCGTCGTCGCCGGGACCCGAAGTGGCGACACGGTCACCGCACGGATCGTCGCGAAGCGTCCGACGCCGGCCGGCACTGCGACGCCGCAGACCAGTGGTGCACCGGCCCCGACCTCGGCGCAACCGAGTTGACCGGTACGGGGGTCGACGATGACCGAGACGTGACCGCGGGCTGGCAGAATCACATGACATGAGCGCCACGGTCCTCGTCATCGAGGACTCGACCCCGATCCGTGTCGCGGTGGCCGCGGCACTGACCGAGGCCGGGCATCGGGTCCTCGCCCGCCCCGACGGTTCGCGACTCGAACACGATCTGGCACAGGCGCGCCCCGACGCCGTCCTGCTCGACGTCATGCTGCCCGGTTCGGACGGTTTCACCCTGCTCGACGTGGTGCGGCGGCGCAGCGACGCCGGCATCATCATGGTGACCGCCCGCGACGCCGTCGCCGACCGATTGCACGGCCTCACCGAGGGCGCCGACGACTATGTGGTCAAGCCGTTCGAGATGGCGGAGTTGGTGGCGCGCGTCGGCGCGGTGCTGCGCCGACGTGGCGGGCGCACCGACATCCTCTACGTCGATGACCTCGAGATCGACCGCGACGGCGGGACGGCGACCCGCGCTGGCGAGCGAATCGCTCTGACGCCCACCGAGTTCCGGGTACTCACCTACCTCGCACAGCGCCGCGGCCGGGTGGTCACCAAAACCCAGATCCTCACCGGCGTCTGGGGTTACGACCACTACGATCCGAATCTCGTGGAGGTCAACGTCAGTGCGTTGCGCCGCAAGCTCGAGGCCCACGGTCCGCGACTGTTGCACACCGAACGCGGCCGCGGCTACACCCTGCGCCCGTCATGACGACGATCCGTACTCGACTGACCGGCAGCTCGTTGCGCAGCCGGGTGACGGCTCTGGCCGTCGTGGTGCTCGCGGTGTCGTTGGTCGCGCTGATCGCCATCGGCAGCGCACTGTTCGCCGTGGCGGGCCATCGCGCCGCCGGGGCGCTCCTCAGTGATCGGGCCACCCTCGCCCAGCAGTACGCCCGGACCTCACGCACGCCGGAGATCTTCCTGCAGCGCATCGAGGGCCGCTCGGTGCGGGCCCGACTCGAACTCGCCGACGGTGAGGTGTTCGGCCGCCCGACCCGCGACGCGGTCGCCCGCCGCACCATCACCCTCAAGGCGCCCAACTCATCCTGGGCCGACGGCGCGACGCTGACCCTCGCCGTCGACGGCGATCTGCTCGGCGGGGTGCAGTCACGGCTGCTGATCGGGATGGCGATCACCGGTTCGGGGGCGCTCGTCCTCACCGCGTTGCTGCTGTGGTTCGGGATGCGTTATGCCCTGGCGCCGTTGGACACCATGACCGATGTGGCGCGCTCGATCGCGCGTGGCCGACGCGGTGAGCGCCTCGCCCCGACCCGGACCGACACCGAGTTGGGGCGTACCGCAGCGGCATTCGACGACATGCTCGACTCGTTGGAGGGTGCCGAGGCCAATCAGCGCGCCGCGCAACAGTCGGTCCGGCAGTTCGTCGCCGACGCAGCCCACGAGTTGCGCACCCCGGTCACCGGGGTGCAGGCGATCGCCGAGACACTGCTGCAGATGGATGCCGACGCATCCGCCGAGGATCGAGAACAGTTGCTGCTGTTGCTCATTCAGGAGACCCACCGCGCCGGACGCCTCGTCGGCGACATGGTCGACATGGCCCGCATCGACGCAGGTCTGGCGCTGCATCCCGAGGCGGTCGACCTCGTCGCCCTTGCCGAGGATCAGTGTCGCCGGGTGGCGATCCTGCATCCGGAGCTGACGGTCGTCGCCACCGGTGACGCCCCTCCGACACTGGCCGACCCCGGCCGGATCTCACAGATCCTGGCCAACCTCATCGACAACGCCTGCCAGGCCACACCGGCCGGCGGGCGAGTCGAGGTGGCGGTCGCCCACGCACCCACCGAGTCCGGCGGGTGGGTGACCGTGACGGTCAGCGACACCGGACCGGGCGTCCCCGACGCCGACCGCGAGCGGATCTTCGATCGTATGGTGCGCCTGGATGATTCACGAGATCGGCGCTCGGGCGGCGCCGGTCTGGGGCTGGCGGTGGCGCGTGGTCTGGCCCGCGCCCACGGGGGCGAGGTGCGCCTGCTTCCGCGCACACCGGACGGCGCGACACAGGGCGCGGTGTTCCGCCTGGAGTTGCCGTTCAGACCGACGGGACGTGATCGGTCTGCGGGGTCGGCTGCTCCGCATCCGCGATGACCGCCGCGAGGGCCTCGTCGACGACGGCCCCGGCCTCGATCGTCGACATGTGACCCACCCCGTCGAGAACGACGAGATCACGAAGGGTTCCGTTGCGCCGCAACACCTCTGCGATCTGCTCGGCGTGCGACGGCGGGGTCAGGCGGTCGGCACTGCCGACCACGATCGTCGTCGGGACCGTCAGCGCGTCCAGCCCCGCGGTCACATCCAGTTTGCCCATCGCCGCACCCCAGCGGGCCCGCGCACGGGGCGGGCAGCTCATGATCATGTTGTCCACGAACTCGACGTGCGAGGCGCGAGCGGTGGAGCCGAGCGCGATGTACTGCGACATCCGCGGCCCATAGGAGCTGCGCGGCACCGGAAGTGGCGCCGAGGTGATGAGCTTGGTGACCGCCGGCGCGAACGGTTTGCTGTAGCGCGGCAGATCGAGGGGGATGAGCAGGTGATTCTGCATGACCGCCTTGGCGGCGGTCGAGGCGAGCACCACCGCCGACACGCGATCGGACACCTTGTGCGGGTACTGCGCCGCCCACGACATGATCGTCATGCCGCCCATGGAGTGGCCGATGAGGATCGCTCGGCGCCCGGGCGGGACGACGGCGTCGAGGACGGCGTCGAGGTCCTGGCCGAGGGTCGCGACGGTGGGTCGTTTGCGACCGAGTTCACTGGCTCCGTGTCCGCGCTGATCGTAGGTGATGACGGTGCGTTCACCGGCGAAGGCGTTGATCTGCGGATACCAGTAGGTGGTGTTGCACGTCCATCCGTGCACCGCGACGATCACGTCACCGGTGTCGTCGTCACCGCGTGCACCGGGACCGTAGGTGACCACGTTGAGCCGGGTGCCGTCGGCGGCGCGGACGGTTCTGGTGTCACTCGGAGCCGTGGGGGTGGCCAGCAGATCGTCGGGCCCGTCGTCGACGGCCGGATCGCCGTGCAGGGCTTCGCGTACCAGGCCGGCACCGATGGTGCCCACCCCGACCCCGATCAGACCTGCCCCGGCGGCAACGCCACCGATGGCCCACCCGCGTCGACTCATGTGTCACCCTCTCGCCAGGGCACCGCCCGGGTGTGGCGATCAGGACGATCGCGGAGTCGGACGGTGCGTTTGCGGCGTGTCCACCGACTCCTCGGTGCCCGGCGTCGGACCCTCGGACGTGTCGGGGGACACAGCGTTCGATGTAACACTACCCGTTGTCATGTTCTGGGCGCCATCGCCTGCGGTCTCGGGATCGATGCCCGATGCGGGTCCGTCGGTGACGTCGGCGCCGGGAACATCGGGGGCGGGAACATCGGTGTCGGCGACGTCGAAGTACGTCGACGCCTCGCCGATCGCCCGGGTGATCTCGTCGTCGAGCGCCTTGCGGAAGGTGGTCTCCACGATCTCGTGGGCCATCGGCCGGACCGTCTGGATCAGTTCGGCCATCTTGCTGACCTTGGCCTCGCCGAGGGTCGGCAGGTTTTCGTTGAGGTACTTGTCGGTGATGATCGAGACGAAACTGCGGGCCGCATCCTCGAGGTCGTCCTGCACGCGCACGAAGCGGTCGAGCAGGACGTCGATGTCGACGCCGCTCTTGACCAGCACCTCGGCGCCCTCGAGGACCTCCGGGTTCTTGATCGCGTAATGAGCGCCGTCCTTGACGAGCAGCCCGAGTTTCTGGCTGAGCGCGATGGAGCGCTCGCTGGCGTTGAGCGTCTTGCGCAATTCGGTGAAGGTGATCGTGGCCGCGCGCTTGAAGTTGCGGAATCGGCCGCCCTTGGTGGGCGCGCCACGCAACACATGCTCGACCTTCATCCCGTAGTGGGCTGCATGCAGGAGCTCACTGATGGTGGCAAAGGTGTATCCGCGTTCGAGCATCCGCGAGATGAGATTCAGGCGATTGAGGTGATCGTCGGAGTACCAGCCGGTGCGACCGCGGATCGTCGGCGGCGGCAGCAGCCCACGATCCTGATAGACCCGGATGTTGCGGACGCTGACGCCGGACGCCTCTGCCAGGTCGTTGATCCGATACTCAGCCACGAATGACAGTGTATTCGCCGGATGTCGTACGCCCGACGACCCGCGCCCGACGACTCGCCTCTCCCGTCCGGTCATCCGGCAAAGAGCACCGTGTCATCCGGCCAGCAGCACGACGCCGGTAGCGATCAGCACGCCCACCTTGACGACCTCGGCAGCCACGTACACCAGGTGCGCGTGACTGCGCGGACCGTCGGCGTCTCCGGTGGCGAGCACCTCGTCCGAGCGGCGGTTCAATGCGGGCCGGATACCGACGAGCTGGACCGCCAGCACCACCACCACAGCCACGGCGAGGATGCCCGCGGGTTGCCCCACCCATCCCCCGGCGACCGCGCACACGATGAGCACGATCGCCGCACCCGCCTCGACGGCGTTGAGCGCACGGAACACCAGCCGTCCGATCCCCAGACCCAGCGGAATGGTGATACCCGGAGCACGGAACTTCAGCGGCGCCTCGAGGAACGAGATCGCGATCACCATGCCCAACCAGACAAAGGTGACCGCGGTCGCCACCGCGTACGACACGCTCATCGCGAGGCGCCGGCGCGCAACAATTCCGGCCCGAAGGTCTCGAAGTGGATGCGCTCGGAGGGCACATTCCGGTCGAGCAGCTGGGTGCGGACCGAGTCGAGGAATCCGGTGGGACCGCACAGCATGGCGTGGACGCCGTCGGCAAGGTCGATGCCGTCCAACGACATCCGGCCGGTACGCACCGCGTCGGACACCAGGTGGTCGGCACCATGCTGATACCACTGGTAGAGCCGTGCGGAATCGATCTGCTCGACGAGGGCGCCGAGTTGCCCACGATGAGGTTGGCCGGCCCGCGAGTGGTCGGCGTGCAGGACTGTCACCGGGCGGTCGGTGCCCGACTCGGCGAGCGCGGTCAGCAGCCCGATCACCGGTGTGCACCCGATGCCCGCAGATGCCAGCAGTAATGGCGAATCATCTTCGGGCAGAACGAGATCACCGAACGGCATCGAGACGTGCACCGCGTCGCCCTCGAAGACGTTCTCGTGCAGGAACGCCGACACCTCGCCGGCGAGTTTGACGCTGATCCGCCACTCCTCGCGCGCCTGCGGCGTGCCGATCAGGCTGTACTGGCGGATCTGATGCGCGCCGTCGGTCAGCGGCACCTGCACCGAGATGTACTGCCCGGGAGAGAATGCCGGAAGATCCGCACCGTCGGGCGCGGCCAGGATGAACGACACCGCGTCCGGGGCCACCTGATCGCGTCGGGTCACGACGAGATCGCGCCACACCGCACCCGGTTCGACGCCGGCCGCGGCGTAGAGGCCGGCTTCTTCACGGATCAGCACATCGGCCATCTCCCAATACAATTCGTCCCACGCATTGGCGACCTCCGGGGTCACCGCGGCACCGAGCACCTCGACGATCGCGGCGAACAGGTGCTCGTGGACGATCGAGTACTGATCACGCGTGACCCCGAGGGACGCATGCTTGTGCGCGATGCGGTCGATGATGAATCGCTGCCGCCGCAGATCGGGCTCGAGTTGCAGCTTGGCGAATGCCGCGATCGACCCCGCCAACGCCATCGGCTGTTCACCGGACCGCTGATGGGTGCGGTTGAACATGTCGTCGAGCAACGTCGGGTGGGCTGCGAACATCCGCGCGTAGAAGTTCGGGGTGATCTCCCCGAGTGCTCCGTCGACGGCGGGCAGGGTGGCCGCGATGACCTCGCGAGTGGGCATGGTGAGCACGACGACTCCGATCTGATCTGTTCCGCCCGGTGGCGAAATCGTTTGTTGCCGAACCTATTCGGCTTGACTGTGAGATTCCGCTCGACCGTGGGGCGTCGCCTCGGCGCGACGCGGGGGGTCGAGGGAGAGCAGGACCGCTCCGGTGGGGTCGGTCACGAGGTCCCCGACGGTCACGTCGTCGAGGCTGTCGAAGAAGGCACGACGGGCGGCGGCGAGCGCACCGCGCAACCGGCACGCCCGACGCAGCGGACACGGCGTTTCGCCGTCGCAGTCGACGACTTCTCCTTCACCTTCGAGACTTGCTGCGAGCCAACCGATTCGGGCCGTACGGCCCAACTCGGTGATCACCAGCCCACCCGCGCGACCCCGCCGGGAGTGGACGACGCCGAGTTCAGCGAGGCGCCCGGTCACCTTGGTGACATGCGTATACGGCACGGCCATCTCCTCGGCGAGGACCCGGGTGGTCATCGACCCGTCCGAGACGGCCAGGCGCATCACCACGCGCAAGCCGATGTCGGTGAAGCGGGTCAGTTGCATGTGATCATCAGATCATAATTTGCATCTGAGATGCATATTAAATGCCTGTGGCGCTCGTCACTCGTCGGTGCGGGCCATCGCCGGCGTCGTGTCATACGAGAGCCGCCCGCGACCGTCACGAGGACGGTCGCGGGCGGCTGGTGAAACCTGCGCGGCGCACACGGGCGCGGACCCGGGTTCAGCTCACCGGATCTTGCGGAACCAATGCTTGTTCTGAATGGAGTCGACGCGCGGCCGGACGTCGACGAGGTAGACGATCAGCGCGACGACGCCGATGAGGTAGAACAGCGTCGGCGCCTGGAACAGCCAGATGAACAGGGTCGCGAGGGCCAGCAACGACACCCAGAGCACCTTGCTCTGCTTGTCGACCGCCGGGAAGGCGTCTTTGCGCTGGAGGGACGCGTGGACGAGGGCGACGATGGCCGCGACACCGGCGACCACGGTCAGCACCCACAACACGAGGTTCTGACCGGCGGCGAGGACGTTGACGAAATTCACGCGACCACTCTAGCTCTCCATGTCGGTTTTGTCGGACGCTCAGGAGCGCGGCGACTTGCGTGCGGTCGTTTTTTTCGCGGGGCTCTTCTTGGCTGCGGTGGTCTTGGCTGCGGTTTTCTTTGCTGCGGTGGACTTCTTCGCCGGGGTCTTCTTGGCTGCTGTCTTCCTGGCTGCTGTTTTCGTGGCCGGGGTCTTCGTGGCTGCCGTCTTCTTTGCCGGAGACTTCTTGGCAGCGGCTTTGTTGGCCGGAGCCTTTGTTGCAGCGGCCTTCTTCGCAGCGGTCTTCTTGGCCGGTGTCGCAGTCTTCTTGGCCCCCGGTGTCGTGGCCTTCTTCGCCGGAGCCTTCGTTGCTGCCGACTTCGTTGCTGCCGACTTCGTGGCCGCCGACTTCTTCGCCGCCGACTTCTTCGCCGCCGACTTCTTCGCCGCCGTCCTCTTCGCCGCAGCCTTCTTCGCGGGCGCCTGCGCGACGACGGCAGCCTTCTTCGCCTCGGCTTCCTTGGCCGCGACCTTGACCGGCGCGGCCTGCTTCGCCGGCGCGGCCTTCGTCACGGCAGCCTTCTTCGCCGCGGGCAGCGCCTTGGTGGCCGAACCCTTTGCGCGAGCGGCCTTCTTGGCGGTTCGTCGCGAGGTCAGTTGTCCCACACCGGTTCCGCGGGCGGCTTGGCCGCTGATCAGTTTGGTCTGCGTCGCCAGGGTTCCCAGTGCGTCTTCGGTGAGGGCGACGGCGTCGTTGTAGACCTTCTCCAGTTTCGGCAGGTTCTCACCGACGAGAGGTTGGGCCTTGAGTCGGTCGACGACCTCTTCGGTGCGTTCGGACAACGATGCCAGCAGCGCGGCCGCGACCGCGAGGTAGGCGTCGGCGACCTTGCGCAGTTCTTCCGGGGAGAATCGCGCGCGCAGTTCTTCGATCTCGGCGGGCAGTTCGACGGGCAGGGCGGCGAGTTTGCTCTTGGCCTCCTCGAACGTCGCCAGCGCGTTGGCCAGCGTCTCGTCGAGGGTGGACTGCGCGGAATCGACTCGCTCGGCGACGCGTTCGGTGAGGTCCTCGCGCGACTCGGTGATCCGTTCCTGCGCCGACTCGATACTCTCGGCGATCTTTGTCTGGGCCTGCTCGGTGGCGGCCTCACCGCGCTCACGAAAATCGTTGAGCAGGGCCGACACTTGACCCAACGCTGTCGACAACGGGTTGTCCGGCATGATCGGAACTCCTCGATTCGCTTGTGCGGGTGGTGAATCGACCGCCCGAGTCACCCTGTGGTCACTCGTCGGGGATCGGCTCCTCGGTGGCGTTCTCCTTGCGGAAGGACTCGTAGATCTCGAGCAGCATCTGCTTCTGGCGTTCACTGATCGAGTCGTCGGCGATCAGCGCATCACGCACCGGGCTGGCCGGCCGTTCTTCGAGGATCCCGGCCCGAACGTACAGCACCTCGGCCGACACCCGCAGGCCCTTGGCGATCTGCGCCAACACATCTGCCGAGGGTTTGCGGAGTCCGCGCTCGATCTGACTGAGGTACGGATTGCTGACGCCGGCCCGTTCGGCCAACTGCCGCAACGACACCTCTGCGGCCATTCGCTGGGATCGGATGAACCCACCGATGTCCTGTGCCGCGGTTGCGACCGCATCCGAGGCCACCGCGGTGACGGCGGTGACGGCTTCCACGGTGTGTCCGACGCCGCCGGTGTCGCGATCGTCCTCGTCGGGGCTCGACGCCTCATCGACGGGATCGTCGCCCGAGCGATGCTCGGATGTGCTGTTGTGGGGCCTCTTCGCTGTCATGTCACCTCCCGTGGCTCACCGAGCCCAGTATCGACCCCAGTGCTAACACGTGCAAGCACAGTGCATGCAGCGCGGCGCGGCGTCGAAGCCCTCCCCTCGGGCCGGTCAGGGGAAGATGAGGACCGAGATCGTGTAGATCACCAGTCCCGCCAGCGATCCGACGACGGTGCCGTTGATGCGGATGAACTGCAGGTCGCGGCCCACCTGGAGCTCGATCTTGCGGCTGGTGTCCTCGGCGTCCCAGCCGCGCACGGTCTCGGTGATGACGGAGATGATCTCCCGCGAGTAGTTGGTGGCAAGGTGATTGGCGACACGTGCGACCCACCAGTTCATCTTCTCCTGCAGCGGCCGGTCGTCGCGGATCCGTATGCCGAGGTTGATCGCGGCATCGGTCAGGGTGTTGCGCAACGTGCTGTTCGGGTCGGCGAGCATCTGCTCGATGACGGCCTTGCCGGTGTTCCAGGCGGTCGACGCCGCGCCGGCCACTTCCTCGCTGCCCACGAGTTCACGTTTGATGTTCTCGAACCGGGCGACCATCTCGGGGTCGTTCTGCAGGTCGTCGGCGAACTGCTCGACGAATTCGTGCATCGACCGGCGCATCTCGTGATTCGGGTCGGCACGGACCTTGTAGGTGAAATCGACGAGCTCGCGGTAGATCCGATCGCCCATGAGGTTGGTCACGAACTTCGGTTTCCAGGCCGGTCCGACGTCGCTCTCCACCACCCGGTCGATGAGGTCCTGGCTACCGAGCGCCCAGTCGTGGGCGCGGTCGCACAGGAGTTGGAAGACCGGCTCGAGACGGTCCTCGGCGATCAGCTGATGCAGGATGCGCCCGATCGGCGGCGCCCATTCGGGTTCGGCCGCCCACCGCAGGGTGGCCTGGATGAACTGCTCGATGTCCTCGTCGCGCAACATCTCTGACGCGAGCTTGATGGCGCGGGCCGCCTCGTCGGACACCCGTGGGGCGTTGTTCGGATCGGCCAGCCAGGTCGCGACACGACGTGGCAGGTCCAGCTGCTCGGCGCGCTGCACGATCACCTCGGGCGTCATGAAGTTCTCTTCGATGAAGCCACCGAGCTGATCGCCGATGTCGTCCTTCTTCTTGCGGATCAGGGCGGTGTGCGGGATCGGGATGCCCAGCGGGTGCCGGAACAGCGCCGTCACCGCGAACCAGTCGGCCAGCGCGCCGACCATACCGGCCTCCGACGCCGCGCGCACATAGCCAACCCATGCGGCGACGTCGGCGCCGTCGCGGTGTTCGAGGTAGCGGGTGAACAGGTAGATGACGGCGGCGACGATGAGGAAGCTGGTCGCCAGCAGTTTCATCTTGCGCAGATCACGGCGACGGCGGTCGTCGGACGCGGAACCGCCCGAGGAGAACCCGGGCGCACTTGTCGGCGCAGCCCGATGCCTGCCGGTACCGGAAACGTCGGTCGTCACAGTTGACACCCATCCATTTCTACCCGCCGGCAGCGACTACGCTGGCCGGGTGATCGCAAATCGTCCCAGTCCGGCCGCGGCGGCGCGCGCTGCGGTGTCGGCGGCGACGAACGTGACCCGCGGAATCGAGCAGGCGTTGCTCGGCGGGGCGGTCGAGGAGCGCTCCAAACCCGATGGTCGCCGGCAGCGCTGGGAAACCCACAAGCGGGAGCGCCGCACCGAACTGACCGACGGCACAATCGCTGCGGTCCGTGAACTCGGCGCGGACGTCGGGATGGACGAGATCGCCCGGCACATCGGCGTTTCCAAGACGGTGCTCTACCGCTATTTCACCGACAAGAACGATCTCGGGGTCGCCACGACGGTGCGGTTCTTCGAGACCACCCTGATGCCCCGGCTGATCGAGACCATCACCGACGACGTCGACGAGTACACGCTGACCCGGACCGTGATCAGCGTCTACGTCCATGCCGTCGCCGACGAGCCCGCGTTGTATCGGTTCGCGTTGTCGGCGTCGCCGAGTTCGTCGGTGACTTCCGCGGAGTCGGAGAAGCTGGTGGCCCAGCTGCTCACCTCGACCATCGTGATGCGTCTGGGCGAACGCGACGGTGATGCCGCGGGAGCCCAGGTGTGGGCCTACACCCTCGTCGGCGGTATCCAGCGCGCCGTCGATTGGTGGATGGGTGAACGATCCATCGGCGTCGACGATCTCATCGACTACCTGACGATGATGGTGTGGAGTTCGATCGTCGGGGTCGCCGCGGTGAACGGCTCCCGCACCGCATTCATGGCCGACCCTCCGCCGCTGCCCGAGCCCGCAGCAACCGAGGGAGACCGGGACGATCACGAGCCCGGTTCGGCTGACGACGAGACGCCACTCCGGTGAGTCGGGTGGCGTTGGTGACCGGCGCCAGTCGCGGCGTCGGTCTCGGGGTGGCCACCGCACTTCTCGACGCCGGATGGACCGTCTACACCACCGCGCGCAGTGGACGCGGGCCCGACAGGGCCCGGGTGATCACCTGCGATCACACCGATGATGCCGCCGTCGGCGAGGTCTTCGAGACGATCGACGACGCCGAGGGCCACCTCGATCTGCTGGTCAACAACGTGTGGGCGGCACCCCGCGGGTTCGGCGGATTCAGCGAACCGTTCTGGCAGCGACCGGTCGGCGACTGGGATTCGTTGATCGGGGTCGGCGTGCGCGCCCATTACGTGGCCTCGGTGCATGCCGGCCGACTCATGGTGGCCGCCGGGTCGGGTCTGATCGTCAACATCTCGTCGTTCGGGACACGCGGTCACCTGCACTCGGTGCTCTACGGCATGAGCAAGGCGGCACTGGACAAGATGGTCGCCGACATGGCCATCGAACTGCAGGGCACCGGCGTCCACGCGGTGTCGTTGTGGCTGGGCCTGATCCGTACCGAGTTGCTGCTGTCCCTCGGCGTCGAGGAGTTCGCGGGGTTCTCGTTGGAGCGCGCGGAGGACCCCGAGTTCGTGGGTCGGGTCATCGCGGCGCTCGCCGACGACCCGGCACTGCCGAACCTGACCGGACACACCCTGATCAGCGCGGAGTACGGGCGCGAGCACGGAATCGTCAACAATGATGGCGCGCAGCCCGATTCGCATCGCGACGCTTTCGGCGGCGGTCCACTCTACCCGCCAACCTGACCCGCGGCCCTGGTGGTGTTGGGTACCCTCTGGACCACACGACGAGGAGGTTGCATCATGGGCAAGCGCGGCGGAGGTTCGACGAAGGGCTGGGCACAAGAACCGATCGACGCATTGCGCGTGGGTACTGTCGGCCCGATCGCCGATTTCGACCCGGACAGCACACCGGGATTCGACGGCGACCGTCGTCTCGGCGAGGAGTTGCTCACCGAACGCGGTGAGATCCTCGCAGGTTTGCAGGAGTTGCTCTTCGCCAACGGCAGAGCCGGCGACCACCGCTCCGTACTGCTGGTCCTACAAGGCATGGACACCGCAGGCAAGGGCGGGATCGTGCGACACGTCGGCGGACTGCTCGACCCACAAGGCCTGAGCATCAAGGGATTCGGCAAGCCCACACCCGAGGAGCTCTCCCACGACTTCCTATGGCGCATCCGCAAGGCGCTGCCCCCGGCCGGACGCATCGGCATCTTCGACCGCTCCCACTACGAGGACGTCCTGCCGGTGCGCGTGCATTCCCTGGTACCGCAATCGGAGTGGGAAGCACGCTACGACATCATCAATCGATTCGAGCACGAACTCGTCGACGCCGGCACCACGGTGGTGAAATGCGCTCTGGTGGTGTCGAAGGACGAGCAGAAGGCCCGACTGGCCGAACGCCTCGACCGTCCCGACAAGTACTGGAAGTACAACCCGGCCGACCTCGATGAGCGCGCCTATTGGGACGACTACCTCGAGGCCTACCAAGCGATCTTCGACCGCTGCGACTCCGACGCCACCCCGTGGTACCTCATCCCCGCCAATCGGAAGTGGTTCTCCCGCCTGGCGATCTGCGAACTACTCATCGATGCCCTGACAGGTCTCGACCTCGATTGGCCCGCCGCCGATTTCGATGTCGACGCCGAGAAGAAGCGCCTGGCCGCCCTCCCCGACTGACCTCCCGTTGGTCGCGCAGCTCCCCCTCCCGATAATAGAGACCCTCACCCGATGGTTCCCTCCCCCCACGGTCGAGAGAGCCCTTCCCCCGATGGTCGAGGTGCGAGCCGCGTGCGGCGGGCCTCGAGACCCGGCGAGACAACAAGCCTCCCAACCACATCCACCGTCGCACGACCTGAACGCGAGCCGAATTCGCAAACGCCCCCGCTACACCAGCCGCGTCTGCACAGTGGAGCCGCGGACGCATCACTCCCGACGGTCAAGGCGCCCTCCTCCGGATCGTCAGCACTTCCCTGCTGGTCGAGACCCCCCGATGGTCGAACAACCCGCCCTTCCGATACTCGGGAGCCTTCCCCCCGATGGTCGAGGTGCGAGCCGCGTGCGGCGAGCCTCGAGACCCGGCGAGACAACCAGCCTCCCAACCACATCGAGGACAAGGCGAACGAAAGCCGCACCCTTACCACACCCCACCGACAGAAAGTCGTCGCCGAAACACGTTGTCCACAAGCAGAATTGATCAAAACAACTCTTGCGTCGAACACCCTGGCGATGTAGACTGGACCCATCACACCGATCAGCCACTGGGGAGGGGCCCATGATCGACACCACCGAAGCTCTTGACGCCGAAGCGGTTTTCGCCGCGATCGTCAGCCAACTCAGCGACCTGCAATGGAATCCGGAGATGACCGGACCCCAAGCCTTCGGCGCCATGAAACAGGTCCTGCTACTGCGGAACCTGGTTGATCACCACGCCACCACCCTCACCGGCGAGATGGATCGCTTGGGCGTCGCCGATCACAAGACCACCCGGCTCCGGGAGTTGTTGATCAGCATGGGTTTCGCACCCGCCGTCGCAAGTCGATACGTGCGGATCTCGGCCACCACCGATGTGGATCTGCTGCTCGCGCATGCCGCGGACGGGTCCATCTCCTCCGAACACACCGACGCCATCGTCCGCGGGTTGGCGCACATCGACACCCGATGCCCCGAACCTATGGACACCGTGCAACGGTGCGAGTTCCTGCGGAAACTCTTGTCGCACTATTTCGCCGGTTTCACCCCCGCCGAGATCAACCTCTACGCGCGGCAGTTGGGGAACGAGTTGGCGGCCGAGACATCGGGCGGGTTACCTGCCGCGGAGGACAAGAAGATCAACTCCTACACCGACCGCATCACCGACGACGGACGGTTGGAAATCTCGGCGAACCTCGACATCGTCGCCGGCGAGAAAACCAGAACTCTGATGGAAGCGCTGTCGGCGCCCAAACCTCAGCCCGATGGGTCCCCGGATCCTCGGACACCCGAACAGATCTGTGCCGCCGCGTTCGAGACGATTGTGGAGTTGGCGGCACAAGGATTGGCCGACACCACGTTCTCGGCCAAACCGACCAACGGCCTGTTGTGGACCTGGTCGGCGGACAACCCGGCGCTCGGCGGGGACTTGCAGAACATGGGTGCGATCACCGAAGCGACCGCCAAGTTGTTGTCGTGTGACACGACGATCACCAAGATCATGCTCGATCCCAATGGGGTACCGCTCAGTGTTGGGGAGGCGAAACGCTTCTTCACACCCGGCCAACGCAAAGCACTACTCGTCCGGGATCGCGGGTGCATCAAATGCGGAGCCCACGCCGGACGCTGCCAAGGACACCACCTCACCCACTGGAGCAAGGGTGGTCCCACCGACCTCGACAACGGCTGCCTACTCTGCACCAGCTGCCACGACGACGTCCACCACCACGGATGGGACATCATCATGGGCTTCGACCGCCACCCCTGGCTGATCCCGCCCGCCAGCGTGGATCCGAAACGACAACCGATACCGTCGTATCACCGGCGGACCATGCGACTCGACGACGCAGCCGCCTGACCCACGCTGCCCCACAACCTGATTCCCCGCACCCGGCCCGGCCGGGACCGCATCTGTTGTTTGACAACTCCATAGAGAACTACCCCACCCGATGGTCGAGGTGTCGTGCCCGTGGCCCGGAATCCCGTCGGCACAAGGGGTCTCGAGGCTCGTCGCTGGCGCTCCTCGGCACCTCGACCATCGGGATGGGACGGCCGTCGGGCAGGTAGGGTGGAGCATCACAGATCGATGGTCGAGGTGCGAGCCGCGTGCGGCGAGCCTCGAGACCGCTTGCGCTGGCGCTGGATTCGGATCACGATGGCCCGGAAACCCGTCAGCACAGGGGTTCTCGAGGCTCGTCGCTGGCGCTCCTCGGCACCTCGAACACCGGGCATTGGAGCGTCACGCCGACAATCAGGCACCCCGATCACAGGTGTCCGCTCACGCGACTCACGAGGTCCGGGTCGACCGGCACACAATCAGATCGCACCACTAATTGTTTCCACCACGAACAATGAGCTATGGTCCAAGACACACTTAGGTGCGTGTATGTGCCACGTCATACTACTCAGGGGGTTCCGTTGAAGAGTCAGACATCGGCTCGGCTGCTCGTCTTTGTCGTCTTGACGAGCATGGTTGCAGCACTCAGCGCGCTCGCGGCGCCTGCCGAGGCGCAACCACCAGGCTCGGGCACCACCTGGCTGTGTTCGCCGTCGATGACCAACGACCCCTGTGACCTACCCACCGACACCACCGATCTGTCCACCGGAAAGCGGACAGTCACCCCGGTACCACCGGAAAACCGCAAGCCTGTCGATTGCTTCTACGTGTACCCGACCGTGACCAGCGATCCTGCACTCAACGCTCCCATGGTGGCCTCGCCGGTGGTGAAGTCGATCGCCGAGTACCAGGCCGCCCGCTTCCGATCGCAGTGTCGTATCTTCGCGCCCGTCTACCGGCAGGTCACGCTGGGCGCCCTGGCCACCCAGGCGTTGGGCTCGCGTGCGGGTGATCTCGCGTATGAAGACGTACTACACGCATGGCGTGATTACCTTGCCAACGACAACCACGGGCGAGGAGTTATCCTCATCGGCCACTCGCAGGGAACGCTCATGCTACGCAAGCTCATTCGCGAGAACATCGACAACAACCCGACCGTGCGCAACCGGCTCGTCGGCGCATTCCTGATGGGCGGAAACGTGTCGACCGCACCGGGACGCACCACGGGTGGCGATTTCCGCCACATCCCCCTCTGCACACGTCGAGGCGAAAGCGGTTGCGTTGTCGCGTATTCCACGGCAGTGACCGACCCGCCGACCGGACTGAGCCTGTTCGGAAACGGCAATCTGGACATTCTCAGTGCCGCCTTCGGGTTACCGGCGGGATCGGGAAGCGAGATCGCATGCACAGACCCGGCCGTGTTGAGCGGTGACCGACAACCGGTCGGCATCACCGTTCCCTCTGACCCTTATGCATTCGGTGTCATCTCGGTGCTGATGGATTACACCACGTTCCCGGAGGGGCTACCCCGCTCTCGGTCCAGTTGGACGACCAGCAAAGAACGCGCAGTCGGCCGTTGCGTCGACACCAACGGCCATCACCTGTATCGGTTCGCGGTCATCGACGGCGGACGCCAACCCAACGAACTCCCACTGTTCAACACGCATCTCGTCGACATCAACCTCGGTTATGACCGTCTCATCTCCATCGCCGCACAACAGATCACGAGTTGGTCCCGTGAGCACTGACCCCGCAGAGGGCGAACTCTGCCGGACGCCGATATCATTCGCGACATCGGCTTGTGCGCATCGGAACGGCCGAGACATGTATCCGAGACAAAGGAGATGTGATCGCGGTGGCGCTGGTACCCGAGCCGGTCTCCCAGCACGACAGTTGCGTCTTCCTGCGACTGGGGCAGGAGATGTTCCGGATGACCGAGCACAGGCTCGCCGAACTCGGCATCCGCACACGGCATTTCACCATCCTGGCGGTTCTCGATCACTCGGGGCCTCGTTCTCAACAACAACTCTCGGTGGAGACCGGCATCGACACGAGCACGATGGTGGCGGCCATCGACGAACTCCATGCGGCCGGCCTGGCGGTGCGCGCCAAGGATCCGTCCGACCGACGGCGATCGATCGTCACGGTGAGCGATCGCGGACGCGCCACGCTCGCCGACGCGAACGCGATGATGGAGTCGATCTCGGTGGAGGTGTTCGGCTGCCTGTCGGCATCGGCTCACAAGTCACTGAGCGCTACGCTGGCGATCCTCAACTCCGCGATGCCCGTCGGGTCCGGACGCTGACCCTCGACGACGCAACACCCCGTGGGACACAAGCCCGACGACGATGGCCCAGAAGGCGCCGCTGATCCCCCAGAACGTCACGCCCGCAGCTGCGGTGACGAACGTCAGACCCGACGCGATCCGAAACTCGTTGTGGGTGAACGCACCAAGTAAAGCGTTGGCGAACGTTGCCAGCAATGCGAGCCCGGCCACGGACTCCAGCAGTCCCTGCGGCGCAATCGCGGTGATGGTGACCAGCGCTCCGGAAGCCACCGCCAGCACCAGATAGCTGATGCCGCCGGACACACCGGCAATCCATCGCCGGGTTCGGTCGGTGCCCGCCTCCTCGCCCGCGGCCAGCGCCGCCGACAGCGCGGCCAGGTTGATGGCATGCCCACCGAACGGTGCGCCGACGACCGTACCCATCCCGGTCACGAACATCGCAGGACGCCAAGGGGTGTCATAACCGAACGACTTCAACACCGCCACGCCGGGAACATTCTGCGACGCCATCGTCACCACATAGAGCGGGATGGCCAGCCCGACGATCGCCGACACATCGAATCTCGGAGTGGTCCAGGCGATTTGCGGCCACCACTGCGTCGTCACACCCGCGCCGATACCGTGTACCGCGACGTAGATGCCGATGACGACGAGGGCGGTCACCAAGGCCAGCGGCAACGCCCAGCGGGTCAGCCATCGAGTCGCGATGAGCCACACGGCGAGAATCGGCAGGGTCAGCAGCGGCTGCGCTGCAAGCGATTTCATGGGTGCCAGACACAGGGTCAACAGGACGCCGGCCAGCATCGCCTGAGCGATCGGAGTAGGTATCCGGCCGATCAGATCACCCAGAGCCGGGATCAGCCCCGTCGCCAGGATCAGGATTCCGACGACGAGGAAAGCCCCGACCGCAGCCCGCCAGCCGGCGTGATAGTCCGCGCCCGCGGCCACCAGCATCGCCGCTCCCGGCGTCGACCAGGCCAGGGTGATCGGCTTCCGCGTGGCGACGCACAGGACGATGATCCCGACCGCGAAGGTCACGGTGAGCGCGAGCAGACCCGACGCCGCCTGCCCGGGATCGGCGCCGACCGCACGCAACCCGGCGACCACCACGACGAACGACGACGTGAAGCCGACCAGCGCGGTGATGATTCCCGCGGTGATCGGCTCACTGATCGACGATGCCGGAGAGGTGGTCATCAGGCCACCATAACGCTATCGTTCTGTTTATGGAACACCCGGGGAGATCTGCGGTCGGTGCGCGTATCACCGCGGCCCGCGAGCGGCGCGGCATGAGTCTGTCGGCACTCGCCCGCGCCGCCGGCATCGGCAAGGGATCGCTGTCCGAACTCGAATCCGGCAGGCGCAACCCGACTCTCGACACTCTCTACGCCGTCGCCGGCCCGCTCGGGGTACCGCTGACCGCGTTACTCGGCGAGGAGTCGGGCACCGAGGGCTCGGGCCCGCACCTCTCGGCGCGACTCCTGCACGTCGAACACCATCTCGGCGGTGCCACCACCGAGGTGTTCTGGCTCGCGGTTCATCCGGGCGGCACCACGATCTCCCCCGCCCACGGACCCGGCGTCGTCGAACATGTCCGGGTGGTACGCGGGCACGTCACCGCCGGCCCGCTCGGGGCCGAGAACACCGCCGGACCCGGCCGATCCCTGCAGTGGATGTCGGATACCGACCACAGCTACCGAAGTGACGACGGCGCGCTGGCGGTGCTCACCATCGACTCACCCGAGACGCCCGACTCACCCGATACGCCCAACACCCCGGATACACAACCACCCGACAGACAACGACCCCCACGGCCGAAGCCGTAGGGGTCGTTGGGAATTCGGTTCAGCCCGGGTCAGCTCAGCTGGTCGCCCGACCGGGGGCCTTCTTGGCCGGGGCCTTCTTCGCCGGAGCCTTCTTGGCGGCGGCGATCTTCTTGGCGGGCGAGTCGTTCGCGGTGCGCGCCTTGCCCTCCACGGTGCCTGCCGCCCCGTCGATCTTGGATGCAGCGGTCGCGGCCTGCGCCTTGACGGTCTCGCCGGCCTCGGTGACGGCCTCGGCGGCCTCGTCGAGCTTCTCGCCGGCCTCGAGTGCAGCCTCGTCGACCTTGTCGCCGATGGCATCGGCGGCGTCGTCGAGTGCGTCGCCTGCCTCACCGACGCGGGCTCCGACCAGACCGGCGATCTTGGCGGCCTGCTCGCCGACCGAGCGGGTCTGAGTCGACACGACCCCGAGGGCGTCCTCGGTGAGGTCAACCGCGTCGTTGTAGGTCTTCTCGGCGCGGGTCAGACCCTCCTGGACGAGCGGCTGCTGACGCAGGCGCTCGAGGGTCTCCTCGCCGCGCTCGGCGAGCGAGTTGTAGAAGGTGGTGGCCAGCTCGACGTAGGGCTCGGCAACCTTGCGCAGTTCTTCGGGATTCAGCTTGGCGCGCAGCTCGTCGATGCTCGGGACCTCATCGGGCAGGCTGTTCAGCCGGCTCTTGGTCTCCTCGAAGCGGGTGCTCGCGGTCTCGGTGGCGGTTTCGGTGCGCTCGCGCAGCTGCGCGACAACATCGGTCACCTGCGCGATGGCCAGATCGCCCGCGCCGACGACTGCATAGAAGGGGTTTGCCAGGGTTCGTTCGGCGGTGCTCATTGCGGCCTCCTTGGTGGGGTTGTCAGAAGTTCAGCAGCGCAACGAATGTCGATTCTCGAGATCAATGAATGATCGTCGGGACGGTGAGAGCTGGTCGAGATCGTCGGTGTTGCGGCGCATCCATCTACCAGTATCCACGCTTCGCTAGCAATTGCAAGCGCTTTGTTAGCACGGTCATAGCGACCCGACCGTCCACAGCGCTACGCGTCGGTGACCCCATCGGGGTAGGAGTAGAAACCTCGCCCGGCCTTCTTGCCGATCCGACCTGCCTCGACCATGCGCAACAGCAGAGGTGGTGGGGCGTAGAGCGGTTCCTTGAACTCGTCGTACATCGAATCGGCGATCGCCTTGACGGTGTCGAGGCCGACGAGATCGGCCAGCCGCATCGGACCCATCGGATGCGCACAACTGAGCACCATGCCCTTGTCGATGTCCTCCACGGTCGCAAAACCGGTATCGACCATCCGGATCGCCGACAACAGATACGGCACGAGCAGCGCATTCACGACGAACCCGGAGCGATCGGCCGATCGGATCACCTGTTTGCCCAACACGTCGTGGGCAAAGGTCTCGGCGCGCTCGCTCACCTCGGTCGCGGTCTCCAACGTGGTGACCAGTTCGACGAGCGGCAGCACCGGCACCGGGTTGAAGAAATGCATGCCGATCACCCGTCCGGCGCAGTGGGTTGCCATGCCCAGCTTCATGATCGGGATCGACGACGTATTGGAGGCGAGCACCGCAACGGGATCGGTGACGACCTTGTCGAGTTGCGCGAACACCTGGGTCTTGACCAATTCGTCCTCGACGATCGCCTCGCACACGATCTGCCGATCGGCGAAATCCCCGAGATCGGAGGTGAATCGCAATCGGTACGAGGCTTGTTCGCGTTCGCGCTCGGTGAGCTTGCCGCTCGACACACCGCGGTCGAGGGAGCGCAGGATGCGCGACCGCCCGGCACTGGTCAGTTCCCGCGTGGCCTCGTAGACCAGGACGTCGGCGTTGGCGCGAGCGCACACCTCGGCGATCCCGGCACCCATCTGCCCCGCGCCGACGACACCCACGCGCGAGATGATCTCACCGGACATTGCAGCACTCCTAGCGACAGATCAATAAGAACCCAGCACTCGATGTCGTTACACGACAAAGAATTCGGCGACGACGCGTGACCCCCGGGGGGTCGACCACACCCCGCCCGTACAGGAACAGGCGGCCCGCAACGTGAGTCGCGGGCCGCCTGTCTGGTACGCACAATCGCGGACAGTCGAGTCCTAGTGGAACTGACCTTCCTCGGTCGAGCCCTTGAGGGCTGCGGTCGAGGTGTTGGGATCGACGGTGGTGGCGATCTTGTCGAAGTATCCGGCACCGACCTCACGCTGGTGCTTGGTGGCGGTGTAACCGCGCTCCTCGGCGGCGAACTCGCGCTCCTGCAGCTCGACGTAGGCACTCATCTGGTTGCGGGCGTAGCCGTAGGCCAGATCGAACATCGAGTAGTTGAGGGCGTGGAAGCCGGCCAGCGTGATGAACTGGAACTTGAAACCCATTGCGCCGAGCTCGTTCTGGAACTTCGCGATGGTTGCGTCGTCGAGGTGCTGCTTCCAGTTGAACGACGGCGAGCAGTTGTAGGCCAGCAACTGGTCCGGGAACTCGCTCTTGACGGCCTCGGCGAACTTGCGGGCCAGCTCCAGGTCGGGCTTGCCGGTCTCCATCCAGATCAGGTCGGAGTACGGGGCGTAGGCCTTGGCGCGGGCGATGCAGGGCTCGATGCCCTTCTTCACACCGTAGAAACCCTCCGCGGTGCGGGTCCCATCGAGGAACGGCTTGTCGCGCTCGTCCACGTCGGAGGTGATCAGGGTGGCGGCCTCGGCATCGGTGCGGGCGATGACGACGGTCGGCGCGCCGGCGACGTCGGCGGCCAGACGAGCCGAGGTCAGGGTACGGATGTGCTGCTGGGTGGGGATGAGCACCTTGCCACCGAGGTGGCCGCACTTCTTCTCCGAGGCGAGCTGGTCCTCCCAGTGGGTACCGGCGGCACCCGCGGCGATCATGGCCTTCTGCAGCTCGTAGACGTTGAGCGCGCCACCGAAGCCGGCCTCGCCGTCGGCGACGATCGGCACGACCCAGTTGTCGACCGAGGTGTCGCCCTCGACCTTGGCGATCTCATCGGCACGCAGCAGCGCGTTGTTGATGCGGCGCACGACCGACGGCACCGAGTTGGCCGGGTAGAGCGACTGGTCGGGGTAGGTGTGACCGGAGAGGTTCGCGTCACCGGCGACCTGCCAGCCGGACAGGTAGATGGCCTTGAGGCCGGCGCGCACCTGCTGAACGGCCATGTTGCCGGTGAGGGCACCGAGCGCGTTGATGTAGTTGTCGCCGTTGACACCCTCCCAGAGGATCTCGGCGCCACGACGGGCCAGGGTGGGGTCCTCGACGACCGAGCCCTGCAGCTCGACGACCTGGTCGGCGGTGTATTCGCGGGTGATGCCCTTCCAGCGCGGGTTGGTGTCCCAGTCCTGCTGGATCTCCGCGGCGGTACGGGGCTTTCCGACGTTGCTCATTAGCCACTTCGCTTTCGTTGTACTACTCGGCCCGACGTGACCGATGGTGGTCCGGCCCGTGCGTGAAACCCGAGCCGAATCCCTTGCTGACAGACGCCCGGTTTCGGTGAGTGGTGCAATCGATGGCCGGGACCCGAGGGCCGCAGTCACTTTTGCGAACTCGCCGAAGCGATCCGGTTGTGTCTGCAACCAAGAGTGCCACAGGGCAAAGCCGCAGGTCCAGTGAGGTTTGTGGTGTGAACACTGGCCATGATTCCCCTGGGTTTTGCAAATTTTGCGAAAGGCGATGTGTGAAGGCCGCGCGCGTTTCATAAAAAAGTACGCGCGTACTGGGATTTTCGACGATCCGACCGACGCCCTCGATGCGAGGGCGGACGACCGGCGTGAGCGCCGGCCGGCCTCGCCCGGCCATAGGGATGTGACGACCTTCACACAAAATCGGACAGCCCATCGCCGGCGGGCCACCGCAGAATGCCCCGGCGCGACGCCGTCGTCAGCTCTTGCGGCCCGCCGCGGCCACCGACAGCGCACTGCCGAACAGCGTCACGAAGTCCTGCTCGGCGAGCGGGGGCTGGGCGGCGGGTGGCGCCGCGGGCGGCGCGACGGCGTCGGTCGGGTCACCGGACACCGTGAGACTCACCGAGACCGGTGCGGCCCCACCCGGACGGGCGACGATCGCGTAGCCCACGTAGTCGATGCGGGTGCGGACCGATCGATCCGCCAGGGTGGTCGTCGTCGCCGACTTCACGAGCAGCATCTGCTCGACCTTCTCGGCGTCCTTGCCGAGTTCGGGTGTGGCCATCTCGGAGTGCTCGGTGACGATGCTCGTCCCGGCGAGGTTGCCCGTCGTGATCATCGTCTGCGTGCGCGCGCAGGCGCCGGTCATGGCGGCCACGTCGGCGCCGATGTCGCGCATCTGTGTGGTCACCAGCTCGACGAGCCCACCGAAGGAGGCCTGCGCGGCCAGTACCGCCGAATTCGCCTCGGTCAGGGTCGGATTGAGCTTCGCATCGGCGGTGGGCCGGCATTGCGGAGGAGTGATCTCGGTGGCGTCGGAGGCCTTGAGTTGCGTGGAGTTGGCGTCGACGAGCTGGGGCACCGACAACTCGGTGGCGGTGAATCCGACCGGCAGCGTCGACGGATCGAGCAGCAGGTCGGCCGGCGCGGCCGCCAGATCGGGGACGGTCGTCGGCGCATGACCACACGCCACCGTCACCGCCGCGACGAGGCCCACCACCAGCGTCGCCGGCCCCGCCGTCGTCCCCCTGCGCCGATGAGCGCGCCCTACCCGCACGCCGTCACCGTACCCTGAAGCTCATCGACTCCCCCGGGATCGGGCGCATCGGCCGGGCGGGTCCCAGCGACGGTGAGCAGCGGAGGTGTGCGGTGACCAAGACCTATGCGGGTGCGCGAACCTACGTGGGTTCACGCCTGCGCCAGTTGCGTTCGGAGCGCGGCCTCTCGCAGGTGGCGTTGGCCCAGACACTCGAGATATCCCCGTCCTATCTCAACCAGATCGAGCACGATGCGCGGCCGCTCACCGCCAAGGTGCTCGCCCGGATCACCGAGACCTTCGGCGTCGACGCCGGATTCTTCGACTCCCAGGACGACGTCCGCCTCGTCGCCGAGCTCCGGGAGGTGCTGCTCGACGACGACGTCGAGGCCACCGACACCGCGCTCGACCCGCAGGAGATCAGTGCGATGGTCGCCGGGCACCCCGACATCGCGAACGCGATGGTCACGCTGTACCGGCGCTACCGCAACTCCTCCGATCAGCTCGCCGCGGCAACCGACGAACGCGGCGACCGATCGATGCGCGGCGCGATCACCGCACCGCACGAGGAAGTGCGCGACTACTTCTATCAGCGCCGCAACTACATTCACGAACTCGACGTCGCCGCAGAGGAGATGACCACCCGGATGCGCATGCACTCCGGTGATGTGCGCCGCGAGATCATCGATCGCCTGGAGAAGCGTCACGGGGTCACCGTCGTCCGCCGCGTGGACCTGGGTGACTATGTGCTGCACCGGTTCGACCCGGACACCCGCCGACTGGAGGTGTCGGCGGCGCTGTCGTCGGGGCAGCGCGCCTTCAAGCTCGCGACCGAATTGGCGCTGCTCGAATTCGGTGATCTCATCGACGAGCTCGTCGAGGCCGGCACCTTCACCAGCGACGAGGCCCGCTCGCTGGCCCGGTACGGCTTGGCCAACTACTTCGCGGCCGCAACCCTGTTGCCCTACAGCCAGTTCCACGGTGCGGCCGAGGATTTCCGGTACGACATCGAACGGCTCTCGGCGTTCTACGCGGTCTCCTACGAGACGATCTGTCACCGGCTCTCGACGTTGCAACGACCCAATCTGCGGGGCATCCCGTGGTCGTTCGTGCGCGTCGACCGGGCCGGAAACATGTCGAAACGCCAGTCCGCCACCGGATTCCACTTCTCCTCCTCCGGAGGCACCTGCCCGCTGTGGAATGTGTACGAGACGTTCGGATCACCGGGCAAGATCCTCACCCAGATCGCCGAGATGCCCGACGGCCGTGAGTATTTCTGGATCGCGCGGACCGTGGAGCGCCGGGCGGCACGCTTCGGCCAACCCGGTAAGACCTTCGCGATCGGCATGGGGTGCGAGCTGCGACATGCCGCGCGCGTCATCTACTCCGACGGGCTCGAGATCGGTCCGCAGGCGCGGATCACCCCGATCGGCGCGGGATGCCGTGTGTGCGAGCGCCAGCATTGCGCGCAACGTGCCTTCCCCTCGCTGGGCACGCGTCTGCGGGTCAACGAGCACGGGAGCACCGTCTCGCCGTACATGAACATATGACCAAAGTCCCGGGCGTCGGCGGGGACCGCCCCGCATAATGATCACGTGCGCAGCGGCGGAGCGGTCGACACGCGGGCGGCCGGGCCGCTCCGGGACGCCATCTGGCACCGTGCCGACCCCCACCGCACGACCTCGATGTACGCCGCGGGTGTCGACTCCGCCCTCATCCGTCTCGCGCTGGGTATGGCCGTTGCGGCCCCACTCGTCCCATTGTCCATTCGGCACGGCGCCGACGATCACATCGGACTGTGGTGCGGCTACGCGATTCATCTCGTGGTGGGTGTTCTCGCGATACGGGGGTACGCCCGTCCCGGCGCCGCCCTGCTGAGCTGGATGGGATTGGTGGTGGCAATCGCAGCCACCACCACGGTTCCCGACACCGCGCACCTTCGCGCTGTGGTCGACGCGTGCATCATGTTCGGCATCGGCGCCGCTCTCGTCTTGCCCGCTCGTCGAGCACTGGCGGCCGCGGCATCGACCACGCTGGCGGCGACGGCCTGCACCGCGGCGCTGCTACCCGCAACCACAACGGTCCTGAGGTATCAGCTCGCCACACCCGTCTACTCATTGTGTGGCGCCGCGGCCGCCGCGGTGATCGCCGCGTCACTGCGGCGGGTGGCCCTGCTCTCCGACCGCGCCGCGCGCGCCGGTCTCGACGCCGACCGCGCACTCGCCGAGACCCGGCTCGCGGCCCGGCGTTCACGGCTTCTCCACGACACGGTCATCAACACGCTGGGAGCCATCGCGCGAGGACGCCTCACGGGCCGCGAGGACGCCGTCGTCGCCCGTTGCCGTGCCGATCTGGAGGCCCTCGCCACCGTCGGCGATGTCGGCACGTCGGTGCTGCGCACGCTCGACGAGGTCATCGAGGACGCCGCGGCCCTTGGCGTACGGGTGCTGATCGCCGACCGGACCCCCGTCGACGCATTCCTCGCCGGTCTACCACCGTCGCGCCGCTCAGAGATTCTCGCACTCATCCGCGAGGCTCTCACCAACGTTGCCAAGCACGCACAGGTGCCTGTGGCCCGCGTGTGGTCGGCACCCGATTCGACCGCGGTGCACGTCGACGACGACGGTGTGGGCTGCGCAGACCCCCAGGCGCTTCGCACATCGATGGACGCACGCGCCGCACACACCGGCGTCGCGATCACGGTGCACACCCTCGCCGGCACCGGCACCTCGGTGACGATCACCCCCGAGATCGATCGGCCGGGCTCGCAGGCCGGCACTCTCGTCGCGAGCACCGGGCCACTTGCCGCTTCGGTATCGGCCATCATGCTCACGCAGTTCGCCCTGATCTCGATCATCATGTTCGTCGTCGACCGCCGCGACACCCCGCCGGGCGCGGTGTCGACCGCGGCCCTCGTCTGGACGCTCACCGCGGCATGTCTGGTCGCGGTCATCGGCACCGCGGCACGGTCCGGTCGACTGTCATCACCGGTCCTGGCGATCATCGGCGCAACGGTGACCGCCTCCGCTGTTCTCGTCGGCACGCACGGCATGCCCGCCACCTGCGGTACCACGTCGATCGTCGGCTGGTCCGGCGACGCCGCGGCGACCCTGTGCGTGGTGGTGATCCTGGTGGACGGGCGCGTTCGCGTCGTCGGACCGGTCATCGCGATGGTCGTCGCTGCGACCACGCTCCTCACCCTTCTCGGGCCACAGGGCTGTGCATCCTCCGCGCCGGTGCTGCTCGTCGCCGACGTGCTGGTCGTGGCTGCCGTCGTCTGGCTCCGCCACCGCCTGGTGACGATGTCACGGGCCATCGACCACCGGCAGATGCGAATGCGGTCCATCCGCATGGCCCGTGATCAGGCGGCGGCCACCGAGGCGTTGCGCGCCGACGGTGTGGGTGACACGCTGATCGCCGCCGCCGCACTCCTGCACCGGATCGCCGCCGACCCTGCTGCCACCGAGCATGCGAGCGTGCGGGCCGACGCCGAGCGCGAAGAAGGGTACCTGCGCTGCATCGCCGGATTACCCACCGCCGCACCGATTCTGACGCGGCTTCTGGTGGATCTCATCGCGATCGCCCGTCCGCACGAGGTGCGCCTGTCGATCATCGCCGCCGCTGATGTGGACGAACGCACCGCCGCACGGGCTCGGGAGGTCGTGGCGCGGGTGATCATCGAGTCCGCACCGCACGATGCGGTGTCGATGGGCTTCTTCGACGATGAGGACGGACCGAGCCTGACCGTCGTCGCACCCGGCGTCCCCGATGGTGTTCTGGAACAGCGGGTGTGAGATGCCGGTGATGGCCCTGGTCGACGACCACGAACTCGTCCGTGAATCGATGGCCGCTCAGCTCTCGCGAGAGGGCCACGAGATCGTCTGCAGCACAGACAGTCTCGATGACGTCGTCGAACGCACCGACCTCGACCTGGTGATCGTCGACCTGGATCTCGGACCGGCCGGCCTGGTCGACGCCGACAGCGTCGCCCGGATCATCGGCGCGGGAACCCCGGTCCTGGTCGTCTCCGCGCTCGGCAGTCCCCGACACGTACGTCGCCTGGTGGCGCTCGGCGTGTGCGGCGTGGTGGGCAAGAACGAAGGCATCGTGGATCTGCTTGCCGCGGTGCGCGCGGCCTGTCGGGGCGAGCCGGCGACGAGCCCGCTGCTGGCCCGGGCGTTCATCGACGACACCGCATCCGACCGTCCTGCGCTGTCCGACCAGGAGGTGCGTGCACTGCAGCTCTATGCCTGCGGGCTCAAACTCGACAGTGTCGCCCGCCGCATGGGGGTGGCACCGAGTACGGCGAAGCAGTACATCGATCGTGTCCGCGCCAAGTATGACCGGGCCGGGCTGCACGCGCGGACCAAGTCCGAGCTGTACGCGGCCGGCGTCGCCGACGGATTCATCCCCCGCGGATCCTCCGCCGACGCCGATCGGTGATCTCAGGCGGGCAACGGATCCCGGATGATCGGGCAGGTCATGCAATGCCCACCGCCACGTCCACGTCCGAGTTCGGCACCGACGATGGTGATCACCTCGACGCCCTCCTTGCGCAGCAGCGCGTTGGTGTGGGTGTTGCGGTCGTAGGCGAATACGACTCCCGGCTCGACGGCGACGAGGTTGTTACCCGAATCCCATTGTTGCCGTTCGGACGCGTACTCCGTACCGCCGGCCTCCACCACGCGCAACCGGTCCAACCCCAGTGCCTTCTCGACCACCTCCACGAACGGCCGGTCCTCGGTGGTGACATCGATGCCCACGCCGGAATCGTTGGGCCGCAACATGAACGTATCGATGGAGTTCACGATCTTCGGGTACACACTCACCACGTCACGATCGGCGAAGGTGAACACCGTGTCGAGGTGCATCGCGGCCCGCAATTTCGGCATCCCGGCGACGATGACCTTCTCGGCAGCGCCATTGGCGAACAACTCCGCGGCCACCTGGGTGACCGCCTGCCGCGAGGTGCGTTCGCTCATACCGATGAGCACCACGCCGTTACCCGGGACGAGAACATCACCACCCTCGATCGTCGCTGCGCCCCAGTACTTCTCCGGGTCACCCCACCACACGGTTGCGCCGACGAAGTCGGGATGGAACCGGTAGATGGCCTTCATCAGCAGCGTCTCGTCATGGCGCGCAGGCCAGTACAGCGGGTTCAGGGTGACGCCGCCGTAGATCCAGCACGTGGTGTCACGGGTATAGAGCGTGTTGGGCAGTGGCGGCATCAGATACTCGGCGGGACCGGTCTCCTCACGCGCCAGTGCAATGTAGTCCGAGCGCAGGTCCGACGGCAGGTCCCGGGTCGACATCCCGCCGATCAGCAGAACCGCCAGCTCCCTGGCGGGTAGTTCGTCGAGGTAGCCGCGAGTCTGTGCCACGAGTCCGAGACCGACCTCGTTGGCGACGATCTTGCGGTCCAGCAGCCACGCGCGCGCGGCGGGGTCCTCCATCGTCTCGGCCAACAGATTATGCAGTTCGACCACCTCGACACCCCGGTCACGCATCTTCGTCATGAAGTCGAAGTGGTCGCGCTTGGCATTCTGCACCCACAGCACGTCGTCGAAGAGCAGGTCGTCGGCGTTGGTGGGGGTCAAGCGTTCGTGGGCAAGCCCAGGGGCGCACACCAGGACCTTGTGCAGGCGCCCCACCTCGGAGTGGACACCATAGGCGGCAGAAGCGTTGGCCATCGGAACAATTCCTTTCTCACAGCAGAATCGGGACAATCGGGGACGACGCCGATCCGGGCGGCGTCAATGCGCGGGCTGGTCGGCGCCCTCGACGTAGGTCGCGTGACGCTCATGGTCGGGGTGTTCGTGGATGTCCTCCGAACCCGTTGCCAGATAGATGATCCCGCCGATTGCGCCCACCAGGACCACCCCGAAGACCATCGCCTCGACACGAGTGAAGATCCGCAGACGTTGTTCGCGTCGCGCGAGCACGTACAGAACGGTTCCCACCGCGTACAGAATGCAGGACAACAAGAGTTTGTCCAGGCCGGCCGCCCACACCAGGAACGCCGTGTAGACGACCGCGACACACGCGATGATCATGTCGGGGGTCCGCGATCTCCCGGACTCGTAGGTCTCGCGGGTCACGGTCAGTTTCAGCATGAATGCGGCGGCGAGCAGATAGGGCAGCAACGCCAGCGCGGAGGTGAGGTCGAGCATGAAGTCCAGCCCGTCGTCGACGAACAGAACGACGATCAACAGGATCTGCACGAGTCCCGAGGCGAGAACCAGAGCCCAAATCGGTGCACCCGCCTTGTTCTCACGGCCGAGGAAGGCGGGCATGTCCTTGCTGCGGGCCGGGATGAACAGGATCTCGGCGGCCATCAGGGTCCACGCGAGGTAGGCGCCGAGCACCGACACCACGACGCCGATGCGAATGAAGATCGAACCCCAGTCACCGACCAGATGCGCGAGCACCGAGGCCACCGACGGCTGATCGATCGAGGCCAACTCACCCTGCGGCATGGAGCCGTAGGACACAAGCGTCACCAGCGCGAATACCCCCAGTACCCCGAGAAACCCGAAAACGGTTGCCTTTCCGACATCTTCACGCTTCCTGGCGAATCGCGAATAGACGCTGGCGCCTTCGATTCCGAGGAACACGAACACCGTGATCAGCATCGTTCCGGTGACCTGGTCCCACAGCGAACCGACGTCGATTCCGTTTCCGCCCCAAAAGTTGTCGGCGAAGTATCCGGCGTCGAACATGACCAGCGCCAGCACGATGAAGACCACCAGCGGGATGATCTTGGCGATCGTGGCGATGCGATTGATGATGGCTGCCTGCTGCACTCCGCGGCTGATGAGCAAGAAGAACAGCCAGACGCACACGGACGAGACGATCACGGCCGCAACAGTTGTACCGTCGCCCAATCCGGGGAACAACGCACTCGTGGTGGTCATGATGAGCACCCAGTAGGAGCAGTTGCCGGCGCACGCCGACGCCCAGAAACCGAATGCCGACGCGAAGCCGACGTAGTCGCCGAAGCCTGCCTTGGCGTAGGCGTAGATCCCTGCGTCGAGATCCGGCTTGCGCGTGGCCAGGCGTTGGAAACAGAACGCCAGCATCAACATTCCGGTACCGGCGATGGCCCAGGCGATGATGGCGCCGAACACCCCGGTTTCGGTGCCGAATCTGCGGGGCAGCAAGAAGACCCCCGATCCGACCATCGAGCCGACGACCATCGCCGTCAGGGTCGGCAGATTGACCTTGCCGGCTTGCTCACTGCCGGCGTGCTCACCGGTTGCGTTCTGGCTCACGCCGAGGTCTCCGTTCCGATGGTGGGCTGGTGGACGATCTTGAATCCGGTGAAGCCGTACACGATGCTGAGCAGCGGGCTGAAGATGCAGAACAACGCGAATGGGAGATACGACAGCGTGGCCACCCCGAGGACCGCACCCATGAATGCACCGCACGAGTTCCAGGGCACCAGCGGGGAGGTCACCGTCGCGCTGTCGGCGCACAATCGCGAGAGGTTCTGCGGTGCCAACCCACGTCTGCCGAACTCGGCGCGGTAGATGCGGCTGGGCAGGACGAGCGCGATGTATTGATCCCCGGCGACGAGATTCAGCCCGAATGCGGTGGCGAACACCGTCAGATACAGGCGGCCACGGGTTCGAGCCGCGGCGATGGCGGGCACGATGAGGCGATTGATGAGTCCGAAATGCTCGAGAAGCGCACCGAAGGTGACCGCACCGATGATGAGCCAGATCGTGAACAACATGCTGTCCATACCGCCTCGCGACACCAGACGGTCGATGTCGGCGATTCCGGTGTTGACAGTGAGTCCGTTGGCCATCACCTTCCAGATGGCCTGCATCGCACCGACAACCACGTTCGGCGACCCGCCGATGTCTCCGACGAACTCGCGAACCAGCGACGCCTGGGTGAATGGCGCAAGCACTCCGGCCACCAGGGCCGCGCTCAGCAGAGCCAGCGACGCGGGGACCTTGCGCGCGGACATCACCACGAGCACCAACAGCGGAATCAGATTCACCGGGCTGATCCAGTAGATCTGGTCGAGTTTGGCCAGTTCGACCTCCTCGCCGGGGGTCGCGGTGACCGCTGGTCCGGCGATCCCGAGGATCATGAAGACCACACACGCGAGCCCGAAAGCCGGCAGCGACGACCATGCCTGCGAGCGGATGTGGGTGTAGAGGTCGACCTTGACCATCTGCGCGGTGAGGATCGTGGTCTCCGACAACGGCGACAGCTTGTCACCGAGGTAGGCGCCGGAGATGACGGCGCCGGCCGTGATCGCCGCCGACACCCCCAGCAACGTGGCGATCCCGACCAGCCCGACCCCGATCGTGCCGACGGTGGTCCACGAACTCCCGATGGACATCGCGACGATGCCGCAGATGACGGCGGTGGCGATGTAGAAGTATCCGGGGGCGAGTACCTGGATGCCGTAGTAGACGAGGGTTGGGATGGTGCCGGACAGATTCCACGTCCCGATCAACGCACCGACGGCGAGCAGGATGAAGATGGCACTACTCACCGATGACAGCGCGCCCTGCCCGGCAACCTGCACCTGCGACCACGGATGGCCGTTCTTCAACGCGATGAGTGCGGCGACGGCACACGCGAATATCAGCGCAACCTGGATCGGACCGTCAAGTGCGTCGAGTCCGAAGAGCGCCAGCGATCCGGCGATCAACACGGCCAGTGCGAGCATCGGCACGACGGCGTCGGCGACGCTGGGTTCCCTGGTGGGTGCGGCCTGGCCGTTGGGCTCGTCGGGTTCGGATCGTTGCCCCTCGTCGTCCATACGCGCCCTCTCCGAGACCACGGACGCGATTGCGCCGCAAGACAATAGTGCTCGGAGAAGGGTCACGGCGCCGACGGTCCGCCGTCCCCTCTTCGGGGGTCACGATCTGCGTGACGTGGCCACGCAGCCGTGAACGCGCCGGGGTCAGTACACCATCACCCGGACGTTCTCGGCGACGCATGCGGGCTTGTCGGCGCCCTCGATCTCGACGGTGTTGCGCACCACCATGGTCACGCCCTTGGGACCCTCCTCGACGGAGGTGATCACGGCGTTGGCGCGGATGCGGGACCCGACCGGTACCGGATTGGGGAAACGCACCTTGTTCATGCCGTAATTGATGACGAGCTTGGGGCCCTCGACGGTGAAGATCGACCCGGCGAGCATCGGCAGCAACGAAAGCGTCAGGAAGCCGTGTGCGATGGGCGCACCGAACGGCCCGGCCTTCGCGCGCTCCGGGTCGACGTGAATCCACTGGTGGTCGCCGGTGGCCTCGGCGAACTGGTTGACCCGTTCCTGGGTGATCTCGAGCCATTCCCCGGAGCCGAGGTCTTCGCCGATCGCGGCCTTGAGGTCATCGAGGGAGCCGAACACGCGCGGTGTGATAGTCGTCATAATCGCCGTAGTCTACCGTGATGCCATGAGCACCCCTCGGATCGCTCCCGGCGGATTCCGTGACCTCGGTCCCGCCAATTGGGCCTTCACCCGCCTCGCCGCGCGCGTCACCGGTGTCCATGACACCCACATCTTCTCCACGCTGGGCCGCACCCGTGGTCTGTTCCGGGCGTGGCTGTACTTCGGGGCGCGGCTGATGCCGTTCGGGACGTTGTCGCGCAAGGACTCCGAGATGGTGATCATCCGTGTCGCGCATCTGCGCGAGTCGGCCTACGAGCTCGACCACCATCGTCGGATCGGCAAACGCGCGGGCATCACCGATGATGAACTCGCGCGCATCCTCGACGGTCCCGACGCCGGATGGGGGGATCGCGAGCGCGCCATCCTGCGCGTGGTCGACCAACTGGTGACCACCCGCGACGTCGACGACGTCGCGTGGGAGGCGCTGCGCCGCCACCTCGACGAGCGCCGCACCATCGGCCTACTGCTGCTCGTCGGTCAGTACGACATGCTCGCCACCACCCTGCACACCTTGCGGGTGCAGCTCGACGTCCGCGCCTGAGGGCGTTCGGCGATGGGGTCGTTTGCCGCGCGGATGATGCGTAACCCGCTGTTCTCCCGCGTCTACGAGCACGCGTGGCGCCCGGTGTTCACCCGCGGCTTCAGTCTCGGCAGTCCCGAGACCGCCGACTACGACACCGCACTACGCGCCTACCTGTGCCGGCCCGGTGAACGCATGGTCCTCGACATCGCTTGCGGGCCCGGCAATTACACCCGGGACATTGCTGCGGTCCTCACCGGCGACGGACGGGTGGTCGGCATCGACTACTCACCGTCGATGTTGCACACCGCGGTGGCCACCAACAGCATCGACCGGGCGAGTTACCTCCGTGTCGACGCGCACGCGATCCCGTTCGCCGACAACACCTTCGACGAGGTGATCTGCCTGGCCGCGCTCTACCTGATCCCCGACCCGCTCCCCGTGCTCGACGAGATGCTGCGGGTGGCGTTCCCCGGTGCGCTGCTGGTGGTGTTCACCTCGGTGGCCGGACCGGTGTCGACGGTGCCCGGCGTGAAGACACTGGCGGCCATCGGCGGCTACCGCGTCTTCGGGCGCGACGAGATCACCGGCGCACTGCGCCGTGGCGGCGCCGAACACATCGAGCAGACCGTCATCGGCGAGGGGCAGTACGTGCTGGCGCGGGCTCCCGGTGGGAACTGACCGAACGCACCAGCGGCGCCACGCCTTCGGCGAACCAGAAGGCCTCCTCGATGTGCGGTTGCCCGGACAGGATGAAGTGGTCGATGCCGATCGCCCGGTACTGTGCGATGAGGTCGGCGACCTCGGCATGGCTGCCGACGAATGCGGTCCCGGCTCCCGGGCGAACCAGACCATAACCCGCCCACAGCCCCGGGTACACCTCGAGGTTGTCGAGGTCGGCGTTGAGGGCGAGCTGCCGACGTTGTCCCTCGGACTCCGACTGCGAGAGACGTTGGCGGGCAAGCTCGATCAATGCCGGGTCCATCCGCGAGACCAACTTGCGGGCCTCGGCCCAGGCCTCCTCGCGGGTGTCGCGGGTGATCACGTGCGCCCGGATTCCGAAGGTCAGCTCCCGGCCGTGCCGGGCGGCGCGGGCACGGACGTCCTCGACGAGTTCGGCCACCTTCTCCGGCGGTTCGGTCCAGGTGAGATAGGTGTCGACGGTGGCCGCGGCCACCTCGCGCGCGTACTCGCTGGCACCACCGAAGAACACCTGCGGCACCGGGTTCGGCGGATGGCCCACCACCGCACCGGTGACGTCGTAATGCTCACCGGAGAAATCGAACGGCGTTCCCGTCCAGGCATGCCGGACGATCTGCAGGAATTCCCCGGTGCGGGCGTAGCGCTGCTCCTTGGTGAGCCGGTCACCGAACCGCGCCTGCTCCTGCGCGTCACCGCCGGTGACGATGTTGAGGGCGAGACGGCCGCCGGAGAACTCGACGAACGTGGCGGCCTGCTGGGCGGCAAGCGTCGGGGTGATCAGCCCGGGTCGGAAGGCGACGAGAAACTTCAGACGGCTCGCCTCCCGGATGAGTGCGGCGGTGGTCAGCCACGCATCGTGGCACCAGGTTCCGGTCGGGGTCAGCACCGACTCGAAACCCAACCGTTCGGCGGTCTTCGCCACCAGCGCGAGATAGTCGAGATCGGGTGGCCGGATCGCGGACGCGGTGCCCAGGATGCCTGCCGACTGCAATCCGCCGATGACCTCGCGTCCGTCGCCGGAGGTCGGCAGGAACCAGTGGAAGTGCGCCTCGCGCTGGGCTTCTGCGGTCATTGCGTACTCACTGCGTAGGGCGCCACGGTGGAGTTGAAGCGCTTGTCGACGAAGTCGGCGATGACGGGCTTGTGGTCGAGCTGGCCGGCGGCGGCGAAGGCGTCGGCCAGTTTCTGCTCCGAGGCGACCACGGTGTCGTCGATCTCGATGGCCGGCCGGACGCTGCGCTGCTGTGCCGCCAGTGCGGCCTGCGGGTCGATGCCGATCGCCTTCGCGTACTGCTGCGACCAGGTCTCGACGTTGGCTGACGCCCACTTGCTGGCCTTGGCCAGGTGTTCGACGAAGATCCGCAGCGCGGTGTTGCGCTTGGCGTCGGCAAGGGCCTCATTGGACGCGATGCCGAAGCCGTAGCCGTTGACCACCCCGGTCCCCGAGGCGAGGATCTTCGCACCCGAATCCTTTTGCACGATAGCCGTATACGGGTCCCAGATCGCCCACGCATCGACGGCGCCGCTGGAGAAGGCCGACAACGCGTCGGCGGGCTGCAGGAAGACCGGGGTGACGTCGGTGCCGAGCTTCAGGTTCGCCTTGCTCAACTGCTCGAGGAGATTTCCGTGGGCCGAACTTCCCTTGGCCACAGCGACTTTCTTGCCCTTGAGTTGTTCGACGGAGGTCAGGGTGGAGCCGGCGGGCACGAGTATGACGTCACCACCGGCGTTGTTGGTGTAGGCGGAGACGATCTTGATCTTCGCGTTCGACGCCGCACCGAAGATCGGGGGCGTGTTACCGGTGACGGCGAAGTCGATCTTGCCCGCGGTGGCGGCCTCGATCTCGGGCGGACCCGAGGTGAACGTCGAGAACTCGACCTTGAACGGCAGCGAATCGAGTTCTCCCGCAGCGCGCATGAGCGATTCGGTACCGCCCTTCTGGTCGCCGACGCGCAACGTCAGGCCGGCCAACTGTGCGGGATCGACGCTGGCGTCGGCGACGGCGCCGGTCGAATCCTCTTTGCTGACACAGCCGCTGAGCGCCAGCGCGAGAATCCCGGCCAGGACGACGAGTACGGTCGCACGTCCGCGGAACCCTCCGGCGGACATGCCTGAACCACGAGACATTTCTTCCACGAGCCTTTCGATGATGCCGACCCGACAGACGTCGGGCCAAGAAAACTGGTGAGCGGGAGGTTGCGGTGAGTGCCCTATTCGCCGAGAGCGTCGAGCAGCCGGGTCCGCAGATGCGCGGTCTGCGCTGCGCCGTCGGGATCACGTGGCGCGTCGACGGTGACGTCGGCGGCGATGTGCCCGTCGGCGAGCACGACCACCCGGTCCGCGAGGCGCAGCGCCTCGTCGACGTCATGGGTCACGACGAGAACGCTGAATCCGTGGGCCTGCCACAAGTTGATAAGCAGCCGGTGCATGGCCGCCCGGGTCAAGGCGTCGAGAGCGCCGAAGGGTTCGTCGAGCAGCAACAGTTGCGGATCGGCAACCAGGGCGCGCGCCAACGAGACCCGTTGGGCCTGACCGCCGGACAGCTGCGCCGGCCACGCGTCGGCCTTGTCGGCCAGCCCGACCTCGGCGAGGGTGTCGCTGACCCGCGCTGCGGCGGCCGCACCCTTGAGTCGTGAACGGACGACCCCGAATTCGACGTTGCGACGCACCGTGCGCCACGGGAACAGTCGGGGTTCCTGAAATGCCACCGCAGGCGCCCCGGACGTGGTGACCTCCCCTGTCGAGGGCTGCGACAGGCCGGCGAGCAGCCGCAGCAGGGTCGATTTGCCGCTGCCGCTGCGGCCGATGATGGCGACGATCTCGCCGGTGCGCACGGTCAGGGACATGTTGCGCAGCACCGGTTCCGCGTCGCCATAGGCGAAGGTCGCCGCCGACACCTGCCCGGCGATCTCGGTCGATTGCGTTGTCCGCGTGGCGCTCGCGGCATCGATGGTGGCAGTCATGGGCCGGCCCTCCTTCAGTTGGTCTGTTGGTAGCGCGTGGTGTACTTCTCCAACGCGCGCACGATCGCGTCGGTGATCAATCCCAGTGCCGCATAGATGATCAGGCCGAAGAACACGACGTCGGTGCGGAGGAAGTCGCGCGCGTTGTTGATCAGGTATCCCAGCCCGGAGGTCGCCGCGATCTGCTCGGCGACGATCAGACTGAGCCAGGCGATCGCCAGTGACTGCCGGAGTCCGACGAGGATCTGCGGCATGGCGCTGGGGATGACCAGCTCCCGAATCGTCTGCAGGCGGCCGAATCCGAGGACCTTGGCGTTCTCGCGGAGCTTCGGGTCGATCTGTCGGATCGCGGCCGAGGTGTTGAGATACAGGGGGAAGATCGCACCGAGTGCCACCAGCAGGATCTTCGGGGTCTCCTCGATACCGAACCACAGGATGAACAGCGGGATGAGCCCGAACAGCGGAAGCGCCCGGATCGCCTGCATGTTCGGGTCGATGATCGCGTCCGAGAGCCGGCTCAGTCCGACGATCACCCCGAGCCCGATGCCGATGACCACGCCGAGTCCCAGGCCGATCGCCACGCGTTCGGTGGAGGCGACGATGGCGTCGGTGAGTTCACCGCTCTGCAGCTTCTCCCAACCGGCCTCGGCGATGAGCGACGGTGCGGGCAGCTTGTCCTGCGGCAGGACCCCCAGGGCGCTCCCGAGTTGCCACAGTGCGAGCACGCCGATGGGTGAGAGGACCCGGATCCACGTCAGCATGCGTGAGCGTCGTGCCGCACGGATCTGCGCCGCCGACCTGGTGCCCGACGGTCGCCCGGATGACGACGCCGCCGAGGAACTGGAACCCGGGATAAGAGAAATTGCCATGATGGTGGGCAATGATGCGGCAGTTCCGGAGCGGGCAGAACGGTTGCGCTCAGCATGACGCGAAGTGCCCTCAGCCGGTTCCGGACTCGACACCGACGTGCGCAATGTGCGATGGGTGCATCACGCGATGGTTCGGCGCCGGATGATTGTGGCGCCGGGTGATTGTTCTGCGTTCAGAACGTGCGATAGTCGCGCACGCTCATCCGGTTGCCCCGTCGCTGGGGACGCGAGCCGTGCATCTCGACCATCCGGATGATCCGATAGCGGTGTCCGGCATAGGGTTCGAGGAGTTCGAGCATGCGCGCGTCATCCACCGGTTCCCCGATGAGCGTCTGCCCGACCGCCGACGGAATGTGGTAGTCGCCGACGGGCACCGCGTCGGCGTCGCCGACCGCACGCGCCCGGGTCTCGGCGACGGTCCACGGGCCGACACCGCGCAGGATGTCGAGCCGACCGGCGTGCCGTTCCACATCGAGTGAGGTGGCGCCTCGGATCGTGCGCATCCGCACCGGCTCGGCGCCGCTGCGGTGCCAGTCCCACACCGGGATCGAGGGCCACAGCTCCTGCGGCGGCGGCACCCGCATGTCGTCGGGCACCGGCCCCGGCGCCCGGGAACCGTGGCGGTGCACCAGGTATCGCCACGCCCGCCAGGCCTCGGCACCGACCACCTTCTGTTCGAGAATGGCCGGCACGAGCGCCTCCCACACGCGCCCGGTGGCCCCGATGCGCAACCCGCGCGAGCGGGCGACGAGTCCGGCGACCACGTCGTCGTGGACGGGCATGGACTCGGGGGCGTCGTCGCCGCCGAGCATTGCGGGCATCGATTCGAGCAGCCAGTCGGCACCGTCGCCCCACGCGCGGCCGACGATGCGCTCACCGTCGACACGCACCGTCAGGGTTGCCGCTCCGTCCGGGGTGTGGCTCGCGCGCCACACCGACCCGTCGCGGCCGTAGCGGAACGCGGGGTCACCTCCGCCGCGCCGGTGCAGTCCCAGCGTGTATCGCAGATCCACCGGTCCCGGCGGCGTCCACACCCTGGTGCGCTCGGCGTTCATCGTCCTCGACTGTATCCATCGTTCCCGACACTCCCGGGCGGGGACGAACCACCGCGGACGAGGCGTTCACGCGAACGACCATCCGTGGAAAGGACGCCCAGCCGGCCGTTACCCTCATCGGTGGCTCCGGTGTGCCCGGAACCATCGACACAGGGGGCACTTCATGCGCAACACGGTCATCCGCAGTTCTCTGGCGGCCGCAACGGCCACCACCTCGGTCCTGTTGATCGCCGGCTGCACGACGTCGGGGACGCCGCAGGCCGCTGACGCGTCGTCGGCAGGTCCGTCGACGGCGTCGAGCACCGCATCGACGAGCAGCGGCGATCCCGCGAAGGTCAAGGCCCTGGTGGTCACCGCTGCCGATCTCCCGGCCGGATTCACCCTCACCCCGCTGCCGGAGGATCAGTTCCGGCAGGCGGTGTCGCAGTTCCAGGGCACCACCCGCAACGCGACGATCACCCCGTCCGCGTGTGCCGATCTGCAGAAGCTGCCGGACGTCGATGCGTCGAAGCTCGGTGTCGCGGTCGCGACCTCGACGAGCGGCGGCATTCTCAGCGAGGGCCTCGCCGCGCAGTCGAGCGACGTCGCCGCGGCACGGGCGAGAGCAACGGGACCCTGCAAGAACTTCTCGATCACGATCAACACCGGCGCGGCCGCAGGCACCACCGCGACCGCGACCAACACTGTGATACCCGCACCGGCCACCCGGGCGGATCCGGGCGACGTCCTGGTGCTGCGTCAGGACCAGAAGGTCTCCACGGCCGGCCAGGTCGTGACCGTGACCACCTACACCGGTTTCGCGTCGGTGAAGGGATACAGCGTCTCGGCCCTCTACACCGCGACCACACCGGGCTCGGCCCCCGACGACGCCGCGTTCCGTCAGTTCTTCACCGCGGCGGTGAACAAGGTGGCCGCCGACGGCTGAGCGCTCCGGCGTCGAACACGACGAAGTGACTCAGAGGTTGATCATGTGTCCGATCGCGCCGTGGAACGTTTCCTGCAGCGCTTCGCTCATCGTCGGGTGGGTATGGACGTTGCGTGCCAGTTCACGCGCGGTGAGGTCCCACTTGTGGGCCAGCGTCAGCTCGGGAAGCATCTCGGAGACGTTGTCGCCCACCAGATGTCCGCCGAGGAGTTCCTCGGTCTCGGAGTTGGTGAGGAGTTTGACGAAGCCTGCGGTCTCGCCGAGTCCCTGTGCCTTGCCGTTGGCGGAGAACGGGAAGGTCGACACGGTCACGTCGTAGCCTTCGTCCTTGGCCTGTGCCTCGGTCAGGCCGAACGAGGCGACCTGCGGCTGGCAGAACGTCGCGCGCGGCATGAAACGGTAATCTCCCAGCGTCATCGTCTCCGCGCCGGCCATCGTCTCGGCGGCGACCACGCCCTGCGCCTCGGCCACGTGTGCGAGCTGCAGCTTGGCGGTCACGTCACCGATCGCGTAGATGCCGTCGACGTTGGTGCGCATGTGGTCGTCGATCGCGATGGCGCCGCGTTCGGTGAGTTCGACGCCGGTCTTCTCGAGGCCGTAGCCGTCGACGCGCGGGGCGAAACCGACCGACATCAGGACCTTGTCGACGGTCAGTTCGCCGTCGTTGTCCTTGGCGTCCTTGTAGGTGACGGTCACGCTGTCACCGTTGTCGGTGACGGTCTGCACCTTGGTCGAGGTCAGCACCTTGACGCCGAGCTTCTTGTACTCCTTGGCGATGGCCTTGGAGACGTCGACGTCCTCGTTGGGCAGGACCCGATCGAGGAATTCCACGATCGTGACGTCGACCCCGTAATTGGCCAGCACGTACCCGAATTCCATGCCGATCGCGCCGGCACCGACGATCACGATCGACTCGGGCAGCTCACGGGTGAGGATCTGGGTCTCGTAGGTGACGACGTTGTCGCTCAGCTCGACGCCCGGCAGCAGCTTGACGGTCGATCCGGTGTCGATGATGAGGTTGTCCCAGGTGATCTCGCGATCCCCCACCTTGAGGCTCTTCGCGTCCTGGAACACACCGTATCCGTCGATCTCGGTGATCTTGTTCTTCTTCATCAGAAAGTGGACACCCTTGACGATGCCCTCACTGACCTTGCGACTGCGGTCGAATGCCGGACCGAAGTCGAAGGAGACCTCACCGGACATGCCGAAGGTCTTCGCCTGATGGTTGAAGATATGCGCCAGCTCGGCGTTCCGGAGAAGTGCCTTCGACGGGATACATCCGACGTTCAGGCACACACCGCCCCAGTACTTCTCTTCGATGACGGCGGTTTTCATGCCCAGCTGGGCGGACCGGATCGCGGCCACGTACCCACCTGGACCAGCACCCAGGACAACTGTTTGGAAGTGTTCAGCCACGGCCACCACCCTACGACGGCGTCGGGTACCAGCGCAGAGCGTCCCCGGTACTGGCCGGTAACCACCTCGAACACCGACGGTTTCCATCACTGATTGAATCAGTGATGGGGGTCTGCTTTGATCGACAGGTATGGCACCGACACGCGCCCAGGTGACGCGCGAACACCTGCTGATGGCCGCCGAGCGACTGTTCCTGACCGACGGACCCGACACCGTGTCGGTGCGGGCCATCTGCACCGAGGCCGGGGTGAATCCGGCGGCCGTGCACTACCACTTCGGATCCAAGGACGACCTGGTCGCGGCCCTGCTGGAGGACCGGTTGGCGCCACTGTGGGCCGACGCCCTCGGCGACGACCTCGCCGGTCGCACCATTACCGACCTCATCGCTCTCGTCGTCGACCCGCTCGTCCGACTTCGGGCCGATCCCGTCGGCCATCTCCATCTGCAGCTACTGGCACGCTTCGTCGACGCCCATCCCGACGCCGCGTGGACGCGCCGCTGGTTCCGTCTGGACGACTGGGTGGATCTGCTCACGCCGCTGGTGCCCGGCCTCGACACGCGCGCCGCGCGACGCCGGTGGGCGCTCGCGTTCACGCTGATCCTCCACCGCTTCGGTGGGAACGGGCCCCTCTCCGACGACGCGATCGCGGCACTGCGCGCGTTCGTGGTCGCCGGACTCGGCGCACCGGTTGTCTCGAAGGAGTTGTCATGACCACCAACATCACTGCGCCGGACTCATCAGCGCCGGACCCATCAGCGCCGGACCCCTCAGCGCCGGACCCGTTCGCGCCCGCCCGACTCGGTCCACTGCACCTGCGCAACCGCCTCATCAAGTGCGCGACCTTCGAGGGCCGCACCCCCGACGCCCTCGTCACCGACGATCTCATCGAGTTCCACCGGGAGGTGGCGGCAGGCGGGGTCGGGATCAGTACCGTCGCCTACTGTGCGATCTCCCCGGAGGGCCGCACCGACCGGCATCAGATCTGGCTACGGCCCGAGGCCGCGCCCGGACTGGTCCGGCTGACCGAGGCCATCCATGCCGAAGGTGCTCGCGCGGCAGCACAATTGGGTCACGCGGGCCCGGTCGCCAACTCGGTGTCGAACAGGGCCCGGGCGCTGGCCGCCTCACCGATCCCGGCGCCGATGGGGATGTCGATGACGCACTCACCCACCGTCGAGGAAATCGCCGCGCTGCGCACCACATTCGCCCGCGCGGCTCGCATCGCGGTCGATTCCGGCTTCGATGCACTCGAAATCCATTGCGGCCACAACTATCTCCTCAGCAGCTTCTTGTCCCCGCTACTCAACCGCCGTCGCGACGGGTATGGCGGCTCGTTGGTCAACCGCGCCCGGCTGGCCCGCGAGGTACTCGAGTCGGTGCGCGAAGAGGTCGGCAGCGATGTCGCGATCTGGGTCAAGCTCAACATGTACGACGGCGTCGGAGCCGTCGGCGCACCCGCACGCCGGTGGCGAGGCTTCAACGTCGCCGAAGCGTGCGCGGCGGCGCGGCTGTTCGAAGCCGACGGATACCTTGACGCCATCGAACCCACCGCGGGCAGTTCACTTCTCAACCCGATGTACCTGTTTCACGGTCAGGCGCCGCGGACCGCGTTCGCCGACGCGTTCACCGGACCGATGCGCTGGGGGCTGAAGGCCGCAGGCCCGTTCTTCCTCAAGCACTACGAGTACCACCCCGGTTATCTGCTGCCGTTGGCACGTCGGCTGCGGGAGGCGGTCGACCTACCGATCATCCTGCTCGGCGGCATCACCGACCGTGCCACCATGGATGCGGCGCTCGCCGAGGGCTTCGACTTCCTCGCCATGGGACGCGCCCTACTCCGCGAACCCGATCTGCCACAACGGATCAGCGCCGACCCATCGACGACGTCGCAATGCATCCACTGCAACCTGTGCATGCCGACGATCTACACACGCACCGAGTGCCCGGTACGTGGGTGAGACCACCGCACACGATGTGACTCCTGGAAATCGGCGATGAGCGACACCATGGTCATGTGCCCCTTCCCCCGCTGGTCGAGACTCCCCGATGGTCGAGGTACACGGCGCCCCAGGCGCCGGGCCTTACCCCCGATGGTCGAGGTGCACGGCGCCCAAGGCGCCGGGCCTCGAGACCTGGTGAGACAACACCCTTCTCAACCACATCGAACAGCCGCAGCGAAAGCCGCACCGCCTACCACATCCCACCGACAGAAAACTTCCGCCAGCCCACCACCGAAACCTGTTGTCCACAAGCATATTTCCCCCACAGAACCATCGAACACACTTGCCCTAATCCACATGTTCGAGTAGAGTGGATCCATCACACCGATCAGCGACCGGGGAGGGGCCATGATCGACACCACCAAAGCTCTTGACGCCGAAGCGGTTTTCGCCGGGATTGTCAGCCAACTCAGCGACCTGCAATGGAATCCGGACATGACCGGGTCGCAAGCCTTCGGCGCGATGAAACAAGTCCTCTTGCTGCGGAACCTGATCGATCACCACGCCACCACCCTCACCGGCGAGATGGACCGGCTGGGAGTGGCCGATCACAAGACGACCCGGCTACGGGAGTTGTTGATCAGCATGGGTTGCGCACCCGCCGTCGCTTCGCGATATGTGCGGGTTGCCGCCACCACCGATGTGGATCTGTTGTTGGCGCACGCGGCGGATGGGTCCATCTCGTCCGAACACACCGATGCCATCGTCCGCGGATTGGCGCACATCGACACCCGATGCCCCGAACCCGTCGACACCGTGCAACGGTGTGAATACCTGCGGAAGCTGCTGTCGCATTCGCATTACTTTGCCGGTTTCACCCCCGCCGAGATCAACCTCTACTCGCGGCAGCTGGGGAACGAGCTGGCGGCCGAGACACCCGGTGGGTTACCGGCTGCCGAGGACAAGTCGATCAACTCCTACACCGACCGCATCACCGACGACGGCCGGTTGGAGATCTCGGCGAACCTCGACATCATCGCGGGGGAGAAAACCAGAACTCTGATGGAAACCTTGTCGGCGCCCAAACCTCAACCCGACGGCTCCCCCGATCCGCGGACACCCGAACAGATCTGCGCGGCCGCGTTCGAAACGATCGTGGAGTTGGCGGCACAAGGTTTGGCCGACACCACCTTCTCGGCCAAACCCACCAACGGGCTGTTGTGGACCTGGTCAGCCGACAACCCGGCACTCGGCGGGAACTTGCAGAACATGGGTGCGATCACCGAAGCCACCGCCAAGTTGTTGTCGTGTGACACCACGATCACCAAGATCATGCTCGATCCCAACGGGGTACCGCTCAGTGTTGGCGAAGCGAAACGCTTCTTCACCCCCGGCCAGCGCAAAGCGTTGTTGGTGCGTGATCGCGGATGCATCAAATGCGGTGCGCACGCCGGACGCTGCCAAGGACACCACCTCGAGCATTGGAGCAAGGGTGGGCCCACCGACCTCGACAACGGATGCCTGCTGTGCACCAGTTGCCACGACGATGTCCACCACCACGGATGGGACATCATCATGGGATTCGACCGACACCCCTGGCTGATCCCACCCGCCAGCATCGATCCGCAACGGCGACCGATACCGTCCTATCACCGACGGACCATGCGACTCGACGACACCGCAGCCTGACCCGAAGCGCCTCCACTACAGCCTGATTCCCTGCAACCGGCCCGGCCGGGACCGCATCTGTTGTTTGAGAACTCCATAGCGAATTCCCCACCCCCGATGGTCGAGGTGTCGTGCCGTCCGTGGCCCGGAATCCCGTCGGCACAAGGGGTCTCGAGGCCCGGCGCCAGGGGCGCCGTGCACCTCGACCACCGGGAGGGGAGGCCACCGGGTGGAGAGGGCGTCAGCATCGTTCGAGGGGAGCGCATACCCCGCTGGTCGAGGTGCGAGCCGCGTGCGGCGAGCCTCGAGACCGACTGCTACGGTGCTAGATTCGCACCACCGTGGACCGAATATATTTCGGCGCACGGTGTCTCGAGTCTCGTCTCTGGCGCTCTTCGGCACCTCGCCCATACCTCGACCATCGGGAGTGGCACGGCAGGTGCATCCCGTTGCGGGTCACCTCGACCATTGGGTTGGGGAGCGCCCGGCATCATTGGACGAGACGGACGGGGTCGGAAAGTTCGTGGTCATCGTGTGAGCTCAGCATGTGGCATGCAGGACGCGCCGGCTGAAGCCGGGTACGTTGGCGAGGTGACCGACAGCAACACCACCACCTCCGCCGACGACCCCTACCTGTGGCTCGAGGACGTCACCGGCGACGAGGCACTCGCCTGGGTGCGTGACCACAACGCACCCACCCTTGCCGAACTCACCGACTCGGACCGGTTCTCCCAGCTCGAAGCGCAGGCCTTGGAGATCCTCGACACCGACGACCGCATCCCCTACGTGCGTCGCCGGGGCGAGTACCTCTACAACTTCTGGCGCGACGCGGCGCACCCCCGCGGACTGTGGCGGCGGACCACGCTCGAGCAATACCTCACCGACTCCCCCGAGTGGGATGTCCTCATCGACGTCGACGCCCTCGCCATCGCCGAGGACGAGAACTGGGTGTGGAAATCGGCCACCATGAACCGGCCCGGGTACGACCGCGCCCTGATCTCGATGTCGCGCGGCGGTGCCGACGCCGCCGTCGTCCGGGAGTTCGACGTCGCGACCCGTAGCTGGGTCGACGACGGCTTCACGCTCCCCGAGGCGAAGTCGTCGATCTTCTGGATCGACCGCGACACCGTCTATGTCGGAACCGATTTCGGGATACAGCCCGATGGCGACGGATCACTGACCACCTCGGGGTATCCGCGCGTCATCAAACGGTGGACGCGCGGCACTCCGGTCGATGCGGCGCCGACGGTGTTCGCCGGCTCTGTCGACGATGTGGCGGTGAGCGCCGGGTACGACCACACGCCTGGATTCGAGCGTCATTTCGTCTCGCGCGCAACGGATTTCTTCAACGAGCTCACCTACGAGCTCCGCGGCACCGAGGAGATCTTGCTCGACGTGCCGACCGATGCCCACGTCAGCGTGCACCACGATTGGATGTTTGTCCGCCCCCGTTCGGACTGGGAAGTCGGCGGAACCGATTATCCGGCAGGCACTCTGCTCGTCTTCGACTACCCGTCCTACCTCGCCGGGGCGCGCGAACACACGGTGCTGTTCACCCCGGACGCGCACACCAGCCTGCAGTCATTCTCCTTCACTCGGTCACACCTGATCGTGCTCACCCTGCACGACGTGCACACCGAGGTGACCGTGCGCACTCTCGGCGACTGGACGGTCGTGCCACAACCCGGGCTCCCCGAACTCGCGACCGTCTCGGTCCTCGACACCGATCCCGACGACAGTGACGAGGTGTTCTGGTCGGCGACGTCGTTCACCGCGCCACCGAGCCTGCTGCACGGCAACAGCGGCACCGAGGTCACCGTGATCAAACAGACCCCGCAGTTCTTCGACGCGGAATCGGTGGTGGCCGAACAGTTCTTCACCCCGTCCGACGACGGCACCCCGATCCCCTACTTCGTGATCCGGCGCCGCGACGTGACCAGCGGCCCCACACTGCTCTACGGCTACGGCGGCTTCGAGAATTCGCTGACGCCGGGCTATCTGGCGCTCTCGGGACGCAATTGGATCGAACGCGGCGGCATCTATGTCATCGCCAACATCCGTGGCGGCGGCGAATACGGCCCGGCCTGGCACACCCAAGCCCAGAAGGCCGGTCGTCACCTGGTGTACGAGGACTTCTCGAGTGTTGCCAAGGACCTCGTCGCAGGTGGACTGACGACCCCGGCCCAACTCGGCGCACAGGGCGGTTCCAACGGCGGCCTACTGATGGGCGTGATGCTCACCCGATATCCGGAGTTGTTCGGCGCGTTGGTGTGTCAGGTCCCGCTGATCGACATGCGTCGCTACCACCTGCTGCTGGCGGGCGCGTCGTGGATGGCCGAGTACGGCAACCCCGACGACCCCGACGAGTGGGCCTACATCGGTGAGTACTCGCCGTATCAGAACCTCACACGCGAGAAGACCTACCCGCCGATTCTCGTCACCACCTCCACCCGCGACGACCGCGTCCATCCCGGGCACGCCCGCAAACTCGTTGCGCGACTCGAGGAGTACGGTCACGACGTCCGCTACTACGAGAACATCGAGGGCGGGCACGGCGGTGCCGCCGACAACAAGCAGGCGGCCTTCAAGTCGGCACTGGCGTACGAATTCCTGTGGCGCACCATCGGATCGGCCGACCACTGAGCGGTCAACGGTAGACGACGACCGCCGCGGGCCGCACCGACCGCGGCCCGACGTTCAGTCCCGGCCGCAGAACGTCGGCGACCGTCCGTGACCGGTCGGCCGCGCCGGTCTCCCGGGTGTCGACGGCGTCCATGGTGACGGCGTCGAAGTCGTCGCCGATCCGCGGTGTCACGAGCGTGCCCCCGCGGCCGACGATCACGCGTTCCAGGCCGTCGGCCAGCGCGGTGAACGCGGCGCGGTCGGCGGCGTCGGTCGACGCTGAGGCACAGCCCGCGGCGTCGCCGTAGAGCGCCAGCAGGTCCACCAGCAGGGCCAGGTCTGCGCCGGCCGCATCGCGCGCCGACCGCTTCTTCTCGGCGTCGAGGAGCCGGTCCAGCGACTGCGACTGCCGGACAATCACCCGCCCGAGATCCTCGAGCCGCTCGTCGAGACGGCGGAACGGCTCGGCCACCTCATCGGCACCACCCTGGCTCTCCGCACCGGCGACGTCGTCTGCACCCTCGGTCATCCGACCAGCGTAGAACCCGGCGCTCGCACCATCGAGACGCCTGCCCGGCGCGCGTCGCGCTGTTACGATCCCCGACCGTGGGCGTATTCGGCATCGATCTGGGCACGACGAATTCGGCGATCGCGGCGATCGACCGCGACGGACGGCCCGAGGTGATCGGCGACTGGAATGGTGCGCCGACGACACCGTCGGTCGTGCTGTTGCCGTCGGCGCACGACCACGTCGTCGGCGAAGGTGCCCGCAGGCAGGCACGACTGGACCCCGACAACGTGTGCGCGCTCGTCAAACGTCGTATGGGTGAAGCAGATTGGCGGTTCGTCGCCCACGGCCGGAGCTGGTCGGCCCCGGCGATCTCGGCGCTCATCCTGAAATCGTTGGTCTCCAACGCCGAATTCGCCGGCGAGAAGGTGGAGCGCGCGGTGATCACCGTGCCCGCCTACTTCGGCGACGAGGAACGCCGCGCCACCATCCAGGCGGGTACCTACGCCGGACTCGACGTCGCCGGGGTGTTGTCGGAGCCGATCGCGGCGGCGCTGTCCTACGGATTCAGCCGGTTGACCGACACCGTCGCCACGGCCACACCCGACGAGACGGTCCTCGTCTACGACCTCGGCGGCGGCACCTTCGACGCCACGGTGATCGAACTCGCCGACCGGCGCATCTCGGTGCTTGCCGTCGACGGCGACCATCAGCTCGGCGGCGCCGACTGGGACGAGCGACTCGCCCTGCACCTGTCGCGGAAGTTCTGCGAGGAGCACCCCGACGCCGAGGATCCCCTCGACGACTCGGCCGGTTCGCAGGCCCTGATCATGGCCGCCGAACGTGCGAAACACGAACTCAGCGAATCAAACTCGACATCGGTGATCGTCTCGCACGACGGCGTGCGGTCGGTACTGACCGTGACCCGCACCGAACTCGAGGAACTCACCGCCGGACTCCTCGCACGCACCCTCGATCTCACCGACTCGTGTGTGGCCGGCGCCCGCCGACGCGGGGTGGCACAGGTGGATCGGGTGTTGCTGGTCGGCGGCTCGTCCCGGATGCCTGCGGTGACACGCGAGATCACGGCGCGGCTCGGGATCACCCCCGAACTGCGCGATCCGGATCTGGCGGTCGCGCGTGGTGCGGCGATCTACGGGGAGAAACTCGAGATCGAGCGTCTGGTCACCGCCGACCTGATCACCCGAGGTCGATTGGCGCCCGGTGCGACGCTCGTCGACGCCGCGCCGGCCGATGTCGACGAGGCCGCCGCCCGGGTGGCCGCGGCGTTCGCGATACCGGTCGCCGGAGTCCGTCGAATGCTCCAGATCAGCGTCGACACCGTGGTTTCTCGCGGCTTCGGGGTACTCGCGGTCAGCGGTCGCAACGGCGAACTCGAGGTCACCTGGCTGGTGCATCGCAACCAGCCCTTGCCGATCCGCGTCCAGCGCTCCTTCGGGACGGTGCGCGCCGACCAGCGGCGCATCGAGCTGACCGTGGTCGAACAACTCGGGCAGGAGGCCTCGCCCTCACCGCGCGACGCGAAGATGCTGATCGAGGGCGCCATCGAGGACATCCCGCCCGGCCACGACGAGAACAGCGAGGTGCGGGTCACCTTCGAGATGGGATTCGACGGCGTGCTGCACGTCAGAGCCCATCATGTCGAGGCGGACATACCGCTGACCCTCACCGCGAAAACCGGTGCGACGCTGTCCCAGTCGGAGGTCGCGCGGGAACTCGACCAGGTCCACCGCAGTCGACGCCGGGACGTCTGAGCGCCGTGGAACCCTTCGTCGGCAACGACTACCGCAAACGCGTCCTCGCCGCGGTGGAACGCCGCGGCGGCGTCGAGGAATCCGACCCCTTCGAGCTGTACGACATCCCGATCGCCGAGGCCGCCACCCTCTCCGACCCCGAGGTGGCCGCCCGGATCGACGAGGTGTGGGCGTTCTGGCAGAAACAACGCGATCACCCCAAGTACCGGATGCTCGTGGAGCATTTGGTCGCCGAACACGGCGACCGCAGTGCACCGCTACGTGAGTCGGTTCGCCGCGTGACGCTGGCCCGGTCCGTGCAGGCGCGCCGCACCGAGCTCGATGAGCAGCGATATCAGTTGTTGGACAGCGCGATCGAACGCCTCGTCGCCCGTTATGGCGGCATCCCGGAGGGAAAGCGCGCCGGTCTCGACGAGATCGGGGCGATGGGTGGACTCAGTACCGACGAGGTCGCGACCCGACTGCGCAGACACCGCGTAGTGTCCGATACCCCCTCCGGGGCAACGGCTTCCACTCCTGCCGCGCCGCAAACGCTGTCGGCCCACAAACTCTCCCAGATCACCGAGCTGCTCACCGAGTTCAGCCGCCGCCGCAGCGGACCGCCTGCCCACACACTGCTCGCGGTACTCGATCTCACCACCGACAACGCCGCCGACCGCGGCGAGATCCGGCTGCGCGTCGACGGAATGCGCCACCGCGCACGGGAACTACCCGCCGGCCGCATGCGCGCCATCGTCGACGAGCTCCTCATCGACATCGCGGAGATCCTGCTCGGACCCGTCGAGGTCACCGTCGCGTACCTCGCCTCGGTCACCGACCGGGTCACCGAACATCTGCGGCCCCGTATCCGGGCGGCGATCCTCGTCGAGGATCGCCTGCACCCCGACGATCACCAGTTCATGCTCGACGAGGCGCGTGGACTCGGTCTCGGCACCCGCGACGCGCGCCGGCTGATCGCCACGATCGCGGCCGAGTACGGCGGCGCCGTCGAGGAGCCGGCCCCCGCCCCGGCCCCCGCACCGGCCGCACCGGCTCCGACGCCGCACACCCCGGCAGCAGTCGACTGGCAGCGCGAATTGCGCTCGGCCCGACAGGCTTTACGCAAGGGCCGCCCAGAGGAGGCCCGGCGGCGATGTGCACAGGCGCGCGCAGCCGCCGGCGACGACCCCACCGCACTCCGTCAGATCGATGCGGTCGCCGACGAGGCCCAGCGAACCCTGGACGCCACCGACCCGCCACCCGAACCGGCCCCGGCACCAGGGCCGCCTCCGGCAGCGTCAGCGGAGCCGCCCCCCGCAGCGCCGTCGCAGGTTCGGGCCGAGGCGGTCGACGGCACCGTGCGGGTGAGCTGGGAACCCTCACCCACCGCGGGGGTGAGCTATCGGGTCACCCGCGTCGAGCCGAACGGCCGCAGGCAGGTGGTCGGCCGCACCTCGGAGACCGCACTCGACGACGGTGGCGTCGGCACCGCAACCCCATTGCCCACCTACGAGGTCACCGCAACCCGCGCGGGCGTGCACTCCGACGTCGCGATCTCCGGTAACCCGCCGCCCCCGCCCCGACCCCCGGCTCCTGCACCCACAACACCCACGGCTCCCACCACGCCACCGACCGATGATCTGCCCGCCGTCACCGACGTCCGCGTCGACGGGGACCGGGTGATCTTCGCGTGGCCCGACGGCGTCACCGAGGCCCTCGTCGTCATTCGGGCGGATGCACCTCCGCAGTCGCCGACCGACCCGGCGGCGTGGGCGAAGAAGATCACCAACACCCGCTACGCCATCGACGGCGGGTTCGCGATCCCCGGTTCCATCGCACGTCCCGGGCACATCGCGGTGGCGGCGTGCCGGCGCGACGGCAGCGGCGCGCTGACCGTCGCCGCCGCCTTCGGCCCCCGGGCGCGCGCGGCCCTGCCGGCGACGAACACCAACCCACGCCCGTGATTCGCTAGGCTGAATTCGCCGAATCGGACATCACCGACCTCGACCACCAGATTCAGAGGGGAATCACCTGCCATGGGAATCGACTACACCAAGCGACCGAAGACGCCGCCGGCCCCACAGCCACAGCCGACTCCACAGGCACAGCCGTATCAGCAACCGCCGCAGGGTTACCCGAACCAGGCTCCAGCTCAGCCGCCGGTGTCGTTGTCGAAGGTGACGCTCACCAAGTCCGCGCCGAGCGTGTCGCTGACCAAGCAGGGTTCGGCGACCGGTCAGGTCCGGGTGAACCTCAACTGGACCGCCGGCTCCAAGGGCGGACTGTTCAAGCGCGCCACCGGCGTCGACCTCGACCTCGCCTGCCTCTGGGAGTTCACCGACGGCAGCAAGGGCATCGTGCAGGCCCTCGGCAACTCGTTCCAGGCGCCGTACCAGGGACGGCCGATCATCTGGCTCGACGGCGACGACCGCTCCGGATCGAACACCGGCGGCGAGAACATGTACATCGACCTGTCGGCGTCCAATCAGATCCGTCGCGTGCTGATCTTCGCCTACATCTACGAGGGCACCCCCAACTGGGCGAGCGCCAACGGCGTGGTGACCCTGTTCCCGGCGAGCGGACCGCAGATCGAGGTACGCCTCGACGAAGCCGATCAGGGCGCCATCTCGTGCGCGATCGCACTACTGGAGAACCGCGGCGGCGAACTCGTCGTCAATCGCGAGGTGCGCTACATCCGCGGCTCCCAGTCCAAGGTCGACGAGGCCTACGGCTGGGGACTGAACTGGAAGGCCGGCCGCAAGTAGCGCTTGCCCTTCCCCCGCACCACCTGACGCACACCGCTCGCCGCACGCGCACATCGACCGTGCCCGGGCGGTGTGCGTTCGCTCACCACCACCGACCACGAGCCCGCCGCGTGCCGTAAGGTCTGCGCGGTCATGCCGACACCGCCCCTGCTGGTGGCGTCGGCCCGTCGGGGGCGACCGTGCCGGACGTCCCCGGGCACTCAATCGGGGGATGGTGTGCTGAAGTTCTCGACCTGGCGCGTTGCGGCGCGATGCCGCCTGCGTGCAATACTCGTCGCCGTCACGATGACCACCGTCGCGATGACCACCGTCACGATGACCACCGTCGCGCTGAACGCCGGATATGCGGCGGCACGGCCGGATTCACCGCTCGATCTGAACGCGATCGCCGATGCCGCGATGAGGTCGGTCGTCGCCGATCCCGATCCGTTCTACGCTCACACACCGCCGGGCGCCGACGCCCGTCTCGGCGAGATCCTGCGGATCGAACCGATGGCTGCGCCGGCGGTGGAACGCACAGTGCCCGGTGTGCGCGGGTTCCGGATGCTGTACGTGACGACCGGGCCACTCGGCGACCGGACCGCGGCGAGCGCGTCACTGTTCGTCCCGACGGCAACTCCACCGCACGGCATGCGCGCATTGATCGGCATGGGTGTGGCCGACGAAAGCATGGGCTCCTATTGCCGGCCCACCTCGTCGATGTCACGCAACTCGGTGATCGATCAGGTTCGCGGTATGGGCCCGGTCGACTCGGCATCGACAGCGCTGCGTGCCGGCCACACCGTCGTCGTCGCCGATCTCGCCGACGACGGTGGTCCGTCGCCCACCCCGACGCTGCTGCCCCGCTTCGACGGGCACGCGTTGCTCGACGCGAGCCGCGCGGCCCGCTCGGTGCCCGCGGCCGGGTTGACCGCGTCGTCGCCGATCGGTATCTACGGTCCGTCCGGCGGCGGGAGCGGCGCGGCCGCGGTGGCCGCCGAGCAGGCCGGAACCTATGCGCCCGAACTGCACATCCCGGCGATCATGATCGGTCAGATGGTGCCCGATCACCGTAACTTCATCCGCCGGAACAGCGGCACGGTGGGAGCCGGATTCGCGGTCGCCGATCTGCTGGGTCTGGAGACCGGGCACCCGGAGATGCGGATCGACGACAAACTCACCGCAGTCGGCAAGAGGATCGCCGACGCCTTCCGGCACGCGTGCGCGGTCCCGACCTATCTCACCCTGTCGTACGTACCGCTGCCGGCATTGTTCCGGCCGGGTCATTCCCCGTGGGCCGACCCCGACTTCCGGCGCGCCTTCGACGCGGCCGCGCTGGCCACCCCCACCTCGCCCACCCCGACCGCGCGGTTGCGGCTGACGCGGTGCGACTCGAACCTCTCGCCGGTGTCGGTGACGCCCGTCGATGACCTCGCACGCGCCGCGGCGACCTATCGTGCGAAGGGTGCCCGCGTCACGACCCGCGTCGTGAGCTGCCTCGGCGGACCCGGTGACGTCTACGCCCCGGACCTTCAGTGGCTACTCGCTGCACTGTGACCGGCGCCGGGAACCGAGATGCCGCCGAATCGCCCGGACGACGACCATCGGATCCCACTGCTGCCCGGCGAGGCCGCGTGTGAGCGGGTACCAGGCGAATCCGATCAGGGCCGAACACGCATGCCCGATGTTGGTGACGGTGATGTGCGAGAGAAGCGGGACGACGTAGATCACCACGCAACCGGCGATGTACACCCACCGCCACGGGCGGGCGATGTGATAAGCCAGCACCGCCGCGACCGCCGCCAGAAAGTAACTGACGCCGACGTCGTGGATGCGTACCAGGTCCGCACTCGCATCACCAGATGCAATGGCACGCCGCAGCAATCCCTCACTGGCATAGGTGGCGACGACATGTGCGCTGAGACCGACCACGACGAAACGTGCGGTGCCGAGCCATCGTTCGGCCGGGATCAGGAAGATGCAGAAGAGGATCAGATACGGAAACCAGTACGAACCGTCGAGCCAGAACAGGCTCGCGAGGAGAACCTGGAACGGATCCTTCTGCAGATTGACGATGTTGGTCGACTGATGACCGAGCACGTGGTTGAGATGCCTCGGCGACATCGAGTGCTGCAGGATGGTCGTCATCAGCAGGATCACGAGCCACACACAGGTCACGGGAGCGGAACGGATTCGATCCCAGATCCACGCGCCGGCGCTCGTCAGTCGGTCCACCTCGTCTCCCACTCGTCAGCCCCGGTGATCAGTGTGCCGGTCGAGCGACGCCCGCGCCGGGGACCGGGACACACTCAGCGCGCGATGAGCCGCACGACGATGCCGAGCACGATCCCGATCGCCCCGGCGATCGCACCCACCGTCGCCCACCAGGTGAGGTCGTTGGCCAGGGCGTCGGTGGCCGCTCGGGTCAGGGCGTTGCCGGTGGAGTGATTGACGAACTGGCGGTTGACCAGCGTCGTCGCATTCAGAGCCGCCAGCCAGCTCAGCAAGGCCGCCAGCAACCCACCCAGACCGAGCGCGATCAGCACCGTCCCGCGTCGTCGGGCGACGAGCAGGGCGAGCAGGCCGGCGATCACCGCGACCGCGGTCGCGACGTATCCGATCGTCGTGATCTGTTGTCCGACTTTGTGATACCGGCCGGCATCGAGCCCGCTGCCCTCGGCCATCGGCACCTCGATCTTGCCCGGCACCGAGGTCACGAACGGCAGGTTGGCGCTCTTGAGCGCCCGGTTTACCATCGCGGTGATGTCGAGTTGCATCTCCTGGGAGCCGCCCGCGGGCGCGGGATCGAAGAGCCAGGAATGCTGCTGTCGGACGAGATCGGCGAAGTCGGCGGGGAAGTCCTGTCCCTGCGTGTAGCGCTTCGCGAACGGTTCGATCAGCGTCGACGCTCCGGGCACATTGACCCGGGAGGACACCTGCTCGGTGATCTCGTCGGCGATGAACGCCTGCACCTGCGGGTCGTGCGCGAGCGGTGCGGCGACGTCGGCGAAACCGTCGGCATCGACCACCCGCTCGGCAGCCCACATCGACGGCAGGGCGACGACGATGGCCACCATCGCGATAAGGGTCAGCAGCGCACTGAGAAACGTTCGCACCGGCACGAGGGTACCTGCCGAGACTCGCTCACTCGTCGGCGATGACCCGGGCCCGGCCGACGATCAGCGGATCGGGGGTGCCGACGAGCTCGTCGTTCTTGCCCTTGTAGTCGAACAGGCTGAGCACGTGGCGCATCGCGTTGATCCGCGCGCGCTTCTTGTCGTTGCTCTTCACCACCGTCCAGGGCGCGATGTCGGTGTCGGTCTTGGCGAACATCGCCTCCTTGGCCGCACCGTAGGCATCCCACTTGTCGAGCGACGCGAGGTCCATCGGGGACAGCTTCCATTGGCGGACCGGGTCGATCTGCCGGATCGCGAAGCGGGTGCGCTGTTCGAGCGGGCTCACCGAGAACCAGAACTTCACCAGGTTGATGCCGTCGTCGACGAGCATCTTCTCGAACGCCGGGACCTGATCCATGAACTGGTCGTACTGCTCGGGGGTGCAGAAACCCATCACACGCTCGACGCCGGCACGGTTGTACCAGGAGCGGTCGAAGAAGACCATCTCGCCGCCCGCGGGCAGATGCTGCACGTACCGCTGGAAGTACCACTCGGTGGACTCGCGTTCCGAGGGCTTCTCCAGCGCGACGACCCGGGCGCCGCGGGGATTGAGATGCTCGTTGAACCGCTTGATCGTCCCGCCCTTGCCCGCGGCGTCGCGGCCCTCGAACACCAGCAGGTGACGCTGGCCGGTCTGCTTGGACCATTTCTGTAGTTTCAGCAGTTCGATCTGCAGCCTGCGCTTGGTCACCTCGTACTCGCGGCGACTCATCCGCTCCTCGTACGGGTAATCCTCACGCCAGGTGTCGACGACGTTGCGCTCGGGCAGCGTCAGCAGCACCGGATCGTCGTCATCGTCGTCATTCACCTCGAACTGGGTGGTGTCGTGTAGATCGACGAGGCTCTGCAGCGCTTCGCGCCCGTTGAGCTTGCTGAAGTCGGGGCCCAGGGTTTCCAGGTCGTGTAACTCGGTCACGGATCAACGATATGCCGCGGTCACGAACGTCGTGTGTCGAAGGGGTGAACGAGGAGACCCTCAGATCTGTGAAGTCAGACAGACCTGAGGAGTCGGACCCGTGAAAATCAGTTGTGCAGGTCGATCGAGCCGTACTTCAGGCACGCCTTGCCGCTGGTGGTGTCGGCGGCCGCGGCGAAACCGCCCGAGCAGCCGACGCCGGGCTGACCCGAGTAGGCCTGGCCCCCCCAGCCGCCGATGGCGACCGAGTACCCGCCGGCGCGGGCCTGGGCGACCGAGAGCGCCTTGGGTCCGGTGGTGATGGAGTAGGAGGTGCCGTTGGTGGTGGCCCCCGCCAGCGCCGACGAACCGGGCGCCTGGTTGATCGCATTGGCGTTGCCGCCGCGGTCGGACACGGCCACCGCCGTACCCCCACCGGTCTCCTGCGCGCTGGCACTGCTGCCCACACCGGCGCGCGCGCCGCACCCGCTGGTGCCCTGAATCTGTTGCACCTCATGGCCATTCGTCGCGTTGCAGGTGACCGCCTGGGCACCACCGCCACCGAGGCCGAGACCCCAGATCGCTCCTGCGCCGCCGACGGCGACAATCAGGGCCCGTGCCGCAAACCTGTGAGTACGCAACGTGAATCGGCCTCCTCGCCGTATTGGGACAGCCATCTGGCGATGGCGGAAGTGATGACCAGATGGTCAGACTGAGCACAGCGTACTCCCGTCACCGACACCCGCCCGACCGACTCGGTCACGGAACGGCATCTATTGCCCGCGGACGGGTCGCCCCGCACCGGACCACCCGGACGCCAATGGGGCCTGCCGATCGAAATCGGCAGGCCCCATTGGGTTTTGACGTCTGAAATCAGGCTTTTGCGCGGCGCTCCGACTCCGCGGTGAGACCTTTCTTGGCTGTCTCCACAGCCGTCTTCTGGCCACGTTTGACGAGCATGCCGGGCAGCTTCACCTTGAGGTCGATCTCGAGCTCGAACTCGACGTGCGACCCGTCGCCCGACGGCGTCACCGTGTACTTGCCCTGTTGCTCGGCCAGCATCTTGGACTCGATGAGACTCCAGGAGCAGGTGTTGTCGGTCCACGCATAGGAGACGGTCTGATCATCGTTGACGCCCGCGGCCGAGACGGTCATGGTGACCTGATCGGGCGTGCCGTCGTCGTGTTCGGAGACGATGGCGGCCGCCTTGTGCGGACCGGACCATTCGGGCAGGGATTCCACATCCATCAGCACCTCCATCACGACCGACGGGGGTGCGGCGACATCGAACTCGGTTCTCGCAGAGACAGCCATGCGCAGAATGTACCGCGCGGTGAAGTGCCGCGGCAGGAGAACCTCGTCGGAGCGGGCCGGATCCGGCTGCGGCTCCGTCAGACCTCGCGGTCGACGAGGTTCAGCGGCCACGCCTCGTCGGGGATGTCGCGCACGCTGCAGGCGATGTCGGTGGCGGTGAACCAGCCGCGGAAATGCAAGATCTCCCCGATCACCGGGTTGCGGACGGTGGCGTCGCACCGGAACCGCTGACGTTCCTCGTCCCATCCCTCGATGTACTTCATCTGGGCGCCGAACAGGCCCTTCATCCCGACCTTGGGGCCGCGGCCCAGCCAGCGCATCGGCCCGCTCTCCAGCAGCAGTTCACCGGCGGCGGTCACCGACGGCTCGATCGGGTAGAGCAGTTCGGGTCCGTCGCCGAAATAGTCGACGAGGCCGGTGCGTCCGGCCACGAGCAGCGAATTCAGTTTGCGGGTCCCCGAGGTGTAGTCGAAGCTGCGCAGCACGGCCAGATTCTCTCGACCCAATTCGTCGGTGTAGCAATAATGTCCCTGGCTGAACGGCACCATCCGGCTCGTCTTCGAGGGCAGCGCGTTGCGTTTGCCGTAGTACCAGAAGAACGGTGGCGGCAGCGCCGGGGTGATGTAGACCGACTCGAGGATGCCGGTCCCGATCTGGGCGACATTCGAGGTGGAGTCGATGCTGTAGCGCCACGCGATGTTGGGGTGCAGACGGTCGAAGTCGGAGCCGAGGACATCTCGGTACACCGGTGTCATCGCCCCACCACCTCCCGCAGATGTGTGTCCCACGACATGTTTGAACGAAAAACCTACTATGTCGTCGTTCACATCGGGAGCCCGAGGTGGTCGGGGCCCGCGCGACCCCGAGGGCCCGACGGGCGGGGATCAGTGTGCGGCGGCGTCGTCGCAGAGGCGTGCGAGCTCGCCGATGACCTGATCGAGTGGCGCCACGCTGCGCTGCGTCTGGCACAGCCCGACGGCCCCCTCGATGGCGGCGACGACCAGGTTGGCCAAGGAATCCGCACGCTCTGGGGCGACCCCCTCGGAGACCAGTCGGGCCGCGATCAGCCGAAGCCAGTTTCCGAAGATCTCGTCGGCCTCGTCGGCGACGGACGGCTCCGACCGACGGGCGAGACCCCCGGCGAGCACCGGGCAGCCGAACTGGAAGTCGGTGGCGACCAGCATCCGCCGCCACACGTCGCCGATGCCGATGATGGCCTCGGCGGGCGAACCCGGATGCTGACCTCCGATGCGGGTGGCGATGAAGTCACCTGCATAGCGCACCGCCTCGGTCATCAGCTGCGTCTTGCCACCCGGGAAGTGGTGATAGATCGAGCCGCGTGGGGCCGAACTGGCCGCGATGACGTCGCCGATCGAGGTGGCCGCCACACCGTCGCGACCGATCAGATCGGCGGCGTGCACCACCATGCGCTCACGCGGTCCGCGTGAGCGGGTCTTGGTCGTCACGATGTCGGTGGCCTCGTCACCCATCGGGCATCACTCCTATGTAGGCCTTCATAATTCGGTGCTTCTATGCAACCATACATAATCATGACGACCTCAACGAACACATCCGCCGCCACCGACCCGAGCGCGATGTCGGGGCTCGAACTCCTGCGCGCCTGGCAGTCGACCCCCGACGACGACCGGCCCAGCATCGGCCGGTTGCTCGGTATGCGGCCGGTCCGCATCGAGGAGGGCGAGGTGCACTTCGCCGTCACCCCCAAGGCAGACTTCGCCAATCCGCTCGGCACCGTGCACGGCGGCATCTGCGCCACCCTGCTCGACTCGGTGATGGGCTGCGCGGTTCACACCACCCTGCCCGCCGGCGTCGGCTACACCACCCTCGAACTGAAGGTGAACTACATCCGGTCGGTGGCCCTCGACGCCGACGAGCTGACCGGCGTCGGCACCGTCATCCACGTCGGCGGGCGCACCGCGACCGCCGAGGGCAAGGTGTTCGCCGCCGACGGAAAGCTCGTCGCACACGGCACGACGACGTGCATCGTGTTCCGGTAGCGCCGATCCCTTGGGGGCGTCGGAATGCCTACTGCTGCAGCGGTATCCGCGTCCAGGGGCTGCTCGGATCGGTGAGCAGCATGCTCAGCACCGGACGCGTGCGGGCGCAGGACTCGTCGGCCGCGGCAGCAGGGTCACGGGCATCCTCGGCCGAGGCCAGCGCCCGACCCCACTCGAATCCGAGCGCAAACGCCATCCAGTCGGCGTAGCGCTGCTGCGCGCGCCGGCCCAGGTCGACGATCGCCGCCCATGCCCAGATCTCCTCGACCAGTCCCGCGCGATGACACATCCGCACCAACTCGACGGCCTGCCCGAGTTCCCACGCCGCGGTGCTGACCGGCACCTGCTGCGGCAGGTTGTGCGACAGTGCGACGGTCTGCACGACGGTCCGGGCTCGTGCGGCATCCACACCACTCGCGGCGGTGATCGCGTCGGCAGCCCCCGGGTCGAACCTCATCGCCGACCGCGGCACTCCCGGCTGCATGCGCGTCAGTCCCGCGAGGACGGCGTCGTAGTCGGCGGTGACCAGCCCGAGGGCCAGTAGTTCGGTGGTGTCGATGGCCGACGCGGTGTCGGTGATCGCCCATGCCCGACGGACGATCTTGCGGATCGAGCGGTCGCTTTCGGCCATCGTCAGGTGGTCGACGGGATCCTGCGACGTGGTGACGGCAAAGTAGGCGCCGCACGCCACGCCGCGGAGTTGCTCGACGGTTCCGGGATAGCCGCTCCATCGGATCGGGCCACCGGTGACCGGCATCGGCGGCGCAGCGGTGTAGGGCATGGGAGCAACCGGTGGCACAGCAACCATGGTCGGCGCCGCGGCAACCATGGTCGGCGCCGCGGCAACCATGGTCGGCGGAGCAGCCACCACGGTGGGCGGCGCGGGGACAACCGTGGGCGGGGCGGTCGCCGTGACGAAGGTTGGCGAGCTCGCCACACCGTCCTCTGCGCCACACAGTGCCGCTCGCAGCGCGGCGGCGAAGTCACGACACGACGGGTAACGCCGGGCGGGGTCGGCCGCGCAGGCACGGCTGGTCACCCTTTCGATCTGCGAGTCCACCGCGCTCCCGAGCATGTCGATCGCGGTGCGGGCGAGCTGCGTCTGATCGTCGGCGAGTTCGGCGGGATCGGCGAGGACGAAGCCCGTCAGGTAGGGGCGGTGGTGCGCGTCGAGCAGTATCTCGCCGGCCCGGATGTCGGTGTGCGCGAGGCCGTGCGCGTGCGCGTGATCGAGGGCGTCGGCGACCGCCGTGACGATCTTGGTCACCGTGTCCGCCGACAGCGTCGTTCCGGATTCGGCGAGGAGGGTCCCGACATCACCGCCGTCGACGTACGCCGTCGACACCCACGGCATCCCGTCCCCATCACTGCCACAGCCACTGTCGCCACGATCGTGGACCGGGACGATATGCGGATGCAGCAGCGACGAGGCGATGTCGACCGCGCGAGTGAATCGGGCGCGGGCGTCGGCATCCTCATCCGACCCGGGATGCGGCACAGTCAGGACATCGCGTCGGGGCAGCCGCGGGTGGTCGGCCAGATAGCGATCCCCGGCAGCACTCGGCCGCAGCCTCTGCACGATTCGGTAGCCGGCGATGTCGTCGCCCACGGACGGAGTCGTCATGAGCGAGGACGCTACCGCGGTGGCGCTGCAGCCGTGCCGGCACCGCCGGCCCGCGACCTCAGTCCAGGAAGTACTCCCGGAGCCGCCGTTGGTCCTCGACACCGATCTCGAGGCCGCGGCTGAAATATCCCTCGATCCCGCCGTAGGTCGAGTCCACCTCTGCGAAGGCCGCGTCGAGGTAGGCGGCATCCACCCCGAGCACCGGAATCAGTAGGTCGGGATCGCCACCGGCGGCGGCGAAGTCGTCGAAGATCGGTCGCAGGGCCGGGACGAGGCGCTCGTTGGTCAGCAGATAGTCATGGTAGACATCGTCTTTCGCCACGCCCATCAAGGCGAGAAAGGATGCCGCCGCCCAGCCGGTCCGGTCCTTGCCGGTGGTGCAGTGAAAAAGCGCGGGCGCTCGATGCTCGCCGAGCAGCCCGCGATAGAAGGACCGGTAGGACGAGCGCGCGCTGGGCAGCGACACCAGGTCCCGGTAGGTGCCCGCGATCAGGTTCCGGGCCTTGCCGTCGGACAGTTGCTGACCGGCCATCGCCACCGTCTTCGGATCCGACAGGAAGGCCCCGATGTTGGCCGGGATCGCCATGGCCGCGTCGGCGAGCACGTCGAGGTGGATGTCGATGACATCGTCGAGTTGGGGATCGGGCAACGCTTTCCGCTCGGTGGCCGAGCGCAGATCGTAGATCGTGCGCAGGCCCAGCGCTTCGAGGTGCGGCAGGTCGGCGGTTGCCATGGCGGAGAAGTCCGTCGACCGGTACAGCTGTCCCGACCCGACCGTCCGATTGTCGGCGGTCGCCCACCCGCCGAGATCACGCAGGTTGGGCAGGGTCTGGACGGGACTGGGAGCACCCGGCGACGAGGTCATCGCACGAGTATCCCAAACCGGCACCCGCCGAAGCATCGAGCGCGTCCGGGAATTCATCTCCTGTTCGGATATCCTGAACGCCGTGGTCGAGCACTCCCCCTCCGGACGTCACCCCGGCGCCCGAATCCGCAGCGCCCGCATGACGAGCGGGGTGTCGCTGCGCGAATTCTCCCGCCGGATCGGGATCAGCCCCGCGACGCTGAGCGCCACCGAGAACGAGCGGACGGGCATCAGTGTCGAACGACTCGAGACCATTGCCGCGGCACTGGGCATCCACCCCTCGACACTGCTCGAGGACGGCCCCCCGCCCGCCTTCGACGAGCCCGCGAACACCGATGATGACGCGGGCACCTCACGGGCGTGGCGCGATTTCGGGGGTGCCGAGGTCGCCGACCCCGTTCTCGATGCGGCGCTGAGTTGCATTGTGGCCAAGGGATATCACGGGTGCTCCATCCGCGACATCGCCGACGCCGCCGGGCTGTCGGTGGCATCGTTGTACCACCATCACGAGAGCAAGCAGGCCATGCTCGTCGATCTGTTCGACCAGACGATGACCGAACTGCTCGATCGCGCGGCCGGAGCGCGAGACGACGCGGGCGGCGACCCGGTGCGCGCCTTCACCCTCATGGTGGAAAGCCTTGTCCTGTATCACAGTTACCGTCGACGGTTGTCGTTTCTCGGCGCCACCGAAATGCGCAGCCTCGTCGAACCCAACCGGCGCCGGATCGCCGATCGGCGAGTCACGCTGCAGCGCATGTTCGACACGGAGGTCGATCGCGCCGCCGCGCAGGGCCGGTTCGGCGCCCCGCGCCCCCGTGACGCCTCCCGCGCGGTCGTCGGACTGTGTATCGGCGTCGCCGACTGGTACGACCCCGACGGTCCCGACACCCCCGAGCGGATCGCCGCGCTCTACACCCGGTACGCCCTCAATCTCGTCGGTGCACGCCCGTAGTCAGCAGGCTCGACCCACATTGTTCGGATAAGCCGAACAGTTCGCGGTGAAATGTGCTCCCGGCACAGCCGTGACGGTCGCCGGTTCTGGTGTCTGATCACAGTATTGACAGGCACATGACCAACAGGCACCCTTATCGTGACCGATCGATCGCTCAGTTGTCCATGGGCGTCGAGCACCCCCACCGAGAGGACCCACCCGTGACCGCATCCGAGAAGACGTTGCAAGGACGCACCGCCATCATCTCCGGCGGCAGCCGTGGAATCGGTGAGGCCATCGCGGTCCGGCTGGCCCGCGCGGGCGCCAACATCACCCTGCTGGCCAAGACCGCCGAGCCGCATCCGAAGCTTCCCGGCACCATCTACACCGCGGCGCAGGCCATCGAAGAGGCCGGCGGACAAGCACTGCCGATCGTCGGCGACATCCGTGACGATCAGCAGGTCGCCGACGCCGTCGCCGCGACCGCCGAACGCTTCGGCGGAATCGACATCGTCATCAACAACGCGAGTGCACTGAACCTCACGGCGACCGCCGAGATCGACATGAAGCATTACGATCTCATGCAGGACATCAATGCGCGCGGCGCATTCTCCTTGTCCCGCAGCGCAATCCCCCACCTCCGCAAGTCCGACCACGCGCATGTGCTTACCCTGTCACCGCCGATCTCCCTGGAGCCGCACTGGTTCGACGAGATCGGCACCGCCTACACCGTGTCGAAATTCTCGATGACGATCGTCGCCCTGGGCCTGTCACGAGAACTGGCCGCCGACGGCGTCGCGTCGAACTGCCTGTGGCCGCGCACCACCATCAGCACCGCGGCCGTGCGGAACATCCTGAGCGAGAAACTGATCGCCCGCAGCCGCAGCACCGAGATCATGTCCGACGCCGCGTACGCGATCCTGTCGAAGGACCCGTCCGCGGCCACCGGCCAGTGCTACATCGACGACGAGGTGCTCTCCGCCAACGGCGTCACCGACTTCGCCAAGTACCGCACCGTCGACAGTGACGACGAGCTGGAGCTCGATTTCTGGACGACCCGCCGATAAGGGTTGCGGTGAGATCGGCGAATCCGGTCTCAGCAGGACGCGGCCCGGGCTAGGATCGTCGCCAGCGTCGGCGGTGTCGAGGAGGTAGGGCATGCCCGGAGCACGCTCCACAGGACGTGATCACACCCATCTCGAGGTCGAGGACTACGACCGGATCTTCGGCGTCCTCGAACGCGTCCAGGACGCCGAATCACTGACCGAATTCACCGGCGAACTTCACGAAGCCCTCGGTACCCGGTTCGATCTGCGCAACACCACCTGCTTCACCGGACCGACCTACGATGCGCTCTTCGACGATCCGCAGCCCGTACTTCAGGGCCGGATGTTGCCGCTGTTCCGGATCTATCACGCCGGTCTGCGCTACGACGACGTGTTCCGGCTCCCCGAGGCTCACGCGATCCTCGCCCGCACCGCGGCCCTGTCGGCCCATGAGCTCAAGGATCTACCCACACCCACGCGGGATTATCTGGCACGCCTGCGTGATTCCGACCTCGACGGCGTGCGGACCATCTATCTGCGCCATCCCGGTGGGCACAGTCTGATCGGCCTGTTCTCGCACGAGGCCCACCCGCCCAAGGCCGACATGGCCGTGCTGCGACTGCTGGGCAAGCAACTCGCCGCCATCGCCCGCCACCTGCCCGAGCATCGGGCACCGGCCCTGACGAAACTGACCCGTCGTCAGCAGGAGGTCGCGCAGTTGGTCGCGCAGGGCCTCACCAACGCCGAGATCGCGGCCGTCCTGGTGGTTGCCGAGGACACCGTGAAGAAACACATGAGCCAGATCCTGGCCGTCACCGGTTGCCGGTCCCGGACCGAGCTCGCCCTCTGCCTGGGCTGAGCCCGGCCCGAAAGTCGCGTGTGAGCCGGCGATTTTCGGTCAGGAATGTCCCCGTGAGGGGCGTAGATCACGCCGCAGCGCACGCCACACGTGCGCACGACTCCCCGAACAGGCCCAGAACAACTCCACCTTCGTGGAATATCGCGGCGCGCCGGCCGGTGTGAGCCTGGTTACAGCCCGGCCACCGTTCGACGCCGGCCACACTCGGAGGAAGTCTCGTGTCTCGACTCAAGTTCGGAACCTTCATCGCACCGGTCCACAAGCCGGGCAAGAACCCGACGCTCGCCCTCGCACAAGATCTCGAACTGATCGAACATCTCGATCGGCTCGGCTATGACGAGGCGTGGATCGGCGAACACCATTCCGCGGGATCGGAGATCGTCGCGTCGCCGGAGATCTTCATCGCCGCCGCGGCCGAGCGCACCAAGCACATCAAGCTCGGCACCGGTGTCACCTCGATCGCCTACCACAACCCGCTGTGGGTCGCCGATCGCATGGTGCTGCTCGACCACCTCACCCGCGGCCGGGTGATGCTCGGCGTCGGTCCCGGATCCCTGCCCACCGACTCGGCGATGATCGGCCTGAATCCCATTCAGACGCGGGAGATCCTCGAGCCCAACCTCAGCATCATCCTCCGGCTCCTCGCCGGGGAGACGGTGACGGAGAAGACGATCACCCACGAGCTGATCGACGCCCGGTTGCAGCTGCGCCCGTACTCCGACATCGAGGTCGCCGTCGCCGCGGTCGCCTCGCCGACCGGCGCCCGCCTGGCCGGCACCTACGGGCTCGGACTACTGAGCATCGGCGCGACGTTGACCCCCGACGGCTTCGACGCCCTGGCCCATCACTGGAACGTCGTCAACGAGCGCGCGGCCCACTCCGGTGCACAGGTCGATCGCTCCGGCTGGCGGCTGGTCGGTCCGTTCCACATCGCCGAAACGCAGGAGCAGGCCTACCGCGACGTCGAATACGGCATCGAGCACTGGTTCGAGTACTTCCAGCACATCGCCGCCTTCCCGCAGATGGCGGTGTCGGGCAGCAACCTTCGCGAGATGATCGACTTCATCAACAATGCCGGGATCGGCGTCATCGGCACCGCCGAACAGGCGCGCGCCCAGGTCCAGCGTCTGGTCGATCAGTCCGGCGGATTCGGCTCGATGCTGCTGATGGGCCATGACTGGGCCGACGTCGCCGCCACCAAACGCTCGTACGAGATCTTCATGCGCGATGTGGTCCCGCACTTCCAGGGCCAGTACCAGCCGACCGTCGACGCCGCCGAGCACGCCCGCACCGTGCGTGAATCCCACGCACAGGCCCAGCTCAAGGCGGTCGAGCACATGACGCAGAAGTACCAGGAGGAGACGCAGGCCCGCTGACCGGCCGACCGAGCGATCCCACGGCAACCCAGGTCTGGAAATTCTATGGAAAGAGTTGTCTCCCATCATGACTGACTTGCGATCCAGTACCGTCGACGCGATTCTGCGGCGGACCGCACGGCGCTACCCGAACGTCACGGCGATCGTCTTCGACGAGCGTTCGTGGACCTACTCCGAACTCGACGACATGGTCACCCGCGCGGCGCATGCCCTGCTGTCGCGGGGGCTCGTCCACGGCGATCGGGTGGCCACCTACGGCCGTAATTCGGATGCGTATCTGGTGGCGTTCCTGGCGTGCTCACGCGCCGGCCTCGTCCACGTCCCGGTCAACTATGCGCTGACCGGTGAGGAATTGCGGTATCTGATCGACGATTCGGGCGCCGCACTGGTACTCGTCGATCCGGATCTGACGACATATGTGAGCGCGGCGTCGTCGGTGGCACACAGCCCGCTACACGGTGGTCCGGACGCACTGCTGGAGTCCTCGACGTCCGGCACCGTCCCGGTCGTCGACGCCGAGGTCGCCGACACCGATCTGGTGCAACTGCTCTACACCTCGGGGACCACCTCGCGCCCCAAGGGCGCGATGATGTCGCATCGGGCGCTGATCCACGAGTATTTCTCGTCCATCGAGGCACTCGACTACGCCCGTGACGACAACCCGTTGCATGCCATGCCGCTGTATCACTCGGCCGGCATGCACGTCCTGATGATGCCCTACATCGCCATCGGCGCGACCAATCGCCTCATCAAGGCCCCGGATGTTCCCACGGTTCTGCGTCTGATCGAGTCCGAGCGGATCGGGTCGATCTTCCTTGCGCCGACGGTCTGGGTTCCGTTGTCGCAGCACCCGGATCTGGCGACGCGCGATCTCTCGTCGTTGCGCAAGGCGATCTACGGCGCGTCGATCATGCCGCTTCCCGTGCTGGCGCGCCTGCAGGAGCGACTGCCGGATCTCGGTTTCTACAATGCCTTCGGGCAGAGTGAAATCGGTCCGCTGGCAACCGTTCTGCGGCCCGAGGGCCATGCCGCCCGGCCCGCCTCGTGCGGCCTTCCGGTGCTCAACGTGGAGTTACGGGTGGTCGACACCGACGGCAACGACGTGGCACCGGGAGACAGCGGTGAGGTCGTCTACCGCTCGCCGCAATTGTGCGACGGTTACTGGAACAATCCCACCGCAACGGCAGAAGCCTTCCGCGACGGCTGGTTTCATTCCGGTGACCTGGTCACGATCGACGAGGAAGGCTACGTCACCGTCGTCGACCGCATCAAGGACGTCGTCAACACCGGAGGAATCCTGGTGGCCTCGCGTGAGGTGGAGGATGCCCTCTACACCCATCCGGCGGTCGCCGAGGTGGCGGTCATCGGTGTCCCCGACGAGAAGTGGATCGAGGCGATCGCGGCCTTCGTGGTGCGTTCCGGCGAGGTCGAGGAGGCCGAGCTGATCGCGCACACCCGCGAACAATTGGCAGGATACAAGGTGCCCAAGCAGATCCACTTCGTCGAGAGCCTTCCGCGCAACGCCTCCGGCAAACTCCTCAAACGCGAGATCCGTCGCGACGTCCTCGACGCACCGGTCGGCGAGGTGGCCCGATGAGCCTCGAGGATTTCCGACATGTGTTGGGGCACTTCCCCACCGGGGTGACCGTCGTGACCGCGATGACGCAGGAGGGTCCCACCGGATTCTGTTGCCAGTCGTTCTCGTCCCTGTCTCTCGACCCGCCGATGGTGCTGATCCTGCCTGCCCGGACGTCGACGACCTGGCCGCGGATCGAGGCTGCCGGACGATTCTGTGTGAACGTCCTCGGCCACGATCAGGCCGACCTCGCACTCGGCTTCGCCCGTTCCGGCGGCGACAAGTTCGCCGGTGTCATATGGGCGCCCGGCCACAACGGCGCACCGCGCGTCGAGGGCGCCTGCGCCTGGATCGAGGCCGAGGTCGCATCGATCGGCGACGGCGGCGATCACGTCGTCGTCCACGGCCGGGTGTCCGAACTCACCGCCGACAGTTCGGTGGCGCCGTTGATCTTTCATCGCGGCGAGTTCGCACAGCTCAACTGTGCGTGACCCCCACACTCCCCCATCTCCCGAGAAACCGAATCGCAGGAAAACATCATGCGCGCAGCAATGTTCTACGGACAACAACACGTCGAGATCGTCGATGCCGACGAACCGACGCCCTCGACCGGCCAGGTCAAGATCAAGGTGGGATTCAACGGGATCTGCGGGTCGGATCTCCACGAATACTATGCCGGCCCCCTCAACATCCCCACCGAACCGCACCCGCTGACCGGGCAGCAGGCACCGCTGATCCTGGGCCACGAGTTCTCTGGGACCATCACCGAAATCGGTTCGGATGTCCAGGGATTCGCAGTCGGTGACCGGGTTGCTGTGGAGCCCATCTACTCCTGCGGCACGTGCGACCGATGCACGAGCGGGCATTACAACACCTGCGCCCAGATAGGCTTCCACGGGTTGATGGCCGACGGCGGGATGGCCGAGTACACCGTCGTACCCACTCACATGCTGCACAAGCTGCCCGACGATCTGCCGCTGGAACTCGGCGCACTGGTCGAGCCGATGTCGGTGGCCTACCACGCCGCCTGCCTCGGTGAGGTCGGCCCGGGCGATCACGCCCTCGTCTTCGGGGCCGGTCCCATCGGCATCGGACTGTGGTACGCCCTTCGAGGGCTGGGGCTCACCGACGTCACCGTCGTGGAGCCATCGGCGCCGCGTCGCGAGGCCATCGCCGCTCTCGGTGCGCGCGTGCTCGATCCGACCACCGACGACGTCATCGCGGTGATCGCGAAGGACACCGACGGCCGTGGTGCCGACGCGGTGTTCGACGCCGCAGGCGTCACGGCGACCGTGGCGACCGGATTGGCATGTCTGGCAGCACGTTCGCCCTTCATCTGTGTCGCCGTCTACGAGAAGCCGATCGAGACCCCGTTGCTCAGCCTGCTGTTCGGCGAGTCCCGCATGCAGGGCTCACTGGGCTATACGTCCGCCGATTTCGACGCGGTCATCGAACTGATGGCGGCCGGGCATTACGACACCACCGGTTGGGTCACCACGGTGCCGATCGACGACGTCGTCACCGAGGGCTTCGACGCACTGCACGCCGGGAAGAAAATGAAGGTTCTCATCGAGCCGTAGGGCTCAGCGGTCGGTTCCCAGGACTGCGCGTCGGGCGCCCGACTCGTCGCCTGCTGCCGTCGGGATCTCACAGACGCCGTCCCTGCACACGGCCCCGTGCCCACCGAGCATGGCGAACCCGTGTGCAGGGGCGGCGGATTCGTTGTGCGTCTCGCCTTCTTCGTCGACGCGTGACTCCTCAGGCATCGGCGCGCTCCCGCGCCACCGTGCGCAGTGCGTCGGCGAAGGTCTCCGGCGACTGCGCGCCCGAGAGACCGTAACGTCCGTCGATCACGAAGAACGGGACGCCACTGATGCCGTACGCACGGGCCTGCGCGATGTCGGCGGCCACGGCGTCGGTGTAGGTGCCGTCGGTCAGGGCGCGAAGCGCGGCGTCGCGGTCGAGTCCGATGTCGGCCGCGAGATCGGCGAGGTCGGCGGCCCGTCCCACATGCCGGCCCTCGGTGAAGTACGCGCGGAAGAGTCGTTCGGCCATGTCGAGCTGGCGCCCTTGGGCTTTCGCGAAATGCAGCAGTTCGTGCGCCTTGAGCGTGTTGGTGTGCTGTAGCGCGTCGAAGTCGTAGGTCAGGCCCGCCTCGGCGGCGATCGCGGTGACCTGCGCCAGCATCTGCCCGACCTGATCGCGCGGCATGCCCTTGTGGCCGACGAGGAAGTCGACCTCGGTGCCGTCGAAGTCGACCGGGGTGTCGGGGGCCAGCTCGAAGCTGTGATAGGTGACGGTGACGCGATCGACGAGACCGGATTCGGCGAGACCGGCCTCGAACTTCCGCTTCCCGATGTAGCACCACGGGCAGGCGATGTCGGACCACACGTCGACGGGGATCGTTGAACTCACGAGCGGTTCAACCGTCGTCATCGGGCCGGCATTCCGGCCACGCGCGGCAGACAACGCCGAAGGCCGGCCACCCCGTGGGGTGACCGGCCTTCGTACTGTCGTGCGTCAGAGGGAGACCGGGCTCAGAAGCCCATGCCGCCCATCTCGTCGCCACCCGGCATGGCCGGGGCCGGGTTCTTCTCCGGCTTGTCGGCGACGACGGCCTCGGTGGTGAGGAACAGCGCCGCGATCGAGGCTGCGTTCTGCAGCGCCGAGCGGGTGACCTTCACCGGGTCGTTGATGCCTGCGGCGAGCAGGTCCTCGTAGGTGCCGGTGCCGGCGTTGAGGCCGGTGCCCTTCGGCGAGTTGAGGATCTTGTCGGCGACGACGCCCGGCTCGAGCCCAGCGTTGAAAGCGATCTGCTTGGCCGGAGCCGACAGCGCAACCTTGACGATGTTGGCGCCGGTGGCCTCGTCACCCTCGAGCGAGAGTGCGTCGATGGCCGGCTCGGACTGCAGCAGGGCCACGCCACCGCCGGCGACGATACCCTCTTCGACGGCAGCCTTCGCGTTGCGGACGGCGTCCTCGATGCGGTGCTTGCGCTCCTTGAGCTCGACCTCGGTGGCCGCGCCCGCCTTGATGACCGCAACACCGCCGGCCAGCTTGGCCAGGCGCTCCTGCAGCTTCTCACGGTCGTAGTCGGAGTCGCTGTTCTCGATCTCGGTGCGGATCTGCGCCACGCGACCGGCGATCGCGTCGGCATCACCGGCGCCGTCGACGATGGTGGTCTCGTCCTTGGTCACGACGACCTTGCGGGCGGTACCGAGCAGCTCGACGCCTGCACCCTCGAGCGAGAGGCCGACCTCTTCGCTGATGACCTCGCCACCGGTGAGGATGGCGATGTCGGCCAGCATGGCCTTGCGACGGTCACCGAAGCCCGGGGCCTTGACGGCGACGGACTTGAAGGTGCCACGGATCTTGTTGACGACCAGGGTCGAAAGGGCTTCGCCCTCGACGTCCTCGGCGATGATCAGCAGCGGCTTGCCGGCCTGGATGACCTTCTCCAGCAGCGGCAGCAGGTCCTTGACGGTCGAGACCTTGCCCGACACGAGCAGGATGTAGGGGTCCTCGAGGACGGCTTCCTGACGATCGGCGTCGGTCACGAAGTAGCCCGAGATGTAGCCCTTGTCGAAGCGCATGCCCTCGGTGAGCTCCAGCTGCAGCCCGAAGGTGTTGGACTCCTCGACGGTGATGACGCCCTCTTTGCCGACCTTGTCCATCGCCTCGGCGATGAGCTCACCGATCGATGCGTCGCCCGCGGAGATGCCGGCCGTCTGAGCGATCTGCTCCTTGGTCTCGACCTCCTTGGCGCTCTTGAGCAGCGACTCGGTGACGGCCTCGACGGCCTTCTCGATGCCGCGCTTGAGGCCGAGCGGGTTGGCGCCGGCGGCGACGTTGCGCAGACCCTCGCGCACGAGCGCCTGGGCGAGCACGGTGGCGGTGGTGGTGCCGTCACCCGCGACGTCGTCGGTCTTCTTGGCAACTTCCTTGACGAGCTCCGCGCCGATCTTCTCGTACGGGTCCTCGAGCTCGATTTCCTTGGCGATGGAGACACCATCGTTGGTGATGGTGGGGGCGCCCCACTTCTTCTCCAGAACGACGTTGCGACCCTTGGGGCCCAACGTCACCTTGACAGCGTCGGCGAGGCTGTTGAGGCCCCGCTCGAGGCCGCGGCGGGCCTCTTCGTCGAACGCGATTTGCTTGGCCATGGGTAAGTGATCCTCCGATAGGGGGTGACACCAGGTATCTATGGCCGGACTCGGTGCCCGCGACGGACGACCGGTGTGTCATTCGGAACCGATCTCACCGTCCCGACCTGGCACTCACGGTCCGTGAGTGCCAACGTCCGTTTTAGCACTCGACCATGGCGAGTGCAAGGTCTGGTCGGACCCGTCAACCGTGAGCCACGAGCAGCGGCACGAGTTGTTCGTCGGCGGTCCACGCGCCGTGGTGCCCGATCATCCTCGCCTCGAGCGGTTCGACGTCGCCGCGGACCAGCACGGTGCGGTCGCGGGCGACGGCCACGACGTCGCCGATCCGCTGCGCGATGTCCGGGTCGACCGCGATGCCGAACCACGCTTCGTCGACGGCCTGCTCGCGCGTGACGACGCGGGCTTCGGCGCCGAGTTCGGCCGTCCAGGTGGCGAGGACGTCGTCGCGGGCGCCGTCGGCGACATAGAGGTGGCGCACCCGCGGTTCCCCGGCGATCATCTCCACCCCGGCCGTCCAGAGCGGGTCCGCGTCGAGGTCGACGCGCCGGCCCGCGGCGAGCATGCCGTGATCACCGGTGACCGCGAGCACGGCGTCGGCCGGCAGATCGGCGACCAGGTCGGCGACGAGCGCGTCGACCGTGCACAGGGTGCGCACCCATTCCTCCGAGCCGGGGCCGTATCGGTGTCCGGCGGCGTCGAGGTCGGAGAGGTAGGCGTAGACGAAGCCCCGTCGACCCGACCGCTGCGCCAGCGCGGTGCCCACACCCTCACGAACGAGGTCGGGTGTATTGGCGGCCAGATGGCGTCCGGTGGCGCGGAAGGCCACCTGGGTCAAGCCGGTTCCGCGGAACTCCCCGGGCATCACGTAGCTGATCGACACCCCGTGCTCGGCGAGTCCGGCGAGCGCACCGGCGAGTGGGGCGACGAGATCGGGTGGATAGGTGGCCATGGCCGATGGTCCGTCGGCGGCGTCCATGGTCCAGCGCAACGCGTTGAGCATCCGGCGCGGACCCGTGGTGCGGCAATGGTCGTCGGGCCGGAACGCGTAACCGATGATGCCGTGCAGGCCGCATGCGGTACCGGTGGTCAGGCTGGTGATCGAGGTGGCGGTGGTGGCCGGGAACCCGGCCCGCAGAGTGGTGGCGTGCAGCGCCGACAGCGTCGGCGCGACATCGGCATGCCGGTGCAGCAGCCGATCACCGAGACCGTCGACGAGCAGCAGTACGACGTCGGCGGCCGCGACTTGCGGCATCGACGCAACCGGTTGCGGACCGACACCCAACACACCTGCGGCCCAACCCATTACACCGGCAAGGGTGTTGGGGTGGCCGGCCCACTGCGTCGGTGGGAGTTCGTCGAGCGACTCGCCGGGGATGTCGGTGGTCATGACCCGCCATTGTGCACGAACCGGCGCGCGGTCAGGACCGCAACAGCCGTACCAGTACGCCCGCCGCGTGCGCGCATGCGGCGCGCTGCGCGCCGTCGGCGTCACCGGCCTCCAGCGCGGCGACGATCCGGCGGTGTTCGGTGACCGCGAGCCGGCGGTTGACCTCGAGTGCCCACATGTCCGAGCGGTACAGGTGCGACTGGGTGTCGAGTTTGAGCAGGGCGTCGCACAGCGGTTTGTTGCCCGAGAGCGTACGGACCGCGGTGTGGAAGTCGAGGTCGAGTTCGGCGTCGCGCCGATGGTCGGCGGGACTGTCGAGCATCTCCTCCTGACGGCGCACGTGCTCCCACAGGATCTCGAGGTCGGCGAAGGTGACGCGGGCGGTGGCCTGCCGGGCGGCGAGGCCGTCGAGCACCTCGCGAACCTCGAACACCTGGCGCAGCATGTCCTCGTCGAGTACCGCGACCTTGGCCCCGACGCGCGGAGTGTATTCGGCGAGACCCTCGACGACGAGTTGCTGCACCGCCTCGCGCACCGGGCTGCGCGACACCTCGAGCCGGGTGGCGAGCCCGGGCACGCTCAGTGGCGTCCCCGGGGCCATCGTCCCGTCGAAGATCTCGTCGCGCAGCCGACGCAGGACGGCCTGGGTCAGCAGTGCCCCATCGCTGTTGTCGACGCTCATCGTCTAGCAGCGTAATCGGCGCTCACGCCGGGCGTGCCGCGCCGACGCGCGCCGCCTCCCGCTCGGCACCCTGCGGTGCGATCCCCGACTTCATGCCGGCCAGCTTGGCATTGATGTTGTCGGCGATGGTGATCGGCGGGTATCCGGGCTGATCGGTGCGAGCACATCCGGGCAGGGTCTCGATGACGGCGTCGTGGTTGCCGTCGAAGAAGAACGCCGCCGAACGCCGGCGCAGGATACGACCGTCGACAACCGGCGGATCGACGCGATGGATCGTCGAACGCCACCGGTCGTTGGTCCAGCGTGCCATCGCGTCGCCGAGATTCACGATGAGCGCACCGTCGGCGGGCTCGACGTCGTGCCAGACGCCATCGTGGTCGAGGACCTGCAGCCCGGGCACCTGATCGGCCCACAACACGGTGAGGATGCCGAAGTCGGTGTGCGCACCCATCCCGGTGAGCTCACCGATCAGCTCGATCTCCCCCTCTGGCAGGGTGTAGTTGTTCATCTTCAGCGCGTCGATGGAGTGGTCGACCATCGACGCGAAGTACCCGTCGGGAAGACCGAGCGCATCGGTGAACGCGCGCAACAGGATCCGGTATACGGTGCGCGCCTCGTCGAACCACCGCTCGACGGCCGGCCGGAACCCCGGTGCCGCGTCGGGCCAGGTGTTGTCGGGATAGCTCGCCACCGGCAGCCCGGACACCCCCGGATACCAGTCACGTTCGGAGCCGACGGTGAACGCCTCGTAGAAGTCGTTCATCTGATTCGCCGCGGCCACACCGAGACTCATGCTCAGCGACTCGCTCTTGGGCGGGCTGTAACCGCGATTCTCCCCCGCCCGGGTGTAGCGCTTCTTGACCTCCAGCGGCAGGGCGTAGAACTCGTCGAGTGCGTCGGCCAGGCCGGTCATCACCTCCGGTGCGACGCCGTGGCCGACGATCTGGATGAAACCGACTCCGGCGCAGGCCTCGTCGAGGGCGCGGGCGATCTCGGCACGCGCCGACGGGTCGGCGTGCGGGTCCCGGTACGCGGAGATGTCGATGACGGGGACGTGAAACATGGTGAGCCTCTTTCGGAAGTGGGATGTGAGCGGGTCTGATCAGCGGCGCCGGTGCACGAGCGCATTGAGCACGCTGAACACGGCGAACACCGCGATCCCGAACAGCGACGCGAGGATGATCGCGGCGATGAGATCCTCCGATTGCAGTCGCGAGCGGTAGATGTCGAGCAGGGTGCCGATGCCGGGCTGGCCCTTGGCGAAGAACATGTCGCCGATGATCGCGCCGACGACGACGAGACCCGACGCGGTACGGAAACCGGTCATGATCGCCGGAAGTGCCGAGGGCAGTTCGAGTTTCCACAGCCGGGCGGGCATCGATGCGCGCGACAGGGTGAACAGTTCGTGGGCTCCGCGGTCCACCGACATCAGCCCGAAGTGGGTGTTGGCGATGATCGGGAAGATCGCGATGACGACGCACACGATGGTTCGGGCGGTCATGCCGTAGCCGAACCACAATCCGATGAGCGGCACGATGGCCAGCACCGGGATCACCTGGGCCACCACCGCCCACGGGTAGATGGCGCGTTCGAGGAATGCCCCGCGACTCATCACGACGCCGATGCCCACGCCGAGCACCGCAGCCACCACGAATCCCACCAGGCTGACCCGCGCGGTGACGAGCAGCGCGTCGAGCATGGGGGCGACGTGGGCCTTGTCGAGCAGCGAGGTGGTCAGCACCTGATGCGGTGGGGGCAGCAGGAATCGTCGCTCAGGGCTCAGGATCTGGTAGCTGACGAGGTACCACAGGGCAATCCCGACACCGAACGACAGCGCCGGGGGTGCCACCATCGCCAGGACCTTGCGGGCGCGGGCCGCAGTTCCCGGCGACGCCGCGCGCGGCACCGCGGCGGAATCCGTCGCCGGGGCCGGGTTCTCCTTCGGGGCCGAGTTCTTCTTCGGGGCCGAGTTCTTCTTCGGGGGCGAGTTCTTCTTCGGGACAGCGCTTGTCAGGGTCATCATGCACCTCGCAAGGTTGTGGAGACCTCGGCCACGTGAGCGGTGAAGGCCGGGTCGAATCGCAGTTCGGGGTCGCGCGGATAGGGGAAGTCGATGCGCAGATCGGCGACGATGCGGCCGGGCCGCGCGGACATGACGATGACCCGGTTGGCCAGGAACACCGCCTCCGACATCGAGTGGGTGATGAACATCGCGGTGAATCGGTGTGCGGTGTAGAGCCGCAGCAACTCCGATTGCATGTCGAGGCGGGTCATCTCGTCGAGCGCGCCGAACGGCTCGTCGAGCAACATCACCTCGGGGTCCTTGGCGAGCATGCGCGCCAACGACACCCGCATCTTCATACCGCCGGAGAGCATGCGCGGCAGCTGTTTCTCGAACCCGGTGAGCCCAACCGCCTCGATGGCGTCGGCGGCGCGGGATCTGCGTTGCACCTTGGGCATTCCGGCGAGTTCGGCACACAGCTCGACGTTGGCCTGCACCGAACGCCACCCGAGCAGGGTGGGTTCCTGGAAGATCACGCCGACCGAGTCGGTGGCGAGGGCAACGCTGCCAGAGGTCGGCGACTCGAGACCGGCGGCCATCCGCAGCAGCGTCGACTTACCGCAGCCCGACGGACCGACCACGGCGACGAAATCGCCTGTGGCGATGTCGAGATCGACCTCGGCAAGCGCTTCGGTCCCGGACTCGAATCGTTTACTCGCCCCGGCCACCGAGATGACCACTCCCTTGCGCAGGTGCCGGGCGTCCGGCTCGTTGACGGTGTCGATGAGACTCATGGGCGCTCCTGGTGCTGGGCCGGCGAGTTGGCGGGTGGACGAGGTCGAGATGCGGTCGCGTTACATGTAGCGACCACATCGGCTGCGTGGTGATGATTCTTGATTACATGTATTGCAATCGCGTGACCCTCTGTGAATTCTGTGTGTCGCACAGCCCCATACTGGTGGGCTCCACCAGTTCGAATCCAGACTATTACCAGCTCAGTGGACGTTCTGACGGATCAGGGACGGTCAGCGGCGACTACATGTAGCCAAGTGGCCCCACACGGCGTCGTGCCCTACGTTTACATGCAATCCGTTCCACCCAGTTCATTCGGTCCAACCAGTCCAGGAGCACCCCTTGCGAATCCCGACCGTTTCCCTCCGCGCCGCCGTGGCCACCGCCGCGGTGGCCACGTGCCTCGCGGCCATCACCGGCTGCACCGACTCGTCGAGCACCTCCGGCGCCGCGTCGAGCCTTCCGCCCGCACCTCCGCAGTACAACCTCGCCGCATCGTGCCCGAAAGATGTTGTGGTGCAACTCCAGTGGCAGCCACAATCCGACATGGCCGGCGTCATCGGCCTGCTCGGCCCGGGCTACAGCGTCAACACCGATCAGAAGTCGGCCACCGGCCCGCTCGTCTTCGACGGCAAGGACACCGGCGTCGACATCACCCTGCGCGCCGGCGGGCCGGCGATCGGATTCCAATCGGTGCCCTCGGTGATGTACTCCGACGATTCGATCGATCTCGGCTTGGTGCACGGCGATCAGATGGTCTCGGCGGCGACCGCCCAGCGCGTCGTCGGCGTGACACCGCTGCTGCAGTACAACCCGTCGATCCTCATGTGGGACCCGAAGGCACATCCGACGTGGAAGACCATCGCCGACATCGGCCGCTCCGACGCAACCGTCGTGGTGTCCAAGGACCAGGTCTTCCCGCAGTGGCTGGTGGCCAAGGGCCTGCTCAAACAGAGTCAGCTCGACACCGGATACGACGGCGCCCCGGCCCGCTTCGTCGGCGACCCGACCATCTCACAGCAGGGCTTCGCCAACTCCGAGCCGTACACCTACGAGCACGAGACGCCGTCCTGGGACAAGCCCGTCGCGTACGCGATGGTCAAGGACGCGGGCTACGACGTGTACGCCTCGAACGTCACCGTGCGCGCCGACAAACTCGACTCACTGCGCGCCTGCCTGACCAAGCTGGTCCCGATGATCCAGCAGACCGGCAAAGACTATGTCTCCGCACCCGAGGCCATCAACACCACGATCACCGATTGGGTCAGCCAGGACGTCGCGTTCACCCCCTACAGCAAGGGCGAGGCCGCCTACTCGGCGCAACTGCTCAAGGACAAGGGCGTGATCGGTCCGGATTCCGCGGGCGTCTGGGGTGGCTACGACCTCACCAAGGCCCAGACCTCGATCGACGAGCTGATCCCGGTGTTGAACAAGACGGGTGCGAACCTGCCGGCCACCCTGCCCGCCTCGCAGCTGTACACCACCGAGTTCATCGACCAGAACGTCCGTTGACCAGGGGCGATGTCAGTTGGTGCCGACGGGAATAAAACTTGATAGTGGTGCGCTCAACTTGACATAAGATTGCTCCACACGGAGCACCCCCGAGTCAAAGGAGATCATCATGGCAACCAACGGCCGTCTCGTTCCCGCCCGTCGCGCCGCGACCCCGTTCTTGAGCCCGTTCCGGATGTTCGAGGACAACCGCGGACTGCTCGACTTCTTCGACACCGCCTTCGCCGGACTCGAACCCACGCGGTTCGCCGACGCGTGGACCCCGGCGGTGACCGTCGAGGAGACCGAGAGCGCCTACATCGTCGAGGCAGAGCTGCCGGGCATCAAGCGTGAGGACATCAGCGTCGAACTCGACGACAACGTCCTGCACGTGCACGGTGAGACCACCGAGGTCGAACGCACCGGCGAGGTACGCCATCAGACCCGACGCACCGGCAAGTTCGACTACCGCCTCGGGGTACCGGGCGAGGTCGACGCCGACAAGGTCGAGGCCACCCTCACCGACGGCGTCCTGCGTCTCGAGCTCACCAAGGCCGCACCCGCGGTCGCCCGGCGCATCGAGATCACCGACGGCTCGTCCGACGCGAGCTGACGTCCCTGCCCCATCAACCCTTCCCCAGCGGCGCCGCCCGGAACTCTTCCGGGCGGCGCCGCTGCATGATCGGCACAGTCGCTCACTGGAATGGTGTGCTCATTCGATCGGTGTCATCTCCCCCGCTCGAGCACGCATTCTCCGCAATACCGGTGCTAACGTCACGCACGGCGGTGCGGCGGGAAAAAGCGGCGCGCGCCGACAACAAGTGCGGTGCTCGATGCAGTGGAGGCGCGGGGAATGCAACGATCCGGTGAGCGACAGATCGCCGGATACCGCGTGGCCGACATCCTCGGACAAGGCGGCATGGGTACCGTCTACGCCGCCCATCACCCGCGGCTACCGCGCATGGTCGCGCTCAAGGTGCTCAACGCCTCGGTATCGGCCGACCCCGGATTCCGCCAACGGTTCCGACGCGAAGCGCACCTCGCCGCGACCCTCGAACATCCGCACATCGTGTCGATCTATGACTGCGGTGACGACAACGGACTGCTGTGGATGAGCATGCGTCTCGTGCGCGGCACGTCGGTCGCCCAACTCGTCGCCGACGCACCGCAGGGCATGCCGGTGCCGACCGTGCTCGCCGTGCTGCGCGACACCGCCCGCGCCCTGGACTTCGGGCATCGCCGCGGCATCGTGCACCGCGACGTCAAACCCGGCAACATCCTCATCGACACCGAGATCGACCAGACCCTGCTCGGCGACTTCGGCATCGCGCGTCAGATCGGTGCCGACGACGGGCTCACCGCGGCCGGTACGTTCATCGGCACCTTCGACTACTGCTCGCCCGAACAACTTTCGGCCCACGAGCTCGACGGCCGATCCGATCAGTACAGCCTGGCGTGTATGGCCGCCCAACTGCTGACCGGATGCAAACCGTTCCAGGGGCCCACCGTCGCGACGATCATGAAGGCACACCTCGTCGATCCGCCGCCGTCGATCTCGGCGATGCGTCCCGACCTGTCGCCGGCCATCGACCCCGTCTTCCTGCGCGCCCTCGCGAAGACCCCCGGCGAGCGGTACCCATCGTGCGCGGAGTTCGTTCACGCACTGTCGGTGGCCCTGTCGACTCCGACGCCGGCGAAACCTGCACCGGTGTCGGTCACTGCGACGCCACCTGCGCCTTCGCCCGCCGACGCCTATGCCCAGACCCAGGTCTCGTCGGGTTCGATACCGACGCTGGTGCCCTCGCACATCGAATTCGTCGGTGCGGCACAGGAATTCACCTACACACTCTCGGGCACCTCGCACACCGTGGCGCTCCGCCGGATTCGCGCGACCCGCGATCTCCCCCAACACCGGGTGAGCGCAGGTGATCTCGGCGGATGGGTCGCCTCGGCGGACAACGTCGTCGATCAGGCGTGGGTCGGCGACCAGGCGTGGGTGGTCGGCGAGGCCCGGGTCGCCGACAATGCCGCCGTCCGCGACAACGCCTTCGTCGGCGATCGTGCCGAGATCCGCGGTACCGCACGGGTTGACGGCAATGCATCGGTGTTCGCCGACGCCGTCGTCTCGGGCGGCGCCCGGATCTCAGGTGATGCCGAGATCATCGGGCACGCACGGGTATCGGGCACCGCGTGGGTGTACGAGGAGGCGGTCATCGACGGCGACGCCGGCGCCATCGGCAACGCCCGTGTCTGCGGCCACAGCCGGGTCGCCGAGAACGCACTGGTCGACGAGTACGCCATCCTGTCCGAGAACTGCCGGGTCGGCGGTCATGCGCGGGTGCGTGGGCACGTCCGGATCTCCGGAGCGGCCACCATCGGCGGCAGCACCGTGATCGACGGGCGCGCACGGGTTCACGGGAATGCCCAGGTGAGTGGGGAGGCCCACGTCGGTGGCGATGCGGTGGTGTTCGGCGACGCCGTGATCACCGGCAAGGCCCGCGTCGCCGACGACGAGGTGTCGACGGGGACGCGGGCCTGAGAACGATGGTGCCGCAGCGGCTCACGCCTGTGAGCCGGTGACCTCGCTTCCGACTTCGGACTCCACCGGGACGTCGGCGGTCGAGCGACCCGCGACCCGACCCGCACCGGTGAACCGGCTCAGGACCAGCATCAGGATCGCGCCGAGCGCCGCGCCGACCGGCCAGCTCAACGCCGTGATGTTCTGCGACTCGGGCACCAGCGCCACCAGCGCGGCCACCACACCCGAGATCACCAGTGCCGCCACCGCGGCCGGGTTGAATCCCCGGGTGAAGTGGTAGGCACCGTCGGGGTCGACCGAATACAGATCGGCGACCTTCGTCTTCTCCCTGCGCAGCAGGTAGTAGTCAACGATGAGGATGCCGAACACCGGGCCCATCAACGAACCGACACCGCCGAGAAAGTACACGATCGCGGTCTCGCTACCCCAGACCTTCCACGGCAACACCACGATCGAGAGCACCGCGGTGATGATGCCGCCGGTCCGGAACGAGATGTACTTGGGCGCGACGTTGCTGATGTCATAGGACGGCGAGACGAAGTTCAGCACGATGTTGATGCCCACGGTGGCGATCGCGAACAACACCGCGGCGATCACCACGACGACGTTCGAGTCGATCTTGGACACCAGCGCCACCGGGTCGAGCGTGCCGTCGCCGAACACCTTGAGCGAGCACAAGGAGATGATGATCGAGAGCACCACGAATGCCGTCTCGTTGAGTGGGATGCCCAGGGCGTTGCCGCGTTTGATCGCCTTCTTCGACGGCGCGAACCGTGCGAAGTCGGCGTAGTTGACCAGCGGGCCGGCCATGTAGGCGATCATCAGGAAGGCGACGGCGACGAAGGCGGCGATGGTACTCGGCAGCGACAACACGTCGCCGACGCGCGCATGCCAGTTGATGCTCCAGTCGGCCTGTTCGAGCATCCAGATGGCCAGCGCGATCATGCCGATCCACACCACCGGTCCCGCGAAATCCGAAGCCTTGCGGACGATTTCCATACCGTAGCTGAGCACCAGCAACTGCACCGCCCAGAGCACCATGAAGGTGATCCAGCCCAGCGGGCTCTGCCCGAGGAAACCACCGGTGGTCCACGATTCCATGCCCGGCCAAATGCGCACGATCAGCACGATCACCGCCAGCGATGCCAGGTAGGTCTGGATGCCGTACCAGAATACCGCGACCAGTCCGCGCAGCAGGGCGGGGATGTTGGCGCCGAAGATGCCGAAGGTGGCGCGGGCGAACACCGGGAACGGTACGCCCACCTTCTGCCCGGCGACACCGATCAGGTTGGAGCCCAACCAGAGTCCGAGCACGCCGACGAACAGCGCGAGCATCGTCTGCCACCCGGACAGGCCCAGGGCGAGCATGCCGATGGCGAAGGTGTAGCTACCCAGGCTGTGTGCCGAGGTCATCCACAGACAGAACAGATCCCACGAGCGCCAGGTGGCCTTGCCCTCCGCGGTGGGCGCGAGATCTGCATTGAGCAGCGCCGAACGCTCCGGCGTCTGCTGAATTGTTGTGTCGGTCATCAGTTCTCCGAAAAGTGAAGTGGGTCAATCATGCTGGGGGAAACCCAGGTTGATGCCGCCGTGTGACGGATCCAGCCACCGCGATGTGACCGCCTTCTCCCGTGTGAAGAAGGCGTAACCGGCACTGCCGTACGCCTTCGCGTCGCCGAACAGCGACGCCTTCCAACCCCCGAAACTGTGGTAGGCCACCGGAACCGGGATCGGCACGTTGATCCCGATCATCCCGACGGTGACCTCCCGCTGGAATCGTCGGGAGGCCCCACCGTCGTTGGTGAAGATCGCCGTGCCGTTTCCGTAGGGAGAAGCATTGATGATCTCGACGCCTTCGGCGAAGCCGGGCACCCGGACCACCGAGAGCACCGGTCCGAAGATCTCGTCGGTGTAGGCCGCCGAGTCGAGCGGCACCCCGTCGAGCAGCGTCGGGCCCAGCCAGAATCCGTCGGCGCCGCCGTCGAACTCACCGTCGCGACCGTCGACGACGACGCGGGCGCCGTCGGCCTTGGCGATGTCGATGTAGCCCGACACCTTGTCGCGGTGGGCCGCGGTGATCAGCGGACCCATGTCGCAGCCCTTGCGGCCGTCGCCGGTGCGCAGGCCGGCCATCCGGGAGGCGATGCGCTCGATCAGCTCGTCGGCGATCGAGTCGACCGCCAGCAGTACCGACACCGCCATGCATCGCTCACCGGCACTGCCGAATCCGGCGTTGACCGCGGCGTCGGCGGCCAGGCCGAGGTCGGCGTCGGGCAGCACCAGCATGTGGTTCTTCGCACCGCCGAGTGCCTGCACCCGCTTGTCGTGTGCGGTGCCGGTGGCGTAGACGTACCGCGCGATCGGTGTGGACCCGACGAAGGAGATCGCCGGGACGTCCGGGTGGGTCAGCAGGGCGTCGACGGCCTCCTTGTCGCCGTGTACGACGTTGAGCACTCCGGGCGGCAGACCGGCCTCGGTCATCAGCTCAGCGAGCCAGTTCGCCGCGGACGGGTCCTTCTCACTGGGCTTGAGGATCACGGTGTTGCCGGCCGCGATGGCCAGCGGGAAGAACCACAGCGGCACCATCGCCGGGAAGTTGAACGGGCTGATGATCCCGACCACGCCCACCGGCTCGCGCACCGAGTACACGTCGACACCGGTCGAGACATTCTGGGAGAACTCACCTTTGGACAGCTGCGGCATGCTCAGGGCAAGCTCGACGACCTCGAGTCCGCGCGCGATCTCGCCGGCCGCGTCGGAGAGCACCTTGCCGTGCTCGGCGGTCAGGATCTCGGCGAGCTCGTCGCGCCGCGCGGCGAGCAGTTCGCGGAAGCGGAGCATGACTGCCTGACGCGCCGCGATGGAGGCGTTGGCCCACCCGTCGAAGGCGCCGACGGCGGTGGCGACGGCCTGCGAGACGTCGGCGGCACTGGCCAACCGCACCTGCTTGCTGACCTCACCGAGCGCCGGGTCGTAGACCGGAGAGGTGCGCTCGGAATCCCCCGCCCATGCCTTGCCCCCGACGTAATGGTCGAGCACCGTGGTGGTCACTTCGTCACTCCTTCGATCGTCGTGCTGGACAGTACTTCTCGATAGATGGCCATGGCCTCGCGGACCTCGCCGTCGGAGACGATGCACGGCGGGACCACGTGGATGCGGTTCTCGGCGGTGAACGCGAGCAGCCCGCGCGCGGCGAGTTCGGACTTCAGTCCGGCCACCTGCGCCGCGGGCAGCGGTTCCCGGGTGGCGCGGTCGGTGACGAGTTCGATCGCCCAGAACACGCCGACGCCGCGGACCTCGCCGATGATCGGCAATTGCGCTGCCAGCGCCTCGAGTTCGGGTCCGATGACCTCGGCGCCGACGCGTGCGGCATTCTCGACGATGCCCTCCTCGGACATGGCGTCGAGGGCGGCGACGACCGACGCCGCCGCCAGCGGGTGCCCGCTGTAGGTCAGTCCGCCCGGGAAGACCCGGTGGGCGAAGGTCTCGGCGATGGCGTCGGAGATGATGACCCCGCCGATCGGCACGTATCCGGAGTTGACGCCCTTGGCGAAGGCGATGAGGTCGGGCACCACGTCGTGCGGTTCGAAGGCGAACCACGTTCCGGTGCGGCCGAATCCGGCCATGACCTCGTCGGCGATGTAGACGATGCCGTACTTGTCGGCGAGCGCGCGCACGCCGGCGAGGTAGCCGGGCGGCGGCACCATGATCCCCGCGGTCCCGGGTACCGATTCGAGCAGGATCGCCGCGATGCTCGCGGGCCCCTCCGCGACGATGGTTCGCTCCAGATGTGCCAGTGCCCGTTCGCATTCCTGCTCCGGGGTGCTCGCCCAGAACTCCGAACGGTAGAGGTAGGGACCGTGGAAATGGACGTGGCCGCGCGCGAATTCGTTGGGCACGCGTCGCCAGTCGCCGGTCGCGACGACGGCGGCACCGGTGTTGCCGTGATAGGAGCGGTAGGTGCTGAGCACCTTGTCACGGCCGGTGTGCAGGCGGGCCATGCGGATCGCGTTCTCCACCGCGTCGGCGCCGCCGTTGGTGAAGAAGACCTTGTTCAACCCGTCGGGGGCACGGTCGACGATCCGTTTGGCGGCCTCGCCGCGGGCGAGGTTGGCCGTCGCCGGGGCGATGGTGCACAACGTCTGTGCCTGCTCGGCGATCGCCGCCACCACACGCGGATGCTGATGCCCGATGTTGGTGTTGACCATCTGGCTGGAGAAGTCCAGGTAGCTGCGCCCGGCATCGTCCCACACCCGGCAACCGCTGCCGCCGGTGATGACCATCGGGTTCAGATCGGCCTGCGCCGACCACGAATGGAAGACATACTGGCGGTCGAGCTGATAGGCGCGCTCGTGCACCGAGCTCTCGAGAGTGCTCATCTCACTGCTCCTTTCGCACGGCGACGCCGCCGCGGGTGAGGGTCGGGATGATGTGCTCGCCGTACATGCGCATCGTCTCCTCCTTGTTGTCGTGTTGGAGGTAGCCGGCGAACTGGTCGACACCGAGTTTGCCGAGCGCCTCGAGTTTGGTGAGGTGGTCCTCGACGGTCCCCAGCACGCAGAAGCGGTCGACGATCTCGTCGGAGACGAAGTCGGCGTGGGTGTTCCCGACCTGGCCGTGCTGGTTGTAGTCGTACCCCTCACGGGTCTTGATGTAGTCGGTGAGGGCGGCCGGGATCGAGCCGTCGGTGCCGTAGCGTTCGACGATGTCGGCGACGTGATTGCCGACCATGCCGCCGAACCACCGGGACTGATCACGCTGGTGATCGAGGTCGTCGCCGACGTACATCGGTGCTGCCACACAGAATTTCACGTCGTAGGGGTCGCGGCCGGCATCCGAGGCCGCGGAGCGGACGGTGTCGATCATCCACGACGCGATGTCGAGATCGGCGAGTTGCAGAATGAATCCGTCGGCGATCTCACCGGTCAGTGCCAGCGCTTTCGGGCCGTAGGCGGCCACCCAGACCGGCAGTGACGAACCGGAGCTCCACGGGAATCGGACCGTGGAGCCGTTGATCTCGACCTCACGGGAATTGCCGAGTTCGCGGATGACGTTCACCGACTCGCGCAGATCACGCAGGGTGGTCGGCTTGCCGCCGGTGACACGAACCGCCGAATCACCGCGCCCGATACCGCAGATGGTGCGATTGCCGTACATCTCGTTGAGCGTGGCGTACAGCGATGCGGTGACCGTCCAATCGCGCGTCGCGGGATTGGTGACCATCGGCCCCACCGTGACGCGCCGGGTCTCGGCGAGCATCTGGGCGAACAGCACGTAGGGCTCCTGCCACAGCACGTGCGAGTCGAACGTCCAGACATGGCTGAAGCCATGCGATTCCGCGAGGCGGGTGAGCGCGATGGTGCGCGCCGACGGCGGATGGCACTGCAGGACAACTCCGAAATCCATGATGCTCCTAGATGAGGTACTGGCTGAGTTCACGGCGGACGAACTTCCCGTGGCCCTTGGTGCCGACGTAGTCACGGTCTGCGACGACCACCGAACCGCGGGACAGGACGGTGTCGACGGCGCCGTCGATCTCGTATCCCTCCCACGCGGAGTAGTCCATGTTCATGTGGTGGGTTTTGCCCATGCCGATCGACGTGTGCCCGGCGGGGTCGTAGATCACGATGTCGGCGTCGGCGCCCGGTGCGATGACACCCTTGCGTCCGTAGAGGCCGAACATCCGGGCCGGGGTGGTCGCGGTGATCTCCACCCAGCGTTCGAGGCTGATCTTGCCGTCGACCACCCCTTGGTAGAGCAGGTCCATCCGGTGTTCGACCGAGCCGATGCCGTTGGGGATCTTGGTGAAATCCCCGATGCCCATGTCCTTTTGGCCCTTCATGCAGAACGGGCAGTGGTCGGTGGACACCAGTTGCAGATCGTTGGTGCGCAGGGCTTGCCACACCTCGTCCTGGTGGTGATCGTGCTTGGATCGCAGCGGCGTCGAGCACACCCACTTGGCGCCCTCGAACCCCGGTGCGCCGAGCTGATCCTCGAGCGAGAGATACAGGTATTGCGGGCAGGTCTCACCGTAGACGTTCTGTCCGGCGTCGCGGGCGGCGGCGAGTTGGCCGACGGCCTGCTTGGCCGAGACGTGCACGATGTAGAGCGGTGCGCCGGTGAGGTTTCCGAGCATGATCGCCCGATGGGTGGCCTCCTCCTCCAACTGCCAGGCGCGGGCGATGCCGTGATAGTACGGATCGGTCTTGCCCGCGGCGACGAGTTGCTCGGCGAGGACGTCGATCGCCGGACCGTTCTCGGCGTGCATCATGGTCAGCAAGCCGGTCTCGGCCGAGACCTGCATGGCCCGCACGATCTGCGCGTCGTCGCTGTAGAAGACGCCCGGATAGGCCATGAACAGTTTGAAACTGGTGATGCCCTCGTCCTGCAGGCCGGCCATGGCGGCCAGCGAGTCGGCGTTGACGTCGCCCACGATCTGGTGGAACGAGTAGTCGATTGCGCATTCGCCGTCGGCCATCGAGTGCCAGGTGGCCAGCGAATCCTGCAGTCGCTCACCGAACTTCTGCACGGCGAAGTCGATGATGGTGGTGGTACCACCCCACGCCGCGGCCCGCGTGCCGGTCTCGAAGGTGTCGCTGGCCTGCGTGCCGCCGAACGGCATCGACATGTGGGTGTGTGCGTCGATACCGCCCGGGATGACGTACTTGCCGGTGGCGTCGATGACGGTGTCGGCGGTGGTGGCCAGATCGGCGCCGAGCACCGTCGAACCGGGTTCGAGCAGGGCGACGATGCGCTCGCCGTCGACCAGGACGTCGGCGGTGCCCTTGCCGGTGGCCGAGACGACGGTGCCGCCGTGGATGAATGTGGTTGCCATGGAGATCCTCTCGCGAGAAGGCGCGGTCAGCGGGCGGGGATGGCGTCGTAGCTGTCGGGGCGGCGATCGCGGTAGAACTGCCAGTCGTTGCGGACCGTGCGCACCAGGTCGAGATCGAGGTCGCGGATCACGATCTCCTCGGTGTCGGTGGAGGCGACCTCGCCGACGTAGTTGCCGCGCGGGTCGGCGAAGTAGGAGCTGCCGTAGAAGGTGACCGCCTTGTCGCCGAATTCACCGCTCTCGGTGCCGATCCGGTTGTTGGCGGCGACGAAGTACTGGTTGGCGGCCGCGGCGGCGGGCTGCTCGAGTTCCCACAGGCGGTTCGAGAGCCCGGGTTTGGTGGCCGAGGGGTTGAAGACGATCTCGGCGCCGTTCAGGCCCAGTTCCCGCCAGCCCTCGGGGAAGTGCCGGTCGTAGCAGATGTAGACGCCGACCTTGCCGACCGCGGTGTCGAAGACCGGGTAGCCGAGGTTGCCGGGCCGGAAGTAGAACTTTTCCCAGAAGCGGTCGACGTCGGGGATGTGGTTCTTGCGGTACTTGCCCAGGTAGCTGCCGTCGGCGTCGATGACCGCGGCGGTGTTGTAGTAGAGGCCCGCCATCTGCTCCTCGTACACCGGCAGCACGATGACGATGCCGAGTTCCTTCGCGATCGCGGCGAAGCGTTCGGTCAGCGGGCCCGGGACGGACTGCGCGTACTCGTAGTACTTGGCGTCTTCGACGATCCCGAAGTACGGACCGTGGAAGAGCTCCTGGAAGCAGACGATGGTCGCGCCCTGAGCCGCGGCCTCACGGGCCAGGCCTTCGTGCTTGACGACCATGGACTCCTCGTCCCCGGTCCATTCCGCCTGGGTGATCGCCGCTCTGATCACGGTCATCGCTTGTTTCCTCCGTCGTCGGTGGGACTCGTCAACTTGTGATTGAATAAATGACACTCTGGCGAGTAAACATTTCCGGAATATTTCTCACTATGGAGTATGTGTTACGACCGCGGGGCCGAAACGACAGAATCTCCTCACAAGACACTTCTCGACCCCGACCGACCGCCCCGACCGACCCACCGAGGTATCCGATGACCGTGCACGACCCCGCCACCGAGGTGACGCCGCAGCGCATCGTGATCGACGACCCCACGCCTGCGGGGATCGCCGGCGCCATCGGACGGATGATCCGCAATGGTGAACTCGTCCCGGGTGATCGCCTGCCCACGGTGCGCGACCTGTCCGCCCAGCTCGGGGTCTCCCCCGCGACCGTCAGTTACGGATGGAAGGCGTTGTCCCGCTCGGGCCTGGTGGTCTCGCGCGGACGCAGCGGCACGTTCGTCGCCGACGGCGCCATCGCGCCGGACGTGCCCCGGGTGTCGCGCACCGCGACGATGGCCCGCACCCACGGCAGCATCGGGCTCGATCTGTCGAAGGGGTCACCGGACCCCGAGCTGCTCCCCGAACTGAAAGCCGCACTGTCGAATGTGGCCGAGCGGGCCGCGACGACCAGCTATCACGATCATCCCGTGGTTCCCGAGCTCGGCGACCTGCTGCGCACCCGTTGGCCGTCCAAGGCGCAGGCACTGACCGTCGTCGACGGCGCCCTCGACGCGGTGACCCGCTCGCTGCAGGCGGTCACCCGCTTCGGTGACCGCGTCATCGTCGAGGACCCGACGTTTCCGCAGTTCCTCGATCTCCTCGACACCCTTGGCCTGCAACACATCCCGGTGCCGATCGACCGCCACGGGCCCGATCCGGATGCGTTCGCCCGCGCGATGGCCCAGGCCCCCACGGTGGCGCTCCTGCAGCCGCGTGCCCACAACCCGACCGGTGTCAGTATGACCGCGTCCCGCGCCCGCGATCTCGCGCGTGCCGTCCGGGGGACGCGGTGCGTCGTCATCGAGGACGACCACAGCGGTGCCGCCGTGGCCGCCCCCGACATCAGCCTGGGCCGGTGGCTGCCCGATCAGGTGGTCCATGTGCGCAGCTTCTCCAAGTCACACGGCCCGGACCTGCGGATCGCCGCGATGACCGGTCCGCGCGAGGTGATCGACCGGGTCACCGCCACCCGTATGCTCGGACCCGGCTGGACCCCGCGCCTGCTGCAACGGGTGCTCTATGAACTGCTCACCGACGAGACGTCCGTCGCCGCCGTCGACAACGCCCGCGCGGCGTATCGGGCCCGCCGCGCAGCACTGGTCGAGGCGTTGGCGGACAAGGGAATCGACGTGGGCGGCACCGACGGCCTCAATGTGTGGGTGCCCGTCTCCGACGAACGCAACGCATTGATCCATCTGGCCGCCAACGGCATTCAGGTCGCACCGGGTGATCCATTCATCGTCGAGCCGCAGCGCGGCGGCGACCACGTGCGCGTCACGATCGCCACGCTGCGCGACGACGTCGAGCGGGTCGCGGCGACCCTCGCGGCAGCGGCGTCGGGAAACCAGGCGGATTTCTACCCGTTGCGGTGATCGGGGCCGGTGGTGGGGTCGGGCAGGGTCACCTCACCGCAGCTTGCGCCGCAACAACTTCCCGGTGGCGGTGCGGGGCAATTCGCCGACCAGCTCGATCTCGCGCGGATATTTGAAGGCCGCCAGATGATCTCGGCAGTAGTCGATCAGTTCCTGCTCGGTCGGCGCGACCGTCTCCGCCGAATCCTCTTCGGCGACATCCTTTTCGGAGGCTTCCATTTCGGCAACAACAACGAAGGCCTTGACCGACTCGCCACGGTAGTCGTCGGGGATGCCGACCACCGCCGCGTCGATGACCGCGGGATGAGTACGTAGGACCCGCTCGACCTCGTTGGGCCAGACCTTGAATCCGGAGGCATTGATGATCTCGCTCTTGCGGTCGATGACGTAGAACCAGCCATCGGTATCCATGAAACCGATGTCCCCGGTGCGCAATTCGCCACCGACGAAGGCCTCGGCATCGGCACGAGGGTTACGCCAGTAGCCGCCGATCACCTGCGGGCCGGAGACCACCAGCTCGCCGATCTGGCCGGGCGGTAGATCTGTTCCGTCATCACCGACGATGCGGACGACGGTGTCGAAGACCGGCACCCCGACCGAGAGCACCCCGGTCTCGGAGTCGAAGGGCGCCTGCGCGCCGATGGGCACCATATGCGACGGCGACGACGTCTCGGTCAGTCCGTAGACGTTGTGGATGTAGCCTCCGAGACGATCCTGTAGGCGCGAGGCAATCGCCGGATCGATCGGCGCCCCACCGGACAACCGCAGTTCCAGGGAGTCGAGATCCTCTGGCAGCAACGATGGTTCGTCGGCGAGTGCGATGTAGGCGGTGATCACCGCGACCATGAACCGGGGCCGGGTGCGGCGGATTGCGTCGAGGACGACGTCGGCCCGGAACCGGTGGGTGAGTACCAGCGGGGACCCGGTCAGCATCGACAGTGCCGCGGCGCCGATCAGACCGGTGACATGGAACAGCGGGGAGGCGGCGAGGATCGGCTCGGCCCCGAGTGCGCACCATCGTCGGTAGACGTGCGCGCTGAACACGACGTTGGCGTGGGTCAGGCACGCCCCCTTCGGCGGCCCGGTGGTTCCGGAGGTGGCCATCACCACCGCGATGTCCCGCGGGCCGATCGGTCGAGGCGCAAAGCCCTGCCGCGCATGCCCATTCGCGATCAGTGTGCGCAGGTCGACGGCATCGGCGACGGTGCGGCGGGTGACCTCGGCGAAGAGCCTCGGCTCGTCGACCGGACCGCTCGGTCCGTCCACCGGTGACGTGGTGATCACGACGCGCACACTGCTGGTTCCGTCGGCGAGCAGTGGTGAGACGACGTCGAGGTAGAGGTCGTCGAGGGCGACCAGGGCCGTCGGCGTGTGGTCGTGGAGTCGTTGCCGGAGTTCGTCGGCGGTGACCATCGGGCTGATGAGCGCGGCGATCCCGCCGGCCCGCCACGCCGCGACGAGACAGATCACGAACGCCGGGTCGTTCTGCAGGAGCAGGGCGAGTCGATCGCCGGGTGCGAAGCCACGCGCGACCAGCAGACCGGCCACCGCGTCGGCAGCCTCGTCGACCTCCCGCCACGTCATCGTCTGTCCGAGGTAGTCCAGGGCGATCTCGTCGGGCCGGTCGGCGACGGTCGCCTCGAACATCTGCACCGCATTGGCCACGCCCGGTGTCAGGTGTGCACCCAGATCCGGCGCATAGTGGACCAGCCACGGGCGCCGGTCGTAGTCGCCGGGGGCCGGGCCGCTCGTCGATCGTCGGGGATCAGGGTCGTCTGGTGTGCGCATCGCGTGCGTGAGTGTACGGCCGCAACCCGTGCAGCAGTGGTGAACGCACGAATCGCGACGCGCGCCCGACTCGACCCGTACATTGTTCAGCGTGACTGAACCTGCGGTGGGTGCCGCGGTGCGACGAGCGCGGGAGAACGCGGGGATGACCCTGCGTGATCTCGCGGGGCGCCTCGAGGTCAGTGTCGGCACGATGAGCGCGATCGAGAACAACAAGGTCGCCGTCACCGTCGAGCGACTCAACGCCGTCGCCGCGGTGCTCGGGGTAACCGCCGGCGCATTGCTGGCCGGCGATACCTTCGTCCGTCCGACCCCGGCACGCGGGGACGACGACTGGCGACACTTCGCCGACCTCGACCTCGATCCCGTCCTGGCCGCCGCGGTGGAGGTGTTCACCGAGACCGGCTATCACGGTGCCACCATGCGCGTGGTCGCCGGCGCGGCGGGGATCAGCGTCGCCGGGATCTATCACCACTACCGGAGCAAGCAGCAGCTACTCGTCGCGCTCTTCGACGTCATGATGACCGAGGTGCACTGGCGGATGTCGGCAGCTGCGGATGAAAACCCGCATCCGGTGCCATCTTTCGCGCTCATGGTGGAGGCGCTCGCCCTGTGCCACACGCACCGGCGCGACCTCGCCTTCATCGCCGCCACCGAGATGCGCAGCCTCGAGGAGCCCGACCGAACCCGCGTCGCCGACTCCCGACGCCGTGTCCAACAGCACCTCGACGTCGTTGCCGCGGACGCCGTGGCGGCCGGCGAGTTCACCACCCCCAACCCGCACAACACCGGACGGGCCATTGCCACGATGTGCATGGCATTGCCCTACTGGTACTCGCCCGGCGGCCCGCAATCACCGGCCGAGGTCGCCGCCGAATACGCCGAACTCGCCCTGGCGATGATGGGCCATCGAGTTCAGCAGAACTGAACTCGCCCGGCGCACTTCGTCACCCGAACACCGCTGTGCCGAGGGGGTTGACGCACCCCGGGGGCATCTGTGATGCTCATCTCACTGAACCCGGCCTGAACGATCGCTCGGACAGTTCAGAACATTCGCTCATCACTGGAGGATCAACGATGACCACCGCTCCCGAAGCTCCTGCACTCACCGAACTCCTCGACAACGCGCCGACCAACTGGGGCAAGTGGGGACCCGACGACGAGGTCGGCAGCCTCAACTACCTGACCGCCGAACAGGTGATCGCCGGCGCGTCGCTCATCAAGAAGGGCGCGCTGTTCACCCTGCAACGCCTGATCGGCGACCCGAAGGGTGATCCGGTCTGGCCGGGCCGCAGCCCCGCCACCCGCGAGATGATCCTCGACGAGTCGCACTGGGACGACGGTGGCGACGGCCCCGCGTTCCCCGGCGGCCTGCACTACGCCGACGACAAGATCAACGCCTTCCTGCAGGGCTCCACGCAGTACGACGCCCTGGGCCACGTCTGGTACGGCGGCAAGATCTGGAACGGGTATGACGCCCGGACCACCATCGGCGGCCTCGACAAGGCCAGCGTCGAGCCGATCGCCGAGCGTGGCGTCGCCGGCCGGGCCGTGCTGCTCGACATGGCGCGCCACCGCGGCGTCGACCACCTCGGCCCGCGCGAGACCTACGATCACACCGATCTCGAAAAGTGTGCGCAGGCACAGGGAATCGAGATCAAGCCGCGCGACATCCTGATCATCCGGACCAACCATCTCGAATTGTTCTTCCAGCAGGGCGACAAGTTCTACGACGACTTCTGCGAGCCGGGCCTGGTCTACTCGCCCGAACTCGTGGAATGGTTCCAGGCCAAGGAGATCCCCAACCTGGTGACCGACACCATCGCCAACGAGATCACCACCGACCCCAACAACGGTGTCGCCCTGGTGCTGCACAACGCGTTGATGCGCAACCTCGGCATCGCCTTCACCGAGATCTGTGATCTCGAGAAGCTCGCCGCCGACTGCGCCGACGACGGAGTGTACGAGTTCTTCTATGTCGCAGCACCGTTGAAGATCCACAACGCCACCGGCTCGCCGGTCAACCCGGTGGTGATCAAGTGAGCGAGGGTCTCTACGCCGCGCGGCCGTGGTTGTCGCTGTACCCACCGGGCACCGCCGGTGACATCACGACGGAGTACGCGTCGGGCCTGGCGTTGTTCGACGCCGCCGTCGCCGAGAATCCCGACGACGTCTTCCTGATCTACTTCGATCAGTCGTTGACCTTCGCCGAGGTCGATCGCGCCTCGCGTGCCGTCGCGGTCACGTTGCGCGAGCATGGCTTCGGCGATGGCGACCGCCTCGGTCTGTACGTCCAGAACAATCCGGCGTTCGTGATCGGACTCCTCGCCGCGTGGCGGGCCGGCGGCGCCGCCGTGGCGATCAACCCGATGAACAAGGCCCGCGAGCTCACCTATCTGCTCACCGATTCCGGTGCCGTGGCGTTGCTCACCCTCGACGACCTCTACACCGGTGTCGCCAAGGGGGTCATCGAGTCGGGGGCGACGTCGGTGCACACGGTGATCACGTGCTCCGCGTTGGACTTCCAGACGCGCTGCGATCCCCGGTTGTTCGCCGAGCTCGAGCGCACCCGGCCCGAGGGGACTCTCGATCTGGTGACCATCATCGACGACTTCGTCGGTGGTGATCTCCCCGAAGTCTCCCCCGGCCCCGATGATCTGGCCGTCCTCGCCTACACCTCGGGAACCACCGGTAATCCCAAGGGCGCCATGAACACCCATGGCAATCTGGCGTTCAACGCGCAAACCTATCGGGACTGGACCGGACTGAAACCCGGCGAAGGAATCCTCGGTATCGCGCCGCTGTTCCACATCACCGGACTGGTCGGTCACGTCATGTTCGCGATGATCGCCCGCTCACCACTGATCCTGGCACATCGCTTCGAGCCGTCGGTCATGCTCGACGCCATCCGCGAACACCGCCCGGTGTTCACCGTCGCCGCGATCACCGCATTCAACGCTCTCGCGTCGGCGCCGGGTGCCGGCGCCGACGACTTCGAGAGTCTGCGCATCCTGTACTCCGGTGGCGCGCCCATCGCCCCGGCGATGGGTGATCGGCTCGAGCAGGTCTTCGGGGCCTACATCCACAACATCTACGGACTCACCGAGACCAATTCTCCGTCTCACGGTGTGCCGCTGGGTGTTCGGGCGCCGGTCGATCCCGCGTCGGGAGCGTTGTCGGTGGGTGTGCCGGTGTTCAACACGGTGGTGCGCGTCGTCGACGAGGCGGGCAACGACGTCGCCGTCGGCGAGGTCGGCGAGTTCGTGACGTCGGGCCCACAGGTGGTGCCCGGATACTGGAACAAGCCGGAGGCCACCGAGAAGTCGATCCCCGGCGGCGCCCTGCACACCGGTGACGTTGGCTTCATGGATGCCGACGGCTGGTTCTATCTCGTCGACCGCAAGAAGGACATGATCAACGCCTCGGGCTACAAGGTGTGGCCACGTGAGGTCGAAGACGTGCTCTACACCCATCCGGCGGTGCGTGAGGCAGCAGTGGTCGGCGTACCCGAGGACTATCGTGGCGAAACCGTGAAAGCCTATGTGTCCCTTCGGGAGGGACAGTCCGTCGATCCCGACGAACTGATCGCCTTCTGCAAGGAGCAGATGGCCGCCTACAAGTACCCGCGCTCGGTGGAGGTGGTCGGGGATCTCCCCAAGACCGTCACCGGCAAGATCCTTCGGCGGGAATTGCGCGACCAGGGCTGACGCCCACAGCGCCCTCCCCAGCGCCGACAGCGCTCTCCTCACCGCCGACAGCGCCCAGTTCAACGCCGACAGCGCTCACCAGCGCCGTGACAGCGCTTTGCTGGGCGCTGTCGGCGCATGGACGGGCGCTGTCGGCGCCGAACTCTCAGCTCAGCTTCTCCACGCAGACGACCTTGTGCCGCTGATCGTAGGTGTAGTAGTTGGTTGTCGCGTCCGGGCAACCACTCTCGTCGGTCGCTCCGGGGAGTACAGCAAGGATGCGACGGGCGTCGGAATCGGTGGAGCTGCACGGGACGTGCGCCGGGTCGCCGAAGCTCGGAACTGTCATGCATTGTCCGACAACCCAATCCGTGTCGAGGCACAGCGCGCCCTGTTGGGTGCCGCCCTGGGTGACGTAGTAGGTCTGGTCGACGTCGGACGGGCAGGCCTCCTTGGTCGGCGATTTGGCCACCACCACATAGTTGGCGGGCGCCTGTCCGCAGGTCGCGTGGTCGATCTTGGCGTCCATCATCGTGCCGGACAGGTAGACGCACTGCCCGATCGCGGCGTCGAAGTCGACGTCGTCACCGGCGTCCTGGCTCTCGGTGACCGAAGAGACCGGCGTGGACTTGCTGAACGGCAGCGCCGAACAGCCGGTCAGCGCAAGCGCAATCAGCCCCGCCACCCCGAGCGCACCCACGAGTCTCGCCGACAGATATCGCACCATTCTGGATTCCCCCTTCACGCTGGCCCCCTGCCATCGCCGGAGAAACTGTACGACACATCCGGCAATGTTCCGATCCCGGGCTCGCCGATCGCGCGACAATGAGTCGGTGAATTCCGATGTCGAGTGATCTCGCGGCGATCGTGGTGGTGTTGGCCGCGCTGATCGTCGTCGGCCTCGTGGTCCTCATCCGGACCCGGCGGGTGGTCGCGACGCCGACCGAGCGCGCCGTACACACCGCCTTGCACACGGCGTCGCTGGCTGCGCGATCACTACGGGGCGGGCTCGGTGCCGAATCCGCGCGCGACGCCCTGCCACCTCTGCGTTCGCTGACCGCTGCGCAGGGGGTGGCCCTGTACGACGCGGACGCCGAAGCACTCGCCCACGACGACGACCCGGTGTGGACCACGCGTGTGCTGAGCGCGGCCGACGCGGCGGCGGCCTCGGCGCTGGCGCAGCAGCGGCGGGTACTCGTCAACGATCCGTCCGGTCCGGACTCCCCGGTGCGCGCGCTGGTCGCCGAGCCGCTGATCGCCGGGGACGCCGGCGCGGGAGCGCTCGTCGTCGCGACGGTGAGTCGCCCGGGCCCGGGCATGCTCGGCGCCATCGCGGAGGTCGCCCGGTACGTCTCCGATCAGGTGGAGCTGGCCGAGCTCGACGCCTCGCGGGCGCGGCTCGACCGCGCCGAGGTCCTCGCCCTGCGCGCACAGATCAGTCCGCACTTCATCTACAACGCGCTCAACACGATCGCGTCATTCGTGCGCACCGACCCCGACCGGGCACGCGAACTGATCATCGAGTTCGCCGACTTCACCCGCTACTCGTTCCGCGCGGCGGGCGAGTACACCCTGCTCTCCGACGAACTGCGCAACATCGATCGCTACCTGACCCTCGAACGCGCGCGCTTCGGTCCGGCGCTCGACGTGAAACTGCATGTGGCGCCAGAGGTTCTGGGTGTTGTGCTGCCGTTCCTGGCCCTGCAGCCGCTGGTCGAGAACGCGGTGCGGCACGGGCTCGCCGCCAAGGGCGGCGGATCGATCACGATCACCGCGCGCGACGAGGGCACCGACTGCGTCATCACCGTCGAGGACGACGGCGTCGGCATGGACCCCGAGCTCCTGCGGTCCGGAGACATCGACGCGCTCGATCCGCCCGCCGACGCCACGCCCTCGCGCGACGAATCGGCGACATCAGACCCGGGCGCACGCGACGGGTCGGCAACATCGGACCCGGGCGCACGCGACGGGTCGGCGGGAGCCCGGGTCGGCCTGACCAATGTGGATCATCGGCTGCGCGCGGCATTCGGCAACGACTACGGCCTGGTGGTCGACACCGGCATCGGCGCGGGCACCAAGGTGGGGATGCGGGTCCCCAAATTCCGTGCCGGGGTGCGAGTATGACACCCATGGCACTGTCGGTCCTGGCTGTCGACGACGAACGCCCTGCCCTCGACGAACTGGTGTTCCTGCTGCGCCGCGCGCCCGGGATCGGCGAGGTCTTCGCCGCCGGCGACGCCACCGGAGCGCTGCGTGAACTCGGCGACCACCGGATCGACGCGGTCTTCCTCGACATCAACATGCCCGGCCTCTCGGGCATCGAATTGGCCACCGTGCTGCGCAAGCTCAGCAGTCCCCCACAGATCGTGTTCGTCACCGCCCACGACGACCGCGCGGTCGACGCATTCGACGTCGGCGCGCTGGACTATCTGCTGAAACCGTTGCGCGAGGACCGGTTACGTGAGGCGGTGGATCGGGTCGCCGCCGCGGCCGCGCCACCCACGACCACCCCCGAGTCGACCGCGCGTGACGACGACGTCATCCCCGTCGAACTGGGCGGGGTGACCTCGCTGATCCGACGGGATTCGATCTCGTGGGTCGAGGCCGTCGGCGATTACGCCCGGCTGCATTCGGCGGACGGTGCACACCTCGTGCGAATTCCGCTGTCCACCCTCGAATCCCGGTGGCAGGACAAGGGCTTCGCGCGTATCCACCGGTCGTATCTGGTGGCGCTGGGTATGGTGACCGGGCTGCGGGCCTCCGGGTCGACGACGATGGTGGCGGTGCGCGCCAACGGCCACTCGGAGGCGGTGGAACTCCCGGTGAGCCGCCGGCAGGTCCGAGAACTCAAGGATCGCCTCATCCGGGACCCGATGCGCGCCTACCGAACCGGAGACGACCAGTGACCTCGGGCCGGGGCGAGACGCCTTCGGGCCCGGAGCGACCACCGCAGCGGGAGCGGGTGGTGCTGGCCCGCCGACGCGGCGCACGCGTGGTGCGCACGCGGGTGGAGGTGCACGAGCAGACCGAGGTCGGCGACGCCCTGGTCCGCGGCCTGATGCGCGCACAGCTGGGTTTGGCGTTGCGGCTGGGCCTGAGCGTGACGGCGATCATCGCACTGGTTCCGTTGCTGGGCATCGTCTTTCCAGCGCTCGGCGAGTACGCGGTGTTCGGTATCCGGGTGTCCTGGTTGGTCCTCGGGGTGCTCGTCTATCCGCTGCTGTATCTGTTCGGCAGACTCTACGTGCATCTGGCCGAGCAGGCCGAGCGCGACTTCATGGGCGTCGTCGACGACGATGCGGGCGCCGGCCCCTCGGAGCACGACTGATGTCGGGGACGATCCTGACCGCGTTCGCTCTCGTCGCGGCGGCACTGGCGACCATCGTCATCGGTGCCTACGGTGGGCGCTTCGCGCGTACCACGTCTGACTTCCTGGTGGCCTCACGCAGCGTCGGCTCCCGATGGAACGCCGCCGCGGTGTCCGGTGAATACCTCTCGGCGGCATCATTTCTCGGTGTCGCCGGACTCGTCGCCAAATACGGTGCGGATGCCCTGTGGTATCCGGTCGGTTTCACCGCGGGATATCTCGGGCTGTTGCTGTTCGTCGCCGCCCCGCTGCGACGCTCGGGCGCCTACACCGTGCCCGACTTCGCCGAGTTCCGGCTCTCGTCGAGACCCGCACGCCAGACGGCGATGCTGGTGGTGGTCGTCGTGTGCGTGTTGTATCTGATTCCCCAGTTCCAGGGCGCCGGACTGACTCTCAACATCTTGCTGGGCGTACCGGTCTGGGTGGGCGCAGTGGCCGTCGGGGTGATCGTGATCGTCAACGTCGTCGGCGGTGGCATGCGCTCGATCACGTTCGTCCAGGCATTCCAGTACTGGTTGAAGCTCACCGCGATCGGGGTACCCGCGCTGGCCCTGGTGATCGTGTTCCTCGCACACCGTGAGCCGGTCGGCGAGCCCGCCCCACCGCGCGTCGACGTCGCCACCACCGTCGACATCACCACCGACACCGTGCTGTCGGTCCCGGAGACCGCCGGGGTGCACGTCACCGGGACCATCGACGGCTCACACGTCGACGACGCCGCCTTTCGCGCGCCCGGTGAGTACACATTGAGCTCGGGCAGCACCATCCGGCTCGACGCCGGCGCAGCCACCCCGGTGGTGGCCGGCGCCCCGACGACCGGTGCGTCCTGGGTGGCGCCGGGCGGTGGGCTCGGCGGCAATCATCCCCTGTACCAGGTGTATTCGATCATCATCGCGACCTTCCTCGGCACCATGGGACTGCCGCATGTGCTGGTGCGGTTCTACACCAACCCGGACGGACGCTCCGCACGCCGGACCGCCCTTACGGTGATCGCCCTGCTCGGCCTGTTCTACCTGTTCCCGATGGTGCTCGGGGTCTTCGCGAGACTCTATGTGCCGCAACTGTTGATCACGGGCACCTCCGATGCCGCGGTGCTGCTGTTGCCGTCGGCGGCGATCGGCGGGGTGGCCGGCCAACTCCTCGCCGCACTCGTGGCCGCGGGCGCGATCGCCGCGTTCCTCGCGACCTCGTCGGGACTGCTCGTCAGTGTGGCCGGGGCGATCTCCACCGACGTCCTGCGTGGGCGCATCCGCGATTTCCGGGTCGCCGCCGTGATCGGCGGGGTGATCCCCATCGTGTTCAGTGTGGCCGCAACGTCTCTGGAGTTGTCGCGCACGGTCGGTCTGGTGTTCGCGGTCGCGGCCTCGACCCTGTGCCCGTTGCTGATCCTCGGCATCTGGTGGCGCCGACTGACCCCAGCGGGCGCCATCACCGGCATGCTGGTCGGTGGTCTGTCGTCGGGCACCGCAACATCATTGGCGATCGCCGGCGGTATCGGGGACACCTCACTGGGCGGATGGCCCGCGGTCATCGTCGGCTTCCCCGCGGCGGTGACCGTACCGCTCGCCTTCGCGACGATGATGCTCGTCAGCCTCGCCACCCGCACCCGCGTGCCCGGCGACCTCTCGCGCACCTTCGCGCGGATGCACGTCCCCGAACGGGTCGGGATGGGCGTCGAACGCCTCCCCCGCGACGGGGCGGCGCAGTGAGGTCACGCACCGTCACCAGGAGCACTCAGCAACCCGCCGAAAGTTGCCGCCGAGTACCGCGGTGATGTCGTCGGCGGCCCAACCACGTTGGGCCAGATGGCTTCCCAGGGTGACGAAAGCCTCCGGCGCCATCCAGCGGATCGGACCCCACCGCGTGTAGGACTCGTCGAACGCCTCGGGATGGTCGCGGATCTCGGCGAGGAAGTCCTCGGCGTCGAAGGAGTGATCGGTGCTGACGCCGACGTGCTCGATGCCGACGAGTTCGACCGCGTACTCGAGGTGGCGGGTCATCGCCTCGAGCGTCGGGGTGTTGGGGCCGAGGAAGATCCCGACACCGGTGATCCCGACGACCCCGCCGGTCGCGGCGCACTCGCGGGCCTGATCGTCGGTGATGTTGCGAGGGTGATCCCACACACCGCGCATGCACGAATGGCTGTAGATGACGGGCTTGCTCGACACCTCGCACAGATCGAGGCCGGTGCGCACCGAGCAGTGCGAACCGTCAGGCACCATCCCGGCCGAATTCATCTCGGCGACGAGGTCGCGACCCCACGCGGTCAGTCCGGTGTCGTCGGTATCGAGGCATCCACACCCGGCGCGGTTGGCGTGGTTGTACGTCGGGAGCATCGTGCGAACGCCGAGGTCGACGAACCGGGCGACGTTGTCGAGGTCACCGTCGAGGGGATTGGAGTCCTCGAGATCGAAGGCCACCGCGATCCGCCCGACCGCGGCCTCGATGTCGGACGGCGTCGTCGCGAGCGCCAGGCCCGGGTGGTCGGTGATCGCGGCCCGGAAACGCCTCAGCAGCAACGACGAATCGTCGAAGCTCTGCGGTGAGTAGCCGACGTTGACCGACACATATGTCGGTCCGTTGCGGTCGAATCGCCGCAGGTATCCGACGTCGGCGTCGGGTTGCAGCGGCAGACATGCATGCTGATCCCACAGAAGCGTCATACGGCCATCCTCTCCCACCGTCGTGTGGTTGCGGGCCGATCGACTCCGACCGTTCGTCTGGGCCGACCGACCGCCCACCGCACGGATGACCGGTTTCGTCGTGTGACCCGCGCCACCCCATTGTGTGTGACATGGCCCTCATCGACTCTGTGAGTCATCGACCATCACAGTTTGGGCGAACCATCACAGTTTGGGAGGATCTCGTGTCCACTGTCGACCAACCCACGCCGGCGTCGCCGCCGGCGCCCGCGCATCCGACGGGCGAACAATACGTCGCGATGCAGGCCAGTCCGCAATTCCAGGATCTCAAGCGCACCCTGCGCCGCTTCGTGTTCCCGATGACCGCCTTCTTTCTGCTGTGGTACGCGGTGTACGTGCTGCTCGGGGCGTTCGCGCACGACTTCATGGCAACCCGGGTGTGGGGCGACATCAACCTCGGGCTCATTCTCGGCCTGCTGCAGTTCGTGACGACGTTCGTCATCACCGGGCTCTACGTCCGCTTCGCCAATCGTGACCTCGACCCCAAGGCCGAGGCGATCCGCACCGAGATGATGAACGAGGCCGCCAAATGACCACTCTCGCAGCATCTGCCGCCGTGGGTAACCCCATCGCGAACATCGCCATCTTCGTCGCCTTCGTCGCCATCACGTTGTTCGTGGTGATCCGCGCGAGCAAGAAGAACGCGTCGGCCACCGACTACTTCACCGGTGGCCGCACGTTCTCCGGACCCCAGAACGGCATCGCCATCGCCGGTGACTATCTCTCCGCCGCCAGCTTCCTCGGCATCGCCGGCGCCATCGCCGTGTACGGCTATGACGGCTTCCTCTACTCCATCGGATTCCTCGTGGCATGGCTGGTGGCATTGCTGCTCGTCGCCGAATTGCTGCGCAACACCGGCAAATTCACCATGGCCGACGTCTTGAGCTTCCGCCTCAAGCAGCGCCCGGTACGACTGGCGGCGGCGATCTCGACGCTGGCGGTCTCGCTGTTCTATCTGCTGGCGCAGATGGCCGGCGCCGGCGGTCTGGTCGCCCTGCTGCTCGACGTGACATCGCGGACCGGGCAGTCGATCGTGATCGCCGTGGTCGGCGCCCTGATGATCGTCTATGTGCTCGTCGGCGGAATGAAGGGCACCACCTGGGTGCAGATCATCAAGGCTGTGCTGCTGATCGCGGGTGCCGCGTTCATGACGGTCCTGGTGCTGGCCAAGTTCGGGCTCAACGTGTCCCACATCCTGGGTGGCGCGCAGGATGCGATCAGCGGATCGTCTAGCGAAAAGGTCGCCGCCCGTGACGTTCTCGCGCCCGGCGCCAAGTACGGCGGGTCGATGGAATCGCAGATCAACTTCATCTCACTGGCCATCGCCCTGGTTCTCGGCACCGCCGGCCTACCGCATGTGCTGATGCGTTTCTACACCGTCCCGACCGCGAAAGAGGCTCGGCGCTCGGTGGTCTGGGCGATCGCGCTCATCGGTGCGTTCTACCTGTTCACCCTCATCCTCGGTTACGGTGCCGCCGCGATCGTCGGACCCGACCGCATCCTCGCGGCCGCCGGCAAGGAGAACGCCGCAGCGCCACTACTCGCCTTCGAACTCGGTGGCACGATCCTGCTCGGCATCATCGCAGCCGTCGCGTTCGCGACGATCCTCGCCGTCGTCGCCGGACTGACGATCACCGCCTCGGCGTCCTTCGCCCACGACATCTACGCCAGCGTCATCAAGCGCGGCAAGGTCAGCGAGGACGAGCAGGTCCGCGTATCACGCTACGCCGCAATCACTCTCGGCGTCCTCGGAATCGTGCTCGGCATTCTCGCCAACGGCCAGAACGTGGCCTTCCTGGTGGCCCTGGCGTTCGCCATCGCCGCTGCGGCCAATCTGCCGACAATTGTGTATTCGCTGTACTGGAAGCGCTTCAACACCCGCGGTGCGCTGTGGAGCATCTATGGTGGCCTCGGTTCGACGCTGCTGCTCATCGTGTTCTCGCCCGCGGTCTCCGGTAAGGCCACCTCGATGATTCCCGGCGCCGACTTCGCCTGGTTCCCGTTGGAGAATCCCGGCATCGTCTCGATCCCGTTGGCCTTCGTGCTCGGTATCGTCGGCACGCTGACCTCGCCGTCGGATCGCGGTACCCCGGAACGCAACGCCGAGATGGAGGTTCGCTCCCTGACCGGCGTGGGCGCCGAAGAGGCGGTGGCGCACTAAGACGCCATCCGACGACCCGAAGGCGTGTCTCCCGAGGTGATCTCGGGAGACACGCCTTTACCATTCGGGCATGACCAACTGCATCTTCTGCGCGATCGTCGCGGGTACGGCGCCGAGTGTCCGGGTGTCGGAAACCGAGGCCACCTACGCGTTCATGGACATCGCGCCGGGCAACGACGGCCATCTGCTGGTGATCCCCAAGCGCCACAGCACCGATCTACTCGACATCGACGCGCAGGATCTGACCGCGGTCACCCTCGAAGCGCAGCGGATCGCCCGCGCCGTGGTCGGCGACCTCGACGCCGACGGCGTGAATCTCCTCAACTGCTGCGGCGCCGACGCCTGGCAGACCGTCTTCCACTTTCACCTGCACGTCATACCGCGTTACGCCGATCGGGATCGGGACCGCCTGCGACTGCCCTGGCAGCCGGGTGTCCCGGGAGATCGACAGGTGATGACGGACTTCGCGGATCGGCTGTCGGTCGCGCTGGGCTGAGGGGCGCTGGACTGGGAGTACATCGGTCAAAGAGGCACGGCCTAGGCGAGTATCCGTCGAGCAACGCCGTTGTCGGTCAGAGCACCGACGCTGATCACGTCGACATCGATGCCCAGTAATTCCGTCAGCTCGTCGATCAACACCCGACATCTCCCCCAGAGTTCCGGCGTCAGCCGGCGTCGTTGATTCGTGCGAACGGTTGTGCCGCCTCGAGTTCGTAGGCGAGTTCGAGCAGCGTGCGCTCGTCACCGAGGTCGGTGGTGAAGTGCATGCCGAGGGGCAGGCCCTGCGAGGTCTGCGCGAGCGGCAGGCTGATACCCGGCGCGCCGGAGGTGTTGTTGGCCGGGGTGAACGCGACGTAGCGGGTCAGCCGGTCGAAGATCTCGTCGAAATCGCCTGCGGGATCGAGGTATCCGATCTTCGGGGTGGTGTGTGCCAGCGTCGGCGAGAGGACCGCGTCGAAGCGGGCGAAGGTTTCCCGGAAGCGCACGGTCGACTGTTTGAGTCCGCGGATCACCGACGGCGTACGCCACATGCGGCGCAGGTACATGCGCGAGAGTCCGCGGGTGAACGAATCGAGCTTGCTGCGGTCGAAACCCTTGTCGATCATCCGTTTTCCGAATCGGTCCAGCGAGAACGCCAGCATCGCCCAGTAGTCGGTGAACTGGGTGACGTAGGCACGGTCGACGGGAACCGGGATGAATTCGGTGCGATGGCCCAGGCTTTCGAGGAGTTCGGCGGTGGCGGTCAGGCCGGCCTGGGTGTCGTCGTCGAGCAACTGTCCGGTCAGCGGCTCGGTGAGCATGGCGATGCGCAGGCGCCGCTCCGATGGCCCCTCGACGAGGCCCACGGGTGGGAGACCCGGTGCCGGACAAAACTTCTCGGCATCGGCGAGGAAGTGGGCGGTGTCGCGCACACTGCGACTGATGACCCCGTTGGAAATGAGGTCGATGGGCATCGCCGTACCCTCGGGCGAGGCCACCACCCGGTCGCGGCTGGGTTTGAGTCCCACGAGTCCGCACGCGGCGGCCGGAATCCGGATCGATCCGCCGCCGTCGTTGCCGTGCGCGATCGGCAACGCCCCCGATGCGACGAGTGCGGCCGATCCGCCGGAGGACGCGCCCGAGGAGTAGTCGGTGTCCCAGGGATTGCGGGTGGGGTCACGGTCGACGAATTCGGTCGTCGCGGTCAGGCCGAACGCCGGCAGCGTCGACGCCCCGACGATGTTCAGTCCGGTGGCGAGCAGCTGATCGGTGAACGGCTCGTTGGCAGTGGCCACCCGCTCGGGGACCGCCGCGGACCCGTGGGTCGTCGGGATACCCGCCATCAGGGTGTTGTTCTTGATGACCGAGGGCACACCGGCGAACACCCCGCCACCGAAATCGTCGTCGGCGGCGCGCTTGCGGGCACGTTCCCTGTCGTCGACGGCGATCGCGTTGATCTGCGGGTTGACCCGGTCGATCCGCTCGAGCGCGGCGTCGACGGCCTCGGTCGCCGAGATCTCCCCCGCGGCGATGGCCGCCGCCACGCCGAGTGCGTCGGACTGCCCGAGTGCGTCGTCACCGAATGCATGCACATGCCTCATGCGCGCCCACCCTAGCGGGCGTCGACCCTGATAGCGTCCACTCCATCCACAAGCACACGAAACGGGGCCCGGGGATGACGCGACGAGCACGACGCGGACTGTTGATCGCGGCGCTGGCCATCGCAGCGCTACTCGTCCCGGTCGGTGTGGCTCCCGACGCCCATGCGGCCGGGCACATGGTCTCGGCGGGCTCGCCGTCGGAGAAGCTCACCACCATCGTCGTGCACTCCGATGCGATGGACCGCGACATCCCGCTGACGGTGATCAAGCCGCGCGATCCGTCGCAGCCGCGAGGCGTGCTGTACCTGCTCAACGGCGCCGGCGGCGGTGAGGACAGCGCCTCCTGGCTCGCGCGGACCGACATCGAGTCGTTCTTCGCCGACAAGAACGTCTACGTCGTCATCCCCGAGCAGGGAGCATTCAGTTACTACACCGACTGGATTCGTCGTGATCCGACGCTCGGCGTCAACAAGTGGTCGACGTTCCTCGGCTCGGAGTTGCCCGCGGTCATCGACTCGGCCTACCGCACGAGCGGACGTAACGCGATCGGCGGCATCTCATCGTCGGGGACCTCGGTGCTCAATCTGGCGATCGCGCACCGCGGGCTCTATCGGGCGGCGGCGTCCTACAGCGGTTGCGCCTCGACGTCGGACCCGTTGGGACAGCAGTACATCAAGCTCGTCGTCGACGGTCGCGGCGGTGGCAACACCGTGAACATGTGGGGCCCCGACAACGGGCCGCTATGGCGTGCCAACGATCCCGTCCTCAATGCGGGCAAGCTGCGCGGCACCGCGCTCTACATCTCCAACTCCAGTGGTCTGCCCGGTCCGCACGACACCCCGCAGGCGGTGCGCGACCCGATCACGCTGACCGATCAGGTGGTGCTCGGCGGCGGGATCGAGGCGGCCACCAGCATCTGCACCCAGCAACTCCTCGGACGCCTCAACGGACTGCACATCCCCTACACCGCCGACATCGGCCGGCCGGGCACCCACTCATGGGGCTACTGGCAGGATCAGCTCCACCGGTCGTGGCCGTTCTTCCGACGCGCGATCGGCGGCTGATCAGACGATCATCGCCATCACATCGCCGGCCAGTTGCGCGGCGAACGAGTCGTCGATGGCCTTGCCGAACACGGCGTGGTGATAGAGCGGCGCGATGATGTGGTCGAGGATCTGCTCGACGGTCGGTGTGGGCTCGCCGCGTTCGGCGGCGCGGGCCACCATCTGCTGCGCCTGGTCGCGCCGGATCTCCCAGCACGGGCATTCGTCGACGAGTTCATCGCGCGCGACGATCATCGCCCGTAGGTAAGACCGACGTTTGGGCCGTCCGATGTCGGCGGCGATGATCTGTGCCCACTCGGTGAGATCGCCACGCAGGGTGCCGGTCTCGGGGAGGTCCTCGCCCTGGGTGAGGACGGCGACCGCCACCTCCTCGACGAGTGCGGTGATCGATCCCCAACGCCGGTAAATCGACGTCGGATTGACCCCGGCGAGCTCGGCGACCTGCGGGATGGTCATGGTCTCGCGCTCGCCGGCACCGACGAGTTGTCCCACGGCGCGGTAGACCGCCTGCTGCACGCGAGCACTGCGTCCACCGGGCCGTCGTGGGTGCTGCCCCTCGTCCACCTGCACATTCGTCGCCGTTGTCGCACTCATGGAATCGATTATTGCAAACCGCGTTGCTTTAGGAGTCCATCCCGGCTAGTTTGACTAACGCAAACGCCTTTGCTTTAGCCGGCTCGTCAACTTCGGAGGTTCCCGTGTCGCGTCTACATCCGCACCGCGCGTTCTGGGTGGTCACCGCCACGGTGGTGATGGTGCTGTTCGCGTCGGCGGCGCCCTCACCGCTCTATCCCGTCTACCAACAGCTGTGGGGTTTCTCGTCGTTCACCCTGACCGGCGTCTTCGCGATCTACGTCGTCACGATGCTGATCAGCCTGCTGTCGGTGGGATCGCTCTCCGATCACATCGGCCGACGGCCCGTCCTCGCGGTTGCCCTGGTGCTGCTGATCGCGAGCATGGCGCTGTTCCTCGTCGCCGACGGCGTCGGCACCCTGATGGCAGCCCGTGCGCTGCAGGGATTGGCGACCGGTGCTGCGATCGGCACCCTGACGGCGACCGTCGTCGACATGGCACCGAGCCCCCGCCTGTCGTCGGCGATCACCGGGGCGGGGCCGACCATCGGTCTCGCCGGCGGGGTCGCGGTGGCCGGCGTTCTCGTTCAGTACGCTCCCCACCCTCGCTTCCTGGTCTACGAGATCGTCCTCGCCCTCTACGCCGTCCTCCTGATCGCACTGCTGATCGTGCCGGAAACGTCTGAGCGCGTGGGCTTCTCGTCACGACGTCACCTGCTCGGCACCCTGGCTCCGCAGGCGTCGGTGCCCGCCGCGGTGCGCCCGCTGTTCTGGGCGGCCATCCCCGCGTTCGTGGCCACATGGTCGCTCGGTGGCCTCTACCTCTCGCTCGGCTCATCGGTGGTGGCGCGCGTGTTCGGCGTCGCCAATCACGCCGAAGCGGGCCTACTGCTGTTCGCCTTCTTCGCCGCCGGCGCGCTGACCTCGTTGCTGGTCACGTCGTGGGCGCCGCAGGCCAAACTGGCCTTCGGCTATCCGGCGCTCGCCGGTGGTGCGGTCATCTCGCTGGCCGGCGTGCTCACCGAGTCACTGCCGGTGTACATCGTCGGCTCGCTGATCGCCGGATCCGGATTCGCCGGGACCTTCCTCGGTGCATTGGACTCGATCAGCGCGCAGACACCCGCTCCTGCGCGGGGCCAGGTCTTCTCGGCGGTCTTCATCGTCAGCTACGTGGCCTTCAGCGTGCCCGCGGTGATCGCCGGACTCGTTGTCGGCCACCTCGGTCTGCGCGCCACCGTCGCGATCTACGTCGGGTACGTGCTCGCACTCGCCGTCCTCGGCGGACTGGCGTCGGCGCGCACCCGCCGGCGGGCGAATCTCCGGGCCCGGGTTTGCGCCCGCGACCTCGGAGAGTATGAAGGTAGGCATGCACCTGAAATTCAGTTCAAGTGAAGAAGCCTTCCGCGACGAACTTCGGACATTTTTCACCACCGCGATCCCCAAGGACCTGCGCGAACGCTCGGCCGCCGGGAAGCTGAACTACCCCGAGGACATCGTCACCACCACCCGCATCATGAACGAGGCGGGCTACGCCGTACCGCACTGGCCGACCGAATGGGGCGGCCAGGACTGGACCCCGATCCAGCACCACATCTACCGCGAGGAGATGAGCCTCGCGTCGGTGCCCGACATGCTGCCGTTCAACGCGGGCATGATCGGGCCCGTCATCGCCCAGTTCGGGTCGCAGGAGATGAAGGAACGCTTTCTGCCCAAGACCGCCAATCTCGACATCTGGTGGTGCCAGGGCTTTTCCGAGCCAGAGGCGGGCTCGGACCTCGCGTCGCTGAAGACCCGCGCGGTGCGCGACGGCGACCACTACGTCGTCAACGGCCAGAAGACCTGGACCACCCTCGGCCAGTTCGCCGACTGGATCTTCTGCCTGTGCCGCACCGACCCCGACGTCAAGAAGCAGGCCGGCATCTCGATGCTGCTGTTCCCGATGGACACCCCCGGCGTCGAACTGCGTCCGATCCAGTTGATCGACGGCGGTTACGAGGTCAATGAGGTCTTCTTCAACGACGTGCGGGTTCCGGTGGAGAACCTCGTCGGCGAGGAGAACCAGGGGTGGACGCAGGCGAAGTTCCTGCTGGGCAACGAGCGCAGCGGCATCGCGCGCGTCGGCTACACCAAGACCAAGCTGGCCCGCGCCAAGGAACTCGCCCGTGAGATCACCGCGGCCGACGGCAAGCCACTGATCGAGGACCCGTTCCTCGCCGCGCGCCTCGCCGAACTCGAGAACGAGATCCTCGCCCTGGAGCTGACCCAGCTGCGTGTGGTCGCATCGTCGGCCGACGGCAAGCCCAACCCCGCATCGTCGCTGCTCAAGCTTCGCGGGAGCCAGCTGCAGCAGGAAGCGATGGAGTTGCTCGCCGACATCGCGGGCCCGGATTCGCTTCCGGTCGCCGGACTCGACCCGGCCGCGCCCAACGGATCGGCCGACATCGAGGCCCCGGAGTGGGCGCAGTTGTCGGTGCCGACCTATCTGAACTACCGCAAGGTGACCATTTACGGCGGTTCGTCGGAGGTCCAGCGCCAGATCATCGACAAGGCCGTGCTCGGCCTGTAATCGCGCCGCACACACGACCATTCGACCTCCCGACACACGAGGAACACACATGGATTTCGAACTGTCCGAAGAACAGACGATGTTGCGCGACACCGTCCGCGACGTGCTGAGCAAGACCTACGACGTCGAGACGCTACGCAAGGTCACCGACACCGAGCTGGGCTGGAGCCGCGACGTCTGGAAGTCGTTGGCCGACATCGGCATCCTCGGCCTGACCATTCCCGAGGAAGACGGCGGCGCCGGAGCGGGCCCCGTCGAGTTCGCCTCGGTCATGGGTGAGATCGGCCGAGCGCTGGCACCCGAGCCGTACCTGGACGCGGCGTTGGTCCCGGGCTCGCTGATCGTCGCGACCGCCGAAGGCGACCTGCGCGAGGAACTCCTCGGCGGCCTGGCCGGCGGCGAGTTGCTCCTGGCCTTCGCCCATCAGGAGGCCGGCGACCGCTGGCCTGCGGCCGCGGTGGCCACCACCGCCGCCGACGGGAAGCTCACCGGAACCAAATCGCTGGTGCCGCACGGTGATTGCGCGGACAAGCTGATCGTGTCGGCGCGCGAGAACGGCGAGGTCGGGCTGTACCTCGTCGACGCCGACGCCGAGGGCGTCACCCGAACCGCCTACCGGACCCACGATCGGCGTCGAGGCGCTCAGATCGTCTTCGACGGCGCCCCGGCCACCCGCCTCGGTTCCGGCGACGCCTCGGCACTGCTCGCCGACGTCGAGGTCGGCATCCAGACCGCGCTGTGCGCGGAGGCAGTCGGGGCGATGGAACGCGCACTCGACCTGACCGTCGATTACCTCAAGACGCGCAAGCAGTTCGGGGTGACACTGGCGACCTTCCAAGCGCTGACGCACCGGGCGGCCGACATGTACGTGCAGCTCGAGCTGGCGCGGTCGATGAGCCTGTATGCCACGACCGCGCTCGCCGACGGCATCTCCGACCCGGTGATCGCCTCACGCGCCAAGCTGCAGATCTGCCGCTCAGGCCGTCACATCGGCCAGGAGGCGATCCAGATGCACGGCGGTATCGGGATGACCGCCGAGTACCCGGTCGGCCATTACACGAGCCGATTGACCGCGATCAGCCACACCCTCGGCGACGCGACCGAGCACGTGCAGAGCCTGGCACGCAACGTCAACTCCTACGATCTGGTCGCCCTGTCCTGATCTCGACCCGGACGGGGTCGGTGCCGAGATCGGTGGCGCCGACCCCCTCCGGGCACAAACTCTCCACACCCCTCAGCAGATGCCGGTGCTCGGACTCGAGCAGGCGCAACAACCAGGTCATGGTGTGGCAGTACACAACCGACCCGCTACCCGCGTAAGGGTTTGGCCCATCCAGGGTTTGATCTTCTTGCCCGATCGGGCGCCGGTGATGGCCTAGGGTTCTCCGCAGGGATGCGGTTCGCCGCTGACGTGCCGAGAACGGGAGGGTTTCAGTGGAGATCTTGCGGGACAACCTGGCACATGGTGCGTCGTTCTCCCTGGTGGGGATCGCGCTGCTGATCGTCGGCTTCGTCGCCCTCGATCTGGTGACGCCGGGCCGGCTGCGGCAGCTGGTCTGGGTCGACCACAACCGCAACGCCACGATCCTGACCGTCTCGATGGTGATCGGACTGGCAGCGGTGATGGTCTGTTCGGTGATCGACACCGCCTATCTCGAACTGTGGCGCGGGCTGGTCTACACCATCGTCTACGTCGCGCTGACCATCGCGGTGATGATGTGGTCGTTCGTCCTGATCGACTGGCTCACCCCCGGCAAGCTCGGCACCCTGCTGCTCGACGACGACGGCGAGCATCCGGCGATCTGGGTGACCGCGACGGTGTTCCTCGGTATCGGCGCGGTGATCGCGGCGGTCCTGCTGGCCTGACGCCCCGGGCTTGTGACTCATGAGCTTATTGACGCTTGCTCAATAAGTGCCCTAGTGTCCCCAGAGAGGACGGCGCGCGCCGTCCGGCCGGACCGACACCACGCAGGGGGAATCACCGCATGGCCGCACCACTCATCGAGGAGTCCATCGACATCGACGCCACACCCGAGCAGGTGTGGGAGGTCATCTCCGACCTCAAGCGCATGGGCGAATGGAGTCCGCAGTGCGTGAAGATGATCGTGCGCGGCCCGGTGGGCCTGGGCACCAAGACGATCAACGTCAACCGCCGCGGACCGCTGGTGTGGCCGACGACGTCGAAGATCGTCCGCTTCTCCCCCAACCAGGAACTCGGTTTCCGCGTCGCCGAGAACCGCACCGTGTGGAGCTACACGATCACACCGAAGGCGAGCGGGGTCACCGTGACCGAGCGTCGCGAGGTGCCGGGCGGGACGACGTCGACGGTGTCGTCGGTGCTCGTCGACAAGTTGATGGGCGGCACCGAGAACTTCGAGGCCGAGCTGAAACTCGGTATGGCCGAGACGCTCGGCAAGATCAAGCGCGCCGTCGAGGGCTGAGTAGCGCCCTCAGCCGTCGAGTTTCTCGATGAGGGCGGGCAGGTCGGCGATCGAGTCGATGACGTGGTCGGGGACCGGCCCGAACTCGTCGCGTTGCAGGGCGACGAGTGCCTCCTCGCGGAACTTGCCGGTCCGCACGAGCACCCCGATCAGCGCCGACGCCTGCGCGCCGAGGACGTCGTTGTGCATGTCGTCGCCGACCATCACCACCTGGGTCGGCTCAAGATTCATCATCTCGACTGCAGCACGGAAGCCGAGTGGTGACGGTTTGCCGATGGCGCGGATCTTGCGACCCGACGCCTTCTCCAGGCCCTCGAGGTAGACGCCGGTGTCGATGGCCAGTCCCTGGGCGGTCGACCAGATCATCGATCGGTGCATCGCCACCACCGGCACTCCGGCCAACATCAACTCGAGCACGATCGACAACGCTCGATGGGTGAACACCGGTCCGGCGCCGCCGAGCACCACGACCTGCGCCTGGGCCGGGTCGTCGGTGAGGGCGATGCCGGTCATGTCGTCGGCGATCGGGCCCTCGTTGAGTACCCACGCCTTCTTGCCCGGATAGGTCTGAGCGAGGTATTCGGCGGTGAGTTTGGCGGCGGTGAGGATTTCCTCGGCCGACACCTCGAACCCGCAGCTGTTGAGGGCGTCGGCGATCTGACCGCGCGAACGGGACGTCGTGTTGGTCAAGAACATCCGCGGCAGGCCGCGATCGGCGAGGATGCGGACCGCCTCGACCGCGCCGGGCAGCGCCTTCCACGACGTGACCATCACACCGTCGATGTCCATCAGCAACCCGAGCGTCATCCTACAAATCTAGGGTGTGTGGGGAGAACCTGCGCGTCGGCGGTGCGTGCGCGCCGTGGGGGCGATGGCATGCTGGGGCCATGCGTACGGTCACCGAACACCAGCAGGTCGTCGCCAGTCTGTTCGGCCCGCCCGAGCCGGTCATCATGCCCGTCACTGCCGCACTGGGTCGGGTGCTCGCCGCCGACGTCGTCGCCCCGATCTCGTTACCCGGCTTCGACAACTCCGCGATGGACGGCTTCGCGGTCCGCGCGGCTGACGTCGCCGCGGCCACGCCGGCGCAGCCGGTGCACCTTCGCGTCGACGCCGACATCCCGGCCGGCCGCGTCGACCCACCGCCGCTGGCACCGGGAACTGCGCACCGCATCATGACCGGCGCACCGATGCCGGCCGGTGCCGACGCGGTGGTGCCGGTGGAACTGACCACCGCCGTGTTCAGCGGCGCCGAACCCGTCGAGGGCACGCAGGTGGGCATTACCACCGCGGTGCCGACCGGTAAGCACATTCGCCCGGCGGGCTCCGACATCGTCGCCGGGCAGCCCGCGCTGCCGGCCGGTACCCGTATCGGTGCCGCGCAAATCGGGCTGCTGTGTGGGCTCGGGTTCTCGACGGTGAGCGTGTTCCGGCCGATGCGGGTGGCGGTGTTGTCCACCGGCTCCGAGCTGGTGGCGCCGGGAATTCCGTTGCGGCACGGACAGATCTACGAATCCAACGGCGCCATGCTGACCGCGGCGGCCATCGAGGCCGGCGCCGAGGCCAGGCACGTGCATTTCGTCCCCGACGACACGACCCAGTTCTTGCATCGCCTCGACGAGATCGCCGCCGACGCCGACCTCATCCTCACCTCCGGCGGGGTCAGTGCCGGCGCCTTCGAGGTCGTCAAGGAAGCGCTGGGCATGACCGGCGGGGTGGAATTCGTGAAGGTCGCGATGCAGCCGGGGATGCCCCAGGGCTGCGGGCATTATCGCGGTCCGGCCGGACGGTCCGTGCCGATCGTGACCTTACCCGGCAATCCGGTGAGTTCGCTGGTGTCCTTCGAGGTGTTCATCCGCGACCCACTGCGCGCCGCGATGGGCCAGCATCTGCGCCGACAACGGCTGCGCGCACAACTGACCACCGCCCTGACCTCACCGGCGGGCAAACGTCAGTTCCAGCGTGCGGTCTTCGTCCGCCACCCCGACGGACCGGCCGTCACGACCGTCGGGCCACCGGCATCACACCATCTGAGCAACCTCGCCCACGCCGACGCGCTGGTCGACATCCCCGCCGAGACCGTGTCACTGGCGGCCGGCGACCTGGTGGACGTGGTTCGGCTGACGTGACCGGCGTGGTCGGCGGGCGGGGCGTAACCGATTGGGATGTTTGGGTTTTCGCCATGTCGAGGTCATCGACGCACGCGGCTGCCGGCCGACCAGATGCGGCGCCCGGCTCCGATGCCAGGCGCCGGTCGGCGTCGTGACGTCGAGGATGTGCCCGTATTCGGTGTCGATGGGCGTGTAGGTCCAACCATCGGCCTCCTTGGCGCGGTTGTGCGCCACGCAGGTGCCGTCGGCGTTGGCGAGCGAGGTCTCCCCACCGTGCCGGTGCGGTCGGGCGTGATCGATCTCGGCGATCGGCGCATCGCAGAACGGAACCCGACACCGCCGGTCGCGCATGCGGACGAAGTGCGCGAGGCTCGAGGGGAAGCACCGCGACCGCGCGTCGGCGGCCACCAGCGTGCCTTCCGCGGGCCGTACGTACAGTCGCCGGATCGTCGAGGCGGTCTCGCCGTCGGGGTCGACGCCGTCGGCTATGAGCTGCCGCGCCATCTCGGCGGGGATCGGCCCGAATCCGGGGATCTCCGCAGACGCATCCCCGCCGAGCATCGTCTCGGCCGAGATCACCAGGTTCACCGCGACCGGCACCGCGGTGGCGCACGCCTGACCGGTGACCCGCTCGACGAGGGTGTCGGCCATGATCTGATCCCGCGTGCGTCCGTCGGACCCGGCAATTGCATCGGCGTGGCGTGTGAGCGCGGCGAACACCGCCACCCCCTGTGCCATCGGCACCAGCGCCGACACCTGCGCCATCAGATCCGGGGCGGGCCGCACCGCCACCCGACGATCGCGCTCGGCTTTCGCCTTGCGGTCGACGACGGTGCGGGGTTCGAGCTCGTAGGCCAACTCCTTGGCCCGCGCGGTCAACGCCCTGTCCCCCATGCTCAGCAGAGCCTGCCGGTCCCCGGCGACGACACGATCGATCTCCTCGCGGGATTCTCGTGTCAGATAGGCGGTTTCGCGGACCAGGATGGTCGCGCGCCACTCGGTCAGATCGCCGTCCTCGAGCGCACCCAAGGTGTGCGGCATCTCGGTGGCCAGGGCCCGCGCGAACCCGAGGAATTGGCCACCTCGCTGCGCCGACGCCTTGCGCGCCAGACCGACCTCGGCCGACAACCCCTTACCCCTCTTACCTTGGGGCACATTGCGTTCGGTTTCATCGGCGGCGCGCAGTTCGTCGAGTCGGGCGGTCTCGCGCACCTGGGCGGCCGCGGCGGCGGACTTCAGTTCTTCCAGGAAGGTGATCCGCTCCACCGCATCGGCCTGTGTGGCCGCCGCCGTCATCTCGACGAGCGCACAGGCGAACTCGCGAAGATCGTCGGTCGTCTCGAGCATTGCCACCCCCCGGTGTCCGTAGCGCGTACGTCGAACTCTTGATCTATTGTACATGCGTTCGGTGATATGTGCCACCGACCTCACCGGCTGTGCACAACCGCCGTCGATGCACACCGCCTCCCAGCACGTGGAGCCACCGGCACCCGGGGCTCTAAGCTGAACGGGCGCGACGATCGGTCGCGTGGACGACGTCGGAGAGGATGACTGTGGCGAGGCGCCCGCGTGAGGACGCACCAGACGGACTGTCCCCGGCACATCTGGTCACCCTGGCCCGCGAAACCGTACCCCCGGTCCATCCGGCGGGCCTCCCCTTTGTCGCCGCGGCGTCGGCCGTCGCGGTGCTCGGTCGGCGTCACCGGTGGATCCGGACACCGGCCGTCCTGACCGCCGGGGCCTGCGCGGCCTTCTTCCGGCATCCCGCCCGCGTCGCGCCCACCGATCCGTTCGCGGTGGCCGCCCCGGCCGACGGGACCGTGAGTCTTCTCGACGAGGCCGTGCCGCCCGCCGAGTCCGGGCTCGGCGACGCGCCGCGACCCCGGGTGTCGGTGTTCCTCTCGCTGTTCGACGTGCACGTGCAGCGCGTGCCGATCGCCGGCACGGTGACCTCGGTGACCCACACGCCCGGCCGGTTCGTGTCGGCCGATCTCCCCGACGCGAGCGAGGTCAACGAGCGCACCACCATGACGATCCGCACCGCGACGGGCGCCGACATCGCGGTCGTGCAGATCGCCGGGCTGCTCGCCCGTCGAATCGTGTGCAATCCCACGGTCGGCGACGCACTGTCGGTCGGCGACACCTACGGGCTCATCCGGTTCGGCTCGCGGGTGGACGTCTACCTGCCGCCCGGCACCACGCCGCAGGTCCGGCTCGGGCAGCGCACGATCGGGGCCGAGACGACGATCGCCGTCCTCGGCCCGGGCGCCGATCCAGCGGCAGGCCGATGAGTCCGCGCGCCGACCGGCCGGGAACCCCGCACCGCACGCCCGCGCGCGTGGCCGGACGCGCACACACCCCGGCCGAGCAGTCGCGGCTGCGCCGTCAGGCGTCGGCCGGCCGGATGTTCGTGCCGTCGGCGCTGACGATCCTCGCGATCTGCGCGGGCATGACCGCGATCCGATTCGCCTCCAACGACAACATCAATGCGGCACTGGCCCTGCTCGTCGCGGCCGCACTACTCGACGGCATCGACGGGCGGGTGGCGCGCCTGATGGGTGCCACCACCAAGATCGGCGCGGAGATCGACTCACTCGCCGACGCCATCAATTTCGGTGTGGTGCCGGCCTTCCTGGTGTATCTGACCCTGATGGAGCACGCCGACATCGGCTGGCTGATCGGCCTGGTCTACACCTGCGCGATCGTGCTGCGCCTGGCCCGCTTCAACACCCTCCTCGATGACGACGACGCACCCGCATACACCCGCGACTTCTTCGTCGGCGTGCCCGCACCGGCCGCCGCGATCATCGCGCTGCTGCCCGTCGGGCTGTTGCAGCAGTTCGGGTCAGGCTGGTGGACGTCGCTGCCGGTGGTGTGCACGTGGCTGCTCATCGTCGCGTTCCTCGCGGCCAGCCGGGTACCGACGGCGTCGTTGAAGGCAGCGAAGGTGTCGCCGCGCGCTCTGCCGGTCCTGCTGATCCTGGTCGCCATCGGTGCAGCGCTGTTGGTGACCTTCCCGTATGTGCTGATGATCATCGGCATCGCGGGCTATGCCGTGCACATCCCGTTCGCCTGGCGCTCCCGCCGCTGGGTGGCCTCGCGCCCCGAGCACTGGGACGCGCCGCCGCGCGAACGTCGCGCGGAGCGACGGGCCATGGCGCGCGAGACGCCCGGACGGCGCGTCATTCCGCGGCGTCGGCAGACGATGAAGAAGTCGCAGGCACGCCTCGGGCTACACCGGCCCGCGGGCACCGGCGCGGTCGGCACCGGTACTGGCACCCCCCGTGCGGACGGCACGTCCCCCCATCCCGACGACGCCGACAGCCCCACCGCGTGAGCGCCCAACTCACGCTGACCGCGCGCCTGAACCCGTCGGCCGGCGACGCCCGCCGCGGCATCGTGCGCGTGCACCCCGAGGCACTCACCGCACTCGGACTCCGCGAATGGGATGCGGTACGCATCACCGGTGCGCGCGTGAGCGCCGCCGTCGTCGCCGCTGCCCCCGCGGACTCATCGACCGGCACGATCCTGCTCGACGACATCTCCTTCTCCAACACCGGCGTCCGCGAGAACGCCCAGGTGGTCGTCGAGCCGGTGCAGGTGCAGGCCGCCACCCGGGTGACGGTCACCGGGTCGGCGCTGGCCAGCCAGGGCGTCGACGCGCCGACCCTGCGACGCGCGCTACTCGGCAAGGTGCTGTCGGTGGGCGACACCGTCTCCCTGCTCCCCCGCGACCTCGGACCCGAACTGACCGCCAGCGAGGCAGTGCGCACCCTTGCCCGATCCGTCGGGATCACCTGGACCACACAGCTTCTCACGGTGACCGCCACCGAGCCCGGCGCACCGGTAAGCGTGCAGCCCAACACCGCAGTGATGTGGACCGACACCACCGCGCCGAGCGCTGCCGGCGCGGTGACGGGCGCTGTCGGTGCTGGGACGGGCGCTGTCGGCGGGGTGGCGAGCGCTGTCGGCGGGGGCGCAGGCGCGGTGCGGCCGGTGGCCGAACTCGTCGGCGTCGACGATCAGGTGGCGAAACTGACCGAGTGGCTGCGGATCACGCTCGATCAGCCCGAGGTGTTGCGCACCCTGGGTGCGGTCCCGCGCCTGGGAGTGTTGCTGACCGGCCCGGCCGGGGTGGGCAAGGCGACGCTGGTACGCGCGGTGGCGGACGGGCGGCCGCTGGCCGTGATCGACGGCCCCACCGTCGGTGCGACCGAGGCGAATTCGCGACTACGCACCGTCACCGACGCCGTATCCTCACTGCGTCCCGGCGGCGGGGTCCTGCTGATCACCGACGTCGACGCCCTGCTACCCGCCGAGGCCGAACCGGTCTCCACACTCCTCCTCGACACCCTGCGAGAAGCGTTGGCAGGCAAGGATGATCAGCCTGGCACGATCGCGCTGATCGCCACCACGACACAACCGGCAGCGGTCGACACCCGATTGCGCGATCCCCAACTGTGCGATCGGGAGCTCTCGATCGGGCTGCCCGACGCGGCGCTGCGCGGCCGATTGCTCGCGGCCATTCTCACCGGCGTGCCCACCGAGGGCGACCTGCAGCTCTCCGAGATCGCCTCACGGACACCTGGTTTCGTCGCCGGTGATCTCGCGGCCCTGACCCGGGAGGCGGCCCTGCGGGCTGCGGCCCGGGTGACCGCGGCCGGATCGACGGCCTCACCGGCACTGACCGCCGAGGACCTGCGGGGCGCCGTCGGGGTGATCCGACCGGTGTCGCGTGCGACGTCGCCGGAGGTCTCGTTGGGATCGATCACGCTCGACGACGTCGGCGACATGGTCGAGACCCGGCAGGCGCTCACCGAGGCCGTACTGTGGCCGCTCGAACATCCCGACACGTTCACCCGTCTCGGTGTCGATCCGCCGCGCGGGGTGCTGCTCTACGGACCGCCCGGCTGCGGCAAGACCTTCGTGGTACGGGCGTTGGCCGCGTCGGGTCGGCTCTCGGTACACACGGTCAAGGGCGCCGAACTGATGGACAAGTGGGTCGGCGCCTCCGAGCGTGCGGTCCGCGACTTGTTCGACCGCGCACGGGAATCCGCGCCCTCCCTGATCTTCCTCGACGAGGTGGACGCATTGGCGCCCCGGCGCGGTCAGTCGTCGGATTCCGGGGTCTCCGATCGCGTGGTCGCCGCGCTGCTCACCGAACTCGACGGCGTCGAACCGCTGGCCGACGTCGTCGTCCTCGGTGCCACCAATCGTCCGGATCTGATCGATCCGGCGTTGCTGCGGCCGGGCCGGCTCGAGCGACTGGTATTCGTCCCACCACCGGATGCACAGGCACGCGCCGACATCCTGCGCACCTCGGGACGCAACGTCCCGCTCGCCGATGACGTCGACATCGAGTCGCTGGCAACAGATCTCGACGGCTACTCGGCCGCCGACTGCTCGGCTCTGCTGCGGGAGGCCGCACTCTCGGCGATGCGCCGCAACATCGAGGCCGCCACGGTCACCGCCGACGACGTCGCCGACGCCCGCACCCGGGTCCGCCCGTCGCTGGACGCCGCGCAGGTGGAGAATCTCCGCGCCTACGCCCAGCGACGGTCGGAATAGGTTTCCCTCCGGCTGCGTCAGCTGATCATCAAGGACACTGAAGCTGTACTCGGCAGGCGCTACCGCTGATCCCGGCCGCACCCGACCCGACCTGACCCGGAAGGACTCCAGATGAACCCCGTACTGACCCCGACAAGCACCGACATCACCGATTCCACCCCGGATCAGGTCGAGGCGGCGGTGGCGGCCTGACGCAGGTTGCCGACGTCCTCGACGCACACGGCGAGGAACTGATCGACCTGGCCGCCGAGGAGTCCCATCTACCCCTCGGACGCCTGCGCGGCGAACTCGTCCGCACCACCTTCCAACTGCGCTATCTCGGCGAGTACGTCGCCGCCGGCCGGCACCTCGATCCGATCGTCGATCACGCCGACCCCGACTGGCCGATGGGCGCCCCGCGGCCCGATCTGCGCCGCACGCACCTACCGCTGGGTGTTGTCCTCAACTTCGCGGCGGGCAACTTCCCGTTCGCATTCAGCGTCCCGGGCGGAGACACGGCCTCGGCGCTGGCTGCGGGGTGCCCGGTGGTGGTCAAGATCCATCCCGGCCATCCGCGGCTCTCGGTACGCATCGGCGACCTCATGACGTCCGCCCTGCAGGACGCCGGCGCCCCCGACGGCGTCTTCGGCACGATCTCCGGGGTCGACGCCGGAATCACCGCGCTGACCGATCCGCGGGTACGGGCGGCAACCTTCACCGGCTCCACCCGCGGTGGGCGCGCCCTGTTCGACATCGCGTCGTCGCGTCCGGACCCGATCCCGTTCTTCGGCGAGCTGGGCAGTGTGAACCCGGTGTTCGTCACCGCCGCCGCCGACCGCGCACGCGGCGCCGAGATCGCCGAGCAGTACGTGGCGTCGTTCACCCTCGGCATGGGTCAGTTCTGCACCAGCCCAGGGCTTCTCATCGTCCCCGACGGCTCGGCGACGCATGCCGCCCTCGAGCGGGCCACTCTGCCCGCCCCGGCACCGATGCTCACCGCATCGATGCGCGCGGGCTTCGATCGCGCGGTGGGCGAGGCCACCGCACTCGACGGTGTGAGCACCCTGGCCACCGTCGACGGCGACGACGACCTCACCGCTGCCGTGCAACTGCACCGCACCACCGCGGCACACGTCCTCGACGACCCGGAGACGTTGCTGCAGGAGTGTTTCGGGCCGTCGTCGGTCATCGTGACCTACGCCGATGCCGCCGAACTCACGGCGCTTGCCGACGCACTGCCCGGTCAGCTCACCGCGACGGTACAGGGCGAGGACTCCGACGTCGGCGACGACATGCAGTCACTGATAGGCATTCTCGCTCGCACGGCCGGCCGACTGCTGTGGAATCAGTGGCCGACGGGCGTGTCCGTCACCGACGCACAGCATCACGGCGGCCCGTACCCGGCGAGCACGGCCATCCACACGACCTCGGTGGGCGCCAAGGCAATTGCGCGATTCCTGCGGCCGATCACCTACCAGAACTTCCCCGCCGGACTGCTCCCCCAGGAGCTGCGTCCCGGTGCGGGAGCCGACCCGGAGTCCTTCACATGAAGGCTGTCATCGTCGGTGCGGGCATCATCGGATGCGCTCTGACCCGGGAGCTGGCCCGGCGCGGCCTCGGTGTGGAGGTCATCGATCGCGGCGCGCCCGGCGCCGGAACGACCGCGCACGGCGTGGGTAACGTTCTCGTGTCCGACAAGGGCACTGGCACTGGCACAACTGTCCCAGACGCTATGACCATCCACCATCGACGAGATATGTCGCGCGCACGCCTAACAGCACAACATTTCTCGACACGGCTTACCACCGCGCACTCGATCCCTGACGGCTGGCAGACGTGGCTGGAGGACACCACCGTCGTCTGCCGGTGCGAGGCCACCACCCTGGGGCAGCTGCGTGGTACACACAGCGCCGAGGCGTCGGCACGCGCGACACGCCTGAACACTCGGGCCGGCCTCGGGCCATGCCAGGCACGATTCTGCGGCGCCAACGTCGACGCGATCTGCGGCGAGCGGGCCGCCGACCGCGCGGGTGCCTCCGGCCCACCCGCGGCCACACCGCAGAATCGGGCCATCGCCCAACCGATCCGACTCGGCGAGCTCGCCGGTCACGACGGGAGATAGCCACCGCACGGACCGGGAGCCGCCCGCCGGATCAGCTGGTCTGCGACTGCGTCTGGGTGGGCGCAGCCGTCTGACCGCCCGGCGTCTGACCATTCTGCTGGCCCGGCGTCTGACCGTTCTGGGTTCCACCCGGCATCTGGCCACTGCCGCCACCGGGGAATTGACCGTTGCCGCCGCCCGGCATCTGACCGTTCATGCCACCGCCGTTCATGCCACCGCCGTTCATACCCCCGCCGTTCATGCCACCACCATTTGTGCCGCCGCCCGGGAACTGGCCGTTGCCACCACCGGGGAATTGCTGCTGGGTGGTCGACGACCCGGAGTCGCCGACGACGTAGCCGGCGCCGAAGCCGAGGAGCCCGAATCCCACCGCGAGTCCGATGCCGCCGGCGATGATCGCGTTCTTGGTCTTCGACGGGATCGCCGGGCCGCCCGCTGCCGCGGGCTGGGCTGCTGCCGCGGGCTGGGCCGCCGCCGCGGGTTCGGTTGCCGGAGCGGGCTGGGTCACCGGAGTAGTCGGGGCTTGCCCCTCGTTCGGGTCGGGCACGTGGGCCTCGGTCGTGGTGTCGGGAGCCGACATGAGTCACTCTCGCTTTCGCGGGTCTGCCCGGGGCGCGTCTGACACGCGCAGTCGGGGCCTGATGGAAGTGACTCCACGGTGCCCACGTCCGCTTGGTCGGGACTGCCCGATCCCTGTGAGTCGACTGTGAAAGCGTCGCGGTGGGGCTACGTCGAGATGTGATAGAAGACCGACGTCCCCCCGGCGGCGGCCTGCGAGGTGATGCCGACGGTCACCCAATAGGTCTTGCCGTCCTTGGACGCCGAGAGCCGCACCACGGTTTGTCCGCCCACGCTGTCGCGGCCATCCTCCTGGTAGCCGGCGTCGGTGAGCGCCCGGACGGCCTTGTCGATCGGGTTACCCGCATTCGCCGGCGCCTGCACCACGACATTCCACTCATCGGTGGTGCCGTCACCGGAGATGACGTGCCCGTCGATCAGCGGGACCTGCGACGACGGGAAATCCTTCGGCAGTCCCTCGCGCTGGGCGGGCGCATCGTCGGAGCACCCTGCCGCGAACAGCATCAGCACAGTGGCGACGACCACAGCGAGGACCGTCACCACCACTCTGTCGAACCGGGGCATGCCCGCAACGGTAAGATAGACAACGCCGGTCTCGTCCGGTGACACACCGGGACAGGCGCGTGATCGCGTCTGATCGGCCGTCACCGCGACCGCGATCCGCACCCCCGTGACCACCCCGCCCACCGACCAGAGACGGAGTGCGCCCCCTTGCTCACTGTGCTGATCGCCCTGGCACTGAGCGCGCTCGTGGCACCCGGGATCATCCGCTGGATCGGCACCAAGGGCTTCTACGTCGTCGCGCTGGCCCCGTTCGGTGGGCTGCTCTGGGTGCTGACGCATTGGCCGGATTCCGACCGCGCACCCGAGGTCCAGACGCTGCAGTGGGTGCCGTCGCTGCACATGAACATCGTGATGCGGATGGACTCGCTCGCCGCGATCCTGTCGGTGCTGATCCTCGGCGTCGGCACCCTGGTCCTCTGCTACTGCGCCCACTACTTCGACGACGCGCGACCCCGCGTCGCGGTGTTCGGCGGTGAGATGGTCGCCTTCGCCGCGGCCATGTTCGGTCTCGTCACCAGCGACAACATGCTGGTCCTCTACATCTTCTGGGAGCTGACGACCGTCCTGTCGTTCATGCTCGTCGGCTACTACCGCATCCGTGCGACCTCGCGGCGCTCGGCGACGCAGGCACTGCTGGTGACCACGCTGGGCGGGTTGGCGATGCTCGTCGGCATCATCATGCTCGGCGAACGGACCGGCAGCTACCTGCTCAGCGATCTGCTCGCCCACCCGCCGGCCGCGGGTGTCTACGTCGAGGTCGCGGTGGTGCTGCTGCTCGTCGGTGCCCTGAGCAAGTCGGCGATCGTGCCGTTCCACTTCTGGCTGCCCGGCGCGATGGCCGCCCCCACCCCGGTCAGCGCGTATCTGCACGCCGCGGCGATGGTCAAGGCCGGTATCTATCTCATCGGTCGTCTCGCACCGGCGTTCGCGTCGCTGCCGAGCTGGCAGGTCATGGTCATCGGCCTCGGCTCGTTCACCATGCTCCTCGGCGGCTGGCGCTCGATGCGCGAACTCGACCTCAAGCTCGTGCTGGCCTTCGGCACCGTCTCCCAGCTCGGGTTCATGGCGGTGCTGATGGGTATGGGCGACGCGAACGTGGCGATGGCCGGCTTGGCGATGCTGGTCGCACACGCCCTGTTCAAGGCGTCGTTGTTCATGGTGGTCGGCATCATCGACCACGCCACCGGAACCCGTGACATCCGCAAGCTGGCCCGCCTCGGCCATCGACTGCCGGTACTGGCGGCGATCGCCGCGGTGGCCGGGGCGAGCATGGCGGGGTTGCCGTTCACGCTCGGCTTCGTCGGCAAGGAGACGGCGTTCGGCACCGTCTGGGAGACCGGGTCGCTGCAACCGTGGCAGGCCGAGACCGTCGACATCGTGCTGCTCGTCGGCTCGGTGATCACCTTCGCCTACACGTGCCGCTTCCTCTGGGGCGCGTTCGGACGCAAGGTCCGTAGGCTGCCGACCCGGGCCGTCGCCAAGATGCACCCACCGTCGCCGATGTTCCTGCTCTCGCCGCTGCTGCTGGCCGCGCTGGGCGTCATCGCCGGATTCTGGAGCGGATGGCTCGGCCACTGGTTCGAGCCGTACGCCGAGTCGCTGCCCGCCTACGGTCACGAGCTCGAGCACCTCGCGATGTGGCACGGTTTCGGGTTGCCGGTGGTGTTCTCGGTCATCGTCGTTCTCGGCGGTGCGGTGCTGTTCCTGGTGTTGCGGCGCCTGCGCGATGTGGTGTTCGGGTCGCGCCCGCTGATCAACGCCGACCGCATCTACGACGCCACCCTGCGTGGCGCCGACACGCTGTCGCTGTTGCTGACCCGCAACACCCAGCGCGGCTCGCTGCCGGTGACCCAGGGCGTCATCTTGTCGACGATGATCATCCTGCCCACCGTGATGCTGTTCCTCGGCAACCGGAACACTTTGGAGCCCAACGGTTTCGACTCGATGACGCAAGCCGTGATCGCGGTGATCATGGCAGCGGCGGCGCTGGCGACGGTGATCCTGCGCAATCGGCTCGCCGCGACCCTGGTCGTCGGGGTGACCGGTTACGGATGCGGCATGCTGTTCGCGCTGTACGGTGCCCCCGACCTCGCGCTCACCCAATTCCTGGTGGAGACGCTGACCCTGGTGATCTTCGTGCTGGTGCTGCGCAAGCTGCCTGCCGAACCCGAGCCGCGGCATGCGACCGGGTTCAAACCGCTGCGGGCGGCGATCGGTCTGGCGCTAGGTGTCTCGATCGTGGCGATCGGCATGTTCGCCGCCGCCGCGCGCTCGGCCCAGCCGGTCAGCATCTCGATTCCCGAGGTCGCCTACAAGTTCGGGCACGGCGCCAACGCCGTCAACGTGCTCCTCGTCGACACCCGCGCGTGGGACACCCTCGGCGAGGTGTCGGTGCTGATCGTCGCCGCCACCGGCGTCGCGTCGATGGTGTTCCGTAACCGCCGCTTCGGTGCTGCGCCGCGGGTGGCCGACGCCGCCCGGCACTTCGGAATCACCGATGACGACGACGATCCGATCCCGCCCGACCGCACGACGTGGTTGTTGGGCAGCGAGTTCCGCGACCCGCGCCACCGGTCGATGGTGCTCGAGGCGACCACCCGTCTCATCTTCCCGACGATGGTGGTGCTCTCGGTCTACTTCTTCTACGCCGGCCACAACTCGCCCGGCGGCGGCTTCGCCGGCGGCCTGACGATGGGCTTGGCGCTGGTGCTGCGGTATCTCGCGGGCGGGCGCTACGAGCTCGGTGAGGCGCTACCGGTGGAACCGGGTACCTTCCTCGGCGCCGGACTGCTCATCTCGGCGTCCACCGCGGTCACCTCGATGTTCCTCGGCGCCCCGGCGTTGTCGTCGGCGGTCTTCCAGATCACCGTGCCCGTGCTCGGCGACATCAAGTTCGTCACCGCGCTGCTCTTCGATCTCGGCATCTATCTGATCGTGATCGGCCTGGTGCTCGACGTCCTGCGCAGTCTCGGCGCGCGCCTCGACGTCGAGACCGGTGCCGGCTTCCCGAGCGGACCGCTGCGCCGCCAGGACGCCGGTGAGCGTCCGGGAGGTGCGGGCCGATGAGCGTCAATCTCGGCCTGCTCGTGGTCATCGCGATCATGATCGCCTGCGGTGCCTACCTGCTGATGGAACGCAGCCTGGTGCGGATGTTGCTGGGCCTGCTGGTCGCGGGCAACGGCGTCAACCTGCTGATCCTGGTACTGGCCGGCGGGATGGGCAATCCGCCGATCATGGGCCGCTCCTCCGAGGCCCGCCCGCACGACGCCGATCCGCTCGCCCAGGCGATGGTGCTCACCGCGATCGTCATCACGATGGGTGTGGCCGCGTTCATCCTCGCCATGGTGTACAGGCTGTTCGTGCTCAACCGCGACGAGGACGTCGACGACGACACCGAGGACGTCAAGGTCGCCACCAGCTCCCTGCAGTCGGCCCCGGACCGCGACCGCAGCGACGACCCGGTGACCGGCGCCGACACCAGTGCGGGTGACTTCTTCGACGACGAGGGCAACCCACTCACCGAGGAGGAGTACATCGCGCTGCACCGCGAACGGATCGAAACCGACCTGATGCCCGAGGACGCCGACGTCGTCGACGAACTCGCCACCGATGTCGTCGACGTCATCGAGACCGGCGAGGCCTATGCGGAGCCGGGCGGAAGCGGTACCGGCAATTCCGACGGCACGAGCAGCGATGACTCGGACGGGGGACGTTCATGATCCCCCAGGTCTCGTGGTTCCCGGTGCTCATCACCCTGCCGACACTGACGCCGATGCTCGCGGCAGCTCTCACGTTGCTGCGCGGGCGCAACCCGCTGTTCCAGCGGATCGTGACCGTCTCGGCGCTGATCGTGACACTCGTCGCGTCGTGCATGATGCTCTACCTCACCAATGCGCACGGCACCTACTCGCTGGCGATCGGTGGCTGGGACGACAAGGGGCATCCGAACGGACCGTTCGGGATCACGCTCGTCGTCGATCAGCTCGCGGCGTTGATGCTGGTGGTGGCGACGCTGGTGCTGCTGTGCGTCGTCGTCTACGCGATCGGCCAGGGTATCCGTGACGGTGCGTCCGAACAGCCGGTGTCGGTGTTCCTGCCGACCTATCTGATCCTGTGTGCCGGCGTGTGCAATTCGTTCCTCGCCGGTGACCTGTTCAATCTGTTCGTCTCCTTCGAGGTGCTGCTCGCCGCGAGCTTCGTGTTGCTCACCCTCGGCGCCACCGGCGATCGCGTGCGGGCCGGCGCGTCGTACGTGATGGTGTCGATGGTGTCGTCGCTGATCTTCCTGGTGGGGATCGCCTTCGCCTATGCGACCACCGGCACGCTCAATCTCGCCGAGATGGCGGTACGCCTCGATCACGTCCCCGACGGCACCCGCAACGCGCTGTATGCGGTGCTGCTCGTGGCCTTCGGGATCAAGGCCGCGGTGTTCCCGCTCTCGACATGGCTGCCCGACTCCTATCCCACCGCCCCGGCGCCGGTCACCGCGGTGTTCGCCGGCCTGCTCACCAAGGTCGGTGTGTACGCGATCATGCGTACCCACACCCTGCTGTTCCCCGGCGGATCGATGGATCCGATCCTGCTCGTCGCCGGTCTGCTGACGATGATCGTCGGCATCCTCGGTGCGATCGCGCAGTCCGACATCAAGCGATTGCTGTCGTTCACGCTCGTCAGTCACATCGGCTACATGGTGTTCGGTATCGCCCTGTCCTCCGAGCTCGGGATGAGTGCGGCGATCTACTACGTCGCCCACCACATCCTGGTGCAGACGACGCTGTTCCTCGTCGTCGGACTCATCGAACGGCAAGCGGGGTCGGCGTCGCTGCGCCGGCTCGGCGGGCTGATCGCCAGCCCGGTGCTGGCGGCCCTCTTCTTGATCCCCGCGCTCAATCTCGGTGGTATTCCACCGTTCTCGGGTTTCCTGGGCAAGGTCGCTCTCATCCAGGCGGGTACCGAGAACGGGTCGGTACTCGCGTGGGTACTCGTGGCCGGTTCGGTGGTGACCAGCTTGCTCACCCTCTATGTGGTGGCCCGTATCTGGACCAAGGGATTCTGGCGTCCGCGCGCCGATGCCCCCGAGGGCGAGCTCTCCGACAGCGCACCGTCGGCACTGATCGACGAGAGCGCCGACATCGCCTTCGACGACCGCGAGGACGTCGGCCGCATGCCGATCACGATGGTTGTCCCCACCGCGCTGATGGTCGCCGCCGGGATCGCCCTGACCATCTGGGCGGGCCCGATCTTCGGGTTCACCGACCGCGCGGCGACCGACATCATGAACCGCGACGTCTACATCGGATCGGTGCTCGGGAGTGGCCGATGAGTGAGAAACATGAGAAGCAGCCGCGTGAGACCAGGCCCGACCGCATCGCCCCCGTCAAACCCGTAGGCAAGGGGCCGGTCAAGCGACTGCTGATCAACACCGCCCGCTACTCGGTGCTGTTCTTCGCCTGGACGACGGTCAGCGCGTGGGTGTGGCTGCACAACCGGCTGCGCATCCCGCGGTGGCTGGGCAACGACAGTCGCGAGGCCGCGGTACGCCTGTGGTCGATCGCGTGGCTCACGTTCGTGTGGGTGTTGTTGTGGGGCACCGTCTCCTGGGCGAACATCATCGGCGGCATCGTGTTGGCCGTGGCGATCGGGGTGCTGCTGCCGTTGCCGCGGGTGCCCGTCGAGGGTCGGATCCACCCGTTGACGGTGCTCGCGCTGATCGGTCGGCTCATCGTCGATTTCTTCGTCTCCAGCGCGCAGGTGGCGTGGGTGGCCGTCCGACCGGGCAAGCCTCCGCTCGGCGCGGTGATGCGGGTGCGCGTCGCCATCAAATCCGACATGGTGCTGACGTTGGCCGTGGACTACCTGAACCTGGTCCCCGGGACGATGGTGCTCGAGATCGATCACCGCCGTCGCATGCTCTACGTCCACGTCTTCGATGTGCGCTCGGACAAGAAGGTCCGGCAGTTCTACAAGCAGGTGTCCTTCGTGGAGCGGATGTTCATCAAGGCCTTCGAGCGCGACAGTGAATGGCATCCGAGCCCCTATCACGGCATCGACGACGACTACCACCACGTACGACCCGCCGACCGCGCGAGCGCCCAGGGTCTCGGCGACGGGAGCAGCCGATGACCGTCATGTGGTTCTTCATCGCGATCGCGCTACTCATCTCCGCGGTGCTGGTGATGGCCCGAATCCTGTTGGGGCCCACCACCCTCGATCGGCTGGTCGCGCTCGACGCACTGATCGCCCTGTGCATGTGCGGGCTGGCGGCGTGGACGGCCTACAGCGGCGACACGACGGTGGTGCCGGGCATCGTGGCACTGTCGCTGGTGAGCTTCGTCGGGTCGGTGGCCATCGCCCGTTTCCGAGTTCGGGATGATCAAGCATGATCGCCGACATCGTCAGTGCCGTCTTCCTGACCATCGGAGCGCTCATGGCGGTCACCGCCGCGATCGGCATCCTGCGCTTCCCCGACACACTCTCGCGCATGCATTCGGCGACCAAACCCCAGACGCTGGGGCTGTTGATGATGCTGATCGGTGCGATGGTCAGCATCGGCGGCACGCACGTCGACATGGGCATGCTGGTCCTGGCCGGACTGTTCGCGCTCATCACCGCACCGGTGGTCGCCCACCGTATCGGCCGTCTGGTCTATCAGGAGCAACGCGCCCAGGACGGGCTGATGTCGCGGGACCAGATGGAGCGCGGGGACCGGGACTAGCAGTGAGGCAACGTCACCGCGGGTGGGTGACGATGATCTGCGCCGTCCGCCCGCTCCGCCACTCCACCCTGCGATCGGTGTAAAGCGTCGGCACCCACTCGGCGAGGTGAGCGTTGGCGATCGGCGCGGCACAGTGGGGTCGGGATCAACGGACCAGCGGGACACAACTGTACGAAGGGCATCGAACTTACTGTCTCGCTGACTGCCGAGGCCCGGAGCCAGAGCGGATTGGCAGCTCGGGGGATCACGTCACCGCGCCGATCCCGTCGACGAGTGCGATCGCACGGGCCTCGGGAACACCCAACATCAGCAGACTCGTGATCGCGGCGGCTGCGGCGCCATCCCCGGCTGTGTCACCCCTGGCCGTGTCACCGTCGGCGATGGCGAAGACGGCTCCGTAGGCGACCTGACTCAGCAGGTTCGCAGGCAGGTACCGGGCAAACACACCGGCGTCCTGACCACGCTGGACGAGGTCGGCGAGCCGCTCGTCGATAGGCCCGAGCAGGGCGTGGATCGCTTCGCCGTATTCGCCGCGACGCAACGCCACCAGCACTCGGTACCGATTCACCACCGGCCAGAGCCGGGACACGAATTCCGCCCATGCCGCATCCGCATCAGCGGCGTCGACGTCGGCGAGCACGGCGGTCATCTCGGTCACGGCGCGTCCGGTGAGCGTCCGGATGAGTTCGACCCGGGAGGGGAAGTGGCCGTAGACCGTTCGTCGGACAACGCCTGCCGCCGTGGCGATCTCACCCATGCCGGCATCGGGGTTGGCGCCCAGCACTTCGAGTGCGACGTCGAGGATGCGATCGCGCGTCTCGGCTGTCGAGCGCGCGCGAGAGGAGTCAGGGGCCATCGCACCATGTTTGCACACTGGTGTGCAGTGGAGTACGTTGCACACCAGTGTGCAACGAGACATCTCACTGCACCTCGACGCCCAAGGAGAATGGCCATGGCCGCACTGACACCCACCACACCGCCTACCACTGCGGCCGCCGTACGCCCGGTCACGGTCTCCTTCTCCGATGCCGAGATCGATGATGTGAAGCACCGACTCGCCCGGACCCGATGGCCGGATCCGGAGACGGTTGGCGATTGGTCACAGGGGGTTCGGCTGGAGAATGCCCGGTCCCTGGTCGACCATTGGGAGCACCGCTACGACTGGCAACGCCTCGAAGCCGAGCTCAATCGGTTCCCCCACTTCCTGACCGAGATCGACGGGCTCGACATCCACTTCATCCACGTCCGATCGACCGTTGCGAATGCGATGCCGCTGATCCTGACGCACGGATGGCCGGGCTCGATCATGGACTTCCTGGCGATGATCGGCCCATTGACCGATCCCGAGTCTTTCGGCGGGAACGCCGCCGATGCCTTCGACGTCGTCATCCCTTCCCTTCCCGGGTTCGGGTTCTCCGGCAAACCGAGCACGACCGGGTGGAACGTCTCACACATCGCGAACGCGTGGGCGGAACTGATGAAGCGCTTGGACTACACGGAATGGACTGCGCAGGGCGGTGATTGGGGTGCGGTCGTGACCACCGAACCCGGGGCCATGGCACCAACAGGGCTCCTCGGAATTCACCTGAACACCCAGTATGCCTTCCCCACAACGATTCCCGAGATCCTGTCACCCGACGAGCGTCGCGCCGTGGAGAGCCTCGCTCTCTACGCCGACAACCTCGGCGGGTCAAACCACCTTCAGCGCACCAAGCCCGAGACCGTCGGGTTCGCACTGGCGGACTCCCCCGCCGGACAGGCGGCCTGGATCTACGAGAAGTTCCAATCCAAGACCGACAATCAGGGACTCGCGGAGGATGCCCTCGACGTCGATGACATGCTCGATGTGATTTCGCTCTACTGGCTCACCAACAGTGCGGCATCGTCCGGACGAATCTACTGGGAGAACGGCTCGGCCGGCTTCGCGGGCCCGACGCTGACGCTCCCGGTCGCGGTGACCGTTTTTCCCGCGGACATCCCACGCCTGCCTCGGACGTGGATCGAGGACACCTATCGCAGCCTCGTTCACTATGGCGAAGCCGAACACGGAGGGCACTTTGCCGCGCTCGAACAACCCGAGATCCTGGTCCGCGAGATCCGCGCCGGGCTGCGCAGCCTGCGTTCCTGCCCCCGGCTCAGGTGACGTATCGCACCGAGGTCGCACCAATCCCGTTGAGGAACGCATCGGAGGCATGCGACGCTCGTGTCGCAGCAATCCTGCCGGGGATCACCGGTCCTCTGCCCTCACCGACACTGGCCGAGCACATCGCGCACGACGTCTTCGCCGCCCTCGACCCTCGCTATGCGCGACACCTGAGTCCGATGCGCGTCGACACCCAGACCCGCACCTGGCGGACAGTCGACGGGACCGACGTCGAGATCGTGGTGCAGTGGGCCAAACACATGCACCCCAACGGAACCTACAACTGGGTCACCGTCGGTCCCGGGGGCGCAATCGTCGAGGTGGAACGCGAATCACACTGGGACTACCCAGCCGGACGGCGCGCCACCGAACAGTGGGATCACGACGGGTGGATCGCCGCACGAGAGGGCACCGGACCCCAGTTGGCTGCGCCGAACGCGCTCACGTGAGCCCTCACTCCAGCTCCGACACCACCGAGGCCACCACGTCACGCATGTCGTGGGTCTGTGAGTACACGGCCCGCTGCCGCTGATAACTGGTGCCGCGCTCCGCGATTGCGGCGACCTGCGAGAGTTCGTCGAGGCATCGCAGGTCGGCGGCGACCGGCTCGAGCCGGACCAACAGGTCGGCGAGATCGTCGGTGACCAGCCGCTCGTTGCAACGTGAGTCCAGGATGACGATCGCATCGAGGCCGTAACGTGCTGCGCGCCACTTGTTTTCCTGAACCAACCACGGCGCCATCTGCGGGAGTTCCTCGCCCGCCGACAGCCGGCGGTCGAGATCGACGACGAGACAATGGATCAGCGCGACCACCGCCGAGAGTTCGGTGAGGTTGGTCATCCCGTCGCACACCCGTACCTCGATGGTGCCCAGGTGCGGTGACGGCCGGATGTCCCAGCGGATCTCGTTGATGTGGTCGATGATCCCGGTCGTCTTCTGGTCGGCGACAAACGCCTCGAACTGGCTCCACTTCTCGAACTGGAACGGCAGCCCGGCGGTCGGCAACTGCTGGAACATCATCGCGCGGTTGCTGGCATAGCCGGTGTCCTGGCCCGCCCACATCGGCGACGACGCCGACAACGCCAGCAGATGCGGATAGTAGTTGAGCAACGACGACAAGATCGGTAACACCTTGTCGCGGTGGTCGATACCGACGTGTACGTGCACACCCCAGATGAGCATCTGCCGACCCCACCACTGGGTGCGTTCGATCAGTTCGGCGTATCGATGCCCCTCGGTGAGCAATTGCGTAGACCATTCGGCGAACGGATGAGTCCCTGCGCCGTACAGATCGACACCGAGCTCGTCGACCACGCCGCGCACCGCGTCCAGGGTGTGCGAAAGGTCGGCGACCGCCTCGGCGGTGGTGTTGCAGATGCCGGTGACGAGCTCGACGGTGTTGCGCAGCAGTTCCTTGTGCACCTTGCCGTCCAACCCCGGGAACCGTGCGCCGACCTCGGTGAACAGATCCGCCGCCGTGTTGGACAGATCGCCGGTGACCTTGTCGGTCAACGCGAACTCCCACTCCACCCCGAGCGTCGGGGTCGGCGAACCGCGGAATCCGATGAGGGTGTTGACCGGCATCAGTTCAGTCCAGGGGCGCCGGTTGTGGCGGCAGACTTACTGCGCCGCCGAGATCTGACCGCACGCCAGACGCGCCCCGCCGTCACCGGTGCTCATCGTCTCCTCGTCCGGGCCGGGCTGGCCGTTGGAGGTGTACCGATTGGGGATGTTGGCGAAGTTGTCGGCGTTCTCGTGGATGATGATCGTCTTGTTGGCGATCTGCGACAGGTCGACCGCCGACGTCGAGGTCGTCGTGGAACCCGATCCGTCGGACAGGATGTTGATCGACACAAGGTCACCGCTCGACGGGTGACCGGTGTGACCGTCGACCTGCAGGTGGCCGCCCGCCGAGACGAACTTGTCGGCCGTGGTGCAGGTGCTGCCGGAGTGGATGTGCATCGCATGGAATCCGGCGGGGATACCACTGCCGGCCTTGACGGTGACGGTGACACCGAGCGCGGAGCCGTTGGGCCGGAAGACGGCCTCACCGATGCTCTTCCCGTCGGTGTTGATCAGCGAGGCGGTTTCGGTCTGGCCACCGCTGGCCGGGATGTTGTCGGCGTCCACGAGACCACCCTGGGGTGCCTGGTCGCCGGTCTGCACAGCCGGGGTGGTGCCCTTCTCGCTGGTCGTCGGCTCGTTGGGAGTACATGCCGCCAAGGCCAACCCGACGGCACCCGCCGACGCGAGCACCGCGAGGGCACGCATGGTCGCAGAGCCTGCTTTCGAATTGACGGTCATCTCGCTCCTCGAGTGATGTGTGATGGGACACCGGCACCCATGCCGGCACAGATGTCGGCACTCGTGCCGGGGTCAATGCCGTGGGCCTCGGCACTGAAGTATGCGGGATCGGCGGTGCGAGTGCCTGATCGGGGGTGCCCGGGATTCCCGGGTGAGGTGTGCCGGGTCATCGCTGCACCGCGACGACGGCGATACCGCCGACGCACCTGCTGAAGGAACTCCCCAGGTTCGCGCGGGAGTCGACGGTGTAATCGTTGTCGAGGGCCTGGGCGATCTTGTCGGCCTGGTCCTTCTGCGCCGGCGACGAGTACACGACGGTGTTCTGCGAGAAGCCGCCGTCGTAGTTGCTCTGGGCATTGATGCCGATCGTGGTGAAGCCCTTGCCCTTGAGTTCTTCGTCGACCTCGGTCGCCAGCCCGGTGACGGTGCCCGCGTTGATCACGCAGATCCGGGCGTTGCCGGCCGCCGAGGACGAGGTGCTCGCCGGGGCACTCGTGGTGCTCGGCACGCTGGACTGGGCGGCCTGCAACTGGGCTTCGGGATTGTCGCCGGACGTCGCCGCGTGATGCCATCCCAGGGCCACGAACACGATGGCGACCGCAAAGAGCACCATGGCCCCGGCCCGCAGTGGCAGGCGGTTCGACTCGCGATCAGCATTCATCACCGATGACCTTAACGCACATCGGCCGGTGCGCCCGCGACGCTGCCGCCGCCGCTAGGTGATCTCGAACCCGAGCCGACGCGCCGCGCGCGCCTTCTGCCGGGATGCCCGCAGCCGGCGCAGCCGCTTGACCAACATCGGGTCGGCGGCCAGCGCCTCGGGACGATCCACCAGGGCGTTGAGGATCTGGTAATAGCGGGTCGCCGAGAGTCCGAAGAGTTCCTTGATCGCTTCTTCCTTGGCCCCCGCGTACTTCCACCACTGCCGCTCGAAGGCGAGGATGTCGTGTTCGCGGCGCGACAGACCGTCGGGTCCGACCGCATTGGGGTCGACCGCCTGCGCACCATCGTCGGGAGTGGTCACCGAATCCGGCCGATCACTCTGCTGCTTCTGGTCACGCGCTGCTGCGCCGTCCATCTCGCTCCCTCGAAGATCTCGCTGCAACACCTCACACCGCGCACTTTCCGACGAGCCGGCCATCGAGAATCACAGCGGTGTGGTTCGTGAATATCTAACCACGCACGGCACCGGCCGAGGTGGTGTGACTCGCGGGGGAAGCCGACCCCGCTCACCCCGTCCCCGAGCCGCGCCGTGGCCCGCCGTCACCGACGGTCGACGAATATTCGCGCACAGTAATCTGTCCCGCATGGCAATCCTCCCGATCTGCATTGTCGGCGAACCGGTCCTGCATCGCGCGACCGAGCCGGTCGAACTCGACGCGCAGGGACGACCCTCGGCGGAGATCGTGACCCTGCTCGACGACATGTACGAGACGATGGACGCCGCCAACGGTGTCGGCCTGGCCGCCAACCAGGTCGGGGTCGGCAAGCGGATGTTCGTCTACGACTGCCCCGACGGCGAGTCCCGGCTGTCGACGACTCGGCGTCGCGGCGAGGTCGTGAACCCCGTGCTGGAGACCTCGGAGATCCCCGAGACCATGCCCGACCCCGACGACAACGACGAAGGCTGCCTGTCGGTGCCCGGCGAGCAGTTCCCCACCGGGCGGGCCGACTGGGCGCGGGTCACCGGAGTCGACCGCACGGGCGCCGAGGTCGTCCTCGAGGGCCGCGGGTTCTTCGCGCGGATGCTGCAGCACGAGGTCGGTCATCTCGACGGCTTCCTCTACGTCGACGTCTTGGTCGGCCGCAACGCCCGCGCCGCCAAGAAGGCCATCAAACGCAATGGCTGGGGCGTGCCCGGACTCACCTGGGTGCCCGGCGAGCAGGCCGACCCCTTCGGCCACGACGACGACTGATTCCGGCGATGGCGGTGGGCGATGACGGACCCGACCTCGGCGCATACCGAGGCGACCGCGTCGTGGTGCGCTATCTGTTGGGCGAGGCAACTCCCGCCGATTGGCGCGACTGGCCCAACCCGGCTCCGGCACGCTCCGGTGGTCCCACCCAATCGGACGTGACCGGGTTTCTCGTCGAAGACGGGGACCCCGTTCGACTCGACCGAAACGGCACCGTCGAAGAGATTCCGCGCGCGGCGATCACCTCGCTGCGGGTGTTGTCGGCGGTTCCTGTGCGCAACAGCGAGATTCGCGCCCTCGAGCACGCCGCGGCCGCAGCCTGGCCCGGCACCGAGCAGGCGTGGATCGAGGGCTGGTTGGTGCGGGCCGGTGCAGGCATCTCCCGGCGCGCCAATTCGGCCATCGCCCTGGACCGTTCGGCGCGCCTCGACCCGGCCACCCGATCGGCCATCGAATCCTGGTATGCCGCCCGCGATCTGCCGACGCTGATCGCGACACCTGAACGACCGGTACCACCGGGGGTCGACGGTGTGCCCGCATCGCCGGTCATCCACGTGTTGACCGCCGGGCCCACCACCAATCACCCATTCCCCGAACACCCGGACGTCATCCTGCGATCGACCCCGACCCCTGACTGGCTCCGGGCCTACCTCGGTCCCGACACCGACATCGATTTGGCCACAGCGGTATTGGGCGCGACCCTCGACGACGCGCCGGTGACCTTCGCCGCCATCGAGGATGCGGGCCGACCGATCGCGATCGGGCGCGGCGCGGTCACCGAATCACCCGACGGCACACGCATGCTCGGCCTGACGGCGCTGTGGACCGATCCGGCGCGACGCCGCGAACATCTGGGCGACGCCATGCTCACACGATTGCGGCAATGGGGTGCCGAGAACGGGGCCGCGCGCGCGTACCTGCAGGTCGAGTCCGGCAACCGGATCGCCGGCACCTGGTATCGTGCACGCGGTTTCGCATTGCACCACCGCTACCGCTACATCGAACCACGGACGTCGTCGTGACCGGCGGGCCGAGAGGTCGCGGCGCGGCCGGCCCGAGTCCCGCTCGGCGTCGGCGGCAGGCGGTGATCTCCGCGGCGGCACTGGTGGTGATCGCCGTCGTCGTGATCGTGACATGGGTGATCGACAACTCCCACGACGGCTCCTCGTCATCGGGGGCCTCGTCGTCGGGGGTCTCGTCCACATCTGCCCCGTCGAACACCCGGGTTCCCGCCCGGGTGCGCCAGACCCTGGCGCTCATCGATGCGGGCACATGGCCTGCGGCGGCCAACGCACCGGGTACCCGCGGCGGAATCGTGTTCCGCAACAACGAAGGTCGGCTACCGTCGACCACGTCATCCGGAAAGGCGATCACCTACCGCGAATGGGACGTCAACCCGAAGGAGCCGGGCCGATCCCGCGATGCGGAGCGCATCGTCACCGGCAGCGACGGATCGGCCTGGTACACCGACGACCACTATCAGACCTTCGTACTCATCAGGGGCCCGACTTCATGAAGACGCGGAACACATGACAACACAACAGGTGTCGCTGCGCGAGTTCCTGATCGGCGCCGCCGGGCGTGGACCGGCGGTGGGGTTGATCGTGGGCCCTGATGACGTAGCCACCACCGACGACGTGCCCCGACCGGACGGTTTCCGAGTGCGGGTGATCACCGGCACCCGACTGACCACTCGCCCCGATGTGTTCGACGAGTTCGCTCGAAGTTGGCGATTCCCCGACCATTTCGGGCGCAACGCCGACGCCTTCGACGACTGCATGCGCGACCTCGATCAGCCCGCGGGAATCACCGGATTCCTCACCGTGCTCACCGACGCCCAGCACGTGCTGCCGCACGCCGACGACACATTCGCCTGGTTCGCGCGATCACTGGTGTTTTACCGGGATCACTACCGCGACTTCGCCGATCCCCCGTCCACATTCGCCGTGTTGCTCTCGACGCCGGTGGCGGCACGCGGGGCCACCCTGGCGCGGTGGCGGGCCACCGGCATCGCCGTCGCGTCGGTGATCCCGGACAGCTGAGGGATTCCCGACCGCTGGTCTCGGAGGCTCTACTGCCCCGCCGCGCGGGCCAACGCCGGACGCAACCGGTCGAGGACGTAGACGGTGGCGTTCGGTGACGGCTCGTTGAGTCCGGTGATCTGTACCTGATCCATCATCGACACCGCGCCGGTCTTCACCGAGGTGAGGTTGCGGTATCCGGGCAGCCCGACGAGGCGGGTGCGCAGGGCGTCGGACTGGGTGGCCATCACCAGGACGTCGGAGTTGAGCCACGGCAGGTTCTCGGCGCTGATCTGGAATCTTGGTTGTCCGGTCGTCGTGCTCTGTTGCACCAGCCGGGGTGCCATCGTCAGTCCCAGTGAGGTGAAGAGTTTGCCGGCCCCGTCCTGCGGGTCACCGAGGACCGAGATCTGGTCGGACCCATACATGTAGGCGAACGAGTATGTCTTACCCTTCAGCCCCGGGTACTCCGCGGCGACGGCGTTGATCTTGGCGTCGACGCCGGAGATGATCTGGGTGGCCTTGTCCGGCTGGTGCAGGATGGTGCCCATCAGGGTGACCATGTCCTGCCACGGATCGACCTGCGCCCCACTGATCTTGTCGATGGTCGGCGCGATCTTTGTCAGTTTGTCGAAAACCCCACTCATGGAGGCGAATCCGGGCGCGACGATGAGATCGGGTTTGAGGTTGGCCACATCGGCGACGATGTCGCCGTTGGGGTTGAGCGGCGTGGAGTCGGCGAGTTTGGTGCCGTACCACGGCGGGAGTTGCTTGGCGGTGGCCTGGATCGCGTCGTAGTAGCCGACCGGTTTCTGCCCGAACGACAGCAGCACATCGGTCCACTGCCCGCCGAGGGTGACGATCCGCGTGGGGGTCTGCGGGATCGTCACCGACCGGCCGTCGGGCAGGTTGATCTGCACGGAGCCACCGGAATCCGACTCGTCGGGCGACGAGCAGGCGGCGAGTCCGATGATCACCGCGGCGGCGATCAATACTCCGAGCAATGCCCGCATCCTGGCCATTCCGGCGCTCACACCGAGCACGGGATCATGGCGTACGAGGCGATGCCGCAGACACTCTCGTTGGACAGCTTCCACTTGCCGTCCAGCCAGAGCCATCTCATCGGTTTGTAGCGAGACCCGTTGCCCACCAAGGACATCTGAAGCTGCGCATTCATCGTGGTACCGCTGACGGTCACCGGGCCGATGATCTGATAGCTGAACCCGGAATTGGGATATGCGGCCAACAACCTCGACACGGCGTCGACCGAGGTCAGTGCCTGCTGACCGCCTTGGAGTTCGGCGGCGCGGGTGGCGCGGGGTGCGCCGGTGTTCATCACGAGCTTGATCTTGGTGGTCAACTGCGCCGGCGTCAGTGCCGCCGGGGTGACCGCCGCGGGCGCGGTGGCCTGCGGTGCGCCGGCTTGCGGTGCAGCCGGCTGCGCGGGAGCCACCGCGGTCGGGGTCACGGCACCGGCCGCCGGCGGGACGGCCTCGGTCGGAGCCGCGGCGGGCACCTGACCTGCCGGCGCCTGTGCCGAGGGCGCCGCTGCACCCGGTGCCGCCGGTGCCTGCGCGGTTTGCGCGCCCCCGAGGTTCACCACCGTCGGCTGCGCGGCCGTGTTCTGCAGTCCGTTGCGGTTGTCGACCAGGAGCAACCCGACCACCCCGATCGTGACGATGAGTGCCGAGATCACCGCGGCGACACCCGCCGACGCCAGCACCGTGGGCCAGTTGAGGGACGAGCCGCCCGACACGTCCTCGTCTGGGCCTTCCAAATCTTGGCCCTCCGGATCTTGGCCCTCCGGCTCTACCGGGGCGATCTCTGCGGCCGCGGCTGCGTGCTGCTCGGTCGGCTGGTCGTCCCCGTACGGCGCATCGAAACCGCGGCTCTCGTATGCCTGACCCGGATAGCCGGATGTGGCCCCGTGCCCCTGTGTCCCGTACCCCTGCGTCACCATCGTGCTCCTGTCCTGGCAGCAGGACCTTCACTCCCCCGAAGCCCCTGTTCAGGAAAGGCTAACCTGCCTACGGCGTCAAACCCAAGCCCGGTTTGTGGGGATGGGCGGGATTCATCCGTATGAAGTCATCCGTCCGGCCTCGCCTGTCCCGGCCGGCGAATGATCAGGACGGGGCCGCGTCGACCTGCCAGTACGCCAACGCCTTGACACGCTTCTTGCCGAGCCCGAATCCGGTGCGGAACACCTCGGCGACGACCCGGGTGTTCACCGAATCGAGTGCCACCCAACCGAAATGGTCGGGTTTCGCGGTAGCCGCGGCACGCACCGCCTCGACGAGGGCGCTCCCGTCGGCGCCCCGCTCGATCCAGTGGATGGTGTCCTGCGGACGCAACCGAACCGGTAGGTCACGGTCGTCGTCGTGGGAGTACTCGAACCAGATCGTCGCGCCGACCTGCGGTCCCGACGCGGCACTGAGCGCGTCGAGGAGTGAGTTGATCGCAGGAAGCGACGCCGGGTCGCCGGCGACGAGCCAACCGGCGGGCGCGGGCTCGGGGATCGCGAACTTGGAGCCCATGAAGGTGGCGCTGATGGTGTCACCAGGCTTGGCGGCCAGCGCCCATCGCAGTGCCGCACCGTCGTGGACGGCGAACTCGATGAAGAAACTGTCGGTCGCCGGATCCGGGTCGGCGAGGGTGTAGCCACGCTGATGGGCCTTGCCGTTCGATTCGAACCACAGCCGCACCCACATCGTGGGATGGACGGGCCGATCGGTGAGCACACCACCGCCGGTGAATCCGAGCCGGATGTAGTGCTCGGTGATCTTCTCGGTGCTGGTGACCGTGAACTCGTAATCGTCGGCACGCAGCAGTTTGAGAACCGCCCCCTGCCACCCGCGCGACGGCGCCTTGTGTGTGGTCTCGGCCATGGGAAACGGCCCCTTTCCTCGAACGTCGGTGTCGAGGTCAGGGTAGCCTAACCAATAAGAGAGGCGCCCGGGCGTTACGGCTAACTGTTGCCGGCCAGGAGGTTGTTGACGTCCTGGAGTTGCTCAGGGCCGAGCGACGCGCTCGAGAAGGGCAAGGAGCGTGGCGCATTCCTTCCGGGTCAGGTTGCCGAACACGGCATCTTGGACCTCGACGATGGTGTCAGCCAAGCGTTTGGCCGTCCGCTGGCCATCGCTGGTAAGCGACACCAGTTGACGGCGCCCATGGCTGGGATCTTTGGCACGGGAGACCAGGCCGCGGTCTTCGAGTGCTCGGACGGTGTGAGTGACGTCTCGGGGGTCCAGGGCCGCGGCTGCGCCGAGGTCCGTCTGGCTCAGCTGGTCAGCAGCGGCAAGCGCCGACAGACACCGATACTCGTACCCGTTGACGCCCTCTTTTGCAAGCAGTGCCAGAAGCACTTGGTGCGACCTGGTCGCAGCCGAGCTCAAAATCCAAGTGGGCAGGGAGGTGAGATCTGGCGGCACGGCGTTGCCTCCTGTTGGTGATACCAATACAGTATTGGTTACACCAACATCTTAGGAGAACTGATGTCATCTGCGCGCCCCTTGCCCACCGTGATCGGACCTACCGAGAACGCCTTGCGTGCGCTTCTGGCCCGGGCCTTGTCGTCAACCCTGATCCCCGGCTATTCGGCTTGGGTTGTCCTCAATGCCGTGAGTGCTGCGAGGCCGGGCAACAACTGGCGGGAGCGGACGGCAGAAGGACTCAAGGCAAACCCGGACGACCTCGAGGTCGTGCTCGACGAGCTTCGCTCCGCAGGACTGGTCGACGGCGGCGAGGTGCTGACCGCGAGGGGAGCCGACGAGCTCGCCGCCACGCGAGCGGCGGTAACCGAAGTGACCCGCGGCCTTGTCGAGGGAATCGACGAGGCCCAGCAAGAGACGACTCGCCAGGTACTCGACGCGATCCGACGAAAGGCGGAAGAGCTGCTGAGCGCGTGAAGCGGATGAACGACCTGACGCGGGCGTCCCGTGGCCACCAGGAGGGTACGGGAGCGGGGCTCGTTCTGTTCGGTGCCGTTGAGGTGTCCGATTGACCGTCACGTATCGCATCGCAACGCCCCGCTGACACTTGAAGGTCGTCGACGACTGATTGAACGGACTCGCACCAGGCCGATCGCGCACGTCGCTGCCGAGATGGGGATCTCCCGTGCGACGGCCTCGAAGTGGGTCAACCGGTACCGGCGCTTTGGAGAGCTCGGCCCGGTCGACCGCGCGTCCACAAATGGTCGGCATCTGGAATCACCTTCGAGCTCCAGATGGACGGGTTGACGATCAGTCGCCGTACAGTGACCCGCCACCTCGCGGTGCTCGGCCTCAACCATCGCCGGTTCATCGACCCCGATGGCGAGAACAGCCGCAAGCCACAGAAGTTCGTCGCCAAACGGCCCGGGCACATGGTCCGCATCGAACGTGAAGAAGGTCGGACGCATCCCCGACGGCGGAGGCTGGCGCACCCACGGCAAGAACAGCGACCGCGCCCGACAGGTTGCGCGCCGCAAAGGCAAGTCGGAGCGCGGCGGCTACGTCTACCTGCACTCCGCCATCGACGGGTACTCCCGGCCTCGCCTACACCGAGGCCCTGGAAGGCATCAGCGGATCACGCCCTACACGCCACGCCACAACGGGAAAGTAGAGCGCCACAACCGGATCATCTCCGAGGAGTTCCTCTACGCCCGTACCTGGATCTCCGAGGACCAACGCCGAGAAGCCCTTGGCGTGTGGAACGTCCACTACAACTACCACCGGCCACACAGCGCCGCCGACGGAGAACCACCAGCGTCACTGCTGCCGACCGGCGTAAGTAACGTGCTTGCCTCTTACAGCTAACAGTTCAGACCGGTGCCATCGGCACAGTTCAGACCGGTGCCATCGGCACAGTTCAGACCGGTGCCATCGGCACAGTTCAGACCGGTGCCATCGGCACAGTTCAGACCGGTGCCATCGGCACGATGCCGGGATGGCCGTCGAGGAACTGTTTGGTGAATGTGCACACCGGGCGTACGCGGGCGTTCTGATCCCGGATGAATGCCAGGGCCCCGCGGGTGAGCCGCGTGCCGAGACCGTGGCCGGTGTACTCGTCGTAGAGGACGGTGTGCAGCACGGTCACCGTGCGCTGACCGTCCTTCTCCTCGATCGAGTAACCCAGGACGCCGACGAGATCGCCCGCAACCCAGAGCTCGAATCGCTCCCGATCCGGATTGTGCACGACCTGGGAGATCTGCTGCAGAATCGATTGCGCCGACTGCGGCGGGCGATGCCGGTGTTTGCGATTCATGGTGTTCATAACCCCTCATCACGTCGCGGTGACACGACAACGAAATTCGAGTCGTCGGCGCCCCTCCGACGACGGACCCACCTCTGTGATCCGGGTCACACCATACCCTACGGTTACGTAGGCGCAAGGCGTCGCGATGAAACAACCTCAGGTCAACCCGGTTACGAAGGTGACAACACGGCGGGGGTTCCGGCGCGGGCGAATCCGGGTATGGTGTCGGGTGCGCGCTTCGTCGCGCACAGCTCACACAACTTCACCACGCGGGGGCTCCCACGATCCGGGGGCTGAGAGGGCGACTGGCGGTCGCCGACCGCCCGAACCTGTCCGGGTAATGCCGGCGTAGGGAGAACGCTCATGGGCACACGTGTATCCACCACCGAGGCCGTCGACAACGACACCCTCACCACCGGCCCGATTCAGGGCAGCACCAAGCACTACCTCGAGGTCGACGAACTGCGGATTCCGCAGCGACGCATCCACCTCACCAACGGCGAGTATCTCGACGTGTACGACACGTCGGGGCCCTACACCGATCCACGGGAGAGCATCGACGTCGCCAACGGCCTCGCCCCGACTCGTGACCAGTGGCAGCGCCCGCCCCCATCGACGGCGCTGCCACCCAATTGGCCTGGGCCCGAGCGGGTCTGGCGACACCGGAGATGCGGTTCATCGCTGCGCGCGAGAACGTGGAGGTCGAGGTGGTGCGCCGCGAGGTCGCCGCCGGACGGGCGGTGATCCCCGCCAATCATCGTCATCCGGAATCCGAACCGATGATCATCGGCAAGGCATTCGCGGTGAAAGTCAATGCCAACATCGGCAATTCGGCAGTCACCAGCTCCATCGCCGAGGAGGTCGAGAAGATGGTGTGGGCCACCCGCTGGGGCGCCGACACCATCATGGATCTCTCCACCGGCTCCGACATCCACATGACCCGCGAATGGATACTGCGGAATTCGCCCGTACCGGTCGGCACGGTACCCATCTACCAGGCACTCGAGAAGGTCAAGGGTGACCCGATCAAGCTGACCTGGGAGATCTACCGCGACACCGTGATCGAGCAGGCCGAGCAGGGCGTCGACTACATGACCGTGCACGCCGGGGTCCTGCTGCGCTATGTCCCGCTGACCGCACGCCGGGTCACCGGCATCGTCTCGCGCGGCGGGTCGATCATGGCCGCCTGGTGCCTGGCGCACCACGAGGAATCGTTTCTCTACACACATTTCGACGAGCTGTGCGAGATCTTCGCCCGCTACGACATCACCTTCTCCCTCGGCGACGGTCTACGGCCCGGGTCGATCGCCGACGCCAACGACGAGGCGCAGTTCGCTGAGTTGCGCACCCTCGGCGAACTCACCACCAAGGCGAAATCCCATGGTGTGCAAGTGATGATCGAGGGTCCGGGCCATGTACCGATGCACAAGATCGCCGAGAACGTGCGCCTTGAGGAAGAACTCTGTTCCGAGGCACCGTTCTACACGCTGGGCCCGCTGGCCACCGATATCGCACCCGCGTACGACCACATCACCTCGGCGATCGGCGCGGCGATGATCGCACAGGCCGGCACCGCGATGCTCTGTTATGTGACACCCAAGGAGCATCTGGGGCTGCCCGATCGTGACGACGTCAAGGTCGGCGTGATCACCTACAAGATCGCCGCGCACTCCGCCGACCTCGCCAAGGGGCATCCCCGCGCACAGGAACGCGACGACGCATTGTCCAAGGCGCGCTTCGAGTTCCGGTGGACCGACCAGTTCAACCTCGCCCTCGACCCGGACACCGCTCGCGAGTACCACGACGAGACGCTGCCCGCCGAGCCGGCCAAGACCGCCCACTTCTGCTCGATGTGCGGTCCCAAGTTCTGCTCGATGCGCATCTCCGCCGACGTCCGCGCCTATGCCGAGGAGAACAATCTGGTGACCGCCGAGGACATCGACCGCAAGATCGCCGAGGAGATGGCCGCCAAGTCGGCCGAGTTCACCGATGCGGGTGGCCGGATCTACCTGCCGATCGACGCCGGGAGTTCTACGTGACCGACGTACCCCTGTTGCCCACCGCCGCACCGGGATCGACACCCGTGCGGGTGCTGACGATCGCCGGGTCGGATTCCGGTGGCGGTGCGGGCATCCAGGCCGATCTGCGCACCTTTGCCCTGTTGGGGCTGCACGGATGCGTCGCCGTGACCGCGGTGACCGTGCAGAACTCACTGGGCGTCAGCGGTTTTCAGGAGATCACTCCGGATGTGGTGGCCGCGCAGATCGATTCGGTGGTCTCCGACATCGGCGTCGGCGCGGCCAAGTCCGGGATGCTCGCCTCGGCACCGATCATCGCCGCCGTCGCGCAGGCGTGCGCCGATGCCGGCATCGGCCGCGACGCCGGCATCCCGTTCGTTCTCGACCCGGTGTGTGCGTCGATGCACGGCGATCCGCTGCTGGCCACCGAAGCCCTGGACACGTTGCGCACCACGCTCTTTCCGCTGGCCACCGTCGTCACCCCGAATCTCGACGAGGTGCGGCTGATCACCGGCATCGAGGTGGTCGACGAGTCGACCCAGCGCGATGCCGCGCGGGCACTGCACGATCTGGGGCCGCAGTGGGCCCTGGTGAAGGGGGGCCATCTCCGGTCGAGCGATCAGAGCCCCGATCTGCTGTTCGACGGCGCGGAGTTCCACGAGTTCACGCACGCGCGCGTCGACACCGGCCACGACCACGGAGCCGGTGACACATTGGCCGCGGCCACCGCATCGGCGCTCGCCCACGGCTGTTCGGTGCCCGAGGCGGTGGCCTTCGCCAAGCGCTGGGTGACGCGCGGACTCGAGGCCGCCTACCCCCTCGGCGCCGGCCACGGTCCGGTGAACCCGCTCTGGCGGGTGGAGATCACCCCGGAAGCGCCAGCGCGGTGACCATGGCGCACCAGCGCGGTGATCATGGCGCGCCAGCGCGGTGATCATGGCGCGCCAGCGCGGTGATCAAGCGTGTGACAGCACGTTGACGACGTTGCCACCGGCGTCGGCGAAGAAGAAACGGCGCACGCCCCACTCCTCGTCGGTCAGCGGATGCACGATCTCGACACCTTCGGCGACTGCGTCCGCGTAAGCCCGGTCGACGTCGGAAACCTCCAGTGAGGCAACCGGATTCACCGGCGCGGTGGCATCACGGGTCATCACGCTGAACTGGGCGGTGCCGCCACCGGCGGTCCCGGCAGTGCCCAGCGTGGCGATCCACCCGAGGTTCATCAGCACGTCGAGCCCGAGAACGGTGCGGTAGGTCCGCACCGCGGCATCGAGATCGTCGACCGTCAGGATGGGTACCGCGCGCGAGAGCTCCATGCTGCTCATCATAGGTGGACCACTCGAGGGAACGGGTCGCCACGGCAGGTCGCCACCCCGTAGCGTTGGCACCATGAGTTGGAACTACCTCATGGACATGGACGGCGTGCTCATCCGCGAGGAGCACCTGATCCCCGGCGCCGACGCATTGATTGCGGAGTTACGCGACAACGGGATTCCGTTCACCGTGCTCACCAACAACTCGATCCGGACGCCACGCGACCTGCGTGCGCGCCTGCTGCGGACCGGCCTCGACATCCCCGAGGATGCCATCTGGACCTCGGCACTGGCGACGGCCCGCTTCCTCGACACCCAACGGCCGAACGGCTCGGCGTATGTGGTCGGTGAGTCCGGGCTGACCACCGCCCTGCACGAAATCGGCTATGTCATCACCGATGTCGACCCCGACTATGTGGTCCTCGGCGAGACGCGGACCTATTCGTTCGAGGCGATCACCACCGCGATCCGGCTCGTCGAGCGCGGCGCCCGGTTCATCGCGACCAACCCGGACGCGACCGGACCGTCCACCCAGGGCTCGTTGCCGGCGACCGGTGCGGTCGCCGCACTCATCACCCGGGCCACCAACCGCGACCCGTATTACGTGGGCAAGCCGAATCCGCTGATGATGCGCTCGGCGTTGCGGAGGATGGGGGCCCACTCGGAGAACACCCTGATGATCGGTGACCGGATGGACACCGACGTCATCTCCGGTCTCGAGGCGGGTCTGCAGACGATCCTGGTGCTCTCGGGCATCTCGACGCCGGAGTCGGTGGAGCTCTACCCGTACCGTCCCACACGCGTCATCGCCTCGGTCGCCGACCTCGTCGGGCACACCGACCATCCGTTCGTCTCCGAACCGGAGAGCCTGTAGCGCACACCGATCCACCGTCGACCCTGATCACGAGAACGACCGCCCGTGTCGATGATTCGAAGCGGGCGGTCGTCTGTGGTGATCGGGCTCAGTGCGCGAGAGCCTTCGCCTTCAGGTGCTCGAATTCTTCATTGTTGATCGCACCGGAATCGAGAAGCGATTTCGCATCGGCGATCTGTTGTGCCGGAGAAGTTCCCGCGACGGTCTTGATGTAATCGTCGGATTCCTTCTTGTATTCGACTGCGGCTTTCTGGGCACGCTCGGCCATTCCCTGCCCCTTGACCAGCAGGTAGGCGAGCGCCGTCAGATACGGCAGGATGATCAGGAAGATCACCCAGATCGCCTTGGACCAGCCGGAGGCCTTATGGTCGCGGAACAGGTCGGCAATGATGTACCACAAAACGATCAGATACGCGACGAACGCGAAGATGATCACCATCGACCACAAGAAGTTCCAGAACGAATCCCACATCGGGAGTGCTCCTTAAGAGATCAGAGTGCGTGGTCAGTTTTCTGACCGGAATCAGCATCTCACAAAAACATGAAATCAGACCCGCGAGACGGACAATTGACGACCAACGTCCCCAGTGGGCGCCGGTTCGGCACAATCGGTGAGGTGAACGTAGAACTCGGGCTCGACACCTTCGGCGATGTGACGGTCGATGAGGCCGGCGCACCGAACCCCGCGGCCCAGACGATCCGCGACCTGCTCGATCAGGCGGTTCTCGCCGACGAGGTCGGCGTCGACTTCCTCGGCGTGGGCGAACACCACCGCGACGACTACGCCGTCTCGGCGCCGGAAGTGGTGCTCGGGGCTGTTGCCGCGCGCACCACGCGGATCCGGCTCGGCACTGCGGTGACCGTGCTCGGTTCCGACGATCCGATCCGCGTATTCGAGCGCTTCTCGACACTCGACGCGCTGTCGTCGGGTCGTGCGGAGGTCATCCTGGGCCGCGGATCGTTCACCGAGTCGTTCCCGTTGTTCGGCTTCGACCTCGAACAGTACGAGGAACTGTTCTCCGACAAGCTTGATCTGTTCGCCCACTTGCGAACCGGGCGCCCGATCACCTGGTCCGGGACCACCCGCGCACCGTTGACGGATCAGACCGTCCACCCCCCACTCGAGACTCCCCCACTACCGACGTGGATCGCGGTCGGCGGCAGCCCGGAGTCGGTGGTGCGCGCCGCACGGTACGGCCTACCGCTGATGCTCGCCATCATCGGCGGCGATCCCCTGCGGTTCGCGCCGTACGCCGACCTGTATCGGCGGGCACTGGCACAGTTCGACAAATCGACCGATCTCCCGGTGGGCGTGCACTCACCGGGCCACGTCGCCGACACCGACGAGCAGGCCCGCGACGAATTGTGGCCGCACTACCGCACGTATGTGGCGCGAATCGGCGCCGAACGCGGCTGGCCCGCACCGACGCGCATCGAGTTCGACCGGTCGACCGGACCCGGCGGTTCGCTCTACGTCGGCTCACCGGAGACGGTGGCGCACAAGATCGCCCACACCGTTCGGGCCTTGGGACTCGATCGCTTCGACCTCAAGTACTCCCACGGCACACTGCCGCATCGTGCCATGATGCGCAGCGTCGAACTCTATGGCACCCAGGTCATCCCGCGGGTTCGCGAGATCCTGGGCGACGCCGTCACCGACGCGCGAGAGTGAGGGAGAAGTCCCCCATCGGGTCGGTCCAGCTCGTGACGGGCGCCAGTCCGGCGTCGGCGAGTTCGCCCTGCAGCACCGACAAATCGAACTTGGTGCTGATCTCCGTCCGGATCTCGGCACCGGCCGGAAGACGCCAACGACGTTGCAGGTCACCGAAGTAGGCATCGATGTCCCGGCGCGCCCGCAACCACATCTCGATGCGGTGGCGCTCGGGATTCCACCGGGCGATGTGGTCGAAGTCGTCGGCGTACAGTCCCACGGCGTCGAGCCCGGTACGCAGGACCTCGATCATGTTGCGATTGAAATCCGCTGTCACCCCGGCCTTGTCGTTGTAGGCGGCGACAAGCCGACCGGTGTCCTTGATGAGGTCGGCACCGAGGAGGAAGTAGTCGCCGGGTGCGAGGGTGGTGGCAAGACCGGTGAAGAACGCGCGACGCCCGTCGTCGTCGAAGTTGCCGATCGTCCCGCCGAGGAACACCGCCAGCCGTGCCCCGTCGCACGACGGTAGGACAAGCCCGGTATCGGTGAAATCCCCTTCGACCGGCCGGATGTCGATGCCCGGGTAGTCGCCGGCGAGGATGCCGGCGGATTCGGCGAGCATCTCGGCGCTGACGTCGACGGGGACGTAGACGAATTGTCCGGCCGGGCGATGGCCGATCCGCTGACCCGTGCGGGTGAACGCATCGAGGAGGAGTCGGGTCTTGGTCGATGTGCCCGAACCGAATTCGACCATCATCGCCGCGTTCGTGGCATCGACGATGTCGTCGGCGTGGTCGCGCAGGATGGCGGTCTCACGCCTGGTCGGGTAGTACTCGGGTAGCCGGGTGATCTCGTCGAACAGCCTGCTGCCGCGTTCGTCGTAGAGCCATTTCGTCGGCAGCACCGGCGGGGTGGACCACAGACCGGCGAGAGCGTCGGCGGCCAGCGGCGTCAGTGTTTCGACGGTCACCGGGCGAGCCTCAGACCGGCGAACACCCAACGCGACGGTGCCGGGAAGAAATTGCGGTACGTCACGCGCTCGTGGCCGCGCGGCGTGATGGCGGCTGCGCCGCGCAGAACATGTTGATCGCTCATGAACTTTCCGTTGTATTCGCCGACCGCCCCGTTCGCCGGGACGAACCCCGGATACGGAAGATAGGCACTCGAGGTCCATTCCCACACATTGCCGATCATCGCCGCGTCATCGGATCCGGCGACCGATCGGGGGTGACAACGATTCGGGTCCAACAACTCTGCGCGCTGGGCACCGAGCGTGGATGCGGCGGTCTCCCATTCGAATTCGGTGGGCAGACGGGCTCCGGCCCACCGGGCGTAGGCATCTGCCTCGTAGAAGCTCACATGCAGCACCGGTTCACCGGGATCGAGCGGTCGCCGACCCGAAAGCGTGTACGTCGTCCACTGCCCGTCGTCGTCGCGGCGCCAGTAGCCCGGAGCCTGCCAGCCGGCCTGCCGCAGGTGCGCCCACCCGTCGGACAACCACAACTCGTGGCGCCGATAGCCGTCGTCGGCGATGAACTCCAGCCAGTCGGCGTTGGTGACCGGACGCTCGGCGATCTCGAAGTCCTCCAAGAAGACTCGATGCCGCGGACCCTCGTTGTCGTAGGAGAATCCGGCTCCCGGATCGGCGCCGACCTCGGTGACGCCACCGGCGACCGAGCGCCATGTCATCGGCCCCGGCGCGCTCGGCGCATCGAGTTCGCGGTCGACGTAGATCGGGCCGGGCGTGAGCGGAATCGTCGAGAAGAGATGCTTGACGTCCATGAGCAGCAATTCCTGGTGTTGCTGTTCGTGATTGCAGCCCAGTTCGACGAGGTCGAGTGCGGCGTCGTCGAGGGCGCCACGCGTCAGGGCACTTTCCATCGCCGCGTCCACGTAGTTGCGGTAGTGGGTGATGTCGTCGACGCCGGGTCGGGTGACCAGGCCGCGATCCGGTCGCGGATGGCGTTCGCCGACAGCCTCGTAGTAGCTGTTGAACAGATAGCGATAGGACTCGTCGTACACCACATAGCCGGGATCGCGGCGGAGGATGAACTCCTCGAAAAACCATGTGACGTGGGCCCGATGCCATTTGGCGGGGCTGGCCTCGGTCATCGATTGCGGGGTCTGGTCTTCGGGCGACAACCGGTCGGCCAGCAGGTCGGTGAGCTCCCGGACTTCTCGAAAGCGTTGCGCCGGCGACTGATCGGTGTGTACGGAGATACGTTCGGTGATGCTCACTGGAGGTCCTCCCGTGGCGTGCGGACGCGGGGTTCATCGACCCCGCCCACTCCATCGTTCCCACGACTACGCCGACTGTCAACGAGGACATCTCTCGCATCCACCGTTCGTCCACTCCGTTCGTCGCCGTCAACTCATGGTTGACGCCACTAATGCGTCAACCTAGAGTTGACGCATGGACGACAACCCCACACCGACCCAATTGACCGGAGTCCGCCTCGACGACCTGATCAGCGCTATCCACAAAGTCCATGACGATCCGCTCGAGCAACTGACCGACGCCATGACCGCCGCCGCCCACCTCGGCGACGTCGGCGACAGCCTCATCGGACACTTCGTCGACCAGGCCCGCCGCTCCGGCGCGTCGTGGACGCAGATCGGCGCCAGTATGGGTGTGACGAAACAGGCTGCGCAGAAACGGTTTGTCGGCCGCAACCCGGCGTCCGACGAACCACATCCTTTCAGCCGCTTCACCCCACGAGCGCGCAACGTCATCTCGTCGGCGCACAATCACGCGGTTGCCACCGGCGCGCACACCGTCGGCTCGACCCACCTGTCCCACGGATTGGCCACCGACCCGTCGTCGTTGGCCGCACTGGTACTCACCGCACAGGGCGTCGACCCGACGGTCTTGGCGGACACCAGCGCGCCCGTGGACACCGATCCCGCCGCAAATCCCGATGCCGACACCGTCCTGCCCTACGACGACGACGCCAAAGCGGTTCTCGAACAGACGGTTCGGACGGCGCTCGAACTCGGGCACAACTACGTCGGCACCGAGCACCTGCTGCTGGCGCTGTTCACCGATCAGGCCGTGGGCGCACGCCTGCGCGCCGCAGGCGCCGATGCCGAGGCAACGAAGTCGGCTGTCGAAGAACAACTCTCGCAGCTGAAGAAGACGTAGCGAACGAGATGTCAGTCCTCGTCGCCGACGACATGCACCGCAGCCTCTTCGGCGCTGGCGCCCGCCCCGTCGATCCCGCAGTCGGTGGCGACGGCCTCGGCCTCGTCGTCGCGGTAGTCGCCGGCGTCGGGCGCCAGCAATCGACCGGCGCGACGCCCACCCACCTGGTCGGCGTCCTCGACGAACTCGTCGTCGGCGTCGGATTCGTGCGACCGCCAATCGCGTCGCTCGTCGGCGGCGATGTCATCGAGCGGATCACTCGCCCCGACGTCGGGCTCCTCCTCGGAGAGCTTCTCGTCCAGCGTCTCGCCCTCGCGCATCTCCTGCGCGGTCAGCCCGTGCACGGCACCCTTGGGCGCGTAATCCGGCGGGGAGTAGCCCTCGTCGAGGACGTCGTCGACGCCACGATCGTCGAGCGTGTCCTCGGGTTGCAGCTGATCGTCGGGGTCGAGGCTGTACTCGCCGTCCGAGCCTTCGGGGGTGCTGTCGTTCTCGTAACCGCTCACACTTTCACGATGCCAGGCCACGCGACCGCGGGCCAGCATGCCGGGCCGAACGAGGTCCTTCGGCCCCGCACCGAAGGCCCGAGCATGGTTACGTCTTTGTGAAACAGATCACGTTCGGGTCCGAATTCGGCGACAATATCGACTGTGATCGAGGAAATGCAGGAGGAAGCCCGCTCCTTGCTCTCCGCGGGTGAATACGGACATGCGCTGGCCGAGTTCTCGGTGCTGCGCGAGATCCGGTCGCGACGTGAGGGACCGTACTCGCCGATGTATCTGTCCAACCTCCACGACTCGGTGCGCTGCATGTCGCACCTGGGATTGTGGGCCGACGCCACGCCGCTGTGCCGCGAGTTGCACGGCAAGTACGTGCGCACGCACGGGCGCGGCGAATCCGACACCGTCGACGTCGCCAAGCACTGGGCGTGGGCACTGGTGCACCTCGCCGACTACCCGCCCGCGGTCCGCCTGTACCTGCTGACCGCCGACGCCCTCTGGGACGTCGACCGCGACCAGGCCCATCGGCTCCTCGGCGCAGCGTTGGCCCACCGCCACGACCTCGACCCCGAAGCACTGGTCACGCCGGGAACCATCGACGGGGTGGGTTTGCGCCACCCCGACGACGTCCTCGCCGACCTCGGCGATCTGCGGTCACGACTGCCCGCCGACGACCCGCCGTTCACCTGCACGACGATCGACGGGTTGGTGGCCTGAGGTCGTTCATCACGGTCGTGCCGAGCGACGCATTCGCCGGTGTCCTGCACGGACATCCCGTCACCCGATCGTGCCGATCAGACCTCGACCGCGCGCCCACCCCGACGACGCCGGAAGACGTAGCTGTCCGCCGCGAAGTGTCCGGCGTTGGCGAATCCCACGGCCAGCAGCGCCGCGATGAGCGCGAGCGGGAACTCGTAGCCGCCGTCGTTGCTCCAGAATCCGTGATCCCAGTGAACCGTGGCAATCGCGCCGATCATGTCGATGACCAACAGGATCGACACCAGCGGTAGCAGCAGCCCGAGAATGAGCAGGATTCCGCCGACCAGCTCGACCCACGCCGCGTAGTACGCCGAGAACTCCGGCCAGGGGACGTTCACCGACTTGAAGAACGCCGTGGTGGCGTCGATTCCGTTGGTATGAAGCTTCTGCCAGCCGTGCATGATGAAGATGAAGCCCAGGATCACCCGGGCTGCCAGGAGTGCGATGCCGCGAAGACCGTTCATGTGCCACTTCCGTTTCTCGATCCGCCACGTCGTGGCGGGGCGTTGCTCTGACCGAACCCAAGATATACGGACCATGGTCCGCTTACAATCGCAGCGCACCGACATGCGATGCCCACTGATCCCTCGACGGGTACTCTGAGTCTCCGCACGGTCGGTGCTCGAACAGGTGGCCCGACACGCGATCGTCACCCGGTCGAGTCCTTCGCAATCAGCCCGTGACCGACCTGCGACGCCCGCGTGCCCGGAGAACCGAACCGACCATGCGACACGCCACCGAGGACGAGGGAGATGTTGAGTGCGGGGAAAGTCGGTCAAGGCATCGCGACAGCCCCTCCTCGGATCACCCGCCGACGAACTGGACCCCTATCTTCCCGACAACGGGAACCTCGGCTACCGCATCTCCCGATACGACCTGGAACTCGAGTACAAGGTCGCCAGCAACCGACTCGAGGGCACCGCGACACTCACCGCGACGTCCTACGTTGCCCTCCAGCGCTTCACCCTCGATCTCGCCCAGACGCTGAGTGTCTCGCGCGTCACCGTCGACAACAGGCGGGTGCGCTACTCGCACCGCAACAAGAAACTCGCGATCACACCGGTCGCGCCGATTCCGCCGGGCGGCGCGATGACGATCGTGGTGCGTTATCACGGTTCACCGCGGCCGATCCGCGGCGCCTGGGGTGAGGTCGGCTGGGAAGAATTGACCGAGGGCGCGTTGTGCGCCAACCAACCCAACGGCGCGGCGTCGTGGTTCCCCTGCGACGACCATCCGCTCGCCAAGGCCACGTACCGGATCGCGATCACCACCGACAGCCCGTATTACGCCCTCGCCAATGGGGTCCTGGAATCCAAGCGCGTACGCGCGGCACAGACCACCTGGGTCTATCAGCAGGTCGAGCCGATGTCGACGTATCTGGCGTCCATCCAGGTCGGGCCCTACAAGAAGGTGTCGTTGGCCACCAAGCCGATTCCGGTCGACGCGGTGCTCCCGCCGCGACTGACCCGCAACCTCGACATCGACTTCGGCCGCCAGGTGGAGATGGTCGAGGCATTCGTCGAGATGTTCGGCCCGTACCCGTTCCCGCGCTACACCGTGGTCATCGCCGACGATCCCCTCGAGATCCCCATTGAGGCACAGAGCTTTTCGACATTCGGTGCCAACCATTGCGACGGCACCTCGCGCTCGGAGCGACTCGTCGCCCACGAACTCGCGCACCAATGGTTCGGCAACTCGGTGACGCTGGCGCGATGGCGCGACATCTGGCTGCACGAAGGCTTCGCCTGCTACGCCGAGTGGTTGTGGAGCCAGCGCTCCGGAGGCCGCAGCGCCGACGAGTGGGCCCGGCACTACTACGCCAAGCTGGCCGCGAGTCCGGTGCGCGTCACACTCGCCGATCCCGGACCGCGAAAGATGTTCGACGACTGGGTCTACAAGCGTGGAGCGATCACCCTGCACGCATTGCGACTGACCATCGGCGACGGGAACTTCTTTGCCCTGCTGCACCGCTGGACCGACAAGTACCGGTACGGATCGGTGACCACCGAGGACTTCATCGCCCTCGCCGCCAACTTCTCCCCGGCGCCGTTGCAGGATCTGTGGCAACGGTGGTTGTTCACCCCGGAGCTACCGGCCTACCCCACACCCTGAACGCCGTTGCGTGAGATCACTTCTCGCGCAGCACGCGCAAGTAGTCCTCGACGTCGTCGAACTGCGGCAGCAGACCGGATGCACGTGCGGCACCCAAACCCGGGGCCGCGGTGTCCTTCGCGGACAGTTCGTAGACCAGTGGACTGCCGTCGCGGGCGAACCTCGGCCAGTCGATCCCGAGTTCGGGGTCCATCGGGTTGATCCCGTGTTCGGCACCGGGGTTGTAGCCCGTCGAGCACAGGTAGGTGACCGTGGAGTCGTCGGCGAGCGCGCAGAAGGCATGGCCCAGCCCCTCCGACAGATACACCGCGCGGCGGTCGACGTCGTCGAGCAGGACGGTGTCGTGGGTACCGAATGTCGGTGAGCCGACCCGGATGTCGACGATCACGTCGAGGATCGCTCCGGTGGCACAGGTGACGTATTTGGCCTGTCCGGGCGGGACGTCGGCGAAGTGCACGCCGCGCAACACCCCGGCGGCCGACACCGACAGGTTCACCTGCGCGAGGTCGAAGCGGTGCCCGATGACCTCGGCGAGGACGTCGGCCTTGAACGCCTCGGTGAACACCCCGCGCGCATCGCCGTGCAGTACCGGGGTCAGCTCCCAGGCACCGGCGATCGAGAGCTCTCGGATCTTCATGCGAATCCCTTTCCGCGGGCGAGGATGTCCAACAGATAGTCGCCGTAGCCGGACTTGCGCAGTTGCTCGGCCCGGGCCGCGAGCTGATCGTCGTCGAGATATCCACGACGCCAGGCGATCTCCTCGGGCACCGCGATCTTGAGTCCCTGCCGTTGTTCGACGGTCCGCACGAAATTACCCGCATCGAGCAGCGAATCGAAGGTGCCGGTGTCGAGCCAGGCGGTACCCCGCGGCAACACCGTGACCTTGAGTTTGCCGCGCTGCAGATAGTGGTCGTTGATGTCGGTGATCTCGTATTCTCCACGGGCGCTGGGCCGTAACCCCCGTGCGATCTCGACGACGTCGTTGTCGTAGAAGTACAGCCCCGGAACCGCGTAATTGGATTTCGGTGCGGCGGGCTTCTCCTCCAACGAGATCGCCGTCCCCGACTCGTCGAACTCGACGACTCCGTAGGCACCCGGCTCGGCGACCCAGTAGGCGAAGATCGCCCCACCGTCGACGTCGCCGAATCCCTGCAACTGCGAACCGAGTCCGGGACCGTAGAAGATGTTGTCGCCGAGGACGAGGGCGACCGAATCGCCGCCGATGTGCTCGGCGCCGAGGGTGAACGCCTGCGCGAGTCCGTCGGGCGACTGCTGCGTCACGTAGCTCAGCTCGACGCCGAATTGACTGCCGTCGCCGAGCAGCCCACGGAAGGCGTCGGCGTCGGTGGGGGTGGTGATGACGAGGATCTCCCGGATGCCGGCGAGCATCAGCGTCGACAGCGGGTAGTAGATCATCGGCTTGTCGTACACGGGGACCAGCTGTTTGCTCACCCCCTGCGTGATGGGGTGGAGCCGGCTGCCGGTGCCCCCGGCCAGGATGATCCCGCGCATGGGTGCCAGGGTAGCGGGCCGAAGTCGGACTCTCTCGGTATCCTCTACAGCGTCATCATCGTCTGCATCGTCATCTGTCTCCGACACCGAAGGGCTCGACTCACATGCGCGTGCTGGTCACCGGGGGCGCCGGATTCATCGGCGCGAACTTCGTGCTGCGCACCGTCGAGAATCGCCCCGACGCCCGAATCCGGGTGCTGGACAAGCTGACCTACGCGGCCAATCCCGCGACTCTCGAGCCGGTCGCCGACTCCGTCGAGCTCGTCGAAGGCGACATCACCGACGCCCCGCTGGTCGAACGGCTGGTCGCCGACTCCGACCTCGTCGTGCACTTCGCCGCCGAATCACACAACGACAACTCCCTGGCCGATCCGTCGGCCTTCGTGCAGACCAACCTCGTGGGCACCTACACCCTTCTCGAGGCGGTCCGCCGACACCGGGTGCGCTACCACCACATCAGCACCGACGAGGTCTACGGCGACCTCGAACTCGACGACCCGGCACGCTTCACCGAGCAGACCCCCTACAACCCGTCGAGCCCCTACAGCTCCACCAAGGCCGGCAGCGACCTGCTCGTTCGTGCCTGGGTGCGCTCGTTCGGCGTGGCCGCGACGCTGTCGAACTGCTCCAACAACTACGGGCCGTATCAGCACGTGGAGAAGTTCATCCCGCGTCAGATCACCAACGTCCTGTCCGGGGTGCGGCCCCGCCTCTACGGCGACGGACGCAACGTGCGCGACTGGATTCACGTCGACGACCACAACGACGCCGTGTGGACCATCATCGACGCCGGCCGCATCGGCGAGACCTACCTCATCGGCGCCGACGGTGAGGTCGACAACCGCACCGTCGTCGAGACCATCCTGGAGTTGCTCGGGCAACCGCGCGACGCGTTCGACTTCGTCACCGATCGGCCCGGCCACGACCGCCGCTACGCGATCGACTCCACGCGGTTGCGCACCGAATTGGGTTGGTGGCCAAAGTATGTGGACTTCCGCTCCGGACTGGCGGCAACGATCGACTGGTATCGCGAGCATCCCGACTGGTGGAACACGGCCAAAGCCGAGGCCGAGCAGAAGTACTCGGTCACCGAGAAGATCCTGGGATAACAGACAGGTCACAACTCGTTCGGGTCGCTAACGCTTTGCCCGATTCGGTCGACACTCACCGCAAGGGAACACACACCTACCCTGGAGGTCCCGTGCGTAGCATCACCACCACTGCCCGCCGTCGAGTTGCCGCCGCCCTGGTCGCGATGACCGTTGCGGGCGGGACGACCGTCGCGCTCGCCCCCGCCGCCTCGGCGGCGCCGCCCACCGCCTCGGGCATCCATCGCGTCGACGAGCTCGGCGACCTGTCGTATCAGGCCCTGTTCGCCGTCGGCGTGCAGGTCTACGAATACGCGGGGGTCATCCGGGAGAACAACCCGTACAACCCGCCGCTCTTCTACACCGTGTTGCGCAGGCTCCACACCCCGACGCAGGGAACGCCCGGGAGCCGACGGTACGGCTTCCTCGGCGCCGCACTGCCCGAGACGTTCGCGATGTACCCGAGTGCGGGCGGGCCGGCTGTCCTCGCCCAACCGGGCGGGATCTTCGGCGTGAATCCGCGGACCCTGACGCTCACCCCGAATTCCCATCTCTCGCAATGCCTCAACTACCCCGTCGGTTCGATCGGACCACTCACCGGCGGAGGCGCGCTGGTCACCGCGGCGTGCTTCGCCTGAGTTGACCGTGCCGGCACCCGAGGAGTGCGCCACCTGGATCACCACGACCAGAGCCGCGGCACCGGAACCGACTCATGCGGGGCGATCACCGGCACGACCCTGCTGATGCCGCCGCGCCTTGGTGCGGTTGCCGCAGATCGCCATCGAACACCACCGCCGCGTCCCCGAACGGCTGGTGTCGAGGTACCAGAGCACACATTGTGGATGCTGACACTGCCGAATCCGGTCGGGTACCCGTGCCAGGAGGTCGAGATAGCCTTCGGCGGCGAGCCACGGCACCGTCCATACCGGATCGTCGACGACGAGTTCGTCATGCACCCCGTCGGCTCCGAGTGACAGCTCGCGATGCCCGTGGGCCAGAACGGCATTGAGCGCAAATCGGGATTCTTCCTCGGCGGGCCTCCGGGCCACCGCGTCGATCGCCTCCCGCGTCGTGCACAGCGCCGCACGCAGTGCCGCGTCGGCCCGCTCCGGCCGGTACCGCTCGTCGAGGATCGCCGAACGCAGCCAGATCTCGACGCCGCCAACGGTTTCCAGCAGATCCTGCAGGCGGCCACCCTCGATCCAATGGGTGTCGAGAAGATCCAGCGGGAGCGGCTCGCCGAGGAGCGGGCGCGGATCGGCCTGCGAGGTCATGATCCCAGGGTAAAGGCGGGACGACACTGGTGCGCACACCCCCTTGCGCCGCGACCACTAACCCCCTAACGTCATTTAGACAGTTACACCGGCAGCATCCCGCCGACGGTGACCAGCCAGGAGGCATCATGTCCGCACCCACATCCGAGACCTCACCACTGCAGGTGGCCGCGACCGGACACGTCGCGCTCAACGTCACCGACCTGGCGAGATCGGTCGATTTCTACTCGGGCGTCTTCGGTTTCGACGTGCTGGGACGCAGCGACGAGCCCGGACGGGAATTCGCGTTCCTCGGGCGCGGCGCCGAGTTGATCCTGACGCTGTGGCAGCAGAGCGCCGACGAATTCCCGACGGCCATGGCCGGTCTGCACCATCTCGCCTTCAACGTGCCCTCGATCTCCGATGTCGAAGCCGCACAGGCATTCCTGCGTTCGCGGGACGTGCCGTTGGTCTATGACGAGATCCTCGCGCACATGCCCGGGATGACCTCCGGCGGGATCTTCTTCACCGACCCCGACGGCATCCGGATCGAGATCTGCACCGCCGAAGGCGCGCAGATCCATCCCACCCGCGACGACGGCACCCCCAGCTGCGGTTTCTTCTGATGGCCACCGGCTTCCACGCCGGTGAACTGGCCGCCCAACGCAGCGCCGGCCTGGCCGCGGCCGGCGCCCGCATGGCACGCACCATCCGATCGAGCATGCCGACACCGCTGATCGGCTTCCTTGCCGATCAGTCATGGATTCACCTGAGCGGTGCGGATGCGGCACAACACATCTGGGCGTCGACACTCCTCGGCGACGCCGGTCTGATCGAGGTCGTCGACGACACCACACTGCACCTGCCGTATCCGGCGGCCGACGATCCCCTGCGCGACCTCGACGCGGGGTCCGAGGTCGGGCTGCTGGCCATCGACCTCACCCGGCGCCGACGGGCGCGCATCAACGGCACCGTCCACCCCGACACCGACGGCATACGCGTTCACGTCGACCAGTGCTATGCCAACTGCCCCAAGTACATTCAGAGTCGACCACACCGACCGGCGGTCGGCACCGACCCCGTCGTGCCGACCACACGCACCGACACCGCGCACCTGACGGAGGCCGACATCGAGCTACTGGATCGCGCCGACACCGCCGTCCTCGCGACCATCGCACCCGGCTTCGGGGCGGACTGCTCGCATCGCGGCGGGATGCCCGGCTTCCTGCAGTGCAGCCCCGACGGGACCGTCATCCGTTTCGCCGATCATCCCGGCAACGCCATGTTCAACAGCCTGGGCAACCTGGAACTCGACGACCGCGCCGGACTGACCGTCCCCGACTTCGATACGGGTGCGTTGCTGCAGATCACCGGCCGCGCCACGGTGCGGTATGCGACGCCGGACGAACGGACCGTCGAGATCACCGTCGGCCACGTCGTGCACCGCACCGGGGTGCTGCCGTGGCGATACGGTCCGGTCGAATACTCCCCGGCGTCGATCGCGGTCACGAGCGACCACTGACCGAGCCGGTGCAACACATCCAGCACACACCGGCCGTACGAGCACTTCCCAGCCCGACCTTCTACCGTGGTGCTCATGCGCGTACTCGTCAGCGGCGGTGCCGGCTACATCGGCTCCCACACGGTGATCAAACTCGTCGAGGCCGGCCACGATGTGGTGATCGTCGACGACTTCTCCAATGCCAAACCGACGGTGATCGGTCGGCTCGAGGCGCTCACCGGGGTCCACCTGCCGGTTCATGCGTTCAACCTGACCGACTACGACAAGACCGAACATCTCTTCGCCGGTGAGCAGATCGACGCGGTCATTCATTTCGCGGGGTTCAAGGCGGTCGGCGAGTCGGTCGCCAAACCGCTCGACTACTACCAGAACAACCTCGACTCGACGTTCTCGCTGCTACGCGCCATGCGCCGCCACGATGTACACACACTGGTGTTCTCGTCGTCGGCGACGGTGTACGGCGCCGAGCCCGTGTTGCCGATGACCGAGGACTCCCCGACCTCGGCGACCAACCCGTACGGGTGGACCAAGGTGATGATCGAGCAGGTCCTGCGCGATGTCGCCGCGTCCGACGAGTCGTGGCGGATCGCGGCATTGCGCTACTTCAACCCCGTCGGCGCGCATCCGAGCGGGCAGATCGGCGAGGACCCCTCCGGCATCCCCAACAACCTCATGCCCTTCGTCGCGCAGGTCGCCGTCGGGCGTCGCGAGAAACTGTCGGTGTTCGGTGACGACTACCCCACCCCCGACGGCACGGGTGTGCGCGACTACATCCACGTCGACGATCTCGCGGCCGGTCACGTGGCGGCACTCGAACGCGTCGGCAGGCATGACGAGCCGATGTCGGTGTGGAATCTCGGTACGGGCCAAGGGGTTTCGGTTCTCGAGGTGATCAAGGCCTTCGAGCGGGCCAGCGGCCGGGAGATCCCGTACGAGATCGCCCCGCGACGCCCCGGTGACATCGCCGCCTCCTACGCCGACCCGTCGCGCGCCAACGCCGATCTGCGCTGGTATGCGACGAAGACGATCGACGACATGTGCGCCGACACCTGGCGGTGGCAGTCGAACAATCCGAACGGCTACCCCGACGCCTGAACACGAGCTCCCCGGCGCCGGCCCAAAGGGCCGATGTCCGAAATGAGACGCTCGCCTCGAGATACTTGTAGTTCTACAATCTTTGTATGTCCACAAGCATCTCCGCGGCGGAGCTGACCCCGCGCCACAAGATGATCATCCTGGCGACCTGTTGCATGAGCCTGCTGATCGTCTCGATGGACGCGACGATCGTGAACGTCGCGCTCCCGTCGATCCGCACCGAATTGCATGCGTCGGTGTCGTCACTGCAATGGGTCATCGACATCTACACGCTGGTCCTGGCCGCCCTGCTGATGCTCTCGGGCGCGACGGCCGACCGCTACGGACGCAAACGCATGTTCCAGATCGGGCTGACGATCTTCGCACTGGGCTCACTGGCCTGCAGTCTGGCACCCTCGGTGGCGGTGCTCGTCGTCGCCCGCGCACTGCAGGCCATCGGCGGGTCCATGCTCAACCCGGTCGCGATGTCGATCATCACGCAGGTCTTCGTCGAGCCCAAGGAACGTGCTCGCGCCATCGGCATGTGGGGCGCGGTGGTCGGCATCTCGATGGCGCTCGGCCCGATGATCGGCGGCGTGCTCATCGATCTCATCGACTGGCGTGCGGTCTTCTGGGTGAACCTGCCGATCTGCGCCGCAGCGATCGCGCTGACCGCGATCTACGTGCCCGAATCACGCTCGCCGGTGATGCGGACCCTCGACCCGATCGGGCAGGTGCTCGCGGTGATCACCCTGGCCGCGGTGGTCTACGGATTGATCGAGGGGCCGGTCCAGGGGTGGGGCTCTCCCGCGACCATCGCCGTGTTCATCGTTGCCGCACTGGCTTTCGTCGGGTTCCTGATCGCCGAACGGCACCACATCGACCCCTTCATCGATCTGCGGTTCTTCCGTAGTGTGCCGTTCTCCTCGGCCACGCTGATCGCGGTCTGCGCATTCGCGAGTTGGGGTGCGTTCCTGTTCCTGATGTCGCTGTACCTGCAGGACGTGCGCGGTCTGTCGGCGATCCAGACCGGCGCCATGCTGCTGCCGCCCGCAGTGGCGGTGTTGATCCTCTCGCCGCTGTCCGGACGTGCCGTCGGCCGCTTCGGCACCCGACCGTCTCTGGTGCTGGCCGGGATCGCCATGTTGATCAGTTCGGCGCTGATGACGACCATCGAGCGGGACACCTCGCTGGTGACGATCGGAATCATCTTCGCCGTCTTCGGCATCGGCTTCGGTGCGATCAACGCGCCGATCACCAACTCCGCGGTCAGCGGGATGCCGCGCCATCGCGCCGGCGCCGCGTCGGCGGTCGCCTCCACCAGCCGGCAAGTCGGAGTGAGCATCGGAGTCGCGCTGGCCGGCAGCATCACCGGCGTCGCCGCGTCCGGGATCGGGCCGGAGTTCACCGCCGACATGCACCCCATGTGGATCCTGGTGGTCATCTTCAGCGCGATCATCCTCGTCCTGGGTCTGGTGTCGACGACACGCTGGGGACAGAACACCGCCGCCGACGTCTCGGCACGCCTCATCGAACCGGAGACCGCCGATGTCTGACCACGACACCGATGCGACGACGACCGACAGTCTCGTCGACGACGTCTGGCAGGCGATGATCACCCTCGTCTTCGACTCCCGCGACCCGTGGCGGCGCGACGTGGTCGCGGCAACCGGCTTGCCGTTCAGCCGAATCCGGGTGCTCCGACGGGTGGCACAGGGACCGACGCCGCTCAAGGAACTCGCCCGCGCCGCCACCATGGATCCGCCCGCGGTCTCGGTGGCGGTCTCCGACCTCGAGTCGGCGGGCTACGTCGTCCGCAAGGTCACCGAGCAGGATCGACGGTGCAAGTACGTGCACCTGACCGATGCCGGGCGCGCGGTGCTCGACGTCGTGGCGGCCGTCCCCGATCCGGCTCCGCCACAACTGCGTTCACTCGACGCCGATCAGCTCCGCCGCCTGCGTGCGGCGTTGGGTCAGGGAGTCGAACCCGCGTCGCCCGCCTGATCGCCTGCCGCACGATCGTCGAGGTCGGGCCGGTGCATCCGGTGACCGACCCCCACGATCGCCAGGCACACCAGTGCCGCCCCCACCCCGAACAGGAACATCTCCGGATAGGTCAGGGCGCCGAATGTCTGTGAGAGCCAGGCCAACACGGCCGGGACCGCGAAACCCAGATAGGTGACGCCGTAGAACACCGCGCTCAGACCCGCCAGGTCCTCGGGACCGGATATCCTCTGGACCTCCAACAGCCCCGCGATCATCGCCATGCCGTATCCACAGCCCAGCACGGTCGCGGCGACGAGGGACAGCCAGATCGTCAACACGTGAGCGGCCAACGCCGCCAAGCCCATTCCGATCGCGAGCACCACCAGGGCGCTGACGACCCCGCGGACACCGTCGGGGTCGTCGATGCGGCGCCCCACCGACTGGATACCGAAACCGGCGGCCAGTCCGAGGACACAGCACAGCGCGGCGAAGGCGATTGGCGCACCGGACGTGCGCACCGACATCAACGCCGGGATCACCGCATATGCCGTGGCACACGCACCGAACACCCACGGCGCCACCGGTAACACGACGAGCAGAAACCGTCGGTGCCCGGCCGACGGGATCTTCAGATCGTCGACGAGCCGCCCCGGATTCTGTTGTCGCTCGCGGGTTTCGGGAACCCGCAGGATCAGCAGCACGGCGATGGCGGCGATCGAGATGTTCACCGCATAGGCCAGCACGTGCGGCCACGGTGCCCATTGGGCGAGTGCACCGGCGACGCCCGCGCCAACGCCGAAGCCCGCGGTCAGGCTCATGGCGCCGCGTCGAGCGCCTGCGGCCGCACGGTCACCGGCGCGGACGCTGAGCTCGGTGATCCAGCTTCCGCCGACCGCCATCGAAAGTCCCAGGGCCACACCGCTGAACACCCGCCCCACCGACAGCAGCGCGATCGAATGGGCGCCGAACGCCAGGAGCAGCGAGCCGAGTGCGGCGAAGATCGGTGCGGGCAACATCAGTGGTCGGCGACCGAGTCGATCCGAGAGCGGTCCGCCGATGAGTAACGCGGGCACGATGCCGAGGACATAGAGGAACAGCAGCGCATCCACGGCCACGGCCGAGAACTCGCCGCTCTGGCGGTACATCACCAGCAGTGGCGTGAATTCGTTTCCGCCCCAGGCGGAGGCGAACACCGCGAGTGCGACGGCCGGCCAGGTGGCGCGGCGTGCGATGCCCTCGGGAGCGGTGGTCGATGTGGTCGTCAGGGTCATCGCGGATCCCCCGGCAGGTCGTGGACGTCACTGAGGTGACGGCGCAGCGCGGCGTCGAAGCCGTCGGCGTCGCGGCGTTCGATGAGAACGAGGAGTTCGGCGTGGTCGGCGAGGATGCTCTGCGCGATCGCCGGGTCGCGGCGCACGCTCGTGGTGGTCATCCGGCGATGGCGTTCGCCGAGGCCGGTGAAGAAGCCGGCGAGCAGCGCGTTGTCACCGGCGGCCACGATGTGCTGATGGAATTCGGCGTCGACCCGCGAGAACCGGGCGATGTCGTCGTGTTCGACGAGCCGGTGCTCCTCGAGATTGCGGCGCAGCGACTCGACGAGTCGTGTCGTCGCCGAATCGGCGGCGACCACCGCACGCACCGCATGGCCCTCGAGAAGTTGGCGGGCGTCGACGACGTCGCGGGCATCGCGGTCGGTCACCGGGACAACGAGGGCCCCACGTTTGGGATAGAGGCGCATCCACCCCTCGGCCTGCAGACGCAGGAAGGCCTCGCGGACCGGGGTGCGACTGACCTCGCAGCGCTGGGCGACCTCTCCCTCGCTGATCAGCTCGCCGCCGGAGATCTCGTTGGTCAGGATCAGTTCCTTGACCTCGTCATATACCCGATCGGAGGCCGAGGCAGCAGACGAATACAACATAGACACAAGTTGCATGCTAGCCGCCGGACCACAGCAGCCACCACCGATTTGTTGCCTGGATCACCGCACCCGGACCACTGTGACCGGGGAGTGATGCGCGAGTGGGAGACTTTCAGTCATCCCGCGGCCGGTCCACACGACCGCGCGGTCCACGCGCCGGATCGTCATCGTCGCCGATTCGCGCTCACAGCCGGTGGCGTCGTCGCCACCCGAGCAGGAGGACATGACCGTGACGAGCACGGAAGACAACACCGCACACCGCATCGGCGAACCGACCATCGCCGATCATCCGATCACCGACGAGGAGATCTTCCTGGCCCACGTGGGCGGCAAACTCTCGGTGGAACTGCGCTCCCCGATCCAGACCCAACGAGATCTGTCGATCGCCTACACCCCCGGCGTGGCCCAGGTCTCGCGCGCGATCGACACCGAAGCCGAGCTGGTCAACAAATACACCTGGACCGATCGACTCGTCGCCGTGGTCAGCGACGGCTCGGCGGTCCTGGGGCTCGGCGACATCGGTCCGCGCGCATCGCTGCCGGTGATGGAGGGCAAGTCGGCGCTGTTCCGGACGTTCGCCGGGCTCAACTCGATCCCGATCGTCCTCGACACCAAGGACCCCGACGAGATCGTCGAGACGCTGGTGCGTCTGCGCCCGAGCTTCGGTGCGGTGAACCTCGAGGACATCTCCGCGCCGCGCTGCTTCGAGATCGAACGACGCGTCATCGAGGCCCTCGACTGCCCGGTCATGCACGACGACCAGCACGGCACCGCGATCGTCGTGCTCGCCGCGCTCAAGGGCGCGGTCCGTTTGCTCGACCGCGGGCTCACCGACCTGCGGGTGGTGATCTCCGGTGCCGGCGCCGCCGGCGTCGCGTGCGCCAACATCCTTCTCGCATCCGGGATCTCCGACGTCGTCGTGCTCGACTCGAAGGGCATCGTGTCGGAGGGCCGCGACGGTCTCAACGAGTTCAAGGAGGATCTCGCCGCGCGCACCAACCCACGCGGACTCGTCGGCGGTGCGGCCGAGGCGCTCGCCGACGCGGACGTGTTCATCGGGGTGTCGGCGGGCACGATCGACGAGAGTGTGATCGCGTCGATGAACGACGACGCCATCATCTTCGCGCTGTCCAACCCGGACCCGGAGATCCACCCGGAGATCGCCGCCAAGCACGCCGCGGTCGTCGCCACCGGGCGCAGCGACTTCCCGAATCAGATCAACAACGTGCTCGCCTTCCCCGGGGTGTTCGCCGGGGCGCTCGACGCCGGTGCCACCCGCATCACCGAGAGTATGAAACTGGCTGCCGCAGAGGCGATTCTGTCGGTTGTTGCCGAGGACCTCGCGGTGGACAAGATCGTGCCGAGCCCGCTCGACCCGCGGGTCGCACCGGCAGTGGCCGCGGCCGTCGCGGCAGTGGCGAACGCCGAGGACTGACCCACCGCACCGGCAACTCGCCTGTTTTCAGTCATTTCGAAAGTAGCCTCGGCCCAAAACCCCAGGTCGCGGGTCATGAGCTACTCGGCAGATGACTGAAAACAGGCGACCGCGCGTGATTCAACGGCGAACGCCGGCCGATCAGTCGGATTTTTCGCGGTCCTGCCACGTGCACAGGCAGATCTCGTTGCCCTCGGCGTCGGCGAGCACCCAGAACGACGGAGCGTAGGCGTCGGTGACCAGGTGTCCGCCGGCGTCGATGGCCGCAGCCATCCGTTCCTGCACCGCATCGTGCGGAAGCCATAGGTCGACGTGCATCCGACTGCGTTGCGGCCGTGGCGAATCCATCTGCTGGAACCAGACCGCGGGAAGAATGCCGGTGGGGTCGACGAGGTCGAGCGTGTCGTCGGGGTCGTCGTCGTAGCCGAGGATCGTCTTCCAGAACGAACGGATCGCGGTGATGTCCAGAGCGTCGATCGCGAGTTCGAAACGCGCGGGCGGAGCGGCGAACGGTTCGAGATCCATCTCGCGGGCGATGTCGGCGATCCGGTTCGCCAATGCGACGTCGGCATCGGTCATCCGATGCTCAGTGTGCGTGGTGAGGGACAGGTGCACCGACCCGTAGCGCAGATCGATGTCGGGATGGTGGTTGGCCTCCTCGGCGGCGTCGATGATGCGCGCGACGAATCGCCCGCCGGTCACCATGTTCCGGGTCCGGTAAGCCACCTGCAGGGCGTTGGCGATGACCCGCCACGGGTCGGCGACGGCGGCGGTGACCTCGGCGGCGGTCAGTGGGGTGTAGGAGTTGTCGCTCATTACCCGACCATACGGCCGATCACCGTTGACGAACACCGTCGTTTCGGGCATCGCCGGGATTACGCTGCTCTCATGCTGATCCCGGCCCGGCTGATGCCACGGATCGTCGAGGGAGAGGTCGACCTGGCCTTCCGTCGGTGGTCGGCGCCGCGTCTGCATCCCGGTTCGCGTTTCGTCAGTCAGGGTGAACTCATCGAGGTCACGTCGGTCGAGCAGGTCACCGATTCCGAGATCTCCGACGCCGACGCACACCGCGCCGGTTTCGACACCGCCGAACAGGCACGTAAGGCCTTGCGCCGCACCGATGATCCCGTCTTCCGCATCGGCTTGCGGCACGCCGGTCCCGACCCACGGATCGCCTTGCGCAACGATGCCGCGCTCTCCGCGGCCGATCTCGCCGATCTGCGCACCCGCCTGGATCGGCTCGATTCCCGCGCACCGCACGGCCCGTGGACGCGAGAAGTACTGACGCTCATCGCCCGTCGACCGGGAGTCGTGTCCACCGAACTGGCCGCCGAGGTGGGCCGTCCGCGGCCGGATTTCAAGCTCGACGTGCGCAAACTCAAGAAGCTCGGACTCACCCACAGCCTCGAGGTCGGCTACGAGTTGTCACCGCGGGGTGAGGAATTCCTTCGTCGCGAGTCCCCCAGCGAGTAGGTGTCGAGCCCATAATCGGATCCATGCCCTCGCCGCCGCCGGCCCGCTACCTCCTGCGTGCCAAGGAACTCGTCGACGCGCGGTTCGCCGAGCCGCTGACCGTCGACGACATGGCAGCCGCCGCCCGACTCTCACGCGCACACTTCTCCCGCGCATTCACCTCGGCCTACGGCGAGACCCCGCACGCCTATCTGCAGACCCGACGACTCGAACGCGCGGCGTCGATGCTGCGCAACACCGATCGCAGTGTCACCGACATCTGCATCGCCGTCGGGGTCCGCAGTGTCGGTTCGTTCACGACGAGCTTCGCCCGCGCCTACGGCAAGACCCCGACCGCCTATCGCGCGTCGTTCCCGCCCGCGGGCGATCAAGCCCATGTGCCGGCATGTGTCCTGCGCGTGTTCACCCGGCCGGCGCCCACCTCCCGCACGGCCGACCCGAACACAGCACAGGGGAAGAAGACCACGCACACCGCGGACTCCTAGGCTGAGATCACTCGAGAACCACCTCTCGACGAGCACCAACCAGGAAGGCTCACATCATGATTCGCATCGCCAGCGCTCAGCTCTGGGTGCACGACCAGGACGCCGCACTCGACTTCTGGACCGGCAAGGTCGGCCTCGAGGTCCGCCAGGACGTGACGATGCCCGAGATGGGCGGCTTCCGGTGGCTGACCGTCGGCCCGCCCGGACAGGACGACGTGTCGATCGTCCTGATGGCCATCCCTGGTCCGCCGATGATCGACGGCACCACGCAGACCGAGATCGCCGATCTCACCGCCAAGGGCTTCGCCGGCACCATCTTCCTCACCACCGACAACTGCCAGGCCGCCTACGAGGATCTGTCGGCACGCGGCGTCGAATTCACCGAGGCACCGGAGTCGCGGCCGTACGGCATCGATGCGGGCTTCCGTGATCCGTCGGGCAACAGCGTGCGGTTGACCCAGATTTCCGAGCAATTCGCGGCGTCGTAGGCGTCATACTCACACGATGACCACACGTCATCGGGCGCGGATGCGGACCCTGATCGTCGCGGCGGCGGCACTTCTGGCGGCAGTGGGCGGGGGCGTCCTCGGCGCCACCGCGGCATCGGCCGCCCCGTTTCCGGTGACCACCGACGTCATCGCCGCACAGGCCGCGGGCTATCTACGTCCGGCGACCACCTCACCCCCGGGCGCCGGCCTCGACCACTGCACCGACCGCCACGGCCGAGATCCGGTGATCCTGCTGCACGGCACCGCGTCGAACCAGCTCTCGGCGTGGGCCTATCTCGCTCCGACGCTGGCCAACGCCGGTTTCTGCGTGTTCAGTCTGACCTACGGACAGACGCCGTGGAGCGCGAACATCGGGGCGCTGGCCGACAAGTCCGAGTCGACGCGCGAGGTGGCGTCGTTCATCGACGCGGTGCGCGCACGGACCGGCGCGACGAAGGTCGACCTCGTCGGGCACTCGCAAGGTGGGGCGATCGCGCAACTGGTCACCCAGGTGCCCGGCAAGACCGATCAGATCGCGACGATCGTCGACGTGTCGGCGCCCAACCGCGGGTATTCGAACTCTCCATGGGCGCCCCGGACCGCCCCGCCGCCGACCGGCCAGGGCGACAACGGGCCCCTGCACCCGGGAATCCGCTACGTCAACCTCGCCAGCACCCACGACGAGGTGGTGTTTCCGCTGGCCAACGCACTGATGGACCCGGCGCCCAATGTCACCAACATCGTCGTCGAGTCGGTATGTCCGCACTCGGTGGTCGGGCATCTGGGGATGATCTACTCCCCGACCGTCGGCGCCCTGGTGCAGGGCGCCCTCGATCCGCGGCGTCCGGTGCCCGTGCCGTGCGGCGCGGACTTTCCCGCCTGATCCGAGGCGGTTTTTGTTCGGCGCCCGCGACTCGCTACACTCGTCAGCGCTGCCTTGCGCAGCATGCCGCCCTAGCTCAGTCGGTAGAGCAATTCACTCGTAATGAATAGGTCAGGGGTTCGATTCCCCTGGGCGGCTCCACAACCAGCGGTGTTTACCGATTCGGCTCCCCCGGATCGGCACTGACCCACCCTTTACCCACCCGGAACCGTGCCCGACCGGGATCTTTTGCGAGCCGCTACCGAGAGCGTCCGCGTGCTCATGCGCCGGCGCCAGGCGAACGCGATGGCCACCAATCCGGCGTGGGTGCCACCGGACCCCGAACTGATGGCTCTCGCCGTCGAGGTCGACGACCGATGACCACCACACCCAGGCTCGTCCCCGTCAGTGAGGCGAAGGGCAAGCTCTCCGAGCTTGTGCGTGATGCCGATGACGAGAACGTGCTCATCATGAACTACGGTCGGCCGGCGACTCTACTCATCTCGGTCCGTCGATTCGACGATCTCATGGAGTCACGATGCCCCTGGACACGGTGATTGCCGAGCTCGGCCTGAACGACTGACCGAACGAAAAGAGCGTCCCACCTCAATCGAGGTGGGACGCTCTGAACCTTTGTCGACCCACCGTTTACCCACGGAAACGAGCAGAAACGCCGGAGCGCCGGGATTACGTGGTGTCGAGGGCGACCGCCACCGGGAACGGTGATTCCACCGTCACCTCGCCGCTGTGCTGGTCACCGACATACCCATTGGGGCCCAGCGTGAGAACGGTGATGGTGGCCGGGGAATCAAGGTCGACGATCCAATAGTGGGCAATGCCGGCGTCGGCGTATTCACTGCGCTTCATCACGTGATCGGTGCGTCGCGAGCCCGGCGAGACAACCTCAACGGCCAACATCACCTGGTCAGCGGTAATCATCGAGTCATCGGCATCGGTGCGCCGGACAATCACATCAGGAATCCGCACCGTTGCCGGCGTGGCCGCGTCGATGACCACCTCGACCTCTTGCAACGCCTCGAAGCCGTCCGGAAGCTGCGCGGCCAACTGCTGCCACAACCGGGACGCCGCGCGGGAATGTGCGGGGGTGGGACGGGGAGACGCGCCCGCCAGGCCTTCCTGAAGCTCGACCCGCCGCTCGGGTGTCTCCGGCAACGCACGCCACTGCTTCAGCGACATCAGCTGGGGATACGCGGAAGCGGTCATACCCAACGATTCTAGGCACGGCAGCGGCTCTCCGAGGCCCCTCACTACAAGCTCTCATTGGCCGCTTCGTCGGCGCGTCGCGCAAGCGATTCATCGCCGTTATCCCGTCGAGCGCGTCCGAGGCGGGCTCGCGGACGTAGGCCGATTCCCGGGCCAGTGCGCCGTTGAACCGCTCCACCTTCCCGTTCGTGCGAAGCGTGTAGGGCTTGGTCGGGCTGTGCCGGGACCGACGTCGCGTCAACTCCACCAGTGCCGAGTCGCCACGTCGACCGCCAGCAGGACGATCAACGCGGCGAGCACGATGAGGATCGGCCACAGCGGACCTTCGTCGCCACTCTGGGATGCCAGGGGTCGGTCGTCCGGCCGCCAGGGCGGCGGGGGCGGGAAGGTGGACATGTCCACGGCGATGGCCGCCCCAGCCGTTCCGCGATGAACCCGACATCTGTCAGTCATGGTGTCCTCCTTACCTTCTCGTCGTGACGATGTTCGCCATATCTTCTAGCATTCGTTGGCGAAGATCGCTAGCACTATTCGGTCCGTGGTGCTATTTTGGTGTCGACAGCATCCTTTGCCGCCGGAGGTGAACGATGACAACTGTTGTAGGAGAGCAACTCTCGACCGACTTCGACGCGGGCGAGAGCATCCGGACTGCGACCAACGCCCGTCCGGCCGCAGGCTTTTGCCGTCCAATTCTCGACGAGAGCATCGCCTGGTCGGCAGCGGATCGGACGTGGTTGGTGCGGCACGGAATCGAGGTCTGTGAACTCCCTCGTCCACGTCGGCTCGACCGGTCGGTGCACGCAGAACAGCGCGTCGTCCGGTCGCGTTCAGGCGAAGCAAGTCACGAACTCGCCGGTCTTGGCGATGGGCGCAGGCCCGACCGGCCGTCACCACATCAACGTGACCCTCCGCGCCGACCGCACACCACGACAACCGTTGTCCGACAGAGGAGGTGGTTATCGAACAAGGTCCGAGACGAACACATCAACCAAACATGACGCGCGACGACCGGGTCGCTCACGACACACTGTTTCCGACACGGCTCCGACCACTCCCCCACGGAGTTGGCGGGCACCGCCCTGATGGGCGAGCAGGACACGGACGTGACCGATCCGGTCGTCGCCTTTGTGTTCGGCGGGGTCATGTGTACCGGGCGGGGTCGTGGTCCGATCGCACGCCGGGCCTCGCCCGAATCCGGGCGCGGTGCACTACGCTTCGGCTCATGCGACACGTCGAATCGCCGGTTACGCCGACCACGGAGTGTGCGTGGACATCGTCGCGATAATCCTGTCGCTCGCCGCGGCACTGCTGTTCGCGATCGCATCGGTGCTCCAGGCCGCCGGCACCCGAGGGCTGCCCGACGACGGCGCCGTCGGTGCCGGTTTCTTCGTCGCCCTCTTCCGACGCAAGACGTGGCTGGCGGGTATCGCCGCCGACATCCTCGGATTCGTCGTCCAGGCCTGGGCCTTGGCGGTCGGCAGCCTGATGCTGGTGCAGCCGTTGCTGGTCACCGCGTTACTGTTCGCCCTGCCGATGGGCGCCTACTCCGAACGTCGGATGCTCACCGCGCGCGAATGGACGTGGGCTGCACTGTTGACCGCATCACTGGTGGTGTTCATGCTGCTCGGGCAACCCACCGAGGGCATCGACGATCCGCCGTTCGGCGACTGGATCATCCCGCTCGCCGTGATGATCCCCGTCGTGATCGTCTGCGTGGCAGGCGGCTCACGACTGCCACACGGCACATGGCGATCACTCACACTGGCCATCGGCGCCGGCGTCCTCCTCGGCCTCTCGGCACCGCTCACCAAGACCGGGATCGCCGCATTCCGCGACGGGCTACTCGACGGACTCGCCAGTTGGGAGTTCTGGGCGATGGCGGTCACCGCGACGCTCGGCACCCTGTGGCAGCAATCCAGCTATCAGGCCGGCGACGTCCAGACCAGCCTGCCCGCGGTCACCGTCCTCAAACCGATCATCGCAATGTCGTTGGGACTGACCATCTATGACGAGGCCCTCCGCGTCGGAAACGCGGGCGACATCGCGATCTTCGTCGCCCTCGGCGTGATGCTGCTGTCGACGATCATGCTGGGTCGGCTCTCGGCTCCACCCGAGGCCGCACCGTCAGAGGTCGAGTACCGGCCGGCCCAGTGAGCGCAACCCTTATCGACTGTCGGTACAGCCGTGCGTGTCGCCCCGCCGACGCGCACGGAACGCCGAACTCGCCAAGTCCCACACCACGTACACGACCATCGCGATGATGGCGAAGACCAACCCGTCCTTCACCGACTCCCAGAAGGCCTGATGGGTGAACGTCAGATCGATGATCGTCACCGCGACGAATAACAGCAGCGCCGCCTCGACGATTCTTCGAAGATCCCCCGCGTTGGTCATGCGGCGATCGTAAGGCACCGCATGGGCGATCAGGCTGCGGGCTGCTGCTGATCGCTCACAGTGGAGGCACCGGTGCCGCCAGTCGTCGCGGACCCTACCGCCGGTGAGCTCGACGGCGTCGACGAGGACGAGTCGTCGGTGATCGGTGCCGTGTTCGCGGCACCCTGGTCACCCGTGGCACCGCCGGCCTGATCACCGGCGTCGGCCTGCCCGGACGGGGTCGTCACGACCGGCGCGGGTGCCGGCGTGTCTTGGTGCGGTGCAGTCTGATCCGTATCCGTCGAGCCGGTGGCACGAGTGGTTTCGCCGGCCGCGGGAGCGGCCGCCGGGATGGTCGAGGTGGGCGTCCCTGCGGTCTGTCCACCATCCCCGGCATCGCTTGTCGCGGTATTCGCGGTGGACGCGTCATTGGTCGGAGAGTCGCCGGCCGACACGCTCATCAGCTCGGGCTGCACCGACCGCAACGCCGACACCGGGACCGTCGCGCTCGTCGGCGACGCAGAGATCAGGTTGCCGGTGTTGAACGCCGGGATGGTGAACAGATCGAAGAAGTTGAACGACGAGACGTCGAAGGTCGGGATGATCTGCTGAAGCGACGTCGGGGCGCCGAGCGTCAGGGTGGGCAGGCTCAGGTAGTTGACGTAGTCGGGGCCGTTGGTGCCGTGTGCTTTGAACGTTCCAGGGAACAACACGAGCGACGAACCCAGCCAGGAAATCTGTATCGGGCCGGTGTATCCGTAGTCGCTGGTCAAGGCGAGGTTGGCGCCAGAACCGTTCAGCGTCAGACGCAGAAAATCGTCGGCGAGGTAAATCGGATTGCCGGTCAGAGCGTCGACCACGACCTGACCCAGCCGCGAGCTGTCAGACAGGAGGGTGAGCAGCGAGGCCGGGTTGGTCAGAGCGAGCTCTACGCGACCGTCAGGCTTGTCGTACCGAAGGTCCACCGTCGCTGCGATGTTCGCACATGACCCTGCGGTTGAGGAGTTGGCCACTGCGAGGCCGCCGAAGCAGAGAATCACGTCTTGAGGCAAAAGGCTCTCAACAGAGTCAGCCAGATTCAGTTCCTCAAGGAGATCGTAGATAAAGTCAGGCAGGTAGTTCTCGAGATCGTGCACACCTGCCGTAGCCACCGCTATCCCGAGCACCGCCAGGGCGAACGTACTGTTACTACCACCGAGCGCTGCTCCCGCTGCCAGACCCGGGCCTATTGCAATCGTGGTCGAGTTGCCCACTCTGGAGTCGTACCACTCGAGGAACTGCTCAGTGAGTCCCTCTGTCAGGATAGTGCTGTTCAGCAATGCTTCAATCGCATCCCGGATCTCGCCGGCTGGGTCCAGGGAGACCCCACCAAGAGCGCTCGTCGACTCGATCCCCAGCGCCGCGATCACCTCATCCAGGGTCGCGGTCGACCAGTCGTGGATGCTCGCCAGGCCGCTGGTCACCTGCGGAATCGAGGCCTGTGCCTGGCCGTCACCGAAGGCCAGACCGGCTGTCAGGGTGGCCGACGCCGCAAGGGCGGTGGCACCCAAAGCCACACGGCGGGTGGCGGGTTCGCGTACGAGGCTGTGTCTTCCCATGGATCGGCTCCTTCAATCCGGTGTGCGGTTGGAGAAGGAGCCCCCCGACTTCCCCGTCGTGCACCGGCGACATTAATCCAGACAAACCACCCTCAAGCGTCAAATGGCAAAATCTCTCTCAGGATCGTCTGGCCGGGCGACAGATCGAAACCCGCTGGGGACAGCCGACTGTGGCAGGATTACCTCGGGAATCCGGCCACAGATGATTCAGTTTTCTCTCAGTTTATTCACAGGTATGTGGACGTCAGGCAGCGAACACCTCCAAGCGCCGGGACTGCTCCACCGACGAGTAGTGCGACGCGTCGCCCTGGAGAATCCGGCTGCTCTGGCCGTGGATGTCGACGGGTACGTCACCGGCGAGTGTGATCCGATGCAGTTGACGTTTCTGGTCACCGAAGTCGGAGATCCCGTAGTGCTGGGTGGCGCGGTTGTCCCAGATGACCAGGTCACCGTAGCTCCAGTTCCATCGGAAGGTGTTCTCCAGCTTGGTGATCCGATCCTGCAGTAAGTGGTAGAGGTTCGCGAACTCCGAGGCCTTGAGTCCACGGAACTCCTTGGCGAAATGCCCCAGGAGGAGACTGCGCTCACCGGTTTCGGGATGCACGCGCACCACGGGATGCAGGGTCTCGTACTCGGTACTGGTGAACTCGGCGTAGTGCTCCTGCTTCTGGACGACGTCGATACCGCCCGACGGCTCCTTCTGGCTGACGTAATCGTAGAGGTTGGAGTGAGTGGCCCAGAGATTCTCGACGAGCGCCCGCAGCGGCGTGGGCAACTGCTCGTAGGCGGCGACCGTGGAAGCCCATGTGGTCGCACCGCCGTAGGTCGGCAGCACGATCGGGCGCAGCAGCGACGCCTTGGGGATGCGGTCGACGAAGGTGACGTCGGAGTGCCAGCTGTTGGCGGCTCCCTCGATCGTCAGCAACTGGTCGCCGCGAGAGGTGACCGTCGGATGCGGCGCGGTCGGCTCACCGAGCAGCGAGGCGAACGCATACTGACTTGCATCGTCGAGATGTTCCTGCCCCGAGAACGCCACCACCTTGTTCACGGCGAGAGCGGTGCGGATGGCCTCGACCTGCTCGGTCGAGACGTCCCCACCGAGGCGCACACCGTCGATCTTGGCGCCGATATGCTCCCCCAGCTTGGTGACAGTGATGCCTGCGTCCTGGTAGAGCTGTTCGGCGGCGGCCGCGCGGTCGGTGCGGGCATCGATTTGAGCCAATGTCATTGCGATCACCTTTCGTTCGTCGCCACCCACTCTCCGTGGACGCGCGGCGAACACGCATGATCTGGCTCAGGGTGATTCCAACCTTCATGGCCGCCGACGGATCACACCCGCGGAGTCAGCTCGACAATCGCGATGGGACGCGTGGTCTTGCTCTGATACTGCGCGTAGCGCCCGTTGTTGACGTCGTCGACGAGGTCCCAGCGTCGGGCGTAGTCGGGGTCGTCCGGATAGGTGGCGCGGGCGGTGACCGGAACATGACGACGGCCGACCTGGATCTCGACGTCCGGGATGGCCTTCAGGTTGGCGAGCCATGCGGGCGGGCGCGGTGATCCGCCGTTGGAGGCGACGACGAGATAGGTCTCGTCGTCACGGGCATAGGTCAACGCCGTCGTCCGTGGCTGCCCGCTCTTGCGTCCGGTCATGTGCAGCAGCAGGGTCGGGTTACCCATCAGCAGACGGCGCCCGATCAGACCATGACTGTGCTGGTAGATCCACTGATGCGCCTTGAGCACGGTGACGAACAGGTCGGTCGACACCGACACGAGGGCGCTACCTACTTCGGCTCGTCGACCGGCGAGCCGCCACCCTCGGTGTCGTCGCTGGCGGTCGCGCTGGCGTCGTCGGACTCGTCCTCGTCCTTGGCCAGCGGGTCATAGCCGGGGACGCCCTCGAGCACGGTGAGTTCGTTGTCGATCGCGGCCTCGACCGCCTTGGCCTCGTCCTTGATCTTCTTGATGAACTCGGACATGTCGTCACTCCTCGTCACAGTTCGCCCGGGCCGCGGTGCACCGGGCAGACCTTCAGCGTATCGGAGCACGCCCGGTGGGCGGATTGTGACGCCCGGTCGACGGGATATGGCGCCCGGTCGATGGTCGTTGATGGTGCGGCGTGGCGGATGCGGAGGCGGCTGGTCTCGAGACCTGTTGCGGTGGTGATGATTCCGGTGCCCGTGGGACCGGATACTCACCGGTGCAACGGGTCTCGAGGCTCCGTCGCTATCGCTCCTCCGCACCTCGACCATCGGAGTGGGATGGTCGGGTGTCGGGCAGGAGTGATCGACCATCAGGGCGGGATGGTCGGGTGTCGGGCGGGATCGAGCGGGGGGATCAGGCCCGCTTCAGGGTCGGGTCCTCCTCGTAGACCTCCTTGATGAGCGACATGTCGAAGATCTGCTCGGGCTTGATCTGGTAGCCGGCCTTGGCAAGGGCTTCGATGTTCTCGGCGATCAGCGCGTCGGTCATGGTGAGCAACCCGTTGGCCTTGGTGTCGTCGGAGACGACGAGGGTGTTCTGGGCGGTCGCTTCCTTGACCTGTTCGGCCTCATCGAGACCAAGATCCTTGCCGTACTTGGTGACGGCGAGTTTCGCCGAGCCCGCGGGATCGGCGATGGCGTCGTACCACCCCTGGATATCAGCCTTGAGGAAGGCTTTCAGCTTGTCGCGCTCGTTGTCGATGGTCTCCTGGCGCACGACGAGGGTTTCGGCGACGAGCGGTAGGTTGAAGTCCGCGAAGAGGAACGCCTTGTTCTCGAAACCCTGCTCGGCCAACGTGATCGGCTCGTTGGTGATGTAGGCGACCCAGCCGTCGACCTCACCCTTGGTCAGCGGGGTGGGATCGTATTGCACGGTGATCTTCTGGACGTCGGATTCGGTCAGCCCGTTCGCGGTGAGCAGCGCCTTGAAGACGTTCTCGTTGGAGGCCTGCACACCGATCTTCTTACCCTTCATCTCCTGCGGGGTGTTGATGGGCTTGGCCGCCGAGGAGACGATGCAGAATGGATTCTTCTGGAAGGTCGCCGCAACGGTTTTCAGCTTCGCCCCCTGCAGGATGACCGGAGCGGTGAGCTGTGGGGCGGTCATGCCGATCCACACCTTGTTCGACGTCAGACCCGTCTCCACCCCGGTACCCGCACCACCGCCGGTGAGCAGTTCCGGCGTGCCGACGCCCGCCTTCTGGTAGTAACCCTTCTCCAATGCCCAGTATTCGCCGGCGAATTCGATGTTCTTCTGCCACGACAGCTGCACCTTCGGGTTGGTCGACGACGCGCCGCTGCCGCCCGAGCTGCCGCTGCTACAGGCCGACAGCACACCGGCGGCGCCGAGCGCACCCGCTGCCCCACCCGCCATCAGCGTGTAACGAAGAAAGGATCGGCGGTCGAATCCGGCGCTACGACCGGCGGTTCCGCGCTGAGGTGTGTGGTGCTGATTCATGGTGTGGTGTCCCCTCTTTCCGGGCTGTCCCGGGTCTTTTACCTGTTGGTTACTCCCGGGGCGGCAATGGCCCGGGACGGTGGTTCGATCAGTTCTCGCTCATGCCCATCTGCCGCAGCACCACCGTCTCGATCACGCCGACGACGGCGTAGACGACGATCGACGACACCGTGATCACCACGACCGATGCCCACAACTGGTCGTAGGCTGCGGCCGGAAGGGCTTGCTGCAGAGTGGCTCCCAGACCCTTGTTGGTTCCGAGCCACTCGGCGACGGTCGCGCCGATGAACGCGCCGGGCACCGACACCTTGGCCGCGCTGAACAGTGCGGGCACCGCCGACGGCACGGCTGAGCGCCGCAGCGCGGTCCATCGACCACCGCCGTAGACGGCGATGACGTCGTCGAGGTGCCTGGGCGCGTTGGCGAGCCCGGTCATGATCATGACCAGTGCCGGGAAGAATACGACGATTCCACCCATCACCGCGACGACCGCGACACCGCGTCCGACGACGAGCGTGATCAGCGGGGTCATCGCGACCAGCGGCACCGACCGCAGGAGCATCGCTATCGGCATGAATGTCTGTGCGGCCGGACGATATACGACGAACAGTGCGGCGGCGAGCACGGCGGCGATCATGCCGGTGACAAAACCCACCGCCGCATCCTTGAGGGTGATCCACAGGTCGGCGAGGATCTGGTGACGCGAATCCGCCGCGTCGGGTGCGGTGAAGAGATATGCGTAGACGTCGGCCGGCGTGCGTCCGATGATGGGCCCGATGTCGGGGAATGCCAAGAGGAACAACCACCAGATCACCAGGATCAGGATCAGCGAGGCGAGCAGCGACCCGAGGAATCTCGCGACCGCCCACAGACTTCCCGCTCCGGCGCTCATCCGAGCACCGCCAGACCCGTCGACCACCGCGTGACGAACCGCGCCACCACCGCGACGATCGCGTAACCGATGCCTGCCACCAGCCCGGCGAGCAACGCGATCGCCCACACCTGTGGGATGTCACCGGCCTGCTGGGCGATGATCATTGCCGGTCCGGCACCTTGCTCGGGCATAGCGAGGAACTCACCGAGCACCGCGCCCAGCACGGCGGCAGGGGCGGCGATCTTGATGGCGGCCAACGTATTCGGGAGCGCGGCGACCGAGCGGACCCGCCACAGCTGCACGAGACGTCCGCCGCCATAGACCCGAACCAGATCAAGACTGCCCTTGTGCGGCGAACGCAACCCCGACAGGGTGCCGATCATCGTCGTGAAGAACACCGAGATCGCCGCGAGGAACACGATCATCGTCTGCACCTGCGCGAAGGCCACCTGAACGATCGGCGCGACGGCGATGATCGGCGTGCAGTAGGAGATGATCGCGAGTTGGGTGGCGAGACCCTCGACCGGCGGCACGACGATCACCAGCACCGCGAGCGCGATCGCCAGCGCGTTGCCCCAGAGGAATCCGCGTAACGCGAGCGAGATGGTCGCCGAGAAATTGTCGACGTAGAACGCAGAACCCTTGTCGCCGATGGCCGTACACACCGCCCACGGGGTGGGGATGGTGCCGTGGAACCACTGCAGGGCACCCGCCATCCACCACAGGAGAATCAGACCGACGATGCCGATCGCGCCCGCGGCCCACCGGTCGGCACCCGCGCGCGACGCCGAGATGCTAGCCACCCACAGCCTCCGTGGCATCGACGGCCGAATCGGCGTCCTTCGCGCCGAACAGCAAGCCCGAGAGGTGATCGTGAATCGCGTGGAACTCGGGTGTGCGCATCATCTCCGGGGTCCGGGGGCGCGGCAGATCGATGCGCACCGTCTCGATGACGCGTCCGGGCCGTGGACTCATCACCGCGACCACGTCGGAAAGGAACACCGCCTCGGCGATCCCATGGGTGACCATCAGTGTGGTGGCGGGCTTCTCGGTCCAGATCCGCAGCAATTCGATGTTGAGTCGTTGGCGGGTCATGTCGTCGAGCGCACCGAACGGCTCGTCGAGCAACAACGCGGTGGGGCGCACGACCAGCGCGCGGGCGATCGAAACCCGTTGGCGCATACCGCCGGAGAGCACCGCGGGTTTGGCCTTCTCGAATCCCGTGAGCCCGACGAGTTCGATGAGGTCGGCGACGAGACCGTCGGCGGCGGGCATGCGACCCACCTGCAATGGCAGCTTGATGTTCGACTCCACCGACCGCCACGGCAGCAGCGCCGAGTCCTGGAAGGCGATGCCGAGCTCGTGATTGCGTTGCAACTCCTTCGGGCTCTGCCCGTTCATCAGTACCGTCCCCGACGTCGGGGACTCCAGCCCCGCGAGGATGCGCAGAACCGTGGATTTTCCGCAGCCCGAGGGCCCCAGGAGAGACAGGAACTCCCCTTCCGAGGTCTTGAGGTCGACCTCGGCGAGCGCGGTCACCGTCGACGATCCGCGGATCGTCCGAGTGGTGAATTCCTTGGTGAGTCCGGTGATGTCGAGTCCGGTGCCGGGTGGGCGCGGCGTGGCGGGAACCATGCGACGCCACATTAGGAGGGCGTCGTTTCTGTCGGGTTACCGACGCGTAACCGAGTTCGTCCACCTGAACGACGCACGCCCCGTATTCAGGTCCCCGTGCCCTAGCGTGTGAGCCGTCGCAGTAGGAGGGGAATCAGCAGGAGGGGAACGATGAACGCACCGCAGCACCATCCGGGCCAGCCGTATCCGCAACAGCCGTACGCGGGTCCGCCACAGCCGTACCCGCAACCACAGCCATACCCGCAGCAACCGTATGCCGGGCCGTACGCGGGTCAGCCCCACCCGCCGGGCGCGTACCTCGCTACACCGCCGGGCGCGCACCGCGCTACACCAACGGACGCGTACCGCGCTACACCAACGGACGCGTACCGCGCTGCACCAACGGGCGCGTACCGCGCGGTCTTCAAGCGGCACACCGGGATGGTGGTCTTGGCGCTGACCAGCCCCACACAGACGGTCGGCACCTGGCCCGAGATCCGCAAGGCCTTCTGGGCGGCACAGACGCACTGCCTCACGCTGGGCTGGTGGGGCATCATCTCGTGTCTCGCCTACAACTGGATCGCGATCTTCGGCAACATCTCCGAACTCAACCGGGTCCGCGAACTCGCCAAGCGCAACGGCGACGTCTGAGCGAGGGCCCGATCGCGCGGACTCACACCCGTTCGGTCGCACGCATCGCCAGCCCGATCCGTGCGACCATCGCATCGACGGCGAACTTGGGTTTGACGTTGACGTCGAGCGCCTCGCGGCATTCGAGCACCGCCTCCACGCATCGCAACAACTGTTCGGGACTGGCATACGAGGCCATCGGCCGCGTGGTGTCGTCGGTCTTGTCGGGGTGCATCGCGGTCACCTGGGCGCCCATCGACAGCACCAGAGCGTCGCGATAGAGGGCGGCAAGGTCGACCAGAGCCCGATCGAGGACGTCACGACCGACCCGTGTGGCGCGTGACTTCTGGCGCCTCTCCAGTTCTTTCAGTGCCCCGGCGCTCCCGCGTGGCGCACGGGCGGTGCCCTTGCCGGTTCCGCCGGCACCGAGGGCGGTCTTGAGTTCCTCGGTCTCGGCCTCGTCGAGTTCGGCACTGATCGCCTTGGCCGCGGTCTCGGCCGAGCGCACGAGATCCTCGGCCGCCTTGTACGCCGTCGAGTCTCGGGTGGCCGCCCGCGCGATCCCGAGCGCCGATTCCCGTTGTGCGCGGGCGTCGGGGTCGGTGGCCAGGCGCTTCGCGCGCCCGATGTGGCCGCCACAGACCGACGCCGCCCAGCGGGCCGCCTCGGCGTCGATGCCGTCGCGATCGACGAGCACGCGCTCGATGTCGGCGGTCGACGGCGTGGTCAAGGCGACGTGACGGCACCGCGAGCGCAACGTGACCGAGATGTCCTCGGGATCGACCGACGGGGCGCACAGCAGGAATACCGTCCGCGACGGCGGTTCCTCGACAACCTTCAGCAGCGCATTCGCGGCCTGCTCGGTGAGCCGATCGGCGTCCTCGACGATCACGATCTGCCAGCGGCCCGTGCCCGGACGACGCGAGGCGACCTGCACGATCTCACGCATCGAGTCCACCGACAGGCTCAACCCCTGCGGCACGATGTTGCGCACGTCGGCGTGGGTCTGCGCCATCACCGTCGAACAGGCGCGGCACTCGCCGCAGCCGATGACCTCGGGGTCCTGACATTGCAGTGCCGCGGCGAAACAGGTCGCGGCCACCGACCGGCCGCTGCCGGGCGGTCCGGTGAACAACCAGGCGTGGGTCATCGACGACCGCGCCGGATCGCCGAGATCCTCGTTGCCGTCGGCCTCGCCGAACATCGACACGGCGCCGGCGGCGTGCTCGTCGAGTCGATTCGCCAGGCCACGTGCCGCGCGGGCGGCGTCACCCAGGTCGGCGATCACCGCCTTTTGCCCGATCATCCGGTCGAAGACATTTGTCACACCCTCACCCTAAACCGCACGTCGGACACGTCCGATTCGTCGACCGCGTTTAACAATTGCAAGCAGCCAGCTACCGTGGTTGACGTGATTGAGCGTCGGTCGTGGGTGTCAAAAGCCCTGCACACGGGGAAGTGGCTGATCCGCACCCCGTGGCCGATTCTTGCGCTCGACATGCTGCGTGCCAACCTGGTCGGCGCGTTGTTCACCTTCGCGTTCCTGCGGTTCGGGATGCCCGCGAGCGACTCGTTCCGCTTCGACGAGATCACCACCCTCAATCAGGCGATCTTCGCCGCCTACCTCGTGGTCGCCATGATCGTCGGCGCGGTCTTCAGTATCCAACTGTCGTTGCCGGTGCTGATCTGGCATCGGCGCCGCACCCGCCTGGACAACGAGGGCGCCCGGCGGCGGGCGTTACAACTGCCGATGCTGCTCTCGGCGGTCAACGTCGGCATGTGGCTGGTCGGCGGCATTCTGTTCACCTGCGTGAATCTGACTGTCTCGCACCGGGATGCGTTCATCGTCGCGATGGCCAGCTTCATCGGCGCACTGGTGACCTGCGTGCTGAGCTTCCTGCAGTTCGAGAAGGTGCTGCGGCCGATCACCGTCGCGGCGATGGCCAACAACCCCGACAACGCGATCGCACCGGGGGTCACCACCCGCATCACCGTGTTCTGGGTGATCAGTGTGGTCGCCCCGATGCTGGTCATCGTCGGCCTGATCACGATGCAGCGGCTGAACTTCATCGAGACCGACGCCGCCGGGCTGCAACGGCCGATCCTGTGGATGGCGTTGGCGTCGTTGGCTTTCAGCCTGCTCGCGATCGTGCGGGTGGTCGCGGCGATCAACGACCCGATCAAACAATTGCGCCGTGCACAGTCGAAGGTGTCCGCGGGCGATCTCAACGCCGCGGTGAAGATCTACGACGGATCCGACCTCGGCCTGCTGCAGGCCGGTTTCAACGACATGGTGGCCGACCTGCGCGAACGCCAGCAGTTGCGCAACCTGTTCGGCCGCTACGTCGGTGAGGACGTCGCGCGCCGGGCCATCGAGATCGGCACCGAACTCGGCGGCGAGGAACGCTATGTGGGAGTGCTGTTCGTCGACATCGTCGGCTCGACGCGCCTGGCGGTGAACCGGCCCCCGCGGGAGGTCGTCGACATGCTCAACGAGTTCTTCCGCGTCGTGGTGGCGGTGGTCGGTAGGCACGGCGGCTTCGTCAACAAATTCCAGGGTGATGCCGCGCTCGCGATCTTCGGTGCGCCCCTGGACCTCGAGGACTTCGCCGGTCGCGCACTGGCATCGGCACGCGAGCTGCGCATCGAGCTCTACCGGACCCTCGGCGACACCGACATCGGCATCGGGGTGTCGGCGGGCAAAGCGATCGCCGGGCACATCGGGTCCGAACAGCGCCTGGAGTACACCGTCATCGGCGACCCGGTCAACGAGGCGGCCCGGCTGACCGAACTCGCCAAGGACGAGCCCACCCGTGTCCTCGGCTCGGCGCGTGCGGTGTTCCTGGCCTCGCACGAGGAGGCCGAGTACTGGGAGATCGGCGAAGGCGTCGAGCTGCGCGGCCGCGGCATCGAGACGCTCCTCGCCCGGCCGCGGGTGGACCCGATGAACACGAGTCCGATCCCGGTCACCGAGGTTCGCTAGCCGGCTCCCGGCCACGCCCGGCCCGTCGTCCGGGGCGGCCGGTCAGGTGGCCTCGGCGATGGCTTCCAGATAGCGGGCCACGATGGCGAGTTCGTCGCCGTCGAAGCGCTGGTTGAACTCACGCATCTGTGCGGTGATCCCTTCGTAGTGACTCACCACCTCCGGGACCCGCTCGGCAATCGCCGCGATCTCCACCCGACGACGATCCGTTTCGCTGGGTGTGCGCCGGACGAAACCAGCGTCGACCAGACGGTCGATCACCCGGGTGACCGTGCTGCCCGGCAAGCCGGCCGCCCGGACCACCTCGCCCGGCGACATCGGGCCGTCGTGGCGGGCGATGAGTCCGAAGGTCTGCAGGTCCACCACGTTGAGGCCGAGTTCGCGGGCGACCCGCTCGTTGCGCAGCACGGCTCCGCCGATCAGCACCTGGAGCGCCGTGTTGATGCGTCGCTCGATGACCTCTTGTGCTTCCTTCGGCATCGACCTACTCTTTCCGTATCAGAATATTTCCGCTTCGGAATAATCTCCGTGTGGTAGCTACTACTCGAGGACGGTCACCATGCTCTCTCACGTTTCCCCGGAGCCGTCGACGACCATCTCCCCGCGACGACGCACCCTCGCGATGGCCGTGCTCATCGGTGCCTCCTTCATGGACCTGTTCGACGTCACCATCATGCAGGTCGCACTGCCCTCCATCCGCAACGACCTGCACGCCGACGCCGCACAACTCGAATGGATCATCGCCGGCTACATGCTCGCGTTCGCCTCGATGCTGATCACCGGCGGCCGACTCGGCGACGCCATCGGGCGACGACGAGCCTTCCTCATCGGGGTCGCCGGGTTCACCCTCGCGTCGCTGGCCGGGGCATGCAGCCCTGATGCCGATCTGCTCATCGTCGCCCGCGTCGCCCAGGGACTCTTCGCCGCGGTGATGGTCCCGCAGGGCCTCTCGACGCTGCAGGCGCTCTATCGGCCGCGCGAGCGTGCCCGCGTCTACGGCATGTTCGGGGCGATCTCGGGGATGGCCGCGGTCGCGGGTCCGATCCTGGGCGGGGTCCTGGTCAGCGGCGACGTCGCGGGACTCGGCTGGCGGTCGGTGCTGCTGATCAACGTGCCGGTCGGCATCGTGCTGCTGGTCCTCGGTCGCGCGTACATCCCGGACACCCGCGACACCGAGCCGGCCGATCGTGACCTGATCGCCGTCGCGCTCTCCGCGGGCGGCGTCGTCGCGGTGCTCTACCCGATCGTCGAGGGACACACGCTGGGCTGGCCGGCGTGGTCGTGGGCGGTGATGGCCGGTGGCGTGGTGTTGCTCGCGCTATTCGTCGTCCGCCAGCGAGCCGTCGCGCGGGCCGGCCGGGCACCACTGCTCCCGGGACGTCTGTTCGCCAACCGGGGCTTCTCGGTCGGCCTGGTGGTGCAGACGGTGTTCCAGGGCTCGATGAACATCGTGACCCTCACCTTGATGCTCTACGTGCAGTCGACGCTGGGCTATTCGGCGCTGAAGGCCGGGATGACGATCTTGGCATTCGCCCTCGGCGCCTTCGCCGGGTTCGCGATCGCCGGCCCGTTCGCCCGCTTCGGCCGGCACCTGATGTTCGTCGGTGCGCTCCTGCAGTCGACCGGCACCTTCGTCACGCTCCTGATCGTGCTGCACGAGGGCGCTGCGCTGACTCCGTGGGACATCGTCGCACCACTCGCGGTGATGGGCGCCGGTCTGAGCATGCTGGTGATGCCGCTGGTCGAGGTCGCACTGGCCCTGGTACCTGTCCGGTGGGCCGGGGCCGCGTCGGGTGTCTTCGCGACCTTCCAACAGCTCGGCGCCGCCGTCGGGATCGCGGTGGCCGGCACCACCTACTTCGCCGTGCTCGGAACGGATCTCGCGGTGCCGCACGCGGCGCACGCCTTCGCGGTGACCGCGGCGCTCGGCGCGGCCGGCTACCTGATCGCGGCATTCGCCTCACTCGCACTGCCCAACCGGGAGCAGGTCCTGGCCCACGAGGAGGCTGTCCGGGCGGCGATCGAAGCCGAAGAGGAAGGGCTCTCCGCGATCTGACGACGGATCAGGTTGCGCACGAGACCAATTCACCGCACCGCGCGGGTCGCGGCCCGGCTGATCCACCGGATCGCGACCCGGTGAGACCGGATCAGTCGTCCTGTGTGGTCTTGTTGGCAGTCGTCTTCTTCGCCGCAGCCTTCTTGGCGGGCGCCTTTTTCGCCGCGGTCTTCTTCGCGACGGTCTTCTTGGCGGCCGCCTTCTTCGCCGGGGTTTTCTTCTTGGTGGCCTTCTTCACCGGGCCGCGGGCACGACGTTCGGCCAGCAACTCCATCGCCCGTTCCGGCGTGATGCTGGCGACCTCGTCACCCTTGCGCAGGCTGGCGTTGGTTTCGCCGTCGGTGACGTACGGGCCGAAACGGCCGTCCTTGATCACCATCGGCTGTCCGCTGACCTCGTCGTTCTTGCCGAGTTCACGCAGCGGCGGAGCGGCAGCGGCCCGGCCTCGACGCTTGGGCTCGGAGTAGATCTTGAGGGCCTCGTCGAGGGTGATGCTGAACAACTGATCCTCGCTGGTCAGCGACCGCGAGTCGGTGCCCTTCTTCAAATACGGGCCGTAGCGGCCGTTCTGGGCGGTGATCTCCTCGTTCGTCGCCGGATCGACGCCGACCACGCGCGGCAACGACAGCAGCTTCAGCGCGTCGTCGAGCGTGACGGTGGAGATGTCCATGGTCTTGAACAGCGATCCGGTCCGCGGCTTGGGGCCCGCGGCCTTCTTGGCGGTCTTCTTCGCAGCGGCCTTCTTGGCGACCGCCTTCTTGGCAGCGGTCTTGGTGGCCGTCGAACCGCCGGAGGTCGACCCGCCCGTGTCCGCCGGGGTGTCGTCGAGCGGGACGACCTCACCGTCACCGGCGCCACCACCGTCACGCGGGGTGGGCCCGGCCGGGATCGTCGCCGGCGCGCCGGCCGAGCCGGAATCGTCACCGTCTTCCTCGGCGGGCAGGATCTCGGTCACGTACGGACCGAATCTGCCCTCCTTGACCACGATTTCGTGCCCGGTCACCGGATCGGTGCCGAGTGTGCGTCCCTCCTGCGGGGTGGAGAACAGCTTCTCCGCCACGGCGAGGGTGAGCTCGTCAGGGGTCATGTCGGCGGGCAGGTTGGCCCGCTGCAGGTCCGGTTCGGCGTCGGCGCTCGCGGCGACGTTACGTTCGAGGTACGGACCGAATCGTCCGACGCGCACGTAGACCGGTCGGCCCTGCTCATCGTCGAACAGGCGGATCGAGTTGACCTCGCGGGCGTCGATCTCCTCGAGATTGACCCCGACGAGCTTCTTCAACCCCCCGTGCTTGGCGATTTCCGAGCCGGCTATTTCCGCGTCATGCTCGGCATTCGCGGCCGAATCACCGAAGTAGAACTCGGTGAGCCACCGGGTGCGGTTCTCCTGACCATTGGCGATCTGATCGAGATCATCCTCGAGCGACGCGGTGAAGTCGTAGTCGACGAGGCTCTCGAAGTAGGCCTCCAGCAAGCCGACGACGGCGAACGCGATCCATGAGGGCACCAGCGCGTTGCCCTTCTTGACCACATAACCGCGGTCCTGGATGGTGCCGATGATCGAGGCATAGGTCGACGGGCGACCGATGCCGAGCTCCTCGAGCACCTTCACCAGCGACGCCTCGGTGAAGCGGGCGGGCGGGTTGGTGGAGTGGCCGTCGGCACGCAGCTCCGAGGCGGTCAACGACTGGCCCTCGGTCAGCTGCGGCAGGCGGTTCTCGGCGTCGTCGGCCTGGCCACCCGCCTGATCGTCAACGGTCTCGACGTAGGCCGACAAGAAGCCCGGGAAGGTGATCGTGCGCCCGGACGCGGCGAAGGTGCATTCCTCGCCGCTGGTGGCGGTTCCGGTGATGCGCAGGCTCAGGGTGGTGCCCTTGGCGTCGGCCATCTGGCTGGCCACCGTGCGCTGCCAGATCAGTTCGTAGAGACGGAATTCGTCGGTCTCGAGCTGCCCGGCGACCTGGCCGGGCGTGCGAAATGTCTCGCCGGCCGGGCGGATCGCCTCGTGAGCTTCCTGGGCGTTTTTGACCTTTCGCGTGTACTGCCGCGGGGTCGGGTGAACGAAGTTGTCGCCGTACAGCTCTCGCGCCTGCGTGCGAGCGGCGTTGATGGCCGACTCGCTCAGCGTCGTCGAGTCGGTACGCATGTAGGTGATGAAGCCGTTCTCGTACAGGCGCTGCGCGATGCGCATGGTGCGGTCGGAGGAGAACCGCAGCTTGCGGCCGGCTTCCTGCTGCAGCGTCGAGGTCATGAACGGCGCGTACGGACGTCGGGTGTAGGGCTTCTCCTCGACCGAGGTGACGGTCATGTCGGCGCCGTCGAGGGCGCCGGCCAGCGCGGTGGCCCGGGACTCGTCGAGGACGATGACGCCGTCGGCCTTCTTCAGCACGCCCTTCGGGGTGAAATCACGGCCGGTCGCGACGCGCGCGTCGTCGACGTTGACCAGGCGCGCGGAGAAGCTGCGCGGATTGGATTTGTCCTCCTGCGACCCGCCGGCGTTCATGGTGGCGTCGATGTCCCAGTACTCCGCGGAGACGAACGCCATGCGCTCTCGTTCACGCTCGACGATGATGCGGGTGGCCACCGACTGCACACGGCCCGCCGACAGCTTCGGCATGACCTTCTTCCACAGCACCGGGGAGACCTCGTAGCCGTAGAGACGGTCGAGGATGCGGCGGGTCTCCTGGGCATCGACGAGATCGATGTCGAGGTCGCGGGGGTTCTCCGCGGCCGCCCGGATGGCCGGCTCGGTGATCTCGTGGAACACCATCCGCTTGACCGGGATCTTCGGCTTGAGCGTCTCGAGCAGGTGCCAGGCGATCGCCTCCCCCTCGCGGTCACCGTCGGTGGCGAGATAGAGCTCGTCGACATCGCGCATCAGCGACTTGAGTTCGGTGACCGTCGACTTCTTGTCGGGCGAGACCACATAGAGCGGCTCGAAGTTCTCGTCGACGTTCACACCGAGCCGCGCCCAGGACTGGCCCTTGTACTTGGCCGGGACGTCAGCGGCGCCGCGCGGCAGGTCCCGGATGTGTCCACGGGAGGACTCGACCACATAGTTCGACCCCAGGTACCCGGCGATCTTGCGCGCCTTGGTGGGCGACTCGACGATCACGAGTCGTCGGATCGCTTTGCCGCTCGTGGGGCTTGTGGTGCTGGTCTCGGCCAACGGGGGTCCTTCGCTATCGAGTCGGTCTTCGGGCGGATGATTGTGCCCGGAGCCGCTCTTGTTCGTTCAGTGGGTTTGTACCTTATAGATAGCGCCTATTGCACATCCGAATTCCCGGCAAGGTATACCCGAAGGACCGGACATCTCGAATTCTTTCGATGAATCAGCTGGTCAGACGGCTGTGAAGCATGCATCACATTTCGGCGTCATCGGTGTCACCCGATACGAGGACGCGACGGTCGCGGGCACCTCGGCGATCAGCCGGCACCGGGCCACTCGCGAGCCGTCGCACCGGGTGGCGGCGGGCCGACGTACTCGGCCAACCGCGCCAGCCGGCGACGCCCCACACGGAGCGCAGGCGCCCCGATCCGGTTGCCGACGAGGGTCGGCGCGATACCCACGCGCATCAACGCGGTGGCGAGCACCGGATGCGATTCCGGGCAGTGCGCATCGAGCCCGAGGAGGTACTGTCCGGTCGGATCGGTGCGGCCGGCTGCCAGCACCCAGAACCGCAACGCATGCGGTGTCGGGACCCACGCGGTGGGCATCGTCTTGACCGCGCCCGTCGACCAGCGGCGGTGCAGTTCGTCGAGACGCGGGCTCGGCGCGGTGCGCGCCAAGGGATTGCCCTCTTCGGAGGTGATGACCTCGGCGTCGAGCCCGATCGTCCGCACCTGCGCGACGATGGCATCGGCGCGCCACCGATCGCCGACGACGACCGACACGCGCGTACCGATCACGTCCGCCCCGGCATACACCGGCGCCGACTGCCCGGGACCGGCGAGCAGACCCGCCAGGTCGTCGATCGCCGGTTCGTCGGTCTCCGCCGAGAAAAACGCCAACTGACCCACGGTTATGAGACTACTGCGCCGCGCAGTACCAGTGGCCTCGCCCGTCACACGGGTCGCAGGACACCCCGGCCGGGCAGAGAAAACCGCTCCCGGTCTGGATGACCAGACCGGGAGCGGTTAAGACAAACCTCTTCGCGTTGCCGCGAGGTCGCCTATCAGACGGCGCGGACGCCCGTCGCCTGTGGGCCCTTCGTGCCCTGCCCGACCTCGAACTCGACACGCTGGTTCTCTTCGAGGGTGCGGAAACCGGATCCCTGGATCTCGGAGTAGTGGACGAACACGTCGTCGGACCCCTCGTCAGGAGCGATGAAGCCGAAGCCCTTTTCCGCGTTGAACCACTTCACAGTTCCCTGTGCCATTACTGCAATCCTTCACATTCATTCGATCTGACTCCGATACGAGATGTACTCGCACCGTGGCCGGTTCTGACCGCCATACCTCGAAGAAACCCCGGTGAACCGTGGACGCGGTTCGGTGAGGGAATAACTCAGTACCACGGCTGCAACCCGATTCCCCCGATCACCGCAGTGACGATGCATCGGAAGAAGCTGCGGCCGCACATAGTCAATCACGTCTGGCACCGATGCGATAGTCACAGGAACCAGTGGGAACGAAAATGTGGACGATTTCAGCTGATTGACATCAGGCAGTAACATCTGCACGGACGTCGCGCCAGAGCGCCACATATCGATCCGGTCTCGAATTCCCGTCGCAGAGCACGAGAACCACATTCGACACCGCGCGACACAGAAGACAACAAAGAGTTATGAGCCTGCACACCTTCGGAACCGAACTCCTCCGCCGCTCCCTCGCCGGTACCGAAGCGGACTCTGGTCCTATCACGCACCTGTCCGTCATCCCGTCGCGCACAGCGACTTTCACTGACTGGCCGGAATGGGTCGACGAGAACGTGCGAGAGGCATTCGAGGCGGACGGCATCACGAAACCATGGATTCATCAGGCAGCCGCAGCCGAACATGCACACTCGGGTCGGCATGTGTCCATATCCACGGGCACCGCATCGGGAAAGTCGTTGGCCTACCAATTACCGATCCTGAATGCACTGCTCACCGAACCACATTCCACCGCACTGTATTTGGCGCCCACCAAAGCGCTCGGCGCCGACCAGATCCGGGCGGTCTCCACACTGACCGCCGGACGCGGACCCTTTGCACACCTCGCGCCGTGCGCCTACGACGGCGACACCGATCCGAACATACGACATTGGGCACGCACGCATTCCCGGTGGATCTTCACCAATCCCGACATGCTGCACATCGGGATACTCACCGGCGTGCTCTCCGGTGGCGGCGGCTCGTCGGCGGGCCCGGTGCGCGGGCAGTGGCGGCAATTCTTCCGGCACCTGCGATACATCGTGATCGACGAATGTCACCACTACCGTGGGGTGTTCGGGTCACACACGGCGCTGGTCCTGCGACGGTTGTTGCGACTGGCACGAGCGTGCGGATCGAATCCGACGGTGATCGCCGCGAGCGCGACCGTCGCCGACCCGGCCGCCGCGCTGTCCCGGCTCATCGGCGAACCGGCGGTCGGGGTGACCGAGGACGGATCACCGCGTGGCGAACGCACCATCGCCCTGTGGGAGCCCGATTTCGTGCCGGGAATCAGCGGCGAGAACGACGCGCCCGTCCGCCGATCCGCAGGTGCCGAATCCTCAAGACTACTGGCCGATTTCGTCATCGAAGGCGCACGCACACTGTGCTTCGGGCGCAGTCGGCGCGGCGTGGAGATCACTGCACTCGGCGCCCGTGATCTGTTGGCGCACAGCGCTCCCGAGCTCGTCGACAAGGTCGCGGCGTATCGTGCCGGGTATCTTGCCGACGACCGACGCAAACTCGAACAGGCCATCTCCTCCGGCGAACTCGTCGGCGTGGCGACCACCAACGCACTCGAGCTCGGCGTGGACATCAGCGGCCTCGACGCGGTCATCATCGCCGGGTACCCGGGCACCGTCGCATCCTTCTGGCAGCAGGCCGGGCGCGCCGGTCGTCAGCGCACCTCGGGCGACGCGCTCGTGGTGCTCGTCGCCCGTGACGATCCGCTCGACACCTATCTGGTCCATCACCCGCAGGCACTGCTGGGCACACCGGTCGAGGCGCCGGTCATCGACCCGACCAACCGCTATATCCTTGGCCCCCACCTACTCTGTGCGGCAACCGAATTCCCGTTGCAGGACGCCGAGATCGAGCAATGGCGCGCCGGCGAGCTGGTCGCCGACCTCGCTGCGCAGGGGCTGCTGCGCAGGCGCAAGGCCGGTTGGTATGCCGCGCCCGGGGTGGATCCGCACGGCGACATCGACATTCGCGGTGGCATCGGCGGACAGGTCCTGATCGTCGACGCGACCACCTCGGAGTTGCTCGGCACCGTCGACGCCGGACGCGCCCCGGCCACCGTGCATCCCGGTGCCGTGCACATCCATCAGGGCCGCACCTACGTCGTCGACGAACTCGACCTCGACGATGGACTGGCGCTCGCCCACCCGGAGGAGCCGGACTGGACGACCTCGGCCCGGGAAACCACCGAGATCACCATCACCGACGTCATCGCCGCCACCGATCACGGGGCGCTGCACACCGCGTTGGTCGACGTCGACGTCACCCACCAGGTCGTCGGCTATCTGCGCACGCTGCTCTCCGGCGAGGTGCTCGACGCCGTCGAACTCGACATGCCACGTCAGACACTGCACACCCGCGCGGTGATGTACACGCTGCCGCCGGAGGTACTCGCTGCCGAGGGGATCGACGCGACCCGACTGCCCGGCTCGCTGCACGCCGCCGAACACGCCGCCATCGGTCTCCTGCCGCTGATCGCGACGTGCGACCGCTGGGACATCGGCGGGCTCTCGACCAACCTGCACCCCGACACCGGATTGCCCACGGTGTTCGTATACGACGGCTATCTGGGCGGCGCGGGGTTCGCCGAACGCGGCTACACCGAATTCGCCGCCTGGATCGCCGCCACCCGCGACGCCGTCGCCGACTGCGGCTGCGAGAGCGGCTGCCCGTCCTGTGTGCAGTCCCCCAAGTGCGGGAACGGAAACGACCCCCTCGACAAGGCCGGAGCGATCACCACCTTGTCGCTGCTGTCCGCGTTGCTCGTAGGCTGAGGTGAGCCCGGGTGGGCGAGCAGCAAGAACGGGGGTGCGCCATGCCCACGACCTCGGCCCACGGATCGGCCCGGGATATCCTCTCGGGGTTGCGCGCCCGGGAATTCGTCTCGGCACTCATACTCACCGACGACAGCCACGGCGATGAGGTGCTCGACGCCGTACACGCACACGCCGCCGCCGACGGCCTGCCGGTCGTACGCCTGAGCGCAGAGCCCACGACCGGTACCGCTGCGTCGGCGCCCCGCCCGGGTGACATGTCGGCGCTGCGTGGGCTGGTGGACCAGGTACTGGCCTCGGCCGAATCGATCACCACCGAGCAGCGCAGCGCACTACGCGTCGCCTTCGGCATCGAAATGGGCCCGCCGCCGACCCGACTGATGCTGTGCACCGTCATCGTGTCGTTGTTACATGCCTGGGCAGGTGAGCATCCCGGCGCACTGCTGTTGATCGATCGCGCCGACCGCCTCGACCCGTCCAGCGCGGACATCCTCGCGCCGGTGATCCGACGACTCCGCCATACCGGTGTGCAGGCCGTCTTCTCCTCCGCCCCCGGCGACACGGTCTTCGACGATCGCCTCGCCGAACGGATCTGGCCCGATGAGCCCCTGCCGCCTCCTGCCGATGCCGAGAACCGCACCGCGCGAACAGGTGTGGACTTCGACGAGTCCGTCGTGGCCGCCCGTGCCGCAGCGTCCGACGATTCGGCGAGCACCACCGCGTTACTCGCGCCAACTCCCGCGCACAGCCCGTCGGGGCTGGAACATGCGGTGGCCGAAGCATTCTCGTCATTCGCGCAAGGCCACCCGACAGGACCGGTGTATGCAGCCCTATTGTCTGCGGTGACCGCGCATCACGATCACACGGATCGACGTCTCGTCGATGACGCGGTGTGGTTGCTGACCTTCCTCGAACAATGCACCGGCGACGGAGCCCGCGACGGCCTTCGCGCGGTGCTGAGATCACTGCCCAATGCGCCGGTCTGGACACGGATCGACGGGCGCATGCAGCTCGCCGAGTCGCCCGACGCTGCGGTCGATCAGGCCGATCGTCTCGTCGATGATCTCGCGGTGGCCTCCGACCCGACCACCGTCCTGCGGACCGCGTTCGTCACCCGGACACGCCATCATCGCTTCTGGTGGCGGGATTCGCTCGTGCGGGTGCTCTCCGATCCCACCGCCACACCCCCCACCATCGCGGCGGCCGCCGCCCTACTGAGCACCGAGCGTCTCACGGCCGGCGACTGGACCGTCGCAAAGGATCTCGTCGCGCGGACCCGGCAGATCGCGGACGGACTCGGATATCGCATCCCTGGCACCGAATGGGCCGACCACACCGACGCGCTGCTGGCCGCCTACCGTGGAGACGCCGACGCCGTCGATGTCGCCGTCTACCGGATGTCGCTGTGGGACAATCCCTCCGGGATCTTCATCCGGGGTCGAGCCGCCCAGGCCCGAGCGGTGCTTGCCCTGGGTGCCGGCGCCGGACAACGCGCCCATCGACTCTTCGGTCAGGTCGCTGCAGACGGGAACCACACGGCACTGATCGACTCCGATGCGCGGATGGTCCTCGACGTTGCCCAAGCCGCGGTCGCGGCATCGGCCACCGCCGACGTCGCCGCCCTCATCGAGCGACTCACCGGCGACGACAAGGGTATGCCGCTGCGGCGGCTGGAGCCGTTGCTGCGCGCCGGGGCGCTGGCCGTACTGACTTGTCGGCGTAGCGATTTCGAGCAAGCGCTCGCCGTACCCGACGCCGACCGACGTCCGTTCGATCTCGCGCGTATCCGCCTGTCCTACGGCGTCATGCTGCGCAGCCGCGGTGATCGCGCGGCGGCCCGCCACGAACTGCGCAGTGCGGCATCGATCTTCCGCGGGTTACGAGCGCGCCCGTGGCTGGCACAGGCGGAGGAGGAACTCCGCCGGCTCGGCGATGCGCCCGGCGCACGGGCGACCCTGACCGACCTCACCCCCATCGGCCTGCGCGTTGCCGAACTCGCCGCGTCCGGACTGAGCAACCGGCAGATCGGCGAACTGCTGCACCTCTCGCCGAGTACAGTCGGCACCCACCTGTCCTCGGTCTACGCCACCCTGGGGGTGACATCTCGTGCGGCGCTGCGCGATTCACTCGGTCGGGATGCGGGCCCGGGCGGCTGAGGCACCGATTCCGAGCGCTTGCAAGGCATCACGCAGCCCGCCACGTGAACCAATACCCAGCTTGACGTACGCATGGTGCAGATGATTACCGACCGTACGCGCGGAGATCCCCATCTGCACAGCGATCGCCTTGTTGCTCATGCCCGATGCCGCGGCCTCGGCGATGCGCAGCTCCCGATGGGTCAACCCACCCGCGATGGGTCCACCCAGAACCTCACGCGCGACGATCGTCGTATCGAGTTCGGCCCGCACCAGCTCGACCCACTCCTGACACCCCAGCTCGTCGAAGAGACGCACCGCGTGCGTCAGGGGCTCCCGCGCGTGGGCGACGGCATGGTTGCGGCGCAGATGGGCCCCGAAGGAGTACTGGATTCGGGCGACATCCATCGGCCACTGTGACGCTTCGGGCACCGCCAACGCCGCCTCGAACAGGTACCGCGCGGCCGCACCGGTGAGCACCAGCGCTTGCGCGGCGAGGTGGATCATCCGGCAGCGGGGGGAGATCACGCCGAATCCGTTGCGCGTCATGGCCTCAACGTGCACTCGCGCCAGATCAGGTCGTCCGACCTGCCGCGCGGCAAGGACGACGTCGAGGTGCGCCGACCGCGACGTACGCCAACCGGCACCGAACTCACCGATCGGGCCGATCGCATTCGCGCGCTCGAGGACCACGGTGGCATCGGAACGTGAGGCAGCAGAGGCCAGCTCGGCACGTGCCGCCTGCTCCACGACGCGGTGCGCACGGCGCGGGATGGCCCATGCCGTCATGCGGCGGACGCATTCAGAGATCACCACTGCCTCACCGACACCCGCGGCACACCGGGCCCGCTGCGCATCCACACCCCATGACAGGAGATTGAAACCCGCAGACCCCCAGCGTGTTATCGCGTGATCGAGACGCTGCTCGGCACGGGCGAAGTCACCGCGGCCGACGTCGTCGTCGGCGAGCATCAGCGTTGCCCAGATGGCCGGCACGACCGGCCCCCGATCGTCGGCGAGTTCGATCAGGCGCTCGAGGTGATGTGTCATCGAGGCCACCCGATCCACCGTGGCCGCAGCCTCGGCGACGAGGATGATCGCCGTGGGATCGGTGTGGTCGTCGACCATGCCGATGGCCGCCTCAACCTCGTCGGCACGCACCTCGCCGTCGAGTAGCCCGAAGGCGGCGCGGCGTGTGAGGCGCCCAGCCCGCGGGGCGCCGCCCACCGCGTGCAATGTGCGCCGGTATGCGCGCAACCAATCGTCACGCCCGGAAAGCCAACAGACCCAGCGCAGTTCACCGATCGCCTCGGCGAGCAGCGGGTCGTCGGGGGTGCCGTGGCCGTGGTCGACGATGGCCTCCTCGAGGAGCCGATGGGCCATGTCGAGGTCGGTGAGCATCCCTCGGGAGGCGACGGCGGCGATGGCGAGAGCACCGTCGAGAGTGCCGGCCACCGTCGGATCATGTAGGCGCATCTCGGTGACGAGCCGCGACGCGACGGCGAGATCGACCGATGCCGCCAGATAGGCCGCCCGGGCCAGCCGACGCGCACGCTCGGCGGGTCTGGCGTCGATGGTGGCCGCGGCTTCGAGACCGTCGATCGCGCCGCGCCAATCCCCCAGGTGCCGCGTTGCCTCCGCGGACGCCTCCCGCATGGCAGCCCGACGGGGCACCGACGCGATCGCGTCCACCGTTGCCGGTTCGGGTATGCCCTGCACGGCCAGCACCGCGCCGAGCGACCGGTGTGCGAGATCCCGTTCGGCACGGGTGGCGCCGTCGGCGATCATGCCGAGGACCACCGGATGCAGGCATCGCATCCGGGTCGCACCGACGAGTTCGACCAGCCCGTTGCCGAGTGCGGGCAGTGCGGCCACCAGTGCGTCACGTCCACCGAGGACGTCGTCGAAGTCGCCGATCGGGCGGTCGGGATCGATCGCGTGCATCCCGAGCAGCAGCCGGGTATCTGCGGGTAGGTCCGCGATGGTCTCGGCCATATGCCGCGCAAGACGCGAGGTGAGGGCAATCTGTGCCGGTACCGGCTGCAGACCGCGGCGTTGATCTTCGGTGAGGCTGCGTGGGATCTCGCGGACCGCCAACGGATTTCCCAGGGACGCCGCGAGAATCGCGCTCCGCAACCGTGGCTCGAGAGCGGGATGACCGGCGTCGAGCAGGCGACCGGACTCGGCCTCGGTCAACGGTCCCAGTGCCAGTCGGGTGCCCAGGAGCGGCGCCGCGCGCCCCGCTTGCACGGAAGTGATGATGGCCAGTCGTGACAATCGCCGTGCGCCAAGGTCTTCGACGACGCCGGTCGACTCGGCGTCCAGGCGGGTGAGATCGTCGATCACCAGTAGTGTCGGGCGGTGGGCGAGGTGGTCGGCCAGAAGGGCGCTCACGGCATCGGCGACCTGCCGACCGTCCGGCGACGGACCCGGCGCGAATCCGAGAGCGACCCGCACCGCGAGAGACCCCGTCTGCTCACCCGCCCGGGATAGCAGTAGAGGTAACAACAACTGGTGGAGTCCGGCGTAGGGCTCGGCCGATTCGTCGTCGGCGCCCGAAGCGGCCAACACATCCATGTCCAGCGCAGTGGCACGACGTACGGCCACGTCCAGCATCGTCGTTCGGCCGGTGCCGGGGCCGCCCACGATCGTGAGGGCGCGGCCGTCGCCGGAGATGCCCGATGTCGCGGCGAGCAACACATCGTCGATGCGGTCGATCACTCGCCGGCGGCCGACGACTCCGGCGTCCCCCGACAGCGCCGACTCGTCCTCACTCACCGGTCATTCGTAACACGAAGTATCCCGCGTACTGCGCGGATTGCGCGGTGCCGCAAATCCACCGACCGGATGCTCCCGCCCCGGGACACGGGGCGGGAGCACCAGCCGGTCGGGGCGTGTCAGGAGCCCGACGCGCCCTGCGCACTTCCGGCTCCGGCCGGCGACGCCGTCGCACCCGAAGTGGTGTGCGGCCCAGTCTGTTGCGGCCCACTCTGCTGCGGCCCGGTGGTGGCCGTCCCGCCCGATTGTGCGTCGGCGGACGCGGACGGCGTATCCCCGGACCGGGCACCCGCAAACTGGGCACCCTCAGACTGGGCACCCTCAGACTGGGCACCCTCAGACTGGGCGCCCGCGGGCTCGTCACTGCCCGTCTGCGAGTCGGCCGGTCCGCTACCCGTGGCGCCGCCGCTCGACCCGGTGCTCGCGGTCTCCGTTGCCGTGGCCGACTCCGGGGCCGTTGTCGAAGGTGCCGAGGCCGACTCGGACGGGGTGGATGCCGCCGGGGTGGATGCCACCGGGGTGGATGAGGGGTTGGATGACGGGGCGGGTGTGGCGTCCGCGGAATTCGCGCGCGTGTCGAGGGTGACCGCGGTGGTCGACGCCCCAACCGGAGCCCGCACGGCACTGATGTCGGTGGGCGAGGACGACGCGAGCGTGCGGGATACCGCCGATGAGGGTGCCGCCGGCGGGGTCAGTGCCGCAACGATGGTCTGCTGCAACGTTTGCCAGCTCTGCAACGAACCCGGCAGGATGAGCCGTCCGTCGTCGGTGAACGACCCCGGATTCAGCAGGCCGCCGGACTGAACGGTCAACCCGTTCAGTCCCACCAGGGGTGCGAGGCTCATCCCGTATCCGCCGTTGAGGATTCCGTCGAGCACGACCGCCGGTGCGCTGACCACGGCGTCGAGCGCCTTGGCCGGGTCGGCTGCCTGCACCGCGTCGATCACGTTCTGCACTGCCTGCACCAGTGCTCCACCACCGCTGAGCACCGGACTGAGCGGGACGAGTGCACCCGAGAGAATCATGTTCGGTAGCTGGTTGATGACATTCGCGAGGTTCTGCACCGGACCTGCCAGCGCCTGTTGGATCGCCGGGATGATCGGGCCGGACACCAGGTCGATTCCCGCGGTGATCGGCAGGATCGCCGCGGTCAGCACGGCATTGACCGCCGAGACCAGATCACCCTTGGCGAACCCCTCGGCCGCCTGCGCCAAGAGCTGCGGCACCTCGGTCTTGATCACTTCCAGCGCCGCGGGACCGAAAGTCCCCAGCGCCGATCCGAGAGCGGACAGATTGGCCTGCTGATTGCTGAGGATCTGCTCGAGGATCGGGAACGCTCCGGGCACGGCCCACTCTCGGGACGCCTCGAAGTTCGCCACCGCATCGGCAATGACCTGCTGATACATCTCCAATCCGGTCAGCTTGATCGACGTCGCCGCGCTGTCGATCGCATGGTGCACGTCATGGGTGATGGCCGGGGCGCCGGTGATGGCGAGTGGGGTGATCGCGATCGCCGCAGCGCCGACGAGCGCGATGCCGGTGGTCAGTCGTGGGCGCGGTCGCGTCGTCGTGACCTCGGGACTGCTGAGTGCGTGCACTGTCTTCTCCTCTCGGAACTGATGAATCGAAACGGGGTGGAGAACGACCGGAACGTCGTGGCCGACATGGCGACCGCCGTTCTTACCCGCCGGTAGCTTGCGCCGCCTCGCGCTCCGAAGGAAACCCCGATCACGTTTTTGTGGCCATATGACTCATATCTCATAACGGTGGCCACCTGGCGCCGATACATGCGATATCACCGCAGGTCAGCACCCATCGAGCGGTCGACACAGAGCGTGGCGTGCGGTGTGCGGACGAGACACATTCCGGACAAATGACTCATGCGCTCACGGGCTCTGCCGGCCCTCGGAACCGGACTTCGCCCGTGTGAATCATCAAGGCGGCTATCGCAATACCGCGTCGGATCGGTCCACATCATGGTTTTTCGGCGATAATCGGTGGCATGCACGAGAGGGATGGCGAGCCCGACCGCGACGCCCGCGGCCTCGCGTCGGCGCGCACGATCCTGCGGCCGTGCCCGGTGTACTTTCTGCTCGCCCGTCCGACCCGGGAACCCGACCGGATGCCGTCGACGATCGGTGAGAGCGACGTGTTCTTCTCGGAGGCCGAGGCACTCGACGCGCTCGACATCCACTACGCGTGGGCGTCGGTGAGCCTGGAGGACCCGGCCGTGGCCGATACCGCGCAATGGTATCTGCAGAGCGCCATGGTAGGGCCCCGGATCAGCCCGTCACTCGGCGAGGTGTACCTCGCGATCTCCGAGGGCTCCTCGGGTGATACCTGGGCAGCTGCGGGCGGCTTCCTCACCGAGGGTGAGGTGGTGCACTGGGCACCGTTCGTCACCGCGGTGCGCCCGCGAATCCGCACCGCGTACGGCGACGGCGTCCTGGAACTGGCCTACCGCGGCGATACGTCGGTGTATTTCGGTCAGGTGTGGTTCGCGCCGATGCATTCGGTGCGCGTGTACCCGAAGCGGATCATCGTCGGCGACGACGCCATCGGTTAGGGCACTTCGGGGTTGGTTCACTCCGCCGGACCCGCCCGCGCCGCCGCGGACGCGTCGCGAGAACCGAAGAGCCCCAGCGTGATCGGCACGCCAACCTCGACGACGACGTCGGTGCCGTCGGTACGACACCGACGCAGCACCACCGCCGAACGCTGATCGTCGATCACCTCCCGGGCGGTTGCGCACGCATCTGCGTCACCGGAGACGTGATCGATGGCGGCGGCGAGGGCCGCGAGGTCGGCGGCCGACTGCGCCCGGTGTCGGGCGATCACCGCCGCACCGACGTAGACCACCATCACCAGGACCGACACCACCCCGACGATGACGCCGGCCGCGGCGACGGTGGCATAGCCACGATCGTCACGGGCAAGGCGCACTAGCATTTTCACGGCGTCACCCCCGGCGCGATGTCGACTTGATCGGAGCCGTCCGGCTCCTTGGCCGCCACCGCCCGGGCCGACATCGTCAGCCCGGGCAGCGAGAGCACCCGGTCGGTGACCGAGACGACGACCTTGCCGCCCTGCTCGCTCACCGTGATGGTCGCGTCGGCGCCGACCAGCCGGGCTCCGGCGGCCCGCGCCCCCGCGTCACCGGCTGCGGTCAACCGCGCGACCTCACGTGCGGCGTCGGTGCACCGGATCTCGGCGATCACCGCACCGATCGCCCCGATGCCCAGGATCAGGACCGCCACGATCGCCGCAATCGCATACGCCGCCTCGACGGTGACCATGCCCGCGTCATCGTCCACGACATGTCGCAGCACGCCACGTCGCGCCACGCCCCGACGCCGCGCGCCCATCAGCTCACCGAGGTGTTGAGGGCCTTGTTGATGATCCCGGTGAGTGCGGAAACGATGTCGTTGCCGGTGACGACGGTGTAGAGGATCGCACCGAACGCCGCTGCCGCGATGGTGCCGATGGCGTATTCGGCAGTGCTCATCCCCTCCTCGTCGCTGATCAGGCGCAGCGTTTGAGCGTTCAGCCAATCGCCGGCAGCGCGCAAGCCGCGCGGATTCTCGATGGGGTCGGCGTGGTCGGGAGAGCTTTGATTCACGGTGTGTGACATGGTTTTTCCTTTCGGGGTTCGAACGTTGCGGTAATTGGACGCAGCGGGTGGCGATTTGGCTCCCTCCCGGCGCATGTTTTTCTAGAGACCTCCCAGGGTCTGCGACGCGAGGCCGATGACCACGGGAACGATGCCCAGGCAGATGAAGGCCGGCAGGAAGCACAAGCCCAATGGCCCGCTAACCATCACCCCGGCCCGCTCGGCGCGGGCCAGCGCTTCGTCGTGGGCACGCCGGCGGACCTGTTCGGCGAGTTCGCCGACCCCGTCGGCCAGCGCCGACCCGGCTCGCGCCGACCGTCGGGCGAGCATCGTCAGATCCGCGAAACAGTCTGCGCCGAGGTCGGTCGACGGTGCCCGCGGCCGACGTCGCCGGGCATCCGGCGACACCTCGGGAGCAGCCCAGGCCCGGTCCGGGTCGGCGCCGAGTTCGAGGAGCTCGGCGGTCGAGGTCAACGGCCGCGCCAGGGACGGCGGCGCACTCGACGCCGCGACCCGGATCGCCTGCGCCACCGGCAGTCCGGCGCGCAGGCACACCGCGAGCAGGTCCAGTGCGGCCGCGGTGGCGAACGGATCCGCCCCGGGGTCACCCACCCCGAGGAATCGTGGTTCCCGGGTAGGCGGTGCGGGCAGATCGATCACCCGGTGGAGACGCCATCGCGCGGCCGGCCAGATCCAACAGGCGACGGCCACCAGGAGCACGGCCACGGCCTTCACCGGGCCTCCCTCTCGACCAGCGCGCCCTTGCGCAGACCGCCGCTCACGGTGCCACCACCTTCGCGGCGATGCGATCTGCCCAGAGCAGCCCACTCGCGACCAGAGCGGTACCGACGACGAGGAGGATTCCACCGAGCCCACCGCCCAGCAGGGTCGACAACGGTTGCGCACCGGTGGCCTGCCCGAGCGCGATGCCGAGGACCGGGAGTCCGGCGAGGACAGTGGCGGTGGCACGGGGACCGGCCATTCCGGCCCGCGTCCGTTCGACGAAGGCCTTGCGGGCCAACAGATCCGAGCGCACCGAGCCCAGCAGATCGGCCAGCGGCAGCCCGTGAGCCTCCGACGTCTGCCAGGCCACGGCGATACGCTGCCAGGATTCGTCGGCGCCGTGCGCTGCGGTCGGGTCGATCAGGATGCCACCTCCGAGCTCAGCGCGGCCGGCCAGCATCGACAACGCCGAGGCCACCGAATCCGCCTGTCCGGTAACGCCATCCCTGGTAGCGTCGGCCATGGCCGACATCTCCGCCGCAGCGGCCGCACAGGCATGGGCGGGTGGCGCACCGACCGAGAGCTCGGCGATCATCAGCGACAGCGCGGTCAACAGATCATCTCGTCGCGCGTCGGCCTGCTCGGCGGCCCGGCGGCGATGAGCCCGCCATCCGTACACGCCGGCCACGAGTCCCGCAGCGACCGCCGCAGCGATACCGCCGACCAGCAGCGCACCGCAGATCCCGATCGGCACGACGATCCGTCGCAATGTCGGGACTCCCGTGGTGGAGCGGGTGTGCCGCCCGCCCAGTGGCCGGAGCCGGTGGGCGGCGCGCGGTGCGCCCGACCACAGCACCGCACACGCCGAGGCAAGCAGGATCACCGTCATCGGATCGCGACCATCTCGTCGAAAAGCGCTCGGTGCGAAGTGAATCCGACGCTGCGCAACCAGATCGGCACAACGGTGACCAGGCCATCGGCACCGCGACGCAGCACACCGATCTCGGACAGACCACGCGTCCCGTCGACGTTGCGGGCGACGCCGAGGACGATGTGGACGGCTGCGGCGAGCTGGCTGTGCAGGGCGTCGCGGCCCATCCCACCCAAGGCGGCGAGCGCCTCCATCCGCGCGGGCACCTCGGCGGTCGAGTTGGCGTGCAGGGTGCCGCCGCTGCCGTCGTGACCGGTGTTCAGGGCGGTCAGCAGATCGATCACCTCCGCACCCCGGACCTCGCCGAGAATGATCCGGTCGGGCCGCATCCGCAGCGCCTGGCGCACCAGGACCCGTACCGCAACCTCGCCCGCCCCTTCGACATTCGCCGTTCGCGCCACCAGTCGCACCACGTGCGGGTGGGTCGGCGTCAGTTCGAGCGCGTCCTCGACGCACAGGACCCGTTCGGTGGCGCCCATCTGTCCGATCAACGCACCGAGAAGCGTTGTCTTGCCCGACCCGGTGCCGCCGATGATCAGAAACGACAACCGGGCACGCAGCACCTCACCCACGACTTCGGCCGCCTCGGCCGGAATCGCACCGGAGGCCACCATCGCGTCGAAACCCATTCCGGCACTGCGTAGTACGCGCAGCGACAAACATGTGCCGTCGGCGGCCAACGGGGGGATCACCGCGTGCAGGCGGACCGTGTATCCCCGGCGTCCGACATTCGACAACTGCCCGTCGACCCAGGGCTGGGCGTCGTCGAGCCTGCGCCCTGCGCCCAACGCCAGCCGTCCGGCCAGCCTGCGGACCGCCGCGTCGTCGTCGAAGGTGATCCCCGAGAGTTCCAGTCCGGCACCCCGATCCACCCATACCCGGTGCGGGCCGACGACGAGGATGTCGGCGATCCCCGGCTCGGCCAGGAGTTCTTCGAGCCGGCCGGCGCCGGTCAACTCGGTCTGCAGGTACCGCAGCGCGGCGAGGAGATCGGTGTCGCCGAGCACCCCACCCGCCTCGGCGCGTATCGCGTCGGCGATCACCGCCGCCGTCGGCTCCACCGCCTCCGACGCCAACCGCGAACGCACCCGATCCAGCAGCGCCTCGTCGGTGTGCGCGCTCATCCGGCCCGCCCCGTCCCGACGGCCCCGACACCGACACCGACACCGAGGGCCCCGTACACCGCTCGTGCCGCCCGCCCCAGGGGACTGCGCGCACCGATCCCGGGTCGTCCACTCTCCAGCCGCGCCGGCAGTCGCGGGTCCGGCCGGTAGGCGGCCAGCAATCGCAGGTCGGCGGCCTCGGCGATCTGCGGGGCACGCAGCCCGCCCGGCGAGGGACCGCGCACGACGAGCGCGAGATCGGCGGCGTCGGTGAGCAACCGGTCGGCGATCTGGCGGGCGGCGGCACAGCCGACGACGGTCGGTGAGGTCACCAGGACGACGAGATCCACCGACTCGACGACGCCGCGGACGACGGCGGTGTCGGCGCGGGGCAGGTCGACGACCACCAGATCACCGTGCGAGCGGCCGGCGTCGATGGTGGCGAGCACCGCGTCGGCGTGAACCGGGCGGGAATCGTCGCGACGGCCGGTGAGCACCGCGATCCGGTCGTCGACCCGTGGCAGGGCGCGGTGCAGCGCATGTCCGTTGACCGCTCCGCCCTCCAGCGTCAGATCCGGCCATCGCAACCCCGGCCGGTCCTCGATGCCGAGGATGAGGTCGAGACCGCCACCGAGGTCGTCGGCGTCGAGCAGCAGCACCTGCTCACCGGCGTCGCCGGCGGCCGTTGCCACCGCAGCGGCCAGCACCGACGCCCCGGCCCCGCCGTGTGCACTCATCAGCGCGACGCCGCCGCCGGTGGCCCGTCGTGGCGTACGCAGCTCGGTCAGCGTGCGCACCAGATGGCCCTCGTCGGCCGGCAACAGGGCGGCGTCACCGGCGCCGAGGTCCATCGCCGAACGCCAGACGTCGGCCGGGGGCGCGGTGTCGGCGACCAGCAGCACCCCGGCTCGCCGCGGCACCGAGGTGGAGACCAAGGCGGCGACCGCGGGTGGGTCGACGACGACCGCACGAGACCGCAGCCACTCGGCGCGGCAGGTCGCGGGATCGCCGAGAACCAGCCGATAGCCTGCGGCCGCGGCACACCGGGCGACGTCGTCGCGCAGATCGTCGTCGACGAGGGCGAGGAGGGCTTCGGACATGAGCGCCATCGTGGCCGATTCCGGCGTCATCGTTCTGTGTACACGTGCGCGGAGGGTCTCAGCCTGTGGACGCAGCCGGTTCTGTGGAGAACCCACCGCGTCAGCGATAACAGCAACGCGCCTGCGAGAACGGCAATGGCAAGACGGGAATCGGCGAGCTGACTTGCTCCAGATAGAGGACAACCCCGGCCAGGGGGGGAGGAGGCCGGGGTCGTCGCGCTTCAGCCCCGGGGGGTCGGGCTGAAGGGCACCGGTCCGAAGACCGGGTACCCACGACTATACACGTTCGCACGACACTCGCAAACAACTCGCGAAACCCGACACAACATCGCCCATTCGTCTCACTGCCTGCAGGTTTGTTGTCCTGTACGAATGACTCACAGCGGCGATGGCCACCGGCTGCGGCTTGCATCGTGCGAGATAGCCCAAGTCGACTTACAACATCGCAGAACTACAGTACGATGCCCGAAATGAGCGATGATCGCCCGGGTGTCCAGGAGACGCCGCCGGTCGCCGCATTCTTCGACCTCGACAAGACCGTCATCGCGAAATCCTCGGTTCTCGCCTTCAGCCGGCAGTTCTTCACCGAGGGCCTGCTCGACACCCGAACGTTGCTTCGTTCGGCCGTGACACAGTTGAGCTTCGCCCGCTCGGCCGCCGACGCCGACCACGTCGAGCGACTGCGCCGGCACATCACCACGATGTGTCAGGGATGGGATGTCTCGGAGGTTAACCGGATCGTCGCGGAAACCCTCGACGATGTCGTCCGGCCGCTCGTCTACAGCGGTGCGGTCGACCTCATCGACGCACACCGGCAGAAGGGACACGCCGTCGCGTTGGTCTCGGCGTCGGGGCAGGAGATGGTCGAGCCGATCGGCGTGATGTTGGGCGTCGATCACGTGCGTGCGAGCCGGATGCACATCACCGACGGCCACTACACCGGCGACCTCGATTTCTACTGCTACGGCGAGCAGAAGGCCGCGGCCATCCTGCAGATCGCGCAGGAGCACGGTTACGATCTCGACCTCTGTTATGCGTACTCGGATTCGGTGACCGATCTGCCGATGCTCGAGGTCGTCGGGCGGCCCACGGTGGTGAACCCCGACAAGCACTTACGCCGGCACGCCGAGGACAACGGCTGGCCGATCCTCGACTTCGACCGCGAGCCGGACCCCTCGTTCGCCACCGCGCCGGCGCTGGCCGCGGCGGTGGCCCTGGGGATCGGCGCCGCGGTGGGATGTGGCGTCGGAATCCGTCTCACCAGGCCTCGACGCACCGCCACGGCGAGCGTCGGCCTGCACCTCTGAAGCGCCGTAAACCGTTGCACCAGTGCACCAGTCGTCGGTGATGTGAACGCCACCGAACGTTGACACGCTTGAGTCTTGATGTGATTGCGATCACGGTGTACAAAGGTCATACGGAATCTCGGAAGGCAAAGTTCGCCCCGGAAGAGAAGGAGCGGGCCCCCATTCCGAGCACTTCCCAGCACGAGCGGCAAGTACCCACGCGGAGCGCGCCGCATAAGGCACAAGTGTTGTGCGCCTGCGACATCGCGGCCATGTGAACGGCTACCCTCGACGGCAGCGCCCCGACCCTCGGACAGCGCCGACGACATCATTGATGGCGTCGTGATGGGACGAGATTGGCAGCGCCGGAACGGTATCGGACAGATGTCCGTGGTCAATCGCCGAGGCGGTAACCACAACCCACCAAGCACGCTTGGTAGCTTTCGTTCGTGCTATGCGGGCGGCGACCCGGTTTTCGAACCGGATCGCCGCCCGCAGTGTTGTGTGGGCCCAGTGTCGTGTGGGCCCGGTGTTTGTCTGCCCGGTCAGCCGGCCCGTGCGGCGTCGGCGATCGACTTCGCTTCTGCCGCACCGGCGGTGAGCGCCTGGCAACAGAAGACGATCCACTCCCCCAGCGCTTCGGCGCGGCCGGTGCCGAAGGCCTGCGCCAGGACGCGATAGTCGGCGACCCGCCGCAGCCATGTCACCTCGGGGACGCCGAGATTGTGCGGATCGAGACCCGACGACGTGCACACCAGCCGAGACGCAGCACGGGCGACGATCCCGTTGGCGGATCGAAAGGCGTTCAGGCTCAGCAGTTCCCCGTGGACGACGGCGGCGAGGACCGGCGCACCCACCCTGGTGCCGCCGGTGATCAGCTGGCTCAGCAGATCCAGGCGGGTCGCGACGTCGGCATCGGCGCGCGGGCGGCCGAGCTCGTCGGGATCGTCGATGAGATCGGCGGCGGCGAGCATGTGCAGGCGAGCGAAGGCCTGTGCGGGAGCACGCCGGAATACCGAGGTGAGGCTTTCCAGCGAGTCGCCGTCGAGGGCCTGGGCCACGCGCATGGCACCGGCGAGGAGCGGATCGTCGAAGTCGCCGTCGCGACGCAGCTCGACGCTGCCGCCGTCGATGGCCGCCGACGACCGTCCGGCTCGCCAGGACGCCTCGGTGGCCGTCTTGTCCCAGCCACGCAGGTTCGCCGGATGCCGGTGTACCGCGCCCAGGGCGTCGCGCGCGGCGTCGGCCGCGGCGGCCACCCCGGGCAGGTCGGCGAGCGGTGCGAGCGGGTCGGAGGTCATCCGAACACCATAATCCGCACCGCCGGACCGACCCGCCCGGGCTGTCGCGCAGCTGACCGTCGGTGATGGCGACCGTCAGGCCACGCTGCCCCCGAGGGGGATCGACCGGCCGGGGATCGCCTCGAGCAACTTGCGCGTGTATTCCTCGCGCGGCGCGGCGAAGATCGCGTCGGCCGAACTGTGTTCGACGACGCGTCCCTTCTCCATCACCAGCACGTCGTCGGCGATCTGGCGGACCACCGCGAGGTCGTGGGTGATGAACAGGTAGGTCAGCCCCATCTCGTTCTGCAGATGATCGAGCAGGGTCAGGATCTGATCCTGGACCAGCACGTCGAGCGCCGAGACCGCCTCGTCACACACCACGACCTCCGGCTCGAGAGCCAACGCCCGCGCGATCGCCACGCGCTGGCGCTGCCCACCGGAGAGTTCGTTGGGGTAGCGATGCATCGCCGACGCCGGGAGTGCGACCCGGTCGAGCAATTCACGCACCCTCTTCTCCCGCGAGGCCTTGTCGCCGATCTTGTGCACCCGCAACGGCTCCTCGATCACCCGGTAGATCGAGAACATCGGGTCGATGGAGCCGTACGGATTCTGGAACACCGGTTGGATACGACGCCGTAACGCCAGTGCCGACCGGCCGCGGACCGTCGAGACGTCGGTGCCGTCGAACTCGACACGACCCGACGTCGGCGCCAGCAGGCCGAGCACCATCTGCGCCACTGTCGACTTACCCGATCCGGACTCTCCGACGATCGCGGTGGTGGTGCCGCGCGGCACCGAGAATCCGACGTCGTCGACCGCGCGGAACGGGGTCGATTGCCACGGCACCTTGCCGCGCACCGGGAAGTCCTTGACCAGTTTGTCGGCGACGATGAGGGCATCGGAATCGGTTGTCGGCGCGCTGCTCTCGACGACTTCGGCCTCCGCATCCGGCCCGCCGGGGCGCGGTGTCGTCGTCGCCCGCATCCTGCGCCGGGCGGCCAACGAGGGTGCGGCCTGCACGAGCCGCCGGGTGTAGGCGTGCTGCGGATGCTGCAGGATCTCGGTGGCCGGACCCGATTCGACGACCTTGCCGCGGTACATGACGACGATGTGATCGGCGCGCTCGGCGGCCAATCCGAGGTCGTGCGTGATGAGCAGGACCGCGGTGCCGAGTTCGTCGGTGAGCCCGTCGAGGTGATCGAGGATCTGTCGTTGCACCGTCACATCGAGGGCCGAGGTGGGCTCGTCGGCGACCAGGAGTTTCGGGCGGCATGCCAGACCGATCGCGATGAGCGCGCGCTGGCGCATACCCCCGGAGAACTCGTGGGGATACTGATTCATCCGGGATGCGGCGTCGGACATGCCCGCCTCTTCGAGGACCTCAGCGGCACGCTTCTTGGCGGCGGCACCCTTGGCGACCTTGTTGACCTCGATCGCCTCGCGAACCTGGAATCCCACCTTCCACAACGGGTTCAGGTTCGACATCGGGTCCTGTGGGACCAGACCGATTCCGGTGCCGCGCAAGTGGTCGATCTGCTTCTTCGACGCGGTCGTGAGATCCATGCCGTCGAACATGATGGTGCCGCCGGTGATCCGGCCCGTTCCGGGCAACAGGTCGAGCACCGCGTTGGCGGTGGTGGTCTTGCCCGAGCCGGATTCGCCGACCACGGCGACGGTTTGGCCGGGATAGACACGCAGATTCACCCCCGACACCGCGCGCGTCGGGTTCTTCGCGCTCCCGAAGGACACCTCGAGGTCCCGGATCTCCAACAGCGGGGCGACGGCGCCTGCGGTGGCGCCGGTCTCGGCGGTGGTGGGTTGTTCGGTCATCGTGTCCTCGATTTCGGGTCGAGCGAATCGCGCAGGGCATCACCCATGAGCATGAAGCTCAGAACCGTGAGGGCAAGTGCGCCTGCGGGATACAGCAGGATCGGATTGCCCGACCGCAGCAGACTCTGACCGGCGGCGATGTCGATACCCCAGGAGACCGCCGTGGAGGGCAGCCCGATGCCGAGGTAGGACAACGTCGCCTCGGTCACGATGAACACACCGAGGGACACCGTACAGGTGACGATCACCGGGCCGAGTGCATTCGGCACCACGTGCGAGAACACGATGCGCCGCCGAGAGGCTCCCAGTGATGTTGCCGCGGTGATGAATTCGTTGTTCTTGATCGATATGGTCGCGCCGCGGGCGATGCGCGCGATCTGCGGCCAGCCGAAGACGGCGAGGATCGCCACCACCGTCCACACCGTCCGGTGGGTGAACATCTGCATGATCACGATCGCCGCCAGGATCAGCGGCAGCGCGAAGAAGACGTCGGTGACCCGCGACAGCAGTACGTCGAGCCACCCGCCGAGATAGCCGGCGAGGACCCCGATCAGACCACCGACGACGAAGACCAGCAACGTGGTGCACACGCCGACGATCACCGAGTCGCGGGCCCCGAAGATGGTGCGTGCGTATATGTCACAGCCCTGCAGGTCGGTGCCGAACCAATGCGACGAACTCGGCGGCAACAGGCTGTTGCCGCCCTGGCAGTAGCGCGGGTCCTGATGGGCGAACAGCGACGGGAACAGGCAGATCAGGATCACCAGGATGATCATGATGGAGGCGACGATGAAGGTCGGACTGGTCCGCAGCTGCAGCCAGGCGCCCTTCCAGAAACCGGCGGAGGCGCCGGTGTCGCGGACCGGGTCGGCATCGAGGACCTCGACCTCGTCGTCAGGGGCGACGAAGCGGTGTTGGCCCGGCAACGGACGCCCCGAAGGGTCGCTCTCGCCGAGGGTTTCGGCGTCCGAGCGCAGGACCTCGGCCTCGGATTCGGGTGGGAAGAAACTGTCAGGCATAGCGGATCCTCGGATCGATCACGGCGTAGAGTAGGTCGACGACCAGGTTCGCCACGAGGTAGATGAGTACGAGCACGGTGACGATCGACACCACCGTGGGTGCCTCACCGAGACTCACACTGCGGAAGATGGTCTGACCGATCCCGTTGATGTTGAAGATGCCCTCGGTGACCACCGCACCGGCCATCAGGGCGCCGAGATCGACGCCGAGGAAGGTGATCACCGGGATCAGCGAGTTACGCAGGATGTGCACGATCACCACCCGCGGACGGGAGGCACCCTTGGCCGTCGCGGTCCGCACGAAGTCGGCAGAAGAGTTCTCCGCCACCGAATTACGGGTCAATCGTAAGACGTAGGCGAACGACGCCGACGCCAGCACGAAGGCCGGTAGCCACAGGTGTGCGAGGTCGTCGTTGGCCCCGACGGTCACCGGTGCGATCCCCCACTTCACCCCGAAGAGGAACTGGGCGATGAAGCCGATCACGAAGATCGGGACCGCGATGACCACCAGGCTCGCGAACAGCACCGTGGCATCGAACCATCCGCCGCGGCGCAGGCCGGCGATCACGCCGAACAGGATGCCGAACACGGCCTCGATGATCAGCGCGAAGATCGCGAGCCGGATGGTGACCGGAAAGGCCTGGGCCATCACGTCGGCAACGGGTCGTCCGGAGAAGGACAGGCCGAGGTTGCCGGTGAAGATACCGCTCAGATAGTGCCAATATTGTTGGAAGAAGCCGTCGTTGAGGTGATATTGCTCCCGGATCTGTTCGCGGACCGCGGGGGTCAGCGGTTTGCCGCCACCCATCGCCGCGGTCGGATCGCCCGGCAGGCTGAACACCATGAAGTAGAGCAGCAGCGTGGCCCCGAAGAAGACCGGGATCAGCTGGAGAACTCGTCGGATTGTGTACCAGAGCATGTCAATTCGTCTCTCGTGCGCAGCATCGACCCACCCGACGGGGTACCGGTCATCACCGTGCGGTGACGACCGGTACCCGCCGAACGGGTGGGATGCCTCAGCCCTTGGTCAGGTTCGGGTAGTCGGGGAGGTTGTTCCAGGTGATGGTTCCCTTGACCCCCTGGGCCAGACCCATTGTGGAGACGTAGTCGAACAGCGGGATCGCCGGCAGGTCCTGCAGCAGGATCTGCTGAGCGCCGTTGGCCGCCTTGTAGGCCGCCTCGTTGGTCGGCTGCGCGAGCGCGTTGTTGATCGCCGCGTCGAACTGCGGGTTGGAGTAGTCGCCGTCGTTGGCACCGGCCCCGGTCACATAGATCGGGTACAGGAACTCCAGCATCGACGGATAGTCACCCTGCCAGCCGGTACGGAAGGCGGTCTTGATGGTCCGTGCGTTGATCTCCGAGCGCAGCTGCTTGAAGGTCGGCACCGACTCACCGTGGGCGTCGATACCCAGCGTGTTCTTGATGTCGTTGGAGGCCGCGTCGATCCACTCCTTGTGGCCGCCATCGTAATTGGAGGCGATCACGAAGCTCCCCGACCACGGGGCGATGGCGTTGGCCTGCGCCCACAACTGCTTGGCCTTGGCGGCGTTGTAGTCGAGCACGTCGGAGCCGGGGATGTTGGCGTCGTATCCCGGCAGCGACGACGAGGTGAAGTCATGGGCCGGGGCCCGGGTACCGGCGAAGATGTTCTCGGAGATCTGCGGACGGTTGATGGACATCGAGATCGCCTGTCGCCGTAGGCGGCCCTCCTCACCGGAGAAGTGCGGCAGGGTCTCCGGGATGGTCATCGTCAGGCTGTAGGCGACGGGCTTGTTGACGACCTGCGACTCGCCGAGATCCTTCTTGTAGGTACGCAACGCCGAGGTGGGGATGATCTCGAGGGCGTCGAGGTTGCCCGACTGCAGGTCGCTGTATGCGGCGTCGGGATCCTGGTAGGCGACGAAGGTGATGCCCTTGTTTTTCGCCTTGTCGGGACCGGGATAGTCCGCCTTGGCCTCGACGTCGATCTTCTGGTTGTGCTGCCAGTCGACGAACTTGTAGGGGCCGTTGCCAATCGGCTTCTGACCGAAGGCGTTGATGTCCTTGAAGGCGACATCGGGCAGCGGCTTGAACGGGGTGAATCCGAGGCCGAGCTTGAAGTCGATGTTGGGCTGCTTGAGGGCCACGGTGAAGGTGTAGTCGTCGACGACCTTCAGTCCGGACATGGTCTTGGCCGTCGGCTTCTCCGCGGCGACCTGGTCATAGCCCTCGATGGGCTCGAAGAAGCTCTGCTGCTTCTGGGCGTTGGGCGTGTAGGCACCGAAGTTCCAGGCGTCGACGAAGTTGTGCGCCTTCACCTCGGTACCGTCGTCGAACTTCCACCCCTTCTTGATGGTGATGGTGTAGTTCTTGTTGTCGGCGGTCTCCAGCTTGTCGACCATCGCCGGGCGCGGATTGCCTTGTGCGTCATAGGCATACAGGCCGGTGAAGAGTGCGTCGACGACGCGGCCGCCGATGTTCTCGTTGGTCGTGGTGGTGATCAGACCGGTTTCCGGCTCACCGCCGTACACCCGGATGTAACCGTTGGAGTCGTCCGACGAACTCCCGCATGCGGATAAGACGCCGGCGGCCACCACGGCCGCACCCAACGCCACCCAGATCTTCCTCAGTTTCACTCGCTATCGCCCTCCGAGGCACGCCGGTGGTAACCGGCAATATTCGACGCCGGAAGGCGCTGTACTACACCTCCGGCCGGACTTCTGCATTGCACGCGCAGCATCGTGGACCGCGCGTGGACGTGGACGTACCCGATCCTGACGGGATCGTGGCCGGAAGCTGTCAACAACCTGACCGGGAGGTAACCATACCCACGAGTCATCGGGCCGTCTCGGCGAACGGCCATTTTTCTTCGCACTGCAAACAGGCACTCCGGCAAAACGCGCAGAGCCGACGACAGGCCACACCGACCCCCACGAACCGACCGCTCGACGACGAGCGCGCACCTTTCGTCGCCCCGCCACCTGCAACGGGCATCCAACGTGACTACCCTCACAATGAGGATCTCGTGGCAGCCGGCTCACGTGCGGCTGCCACGCGCGATGTTGTTGCCGACCAGTGAAAGGCCAGCTCAGATGACCACTTCCGCTTCCGACACCACTCCCGGTTACCCGCCGTCGGAGGAGTTCGCGGCGCAGGCCAACGGCACCGCCGAACTGTACGACCGGGCCGAGGCCGATCGTCTGGAGTTCTGGGCGGAGCAGGCGCGACGGCTGGAATGGGACACCGATTTCGGGGAGGTCCTCGACTGGTCGGACGCCCCGTTCGCCAAGTGGTTCGTCGGCGGCAAGCTCAATGTCTCGGTCAACTGCGTCGACCGCCATGTCGCCGCGGGCAAGGGCGATCGCGTCGCGATCCACTGGGTCGGCGAGCCCGGTGATCACCGCGACATCACCTACAGCCAGCTCAAGGACGAGGTCAGCCGCGCCGCGAACTACTTCACCGCGATCGGATTGACCGCCGGAGACCGCGTCGCGATCTACATGCCGATGGTCCCTGAGGCACTGATCTCCATGCTCGCCTGCGCGCGACTGGGCCTGACCCACTCGGTCGTGTTCGCCGGATTCTCCTCGGGCGCACTGCGTTCCCGCGTCGACGACGCCCAGGCCAAACTCGTCATCACCACCGACGGCCAGTACCGTCGCGGTAAGCCCGCACCGCTGAAGACCGCCGTCGACGAGGCCCTCGGCACCGGCGACGACGCCGCGGAATCGGTCGAGAAGGTCCTCGTGGTGCGCCGCACCAACCACGACGAGAACCTGCCGTGGGTCGACGGCCGCGACGTCTGGTGGGAGGACACCGTCGCCGAGCAGTCCCCCGAGCACACCCCGGAGGCCTTCGACGCCGAACACCCGCTGTTTCTGCTCTACACCTCGGGCACGACCGGCAAACCCAAGGGCATCGTGCACTCCTCGGGCGGCTACCTCACCCAGGCGTCCTACACCTTTCACTACGTCTTCGACCACAAGGAAGGCCGCGACGTCTTCTGGTGCGGCGCCGACATCGGCTGGGTGACCGGCCACTCCTACCTGGTGTACGGCCCGCTGTCCAACGGCGCCACCGAGGTCGTCTACGAGGGCACCCCCAACTCCCCCAACGAGCACCGCCACTTCGAGATCATCGAAAAATACGGCGTCACCATCTATTACATCGCGCCGACACTGATCCGCACCTTCATGAAGTGGGGCCGGGAGATCCCCGACGCCCACGACCTGAGCTCGGTGCGACTGCTCGGCAGCGTCGGCGAACCGATCAATCCCGAGGCGTGGAAGTGGTACCGCGAGGTCATCGGCGGCAACTCCGCGCCGATCGTCGACACCTGGTGGCAGACCGAGACCGGCGCGATCATGATCAGCCCGCTGCCCGGGGTGACCGTCACCAAACCCGGCTCGGCGATGGCTCCCCTGCCCGGTATCTCGGCGAACATCGTCGACGACGACGCCAAACCGGTCGGCGCGGGTGAACAGGGCTACCTCGTCCTCGACAAGCCGTGGCCGTCGATGCTGCGCGGGATCTGGGGCGACGACGACCGCTACCGCGAGACCTACTGGTCCCGCTTCGCCGAACACGGCTGGTACTTCGCCGGCGACGGCGCCCGCTACGACGAGGACCACGCCCTGTGGGTGCTCGGTCGCGTCGACGACGTCATGAACGTCTCCGGCCACCGGATCTCCACCGCCGAGGTCGAATCCGCCCTCGTCGGGCACTCCGGCGTCGCCGAAGCCGCGGTCATCGGCGCCGCCGACGAGACCACCGGCCAGGGCATCGTCGCCTTCGTCATCCTGCGCGAGGGCATCGAGAACACCGGCGACGAGCTGATCGCCGAACTGCGCCAACAGGTGTCGATCGAGATCTCCCCCATCGCCAAACCCCGCGAGATCAACGTCGTACCCGAACTCCCCAAGACACGCTCGGGCAAGATCATGCGCCGCCTGCTCAAGGACGTCGCCGAGGGACGCGAACTCGGCGACACCTCCACCCTCGTCGACCCCTCGGTCTTCGAGGCGATCCGCGCGAAGAAGGCCTGATCGGGCCGGAGACCGCCTGCGGCGAGAAGCGCTGCACGGCCCGCGAGATGCGCCACCGGGTGCCCCAACCCGGTGGCGCATCTCGCGTGTCGGCACCTGCCCGTCGGTCGGTGACGAGGCCGCGCCCGCGGGCGGCACTGACCACCTCGATCGGCCGACATGGCAACATATGCCCCATACCCCAGATACGGAGGATGCTGTGAGCCGAAACGAGAACGGCCGGTCTGCACCAGGAGGACGTCCGGTCCCCTCGATCCCCCTGTCCGACGCCGACCTCGGGCCCAAGGGCGAGCCGAGCATCGGCAACCTGGTCAAGGACGCGACCGCGAGCGTGTCGACGCTCGTCCGTTCCGAGGTGGCGCTGGCCAAGTCCGAGCTGGTCGCGGAGGCCAAGAAGGCCGGGGCCGGCACCGGCGCGCTCGCCGTGGCCGGGGTGACCGCACTGTATGCGAGTTTCTTCTTTTTCTTCTTCCTCGCCGAACTCCTCAGCGAGTGGCTGCCGCGCTGGGCGGCGTTCCTCATCGTGTTCGGACTGCTGGTCGTCATCACCATCGTGGTCGCGATCGCCGGCTACCTCTTCTTCAAGAAGATCCGCGGACCGAAGAAGACCATCGAGACCGTCAAGGAGATCCCGTCGGTGCTGCCCAAGTCGGGCCCGCCGGCCGCGGATCGTTCCAAGATCGCGGTGCCCGACGACGCTGCCGCCGCGACCGTGTCGGCCACGGCCGAGCATCCACGGATCCCGCCCGCCCGCGAGGGCTGAGCGATGGCCGCGCCCGACCCGTCGAGCGTTCGGCTCCCCGGCGTCTGGCGGCATCTCGACGTCCGCGCGAACGGCCTGCGGTTTCATGCCGTCGAGGTCGACGAGCCGATCGCGGATCGGCCACTGGTGTTGCTGCTGCACGGTTTTGGCGAGTTCTGGTGGAGTTGGCGTCATCAGCTGACCGCGTTGACCGAGGCCGGTCATCGGGCGGTGGCGGTCGACCTGCGCGGATACGGCGACACCGACAAACCGCCGCGCGGCTATGACGGGTGGACGCTGGCCGGTGACACCAACGGCCTCGTCCGCGCACTCGGGCACACCGACGCCACCCTGGTCGGGCACGCCGACGGCGGTCTGGTCTGCTGGGCGACGGCCACCTTGCACCCCCGCGCGGTGTCCCGCATCGCGGTGATCGCCTCACCGCATCCCCGGTCCCTGCGCCACGACGTGTTGCTGCGCGGACCGCAACGCACCGCGTTCCTCCCGAACTTCCTGCGCAATCAGCTCCCCCGGTCGGCCGAGGCGCGCCTGACCCGCCGCGACGGCGCCTTCATCGCTCGGTATTTCGATCAGCGCGCGGGCAGCGCATGGCGCGGCACCGACGACTACGCGCAGACCATCGGTCTCAACCGCTCGGCCATCCAGATTCCCTACGTGGCGCATTCGAGTCTGGAATACCAGCGCTGGGCCTTCCGGTCGCAGTTCCGCCCCGACGGCATCCGGTTCATGCGTCTCATGCACCGCAGACTGCACATCCCGACGATGGCGCTGCGCGGTGCCGACGATCCCTACATCACCGACCATGCGATGCGTGAGAGCCGCGAGTGGGTGGACCATCTCGACGTCAGGGAGATCCCCGCCAGCGGGCACTTCGCGCATCAGGAACAGCCGGACGCGGTCAACGCGGCGCTGCTCGAGTTGCTGGGTTCCTGAGCCCGGCCTCACCGACGGCCGCCGATCACCTGCTGCCGGGCTCACCTACTGCCGGGATCACCTACTGCCGGGATCACCCGGGCCGGCGGTGTGGTCGCGATGTCCGTGTGTGCGCCGT
>NZ_BAEI01000088.1 GCF_000241325.1 Gordonia polyisoprenivorans NBRC 16320 = JCM 10675 | reverse complement strand
CGCGCACATCGACACCCGGTCCCCCGAACCCCTCGACACCGTGCAACGGTGCGAGTTCCTGCGGAAACTGCTGTCGCACTACTTCGCCGGTTTCACTCCCGCCGAGATCAACATTTACGCGCGGCAGTTGGGTAACGAGTTGGCGGCCGACACACCGGGCGGGTTACCGGCTGCCGAAGACAAGTCGGTCAACTCCTACACCGACCGCATCACCGACGACGGACGGTTGGAGATCTCGGCGAACCTCGACATCGTCGCCGGCGAGAAAACACGCACCCTGATGGAAACCTTGTCGGCGCCCAAGCCCCAGCCCGACGGATCCCCCGATCCGCGGACACCCGAACAGATCTGCGCGGCCGCGTTCGAAACGATCGTGGAGTTGGCGGCACAAGGCTTGGCCGACACCACCTTCTCAGCCAAACCCACCAACGGCCTGTTGTGGACCTTGTCAGCCGACAACCCCGCACTCGGCGGCGATTTGCAGAACATAGGTGCCATCACCGAAGCCACCGCCAAACTATTGTCGTGTGACACCACCATCACCAGAATCATTCTCAACCCCGACGGCGTACCCCTCGACGTCGGACTCAAAGAGCGCTTGTTCACCCCAGGACAACGCAAAGCGTTGTTGGTGCGTGACCGCGGGTGCATCAAATGCGGAGCACACGCCGGCCGCTGCCAAGCACACCACGCGCACCACTGGGCCGACGGCGGGCCCACCGACCTCGACAACGGATGCCTCCTCTGCAGCAGCTGCCACGACGATGTCCACCACCACGGATGGGACATCATCATGGGATTCGACCGACACCCCTGGCTGATCCCACCCGCCAGCATCGACCCGAAACGACGACCCGTGCCGTCGTATCACCGACGCACCATGAGACTCGACGACACCGCAGCCTGACCCGAAGCGCCTCTACTACAGCCTGATTCCCCCGCACCCGGCCTGGCCGGGACCGCATCTGTTGTTTGAGAACTCCATAGAGATAATCCCCAACCCGATGGTCGAGGTGTCGTGTCGTCCGAGGCCCGGAATCCCGTCGGCACAAGGGGTCTCGAGGCCCGGCGCCAGGGGCGCCGTGCACCTCGACCATCGGGGTGGGACGGGCGGGGTGGGGCGGCGATCCGGGAGGGACCGGTCCTCCCCGCTGGTCGAGGTGCGAGCCGCGTGCGGCGAGCCTCGAGACCGACTGCACCAGTGCTGGATTCGACCCATGGTGGCCCGGATAATCATCGGTGCAACAGGTCTCGAGGCCCGGCGCCTGGGGCGCCGTGCACCTCGACCATCGGATGGGGAACCGCCGAACGTCATATATCGCTGGTCGAGGTGCGAGCCGCGTGCTCGTCGCTGGCGCTCCTCGGCACCTCGACCACCGGATGGGAGGCTCGCCGGGCGGGAGAAGCGTCAGAAGGTCAGTGGTGTGGTGGCGCTGGGGCCCTGGCGGTATCGGGCGAGGTCGACCGACTGCCAACGTCCGTTGAACTCCGGGATCGGCAGCGGGAACCAATAGCTCGAGTCGAGCCACATTTGGCCGAGAAGAGGGACCGGGCCACCGGAGATGTCGTGCCACGTACCGATCGGAGCATCTCGGAACGTACCGACATTGTGTCCGTCGACGAAGAAGTTGACATACTCCTTGTCCAGCTTGATCGAGTAATCATGCGGATTGGCAAGTAGTTTCGGGTCGAGGAGGACGATCTGCGGGAGCAGGGTTCCGGCCTTTTTGACCATCATGAAGAAGCCGCGCGGCATGTCCTGCGCGAAGGCGTGGAACAACGGCGTGGTGAGAAGCTGGCTGGCCTGGCCCATGAATCCGGCCGAACCGTTCCACATGAACCACGCGACCTCGAGGCCCAGTGGATCGATGGAGCGATTCGAGATCCCCCAACCGGTGGTGCCGTTCCACGTCGGGATCTGTTGTGTGCCGGTCACTCTCATCGTCATCGTCTGGCCCGGCTCGAAGACGGGTTTGGCGAGGAGTTCGGCGTTGTTGTACGGGAACAGGCCTTGCACCGTCGGTGGGACGGAGAACGTGGCGCCTTTCGGGCCGAACGACAAGCGACTGTAGCCGACATCGGTGTTGCACCAGTCGCGAGGCGGATGGGCGAAGTTCTCGTCCATCGGACGAGAGGGTTGTGGCGCCCCGGTGCCGATGTAGCCGGCGGCGGCGCGTGCGTTGAGCACCGCGCAGTTCGGCACGCCGTCATCCACGCCGGGGGTCTGGATGTTGGGGTCCGCCGATGCCATGCCGGCACCGGCGATGATCGCGGCTGCCGCCGCCACCGCGACCGCCTTACGGATGGCTGATTCACGCTGCATGACGCCTCGATTCACGGAGTGATTCAAATGTGGAAACAGACGTTATCAGAAACATCGTTCGAGATCTGTTCCAGCTTCGGCGAAAGCGACATACCCGACCGAGGTCTGCGTCACAACGTGGCAATGACTGTTGATACGATTGCGCTGATCATCCTGTCCAACGGAGGTGCCATGAGCTTCGCGAGTCCTTTTCCCGATGTCGAGATCCCCGATGTGAGCCTCTACGAGTTTCTGTTCGGGTCGATCGCTGACGCCGATCTGGAACGGGTGGCGCTGGTTGATCCGAAGTCGGGTGCGGAGACCACGTACGGCCAGCTGATCGGTCAGATCAACGCGGCGGCGGGGGCGCTTGCGGCGCGCGGTATCGCGGTCGGTGACGTCGTGGGGGTGCTGTCACCGAACATCCCCGCGTTCGCCACCGTCTTCCACGGCATCCTGCGCGCCGGTGGTACTGCGACGACGATCAATGCGTTGTTCACTGCGACCGAGATCGCGAAGCAGCTTCGGGATTCGGGTGCGAAGATGCTGGTCACGATCTCTCCGATGGCCGAGCAAGCGCTCGCGGCGGCGAACGAGGTCGGTATCGCCGGGGAGAACGTGATCGTCCTCGACGGCGAGGGGCAGGACGCGACGGGCCACCCCAACGCTGCCGATCTGCTCGCACCGAATCTGGCTGCCCCCGAGGTCACCTTCGATCCGGCGACCCACGTCGCGGCGTTGCCCTACAGTTCGGGCACCACCGGGAACCCAAAAGGTGTTGCGCTGAGCCATCGCAACCTGGTGGCCAACGTGGCGCAGATCAAGCCGTTGCAGGGGATGACGCCCGATGACGTGGTGATCGCGGTGCTGCCGTTCTTCCACATCTACGGGATGACGGTGCTGCTGAATGCGGCGTTGTACAACCGTGGTCGTCTGGTCATCATGCCGCGCTTCGATCTGGTCGAGTTCCTCGAGAACATTCAGAAGTATCGGGTGACCAGCGCTTATATCGCGCCGCCGGTCGCCGTGGCGCTGGCCAAGCACCCGATCGTCGACAACTACGATCTGTCGTCGCTGAAGGTGATGATGTCGGGGGCGGCCCCGCTCGATGACGAGTTGGGCAAGGCGGTGGCCAAGCGTCTGGATCTGCACATGTTGCAGGGCTACGGCATGAGCGAGCTTTCGCCGGTCAGTCACCTCATCCCGATCGACACGACCGCGGCGTTGGGTGTGGAGGAGCCGCCGTTGTCGTCGACGGGGTGGGCGATACCGAACACCGAGAACAAGATCGTTGACCCGGGGACCGGCACGGAGATCGAGCTTCCCGTCGAGGGGTTGTCCGAGCCCGGTGAGCTGTGGGTCAAGGGCCCCAACGTGATGCTGGGGTATCTCAACAACGAGCAGGCCACGGCCGACACGATCGACGCCGACGGCTATCTGCACACCGGTGACATGGCGCAGGTCGACCCGACCGGGTGTGTCTACATCGTCGATCGGCTCAAGGAACTGATCAAGTACAAGGGCTATCAGGTGCCGCCGGCGGAGTTGGAGGCGTTGTTGTTGACGCATCCGAAGATCGCCGACACCGCGGTGATCGGGGTCAACGACGACGACGGCGAGGAGATCCCGAAGGCGTTCGTGGTCACCCAGCCCGATGCCGACCTCGACGAGAGCGAGGTGATCGAGTTCGTCGCCGCCAAGGTCGCGCCGCACAAGAAGGTCCGCGCCGTCGAGTTCATCGACGCCATCCCGAAGTCGGCGTCGGGCAAGATCCTACGAAAGGACTTGCGCAAGTAGGTGACCGGCGGGTCATCGGGCACAATCGCTGCGGTGATCCCCATCCGCCACCTCGTGCTCGCCGCGTCGCTGATCGCCACCACCGCCCTGACTGTCGGTCTCGGCGTCACCGACCCGGCCACGCCGCTCTACTATCCGACGCGGTTTCTGGTGTGGAATCTGTTTCTTGCCTGGATTCCGATGATCTTCGCGGTCGGATTCGCCGTCGTCCGGCGGCGCGTGTGGCTGATCCCGCTCGGTGTCGGGTGGCTGGCGTTCCTGCCCAACGCGCCCTACCTCGTCACCGACCTCGTGCACCTGCGCGAGGGCTATGACCTGTGGCGGCACATCCTGCAGTACGGCTTCGCGGCGTGGACCGGCATCATCCTCGGCGTGGTGTCGTTGCTGCTGGTGCACCGGCGCCTCGGCCGGGAATTCGGCCCGATCTTCGGCTGGCTGGCCGTCGTGTGCTCGGTCGGGCTGTGCGCGATCGGCGTCGTCATCGGCCGCTTCCAACGCTGGAACTCCTGGGATCTGCTGACCCGGCCCGGATACGTCGTCCGATCGACCCTGGGATGGGTGGGTTCTCCGTTCTCCCACGTCGAATCGACCGGTGTGGCGGTGGCCGTCGCGCTGTTCTTCGGGCTGGCGTACCTGACGATCTGGGCGATCGACGGCCTCGACGCGGTGCGGCCCAGCAAGCGCTGACCCCGCCCGACCGGTGTGACAAACTATCGACCATGAGCAACGGCACCCTGATCCTGATGCGGCACGGCGAGAGCGAGTGGAACGCGTCCAACCAGTTCACCGGCTGGGTCGACGTCGCGCTCACCGACAAGGGCGAGGCCGAGGCGAAGCGTGCCGGCGAGCTCCTCGTCGAACATGATCTGCTGCCCGATGTCCTCTACACCTCACTACTGCGCCGGGCGATTGCGACCGCGCAGATCGCGTTGGACACCGCCGATCGGCACTGGATCCCGGTGGTCCGCGACTGGCGTCTCAACGAACGTCACTACGGTGCGCTGCAGGGCCTGAACAAGGCCGACACCCTCGAGAAGTACGGCAAGGAGCAGTTCATGCTCTGGCGTCGCAGCTACGACGTCCCGCCGCCGCCGATCGATCCCGACGCCGAGTACAGCCAGACCCACGATCCGCGGTACGCCGACCTCGCCGAGGTGCCGCTGACCGAATGCCTCAAGGACGTCGTCGAGCGGCTGATCCCGTATTTCACCGAGACCATCGCCGCCGACATCACCGCCGGCAAGACCGTTCTCATTGCGGCGCACGGTAATTCGCTGCGCGCACTGGTCAAGTACCTCGACGGGATCTCCGACGCCGACATCGCCGGTCTCAACATCCCGACGGGCAATCCGCTGCGCTACGACCTCGACGAGAACCTCAAGCCGCTCAATCCCGGGGGCACTTATCTGGACCCTGAGGCCGCCGCGGCGGGTGCGGCAGCGGTCGCGGCGCAGGGACAGAAATAGCCGCGTGTTGTGATCTGTAACACAATCGTCATGGCGGCGCTCGTGTGACAGGCGCTACATTGGGTGCATGGCAGATCCGGGGCACCTGCGCATCGCTCATTCGGCTGCGCGCGAGCGATACGAAGCAATCCTGACCACCGACTCCGACGGTGACGAGATCACGGTGGGATATGTCGATTACGTCTCCGAGCCGTACCAGGTGGTGTTGACCCATACCGTCATCCCGGAGGCCTACTCCGGGCGCGGATATGCCGGCCAGCTCGTCCAAGCGGTTCTCGATGACATTCGTAATGCGGGAAAGCAGGTCGTGCCGGTCTGTTCCTATGTGCGGCGCTTCATCGACCGCCATCCGGAATACGCCGATATGGCGGTACCGGTTCCGCAGTGAGAATGCGCCTGTGCCATCCCGGTTCTGCGCTGGTGAGCCCTGGTGGTGCCCTGACGATCCCGGTCGAGACCCTTCCGTAGGCCATTTCGGTGCCTCAGGTCACGTTTCGGTGGAACACCGCGTGAACGGAAGTCGAATTGTGCCGTCGGGAATGTTCGCGGAGTTTCCGGGACCGTAAGCTGCCAGTGTGACCGCTGCATTCATTGCCGGGGCCATCGTGGCAGTTGTGCTCGCGTTGTTGCTCGGGTACGAGCTCGGTCGTGGCAACGTGCGGGGTCGGTGGTTTCGCCGATCCTCCCGCGACGCCGCCCCGTCCGATCTCGCCGCATCCGTCCACGCCGATCCCGTGCACTCCGACTCCGACGTCATCCCCAGCGGCGCACCCGTCGTCGCCGACCGTCCGCGCGAGGTCCCGGATTCGGCGGCCCTGCGCGAGTCCGATCTCCCCGTGGTCACCCCGGACGGTCAGATGACCAAGGCCGGCCTGCTCAGCCTCATCGTCCGCAACTCCGAGGTCGCCGTCGCCGTCGTCGACGAGTTCCGCGACGTGGTGCTCTACAACCATCGGGCCGTCGAGCTGGGGCTCGTCTCCGAGCATCTGCTCGCCGAACCGGTGTGGGAGCAATCGCTGACCGTCCTCGAGACGGGCGAGCAGGCGCGCTTCGACTTCGTCCCGCCGACCTCCACGCTGGGATTCCTCTCCACCGGGCGCGCCACCAAGCGCAACGCCGAATCGGTGCGCTGTTTGGCCCGGCTCGGCTATCACGGCGACGAGCGCTACGCGATGATCTACGGCACCGACGACACCGAGAACCTGCGGGTGGAGGCCACCCGCCGTGACTTCGTCGCCAACGTGTCCCACGAGCTCAAGACCCCGGTCGGCGCGATCGGTCTGCTGGCCGAGGCACTGATCGAGTCCGCCGACGACGCCGAATCCGTCGAACACTTCGGGCACCGCGTCGTCGCCGAGGCCACCCGGATGGGCAACATGGTGTCCGAACTGATTGCGCTGTCCCGACTCGAGGGCGGCGAGAAACCGCATTTCGCGGCCGTCGACGTCGACGAGCTCATCGACTCCGCCATCGACGGGGCCGCGGTGAGCGCCGAGGCCGCCAACATCGTCCTGCGCGCCGACGAGCCCATCCACACCTGGGTGCGCGGCGATCGGATGCTGCTGCTGACCGCGTTGAGCAACCTGATCGTCAACGCCATCGCCTACTCGCCGGAGAACACGACCGTCTCGGTGAGCCGGCGCGTCACGACCTCGGCCGGGGTGCCGATGGTGTCGATCGCGGTCACCGACCGCGGCATCGGCATCAACCCGTCCGATCAACAGCGCGTCTTCGAACGTTTCTTCCGCGTCGACAAGGCGCGGTCGCGTCTGACCGGCGGCACCGGTCTGGGCCTGGCGATCGTCAAACACGTTGCGGCCACCCACGACGGCACCATCAACCTGTGGAGTCAACCCGGCACCGGGTCGACGTTCACCCTCTCGATTCCCCAGGACCTCGACGCCGAGAATGCGCATGCGTCCGGGGAATCCGAGAAGGAGTCCCACCGAGCCGACCCCCAGATCGCGTGACCTCCTCGGAGGAGGACGACGAGAGTCACGTGACCACGCAACTACGAGAACGTCTGAGAAATAAGGAGCTTCACGAGTGACGCATGTACTGATCGTCGAGGACGAGGAGTCGTTGGCCGATCCGCTGGCCTTCCTCCTGCGCAAGGAGGGGTTCGAGGCGAGCGTCGTCAACGATGGTGCACAGGCCATCTCGGTGTTCGAGCGCATCAGCCCCGACATCGTCCTGCTCGACCTCATGCTCCCCGGGGTGTCGGGGACCGAGATCTGCAAATCGCTGCGCGCCCGGTCGAGCGTGCCGGTGATCATGGTGACCGCCCGCGACAGCGAGATCGACAAGGTCGTCGGACTCGAACTCGGTGCCGACGACTATGTCACCAAACCGTATTCGGCGCGTGAGCTCATCGCACGCATCCGGGCGGTCCTGCGTCGTGGGGGAGACGTCGGCGACGACGACCTCGCCTTGGCGGTCCTGGAATCCGGACCGGTCCGGATGGACGTCGAACGCCACACCGTCGCGGTCAACGGTGAGTCGATCACGTTGCCGCTCAAGGAGTTCGATCTCCTCGAATACCTACTCCGCAACTCCGGACGGGTACTCACCCGCGGGCAGTTGATCGACCGCGTGTGGGGTGCGGACTACGTCGGGGACACCAAGACCCTCGACGTCCACGTCAAGCGGCTGCGCTCGAAGATCGAACCCGATCCGGCCTCGCCGAAACACCTTGTGACGGTGCGTGGATTGGGCTACAAGTTCGAGCCGTGATCAGCCCGCGGCGTCGGCGTCGGTGTCGAGTAGCTCGTACTTGATGTCGGTGTCGCGGCGGCTGGTCGCGGCCCGGGTCGCCGGGTGGATTGCGATGAGCCCGAGTCCGTTTCGGCGTCGGCACGCATCGGCGAGCGCCTCGTAGGCGGGGCGGCCGATCAGCTCGACCAGTTCGGGCTCGTAGGACTGCCACACCTGGGTCGCCCCGACGTGCGCGTCGGGGGACCCCGAGCAGTACCACTTCAGGTCGTGACCGCCCTCGCCCCAGCCGCGGCGGTCGTACTCGGTGATGGTGGTCTTGAGGATCTGGGTGCCGTCGGGCCGCTCCACCCAGTCCTGCTCGCGACGTACCGGAAGTTGCCAGCACACATCGGGTTTCACGGTCAGCGGTTCGAGACCGCGCCGCAGCGCCATTGCGTGTAGCGCACAGCCGGGACCCCGCTCGAAGTCCGGACGGTTCAAGAAGATGCACGCGCCCTTGTGTTGGCGGGTCTTCAGGGCGGGCTCGTCGTCGAGTTCGTCCTCGACGAGATACCCACGGGGGCCGAGCGGATCCTTGCCCGACCCCTTCTTGTGGAACTGCCAGTCGTCGGCGGTCAGCATCGCCACACCCTTGGCCAGCCGTTTGCGGTCGTCCTTGTCCGACAGATACGCGCCGTGCGTGCAACATCCGTCGGTCTCGCGGCCGTCGACGATGCCCTGGCAGGCGGGCGTGCCGAACACGCACGTCCAGTGCGAACACAACCAGGTGAGGTCGGCGTTGATGACGTGTTCGGGATCGGCCGGATCGGCGAATTCGTACCATTCCCGGGGGAAATCGAGATCGACCTCGGGAGCGGGCGTCATCCGCGGGGCTGCGCTGGGCTTGGGCACATCCCAACGGTAACCGTCACCGCCCGATCGCCGCACCACAGCGACCCGCCGCAGACAACCGAACCCGCGACGCACTACCGTGTATCCGTGCGTTTAGGAGTCCTCGACGTGGGCAGCAACACAGTTCATCTCCTGGTGGTCGATGCCCACCGCGGAGGACATCCGACCCCGATGAGTTCGACGAAGGCGGTGCTGCGGCTCGCCGAGCACATCGATGCCGACGGGCGTCTCACCGCCGGTGCCGCCGAACGGCTCGTCGACTCGATCGAGGAGTTCACCCTCATCGCCAAGAGTTCCGGCTGCGAGCAGATGATGGCGTTCGCGACCTCCGCGGTCCGCGACGCCACCAACTCCGACGGCGTCCTCGCGCGGGTCGCGGCCAAGACCGGCGTCCAGGTGGAGGTTCTGACCGGTCGCGACGAGGCCCGGCTGACGTCGTTGGCCGTGCGCCGCTGGTACGGCTGGAGCGCCGGACGCATCCTGGCGCTCGACATCGGCGGGGGCTCGCTGGAGATGTCGAACGGCGTCGACGAGGAACCCGACGTCGCGCTGTCGCTGCCACTGGGTGCCGGCCGCGTCACCCGCGACTGGCTACCCGACGATCCGCCGGACCGGCGCCGTGTCGGGGTCCTGCGTGATTGGCTCGACGCCGAGATGCGGCCGGCCGCGAAGGAACTCCTCGGACCGGGTAAGCCGGACATCGCGGTCGGCACGTCGAAGACCTTCCGCAGCCTGGCCCGCCTGACCGGCGCCGCCCCGTCGGGGGCCGGTCCCCGCGTCAAGCGGACCCTCACCGCCGGTGGACTGCGGCAGCTCATCGCCTTCATCTCGCGCATGACCCGAGACGACCGGGCCGAACTCGAGGGCGTCAGCGCCGATCGGGCCGGACAGCTCGTCGCCGGGGCACTTGTGGCCGAGGCGGCAATGCGCGGACTCGGGGTCGATACACTGGAAATCTGCCCGTGGGCGTTGCGGGAGGGGGTCATCCTTCGTCGCCTCGATGCGGAGCCGGCCGACACCTCGGATCCGGCTGCATCAGGCATCGGTGCACGCGACGTCCACTGACACGCGAACGACGCGAGTCGCCGTACCGCCACTCCCGGCGGCGCGGCGAGATTGGTGAGGACGGAGAGCGCACTTCGATGGCGAACACACCCGGCGGTAACGAGCCCGGCGGCCGCAACCCCGGTGGCAGCGACCCCGACGGGGCGACCGACTCCCGGCCCATCTCGGTGTCGGAGCTGCTCGCCCGCACGCAGGCCGCCGATGCGGCGGACGCGACAACCGGCTCGCGCCGGGACCGGGGACGTCGGCGCGCGGGGCGTGCCGGTGCCGTCTCGGTGTCCGAGCTGACCGGTGAGATCCCCCGGGTCGAGGGGCCTGCCGCTTCTGACACCCCCGGTACGACTCCCGACACCGCCGGCACCCCAGCTCCGAGCCCTGCTACCCCGAGCCCCGCTACCCCGGCCACCCCCGCCGCGAGTGCGCCCGCACCGAGCGCCCCCACGCCGGACGGCCCGGAGACAGCACCCTGGTCACCGTCACCGACGTCGGGCGCGTTCCCCCGGTCGCAGAATCCCCTCGCCGCACGAGGCCCGGCGACCGGGCCGGTCACCGAGCCCGGCCCGCGGGTCAGTCGTGGCGCGAGTTCGGGAGCGGCGAGTGGCATGCCGAGCTTTGCTCCGCCCCCGACCCGGGACTTCACTTCCGGTGACGTATCGCGTCGATTGCGGGACCAGCCGGCCGATCCCGCCTCGGCCGCCGCCGATACGGCCGCCGCCGGTTCGGACGCCGGTGGCCCCGATCCGACCAGCCACGACCCGGCCACTGCGAACGCGGTCACCGGCATCATCCCGCTCGTCGACGATGCCGACGTGGCCGCCGATGCCGACGCAGCCGCCGACACCGAGGACGCAGCGCCCCGCAGCGGCCGGTTCGAGGAGGTCTTCGACGAGGACTTCGAGGCCTATCGATCGTTCGCCGACGTCGAGCACGCCGAGGAGGAGCCGAAGAAGAAGCGCCGCTGGTTCGGCCGCGGCAAGAAACAGGACACTGCAGCAGCAAGCGCTGCCGCAGCGGGTGCGGCTACCGCGGGTGCGGCCGCGGCAGGTATGGCAGCCGCCGACACCGACGAGTCCGCCGACACCGGGACTCGCGCAGGTATCACCCACCAGCCCGACGACGTCGCCGCCGACGCCGTCACCGGCATCATCCCGATCGTCGACGACAGCGAGGTCGGCGACGATGTGCACATTCTCGACGCCGACGACGTCGAGGGCGCCGACCTGGCCGCGCCCAGCGGGTCATTCGGCGCCGAGCACGGGCCGTTCGATCAGGCCGATCACGAGCCCGCCCCGACCGTCGCCGCGAACGTCCTCGACCCCGACGACGAGCCCGAACCGCACCGCGACGAGTCGCACCACGATGAGTCGCACCACGACGAGTCGCACCGCGATGAGGCGGGCCACGACGACTCGGCTGCCGGCGCCGCAGGCACGGTGGCCGCGGCCGCCGGACTCGGTGGATTGGTCGCCGCGAGCCGTCGGGCCCGGCGCGACACCGACTCCACCGACGAGCCCGCCGAGACCGTCGCCGCGAACGTCCTCGACGATCATGCCGACGCCGACCATGGCAACGCCGACCATGCCGACGCCGACCATGGCAACGCCCACCCCACCGACGCCGACCCCGCCGAGCGTGGACCCGTCGCCGACGCGACCGCCGACCCGGAGACCCGAGATCGCGCCTCGAAGGCGCGCAAGGCGCGAAAAGTCAAGCCCGCCAAGGCTGATGGGCGTGAGTCGTGGGCCGATCGCAAGCCGGTGTTGGCGTGGCTCGCGGTGATCGCCGAGGTCATCGCCGGGCTGGCCATCGGCGTGGGTCTGTTCTGGGGCTTCACCGAGCTGTGGAAGTGGAATCCGTACTTCGCGTTGGTGCTCGCGGTGCTGGTGATCTTCGGCATCGTCACGTTCACCCATCTGGTGCGCCGGACGTCGGATCTGATCACCACCTTGCTCGCGCTCGCCGTCGGGCTGATCGTCACGATCGGCCCGCTCGTGCTGTTGTCGACGTGAGCGAGTCACGCGAAGCCCTCGGTCCCTCGACGGTGGCCGGGGAGATCCCGATCGGACTCTCCACGGCATCGGTCTACCCGCAGAACACCGAGGCGGCCTTCGCCTACGCCGCCGACCTGGGCTTCGACGGGGTGGAGCTGATGGTGTGGGGTGATCCGGTCAGCCAGGACATCCGGCATGTCGAGCACCTCTCCGAGCGGTATCAGGTGCCGGTGCTGTCGATCCACGCGCCGTGCCTGCTCATCACCCAGCGGGTGTGGGGACGCGATCCACTCAAGAAGCTCGCGCGCGCCGCGCACGCCGCCGAGGCGCTCGGTGCCGCCACCGTCGTCGTCCATCCACCGTTTCGCTGGCAGCGTGCCTACGTCGAGGGCTTCGACGATCTGGTGGGGGAGTTGTCGGAATCGGACGTCTCGATCGCGGTCGAGAACATGTTCCCGATGCGCGCCGACCGCGTCTTCGGGGCCGGTGAACGCTCCGCGCGTCGGCTCACCCGCCGCGGCGGTACACCCGGCCCAGCGGTGTCGGCGTTCGGCAAGTCCATCGACCCCACCGACGACGGTTACGACCACTACACCCTCGACCTCTCGCACACCGCGACCGCGGGCACCGACGCAGTCGCCCTGTACGAGCGGATGGGCACCCATCTGACGCACCTGCATCTCGCCGACGGATCCGGGGCGGCCACCGACGAGCACTTGATCCCCGGAGACGGGACCCAGCCGTGTGCGCAGGTGTGTCACCGGATCGCCCGCAGTGATTTCTCCGGCGCGGTGATCCTCGAGGTCACCACCTCCTCGGCGCGGACCAAACCCGAACGGCAGGCGATGCTCGCGCGTTCGTTAGATTTTGCCCGGCAGCACCTCAAGCGTGAGACGAGCCGGACCCGGTGGCTGCCGGAAAGGTGACATGAGCCCGAAGCTGACCGAACTGCTGGACCTCACCGTGACGGGCGGTCCGGTCGCGGCGCCGACGGCCCCGGCGGAACAACAACCGTCGATCACCTACGCCACCTCGATCGATCCGGCGTTCACCATCGGCCCCAAGGTGCACGGCGGCACCATGCAGATGATCATCGCGCGGGCGGCCTCGCGCGCGTTCGACGATCTCGCTCCCAGCAGCCCGGACACCGCGCTGCATGCGGCCGACCTCGTGCCGGTCGCGATCGCCAGCGACTATCTCGCCGCGCCCGATCCGGCGCCGGTGGAGGTCACCGCGACCGTCCGCAAACGCGGCCGCACCGTGACCCTGCTGCACGTCGATCTCGCCCAGAACGGCCTGACCATGGTGTCGTCGTCGGTGACGCTGGCCCGCCCGGACACCGGTCCCTCGCGGCATTCGTCGCCCCACGTGCTCGACGACGTCGCCCCGACACCGGCCGCCGACGCCCTCCGCATCGCGGACTCGCCGATGGCCGACGTCATCCATCTCGGGGCGGCCCTCGACACCGCTCTCGACACGCACAGTTTCCCGGCGGCACGCGGGCAGACCGGCGATCCGGTGGTGCGCGGCTGGTGCCGCCCCAAGGGTGCCGAACCCGACGCGGACTTCGCGGTACTGGTGTGCGACATCTCGCCGCCGGTCGTGATGAACCTCGCGGTGTTCGGATGGGCGCCGACCGTGCAGCTGACCACCTACATCCGTCGCGAGCCCGCCCCGGGTTGGCTGCGTTTCGCCGCGACGAGTCTGGAGGTGGGCCCCGGGATGTTCGAGGAGGACCACCTCGTGGTGGACTCGATGGGTGCGGTCGTGGCCCAGTCACGTCAGCTCGCGCTGATCCCGGCCGGGCGAGTGCCGAAGAGTTCTGACACAGAAGACCCGACCCGCCAGAAGACCCGACCCAGCAGACCCGTGAACGAGAAAGGCGTACCCCACCAGTGACCGAGCGCATCGCGATCGTCGGCGGCGGCAAGATCGGCGAGGCCTTGCTCGCCGGACTGATCGCCGCCGGCAAACAGGCAAAGAACCTCGTCGTCGTCGAACGTGTCCCGGCGCGGGCCACCGAGATCGCCGACGAGTACGGGGTCCTCGTCACCGACGACGTCACCACCGCGGTCAGTTCGGCGCAGTTCGTCTTCCTGGCGGTGAAACCCGACGACGTCGAGGGTGTGCTGCGCAAACTCGCCACCGCCGACGACGACGCCGAGTCCGAACGCGTGACGGTGACCCTCGCCGCGGGCATTCCGCTGGCCCGCTACGAGAAGATGTTGCAGGCGGGTTCGCCGGTCGTGCGCGTCATGCCCAACACCCCGATGCTGGTCAACGAGGCCATGTCGGCGGTCGCGGCCGGACGCCACGTCGACGACGAGCAACTGCGGGCGGTCGTCGAGCTCCTCGAGTCGGTGGGCCGCGTCGCGGTGGTACCCGAGAAGCAGATGGATGCGGTCACCGCGATCTCCGGGTCCGGGCCCGCCTACGTCTTCCTGGTGGCCGAGGCGATGATCGATTCCGCGGTCTCTCTGGGCCTGACCCGTGCACAGGCCACCACCCTGGTGGTGCAGACCATCCGTGGCGCCGGCGTACTGCTCAGCGACTCCGGACTCTCCCCGGTCGATCTCCGTGCGGCGGTCACCTCGCCGGGCGGAACCACCGCCGCAGCCGTGCGCACCCTGGAGACCCAAGGGCTGCGTGGGGCGTTCTACGAGGCGACCGAAGCCGCCGCCGACGCCAGTGCACGCGCTGGACGTCGAGCTGACGTTGAGGGTTCACAACCCTGACACGCCGACCCGTTGGTCCCACGATTAGTGGTTGTTACTCGAGAAACCCCAGTATGTTGTGGTTGAGTACGGCAAAACGGTAATTTCCTGGCCACTCACGTCGCTTTTTTCACATCAGCCACGCTAAGCTCCTTTAAGCACGTGCGTGTCTGGTGTCCGCCGGAGGGGAAGCCGGCGGCCGCGACGCGTGCTCCGGAGGTATGAGAATTTCATGGCACCTGCAGAGACTCCAGGAGACAGGTCGGCATCGGTCGGCAACGCGGCTTCCGGGTCGCAGTTCCTGACCGTCGCCGAGGTCGCATCGCTGATGCGGGTCTCGAAGATGACCGTCTACCGCCTGGTCCACAACGGTGAGCTGCCTGCCGTACGCGTGGGCCGGTCGTTCCGTGTGCACGCCAAGGCCGTGCACGACTACCTGGAGACGTCCTACTTCGACGCGGGCTAGACCCTCGGGCGTGCGGCCCGCTCAACGCCGCGATGGTCGGACTCCGGTGATTTCGGTTTGACGGGGTCCGGCCGGTAAGGTGGGACTTCGGCTACGCCGCACCGGCTCGCCCGTCCGCGTCGGATATCCGTCGGGATTCACCACGACGGCGGTCACGACGCACGGCGACCGTCCCGCAGCACTTGCGGGCTCGATGAACATTGCACGTGAAGTGAGGAAGCACCCCATGGGTTCAGTGATCAAGAAGCGCCGCAAGCGCATGTCGAAGAAGAAGCACCGCAAGCTGCTGCGTCGTACCCGGGTGCAGCGTCGCAAGCTCGGTAAGTGAGCTGATCGCCGGGCCCTCTCGAGGGCTTCGGCGCCGCAACATCCGGCGTGGCCCGGCCACGCACCACAAGAACCCGCCGTCGTGCGGGTTCTTGTCGTTGCGCGACCAGGGTGCCGGCATCGTGCCCGGTGACCTGCTCGCCCGGTGGAGCGGCGCACTCTCGGGTTAGCCTGATGCCATGACCGACGCGACCGATTCGACGCCGCGGACCGTTCTGGTCACCGGCGCCTCGACCTTTCTCGGGGGCTATCTGGTGGCCCGGCTCGCCGCCAACCCCGACATTCGCCGGGTGATCGCCGTCGATTCGCGCGTGCCGCGCAAGGATCTGATGCGACGGATGGGCCGCGCGGAGTTCCTGCGGCTCGATATCCGCAGGCCGGCGATCGCCAAGGCCATCGCCAACTACGACGTCGACACCGTCGTCCATGCCGCGACGTCGATCATGGACACCGCGCCGCACTCGGCCGCGATCAAGGAGTTCAACGTCGTCGGCGCCATGCAGGTGTGCGCGGCGTGCCAGCGCAGCCCGTCGGTCAAGCGTGTGATCCTGCGGTCCACGGCGATGGTCTACGGCGCGAGTGCGAGCGATCCGTCGCACTTCTCCGAGGAGATCCCCGCCAAGCGTGAACCCACCCGCAGCTACGGCCGCGATCTGCTCGACGTCGAGGGATACTTCCGCGGACTCGGGCGCAGGCGCCAGGACATCGAGGTCACCATCATGCGGCTGCAGGCGATGCTGGGGCCGCGGATCAACACCCGGATCAGTTCGTATCTCTCGTTGCCGGTGGTGCCGACGGTCTTCGGGTTCCAGCCGCGGTTGCAGTTCCTGCACGAGGAGGATGCGCTCGCGGCGATGGAACACGCGACCTTGGCGAGCCGGCCGGGCACGTTCAACGTCGCCGGCGACGGCGTGGTCACCCTGACGCAGGCGGTGCGGCGCACCGGGCACCTCGAACTGCCCGTGCCCGGGCGTCTGCTCGCGCCGATCACCGGGGTGCTGCAGGACCTCCGGTCGGCCAAACTCCGTAGCTCACAAACCGAGTTCCTCACCTACGGCCGGGTGCTCGACACCACCCGGATGCGATCGGAACTGGGATTTGCACCGCGCTACACGACCTTGGAGACCCTCGACGACTACATCGCGCGCAGCGGGGTCACCCCGGTCATCAGCGCCGACCGCTGGCGCGGACTCGAACGCAGCGTCGTGCGGACCGCCCTGCAGTTGCGCTGACGCCCGGGTCGGGTTCGCGGCGTACGTGATGGATGTGACGCCGAAAGTCCCGTGTGACAAGCGATGTCCCGGTTCCTTGCGACCCCACCGCGTATGGCATGCAACCCCTCTGCAACCCGAGTACCATGGGTGGTCAGCAGTTCGTCCGGTGTCGAACACGCCGCCCATGGTAGGGCTATCGTTGACGCGTAGACAGTGAAGACAATTTCCGATTGGCACATCGACATCAGGGTTGTGGGGTGAGAGCGTGGCGGGTGGTCCGGTACCTGATACGCGCACCGCGAAGGTCATCCAGCTCTACGCGAGCTCGGCACCCTCGTCCGACCGACAGTCCGGCCTCGACGCCGGCAAGGGCCGTCATCCCAGCCAGCAACCGGGTCCGGTCCGTCCGACCGAGTCGCCCCGTCATGAGCCGCTGGGCCATCCCAACACCGACGGGTTCGGTCGGGAGCCCGCGTCGGTGACACCCATCAGTGACGAGATCACCGTCGACGACAGTCTCGGCGTCGAGCACGGGCGCGTGCGGCCCTCGCCGCTGTTCAGTCTCGGCGGCATCCGCAACGCCGTCGCCGATTCCCTCACCGCCACAGCGGGTTTCATCCGAGAGCGGATGACCGGGGATTATGAGGTCGACGATTTCGGTTTCGATCCGCACTTCACCGAGTCGGTGTGGTTCCCCGCGATCCGGCAGGTCTACGAGAAGTGGTTCCGGGTCGAGGTCACCGGGGTGGAGAACCTGCCCGTCGACGGCGGGGCGTTGCTCGTGGCCAACCACGCCGGGTCGATCCCGATCGACGCGATCATGACCTCGCTGGCCGTCCGCGACAATCATCCGACCGGCCGTTATCTGCGAATCCTGGCCGCCGACATGGCATTCGATTCGCCGGGCGTCAGTGAGGTGGCACGCCGGATCGGCGCCACCCTGGCATGCACCGCCGACGCCGACCGCCTGCTGCGCCAGGGCGAGCTCACCGCGGTGTGGCCGGAGGGGTACAAGGGCATCGGCAAGCTCTACAAGGATCGCTACAAGTTGCAGCGGTTCGGTCGTGGCGGTTTCGTCACCACCGCGCTGCGCAATGCCGCCCCGATCGTCCCGGTGTCGATCGTCGGCTCCGAGGAGATCTACCCGATGATCAGCGACCTCAAGCCGCTCGCACGGGTGCTCGGGTTGCCCTATGTGCCGATCACACCGACCTTTCCGTGGCTCGGCCCGCTGGGCTTGATCCCGCTTCCGTCCAAGTGGCACATCCATTTCGGTCGACCCATCGAGACCGACAGCTACGACGCCTCCTCCGCCGACGACCCGATGGTGGTCTTCGACCTCACCGACCACGTCCGCGAGGAGATCCAACAGACGCTGTTCCGTATGCTCTCGCGGCGCGGCAGCGTCTACTTCGGCTGACGCGGTCCCTCGAAGCCCACATCCGGGCGTATGCGGGCCGGTATAGATTGGGCGCATGTCCTTCGATGCGGAACTGGGTCCGCTCAACTACGTCGTCATCACCTTCGAATCGCTTCCGCTTCCGGCCTCCGGATTCACCTCCCTCGCCGATCTCGCCGACGCCGGACGCATCCGAATCCTCGACGTGGAGTTCGTCCGGCGCGCCGCCGACGGTGCGGTCGCGGTGATCGATGCCGCCGAGGCCGGAATGCCCGACTTTGCCGGTGCCACAACCGGACTCATCGACGCCGACGACGTCGCGACCGCGGCGCAGACCCTGCGACCCGGTGGCGTGGGCGTGGTCGTGGTCTACGAGGACCTGTCCATCGTCGAGCCGGTGCGCCGGTGGGAAGCCGACGGCGGGATCGTCGTCGCCGAGGGTCCCATCGTCGTCGACGAACTCCTCGATGCACTCGACGCCACCGATGCACTCGACGCCACCGAATCGCTCGAGCCCACCGAAGGGAAATGACATGAGTTTGCTCAGGACCGCCGGCCGGGCGGCCGTCGCCAGCTCGGTACACGGCCGCGTGCAGCGCCGCCAGCAGCAGCGTTGGGCTGCCCAGGGAGCCGCAGCTCCGGCCGCGCCGGTACCGGCCGCACCGGCACCCGCACCGGCCGCACCGGCACCCGCACCGGCCGCACCGGCGCCCGCGGAACCGGCCGGCGACGCGCGGTCGGAACTCATGGTGTCGCTGACCGCACTGCGCAACGCCGGGGTCGTCACCGACGCCGAGTTCGCCGCGATCTCCGGAAGGATCTTCGCCTGATGCGCGCCGTCGTCTGTCACCAGGGGCAATTGAGTGTGCAGGATGTGAGTGCGCCCGAACCGGGCGTGGGGGAGGTGTTGCTGCGGGTCCGCCGGGCCGGCATCTGCGGGTCGGATCTCCACGCTCGCTTGCACGGCGACGAGACCGCCGACGTCGCCGCCGCCGTCGGTTACGACGCATTCATGCGGTCCGAGCAGTCGGTGATCATGGGCCACGAGTTCGTCGGCGAGGTCGTCGCCTACGGACCCAAATGCCGCAAGAAGTGGGAGCCGGGTACCGCCGTGGTCTCGTTGCCGATGGTGCGCCACGGCTCTGATCCGCATCTGACGGGCCTGTCCGAACACGCCCCCGGTGCGTACGCCGACTTCGTCATCGTGTCCGAGGACATGACGATGGAGGTCCCCGACAATGTCTCCCTCGACGAGGCGGCCCTGACCGAACCGATGGCCGTCGCCTATCACGCGGTGCGCCGCGGTGAGGTCGGTCGCCGTGACGTCGCGGTTGTGATCGGTTGCGGCCCCATCGGTTTGGCCGTTATCTTGATGCTCAAGGCCACCGGGGTGCGGACCGTCATCGCCAGCGACCTGTCGGCGGGCCGGCGTGATCTCGCGCGACAGGTCGGTGCCGACGTCGTCGTCGACCCGACCGTGGACTCGCCGTGGGACGCCGTCGTCGACAAGGGTCGGTACATGTCGCGGGCGTCGGATCTTTTCGGTGCCGCCTTCGACGGGATGCGCACCCTGCGCCGAATCCCGGTGGTGCCGTGGGCCTCGGTCTTTCATCTCGCCGACAAACTCGGGGCCACCCCGAAGGGACCGGTCGTCTTCGAATGTGTCGGTGTGCCCGGCATGATCGAGCACGTGATGACCGGCGCGCCGCTGCGCTCGCGGATCGTGGTGGTCGGGGTCTGCATGGAATCCGACGCCATCCGCCCGGCGATGGGCATCAACAAGGAACTCGAGCTAAGGTTCGTCTTCGGTTACGACCCGGCCGAGTTCCACGACACGTTGCAGATGATCGCCGGCGGCGACGTCGACGTCACCCCGCTCGTCACCGCGACCATCGGATTGGACGGTGTCGCAGCGGCTTTCGATGCCCTCGGCTCGGCCGAACACCATGCGAAGGTGCTCATCGACCCGGCCAGCGAGGTCGTCACACTCTGACCGCGGGATCGGTGGGCCGGTGGTCGGTCGGTGGGCGCGGGGCCGGGCGAGATCAGCGCCGTCGCCACAGCCGGGTGGCCGCGGCCACCCCACCGCCCGCCGCGCCGAGAGCCAACGCCGTTCCGGCGCCGTACTTCGCGGCCTTGCGGGCGGTGCGGAAGTCGTACATCTCCCAGCCGCGGACCTTGGCGACGTCACGCAGATCGGCATCGGGATTGATGGCGACCGCGGTGCCGACCAGCGAGAGCATCGGGACATCGTTGTGTGAGTCGGAGTAGGCGGTGCACCGTTTGAGATTCAGGCCCTCGCGAATGGCCAACGCGCGCACCGCATGCGCCTTGCCGGGTCCGTGCAGGATGTCGCCGACGAGGCGTCCGGTGAACACCCCGTTGTGGCTCTCGGCGACGGTACCGAGCGCGCCGGTCAGTCCGAGTCGGGTGGCGATGGTCTGGGCGAGTTCGACGGGGGTGGCCGTCACCAGCCACACCTGTTGGCCGGCGTCGAGGTGGCGTTGTGCCAAAGCCTTTGTGCCGGGCCAGATCTTGTCGGCGATGTACTCGTCGTAGATTTCCTCGCCGAGTTCGACGAGTTCGGAGGTGGGGCGCCCGGCGATGAAGCTCAACGCCTTCTCGCGCCCCTCGGCGACGTCGTTGGCGTTCTCCTTGCCGGTGATCCGGAATTTCGCCTGGGTCCAGGCGAAATCGAGGATGTCGCTGTAGGAGAAGTACTTTCGGGCCGCCAGACCGCGTGCGAAATGCACGATGGAGGCGCCCTGTACCAGCGTGTTGTCCACGTCGAAGAATGCGGCCGCGGTGAGATCGCGGGGTGCCTCCGGGCTGCCGTCGGCCGGTGGGCGTGCGCGCAATGAGTCCACGGCGGCCTTCGCGCTGGCCTCGCCGGCGAGTGACTGCCGCAACTCCTGTGCGGTCTGCCGGAAGCGCCCGCCGGCCGCGCTGGCGCGTTCGGTGAGCCACGCGGTGACCCGATGGCTCTCGTCGTCGGCGTCGTGGTCGTCGGGGTCATCGCCGTGATCGTCGTCCTCGGAGTGCACGCCACCGTCGACGAGGTCGGCGTGGGCTTCCCAATCGTCGCCGGAGGGCTCCGCAGGATTTCCCCCGGTACCGGGTACCTCGGCCGGGTTCGTGTCACCGGTTGAATTCGTGTCACCGTCAGAGGTCACACCCACAGTTCACACCTCCGCGACGGCCCGTACGGGCGGTTGGGGCTCGACGGGTACAGCCTAGCGGGGGGTCGAAGTGACCAGACGGCAGACTGGTCCTCATCGACCTCGTCGGGTCGACGAGATGAGGCCGGTCGCCCCTGCGCGGGGCCGGTGTCGAGAGGAGCCCATCATGACGGTCACCCTGCTCAGCCGCGACGGGTGTGCGGCGTGTGCGCGCGCCGCCGACGAACTGGCGCGGATCTGTGCGGAGGAGGGCGTCGATCTCGAGGTCGTCGACGTCGATGCCGCCGCGGCGGACGGCGATGTCGGGTTGCGCGCGGAGTTCGGCGATCGACTGCCGGTGATCCTGCTCGACGGAGAGGAACACGGCTACTGGGAGGTCGACGAGGCCCGGCTGCGTGCCGATCTCGCCCGGCGCTGATCGTGGCCCGGGCGCGGAGATCGGCGGGGTCGTGCCCGGCCGCGACGTGACCCGGGTATACGCTGATCGGCATCGACGCGGGCGACGACGGCCGCCTGCCCGGGTGTGTGGGAGTGGGTGTGCGGCAGTGAGCGTCAGTTCGGAGTCCGGCGACATTCCCGACCCCACCGTCGCCCGTCTCGCGAGTTATCTCTACGTCCTGCGGTCCTTTTCCCGGCGCGGCGTTCTCGTCGCCTCCAGTGGCCAGCTGGCCACCGCTGCGGGCGTGAATCCGGCGATCCTGCGCAAGGATCTGTCGTATGTCGGGGCCAATGGCGTGCGTGGCGTCGGATACGACGTCGGCAAGCTCACCGCCCGCATCTCCATCGCGCTGCACACCGACACCATCGCCACCGTGGTCCTCGCCGGCGCAGGCCGTCTCGGGCGCGCGCTGCTCGCCCACACCGGTGTCGGACGCGGCTTCGTCGTCGCCGCACTGTTCGACGACGACCCCGACACCATCGGACGGCGACTGACCCCCGACACGCCGGTGGTGGCCGCGCTCGACGACATCGAGACCGTGTGCGCCGATCCGTCGCTCGGATCGGTCGACATCGGCGTGGTCGCCACCGCCGATGAGCACGCACAACGCGTCGCCGACGCGTTCGCCGCGGTCGGCGTGCGGCAGCTTCTCAATGTGACGCCGGTCGGGCTCGTCGTCGACTCCGATGTCGTCGTCCGGCAGGTTGATCTAGCCTTGGAATTGCAGGTATTGGCCTTCACGGCGTCGCGCGGCCCGCTCGGTGCCCGCAACGCCGATCAGTTGCGCGCAGTGGCGGACCGGTAGGGGATATGAAAACGGTGACGGCGTGAGTGTCTTGTTGTTCGGTGTTTCGCATCGGAGCGCACCCGTTGAGGTGCTCGAGCGGATCGCGGTCTCCGACCACGACCGGCCCAAACTGGTCGACGAACTGCTCGGTTCGCTGGCCATCTCCGAGGCGATGCTCGTCTCCACCTGCAACCGCGTCGAGATCTACGCCGTCGTCGACGCCTTCCACCCCGCGCTCGAGGCCGTCGGCAAGGTCATCGGCGACCACTCGGGCATGAGCGTCAACGACCTCACCCGCCACGCCTACGTCCGCTATTCCGAGGCCGCCGTCGAGCACCTGTTCACCGTCGCGGCCGGCCTCGACTCGCTCGTCGTCGGCGAACAGCAGATCCTCGGGCAGATTCGTAACGCCTACCTCGACGCCGACGCCAACCGCAGCACCGGCCGCGTGCTGCACGAACTGGCCCAGCAGGCGCTGCGGGTGGGCAAGCGCGTGCACACCGAAACCGGTATCGACCGGGCCGGTGCGTCGGTGGTGTCGGTGGCCCTGCACCGTGCCCAGTCGTTGCTCAACAGCCCCATGACCTCGGCGGTCGTCGTCGGCGCCGGGGCGATGGGCGGACTCGCGACCGCGCAACTCGCCCGCGAGGGCGTCACCCACCTGACCGTGGTGAACCGCACCGTGGCCAATGCCGAGCACCTGGCCGGCAATGTCACCGCCAACCACGGCATCGAGGTGGACGGCGTCGGCTTCGACGATCTGCCCGCGGTGATGGCCGACGCCGATGTCGTCGTCGCCTGTACCGGTTCGGTCGGCTCGGTGATCGGGGTCGGTGACGTGCATTCGGCGCTCGCCGCGCGCGGAGCCGACGCCGACAACCCGCTGGTCATCTGCGATCTGGGACTGCCGCGCAATGTCGATCCGGCCGCCGCGCGTCTGCCCGGCGTGCACGTCGTCGACATCGCCGGGCTCCGCGGGCACGCCGAGGCCAAGGCCGCCGAGGACGACACCCTCGCCGCCCGCTCGATCGTTGCGGGCGAACTCGCCGACTACCTCACCGCACAGCGTCAGGCCGAGGTCACCCCGACCGTTGCGGCGCTGCGGCAGCGGGCCGCCGACGTGGTGGAGGCCGAGATCCTGCGTCTGGAGACCAAACTCCCCGGGCTCGACGATCCGCAGCGCGACGAGGTCGCCAAGGCGGTGCGCCGGGTCGTCGACAAGCTGCTGCACGCGCCGACGGTGCGGGTCAAGCAACTCGCCTCGACGCCCGGTGGCGATCACTACGCCGAGGCGCTGCGTGAGCTGTTCGAGCTCAAACCGGGCTCGGCCGAGGCCGTCAGTGCTCCCGAGACCGGGCTGGGCCAGGCCGGGAGTGCACGTCACACCGGTCTCGATTCCACCCCCGATCAGGGAGAACGTTGAGCGATACGCAGAACCGGGCCGTCATCCGCGTCGGCACCCGGGGGTCGTTGCTGGCCCGCACCCAGACCCAGACCATCATCGACGCCCTCATCGCAGCCGGCCACCCGGCCGAATCGGTGATCATCAAGACCGCGGGCGACGCATCGGCGGCCCCGGTCGCCGAGATCGGCGTCGGCGTGTTCACCACCGCGCTGCGCAACGCCCTGCACGACGGGCGGATCGACGTCGCCGTGCACTCCTACAAGGATCTGCCCACCGCTCCAGATCCGGGGCTGGTCATCGCGGCCGTCCCGCCCCGCGAGGATCCGCGAGATGCCCTGGTCAGCAAGGGTGGACAGGTGCTCGGGGAGCTGCCGCCGGGATCCACGATCGGTACCTCGGCCCCGCGGCGGGCGGCACAGCTTAAAGCATTGGGTCTCGGTTTGGAAATCCGCCCCCTACGAGGCAACCTTGATTCTCGGTTGGGCAAAGTCGCCAGCGGCGAACTCGATGCGGTCGTCGTCGCGCGTGCCGGACTCGTTCGAATCGGAAGGGCCGATGAGGTCACCGAGGCGTTCGACCCGGTGGTCCTGTTGCCGGCACCGGCGCAGGGGGCGCTGGCCGTCGAGTGTCGCTCCGACGATGCCCAACTGGTGAGAACTCTCGCCGAGTTGGACGACGAGTCCACCCGTGCGTCGGTCGACGCCGAACGCGCGGTGCTCGCGGCGCTGGAAGCCGGGTGCACCGCTCCGGTCGGGGCGATCGCCGAGGTGGTCGAGTCGCTCGATGACGACGGGCGCATCTTCGTCGAACTGTCGCTACGGGCGGCGGTGGCGGCCGAGGACGGATCCGATGTGATCCGCGCTTCGGTGGTGGGTCCGGTGGATCGTGCCGACCAACTGGGTAGGGATCTCGCGGCCGAACTGCTGGAACTGGGAGCGGGCGAGCTCGTCGACTCTTCCTAGTTCCGGTGAGGAACACACAGCTCTCAGCGGATGAGGGCAGGAGAGTGCGAACGCATGAGCCGTACGACCAAGAAGGCCAATCCGGGGCGGATCTTTTTCGTGGGATCGGGCCCCGGGGACCCAGACCTGCTGACCGTCCGGGCGCGGAGCGTCATCACCTCCGCGACCACTGCCTACGTCGACCCCGACGTACCGGCCACGGTGGTCGCCATGATCGGTGCCGCGCACCGCGAGGAGCCCGCCGACGACCGGCGTAAACCGGCGAAGCAGACCGCAGAGAAAGCGGGCGCAGAGAAGTCGGGCGCAGAGAAGTCGGGCGCAGAGAAGTCGGGGTCCGACGTGGCCGCCGACGGCGCCGCGACCGAGGCCAAGCCCGCCGACTCCGAGTCGGCCGCCGACCAGCGCGTCGAGGCCGACCACGCCGATACCGATGCCGATCAGGTGGTTCGCCCGGCGCTCGGCGATCCCGGTGAGGTCGCCAAGACCCTCGTCGCGGCCGCCAAGGCCGGTGACGACGTGGTGCGCGTGGTCTCCGGGGACCCACTGACCACCGACTCGGTGCTCACCGAGGTCCATGCCGTGGCGCGCACCTCGGTCACCTTCGAGGTGTTGCCGGGCCTGCCCGCGGCTTCGGTGGTGCCCAGCTACGCCGGTATGCCGCTCGGCTCCAGTCACACCGTGGCCGACGTCCGCGCCGAGGGCGTCGACTGGGCGGCGCTGGCCGCGTCACCGGGACCGCTGGTGCTGCACGCGACGTCGGGGCACCTGGCCGAGACCGCAAGTGCACTGACCGAGCACGGGCTGGCCCCGCAGACACCGGTCGCGATCACCATCAACGGCACCACCTGCGCGCAGCGGACCATCGAGGCCACGCTGGCCACGCTCAACGAGCAGGGCAACGCGCTGACCGGTCCGTTGATCCTCACCGTGGGCAAGGTCGTCAGCCAGCGCGGCAAGCTCTCCTGGTGGGAGTCGCGCGCGCTCTACGGCTGGACGGTTCTGGTGCCGCGCACCAAGGATCAGGCCGCCGACATGAGTGAGCGCCTCGTCGGGCACGGCGCGATCCCGAAGGAAGTACCGACCATCGCGGTCGAGCCGCCGCGCAGTCCGGCTCAGATGGAAAGGGCCGTCAAGGGTTTGGTGGACGGACGCTACCAGTGGGTGGTGTTCACCTCCACCAACGCGGTGCGCGCGGTCTGGGAGAAGTTCGCCGAGTTCGGACTGGATGCGCGAGCGTTCTCCGGGGTCAAGATCGCCTGTGTCGGAGAGGCCACGGCCGAGCGGGTGCGGGCCTTCGGGATCAATCCCGAGCTCGTGCCGTCGGGGGAGCAGTCCTCACTCGGTCTACTCGAGGACTTCCCGCCGTATGACGACGTGTTCGATCCGGTGGACCGAATCCTGTTGCCGCGGGCCGATATCGCCACCGAGACCCTCTCGGAGGGACTGCGTGAGCGTGGCTGGGAGATCGACGACGTCACCGCCTATCGCACGGTGCGTGCGGCCCCGCCGCCCGCCGAGACCCGCGAGATGATCAAGACCGGCGGTTTCGATGCGGTCTGCTTCACCTCGAGCTCGACGGTCCGCAATCTCGTCGGTATCGCCGGAAAGCCGCACGCGCGCACCATCGTTGCGTGCATCGGTCCCAAGACCGCGGAAACGGCAACGGAATTCGGGCTTCGCGTCGACGTGCAGCCGGAGAACGCGTCCATTCCGGACCTCGTGGATGCACTCGCCGAGCACGCCGCCCGACTGCGGGCCGAGGGGGCGTTGCCCCCGCCGCGCAAGAAGTCGCGGCGGTCGCGGTCCTAGGAGGGTGACGATGGCCCCGGTGATCCGTCCCCGCCGACTGCGCACCAGTGCCGCGATGCGTCGTCTCGTCGCCGAGACCACGCTCGCGCCAAGCGATCTCGTGCTGCCGATGTTCGTCGCCGTCGGCATTGACGCCCCGCGTGAGATCACGTCCATGCCGGGCGTGGTCCAACACACCCTCGACTCGCTGCGCAAGGCGGCCGACGAGGCGGTGCGCGCCGGCGTCGGTGGGTTGATGCTGTTCGGGGTGCCCGCGGCCGGTGACAAGGATGCCGTGGGTTCGGGTGCCGACGACCCCGACGGTGTGCTCAACCGCGCGCTGTCGGAGCTGCGGTCGGATCTCGGTGATCGCACCGTGCTGATGGCCGACACGTGTCTCGACGAGTTCACCGACCACGGCCACTGCGGCGTCCTGGACGAGTCGGGTCGGGTCGACAACGACGCCACGCTCGAGCGGTACGTGTCGATGTCGTTGGCGCAGGCCCGATCCGGTGCTCATCTGCTCGGGCCGAGCGGGATGATGGACGGTCAGGTCGCGGCCATCCGTGAGGCGCTCGACGCGGAGGGCTTCACCGACACCGGCATTCTCGCCTACGCCGCCAAGTACGCGTCGGCGTTCTACGGGCCGTTCCGTGAGGCGGTGGGGTCGTCACTGCAGGGTGATCGGCGAACCTATCAGCAGGACGGTGCCAACCGGATCGAGGCGTTGCGCGAGGTGCGACTCGACCTCGACGAGGGCGCCGACATCGTCATGGTGAAGCCGGCGATGAGCTACCTCGACATCGTCCGCGACGTCGCCGAGATATCCGACGTTCCCGTTGCCGCCTACCAGATCTCGGGTGAGTATTCGATGATCACCGCCGCCGCCGAACGCGGCTGGATCGACCGCGATGCCGCGATTCTGGAGTCGCTCACCTCGATCCGACGTGCGGGCGCCAAGATCATCCTGACCTATTGGGCCGCGGAGGTTGCCGCGCGGTTGGGTTGAGCGCGCTCTCCGGTCCTGCCGTGAGTACGCCACGGCAGGACCTGCGGTTCACCCGTGGTTACCGGTCGCGCGGTGCGACGAGGTCGCCGAGTAGAGCCATCAGTGCGTGCGTCAGATTCACCACCACCATGCTTGCGCCTGCTTCCAGTGACGTCCGTACCTGCTCGGCACCGCCGACGATGTCCATCCGCAGACGACCTGCGTCGGCAACCGACCGATGGATCCGGTCGAGTTCAGCGGCGAGCGCCGGATCAGCGCTGGATTCGAGGCCCATCGAGATCGCGAGATCCGCGGGCCCGCAGAGCACACCGTCGATTCCTGCCACCGCCAGGATCTCCGGGGCGCTCGCGCAGCCCGCACGGGATTCGATCATCACGATCGTCAACGTCGTGTCGGCGTCGGCGTGCAGATGCTCGCCTGCGCTGACCGTGCCGAATCGCCCGGCCCGACCGTAGGTGGCGAATCCACGATCACCGACCGGTGGATACCGGGTGGCGGTGACCACCGCGCGCGCGTGCTCCGCCGTGTCGACGTGCGGCACCACCACTCCGGAAGCCCCCAGATCGAGGACGCGTTGGATGAGTGCGGTCTCGTGCTGACCCACCCGGACCAGCACATCGACCCCGTGCACCTGCGCCGCGGTGATGTGGGCTCGCAGCTGTACCTGGTCGGCGGGACCGTGTTCACAATCGATGAGGATGTAATCCATCCCGGCGACAGCAGCCATCTCGACGAGTTCCTCCGAAGGCATGCGGGTGAGCACACCGACGACCTGCTCACCTGCCTGCAGACGACTCTTGAGTGTCGGCCGGCTCATCGGGCCACCATCCCTGCCGACAAATCGATGTCGGCGCCACACAGCCCCGACATCGTGAGCATCGCAATCACCGAAGCGGCGACCTCGTCTTCGGTCACCATGCGCCCCAACGCGGCTCGCGAGACGAAGTTTGCCTGCGCCTCGGCGTAACTCATGCCGGTGCGCTCCGCTTCCCTCGAGAAGTTCCGGTGCATGCGCGGGCCGTCGACGGGACCCGGGGACAGTGAGTTGACGCGGACACCGTAGGGCCCCACCTCCGTGGCCAATGTGCTCGTCAGTCCGATGACCGCCATCTTCGACGCACAGTAGGGGGTGCGTCCGGTCAGGGGTCGCTTCCCCGACACGGATGCGAGATTGATGACGTCCCCATGAGCCCTGGCGATCATCCCCGGCAGGAATTCACGGCACACGAGGTAGGTGCCGCGCACATTCACCGCGAACACCTCGTCCCAGTCGTCGACGGCGACGTCGACGAGATCGGCGACGGGTCCTGCGACGCCGGCGTTGTTGATCAGGATCGACACTTCGGTGTCGGCGAGCTCGGCACCGAGCCGGCTGACCTGCAGTGGATCGGAGACATCGCAGGTCGTGGTGCGCCGGATCAGCGGATGGCGCGTGGTGACCGCATCGAGTGCAGCCGGGTCCCGTCCGGTCACGACGACCTGCGCCCCGTAGGCGGCGAGGGCGCATGCGATGGCCGCCCCGAGGCCGCTCCCGCCGCCGGTGACCAATGCGGTCCGGCCGGCCACCGCGGTCTGCGCCGGCCGATTCTCGGAGGCGACCGTCATCGGGTCGCCGCGCTCAGGGCGTTCGACCAGGGCAGTTCCACGCCGGTGTACTTGGCGGCGCGGACGTCGCCCGAACGAGCATGGCCCTCGAACAGCTCGACGCGCGCCGCGCGCCCGCAGACCTCACCGAGGTGCGCACTCGAGTCGGTGTTGCGCACCTCTGAGTACGTGACGGTCTTGAGGTACTTACCCACCCACAGGCCGCCGGTGTAGCGGGCAGCACCGCGCGTGGGCAGTACGTGATTCGTGCCGATGACTTTGTCGCCGTAAGAGACACACGTCCCCTCGCCGAGGAACAACCCGCCGTAGTTGCGCATGGTTGTCAGGGCCTCGCGCGGTTCGGCGGTGAGTACTTCGACGTGCTCGCTCGCGCGGGCGTCGGCAACGGTGTACGCCTCCGCGAGATCGTCGACGATGATGACCTCGCCGTGGTTGCGCCAGGCGGGCTCGGCGAAGTCCTTGGTGGGCATGTCGACCAATAGCTTGTCGATGTGGTCGACGACCCGGGCACCGAGGTCTGCCGACGTGGTGACGAGTACCGCGGGCGAATCCGGCCCGTGCTCGGCCTGCGACAGCAGATCGACCGCCACGACAAAGGGGTCGGCGGTCTCGTCGGCGATGACGAGGATCTCGGTGGGACCGGCGAACAGGTCGATGCCGATCTCGCCGAACAGCTGGCGCTTTGCCTCGGCCACATAGGCATTGCCCGGTCCGGCGATCAGATCGACCCGCTCGATCGTCTCGGTTCCGGCGGCCAGGGCCCCGACCGCCTGAACTCCACCGAGAAGGTAGATCTCGTCCGCGCCCGCGAGGTGCATCGCTGCTACGGTCGCGGCTGGGATCTCACCACGGATCGGAGGGGTGCATGCGGCGACGCTGGGCACCCCGGCGACCTTGGCGGTGACGATGGTCATGTGCGCCGACGCAGTAAGCGGGTACCGACCGCCGGGAACGTAGGCGCCGACGCGGCCGATGGGGATATGTCGTTGCCCGAGAAACACTCCCGGCAGTGTCTCCATCTCGAACTCGGACATCGACTCGAGCTGCCGCTGGGCAAAGCCGCGGACCTGCGACTGCACGAAACGGATGTCCTCGATCACCTGATCGGGCACCGTGGCGACGATGCGGTCGATGTCGGCGGGCGAGAGCAGAAAGTTCTCCGGGGTCCAGTGATCGAAGGTTGCCGACCATTCACGAACGGCGGCGTCGCCGCGATCACGGATGTCGTCGAGGATCGCGGTGACGCGGCTGCTCACCTCGGTGCGGTCCGCTCGCGGGTTGGGCTGGGCTGTCGGGGATTTCACTATGGTAGGCATCAGATCTCCTGTAGTTCTGGGGAATCGGTGAGGTGACTGCGGATGAGTTGTGCCAGTCGGTCGGGGCGGTCCCAGGTGCACAGATGTCCGGCATCGACGGACGCCAGCCGGGCGCCGGGGATGGCATCGGCGATCCGCTGGTGATACCGCGGAGGGCAGAGCACGTCGTGGGAGGCAGAGATCACCAGGGTGGGACGGTGCACCCTCGTCAGATGTGCGAGTGCGTCGGATCGAGTCGACTGGGCGGCCAGTTGCGCGCGGAACGTTGTCGGTCCGACCCGACGTGCCATCTCGACGAACCGCTCGACCTGTGCACGGCTCGGACGGGCGTCGGCGAACATGGTGGGCGCGATGTCCTCGCGCACGATTGTCTCGAAATCACCTGCGACGGTGCGAGCGGCGTGCGAGCGCCACGCGGACAGTTGGTGGGGTGTCGGTGCGGAGGCGTTGGTGGAGATGGCGCAGAATCCGATGACTCGGTGTGGGGCTCGCCGGAGTATCTCGAATCCGACGATCGCACCGAGGCTCAGCCCAGCGAGGACGAAGGTATTCGGTGCGGTGTCGAGAACCTCGTCTGCCATGCCGGCGATCGTTGGGCGGGTCAGTGGTGGGAGGGAGTGCGCTCCGAGGGCCGGGGCGATGTCGATCCACGTCTCTTCGTCGCACAGCATGCCGGGGATGAGGATGACGGGGGGACCGGTCATGGGGAGGGCACCAGATCTGCCGGAGCCACATACCCATTGGGATCGATGGCCAGTCCCGCGTCCCCGGCGGCCTTGACGACCTCGTCGTCCCACTCGATGCGGACGCGGCCGTCGCCGCTGGTCACCATCAGCAACATGCCGGTGTCCGCACCGACGCTGCGGATCTCCCGAAACGCATTGGGCGGCACCGAGAGCATGTCCCACTCGGCGAGACGAACCGATCGGGTGTCCGGTCCGCGATTGACGGTGACCTCCCATTCGCCGCTGTACACCATCAGGACCGTGCTCTGCGAGTGCCGATGCATCGAGATGCCCTGCCCGCGAACAGCTCTGAGCCATGAAACCGAATGACCGTGAGGATGGACTATTCGCGGAAGCTGATTGCGGTCCTCGGTCATGCCGAATCCGATCACCGATCCCAGTTCGGCGCTGCCACCCGGCAGAGCCGAGTCCAGGAATGCCCGGTTCGACCAGGTGATGTTTTCGGGCGTGGCGATCCGAGCGGCCATCTGATCCACCGAATACTTTGGCAGGGAATCGATCTGGTGCGGGGTCAGCGGGGTGACGAGTTCACTGTCGTCGGGGAGCGGATCGCCTGCGACGGTGTCGACGAGGCGGCCGTCCGCGGTGAGATACAGGCCATGGCCCTTGGCCTCCTCGAGAACCGAGGGGCCCCAGATGATCCCACCGGTGCGGTCCATGCCGAGGACGGTGAACAGAATGCCGTCGTCGGGGCCGATGTTGGTGAAACCCCGGAAGATCCACGTGGGAATCGACGCGATCTGACCTTCGCGGAGGACGAGCTCGCCCTCCGAGCCATCAGCGCCCCATCTCAGGAGGTACTCCCCCCGGAAGCACAGGAAGACCTCGGCGGTGAAGTGCAGGTGCAGATTGTTGGTAACCCCCCGGGGCATGGCGGCCGCGCCGATCTGGAATCCGTGCGGCTCGGTCAGATTCACCACCTGGCCGGCATTCTGGCTCACGCCGCGCCCGATCATCGAGTAGTTGCGCTTCTGGTCGGAGCCGGGAGTGCGGCAGTCGATGAATGCCTGGTTGCAGGAGACGAAATCGGTGCGCAGGATCGTGCGCCGACGCAGCTCCTCGTCACTGACGACGAGTTCGGTGGACATGGTGTGGCTCCCATTCGATCGTGATCGGTTGTGCCCGGAGGTGGACGGAGGCGTCTTGTCGAGCCGGGGGTGAGATTACTCGGCAAGCGATGATTTATACGTATGCATTGTTGCGCTGAGATGGTGCCTGCGTCAACCCCCAAGCCCGGAATCGGTGCGGGGGCGGCCCAAAGAAACTGATGTGCACGAGTTTTGGCTTCGGTCGGAGAAGGGACGGGTCGTAGGCCTGTTGTCGCCGAAGGTGTGGGTAGGCTTGCACCGCATAAGCAATTCATTCGCGTGCACCGACGACAGAGATTGTTTCGAGGAGTGTCATGGCCATCACGAGTCGCGACGTGGCGAGGCTCGCCGGCGTGTCCCAGCCGACGGTGTCACGTGCCCTGCGCGGTGACCCGCGAGTGGCCGAGGCGACCAAGAAGCGGGTGGCCGAGGCGGTCGCGGCCCTGGGATATGTACCCAGTGAAGCGGGTCGGAGTTTGGTCACGCGGACCACGCGACGGATCGGCATCGTCGTCACGGATCTGACCAACCCGTTTTATCCGCAGCTCATCGGACCTCTTCACGACGAACTCGGCGCACTCGGTTATCGCGTCATGGCATTCACCGAGCGGTCCGACAGCTTGTCGGCGGTCGAGCACCTGGTGGATGGGTCGGTCGATGGGGTCGTGTTGCTGACGACGACGATCGGATCACCACTACCGGCCGAGTTGGCCCGACGGGGGGTGCCGTTCGTGTGTTTGAACCGCGAGTCGGGAACGGGTCTCGGTGATGCTGCGGTCGTCGACAATGCCGCAGGTGGCAGGTCTGCCGCGGAGCATCTCGTCACGCTCGGACATCGTCGTATCGCGGGGATCTTCGGGCCGGAGGACACGAGTACCGGTCGCGATCGCGAGCAGGGATTTCGGCTTGCGCTTGCCGATGCAGGCATCGGGATTCCCGCCGGACTCAGTAGTCACGGACCCTTCGATTTCGACACCGGCCATCGGGAGATGCTGCGTCTGCTGTCGATGGAATCGCGGCCCACAGCGGTCTTCTGCGGCAATGATGTGGTCGCCATCGGCGCTCTCAACGCCGCGATCGCGGCGGGGGTCGACGTGCCGGGCGAGATCAGCGTGATCGGCTTCGACGACATCCCGATGGCCTCGTGGGAGGTCTTCGAACTCACGACAATCGGTCATGATCTGGCCGAGATGGCGGCCTCGGCCGCTCGATTGCTCGTCGATCGGCTCACCGCCGACGGACAAGCCGGTCCGCCGCGACGGATTGTGTCGGTGCCAACTCTCGTCGCGCGTCGGACCACCGGGCCTGCTACGCAGCGCTGAGAAGGCAATCTGACACATGCGTATGTGCCTGGCGCACCGCCTGTGAAGGCAAGCCTCTTTCGTTGAGAAGTACAGGTAGATCGCCATTGCTTTGATGTTCGGGGAATTCGTGATCAGCCCTTGCGTGCGTTCGATTCATACGTATACACTCCCTCGTTGAGACGCCCGTCACACCGGCCGTCCGCACTGTGTCCACCGCGGTGCCCGCCGGTTCGCCCACAGTCATCCGGACGTCGGCCGCCGCCTCACGAGGCGCGGCACACTTCGAAAGGTGAGTCCATGATCTCCACACCGCCACCCGCCACACCCCCACCCTCCCCGAGTCCGATCACGAGAACCCCGCTACTCGAGGCCAAGGCCCTCTGCAAGAGCTACGGCCATGTCGAGGTTCTTCGTGGCGTTGACTTCACGGTCTATCCCGGTGAGGTCACCGCGCTGATCGGCGACAACGGCGCCGGTAAGAGCACTCTGGTCAAGACTCTGTCGGGGGTCGTTGCACCCGACAGTGGCGAATTGTTGCTCAACGGTAGGCCGACCACCATCGACTCCCCTTTGCACGCACGGGAACTCGGGATCGAGACGGTTTATCAGGACCTTGCCCTGGCTCCTGAACTCAGTGCCGCGGACAACGCCTTCATCGGACGGGAACTCCTCAAGCCCGGTGTGCTCGGTCGGCTCGGTGTCCTCGACAAGGCCACGATGCGAACGCGTGCCAGGGATGCATTCCGTTCTCTCGGAACCGAACTCAAAGACCTCGACGCACCGATCGCCGCACTGTCGGGTGGGCAGCGTCAATCGGTCGCAATCTGCCGGTCGGCAATGTGGGCGCGGCACTTGGTCTTCATGGACGAACCCACGGCAGCACTGGGCGTTGTGCAGACCCGGAAAGTCTTGCAACTGATCCGACGGGTCGCCGACACCGGGATCGCGGTGGTGTTCATCAGTCACAACATGCCCGAAGTCCTCGAGGTCGCCGACCGCGTACAGGTTCTCCGGCTGGGGCGGCGGGTCGCCGACCTCACCGCGAACGAGTGCAACGTCGATGATCTCGTGGGGGCCATGACCGGCGCACTGGACGGAGTTGCGTGATGAGCACCCAGAACACTGCACCCGCCACGTCGAAGGCCACCACTCCCGCCGGAGTGGGTGAGGCCGTGGTCACCACCGACATCCCGGAGCTCAACGGGACGAACGGCCTTCGCGCACAACGGATTCTCCGGAAACTGAAGACCTCGACGCCCGCGTACATGTTTGGCGTGATGGTACTGCTGTTCATCGCCTTCAGCCTCCTCGCGCCCGATGCCTTCCCGACGTTCATCAACGTGCGCAACATCCTCACCGATGGCTCGACGCTGCTCGTCCTCGCGGTCGGCGTCACCTTCGTCATGGTTGCCGGCGGTATCGACCTGTCCATCGGGTCGGTGTTGGTCTTCGCCAACGTCGCCGCGGCCAAGGTCATGACGGCGATGGGCACCGACAACGCCTTCACGGTGGTCGTGGGAACCGTGGTCGCCCTGGCGTGCGGAATCGGTTGGGGAATCTTCAACGGGTTGTGTATCACCAAACTCCGTGTGCCCGCACTGATCACCACGCTGGGCACCCTCGGGGCCGTCCTGGGGTTGGCCAATCTCCTCGTCGACGGCAACGACATCAGTGATCTTCCGACCTCGATGATCTCGCTGACCACCAGTCGAGTGCTCGGTCTGAGTCCCCTGATCTGGGTTGCGGTCATCGTCGTCGTCCTCGGCGCTGCGGTTCTCGCCTTCACCCGTTTCGGGCGGCACACCTACGTTGTCGGTTCCAATGAGGAGGCTGCTCGCCGCGCCGGTATCCACGTCGATCGGCACCTGATCAAGCTCTATGCGCTGAGCGGGTTGCTCGCCGGTCTCGCCGGGATGCTGTCGCTGATTCGGTTCGACACCACCACCCTGTCCGGCCACACCACCGACTTCCTGGCGGTCATCACCGGTGTCGTCCTCGGCGGTATCAGTCTCTTCGGCGGTATCGGAACGGTCGGCGGCGCAGTCATCGGCATCTTCATCTCGACGATGCTCATCAACGGTTTCACGATCATCAACGTCCAGCCGTTCTGGCAACAGGTCGCGATCGGATTCATCCTCATCGTCGCGGTATACATCGACCAGCTCAAGCGGCGCAGCCGTGAGCGCGGGTAGGGCGATCGGCATGACTCGGCAGACAGCCAGGCGGCGCACGCAGGTCGCCGCTGCGATGATCCTGGCCGGCGCGCTCACCGCTCTGCTCGCCGCCTGCGGGGGTCAGTCCTCGGCAACACCCACCGGTCAGCCCGCAGGCAAACGTGTGGTCTACATCCCCGGCCTGACCGGCAACCCGTTCTACACCAGCGTGTCCTGCGGAGCCGCCCAGCGTGCACAGCAGGTCGGGATCGACTACGCGACCCAAGGGGCAGCAGAATTCTCGGTACCTCTGCAAACCCAGATCGTGGAAGCGGTCTCCGCGAGCAAACCCGCGGCCATCATGATCGCGGTCACGAGTCCGAAGGCCATGATCGCTCCTCTGCTCCAGGCCAAACGCGACGGCATCAAGGTCATCACCATCGACGGAGACCTCACCGACAAGTCGATCGCACTGACCAACATCGAGTCCGACAACTACAAGGGCGGGCAGATGGCCGGCGAGAAGATGGCACAGCTGATCGGCGGTAAGGGCGACGTCGTCGACATCGACAGTGCGTCGGGCTCGGTGGTGGCGGAGGCGCGACGTCAGGGATTCGTCGATGCGATCGCCAAATATCCGGGAATTCACTTCATCGGAGTCCAGTACAGCGAGAACTCACAGGCGAATGCTGCGCAGATCGCAGCGACCCTCGCCAGCTCGAATCCGAATCTCGCAGGCATCTATGCACAATCGACCAACAACACCGCCGGTGCCATCACAGGGCTCCGAGAGGTCGGCAAGACGAACAAGGTCAAGCTCGTCGGATTCGACGTCTCCGATCCCATCATCGACGCCCTGAAAGCCGGTCAGATCGAGGCCACCATCCTGCAGGACCCGATATCGGCCGGACGTCTCGGCATCGATTCGGCTGTGGCCGCGATCGAAGGGCGGCCGGTCCCGCGTGACCAGCGACCGACGTTCGCCGTCGCCACGCCGGACAACCTCACCACGCCGGCCGTCGCCTCCCATTTGTACAAAACCCACTGCTGATCGCCGATCGGCGCTCCCGACCCGACCACCAACGAAGGAACACACCTCATGAAGTTCACTCCGGCCCGCCTCGCCGAACTCGACGGCCGGTTCCGGTTCATCAAGCAACCTGAGCTGGATCGTCCTGCCGCACAGCGTGACCCGAAGGTCATCGAGACCGTCTCGACGATGCTGTCCAGCATCGAGAAGGGAGGAATCGACGCGGTCCGCCGATACGCGGCAGACCTCGACGGTTACGACGCACCCGACTTTCTCGTGTCCGCCGCCGACCTCGCCGCGGCCGGCGAGAGCCTACCGACGGAATTGCGTACCGCGCTCGAGCTGGGCTCGGAACGCACCAAGGCCTTTGCTCGCGAAAGCCGGTCGCATCTGGTCGATTTCGAGATCCAGTTGGCGGAGGGGCTCGTCACCGGGCAGCGATACGTACCGATCTCCCGGGTCGGCGCCTACGTTCCGGCGGGCCGATTCCCGTTGCTGGCCGGCGCCTTCATGACCGTCGGGGTGGCCAAGGTCGCAGACGTGCCGACCGTCGTGGCCTGCACCCCACCACGTCGTGACGGCACCGCCGATCCGGCCGTGCTGTACTCGGCGTATCTGTCCGGTGCCGATCAGGTCTTCGTTCTCGGCGGCGTGCAAGCCCTCGCGGCCATGGCGTTCGGTCTCCTCGGTGATCATCCCGTCGACATGATCGTCGGTGCGGGCAATGCCTATGTCGCCGAGGCAAAGCGACAGTTGTTCGGCACGGTCGCGATCGATCTACTGGCCGGTCCGTCGGAGGTGGCGGTGATCGCCGACGAGACCGCAGACGCGGCGACGGTGGCCGCAGACCTGCTCGGGCAGGCCGAGCACGGCACGGAATCGCCTGCGGCCCTGGTCACCACCTCCGAAGAACTCGCCCACGAGGTGATCGCGCAGGTGCAGGCGCAGCTCGCCGAACTCAAGACAGCCGAGATCGCCGGACCCGCCTGGCGCGATCACGGATCGGTCACCTGGGCGCAGGACCGGGAGACCGCGATTGCGCTGATGGACGATCTTGCCCCCGAACACCTCGAGATCCAGACCGCAGACGACGACTACTACCACGACAATCTACGCAATTACGGGTCGATCTTCCTCGGCCCGTGGAGCACGGTTGCCTACTCCGACAAAGGCATGGCCGGCACCAACCACGTGCTGCCGACCGCGGGCGGAGCCCGTCACAGCGCAGGACTGTCGGTGTCGCGATACCTGAAACCGCTTACTTATCAACGTGTTTCCCGGGAGGCGACCCCGTCCGCTGCAGGTGCTGTGGAGACGATCGCGCACTACGAGGGGATGGCCGCCCACGAGGCCACGGCGACCATCCGACTCAATGCCTGGCGCGGATCGGCGGCCAAGTGAGAATGTCGAAGAACGGAACGAACCCTCTGTCCGACACCGAACAGGACGGCACCACCCTCGTCGAGTCGGCCACGCGACACCTCCCGAAAGGGGACATCATGACCTCGCCGGTCGCCCGGAAGATGCCCGGAGACTTCACCATTGCGCTTCGCCCGGCCAACGGAGCCGACATCGACGGCCATCCGCGCGGAGAGCGCCGACAACCCATGCGGGGTTTCGAGGACACCTATGTCGACATCGTCGACTACATCGTCCGGATCACCCATCGCATCTGGGAGGACCAAGACGTCGGCTACATCTATGACACCTACGCGCCGGGCTGTCGACTGCACACCGACAGCGGCCTGCAGTACGGCGTCGAGGCGCTCGTCGAGGGCACTCTGCACTCGATCAACGCTTTTCCCGATACCCGCCACTACGCCGACGACGTCATCTGGGCCGGAGATGAAGATCAGGGTTTCGTGACCAGCCACCGCGCGATCAACATCGGTCACCACACCGGACCATGGCGGTGGGGCCCGCCGACCGGTCGCAAGGTGCAGACTTGGGTGATTGCGAACTGCTTGGTGCGGGAGAACGAGATCGTCGAGGAGTGGGTGCTCTACAACACGGCCGCACGGTTGGCGGCTTTGGGAATCGACGTCGTGGAAGCCGCCCGGACCTATGCCAACGAGGGCGGACTCGCGCCCCTGAGCGAGCGCGACATCACCGAGGTGGACCGCCTGCGTGGTGGACGTAAGCCGGTGCCCTACCCGAAGCCGAGTGACGATCGTGGCTTCGACGTGGAGCACATGGTCAGGGCACTCTGGCACGACATGTACAACCGGCGTGACCTCAGCGCCGTCGACCGGGCCTACGCGCCAACCGTCTTGTGGAACGGCACAACCAACCGCGTGGGTCGCGGTCGCGGTGATGTCCGCGCCTTCGCGCGCAGCTTGCTGTCGACCTTTCCCGACCTCGGGGTAGCTGTCGACGAGGTGTACTGGATGGGTAACGACGCCGACGGGTACCGGGTGATGCTCCGGTGGGTCGGGGCGGGCACCCATCGCGGGTACGCGTTGTACGGCACGCCGACGGGGCGACGTGCACACCTCTGGGGGATCACACAGCTCTACATCAAGGATCGTCAGATCGTCGAGGAGTGGAACCTCTTCAACGAATTCGACGTTCTGGCCCAACTGGTGCGTGACGATCAGCACGCGGATCTGTGACCCGGATCGTCTGTGTGCCCTTGGCGCCGGACGTCGGGCGGTTCGAGCAGAACTGCGTGCTGATCGAGGACGGGATCGCGACGGCGGTGTCGGCTGGTGCCGACATCGCCGTGCTCCCCGAACTGGCCACATCCGGGTATGTGTTCGAGTCGGGGGACGAGGCCCGAGGCGTTGCCTTGCACGCCGACGCCGACATCCTCACGCGCTGGGCGCTGATGGCCGGCGACACCACCGTGGTGGTCGGGTTCGCCGAAGTGGGAGGCGACGGCTCGCTGCACAACTCGGTCGCGATTCTCGACGGCGGTGAGGTTCGCCGTGTGTACCGCAAGGTGCATCTGTGGAACACCGAGAAGCGGTTTTTCATTGCCGGATCGCTGGCGCCCCCGGTACTCGACACCCGGCACGGCCGGATCGGTGTGATGATCTGCTATGACCTCGAGTTCCCGGAACTGACCCGGAAGACCGTTCTGGCCGGGGCCGATGTGCTGCTGGCTCCGGTGAACTGGCCCTTGGTACAGCGGCCGGTCGGGGAGCGACCGCCCGAGCAGGTGATCGCCATGGCGACCGCCCGCATCAACCGGGTGTTCGTCGCGTGCTGCGATCGGTCGGGTGCCGAGCGCGGCCAGGAGTGGACCGAGGGGACGGTGATCGTGGGCCACGAGGGATGGCCGCTGGCCGGTGGGCGGGGCAGCGAGTTGGTGATCGCCGATGTCGATCTCCGGGAAGCGAGAGACAAGAGGCTGGCCGGTCTGGCGGATGCGCTCGGCGATCGCCGGCCCGACGTCTACGCGACATGATCGGACCCGGCTCTTCTCGGAGTTGATCCTGCGCCACCGCACGGCCCCGAACGGTTAACTACCCTGGTACCCATGTCAGCATCCATCGACCCGGGCCACGGCACCGGGCCGCAGCCCGACTCCCCGGAGGGTGCGAAACCGAAGCTCGTCGAGTCGATCGTGATCGCCTCCGAGCTGTGGCTCGTGGTGATCGTTGCGCACGTCGTCACCGTCATCGCCACCTTCGGGGCCACCCGCGACATGTATCACCAGGTCGCAAAGCAGAGCTACACCCCGGGTTCCGCCGAGTACGACATGATCACCTCCGGCGGTGTGATCGTCGGCGTCGTCGTGGTCACCACGATCATCGAGATCGGCGTCGCGGTGGCGCTGCTGATCCTCACGCGCAAGGGCTACAACTGGGCGCGCTTCATCCTCGGCGCGATCAGCCTGTATCTGGTGATCAGCACGTTCTTCACCCTGTTCGGCGATGTTGCGCCGCGCTGGGCGATGATCCCCAACGTGATCGGTGGCGTGGCCGCCCTGGGTGCTGTGGTGCTGTTGCTGCGTCGCGAGTCCGACACCTACTGCAAGAAGATGGCGCAGTACCGCCGTGCACCCCGGATGGTCGGCACGCCGTATCCACCGGTGCCGGGGTTCGGTCCGTACCCACCGACGCCTGGTTATCCACCCCAGCCGGGCTACCCCCAGCAGGGCTATCCACCGACGCAGGGCTACCCACCGACGCAGGGCTACCCACCGACGCAGGGCTACCCACCGACGCAGGGCTACCCGTCGGGCTGTCCGCCCCCTCAGGGATATGCGCCTCCGGGTTATCCGACGCCGGGCCAGTACCCGCCGTCGAACGGCTGCCCGCCGAACCCCTCGACCCCGAATCCCTCGACCCCGAATCCCTCGCTGCCCGACTCCGCCAAGCGTGGCGTCGATACGCCCGACAACACATCCGACAACCACCGCAACAACGACAACCACCCCGACGACACCGTCTCGCTCGACAAAGGACAGCGCCACCGTGACGAAACCTGATCCCGCCCAACGCCCTCGCGTCGTGGTCTGGGCGTATCGCTGCTGGCTGCTGGCCGGTGCGCTGTTGGTGATCCTGGGCGTCGTCTACGCCGTGCTGGCGGTGATCGTGCCCGGTCCGACTCTGCTGCCGGTCGGTATCGGTGTCCTGATCGCGGCGATCGGCGCCGCCGAGGCATTCATCGGCACCAAGGCCTACACCGGTGACGAGCGCTGGCGCTCGTCGCTGGCCGCGCTGACCCTGGTGGCGGTCATCATGCTGCTCATCCTGAGCTTCCTGGAGTCCCTCCTCGCGTTTGCGCTGCTGGCAGCGGTCATCGGTCTGTTCGGCTCTCTGCTGGCCTACCGCCCCGAAGGCGACGCCTGGTTCACCGGCAAGAACTCGGCCGACATCAAGAAGGGGCAGGCACAGAAAGCTCAGACGTCGAAGTCCGCGGGCAAGAAACGTGGACGGTCGGGACGGTGACCGATCGTTCGCCCGCTCCCGACGACGACCGCGCCGAGACCGAGACCGACGTGCCCGACGCGGGCGCCGATGCACCGGTGGCCGACGCGACCGAGTCGTCCGATGAAGCAGAGTCTCCCGAGCCCGCCACCCCCGAGTCCGAGTCCGCCGAACCCGAGTCCGCCGAACCCGCCGAACCCGATCCCCATCCCATCCCCGAGGATCGCGGCGAGGTGCTCTTCTACGAGCCCGGCGGAAGCTGGTGGGTGGTGGCCATCGGTCCGGTGCTGATCGGGGCGGTCCTCGCGATGGAGATCAGCGGCCCCGGGCAGGTGCACTGGCCGGTGCTGATCATCTTCGGGTTGATCATCATCGGCTTCTCGGTCGTGCAGGTGATCGCCGCGCGCAGGCATGTGTCCGTCGAACTCACCGAACTGACTCTGCGACAAGGTGTTCGGATCATCGCACTCGACGAGATCGATACCATCTACCCCGAGAACAACGGCCCCGACGCCAAGGATTGGGAGAGCGCTCGTGCCCTGGGCGAACTTCACGGTGTCCCTCGTCGTCGGCGCGGTGTCGGACTCAAACTCGCCGACGGTTCGCTCGCCCAGGCGTGGGCGCGGGACGTGCAGAGGTTCCGGCGTGAGCTCACCGAGGCTCACACCGCGGTCGCGCTCGGCCTGCCACCGCGGGGCTCCGCCACGGACTGACCGGCCGCAGGCCGCAATGCAACGCCCGGCCGCAGGCCCCCAATGCGACCATGGATCGGTGAGCCCGCACCCAACCGACGACGAATGGAACCGCGAGCAGCGTTCGGAGACGACGACCGAACGTCTCGACCGCAACTGGTCGGCGCTGCTGCAGGAGTTGCGCGTGGTGCAAACCGGTGTGCAGATCCTCACCGGTTTCCTGCTGACGCTGCCGTTTCAGAGCCGGTTCTCCGAACTCGACGACGGCATGCGGGTTACCTATCTGATCACCGTGTCACTGGCGATGGCGGCCGCGATCGCGTTGGCGGCCCCCGTCGCACTGCACCGGGCGCTGTTCCGCCGCCATCGGCTCGACGTCATCGTCACCAGCGCACATCGCCTGGCCCTGGTCGGTCTCGTCCTGCTCGGACTGGCGTTGGCCGGCGCGATGGTCGTCGTCTTCGGGGCGACCGCCGGTACGGCTCCCGGCATCCTGGCCGGTGCTGCCACCCTGGTGATGTTCGCGTGCCTCTGGCTGGTGTTCCCGTTCGCGCTGCGCGTGCGCGCAGATAACCCCCCATCGGACGCGCGCCACCGACCGTAATGCGCTGCGGTACTACCCGTTCTCGATCATCGGCGCCACCAGGAGGTTCTCCGGGATGCCGAAGGCATCGACGAGAACGTCTGCGTAGGGCCGCAATTCAAGACACAGTTCGTTGACGCCGCGCCGGATCGCCTTGGCGCGCTCCACCGACACGTGCCGGTGCATCAGGAACCATGCCAGGTCGTCCTCGAGCGCCGAGTAGACGAACAGATCGCAGACCTTGCCGAGCAGTTCGGCGGCGGCTTTCGAGTCGCAATCGTTGATCGCCTCGATGAACGATTCGAGCACCACTCGCTCGGTGTGTACCCGGCCGACCTTCAACAGATGATCCTGGGCGTTGTTGAACACCTCGAAGGCGTCGTTGTCGTCGTCGGTGGCCCGCCGTAACCGCTGCGCACAGGTGCGGACGAGGTGGTCCTCACGGTTGCGGAACAAGCGGATCTGCGTGCCGCGATCGGTCAGCGTCGACTTCTCGGTGTCCTCGTCGGAGCTCTCCAACAGGGTTTGGATCACCTGTCGCGCAGCGGTTTTCTCGACGACGACATCGCGCGCCATACCGGCGATGAATCGCACCCACCCGCCGGCCGAGAGACCCTGCACGTCATCGGCGTAGGCGGAGAGCAACTCCTTGGCGACCAGCTGGGTGAGGACGGTGTTGTCACCCTCGAAGGTGGTGAACACGTCGATGTCACCACGCATGATCGAGAGCTGGTTCTCGTCGAGATAGCCTGCGCCGCCACAGGCTTCGCGGCTGACGTTGATCGCGTGCGATGCGTGCCAGGTGCCGTAGGCCTTCAACCCGGCCGCCGAACTCTCGAGCTGGCGCTGACGTCCGGCATCGGAATCGTCGGGTGCGGCCGATTGCACCTCGTGCAGCTCGGCGACCAGCTCGTTCTGTGTGCACGTGATGGCATACGATTTCGCGATGAGCGGCAACAGTTTTCGCTGATGGCCCAGATAGTCGAGCACGGTGATCTCGTCGTCGGCGCCGGGTGCCTCGAACTGTTTGCGGACCGTCCCGTACTTCGTGGCGAGCGCCAGCGCCTTGCGTCCGGCCGCACCTGCGGTCGCCGCCACCGAGACCCGACCTCGGATCAGGGTGCCGAGCATGGTGAAGAACCGCCGATTCGGGTTCTCGATCGGGGAGCGGTAGGTGCCGTCGGCCTCGACGTCGGCATAGCGGTTGAGGAGGTTCTCCGCGGGAATCCGGACGTGGTCGAACAGGATTCGGCCGTTGTCGACGCCGGCCAGTCCGCCCTTGTAACCGCAGTCGCTGGTCGTCACACCCGGCAGGTCATCACCGTTGTCGTCGCGGATCGGCACCACAAAGCAGTGCACCCCATGGCTTTCCGGCTCCTGGCCCGGCCCGGCGGTGATCAGCTGGGCGAAGACCGCGGCCACCCGCGCGTGCCGTGCGGCACCGCCGATGTAGTCCTTGCGCGCCGACGGGGTGGGGGAGTCGATGATGAACTCCTGCGTCTGCGGGTCGTAGGTGGCGGTCGTCTCCAACGCCTGCACGTTCGAGCCGTGGCCGGTCTCGGTCATCGCGAAGCAGCCGAGCAGATCGAGGCTGATGATGTCGGAGACGTACTTGTCGTGGTGGCGCTTGGTGCCGAGGTTCTCCACGGCCCCGCCGAACAGTCCCCATTGCACGCCGGCCTTCACCATCAGCGACAGATCGGCGTAGCCGAGCATCTCGATGGCGGTGATCGACGCGCCCACGTCACCGGTGCCGCCGTGATCACTTGCGAAACCGGCCGCCGCGAATCCCTGCGAGGACAGTTCGCGCATCTCCTCGAGCACGCGGGCACGTGCCTCGTCGAGGGTGCGCGACGGGTCGGGCAGCAGGTCGGAACGGTTGGCGCGTTCGCGCACACTGTCGCGGGTGGCGCGCCAACGGCCGTCGAGCGTGCGTCGCAGGCCATCGACGAGCAACTCGCGGGTCGCCTGATCGAGTTCGGTCGATTCCTCACGGCCCGGGACGTCGACGTCCGTCGACGCCGCGGTGCTGCGACTGCTCGTGGTGTCGTCGGGGTTCGCGGTCGGCGATTGCGTGGGTGTGGACATGGCTCCACGGTACGGACCCCGCGCGGCCGAGATGGGTGGTTTGGTGTGCGATCTCACGCGCCGACGGCGTGCGCCGGTCGCGCGACCGGTTCCGGCATCCGATGCCTGCCGCCTGCGCCACCGGGTGTGGCAGGCGGGCGCAACGCCGCGCGGACGCCGTCGACGACGGTGGTCACCGCCGCCGCGGGCGTCCCGCGGGCGAGGTCGGCGGCCACCTGCCCGGGAATGGTGGCCGGGTCGCTCGCCGCAGGAGTCGGGACAGCCGAAGGCCGGGCGGCGGCCCGGGCGGGTGTGGTCGGGGCACCGGTACCGTGCAGTGCCCGGTCGGCGCTCACCGTGACCTGTGTGGCCGACGTGCGCGCAGGTGGCTGTGGCGCAAACGAATCGGCGATCGAGTCGAGCAGTTGCCGTCCCGACCCCGCGGCCACCGGAAGGGCCTGCTCGAGTCCCTGGATGTTGGCGGCGATGTTCTCCCCGAGCTGGACGCGCACCGCCTGCAGGGTCGCGTCGAACTGCGCGACACTGGCCCGCAACGCCTGCGGAGTGGTGGCCGCGGCGAGGTCGGCACCGATCTGTTGCTGGGACTGTTTGGTCCAGATGTTGTAGGTGACCGCATGATCCGGGCGCGTCGCCTCGTCGTAGTCGGGGCGATTGGTCACCCAGTCGTGCGCGGTGAGCGGCTGCCCGAAGTCGAACAACGTGTAGTACCTGCCGAACAGGTAGATCTTCGGAAGCGAGTCCGGCGCGCCGATCGCGGCGCCGCCGATCTGGCAGGGCAGGCAGTAGGTGCCCGGCACCATCGGGTCGAGCGACTCCCAGGTTGCCGCGCCCAGCGCGGTCAACGCCGTGGCCCATTGGCTACCCGACGGCGCCGCGACGTAGCCGGTCGGGGTCTGGGTGAGGGTCTGCCAGATGGCCTTCCATGGCCCGAACGGATCGAGGCGGTACGTTTTGCCCGACCAGTCCGGTTGGATGTCGACGACCCGGCCGTCTGCGGTCGTGTATGTCTGATCCGTCGGGTCGATGGTGTTGCGGATCGTGGGAAAGGTGTACCCGAGAACCAGCCGCCACGTCGGAACCTGCCCATATTGGGTGAAATAGAAGACGTCCGAGCAGGGGCCCGGAATGCCCGTACAGTCCGGGGTCATCGGCGCGAACGCCGCCAGCGACAGCCACCATTGATCGTAATTCGCCTGTGCCACCAACGGAATCGGCACCATCATCAGGGTCATACCCTTGAGCTTCTCTTTGTCCTGCTCGTCGAATCCGACGACGTTGGTGGGGATGTAGAGCCACCAGTTGCCCGAATCCTCCAGTGCCGCAGTGGTCAGGTTCACGCCCTGATACTCGTAGGCCGCCATGTTGGCGATCGTCTGCGCCAGGTTCGCCGGAATGTTCGCCACCGAATCCGCGGTCAGTCGAATCGCGACGGTCGACGCCTCGGGAGTCGCTTCGGCGGTCGGTGTGGGCGGCGGAACATACGTTGCCGCGGAAGCGATTCCCGCTCCGATCAGTGCTGTCGACACCGCCGCCAGTATGCGCCCGGCCGCCTGCCCCGATCGATCTCCGGCCGCGGATGTGTACCCCACGTGTGCCCCCTCGTGCCTTCCCCGGCCTCCTCGCACCGTAGGCACGTACAGCCGGTTCCGGCCACCCCCGGGGCCACATTGCCAGGAAACCGACAGTCGCCGATGCCGAAGTGCGTCGACGGCTGCCTCAGGGCAGCAAGCCGATTCGCCGCGCCCGCACCACCGCTTCGCGACGATTGTGTACTTCGAGTTTGCGCATCAGATTGCCCACGTACCCCTTGATCGTCTCCGGCCGCAACGACAACCGATCGGCGATCTCGGCATTGCTGCAGCCGAGTGCGAGGTGCGCCAACACGTCGGTCTCGCGGGTCGACAACGAGACCGCCGTGCTCGATTCGGCCCCTGATCCCAGCCCGCGTAGACGCCTCTCGACGCCGCGCAACCGTTCGGCCAGTGCGGGATCGGTGGTGGTGTCCGCGATCTCCCGCAGCGCCAGATAACTTTCGATGATCCCATCGGCCACCGACGCCGGCACCGTCGTCGGATCGCTCTGTGTCTCAATCTGTTTCACGCGACGATCGACGTCGTCACGGACCTCGATCTCGTGTGCGAGTCGGCGAGCGCCCACCGCGACCCGCGCGACGATCCGATCCCCGATGCGCTCGGGTGCGCGCAGCCCGCCGTAGAGAACCGCCCGGGTGCGCCCGCCGACCACCGCGGGAGCGGCCACCAACGATTCGATGCCCTCCCCGGACACCTCGCGGTCGTAGTCGTGGGTGATCTCGGTGGAGTGGAAGTAGTCGGCGACGGCGCCGGGGCGGCGCTCGACGATGGTCCGTCCGCCGAGCCCACGGTCGGAACCGATCAGGAGATCACGCAGCAGCGCGGTGCGGGTCCCGACGAAACCCGACAGCAGCGCGCCCGGACCGTCCACTAGCCCGCCGAACAGCACCGGCAGGCCCGTCGTCCGATGCACCCCGCGCAACTCGGCGCGCACCGCATCGGCGTCGTCGGGACGCCGCGGATCGGTGACCATGGTCCTCTCCTCCTCGCCCCTTGCCTTTGCCACCGGTACGTGTCGGCCCGACATCGCCATCGGGGCCGAAACCACCTACTTTCGGGGGTGGTACCGGCACTAGTGTGATCCATACGCTCGGAGGACGACAAACGTCGCGGCCCTCACCCGTGTTCGCATCGGCCGCGGCACGACGATCTGGAGGAGACGATGTCTGTCTCGGACACCGATACGACCCTTGCCGAGGCCCTGGCGCTCGACGCCGACTTCGGCCGGATCGATTGTGGCAGCGCCAACCGGTCCGAACTGAGTCCGCTGCGATTCCTTGAACGCAGCGCAACGGTGTTCGGCGACCGCACAGCGATCATCTACGGGGATCGTCGCGCGAGTTACGCGGAGTTCGCCGACGAGGTGCAGCGCCTCGCCCGGGTTCTCAAGAGCCGGATCGCGCGCGGTGAGCGGATCGCCTATCTCGCACCCAACATCCCGGAGATGCTCGTCGCGCACTACGCGGTCCCGCTGGCCGGCGGTGTGCTCGTCGCGCTCAACTCCCGCCTGGCCGGACCCGAACTGGTCTACATCCTCAATCACGCGGGCGTCACCACGCTGTTCTTCGACGCCGAATTCCGGCACACCGTTTCGCTCATCGCCGACGAGGTCCCCGAGGTGGCCACCACCGTCGAGATCACCGACCCCGAATTCGGTCCGACGATGGGCGATGTCGGCGCGTCGGGGATCACCGGCCTGCAGACCTATGCCGATTTCCTGGCCCTCGCCGACGGTCCCGACGTCGAGCAGGACCCCATCCCGTGGACCGTCGACGACGAGGACACCGTCATCACCATCAACTACACCTCGGGGACCACCGGAAAACCCAAGGGCGTCATGTACACCCACCGCGGGGCATACCTGAACTCCTTCGGCGAGACCTTCCACAACCAGTTCACCGGCCACAGCCGCTATCTGTGGACGCTGCCGATGTTCCACTGCAACGGCTGGTGCACCCCGTGGGCGGTCACCCAGGCATCGGCGACCCACGTGTGTCTGCGTGCGGTCCGTGCCGACGCCGTGTGGGACGCCATCGACGATCTCGGCATCACCCACCTGTGCGGGGCACCCACGGTGTGTACGACGATCGCGGGATCGCCTCGCGCACATCGCCTCGACCGGCCCCTGCACATCACCACCGCGGGTGCGCCACCGAGCCCGACCGTCATCGGTCAGCTCGAGGCGCTCGGTATCACCGTGGTTCACGTCTACGGCCTCACCGAGGTCTACGGCCCGTACACGATCTGCGAATTCCAGGACGCCTGGGCCGAATTGCCCGCCGATGGGCGCGCGGCCAAACTCTCCCGACAAGGCGTCGGCATGGTGCAGGCCGAGGCGGCGCGCGTCGTCAAACGCGATGTCCTGCCGCTCGTCGACGTACCCGCCGACGGAGAAACCATGGGCGAGATCGTGTTACGCGGCAACAACGTGATGGCCGGCTACTTCCGGGATCCGGCCGCAACCCGGGAGGCGTTCGCCGGCGGCTGGTTTCACACCGGCGATCTCGGGGTGATGCATCCCGACGGGTACATCCAGCTGCGCGATCGAGCCAAGGACATCATCATCTCCGGCGGCGAGAACATCTCCACCATCGAGGTCGAACAGGCTCTGGTGAGCCATGATTCGGTCCTCGACGTCGCCGTCATCGGCGTCCCGGACGAGAAGTGGGGTGAGCGCCCGCGCGCCTACGTCCTGCTCACTCCCGGGGCGCAACTGAGCGCCGAGGAGCTCATCGAGCACGCCCGGACCCTGCTGGCCGGCTACAAGGTGCCGCGCGACATCGTCTTCGCCGACGAGCTACCGCGCACCTCCACCGGCAAGGTCCTCAAGTTCGAGTTGCGTCAGGACGCCCAGCACGACTGAGCATCGGGGTCATCGGCGCCGGAATCCACGTCGCAGGTAACGGGCCCGGTAATCGGCGATCACCTGCGGTGGCACCAGTTCCCGCGGTAACAGCACGACGGTGCGCCGGCCCGTGCAGAGCAGCACCACCCGCGAGTTGATCACGACCCGGTCGAACCGCTCGAGCGGGATCTGCGAGTAGGTCGCTCCCACCCGGTGCCCGATCCTCAACGGGGTGAACTCCGCGCCGACCGGTGTCCCGGCGGGCATGATCCGACGCATCCGGCGTTGGCCCAGCACGATGCCCAGCGTGAGCATCGCGGCCTGGGCGAGCAGGAACAGTCCGAGGACGACGACCACCGTGACCACCGCCGGCGGCCGGGAGTCGGTGGAGGACGCGGCGAGTGCGGCGACGAGCGCGCCGACGGCGGCGGGCACTGATTGCCGCAGCATCCATCCCGGCGTGAGCAGGGCGCCCCGGCACAGTCGGGGGCCGAGGGCGTCGTCGGCGATCAGGTGTGTGCGCAGTACCCCGTCGGGTCCGGCGCCCACGTACGGCGAGGGTGCGGTCGGTGAGAGCGACGGCGAGAACGTCGATGGTGAGAACGGGGAGGACACACCATGATTGGACCGCAATCTGCCCCGAAAAGCCGCCCCGGTCGGCGGTCCGAATGACCCTACCGAGCCCGACCTCACCGAGCGCCGGACGCCCACTGCGCCGCGAGATGCGGCGGCAACAGCTCCACCGGCACGGTCATCCGGAGCCCGCGATCGGTGCGCAGGACCACGACGTCGTAGCGACAGGTGACGCCGCTGATCCGTGTCATGTGCATGCCGTTGATCAGGCCCGCATAGTCCACGAGTATCCGGCTGTGCGTGATCTCCGCCGACAACATGGAGCCGTCGGGAAGCATTCGTCGCCACAACACCCAGGGCTGCAGCGCCACGATGACCACCACGAAGATCGGGACGGGCGCAAGTGCCAGCGGGTTCGAGGTGGACGGGAACACGAGGGCGAGGCCGATCAGCACGATCAGCATCAGGACGGCCAGGCCCGCCAGGAGGTTGCAGTGGGTCCGGGTCAGCAACGTCGCCCGCGTCAAGCGCCGGCGCACCTGGGAGTCCACCGGAATCGTCGCGTGGAAGGTGGGCGGCGCCATGGTCGACGGGTGGGCCGGGGTCGTCGGCGTACCCCAGTGCCCGGGATTCTGTACGACGAACTCAGGATTCGACATGGGAAATATGGTACCGGCGGCTTCCGCTGTCGCAAGCCGTCGACTGTCGCGCGGGCGGCATCGCGCGCCATACTGGACAGATGGCACCGAGTGACACGACGGTCGATCCGGTCGATCTGCGCACCCAGGTCGTCGCGGCATCGATCCGGCTCTTCAGCGAGTACGGGTACGAGTCGACGACCGTCGATCAGATCGCCGCGGACGCCGGGGTCTCGCGACGCACGCTGTTCCGACAGTTCCGCTCCAAGGAAGACATGATCTTCGCCGATCACGAGGCTCTGATCGCCCAGGTTGCCGAACGTCTCGGCGCCGACGAGTTCGCGCCGGACGAATCGGTGGACGGCCCGGACCCGTGGACGGACGTCTGCGACGCCGCCGAGATCGTCTTCACGCACTTCCTCGCCACCCGGGACCTTGCCGTCCGACGGCTTCGCGTGGTCACCCGGGTACCGGCACTGCGCGACCGCGAGCTCGTCACCACCTACCGCTACCAGCGCGTCTTCGAGGAGTTCCTGCGCCGACGCCTTCCCGACGAGTCGCCCGAGCGCATCGTCGCCTTCGCCGCCGCGGTGACCTCGGTGCACAACTACCTGCTGCGGTCGATGATCCGCGGCGACGCCGACGCCACGGTGAACACGCTTCGTACCGAACTCCGACGCATCCGGCTGGCACTGGGTGCCGACGATGGCGGCGACGACGGTGCCGGTACCGCGATCACCGTCGTCACCCACCCGATCGACGCGGGCGCCGATCAGATCGCCCGTGCGGTCGCCGAGGAGATCCGGGCCCAGCGATCTCGCCGGACCTGACGGCGCGCTACCGACGCCGGTGTGCCCACACGGGTGGCACGTAGTGTCGACATCTGCACCACCGACGGAGTATCCTGGCACTCAGTGTCGTCGTCTGTGGTGCCCGCATCCGTCGCACGACCGGTACCCCGACGAGCATCGATCACCGCCGCGCAGCACTCCGCGCGCATCGAGGAGGAGCCCCCATGGCCTTTGGAAACCCCGGATTCAACGTCTTCGAATTGCCCGAGGAGCACGTCGCGCTCCGCGAGGCGATCCGTGCGCTCGCCGAGAAGGAGATCGAACCGCACGCCGCCGACGTCGACGAGAACGCGCGCTTCCCGCAGGAAGCCCTCGACGCGCTCGTCGCCAGCGGATTCAACGCGATCCACGTTCCCGAGGAGTACGACGGACAGGGTGCCGACTCGGTCGCCGCCTGCATCGTGATCGAAGAGGTTGCGCGCGTGTGTGCGTCGTCGTCGCTGATCCCGGCCGTCAACAAGCTCGGCACCATGGGTCTGATCCTCAACGGTTCCGACGAACTCAAGGCCAAGGTGTTGCCGTCGATCGCCGCCGGTGAGGCGATGGCGTCCTACGCCCTCTCCGAGCGTGAGGCCGGTTCGGATGCGGCGTCGATGAAGACCCGCGCCCGCAAGGACGGCAGCAACTGGGTGCTCAACGGCTCCAAGTGCTGGATCACCAACGGCGGCAAGTCATCCTGGTACACCGTCATGGCGGTCACCGACCCCGAGAAGAAGGCCAACGGCATCTCGGCGTTCATGGTCCACGAGGACGACCCGGGCTTCACCGTCGGCCCGCTGGAGAAGAAGCTCGGCATCAAGGGATCACCCACTGCCGAACTGTATTTCGAGGACTGCACCATTCCCGAGGATCGGATCATCGGTGACGAGGGCACCGGCTTCAAGACCGCGCTGCAGACCCTCGACCACACCCGCCCGACCATCGGTGCGCAGGCCGTCGGCATCGCGCAGGGTGCGCTCGACAAGGCCATCGCCTATGTCAAGGACCGCAAGCAGTTCGGCAAGCCGATCAGCTCGTTCCAGGGTGTGGAGTTCATGATCGCCGACATGGCGATGAAGGTCGAGGCCGCCCGGCTGATGGTCTACACCTCCGCCGCTCGCGCCGAGCGTGGCGAGAAGAACCTCGGCTTCATCAGCTCGGCGTCGAAGTGCTTTGCCTCCGACGTCGCCATGGAGGTCACCACCGACGCCGTGCAGCTCTTCGGAGGTGCCGGCTACACCCGTGACTTCCCGGTCGAGCGGATGATGCGCGACGCCAAGATCACCCAGATCTACGAGGGCACCAACCAGATTCAGCGCGTCGTGATGAGTCGCGCACTGCTGCGCTGAGCCCTTCCCGGCCGAAACGGCGCCCCATCGACTCGTCGATCGGGCGCCGTTTTGCGTCGATCGTGCGCTCAAACCCGTCGATCGTGCGCTCAATCGCGTCGACCGTGCGCTCAAATTCGTCGATCGGGCGTTTCCCCGAACCACTCGTCCGCGCATGTGCCGATGTCGACGGAACCGACGAGGCGAGCGCTGCGTCCAATCTCCCATGACCATCGATGAACCCTTAGCGACACCCGAACTCGTTTTTCGACGCGACGCCCTCTCGGAACCGGGAATGTCGCCCGAACGATTCGCCGCGGAGTTCAGGCTCCTCCGCGGCGAAGCGCACATCGGGCGCGGCGAAATGCTCACTGCACGTCAGCGGGTGATCGCGATCGCGTCTGCGGCGCAGGGAGATCCCGTGGTCGGCGGTCAGGCCGCCATGGTCATGCACGGTTCCTGGTGGTTCGATTCGGATTTCCCGATATTACTCATCCGAGGCGCCAGCGCCTCCGGCCGCGCGGCGCGGGGCTCCGTCCCCCGTAGGGTGGATCTGCCGCCCGAACACATCGAGGTCATCGATGGCATCGCGGTCACCTCGCCGATCCGGACCGCCTTCGACGTCGGGAGGATTCAGCCGAGAATGCGCGCGATCGGCCATCTCGACGCGCTCGCCGCGGCCACCGCATACGACCTCGGTGAACTCGCCGACTACGTCGAGACTCAGAAGGGCGTCCGATACGTACGGCAGTTGAAAGGTCCTTGTTGCCCGCCACGACTGGGCCTACCCCGAGCTGAAGATCGGCATCGAGTACGACGGTGAGGAATACCATTCCAGTCCCGAACAACGAGCGAGCGATGCCGCACGCGACGCGGAGTCGGCGCGGCTCGGCTGGAAGGTCATCCGTGCGGACAAACATCGGATGAGAACCAATCCCATGGGCGTGGTGAACGAGATCGCCGAGGCCATCCGCACACGCGGCGGCTACTACTCGTGAGCGCCCGGTCGACGGGTTCGAGCGCCCGGTCGACGAAAACGAGCGCCCAGTGGACGAAAACAGGCGCCCGGTCGGCGAAAGACGATCATGCGTAGCTCGGCTGGAACTGCAGAGCGGCGTGCTGTTTGGCCGCGGCCGCCCGGAAATCGCCCATGGCCCTGGGCATGTGGAACGCGTTGGTGACGATGAGAGCCCCGGTGGCGCCCATGGCCTTGAGCATGGCGACGGTGTAGGTGGCGTTCTCCACGGTGTCGGTGGAGCGGCCCTCGTTGACCATCTGCCACATCGGCACACCGCGCCTCATCAGCCCGAGATTCATGAACTGCGCCTCCGACACCGGCAGCCACCAGGTATCGCCGCCGGAGACGATGACCCGATTGAACGGATGCGACCGGGCCAAGGCCGCGCCGGTGTCGAGGCGCTCATTCAGGATCGTCGGCGTCTGACCGAAGGTTCCCATCTTGGCGCCCAGGACGACGATGTAACGCGTCGGCGGACTCTGCCACAAGAACAGGCTGGTGGGGGAGAGCAGATCCGAGCTGCCCAGACCCGAGCTGCCCCAATCCGACGAACCGTTGTCCGCGCGGGCCGGCGACGACACCAGGCCGCCGACGGTCACCGCGAGAACCACTACCACGATTGATGCCACCACCCGAAGCCGCATGCGATGTAGCATAGCGCAGACTATTAGCTGTACTAATTGTCTCGTTGGCCTCGAATGGTCACTTCGCGCGGATCAGGTGAAGGCGATGTACTTGACCGTCAGGTACTCCTCGATGCCCTCCGAGCCGCCTTCGCGGCCGATACCGGACTCCTTGACGCCGCCGAACGGTGCGGCGACGTCGGAGATCACTCCGCGATTCACACCCACCATCCCGGAGTCCAGCGCCGTCGACACGCGCAGCGCCCGATCCAGGTCTCGGGTGAAGAAGTATGCGGCCAAACCGAATTCGGTGGAGTTGGCGGCCTTGATCGCCTCGTCCTCGGAGTCGAAGGAACTGATCACGGCCACCGGGCCGAAGATCTCGCCGCGGGTGACCGGTGCGTACGCGTCGACGTTGTCGATGACGGTGGCCGGGTAGAAGAAGCCCTTTCCGCCGGGGGCCTTGCCGCCCAGGCGAACCCGGCCGCCGTGCGCGACGGCGGTCTCCACGGCCTCGGCGACCTTGTCGCGCTGCGCCGCGCTGACCAGCGGACCGAGGGTCACGCCGTCGTCGTACCCCGGTCCGATCCGAACCGCCGACATCTTCTCGACGAGTTTCTCGGTGAACTCCTCGACCACACCGGACTGCACCAGAAAGCGATTGGCCGCGGTGCACGCTTCGCCGCCGTTGCGCATCTTGGCCAGGAAGGCGCCCTCGACGGCCTTGTCGACGTCGGCGTCATCGAATACGACGAACGGCGCGTTGCCGCCGAGTTCCATCGACGTGCGCTGCACCCGCTCGGCGGCCTGGCCGAGCAGGTTCTTGCCGACCGGGGTCGAGCCGGTGAAGCTGATCTTGCGAATCCGGTCGTCGCCGATGATCGCCGATGCCACCTCCCGCGCCCGCATCGTCGGGAGCACCGACAGCACGCCCGCGGGAAGTCCGGCCTCGGCGAAGATCTCGGCGAGCGCCAGCATCGTCAACGGCGTCTCGTGGGCCGGCTTGACCAGCATCACGTTGCCCGCGGCCAGCGCGGGACCGATCTTGCGCGTGCCCATGGCCAGCGGGAAATTCCACGGTGTGATCGCCAGGCACGGGCCGACCGGGGCGTGGGTCACGACGATCCGGCCGGTCCCCGCCGGAGACTGGGTGAACCTGCCGTCGATGCGTACCGCCTCCTCGGCGAACCACCGCAGGAACTCGTTGCCGTAGCGCGCCTCGGCCAGGCTGTCGGGCAGGGCGCGTCCGAGTTCGAGGGTCATCAGCATCGCGAGATCGTCGGTGCGGTCGGCGACGAGACCGAAAGCGCGACGCAGGATCTCACCGCGCTCGCGGGCCGGGGTCGCCGCCCAGTCATCGGCGACCGAGGTTGCGACGTCCAGGGCGCGACGCGCGTCCTCGACGGTGGCGTCGGCAACCTGGGTCAACGGTTGCTCCGTTGCCGGATCGTAGACGGTGAACGTACCCGCGTCCGACGCGTCGACCGACTCGCCGCCGATCCACAAACCGGTGGGTACGCCGTCGAGAACGGCCTGGGTGTCGATGATCTCGGTGGTGCTCATGAAAGGTCCTCTCGCTGCGATGCTCGGTGGTTCGGTGTTGTTCGCCGATTCAGTGGTGCTCGGCGTTCGATGCGTGACAGTGCGCCGACGGTGACGGTTCGACGTCGAGTGCCGGGTTGCGGTCGAAGAATCCGAAAGGCTTGAGCCAGAACGAGACCACGTCGGCAGGCATGACCGGCCAGTCCTCGGGACGGGTGATGTGGTGGATGCCGAACACATACCACAGGACGACGTCGGTGTTCTCGATCGACCGGTTGTTCTTGGTCCACTCCGCCAAACCCGTGTCGCGCTCGGACTGGTTGACGAATTCACCTGCAGGCCAACGCTCGTCGGCATTGTTCGGTGTCACCCAGAGGGTGTGGCCGATGACGGTGGCGCGCTGGAAGACCGGCGAGGCGGGGTCGAACATCGCCGGGAACGCGCCGGTCGGGGACAGCTTGTAGGCCGGATGGTGACCGAGCTCGGTGGTGCGGTTGGTGTTGACGATTTTCCAGCTCTTCTGCGTCGCGAAGTCCGGGTCCTGCATGCCCTCGCTCTCGGTGCGCAGTGCCGTATTGCGTTGCGTCAGCGACAGTCCGAGCGGATTTCCCGGACCCATCGGCTCGGCGACGGTCTCCGAGGCGAACACGGTGTTGTCGGGGCCATCGATGTCGAGGTCGAGCCGCGCGACGAGGAAGTGCTGGTGGAATGGTGCATACGTGCGATCGTCGATGACGGTGCCGTGCGGATTGCTGGTCACCCCGGGCGGCATCGGTGTGGTCACCATGATGCCGGTGGCGCGGACCTCGCACTCGATGTTGCCGTCCTGATAGAACCGCCAGTACACCAGGTATTCGTAATTGGCCACGGTCACATGGAAACTGACCGTGAGTCGCCGCATACGCCGGACCTCGGCCCCGGCATCGTGATCGACATGCTTCCAGAGGACGGCGTTGTCCTCCTCGTGGATGCAGATGGCGTTGGTGATGGTGTAGGGCTCACCGGCGCTGTTGTGCAGCACCGCATCGAGGTAACGGATCTCGCCGAGGCAGTCGCAGCCGAGTTCCAGCGAGGTCGTCATGAAGCCCAGACCCCACTCGCCGATGTCGAAAGCGGTACGGCGGTAATGGTCCTCGCAGTGGTCGCGGTAGGGCACCACCATCTCGGCGAACGACATGCGATGCGCCACCGACCGCTCGCGCCCGGCATCGTTGTAGGTCACCGAATGCAGGGTCATGCCCTCCCGGTAGTTGAAACCCACTCGCAGCGACCAGTTCTGCCACGTCAGCCGGTTGCCCTCGAGAGTGAACGACGGACCCTCGGGCTGGGTGATCTCCAGAGGCTTGAGTGGCGGGCGCTTGAAGGTGTCGCGGATGCGTTGCGGGATATGGCGCGGCACATACTCGCCCATCACCTGCGGACGCTCGAAGCCACCCGAGCCATCTGCCCCACTCCCGGCGGCCGTATCTTCTATGCGCAGCAACTCCATCGTGTTCACGTCGATCACACAGTGCAGCCCCGACACGGGATTCGCGTACGGATTGGCGCCCTCGGCGTTCTTCACCCAGGTGTCCGACCAGCCCAGACGCCGCCCCTTGAACTCCTCGGGGATCAGCGCGCCGCCGTAGGTCCAGGTGTCCATGAAGACCAGGTCGAGGTCGGTGATCCCGCGTCGCGCGAGAGCCGCCTGCACCTCCGGGTGTGCCCGCAACACCCGATCGCATTCCTCGAACTCGTCGACGGTGAAGTTCGCCTGCACGTCCGGGACCAGATCGAACGATTCGACGGTCTCATCGGTGAGGCGTACCACCGACTTGTAGGTCAGGTTCTCGGAACTGTTGAGACAGATGACGATCGCCCGTCGTGCGGGGACGGTGCCGTCGGCCTCGTACGCGGCGAGCTCGGCCTTACCCGGCTCGGCGAGTTCGATGGAGGCGTACCGCCATCCGTCGCCGACTCCCTGCTCGCGCGAGAGAACCGCGGAGACGGCCCGGAATTCGTCGGCGGAGAGTGGATCGAGCGGGTGCATACGGTGTCCTTTGTCTCGCAGCGGTTTTCGGAAGTGGACGGTTGGAGCGGGGTCGATCAGGCGCGGCGATCAGACGAGGGACTTGATGGCGTCGCTCAGTACGCCGAGGCCCTCACGGAGCAGGTCGTCGCCGATCACCAGCGGCGGCAGAAGCCGGATCACGTTGCCGTAGGTGCCGCAGGTCAGGACGATGACGCCCTGGGCGTGACATGCCGCGGCGACCGCCTTGGTGAGGGCCAGGTCTGCTTCCGGGCCGCCGGGAGCGGAGCGAGCGGGGCCCATGTTGCCGCCGCCGGGCCGTACTATTTCGATTGCCATCATGGCGCCCCGCCCGCGGATCTCGCCGATCACCGGCTTGCCCTGTGCGGCAAGTTCATCGGCCGTTTCGGAGAGGACGGAGGTGATGACCTCGCCGATGTGGCGGGCGCGCCCGGCCAGATCGAGGGTCTCCATCTGTTCGATCGCGGCGAGAGCCGCGGCGCACGCGACCGGGTTTCCGCCGTAGGTGCCGCCGAGTCCGCTGGCGTGTACGGCGTCGAGCAGTTCGGCGCGGCCGGTCACCGCCGAGAGCGGCATGCCGCCGGCGATGCCCTTGGCCATGGTGATCAGATCGGGGACGACGCCCTCCTCCTCACACGCGAACCACGTTCCGGTGCGGGCGAATCCGGCCTGCACCTCGTCGGCGATGAAGACGACGCCGTTCTCGCGGCACCACTGCGCCAGGGTGGTCAGGAATCCCGGTGCGGGGACGATGAATCCGCCCTCGCCCTGGATGGGTTCGATGATGATGGCGGCGAGCGAGTCGGCGCCGATCTGTGTCGTCATCGCCGAGATCGCATGTTCGGCTGCGGCTTTGCCGTCCACGCCGAACTGGTCCCGGAACGGGTAGCTCATCGGCATCCGGTACACCTCGGGGGTGAACGGACCGAAGTGCGCCTTGTACGGCATGCTCTTCGCGGTCAACGCCATCGTCAGATTGGTGCGGCCGTGATAGGCGTGGTCGAAAGCGACCACCGCGTCCCGCCCGGTCGCCAGCCGCGCGATCTTCACCGCATTCTCGACGGCCTCGGCGCCCGAGTTGAACAGGGCGGTGCGCTTGTCGTGATCACCGGGGGTGAGCGCGTTGAGCTTCTCGGCCACCGCGACGTAGCTGTCGTAGGGCGCCACCATGAAGCAGGTGTGGATGAGATGGGCGGCCTGGTCACCGACGGCCGCGGCCACCGCGGGGTTGGCCGATCCGACCGAGGTCACCGCGATACCCGAGCCGAGGTCGATCAGCGAGTTCCCGTCGACGTCGACGAGGACGCCGCCGTCACCGTCGGCGGCGTAGGACGGCAGGATCGAACTGACCCCGGCGGCCACCGCGGCGGATCGGCGAGCACCCAGCTCGATCGACCGTGGGCCCGGCAGGTCGGTCACCAGCCGTCGCTCCTGGGGCAGGCGGTAGACGATTTCGGTGGCGGAAGCGGTCATCGGGTGTCACCTCGTGCTCGATGTGTGGGGGCCTGTTGTTGTGTGGGGCCTGGAGTGCGCGGCCGCACTGGGCGCTGCTGGTCATCAGTGTTCGCCCAGTGACCCGGTTCACGCGCCTGACAATGTGTACACCGATTTCTCGGTGACACTCCACGATGTCCAGTCCGGGCGTACGGTGAACGGGTGTCGACGTCCGTTCGCTGGCTGATCGCCCAACGCAGCCTCGAATTGGTGCTGCATGCCGGCGGTGCGGGCCTCGAACGCCCCATCGACAGCGCGGTCAGTTCCGAGCTGCTCACCGCCGCCGAGTGGATGGTGGGCGGCGAGGTGCTGCTCACCACCGGACTCCGACTCACCGACGACCTCGCCGAGCAGCAACGCTACGTCCGCTCCCTCGATGAGGTCGGGGTCGCCGCCCTCGGTTTCGGGGTGGGCCTGGGCTTCGACGCCATACCGCAGGCGATGATCAGTGCCGCCGACGAGGCGGGCCTTCCGTTGTTCGAGGTTCCGCTGCACATCCCGTTCTCGGCGATCACCCGCGCCCTGCTCGACCAGATCGCCGCCGGCCGCTCGGCCCGCCTGGTGTCGGCGACCCGCGCGCAACCCCGCATGACACGTGCCGCGGTGGCCCGTGGTCCGGCCGCGGTGGTCGGCGAACTCGCCGACGCGATCGAACGTCGCGTGCTGCTCCTCGACGCCAACCATGCCGAGGTGGCGTCCTCGCCCGCTCCGCCCGACCCCGATGATCTCGCCCGGGTCCGCGCCCTCGTCGCCCGCGATCCCGCGTCGGCGGGCGCGGTGTTCGTCGCCGACGACGTCACCTTCATGGTCACCCGGATCGGCTCGGCCACAAGGACATTCGGATTCCTCGGCGTTGTCGGAGCACCTCTCGACGAGGTCAACCGGATGCTCGTCGGCCACGCCACCTCGCTGCTGGCCATCGAATACGCCAAACCGCAGGAGGTGCGTCGGGAGATGGCCCTGCTGCAAACCGACGTGCTCGGATCGGCACTCGACGGAGTAGTCGGGCCCACCGCGCTGCGGGTGTTGCGGCGCGCCGCCAGCCCCGACGACGCGGTGCGGGCGGTGGTGTTCACCTTCGCCGGCGACGCCGATGCCGAGCGGGGGCAGGCACGCCTGACCGACGAACTCGAACGCCGGTGGCGCCCGGTGTTCGTGCACCGGGCCGGAACCGAGGTGGCGACCCTGCTACGCGGCGACGACCCCGTCGACGTGGCGATCGGCCTGCTGAGCGTGCTCGCGACCGCTGCGACGGTGCGCGGCGGGATCGGCCCGCCGGTCCGCCTGGCCGACGCGGCGGAGACGCCCGACGCCGCGGCCGTCGCCACATCGGTGACGCAGGCCCGCCTGGCCTGTCGCTCGGCCGCGGTGGGGCAACTCGTCGACCTCGACGACGCACAGTCGCTGCTGGCGGTCGACCCGGTGCGACAAGCGTTGGCCGACAACCACGATCGGCGTCTCGCGCCGATCCTCGACCACGATCGCCTCCAGGGCACCGCGCTGCACCGGAGTCTGCTGGCGTATCTGGAGGCCAATGGCAACTGGGGGAGTGCGGCCACCGCACTCGGCGTGCACCGGCACACCCTGCGCAGCCGGATCGAGAGGGTCGAGGACATGCTCGCCATCGACCTCGCCGATGCCCGCACCCGCGCCGAACTGCTGCTGATGATGCTCGGGGCCGACGCATGAGGCGCGGGGCGCTCGCCACGATGCTGGCGGCGCTGCTGATCCTCGTGGTCGGCTGCGGCGCCGACGACGGATCTCCCGCGCCGTCGTCGTCGGCCCCGAGTTCGACCGGCACCGCTCCGGCCGCGACCGCATATGTCAATCTCGGCGACAGTTACGCCGCGGGCGCCGGAGTCCTTCCGGTGCAATCGGATTCGCCGTTCCTGTGTCAGCGGTCGGCGATCAACTTCGCCCACCTCGTCGCCGCGCAACGTCGGCTGCCGCTCACCGACGTGAGTTGCTCGGGCGCCGACACCGCCGACCTCACCACCAGCCAATACTTCGGCATACCACCACAACTCGACGCGCTCGGACCACAGACACGGCTGGTGACGCTGATGCTCGGCGGCAACGACGAGAACACCTTCGGCGGGGCGATCAGCAAATGCGGCGACGCGATCGCCGACAGCCCCGGAGTCCCCACCGGTTCGCCGTGCCGGGATCGTTACGGCTCGGAGTTGACCGCACCCATCGACGCCGAGATCTATCCGGCCCTCGTCGACGGCCTCACCCGGATTCGCGCCCACGCCCCGAATGCCCGCGTCGTCATCGTGGGCTATCCGTGGATTCTGCCCGCCACGCAGGGCTGCTACCCGGCGATGCGCGTCGCGCCCGGTGACGTGCCGTATCTGCGTGGACTGCAGGCCGACCTCAACGACGCCGTGCGCCGCGCCGCCGAGAAGACCGGCGTCACCTTCGTCGACATGTCGCAGGTGTCGCAGGGCCACGACGCGTGCGCGGGTGCGGCGCGCTGGATCGAACCGCAGCAGGGCACCACGGCGCGGATCACGGTGCATCCCAACGCCCGCGGCCACGAGGCCATCGCGGCGCAGATCGAGGCTGCGCTGGGGCGGTGAGCACGCCCCGGCAGTGCCCTGACCAGGCCGAATTTCTCTCACTCGGTGCCATTTGGAACACTGGAGGCCGTGAGCAGATCCGCCGACGTCGCCGTGAAGTCCAGTGAGCTGTTCGAACGGGCGCAACATGCGATCCCCGGTGGGGTCAACTCACCGGTGCGTGCGTTCTCCGCCGTCGGCGGCGATCCCCGGTTCATCGCCTCGGCCACCGGCTGCACTCTGACCGACGTCGACGGCAACGACTACGTCGACCTGGTGTCGTCGTGGGGGCCGATGATCCTCGGTCATGCCCATCCCGCCGTCGTCGAGGCCGTGCAGCGTGCCGCCGCGGGTGGACTGTCGTTCGGCGCGCCCACCGAATCCGAGGTCGAGCTGGCCGAGGAGATCATCGACCGCGTCGACCCGGTGCAGCGGGTGCGGTTGGTCAACTCCGGCACCGAGGCGACCATGTCGGCGATCCGGCTGGCCCGCGGCTTCACCGGCCGCCCCAAGATCATCAAGTTCTCCGGCTGCTACCACGGCCACGTCGACGCACTGCTCGCCGACGCCGGCTCTGGTGTGGCCACCCTCGGCCTGCCGACCAGCCCCGGTGTCACCGGCGCCGCCGCCCACGACACCCTCGTGTTGCCCTACAACGACCTCGATGCCGTCGCGAAGGCCTTCGAGGAATTCGGTGACGACATCGCCGCGGTGATCACCGAGGCCGCCGCGGGCAACATGGGTGCGATCGCGCCCATCGACGGTTTCAATGCCGGTCTGCGTGACCTCACCCGCCGGCACGGCGCCCTGCTGATCATCGACGAGGTGATGACCGGATTCCGGGTCAGCCCGGCCGGCTGGTTCGGGCTCGAGGGTGTCGGCGCCGACCTCTACACCTTCGGCAAGGTGATGAGCGGCGGCCTGCCCGCCGCGGCCTTCGGCGGTCGCGCCGACGTCATGGAGCGCCTCGCGCCGACCGGTCCCGTCTATCAGGCGGGCACGTTGTCGGGTAATCCGGTGGCCGTCGCCGCCGGCCTGGCGACGCTGCGGACCGCCGACGCGGCGGTCTACTCGGCCCTCGACGCCAACGCCGACCGCCTCGCCGGCCTGCTCACCGACGCCCTGCACACCGCCGGGGTGGCACACCGCGTGCAGAAGGCCGGCAACCTGCTCAGTGTGTTCTTCACCACAGACGGCGCCGCCGACACCCGCATCGTCGACTACGCGGGCGTGAAGGCAACCCAGACCTGGCGTTTCGCGCCGTTCTTCCACGCGCTACTGGACGCCGGTGTGTACCCGCCGCCCAGCGCGTTCGAGGCCTGGTTTGTCTCGGCGGCGCTCGACGAGGATGCTTTCACTCGAATTGCCGACGCGTTGCCGGCCGCTGCGCGGGCCGCGGCAACCGCGCCCACTCCCGGGGAGAGCTGATGCACACGATCGTTCACATGATGCGCCATGGTGAGGTGCACAATCCCGACGCCATCCTCTACGGACGGCTGCCCGGCTTCCATCTCTCCGACACCGGTCGCGCTCAGGCCCGCAAGGTCGCCGACGCGCTGGCCGACCACGACATCACCGCCGTGTTCGCCTCCCCGCTGCAGCGCGCACAGGAGACCGCCGGACCGATTGCCGCCGCGCACGACCTGCCGATCCTCACCAACGACGAGCTCATCGAGGCCGACAACATCTTCGAGGGACTCAAGGTCTCGGTCGGCGACGGCGCGCTGCGCAAGCCGCGGCACTGGCCCAAGCTGCGCGACCCGTTCACCCCGTCCTGGGGCGAGCCGTACATCCAGCTCGCGCACCGGATGCTGGCCGCGGCCAACAAGGCCCGCGACGCCGCCCGCGGCCACGAGGCCGTCTGCGTGAGTCATCAGCTGCCGGTGTACACGTTGCGCCGCTTCCTCGAGGGCCAGCGGCTCTGGCACGACCCGCGTCGTCGCCAGTGCTCGCTCGCGTCGTTGACCAGCCTCATCTACGACGACGACGCCCTCGTCGACATCATCTATTCCGAGCCGGCCGGTGCGTCGGATCCACTCGTGACCGGGGCTTGAGCAGGAGAGTGTTGAACGCGTGAGGGTGCGAGATCGTGGTGGTCGTGACGTGTGTCCGACGCCGTCGGAACGAGGCCACCGGCACCCCTCGCGACCCCGCGTCCGACTTGTCGTAAACGCACGAGTGATGAGAATCATTGCCGCACTGCTGGTCTCGCTCGCGCTCGGCGTGGCGTTGACCGCGTGCGGTACCGGTGACGACGCGGTCTCGCAGGGCGACACCTTCCAGTTCGTCTCGCCCGGTGGGCAGACCGTCATCACCTACGACCAGGCCGACCGCAAACACATCGCCGATGTCTCCGGCGAGAACCTGACGACCGGAAAACCGTTGTCGCTCAGTGATCCCGAGTTCGCCGACAAAGCCGTCGTGATCAATGTGTGGGGCTCGTGGTGCGGCCCGTGCCGCGGTGAGGCCGCCGCCCTCGAGCAGGTCTACGAGCAATACCAGGGCCAGGGCGTCAACTTCCTCGGCATCAATCTGCGTGACAATCGGCAATCGGCACAGGATTTCGTGGACGACCGCCACGTCGGGTATCCGTCGATCTACGACTTCGCCGGGGCCTCGCTGGCCGCGCTGACCACCCCGACGTCGGTGGTGCCGACGACGATCGTGCTCGACCGGCAGCATCGTCCGGCCGCGGTGTTCCTGCGCGCGGTCAGCGCCGACGAACTCGGCGCGATGGTCGGCAAGGTGATCGCCGAGGACCCGGCACCCGGTGGTTCCGCGGCGTCAAGCACTTCCACGGCGCCCGCGTCGTCCACCCCTGCGTCTGCCGCTCCGTCGTCTGCCGAGGTGCCCCAGTGAGCGGTATCGGACAGACCTTCGCCGACACGGTGTCCTCCGGGCCGCTGCTGCTCGGGGTGGCCGCGGCGGCGGTCGCCGGGATGGTGTCGTTCGCCTCACCGTGTGTGGTGCCGCTGGTCCCGGGTTATCTGTCGTATCTCGCCGGACTCGTCGGTGCCGAGGCCCCCGCGGTCACCGTCGGCGAACCCGCCAAACGCGGTCGCTCTCGCGTGGCGATGGCCGCCCTGCTGTTCGTCCTCGGGTTCACCGTCGTCTTCGTCGCCGCCACCGCGACGGTGATCGGTTTCACCAGCACCGTCATCGTCAATCACGAACTGCTGCAACGCATCGGCGGGGTGGTCACCATCGTGATGGGGTTGGTCTTCATCGGCCTGATCCCGATGATGCAGCACGAGGTGCGACTGGCCCCGCGGATGGTGTCCAACATCGTCGGTGCCCCGTTGCTCGGTGCGGTCTTCGCGCTCGGCTGGACGCCGTGTCTCGGGCCGACGCTGGCCGCGGTCATCGCCACCGCGTCGGGCACCGAGGGGGCGACCGCCGCCAAGGGCGTCACCCTGATCATCGCGTACTGCCTGGGACTGGGTATCCCGTTCGTGGTGCTCGCGTTCTCCTCGGCGTGGGCGTTGCGCAGCCTCGCCTGGCTGCGCAATCATGCACGCGCCATCCAGGTCTTCGGAGGTGTCATGTTGATCCTCGTCGGTATTGCGCTGGTCACCGGACTGTGGGATCAGTTCATCGTCTGGGTGCGCGACGCCTTCATCACCGATCAGGTGTTGCCGGTATGACCCGCGCCGACACCGCGCTCGCCGACCGCCCGGCCCAGCCCACCCCGCCCCGCCGCCCGCATTGGGTGCTGCGTCGGGTGCTGTGGCCGCTGCGCAACCTGTGGCGGTCGCTGACCTCGATGCGCACCGCGCTGGTGCTGCTGTTCCTGCTCGCGCTCGCCGCGATCCCCGGCGCTCTGCTCCCACAGCGCGAGCTCAACGAGCAGAAGACGCTCAAGTACATCTCCGACCACGGCACCCTGGGCACGTGGATGGACAAGCTGCAGCTGTTCGACGTGTTCTCCAGCGCCTGGTTCACCGCGATCTATGTGCTGCTGTTCGTCTCGCTGGTGGGATGCCTGACCCCGCGGCTGATCGAGCACGCCAAGAGTCTGCGCGCCAAACCGGTTGCCGCGCCCCGCAATCTGAGTCGCCTGCCGCGCCACCTCACCACCACCGTCGACGGTGATCCCGAGGAGATCGCCGAGCGGGTCTCGACGAACCTGCGGGGTTGGCGACGCAACATCGTCGTCCGTAACGACGCAGCAACAGGCGACGACGCGGCAACAGGCAAGGTCGTCGAGGTCTCCGCGGAGAAGGGGTATCTGCGCGAATTCGGCAACCTGGTCTTCCATTTCGCCCTACTCGCCCTGTTGGTGTCGATCGCGCTCGGCAAGCTCTACGGCTACGAGGGCACCCGAAGTCTCGTCGCCGACGGCGAGGGACTGTGCAACACCTCGACCGCGGTGTACGACTCGTTCCGGGCCGGCGCGATGGTCGACGGCACCGACCTCAATCACTTCTGTTTCAAGGTCGACGCGTTCTCGGCGACCTTCCTGCCCAACGGTCAGCCCGACATGTACGACGCGACGATGTCCTACACCAAGGGCGCCGGCACCTCCGCCGGTGACTGGCATCAGACGTCGGTGAAGGTCAACGACCCGCTGCGGGTCGCCGGCGACCGCGTCTACGTCCTCGGCAACGGATTCGCCCCGACGTTCACCGTCACCTTCCCCAACGGGGAGAAGCGCACCCAGACCGCCCTGTTCATCCCCGACGAGTTGCAGACGATGCTCTCCTCCGGCGCGGTGCGGTTCGACACCCCGGCGGGCCTCTACCCCGACGAGGACGTGCGCCGCAAGAACCAGATCGCCATCGAGGGACTGTTCGCCCCGACCGCGGATTACCAAGGGACCCTGCTGAGTTCGTCGTCGCCCGTGCCGCACGACCCGCAGGTCGCAATCCGCATCTACAAGGGCGACACCGGACTCGACACCGGTCTCCCGCAGAACGCCTATTCGCTCGATCAGAGCCTCATCAACCAGGGCAGGCTGCAACGACAGGCCCAGGTGAACCTCGCCAAGGGCGCCAGCACGACCCTGGCCGACGGCACCGTCGTCAGCTTCGACGGCTACCAGCGGTGGGTGTCGGTGCAGGTCTCGCACGACCCGGCCCAGGACTGGGTGCTGGTGTCGGCGGTGGCGATGCTGATCGGTCTGCTGGTGTCGCTGCTGGTGCGCCGACGCCGGATCTGGGTGCGGCTGGTGCCGGCCGATCCGGACCGGACGGGCATCGCCGACGGCAAACGACGTACGGTAGTAGAAATCGGCGGCCTCGCCCGGACCGATCAGGCCGGTTGGGGCGAGGGTTTCGAGGAGCAGGCGGCCGGGTTGGTGGAGCCCGGCGGTGGCTCGGCGAAACGCATGTCGAGATGGCGCAAACTCTGAGACGGGCGCACCCACGGCGGCCGCACGTTCTTCCGCAGGACTGATGAGGTGAATCGATGAACACTGGTACAGAGCACGTCGACGAGACGCTCGCCCGGTACTCCGACCTGCTGTTCGGAACCGCCATCACCGTGTACGTGCTGGCGATGCTGTTGTTCCTCGCGGCCCTCGCCGGCGCGAGGACCAGGCGCCTGGCGTCGAAGGAACTCGTCGGGGCGGCCGTCGGGTCGAGCGCCACCGGAGCCGGTGCCTCCGGGGACCGTACCCCCGGCAAGATCGCCGACACCGCGAGCCGTCGGACCTTCTCCGAGACCCTCGGCGCCATGGCCTATCCGGTGGTCTTCGTCGGCCTGGCCGCGCACATCGCGTCCATCGTCTGCCGCGGGATGGCCGTCGATCGTGCGCCCTGGGGCAACATGTACGAGTTCATCTCGCTGACCTGTGCGGCCGGCGTCGTCGCCGGCGTCGTCGTGCTCCGTAAACCCGCGAACCGGCCGCTGCTGTCGTTCGTGCTGGTCCCGGTCGCGCTGCTGATGTTCATCGCCGGCACCGAGCTCTACACCCAGGCCGCCCCGGTGGTGCCCGCGCTCAAGTCGTACTGGCTGGCCATCCATGTCTCGATCATCTCGGTGAGCTCCGGCGTCCTGCTGGTGTCGGGGGTGTCGAGCATGCTCTACCTCGTCAAGATGGCGTGGGGCGAGAAGGCCGAGTCCCTCGAGCGCACCGAGACCGGCGCCAAGGGTGCGGTGATGCGTCTGGTCGCGCACATCCCGGGCGCCGACGCCCTCGATCGTCTCGCCTACAAATGCGTGGTCTTCGGCTTCCCGCTGTTCGGTCTGGGCGTCATCTGCGGCGCCATCTGGGCCGAATCCGCGTGGGGACGCTTCTGGGGCTGGGACCCCAAGGAGACCGTCTCGTTCATCGCCTGGGTGATCTACGCGGCCTACCTGCACGCACGTGCCACGGCCGGCTGGCGCAACACCGCGGCTGCCTGGATCAACGTCGCAGGCTTCGTCGCGATGCTATTCAACCTGTTCATCATCAACCTGGTGGTCTCCGGCCTGCACTCCTATGCAGGACTGTGAGTAGCGCGGGACTCTGATCCGCAAAGGACCGAGCAGCCCCACACCGACACGAACGCGCCCCCGGAGCGGAGAACTCCGGGGGCGCGTTCGTTGTGGTATCGGGACGAGGTCGGTCAGTGGTCGTCAGTGCTGGTGATCGTCCGGGTCGGACCCGTTGGTACCGCGGCTGCGACGGTCGAGGTCCATCAGGAACTCGGGATCGTCGTCGGGACCGACCGGGCCGCGTTTGGCGGCCGGTACGCGTGCGCCGTCGTCATCGATCAGGCTGGAACCGAAAACGCGCCACAACAGAAAACCGACGGCCATGATGCCGACCAACGTGAGCAGAAATGCCATGGCAACCTCCCACTCACCACATTACGCGACGGTAGACGGGGGATGCGTCGTCCAACCGACGTCAAAACAGCAGGTGTCGGGCGGCGTCGGCACTGAGGTAGTGGGGCGTGTGCTCATTGCATCCACCTCATGGCGCGGCTCGGTCGGCGTCGTGTGGACGGCGACACGGCCGAGCCGGCCGCTGCGGCGGCGTCTCAGGGCACGCGACGGTTCAGCAGGGCGACGACGTCTTCTTCGCGGAAGCGACGATGCCCGCCCGGCGTACGGATGGAGCCGAGGATTCCCGAGCTGGCCCACCGCGCGACGGTCTTGGGGTTCACATTGAACATTGCCGCCACCTGTCCGGGGGTCAGCGTGTGCTGGCTCGCCATGCCCGGGGTGATCATCGACAGCGGGTTGGAGTGAATTGCGGTCATGGGAGGACTCCCTCGTGTGTCCGTGCCGAGAACCTGACGCTCTCGGACCCTTTGCGCGCAGTCGCGCGCTGACTCAATGAATACACGCAAAACGCCCAGGTACTCGAACCGTCAGCGGTAGGTAAAGAGAGTGCAAAGAAGCCTGTGACCTGCGCACACGTCCGACCAGTGCCTTTTACGTCCCCTTTGCCGACCCCGGTGACACCCTTGGTACAAAGTGGGCCCTCGACCGCTCCTCGACGTGCACGCCGACCGGGCGTGGTTTTGCGTCGATCGGGTGCCCATTTCCTCCCATCGGGCGTCCGATTTCGTCGACCGTGCGCTCAATCCCGTCGACTGTGCGTCGATCCGCGTCCATCGGGCGCTCGCCCCTCACCGACCGGGGCAGACCGGGGCGGGCCGCCGGGCCGCGCCACAACGTACGCTGGTCGCCGTGAGTGAAGAGCGTAAACCGCAGGTCGGTATGGGCAGCCTCCTGGCGTCCATCGGCCTGTACACCCTGGCCCGTCTCGTGTTGGTGGTCGTGGTCGCCGCGATCATCATCGGCATCGGCAAGCTCGCGGGTGTCAACGTGCCGCTGCTGGTGGCCGCGGTGTTCGGGGTCCTGATCGCGCTGCCGCTGGGCATGGTCGTGTTCAAATCGCTGCGCACCCGCGTCAACACCCAGATCTCCGCCGTCGACGAGCAGCGCCGCAAGCGCCACGACGAGCTGCAGTCGAAGCTGCGTGGCAGCTGACCCGAGCCGACCCGAGACGATGAGCCCCGCACGCACCATCGACATCGATCGTCGCGCCGACCGCTCCTGGGCCGACAACGCGGTCCGGCTGATCGAGGCCGACGCGCGCCGTAGCGCCGACACCCATCTGCTGCGGGTGGAGCTACCCGAGTGGTCGCGCTGGACCGACGCCGACGGCACACCGGGCGGCGTCGACCTCTATCTCAAGGACGAGAGCACCCACCCGACCGGCTCGCTCAAGCATCGCCTGGCGCGATCGCTGTTCCTGTATGCGATCTGCAACGGCTGGATCACCGAAGGCACCACCGTCATCGAGGCGTCGTCGGGATCGACCGCGGTCAGCGAAGCCTATTTCGCGCATCTGATCGGCGTGCCGTTCCTCGCGGTGATGACGTCGTCGACCTCGCCCGCCAAGACCTCCCTGATCGAACGAGAGGGCGGCCGTTGCCATTTCGTCGAACGGCCGGCGCAGGTGTACGCCGAGGCGTTGCGTCTCGAGGCCGAACTCGGCGGACATTTCATCGACCAGTTCACGATGGCCGAGCGTGCCACCGACTGGCGTGGCAACAACAACATCGCCGAGTCGATCTTCGCGCAGATGGCCGACGAGGAGTACCCGATCCCGACGTGGATCGTGGTCGGCGCGGGCACCGGCGGCACGTCGGCGACCCTGGGCCGCTACCTGCGCTACCGCCGTCACCCCACCTGGCTGGCCGTCGTCGACCCGGAGAACTCGGTGTTCCTGCCCGCCTACGAGAGCGGCGACGGCACCCTGACCTCCGAGATCGGTTCGCGCATCGAGGGAATCGGCCGCCCGCGCGTCGAGCCCTCCTTCGTCTCCCAGGTCATCGACCGCATGATCGGCGTCCCCGACACCGCCTCCATCGCCACCGCCCGCTGCGTCAGCGAACGACTGGGCCGCCGCGTGGGCGGGTCCACCGGCACCAACATGTGGGGCGCACTGAAACTGGTCTCGGAGATGGTCGGCGGACGACAGTCCGGCAGCGTTGTCACGCTGCTGTGTGACCCCGGAGAGCGGTACAGCACAACATATTTCGACGACGACTGGCTTGCCGCCCAACAGCTCGACCTCACCGCGCCGACAACGGTCCTCGACGAGTTCTTCGCCACCGGCCGATTCACCGGCTGATCCGGGAACGCCGGCCACCGACGCCGGGAGCGCAGCGAGCGGGTCGAATGTCACCGCGACGTACGCCGACGGCCGCACCTGCGCGCTCGCTACCATCGACCCATGGCCGTGGGGGAGCGCAACCTCGTCGAGGCAGTCGACGTCGTCCGGGAATACCAGTTGGGACAGGAGCGGGTACGCGCCCTCGACGGGGTGAACCTGACCCTGCCGGGCGGGCAGTTCGTGTCGATCGTCGGCCCCTCGGGAGCCGGCAAATCGACGCTGCTGCACGTGATGGGCGCACTCGACACCCCCACCTCGGGGTCCATCCGCGTCGACGGCGTCGATCTCGGTGCCCTCGACGACAACGCCGCCTCCGAGTTCCGGCGCCATCGCGTCGGCTTCATCTTCCAGTTCTTCAATCTCGTCCCGACGATGTCGGCGTGGGAAAACGTTGCGCTGCCCCAACTTCTCGACTCCAAGTCGCTGCGCCGGGCCAAACCGCGCGCCGTCGAGCTGTTGGAGCGGGTCGGTCTCGGTGACCGCATCAACCACCGGCCATCGGAGCTGTCGGGCGGGCAGATGCAGCGCGTGGCGATCGCCCGCTCGCTCATCATGGAACCGTCGATCCTGCTCGCCGACGAGCCGACCGGCAATCTCGACTCCACCACCGGACAGTCTGTGCTGCAACTGCTCTCCGACGTCGCCCACGGTTCCGGCGCTCATGACGAGCACGGCGGTCGGCTGGTCGTCATGGTGACCCACGACGAGCACGCCGCGGCGGTCGCCGACACCACGATCACCGTCCGGGACGGAAAGATCGCGTGAGCGCAGGCGCCGGTGGTCTCGTCGCCGGGTTCCTCGCCGGCTTCACCCGCATCCGGGTGCTCAATCTGCGCGAGATCCGGACCCACCGGATGCGCGTGTTCACCTCGCTCAGTGTGGTCGTGGTGTCGTCGGCACTGCTGGTCGCGGTATTGGGCACCTACGGTTCGTTCACCGCGTCGGTGCGGGCCTTCAACTCGGCGATCTCCGGTGCCGCCGACCTCGAGGTCGCCGCCATCGCCGACTCCGGTGTCGACGCGGGCCTGGCCGCCGAACTGCGTCGTGACCTGCCCGACGCCAAGGCCGTGGTCCCGCTGATCCGCGGGTCGATCACCGTGGGCGGCACGCAGATCCCGTTGCTGGGATCGGACTTTCGGGTCACGGCGTTGTCGGGGGATCTCGCCGCCGCGCAGGGCGGGGTGTCGATCTCACCGGCCGACCTGGAGGACGGGATCATCGCCGGACCCGCCACCGGACTACGTGAGGGACAACAACTCACGATCGGTGACGACGAGGTGCGCGTCGCCCGGGTGGTCTCCGGGCCCGACGCCGACAAGCTCAACGAGGGTAGGTACGTGTTCGCGTATCTGCCGCTGGCGCAACGTCTCACCGACCTGGCCGGCCCGGCGGGCACTGCGGGGCGGGTGACGTCGATCCTCCTCGTCGCCAAGCCGGGAGCCGACGTCGGACATCTGCGCGCGGAGGCCACTCGCGTCGTCGACGGTCGAGCTGTCGTGGTGAACCCCGACTTCCGGGCCAAGCAAGCGGAATTGGCGAGCTCGGTGACCCGCGACTCGACGCTGCTGGTGGCGTTGGTGTCGCTGGTCATTGCTGCCTTCCTGGTGTTCAACACGATGAACATGGCGGTGGCCGCCCGGCGCCGATCCCTGGCGATGGTGCGCGCGTTGGGTGCCCGCCGCACCCACCTCGTCGGTGACATGCTCGGCGAGGCAGCGTTGTTCGGCATCGTCGGCGGTGCGATCGGGGTACCCGTCGGAGTTCTCGCCGGACGCTGGGCGGTCTCCCAAGTCCCGGAGACCACCCGGGACGGGGTGACCATCGCGATCACGTACCACTTGCCTGCGTATGTACCGGTCGTCGCGATCCTCGCCTGCGTCGTCTCCTGCGTCGGTGCGACGAGTCTGGCTGCGCGATCGGTGTTCTCGGTGTCCCCGGTGGAGGCGATGAGTCCCGGCGAGGTCGCCGACGGCGTGCCCCGTCGTGGTGTGGCGGTGTGGGTGGCGGGACTCGTCGGCGTCGCCGCGGTGATCGGCGCCTGGATCATCGTGTTCACCGTCCCCGGTAGGCCGGCCATCGTCGCCGGCGCCGTCTACGCCATCGGTGCGTTGCTGATCTGCTTCGCGTTCACCCGACCACTGGTCACCGCAGTCGTGCTGTTGGCCAGGGCATTCCGCGGCCCGGGCCGCCTGGCGTCGGTGAACAACGGGCGCGCCCCGCGTCGTGCGTGGGCCACCCTGATGACGGTGGCCGTGGCGATCGCCGTCGGTATGGGAACCTCCGGTGCCCTGGACAATCTCGTCTCGTCGATCTCCACATCCCTCGACGGTCTCGGCGATCCGGACTACTACGTGTCCTCCTCCACCTCGGACGAGGTGCCACTGGGCCCTGTCCTGCCGCCGCGGATCGCCACCGAGGTCGCCGCCGTGCCCGGGGTGAGTGCGGTGATCGGCGGCCAGTGGGCCAACGTCAACATCGGTGAGGACCGTGCCCTCGTCCAGGGACTGGTGCCCGGCTCACGCGCCCCGTTCATGCGCAAGGCGAGTCCCGACGCGGTCCGTCAGGTCCTCGCCGGCAACGGGATCATCCTGTCGAATGTGCTCGCCCGTGCCCTCGGCGTCCACACCGGCGACGTCCTGCGCATCGCCACGCCGACGGGCTACCAGCAGACGGTGGTCCGCGACACCGTCGACTACGTCGCCATCGACTCCGGCACCGCCGCGGTCTCGAGCGCCCTGCTCGGCCGCTGGTTCAACCGGCCCGGCGACACCTATCTGCAGGTGATCACCGTGCCCGGCGCCGACAAGACCCAGGTGCGCGCGGCCCTCGATCGCATCGCTGCGCAGATCCAGCTCGACGGCGGACTGCACGCCCACGTCTACACCGGGGCCGAGGCGCTGGCCGCCACCCAACGCCAAGCCCAGCAGGCCGGCGGCTTCACCGTCGCCATCCAGTGGATCGTGTCGGTGGCGGCCGCCGTGGCGCTGCTCAACACCCTGTTGTTGTCGGTGATCGAACGCCGACGCGAACTCGGCGTCCTGCGCGCCATGGGCGCCTCCCGACGATTCCTGTCCCAGATGGTGCTCGCCGAAGCCGGGGCGGTCGCCGTCGTCGGCGCACTCCTCGGACTCGTCATCGGCGTTGTCCTGCACCTGCTGAGCGACGAGATACTCAGTGCCACCACCTCATTGGACATCGTGTACTCGCCCCGGCCGATCACGCTGGTGTTCGTCGGGGTGTCGGTGGTGCTCTGTCTCGTCGGCGCGCTCGTGCCCGCCCGCCGGGCCGCGCGCATGAACATCACCGAGTCCATCGCCAACGAGTAGCGCCCCACTCTCGCGACAGCGCCCTCCCCATCGCCGACGGCGCCCACCCGTCAAGCTTCTCGTCAATAATTCTTGACAATGCCTCGACGTCAACATAACCTGACACCATGCACGACGAACAGACCAACGAACCCACCGAGGCCGACCGCCTCGCCGGGGCCGCCGCGAGCGACGACCCTTCTCGAGGTCTGGCCGCGGTACGCGCCCTGCGCACCCTGGCCGACCGCCTCGAGGAAGTTCAGGTCGCCAACGCCCGTGACCAGGGCTGGAGCTGGCAGGCGATTGCAGATGTTCTGCAGATCAGCCGGCAGGCCGTGCACCAGAAGCACTCACAACGCGATGCCCAGTGATGGGCCGCACGACTTCGTAAGGAGAACCATCATGTTCGGTCGATTCACTCGAGACGACAAGATGCTGCTGGCATTCGCCACGCAAGAAGCCGCCGACCTGGAACACCACCGGCTCGGCAACGACCACCTCATCCTCGGGATGCTGTGCAACGCACGGACGCCGCTGTACGGCGTGCTCACCGAGGCGGGGTTGAACCTGATCGACGCGCGAGACGCCTCCCGCGCCTATCACGACGAGAACGACACCGACGACGACGCTGCCGAGCAGAGCGCCGCCGACCGCTACGAGGAAGACCGAGAAGCGTTGCGCTCCATCGGAATCGACCTCGACAAGGTACGTGCCGCGGTCCGCGACCGCTTCGGCGACGACCTCGCCGACGGCTGGGCCGAGCGCCCGAACCGGGGCCGCGGACGCGGACGCGGGGACTGCGGCCCCCGAGGCGGACGGGGCCGCGGACATGGCCACGGTCGTGGTCGCGGACGCGGCGGCTACGGACCGCAGGCCTGGGGCCCTCAACCGTGGGGACCGCAAGCCTGGGGACCCCAGGGTTACGGGCCACAGGGTTACGGACCCCAGGGTTACGGACCACAGGGCTGGGGCCCGGCGCCCTGGGCACCGCAGGATGCCGACGCCGAGGACGGACATTCCGAGGGCTGGGGCCCCGACCGCCGCGGACGCGGCTGGGACGGACCTGGATTCGGCCCCGGCGGACCCTTCGAACCCGGACGCGGCCGACGCGGGCCGCGCGGTCGTGGCATGCGTCCGCGTTTCGCCCCCGAGACGCGTCAGGCGCTCGAGGCTGCGGTCCGCATCGCCCGTGAACGCAACGACCGCGGGCTCCGCGCCGAGTACCTGCTGCTCGGCATCATCGAGGTCGCCGACCCCGCGTCGGTGGCCGTGATCATCTCGGCGACCACGCCGGACGATCTCAAGGCCGCGATCCTCGCGAGCCTGCCGGAGGCGCCGGCCGGGGTCTGACACCTCGCCGCGCCGACGAGAAAGCCGGTCGTACGCACCACGCGTACGGCCGGCTTTCGGTGTCCGCTGAGCCGGAACCGGGCGTATCGGACGCCCGCACGCGCGGGTACGGTGATGGGCGCACGGACCCGTCGGTCACGCCGACGCCCGATCAGACGACCCCACACCAGGAGATGAGCACCACCGATGAGCCGGTCCCGATATCGCGCCCACCCGCTCGTCCTGCGATGCGTCCAGGTGCGCGCGGTCACCGACGTCACGCCGCGCATGCGGCGCGTCACCGTCGGCGGTGAGCAACTCGGCGCCTTCACCCGCGACGGAATGTCGTTCCCCGCCTTCGCCGCTCCCGCGTTCGACGACCACATCAAGCTCATCTTCGCCCCCGGTGCCGACATCACCGACGCGCTGCCCCGCCAACAGGAGAACGGCATCGACTGGTTGCCGTCGGAGCACCGGGTGACGCGCGATTACACTCCGCACCACCACGATCCGCGGGCGCTCGAGATGCAACTGGACTTCGTCGTCCACACCGACGGCGACGCGTCGGGCCCGGCCGAACAGTGGGTGCGTTCGGCGCAACCGGGCGACGACCTCTGGTTCGCCGGACCCAAGGCCTCCACCGTGATCCCCGACGACGTCGCCGAGTTGCTGCTCGTCGGCGACGAGACGGCGATTCCCGCGATCGCCCGCTTCTTCGCCGAGCGTCCGCTCGATGTGCCGACCCGGGCGATCCTCGTCGTCGCCTCGCAGAATGCGATGCAGGACATCGCGATCGGTGACGGCGACCGACTCGACTGGGTCATCGGTACACCCGGCGACCGTGACGAGTTGCTGGCGGCGGTTACCGATGCTGCGCCTGTCCGTCGTCCCGCCTATGTGTGGGCGTCGGCGGAGAGCCGGGCGCTGCTCCCGCTGCGCCGACTCGTGACACGCGATTGGGGTATTCCCAAGTCCCACACCGACATCACCGGATACTGGCACATTCGTGACGAACCCGCCGATGTTGCAGCAGACGGCGAATCACACACTGCGGGTGTACCCGTCATGCCGATCGGGTCGCCGGTGGCGTGGATGGCCACCCGCGCGGCCCTGCGGCTCGGGGTGATCGACGCACTCGCCGGCGGAGGTCGCTCCCGCGGAGAGGTCGCCACGGCCACCACAATCCCTGTGGCAAGCCTGGATTCGCTGCTGGGTGTTCTTGTCCCCTGCGGTGTGCTCGGTGTTCGCGGCGACGAGATCGTCCTCGGCCCGGTGGGGGAGCGGTTCCTCGACGACGAGCACGCGCGTGAGGAATTCGACGGTCTCTACGCCGAGCAGGTGCTCGCCCTCGGTGGACTCGCCGACGCGTTGCAGGCCGGGCGACCGGCCTGGTCGGAGCGCACGGGTGACACCTTGCGGACACATGTGGCCACGTCGGCGGAGAACTATGCCGAACTGGTCGAGGAGGCCGAGGGGCTCGTCTTCCTGATGCCCGCGCTTGCCGCACTTCCCCTGTGGTCCAGGTACTCTCGAATCGCCATCGGCGGCCCGGCCGCGCTCGTCGTCGCCGACGGACTGCGCACCGGCGGGGTGCGCGCGGCACTGACCGTGGTGGAGGAGCCGGCCCCGCTGGCCGCGTTGCGCAGCGACGACCCGCCGCCCGGCGTCGACTTCGCCGAAGACTGGGGGACCGCTGACGCCGTCGTGCTCGCGGGTGCGGTCGAGCATCGCACCGACGACGAGATCATCGAGTATCTCGACCGGGTCCATGCCGCCACCGACATCGTGTTGCTGGTCGAGTCGACCGAAGCCGACGCCCTGAACGCCCGGGCCGCCGAGATGGCGGTGGTCGCGCTCGGAGCCGTCGGGGCGCCGCCGCGCACCGGTGCCGACCTCAAACGCCTCGCACACGCCGCCGGCTGGTCCGTCGCCTCGGCCACTGCCCTCGGCTGGGGAGTCGAGTGCCTGGAGTTGTCGCCGACCCAGCCCGGCTGACACCACCTCGCCGACAGCGCCCTCCCTGACGCCGACAGCGCCCACCCTGATGCCGACAGCGCCCGTCTCACCATCGACGGCGCTCGCTTCGGCGGCGGCTGGTAGAACTGGTCATCATGCCGCCCGCCCCGTCCCTGCAGCGCGACGACATCGTCGACGCCGCGATCCGACTCATCGAACGTGATGGTGTCGAGGGCCTGAGCATGCGGCGGCTCGCGGGCGAACTCGGGTCCAAACCGATGACGCTCTACAACTACGTCGACAACAAATCCGAACTGCTGCAACTCGTCCTCACCGAGGTCGCCGCGCGCATCCCGTGGACCCGACCCGAAGGGCCTCCACGCGAGCGGATGATCACCGTCGCCGTCGACATGTACAACGAGCTCGCCGCGATCTCCTGGATCGTCCCCATCCTGCGTGAGGGCACCACCGTCGGCGCGCCTGCGCTCGTCCTCGCCGATACCTTCGTCTCTGCCGCAATCGAACTCGGCGTCGACGAGGTGACCGCGATGTCGACGTGGCGCTCGGTCTGGTACATCGTCGCCTCCGAGCTGCAGTGGCAGGACACCTTGGCCCGACGTCGGCCGGGTGAGAAGTCGTGGCACCAGACGATCGACCCCGACCTCCTTACCGACGTGCCCACCATCGCGCGACTGCTGCCGCATCTGATCGAGTACTCGCGCGAGTTCCGGGTTCGCGACGCGGTGGCGGCGCAGATCGACGGCGTGCTGTCCCATCTGAACGACTGATCCGACCGTCCGGATCTCCGGGCGCTGTCGGCGCCAACCAGAGCGCCGTCGGCGACAACCCGAGCGCCCTCGACACCCATCCCAACTTAGGCTAGCCTTCGGTACGCGTACGTAAACGTACGCGTACCGAATCCATCCGAGAGGCCTCACCGTCAATGACCCTCACGCCGCCGACGACGACTCCCACCCATCACCGCGCCCTGGTCGCAACCGTCTTCACCCTGCAATTCCTGGTCGCGCTCGACATGTCGCTGGTCAACATCGCCTTGCCTGCCATGCGCGCCGACCTCGGGTTCACCGCCTCGGGACTGCAGTGGGTCGTCAACGCCTACCTGCTGACGTTCGCCGGGTTCATGCTCCTCGGCGGCCGGCTCGGCGATCTCTGGGGCCGCCGGACCGTCATCCTCACCGGGCTCACGGTGTTCGCCGTCGCGAGCATGATCGGCGGATTCGCCACCAACCCAACCATTCTCGTTGCCGCCCGAGCGATTCAGGGGGTCGCGGCCGCCCTGCTCGCCCCCGCATCACTGGCGCTCGCCTCGAGCGCCGACCCGGCCGTCCGCAAGACCGCGATGGCCTTCTGGGGCGGCGCCGGAGCTGCCGGCGGCGCCGTCGGCGTGGTACTCAGCGGGCTGCTCACCGACTGGTGGTCTTGGCGTGCTGTGCTTTTCGTCAACGTACCGATCGTCGTCATCGCACTCCTCGCCGCACTGCGCGGTGTCGACGCCGGGCATCGGCGCAGCGTCGGGCGTCTCGACGTGCCGGGTGCGGTCCTCGTCACCGCAGGCGTCGCCTCGCTCGTGTTCGCGGTCGCTGCTGCAGGTGACCACGGGTGGTCCTCGGCGCGCGCCCTGATCGGCTTCGCCGCCGCGGCAGTACTGCTCACCGGATTCGCCGTCGTCGAGCGCACCGCCGACCATCCACTCATGCCGCCCCGGCTACTCATGACCCGAAGCATCATGGGGGCGAACATCTTCGGATTCATGCTCGCCGCCGGCCAGCTCGCCGCCTTCTACTTCGCCTCGCTCTACGTGCAGACCGTGTGGGACGTCGACTCCGACGTCGCCGGGTTGCTGTTCCTCCCGTTCTGCGCCGGAGTTGTTCTCGGGATAGTTCTTTCGGGAAAGCTGTCGCCGAAGATCGGTGCCCGCAACAGTATCGGTGTCCTCGGTCTCCTCGGCGCCGCCGGACTCGGATTGTTCGCAGTGATGCCCGACGAGTTCGATTTCTGGCGTGGCATCCTGGCGCCGTCGCTCATCGCGGCGATCGGCATCGGCGGATCGATGGTCCTCGTCGGCGCGGTGGGCACGAGCGGCGTCGACTCCGCAGAGGTCGGTGTCGCCTCCGGCGTGCTCAACAGTTCGCGGCAACTCGGCGGCACGATCGGGCTCGCGGTGCTCGTGACGATCGCGGCGAGTCAGAGCGTCCCGGCCGACGGCTACCATCTCGGATTCGCTGTCGGGGCTGTCTTCCTTCTCGTCGGCAGCGTCATCGCCTGGGCGGTCCTGCCGCGCCACGAGGTCGCAGGCACCGCGCCGTGATCCGCATGGCACGATCGAGTGCGTGGCAACCGCAACGCAGTGGATAGCAGGCGCCCGACCGCGCACCCTCCCCAACGCGATCGCCCCGGTGGTTGCCGGGGTCGGTGCCGCGCTCTTTGCCGGCGGTAACTCCTCCGACGTCGTCTGGTGGAAGGCCGCGTTGGCGCTCGTCGTCGCGATCGCGCTCATCATCGGCGTGAACTTCGCCAACGACTACTCCGACGGCATCCGCGGCACCGACGACGAGCGGGTCGGCCCGATGCGGCTCGTCGGGTCGGGAGCGGCCCAGCCGTCGGCGGTCAAGGCCGCCGCATTCCTGTGCTTCGGGGTCGGCGCGATCGCCGGACTGGTCCTCGCGGTGACGACGGCCTGGTGGCTGGTTGTCCTCGGCGCGATCTGCATCGCCGGGGCGTGGTTCTACACCGGCGGGTCCAAACCGTACGGTTACTACGGCCTCGGTGAGATCGCCGTGTTCACCTTCTTCGGTCTGGTTGCGGTACTCGGCACGCAGTACGTCACGTCGGGCCGGGTCGACTGGGTCGGTCTGGTGTGCGCGATCGCGGTGGGCTCGATCTCGACGGCGGTGCTCGTCGTCAACAATCTGCGCGACATCCCCAGCGACACCGAGTCGGGCAAGATCACCCTCGCCGTGCGTCTCGGGGATCGACGTACCCGTGGCCTCTACGTCGGCCTGCTGGCGGTACCCCTCATCGCGAGTTGCGTTCTTGCCCTGGCAACCCCGTGGTCACTGATCGGTCTCGCCGTCGCGCCCGTCATCTGGCTCGCTGCCCGCCCGGTCCTGCGAAAGGCGGTGGGCCCGGGTCTCATTCCCTCCCTGGGTGCCACCGGTATCGCGATGCTCGTGTGGTCGATCCTCGCTGCGATCGCGTTGGCCATCGGCTGAATCAGATATGCCTCAGCGGCATCTCGTGCTGATCGCGACGGTACTGCCGTAGAAGTCGCGCGGGGCGGTGTAGCCGTTGTGGGCGACGCTCTGCACATATCCGGCGTCCTCTCGCACCGCGGCATCCGGGAACGTGTAGGCGAGGTGTGCCAGATGACGCAGCGCTGGACCGATCGCGGCACGATCCGCACCGCCGTTCTCGACGGTTACGGCCGCCGCGGCGTCATACGCCCGGCACAGGTCGGCCACCGACGTCGTCGCCAGCGGGTCGCGCTGGGGTGCCAGCACGATCTCGGTGACCGGGGCAGCGGATGTCGTTGTCCCGAGCACGGATTCGTCGTCGGAGGCGCATGCGCCGGCGCCGAGCGCGACGGTGATCAGGGCGATCACCAGGCCGATCCTCCGATACATCCGCCCAGCATAGGAGCCCGACTCGGACGGTACACTCGGCCGATCAGGTGAATTCTGTCGTTGGGTCAGTGCGTCCGGCCACCCCGCCGTCGGTGAGAGCATCTCGCAGCGAACGGATCTCGTCCCGCAGCTCCCGGATCTCGGCGGCGGTCGCCGCGCGTTCGGCGTCGTCCTCCTCGGCGACCCGCTGCACGATCCAGGAGGCGATGGTGGCGGTGATGACACCGATGAGGCTGATCCCGCCGAGCATCAACAGCACGGCCACGATTCGGCCGGTGATGCTCACCGGCGCGAAATCGCCATAGCCGACGGTCGTGACCGTGACGAACGACCACCACACCGCATCGCCGAACGAGGTGATCGTCGCACCGGCGTGCCCCCGCTCGGCGTCGTAAACCGCAAGGGAGGCAACATAGATCAGCAACACCGAGCTCGCCGCGGTGTAGACGATCACCTTCCCGCGGATGGCGCCGCCGATCGCCTTCTGCAACGCGCCGACCAGAACGACGAGACTGATCAGTCGCAGCGGCCGCAGCATCGGCAGGACGACCACCGCGAGGTCGAACAGGTGCCGGACAAACCAGCGCCCTCGTTCGGGAGCGATCACCAGGCGCACCGCGTAGTCCACGGCGAAGGCCAACCACGACGCCACCAGCACGACGCGCAGCACCGCGATCCAGACGCTGTCGGGGTGTCCGAGGATCTGAAAGGAGTACGCAACCAAGAAGATTGTCGCAATGATCGCCAGGGGCCACTCGGCGCGGTGCTCCCATCCGGCGAGCAGATCGACGCGGTGGTCTCGGGATGTGGTCATCTCGCCTCATTCGCTCTCGGTACGCCCACGGTTCGCGCCGTGTCTGCCGAGAATCATCACCCGAGCACATCGCCGAACGCAGCAATTGGCCGACGCGCGGGTCCCTAGTGCGCGGCCGCCACCTCGGGGGTCGGACCGTCGACGACGGTGCCGTGGCGTGCTGCGGTGTCGCCCGGATCGTCGCCGGGCTGGCCGTCGGGTGGATCGCTGTCGGGTGTAACGGTTTGTGTCGCAGGGGAATTCGTCGCCGGTGACGTCGCCGTCGGTGTCTGTGAGGTCTCACTCGGCGTCGCGGTGGCCGTCGTGCTTGTCGCGCCACCACCGGCATCGCCACCACCGGCATCGCCACCACCGGCGCCATCACCACCGCCCGGTGTTTGCGTGGCATCGGTGTCCGGTGTGGTCTCCGGGGCGGGCGCCGCGGGGGCAGCCGACGGCACCACGGGCGCGCTCGACGGCATCGGCACGACCGTTTGTACGACGTCGGGAACCGGCGCCGACGGCGTCGGCAACAGCAGACTGAGCACCTGCTGGGTTCGGACCAGCGCACCTGGGTCGGCGGCCTGGATCGCGGCACTGGCCGCGTCGAGCAGATCCTGCAGGACGTCGGCCGGCACGAACGCGCTGATCGTCGTGCCCACCTCGTTCCAGACCTCGTACCCGGCGACCTTGCCGCGATATCGGCTGGCCAGCAGTTTCGCGAAGTTGGCGAATTCTGCGGGCGACGACGCCGCCGGTCCGGAGGACGGCGTCCACGGGGAGTTCAGCGACGCCACGATCACCACGGTCATCCCACGCGCGCGTGCCCCGTCGACGATGGCATCGAGCCGCGCCCACCCGTCGCCGTCCTGATGGAGGAAACTCAGCGGGGCCCCGACCCTCAGGTCGGTGACGCCGAGGGCTTGCAGATCGTCGAGCGTGGCGTTGAGCTGGGCGTCGGACATGCGATAGATCTGGTCGTCGGTGACGCCCAGTTGGGTCGGTTCCTCGGCCACCGAGGACAGCGCGACCTGCAGGTTGGTGGTGGTCGCCGGTTCGGCACTGGGCAGTGACCACATCGTCGCCCCGACCATCGTCCCGGCGATGCCGACCGCCAACACACCCGCGCCGATCCGGCGCGCAAGAGGTGTGGCGAGCGCGTGCATGACAGGACTTTCTCAGGTTCGATATGGACGTTCCTCAGAATTGTTCCGTAAAAGCGCGCGACACGGAAGTGACAGGGTGTCCTTCGGCCGGGTGAAAAGCGTGTCCCGGGAGATTCCCTCAGGTGGGGGTGGGGAGACCGAACGCCGCGAGTACCGACTTGGCCCACAATTTCTGGCCCGCCGCGTTGGGGGTGACCCCGTCGGACATCAGCGACGCCCGAGCAGCCGGATCGGCGGGAAACGCCGAATACACGTCGATCACCTGAATACCCTGCGCATCCATCGCCGACGCATACCCCGACACCTGATCGCTGTTGTCGGAGTCGCGTGGTGGGTTCTGCTTGATGACGGCGATACCGGCGTCGGGGAACTTCTTCTGCAATGCCGCGATCAGCGGCTGCACCTTCGTGGCCAACGGCGCGTTCGCGTCCTCGGTGAGCCCGAAGTTCACCAGGATCAGGTCCGGGGTGATCGCCGCACCGCTCGGCGAGGTGGTCAGCGCGGTCAGGTTGTCGACCGCATACTGCACGTTCTTACCCGCGGCCGAGCCGTTCCAATATCCGACGGCGCCGTTGGGGCCCGAACCGAGTCCGACGGGAGCCCCGTATTTGGCGGTCTGGGTGTTCCAGTACGCGGTCGCCACGGGCCGGTCGAGCGATGTGCTGATCGCCTGCCCGAGCTGCGGCGCCCATCCGTTGGGGGAGGCGCCCGTCGAATCACCGAGGAGCAGCAGCGTCTTCGGTTGCTTCTGGTCCGCCTTGGCGGAGTCGATGAACTCGACGGTCGCCGGGGTGCCGGCCGGTTCGGTGGCGCTCGGCACCGATGGGGTGCTGGCAGCGTTCGACGACGCCGGTGCCGTGCGATTCGAGGAGATCACCAGACCGACCACCAACACGATCACGCACACGACCATCACGATCCACGCCCACAACGGTGCAGAGTCGTAAATTCGCTTCACCAGGTTTTTCATCCGCGCATGACTCCACTCACACCCACAACTCCCGACAAGTGGTCATCACGATAGCGGCCACCGCCGCCGCTCGCGCGTCGCGGATCGGCGCACCGGTGTCGCTGTCGTCCGGTCGGACGAATTCTTTCTCAGCAATTCCCCGCCGCCGGACGATTCGCGAAGCGGTCGGCGATCCACTCGCCCAGCAGTGGACCGGGGTCCAGGGAATGGCCGGCGCCCTCGCGCCGGACGCGCTGCACGGAGTCGCCGAGCGCGCAGCCTTTGCGCAACGTCGCCTCCATGCGGTCGACCGGGATGATCTCGTCGACGCTGCCGTACATCGCCAGGATGGGTATGTCAGTGTGGCTGCGGGGCAACGACATCGACTCGAGGACGCCACGTAGCTCCGCGGCCGCGGCGGTGCTCGGGGTGAAGGCGGAGGTGTCGGCGGCCTGGATTCGCGCCGTCAACGCCGACGTGTTCGCCGCACACGACACCAGCGTGGCCTCCCGCTCGGCGGCCACGCCGTGCAGGTAGTCGTCGGGATCGATCTGCGGATTCGCCTGTGCCACACCCTCGATGAGGATCGGATACAACCAGCGCTGAGCCGGGGTCAGTTCCCCCGATTGCGCGCGTTCGACGAGGTAGCTCGCATCGAGCAACGGGACCGAGGCCACCGCGCCGAGCATCGCTCCACTGCCCCGTCCGTACCCGGCGAACTGTTCGGCACTCGCCCACGCCGCCGCACCGCCCTGCGACGCGCCGACGGCCACCCAGCGCGCACCGATCGTCGGTTCCTTGGACCGGGCGGCGCGGACGGCGTCGATCACGTTGTAGGCCGCGGTCCGCGGCTCGAGGTAGGGATGCGGTGCCGTGGTGGTCCGCAGCCCGAGCCCCTGGTAGTCGGTGGTCGCCACCGCATAGCCCGAGTTGAGGAATGCCGCAACCGCTTTGAGATCGCCGAGCATGTCGGGCCGGTCGGAGGGCCCGCAGTCGCGGGTGATCCCGGTCGTGCCGTGCGCGTACGCGATCAACGGCCAGCCGCCGGCCGGGCGGGTCCCGTCGGGCACGAACACCGCCCCGGAGACCGTCGTGCTCGTCCCGTCGACACCCGACACCGACCGATAGACGATACGGCTCGCCCGCGTTCCCGACGGAAGACTCATCACCCACTCGTCCGGCGCCTCGGTGGTGCTCACGAGCTGCCCGCGGACCGCGAGCGCGTCGGCGCTCGGCGCGGGCGAGGAGTACGCCGCCGACGAGACGGTCGTCGCGGTGGGCGTGCACGCACCGAGCGCCGGAGCGCACAGCACGGCGACGACGCCGAGGATCGCTCGGCGTCGAAATCGGGGAGAGGGCCACACCACACGAGAACGGTAGCGCCCGGAGGCGTCCCGGATTGCATTGGTGTTGCCGGTAACCGATTCTGTTGGGCGTGGGACTCACACTCGGGGGCACAGACGTCGACGCCGCGACGCTCGATGCCGCCGCGAGCGCGGCCGGCCGCCGCCGCGCCGGCGCGCCACCCGAGCCCGCGCCGCCGCACGCGGTCACCCCGCCCGCCGACAACGAGGTCTATGAGTACCTCGGCCCGCAGATGCGCTGGATTCACCTCCTCATGCTCGTCGCGTTCGGGTTGGCGGCGTGGTCGCTGACCGCGTTCGCCACGGCCCATCCCGTGCTGTGGCCGGCGCTGATCGTCCTCGCCGTCAACGTCGTCGGCACCGTGGCGTCCCTGGCCACCGGACTCGGCACCCGACGTGTGACCTGGCGCACACACCAACGGCTCGCTGCCACATGGGTTCCCGACGGCGGCCGGTTCGTCTCCGTCGATGTGTTCCTGCCGACCTGCGGCGAGAGCCTCGACATCCTGCGCAACACCTACACCCACGTCCGTCGTCTCGGGTGGCCGGGCGCCCTGGCCGTCCACGTCCTCGACGACGCCGACCGTCCTCAGGTCGCCGGTCTCGCGGCCGAATTCGGTTTCGGCTACCACGTGCGCGGCGACCGCGGGCATCTCCGCAAGGCGGGCAATCTGCGGCACGCGTTCGACCGCACCGACGGTGACGTCGTGGTCATCTTCGACGCCGACTTCTGTCCGCGCCGAGACTTTCTCGCACATCTGATGCCCTACCTCGACGACCCGCAGGTCGCCGTCGTGCAGAGCCCGCAGAGCTTCGCCACCACCGAACGGATGGGATGGATCCAACGGACCGCCGGCGCCACCCAGGAGTTCTTCTATCGGTGGGTGCTGCCGTCGCGTGATCGTCTCGACGCCGCCAACTGCGTGGGCACCTCGGCGCTCTATCGACGCTCGGCGCTGCAGCGTATCGGCGGCTTCGCGCCCATCGAACACAGCGAAGACCTGCACACCGGCCGACACCTGCAACAGGCGGGATTCCGGATTCGCTATGTGCCGGTGGTGCTTTCGCGCGGGCTCTGTCCCACCGATCTCGCCGGCTTCCTGAACCAGCAGTATCGCTGGTGTATGGGATCACTGTCGCGGATCGCCAATCCGGCTCTGGCGCAGGATCGTCGGCGAATGACGCTCGGCCAGTCGATGGCCCACTGGGCCGGTGTCTTCTACTATCTGACGACGGCGCTGAACGTCTTCTTGTTCTTCGTGCCGGGCATCATCATGCTGGCGGCATTCCCCGAGGACATCCGGCCGGCCCAACTCGTTCCCTTCCTCGCCGGCTTCTGGGTATATGTGGTGGTGTTCCCGCTGGTGTCGCGGACACGCTGGCGCCTGGAGGTGCTGCGCATCCAGATGGCCTACAGTTTCGCGCATGCGGTGGCCATCGTGCACAAGCTCATCGGACGCGAAATCGGTTGGGTACCCACCGGTGCCGTCGGTGTGAGCAACACCCTCGCACGCAGCATCAGCGCGCTCGGCGCGGTGTCGTTGAGCGCCTCGCTCATCGGGTTCTGGGTATTCGCGATCATCGACGTCGCCGACCGCGGACTGCCGATGTTCTGGATGATGATCGGGTTCGCCGGCGTCTACAGCTATCTGGCGGTGCCGCTGCTCGTCGAATTCCTGCGGGTGCTCATCGCACGCGACCGAAGGACCCTCGCATGACAGGGGAGTGGACCGCTCCGGAGGATCTCGACGGCCCTGATCCCAGCGCCCCTGACCCCAGTGCCCCTGACCCCAGTGCCCCTGACCCCAGTGCGCCGGAGCCCGGCGATCACGCATCCGGCCACCCGGATCCCGGCCCTGCGAGCGGTCCCACCACCGACCGCCTGCCCGTTGCGGACGGCCTGCCGCGGCCGCCGATCACCGAACGCCGCCCGAGCGCACCCAATTGGAACCGGATCACCGCGTGGGAGGTCGTCGGTTACACCGTGGCCATCGTCTTCCTCGCCGCCGTGGCGCTCGGGGTCTTCGACATCATGCTGCCGTGGACCGCCTCGTGACCCGACCCCAGACCTCGGCGTTCTTCACCGACATCGCCGGATTGCGGGGTGTGGCGGTACTTCTCGTCGTCGTCTTCCACTCCCGGGTACCCGGCTTCGGCGGCGGCTTCGTCGGCGTCGACGTGTTCTTCGTCATCTCGGGCTTCCTCATCACCGGACTGCTCATCCGCGAGTTCGAACGATCGGGGACGTTGTCGTTCAAGGGGTTCTACGCACGCCGCGCCCGACGGATCATTCCCGCCGCGGCGCTGGTGATCGTGGTGTCGTTGATCGGTGCGGCGCTGACGATGCCGCTGCTCCGGGTGTTCAAACAGTCCATCGATCTGCTTGCTGCGGCAGCGAATCTGGCCAACTGGCACTTCATCGCCCAGAATGCCGACTATCTCGCCGGCGCGATCGACGGCAGCCTGGCCACCCACTTCTGGTCCCTGGCGATCGAGGAGCAACTCTACTTCGTCTGGCCGCTGACCATCTTCGGTGCCGCGGTCCTCATTGCGAGAACCCCACTGCGCAAACATGTCTCGATCCGCTGGTCGATCCTGCTGGTGGTCGGGGCGGTCACCGTCGGCTCACTCGTCTGGGCCATCCGGCTCACCCCGGTCGACCCGGCGACCGCCTACATGGCCACCTACACCCGCGCCTGGCAATTCGGGGTCGGCGGCCTACTCGCCGTGGCCGAGCCGCTGCTGATCGGTGCGGCCCGACGTGCCCGGCCCACGAGGTGGCTGGCGGCCGCGCTGGGCTGGGCGGGTCTCGCGGGCATCGTCGCCTCGGTGGTGACGATCAGCGCGAGCACCCCGTACCCGGGCACCGCCGCTCTGCTCCCGACCGTGTCGACGGCCCTGATCATCGCGTCCGGACAGGTGATTCCGGCCGACATCGGCGCCCGCGCCGGCAACATGTTCACCCCGGGATTCCTGCTGTCGCTGGCGCCGATCCGTTTCCTCGGACGCGTCTCCTACGCGTGGTATCTGTGGCATTGGCCGGCGTTGGTGTTGTTCGAGACACAGACCGGCATGACGTCGTGGCCGGCGCTGCTGGCTGTCGGCGGGGTGTCACTGGCGATCGCCACCGCCTCGACGCTCTTCTTCGAAGAACCGATCATCGCCAACACCGAACTGCGACGCAATCATTCGGCGTCGCTGTCGGTCGGGCTCACCGGGCTCGTCGTCGGCCTCGCGGTCGCGATGACCGCCGGCGTGATCACCGTGAAGGTGGCCAGTCGCGACACCGTCAGCAACGCCGCGCTGAGCTATCAGTCGGTGTTCGGGCAGGAGAATGCCGCCACCTCAGGGCCCGTGGTGCCGAACCCGTTCCAGGCCTACGACGATCGCCCCGAGCCCAACGACTGTCTGGTCCGCGTCGGTGAGTACGGCCCCGGACGCGAATATGCCTTCGGTCCCGGCGACGGTATCCCCGTCGTCCTCTTCGGCGATTCACACGCCGAACAATGGTCGGAAACCGTGCGCGACATCGGCAATGCGCACGGCTGGCGGATCTACCAGTTCACCAAGGCGGCGTGTCCGGCGCAGGATCTCCGGCCCCGACCCGGTCGCCCTGACCCGTTCAACGCCGAGGACTGTGTTCGTTGGCGAGACGATGCCCTGCACCAGATCGCCGCGCTCGCACCGAAGATCATCATCTTCTCGTCACTGTCGACCTACGTTCCCGACTACGGCGAATCGGCACGAGCGTGGGACGACACCCTCGCCGCATTGCGCGCCACGGGTGCCCGACTGGTCTACATCGCCGACACCCCGTACCCGAACTTCCAGATCGCCGACTGCATGTCCGGTGCCCTCGACGACTGGGCGCGTTGCGATTTCCGCCTCGACGACGTCACCCGTCACGAACCGATCCTCACCGAACAAGCCCGCGGCCGCGACAAGGACATCATCACCCTGTCGGTCAACAACCTGCTCTGCGAGAACGACACCTGCGTCCCGGCCCGCAACAAGATCCTGCTGTACCGTGACGAATCTCATCTGACCGCCACCGCCGCACACGTTCTCGAACCCGCCCTCACCCGTCAACTGGACAAACGCCGCTTCGACTACAACGCCCGCTGAGCGGTGTCCGCAGGATGAGCAGGCCCCTCACCAGCCCGCCACCCCCGCCCGAAACGCCGCCGTACTCGCGGTGGTGGAGTTGAACCGCCAGTCCCGTTCCTTGTCCATCTGGAACCAGACGAAACCCTCGACGCGCGATTGGTTGTCGACGATGGAGAAGAAGTCCCGGATCCACGACGCCTTGTCCTGCGCGGTGAGTCCGTCAGCACATCCGACCTCGGTGAGCAGGATGGGGTGCGTCGCATCGAGCGCCCGTAACGTTTCGAGACTCGGCACGAACAGGTCGGCGGCCGGCTGCCAGTGATGGCCGGGTGCCTCACCCCAGTTGTAGCCGTCCAGACCCAGCACGTCGATCTGGTCGCGGCCGGGATAGCATTCCCCAAAAGGGTTGGTGCCCAGCGTGAGTGCATTCGGTGCCCACACGAAACGTACGTTGTCGGAATGTCGGTCGGTGATCACCGAGCGCATCCTCGCCCACGCAGCGCGATAGTCGGCGGCGGTGTTGCCGTTCACCCCGACCGCCCACGGGTACCAGGTGCCGTTCATCTCCTGCGCGAACCGCACCAGCATCGGCTTTCCCCACGACGCGAGTTGTGTTCCCCATCGCGCGAATTCGGTGTCGAAGTCACCGGAGGCGATGCGCGACAACGCGAACTCGGGTTGTCCGGTTCCGCCGTCGGGCTTCCATGGCTCCAGCGTCAGCAGGGGGGTGGCGCCGAAGGCGACGACGGCGTCGAGGTCGCCGACAGGCACCGGATCACCGAGCGCACAGAAGCGGTGGACGTACCTCGGTGCCGTGCCCGCGAGATTCGTCAGTTGTTGCAGCGGAGTTCGTGTCGCGCCCTGTGCCGGTGTCACCGATGGGATGAACGCGCCCCACCGCCGCTCATCCGGCGACACCGACGACGGGGACGGCATCGTCACAGGTCCGGTCGACGCGCACGCGCTCATCGCGCCGGCCGACCCGAGCAGCGCCAGCCGCATCACGTCGCGTCGCGAGAGCGCCGGAAGGGTCACCCGGTCATGCTAAGCCGAACCCGCCGATCCTCACGGCGTGTGCTGGACCGGCGAACCCGGCAATGAGTGGGCCACCACGAGCAACAGCAGGCCACCCAGATCGTCGACGTGTTGCGCGCCGCCGCCGACGCCCGCTACTGCGGTCCCGCGTTCATCTACTCGGTGCGCGACTGGGGGACCTCGGCCACCAACCGCGAGGACAACTTCGGCGCACTGCTCACCCACGACTGGAAACCCAAGATCACCGCCTCAATCCTCGCCAGATAGCGGTGCTCGCTTGCGCGAACGCACGAGAGCCCAGACCGCGATCCCGACCGCGACGAATGACAACAGATCCGATTCGGTGATGCCGTGCCTGCCGGTGAGGCTGATCAGCGTGGCCCCCTCCAGGGGCTTGTTCCAGTAGAGCCAGGCCGCGCCGACCACCACCAACGCCACCGCCGCCCGCACAGTCGGGCGCAGCAGAGTCCACAGCCCGCAGGCGAAAAGCAGGTTGAGCAGGACGAGGGCGTGGAAAAGATCGGGTGAACGCATCGTGAACAAGTATGTCGATTCACCTCCATGAACGCACCATTCGGCCATCTGACGTGTCGTGACGACCGCCACGTAAGACGGTCACGGTGTATGCCTCTGCCTCCACAACGCCGAGCAGTTCGGTCCCGGCCACGGCCGCGGCTCCGCCGAGCACGGTCGAGACGGGTACCACCGCTGTGGCCCCGAATCCCGCTCCACCCCAGACGCAGACGCCGACGACGACTGCGGCGCCGACCATCGGCCAGTCATGCATCGGCGCCGACATCGGCCGCACCGCCACCGACCCCAACGGCACAGCGATCGTGTGTGACAACTACCAATGGGTGCCCAACACCGGTCAGACACCCCAACATCCGTGGGCTGACGATCAACGCGAGTGGACCGAGTGCATTCAGACGCACACCACTGATGAGTGCCGCGAAATACTCGGTACCGGTTAGTGCGAATTCTGCTCCCACCCCGTCATTTCTTAGGTGTGCGAACGAGATTCGTTGTCGCCGAGGCAAGGCGCCAGGGTCTGCCAACTGTGGCGCATTCTTGATTATTTCGTCATGGGCATTTCTCGCCGATGCCATTGCTTTCTCGCCGGGGCCGTGTCACTGTCGCTGACAGTCACTGATCAAACGCGAGGAGTGTCATGACCAGTACGCCAGGCGGACCCGACCAGCCCCCGTACCCGGGGGAGGACCCGCAGAATCAGGGCTACACACCTCCTCCGGGTGGATACGAAGCGCCGCAAGGCGGCTCCTATCCGCCACCCGGGCCAGGGGCATACCCGCCGCCGGCCGGTCAGTACCCGCCAGGTGGCGTACCCGGTTACGCGCCGGCGCCTGCCCAGCTCGACCTCGGCGCCGCTCTGAGCTACGGCTGGAACAAGTACAAGGCCAACGCGCTCAACTGGATTCTGTTCGCCATCGTCACATTCGTGGTCGTCGGCCTGATCGACAGCGCGGCGCGCGGATTTCACTACGACACGTCGGTGCTCAACGCGCAGGGGATCATCGGGTCGCTCGTGTCCGGCATCCTCAGCGTCCTCGTGCAGGCGGCGTTCACCCGAGGTGCGCTCAACGAACTCGATGGAAACAAGCCGTCCTTCGCGGACTTCTTCACCTGGAACAATCTGGCTCAGGTGTTCATCGCCGCGATTCTCGTCTGGGTCATCACGACCATCGGCTTCATCCTCATCATCATCCCGGGACTCATTGCCACGTTCTTGCTCTGGTACACCCTTGCTTTCGCGATCGACCGCAATCTGTCGGCGACCGACGCGATCAAGGGCAGTTTCGAACTGACGTCGAAGAACGTCGGCAGTCTGCTGTTGTTGGCCATCGTGGTGATCGTCCTGAACCTCGTCGGCGCCCTCCTGTGCCTCGTCGGGCTCCTGGTGACCGGTCCGGTCACCCTCATCGCCTCGACCTACGCCTACCGCGTGTTGTCCGGCGGGCAGGTGAGCCCGGCGCAGTGACCATTCGCCTGTTTTCAGTCATTTCCCGAGTAGCCTGACGGAAAAACCCCAGGTCGCGGGTCGGGTGCTACATCGCGAATGACTGAAAACAGGCGAGGCATGAGCCGCGGGCCTCGGCGCCTGGCGAGTACGAATACAGCTTCCACCGAATCAGGCTGAAAACCGCGATTTTCGGGGTCGGGGGCCCGCTCCGGTGTCATCTGTATTCGTAGTCGGCGGTTCCTTCCCCGGTCGTCGAGGTGTGACGAACCGCCAGGCGAGGAGCCTCGAGACGTGGTGCGCCGGTGCTGGTGCCGGGACCCGGTCAGTACGCCCCGTCCTTGCGGGCCACCGCCCAGACGGTGCGCCACAGGATGGTGAGATCTTGCATGATGGACCAGTTCTCGACGTAGGAGAGGTCCAGCCGCACCGACTCCTCCCACGAGAGGTCCGAGCGCCCCGACACCTGCCACAGTCCGGTGATCCCCGGTTTGACGAGCATTCGCCGTGCGACGCGGCCGTCGTAGCGCTCCACCTCGTCGGGTAATGGGGGTCGGGGGCCGACCAGGCTCATCGACCCGCCGACCACATTGAACAGCTGCGGGAGTTCGTCGAGACTGTAGCGCCGAATGAACTTGCCGACCCGGGTGACCCGCGGATCATCACGCACCTTGAACAACACACCGGCGCCCTCGTTCAAGGCGGCGATCTGCGGTCGCAAGGCGTCGGCGTCGGTGACCATCGATCGGAACTTCCACATCTGGAACGGCGTATTGTTCAGTCCGATTCGGGTGGCGCGATAGAAGATCGGCCCGCGTGAATCCAGCTTGACGGCAATCGCGATCACCACCATCACGGGCAGCAACATCAGCAGCGCCGACAACGCTCCGACCCGGTCGAGAGCTGCCTTCCGAAAGCGGTTCGCCCCTTCATATCTCGGCTTGTCGATGTGGAGCAGCGGAAGCCCGGCGACCGGTCGCACCATCATTCGCGGCCCGGCCACGTCGGTGACGCCGGGCGCGACCAGCATCTCGACGTCACGTCCCTCGAGGTCCCACGACAACTCCTGCATCGCCTCGTGACCGAGAGCTTCCGCGGAGGTCACCGCGACCGCGGTCGCGCCACATTCGTCCACGGCGGCGGCCACGTCGTCGAAGTCACCCCACCGGGGAACCTCGTGGTCGTCCACACGCACCGATGTCCCGACGCCCGGCTGTCCCAGCCGACTGCTGTCCGGGGAGCACACTCCGACGACCGTGTACCCCAACGCGGGATTGCGCATCAGGCGGGCGATGAGTGCTGTCGCCGAAGGGATCTCACCGATCACCAGGAGCCGGTCGAGGTAGGCGCGCGCTGCGTCGGGGTCGGCTTTGCGTGCCGAGACCAGGCGCCGTCGCCACAACCAGCGGGACAGCACCAGGGCGGCCGTCCCGACAGGCAGGGCGACGGCCACATATCCGCGGGCGACGCTGAGGCGAAACAGGAGATCGACGATCGCGAGTGTGCCGAACACCGTCAGGCATGCGGTGACCACCCGGCTGTACTCCTGCGCCCCCGCACCCAGAATCCGACGGTCCAGGGTCTGGAACACCCGAAGCGCCACGACCCACGCGACGATGAGAAGCAGTGACACGGCGTCGGCGGTGAGCTTGACCCCGTTGAGTACCGGGCCGCTGCCCCAACCGAATCGGGCTGCCTGGGCTCCGACCACCGTGGCGCAGACGATGAGAACGTCGGAGACGGTGAGCAGTCGCTGGTAACGATGAACCCACGACCGTGAGGTCTCTCGCTTGCGCATGCCGAACCGAATCCGACGAGCCACGTCCTCGCGCGAGGACCGGTCGGGTGCCGGCCACTCGAGAGCGGGATCACCAGCCATGACGACCTCCGGAAGTGAGTCATTTCCCGACATGTCGCCACCAGGCGCCTCGGTGCAGGTGGAGTCGTGCGGGAGAAACGGATGCGGCGTCACCCCGCGACGTCCGCCGTACGAGTGAAGATTACGAGGGCAACGTGGTTTCCTCAACCGCTGGGAGACCGGTCGGAAAAGGCCGACAATGAATTCTCGGTAATGCGACCGCAGTGCCGACGAATATGATGTTCGATTGCCGATCGGCGACCCCTGCGAAATGGAAACATGGTCGGATGCCGAACCCGCGATGCCGCTCTCTGTACAGGAGAAACCGGCCATACCGGAGAAGCGGGGCGGGCACCGACCGCCTTCGCGCGGGCCATTCGTCGGCGGGGGTCCGAACGTTACGGAAATGGCCGCGGAAATCCAGTGAGATAGGTCTCGGCGATATCGGTCTGGTACCGCCGTCTCGACGCGCCGAAACACCCCATCGCCGATACACTGTCCGGCGTGCCACACCTCAGAGGATCGTGTCGACCGCGTCATGCGTCGAGAACCCGGAGAATCGCTGCCCCGTTGATGATCTGTGCCATGGTCCTGGCGATCGTGGCCGGCATGGTCTCCGGAGCACCACGCGCGCAGGCCTCGGTCCTCGCCCCCGCCGCCGGATACGGCTTCGCGCAGGGCAGTTCGCCGCTGACTCAGTCTGCAGCGACCATCAACCGGGAGTTGGACGCGGTGTCGCGGACCGGTGCCGGTTGGCTGCGGGTGATGGTCGATTGGTCCACCATCGAACGCGTTCGTGGACAGTATGACTGGAGCGTCCCCGACCGCGTCATCGGCGCCGCCCGCCGACACCATCTGCGGGTGCTCTCCAACGTGCTGACCACTCCGCAGTGGGCTCGTGGTTCCGCTCCGCTCGGTATCTATGCCCCGCCCGCCGATCCGGCCGCCCTGGGCAGGTTCATGAAGGCATTCATCGGCCGATACCCCGACGTCACCGACCACGAGATCTGGAACGAGCCGAACCTTCCGTTGTTCTGGGGTGCACAGGCACCCGATCCCGTGCGGTACACCGCGCTCCTGCGGGCAGCATATGTCGCCATCAAAGCGGTGCAACCGAATTCGACGGTCGTCGCGGCCGGGCTGAGCCCCGGTGCCGGCGCGACGGGATTCGTCGCGGCCATGTATGCCGCCGGTGCACAACGCTTCTTCGACGCGCTCGCCATGCACCCTTATGTGTTCCCGGGCGGTATCACCGCCACCCCCAACGGGTGGACCGAGGTCGGCGGAATCCGCGCGGTGATGATGCGCCACGGCGACGCCCGTAAGAAGATCTGGCTCACCGAGATCGGCGCGCCCACCCTGCCCGCCGGGGGTACCGCACCGATCGGATTCGGCGTCACCGACATGGTGACCCAGCGTGCGCAGGCCCGCCAGATCACCGACGTCCTGGCTGCCGCTGCCCGGGCCGGTTACTGCGGACCGGCTTTCATCTACTCGGTGCGCGACGCGGGCACCTCCCCGGCCAATCGTGAAGACCACTTCGGTGCCCTGCTGACGATCGACTGGAAGCCCAAGTATGCCGCGACGGTGTTGCGGCGCTGACATGCCGCGACACACCGTGCCCGGCACCGCAGCGTGGGCCGTCACCGCACTGACCGCGGCGGCCGTGACGCTGGCCGTGGCGTCGTGTGGTGCACCGACCAAGGCCGACAATGCCTCCGACACAGCGATATCCACGATCGCGGTCGGGACGCCGACGACCTGCAACCCGCTCCACGGCGATCCGGCAGGGCATGTGGTCGTCGCGGACGGTGTCACGTGCGCCGAGGCCAATCGAGTGATGGACGAGGTCTTTGCGGCCGCACTTCGCGGCGACGGCGACCATCGACACAAGTCGGGTTCGTGGCTGTGTTTCAGCGGTCCGATCCACGGCACCGCGAATCAGCGGACGATGACCTCGGCACTGTGCACCAACAGCGAACCGTCGGCGATCGTGACGGTGACCTCCGCGCGCTGAACCGGTCTCGCCGCCTACGGCGCGTTCGACCGACTACGACGCACTCGACGCGGTGGGCACGGTCGCCGAACCACCCGCGGGGGAGGCCGTTTCGCTTGTGGCGGAGGACTTGTCGGCGGCTGAGGGGGTCGCGTCGGCAGTGGGGGCGGAGGTGGCACTCGACGCAGTGGCCGAGCTGTCCGGCGCCGAGGTCTCGGGAACAGTCGTCTCGGGAACAGTGGTCACCGGAACAGTGGTCTCCGGAGCAGCGGTCTCCGGAGCAGCGGTCCCGGTCGTCGTTGCCGACGAAGAACTCGACGCGGTGGGCGCCGCCGAGGTCGTCGACGCCGCAGCCGTCGTGGTGGGCACAGAACTCTCGGTCGTCGTCGAGGTCGTCGACGCCGCAGCAGATGTCGAAGCAGCAGATGTCGTGGCAACAGGTGTCACAGCGGCCGACGTCGCCGCAGTGGCTCCGGCCGCGGTGCTCAGCGCCGCGGCCGTGGCCACCGTCTGGGTCGTGGTCGTCGCGGAGGCACCGAACATCGATTGCAGTGCACTTGCCAGGTCCTGCCAGAGCTGCTGGATCGCGGCGAGTTGCGACTGCGCGAGCTGGGTGACCCACTGTTGCAGCGCGGTCGCCAGTGCTTGCCCGAGATCGTGGGTGGCCGAGCCGCTTCCGGAGTATTGGGCGATCAGATCGGCGAGGACCTGGGCGGCGGGTTTGGGGGTCCAGTCGGTCTCGTACAGACCGAAGTTGTCCTCGATGTTCGACGATCCGGTATCGGTGTCACGCGTGGTGTAGATGTAGATCGGTCCCGCACCGGTCTGGTTCTGCCACGCCTCGATGAAGTCCTGGATGAACGCCGCCTGCTGCGCTTGGGTGTAGCTCCCGGTGGTCGGCTCGCCGTACTCGGTGATCCAGATCTTCTTCGCCGCATCCCCGTACTGGGCCATCAGCGCCTGGATGGCGGTCACCTGGCTGGCCGGGGAGTCCGCGTGATCGTTCTCGCTGTACTCCTCGGAGAACTGGTACGGGTGAAACGACAACGCGTCGAAGTAGCCCGCGGCCCCGGCGGCATACATTTCCTGGACGAAGGTCACGGGATCGAGGGCGGCGCCGGTGGTGGTCGTCGCCCCGAGGACTCCCGCGATCACGAGGGCGTTCGGGTCGGCGGCTTTGATCGCGGTGTAGGCGTCTTTGAGGAATGCGGTATACGACGTCGGGTCGATCGGATTGTAGAACAGTGCGGCATTCGGTTCGTTCCAGATCTCGTAGCCGCTGATCTCATTCTTGTACCGGGTGGCCACCGCACTGACGAAATCGGCGTACTCGTCGGGATCGAAATGGCCATTGATGATATTTCCCGCCCACGCCGGCGTTCCGGTGAGGGTGGCGACGATGCTGATTCCGCGCGATTGTGCCGCCGATACGAGCGCATCGAGTTGCGTCCAGTCGTAGGTCCCTTCCCTGGCCTCCACGCTCATCCACGGGATCGCCACCCGGACACTGGTCACCCCGAGTGAGGCGATGTGGTCCAGCGTGGTGTCCAGCGTGGCCGAGTCGAGGCCGTACAGCGAGGAATCGGCGATGCCGATGGTCGTCGAACTCTGATCGATCACGGCCACCAGGCGAATCGGTACCGGCGACGCCTGGCTGATCACCGACGCGACGGGCGGGATGGTGAGGAAGGGGGCGCTCGACACCGTCCCGAATCCGAGAATTGCGGTGGCACACAATGCGGCGACCCGTGTGGACGACATGACTGGACTACGATTCCGCATGGACTGTCCTCAAATGAATGGACCGTACGTGGACTGCCGGTCCGCCTCTGATGTCAATTGATATCAAATGGCGTGAGAATGCGCCACACGGAATGCTGTGAATTGGCGCGCGCTATCGAGAGCCGCCCATTTCCGTTGTTTTTCGTGAACAGAGAATGAATGCCGGTGCGAAGTACCCGCCGAGGTTCAGTGAGCCGTCGAAGCGGTGGGCACCGACGCGGAGTCGGTACCGGGCGCGAGGATCGGGTCAGCGGACGGTACCGAGGGCGTCGTCGATGTCTGCCTCACCGTGCTCGACACGGCCGACTCCGACTCCGCCGACGCCGACGCCACGACCGGGCCGGCGTCGCCGGACGACGCACTGCTCCCCGTGGCTGTTGTCCCCGCAGAGCTCACTGCCGCACTCGTCTGCACGGGGGGCGTGGTGGTCACGACCGCCGTGGTACTCACGATCGCTGCGGCACTGGCGGTCGACGTACGGGGCGCTGTGCTCGATGTCGTCGGCGAATCCGCTGCCGCGAGAGCGGACTCCACCGCCGCCGCATTGGCCCCGGCATTCGCCGACCATTGCGTCCAGCTGTGCAATCCGACGGTGTAGGAGAAATCGACGGGCAACCCGTAGAGGACGGCCTGGGCGTTGAGGGCCAGCGTGGAGGCGAGCGCCCCGAGTTCGATCGCCACGCCGCTGACGAAGGCCACGGGGTTGCCGGTGATGGCCATGATCAGAAAGTCCTGCGGCAGTGGCACTCCGATGCCGGTGGTGATGAGTATGCGTTGACCCGAGGCGGTGATCTCGCCGATTCGGGCCGAGACATCGTGCGCCGACCACGTGCTCGTCGGGCCGAGCGGATCTCCCCACATCGCGGTGTTGCCGTTGGCGATGCCGGTGACGTAACTCTGGATGGCCGGGATCACGAACCATCCGACGGGATTATTGGTTTGGTAGAAACCGGAAAGTGACTGCGCGACAGTGAAGATCTCGGGGTGATCGAGTGCGATGGTGAGTGCGGGCCCACCCGACATCGACAGGCCGACGATCGCGTTGCCGCCGGGCTCGACGGAGAAGTCGTCGGCGAGGTAGGCGGGTAACTCGGTCGACAGGAAGGTCTCCCACTCGGCCGACGCCCCCGGGGTGCCGGTCGCGCCGGCCGGTGTGGACTGCCAGTCGGTCATCCACGTTCCGGCCCCACCCGCGGGCATCACCAGGTTGTACGAGTTGCTGTAGGCGGCCAGGGCGCCGCTGTCGGCGTCGGCCCAGGTGCTGCGGGTATCGGGGACGCTGATGCCGTCGAGCAGGTAGACGGCGTGCTCGGCGGACCCGGCCGCCAACGTCGACGGCCGGATCTGCACCAGGACGATCCGGTTCATCGCTGCCGAGTACACCGCGCAGGTCTGCACAGCGGCTGCCTCGTCGGCCTCGCTCGCCCAGGTGCAGTTGGGGCGCAACTGATCCGGGCTGAGCGCCGCGGCGGGCGGTGCGGCCACGAACGCCGCGGCAGCGCACACCGCGACGGCGGTGGCGGCCTGGACCGCTCGGCGGGACACGCTGGAAATGCGTCGTCGCATGACTGATCCCCTTGCTCGTAGTCTCACTGCTCGTGATCTCGCTGCTCGTGATCTCACCGATCGCACCCGACGACCGCGGCCTTCGCCAGACCCGCGTACTGGTACGCGAAGTTGGCGCCCCAGTACAGGACCGACGACGGATAGTCGCGGGGCACCGCCCGCATCACCACACCGTCGGCACCGCATTGATCGAAGATCATCCGGGCACGCACGAGGTGGAAGCGCCAGCTGATGACGATCATCGAATGCCACCGGTGTTCGCGTGCCATCCTGGTCGCGAACATCGCCTCACCGACCGTGGTGCCCGGCTCCGGGACGAAGCAGATCACCTGCACCGCAGCAGTACTCGCGGCGCACGCGCGATCCATCACCGGGTCAGGGACCTTCCCCTCGAAGCGGTTGTACGGGTCCGAGAGCAGCACCACCGGCGCGTAGCCGCGTCGGGCGAGGTCGATCCCGTACTGTTCCCGCCCGTCGTGTTCGCCGCCGAGGACCACGATGGCGTCGGCGCGGCGCAGGGTGTCCTCGTGGGACCGGTAGAACAGGAAATACCCGACGACCCAGAACGCCGAACCGAGCAGGAGCGCGGTCACCACACCGACGATCAACGCCCGACGCAGGGTGCGATGCCGCCGTAGGTACGCGCGCATTCGGCCCTAACCGGCGCCGACCGATGTCGCCCGGGCCGTCGCGCGGGCCGAGACGGACTCGTCGGACGTCGAAAACCGCTGGGCGAACGCGAGAAACGCGATCATCACCGACAGATCGGTCACCGACACGGGGATGGTGACGGTACTGAAGTCCAGTTGCATGCCCAGGACGAAGAACCCGATGAAACACCCGCCGAAGAAAGCCGGCTCCCAGCGGGCGTGTCGCAGGCATCGATACGCCAGCCAGCAGCAGTACAGCATGACCACGGTGAACGCGATCCCGACGAACAGACCACCACGATAAATCGCAAGCAATGGTGCGTTGGCGACGTAGTTGATGGTGAACGCCAGCGAGGGATCCTTGAACTCCGGTATGCCCCAGCCATGCCCGAGAAGCCAGTGGCCGGCCATGTTCGCCGGATAGTCGCGTAACGCGTCACCGCGCGCCGACGAGCCGGTGTCGCCGGAACCGAACGACGAGAAGATCCGGTGTCGCGACGCCGGGACCGCGGCGAGGACCACCATTCCCGCGACCATCGATCCGGCGATGTATCCGCGAGCGCGTCCGGACATGGTGTGGAACACCAGCATCAGGATGACGCCGAGGACCACCGAGAACAACGCCGCACGGCTGAGGGTGCCGGCGATGCACGCCAGCAGGAACAGGCCCAGCAGCCAGCGGGTGCGTCCGCGGAACACCAGTGGGCAGATCATCAGTGCCGCGAGCAGACCGATGCCCGCGGCGTTCGGGTCGATGAATGTCCCCGACAGACGCGGGATCGCGGTGGCGCCGGTGTAGACGAATCGTCCCGCCGATGCCGGGGTGTACCCGAACGGCGAGAGCAGGCTGAAGGTCTTGCCGCCGGTGTCGACGGTCAGCATGATGAGGCCGATCAGGCCGGACACCGCGGTGGCGCCGACGAACACCCGCCCGAAGGTGGCCAGCTGCGATCCGGGAAGGCGACGCAGGGCGACGATCAACAACACCGCCGTCGCCCATTTCGCGTATTCGACGATGTCGGCGAGTCCGGTCATCGTCAACACCACCGACGGAATCGCGATCAGCGCGAACAGGATCAGCAACCGGTCCAACGGCTGCAGCTCGATGCGAGACCGTGCAGTGGGGGACCCGGCAGTGGACCACCAGGTAGTGGACGACCAGGTAGTGGACGACCCGGCTGGGGGATGAATGACGGTGGCGAGCAACACCGCCGAGGTCATCGCGAAGATGAGCGGCAGATGCACGCCGGGCACATATCCGGCGGGCAGGCAGGCGAGCACGGCGGCCAGCGCCCACAACAACCAGGTGGGATGCGCCAGTCCGATGTAGGTACCCACGATGACGATGGCAAGCAGCATCACCAGTTGGGTCGGCGTCGGCCCGGCGATGACGGCGGCAAAAGTGATCGCCGACACCGCGCCCACGATTGTCGCTGCGCGCACTGTTCCCACGGTGAGCATCCTTACATGATCGAGCCGCGATCACATGCCGAAGAATGCCGGACCAATGGCGCCCGACGTATTGGTGAGGGTGTTTTCTTGGGCGTTCAACTCTCCGAGTGCGTTGTCGGCGGTTGTGGACTATGGTCTGCGAAAGTGCCATCCGGGTCGGCGAATGTCTGAATTCGCCGGTTGGACCCGAAAAGGTCACTGCGGCTGAGGCTTAGAGGTGGGTCCGGCCGACTGAAAGGAGCTTGCCCGGTGGCTGTTCGGGAATACGTTCACATTCTCGTGAAGTTCTGGTGGGTGCTGATTGCCGGAATGGTGATTCTCGCCACTGCCGGATTTGTTTACGGAATGTTCATCCAGCCTGTCAAATATGTGTCGACGGCAAAGCTGTTCGTCTCCGCGGAGGGCGGCACATCGGTTGGGGAGTCGTACCAGAACAACCTTTTCGCCGAGGCTCGGGTCAATTCCTATGCCCAGGTCGCCACCAGCGACCAGGTCGCCGAACGTGCCTCACGTGCCCTCAACGGCCAGGTGAGTGCCGCCGACCTGAAGGCGTCGACGACGGCCACCCCGATCGACAAGACCGTCATCCTCGACATCTCGGTGAGTGCCGCCTCCGCCGCCCGCGCCCAGTCGGAGGCCGCGGCGGTCACCCGGGAGACGGTCGCCGTCGTCCAGGAACTCGAGACCTCCCGGCGCGGTGGTGAACCCGCGGCCACCGCCATCGTCTACGACGAGGCATCGCTGCCCGGTGCGCCCGCCGGGCCGGCGTGGTGGTTGCTGACCGCCCTCGGCGCCGTGGTGGGTCTACTCCTCGGTCTCGTCGTCGCGCTCCTGCTCGGCCTGCGGGCCCGCCGACGCGTCAACGACCCACTCGCACTTGCCGATACCGCAGACCTTCCGGTCCTCGCGGTGATCGCCGATGAACCGGCCCGCGCCGAGGCCCCACTCATCACCGACCTCGCGCACGATCCCCAGGGCGACGCCTACCGCGACCTGCGCACCAACGTCAGGTTCATCGGCGCAAAACGCACTCCCGACGGCGCGGCACCACGAGTTCTCGCGGTCGTCGGCTCCGGCCCCGACGTCGGCACGTCGAGTGTCGCGGCCAATCTCGCCGCCGAGATCGGCGGGTCGGGTCAATCGGTGGTGCTCATCGACGGCGATCTGCGCGACCCGTCCCTCACGGCGCACCTCGCCGCCGGGGCGAATGCCGGCCTGTCGACTATCCTGACCGGAGAGTCCGACCTGCTCGGGCAGGTCCGCACCACCACCACGCCGGCCTTCCTGCCGGCCGGTCCCGTGCCCCCGTCGCCAGGGGAACTCCTGGGTTCGCACCGACTGGAAACGGTTCTCGCACAGGCACGTCAGCACTTCGATGTGGTGGTCGTCGACGCCGGGGCGGTCGGCCCGGACGCACGCGCCATCGCAGGGCTGGCCGACGGTGTCGTCGTCGTCGCCCGTCGCGGCCGCACCACCCGCTCTGCGCTGCGTGCCGCTGTGGAGTCCGTTGCCACCGTCGGCACGGTGATCGGCACGGTACTGACCTTCGGTGCACCGGCTCGCCGTGCATCATCGGCGGACGCCGGCACCCCGGCGAGGACCGACGCCGGCCAACCGTCCGCGGACTCCCCGGAGCCGACTCCCGAACCCACGGCCACCGGGTCGACACGGCCCGAGCCCGCACTGCGTGAGTCGCGGTGAACCAGCACCGGCTTCACAGCACCCCGGGTGGGCCGCGTCGGCGATGGAGGACGGTGATCGTCCTGGCGGCCACCATGATTCTCGGTGCGTCGGCGTGTGCCGCCCATGACGACCAACCCGGGGCGATCGCCCTGGCCCCCGACGTCTCCGGGTCACCATTGGTGACGCCGGAGCCTGCGCCGAGCGTCGATCGTGCCGCCGGCGGATCGGCGCCGGGTTCGGTGCTGACCGTGGGGATGGCGGGTTCCGAGGACATCGCGCCGATCACCGAACTGGGTGCGGTCGTGCATCGTGTCGAATACCGATCCACCTCCGGGATCACCGGCCAACCGACCGTCGTGTCCGGGGTCGTCGCGGTTCCCGGCGGCCGACCCCCCGCCGGTGGATGGGTGACCGTCGCACTGGGCCACGGCAACTCCGGCGTCCGCCACAAGTGCGGTCCCTCGCTCTACACCAATCTGTTGGGCAACGACGTGATCATCGCGGCGTTGTTGTACAACGGTTTCGCCGTCGCCATGACCGATTATCAGGGCCTCGGTATGGACGACGCCGACAACCCGTTCCTCGATGCGCGCACCTATGGGTACAACATGATCGACGCGGTTCGCGCCGCCCGCGCCACCTACCCGTCGCTGTCGGACAAGTGGATCTCCTACGGGGTGTCACTCGGTGGGATGGCCGCCTGGGCCGCAGGCGATCTCGCCGACTCCTACGGCGGTGGTCTGGACCTGTTGGGTACGGTCGGGTTGGTTCCGGTGTCGAACATGCGGGATCTGGTCACCAAGGCCGAGGCGGGGACCCTCACCCGGGATCAGTACCCGCTGCTCGCGTATCTCATCGACGCGTTGTCGCGGGTGCTGCCCGATCAGTTCAACGCCGACGACTACCGGTCGTCCTATGCGAAGTCGGTGTGGGAAGAGGTGCTGAATTGCATCCCCGCAGGCAATTTCGCGGGTCAGTTGCGTGCCACGGCGTCGCTGGGGCCACAAGATCTGCGACCCAGGACCGCTGCCGCCGGGCAGCGCCTCTACGACTGGCTCGATCGCACCGGTCTCCCGCTGGGTACCGGGAACTTCGGTGGCAAACCGTTTTTCATCATGTACGGCTCCGACGACCCGCTGATCGACTGGCCGTGGACCGCCCGCGTGATCGCGCAGTCCTGTCGGCAGGGCGGTCACATACAGGCCATCAAACGTATCGGTGAAACCCACGCCACACTCGATTCCAGCCAGTCGGTCGCCTGGATGCGCAGCCTCGTCAACGGCGGACCCACCCCACCGGCGAATTGTGGTGACCTGCCATGAGATCCCCCAGCGACCGCACACCCGCCGACTACGCCGCACTGTGGGTCCGTGGTCTGCCGGTGATCGCCGCCGCGACCCTCGGGGCGGTGGTGGCCGGACTCGTGGCCTTCATCTTCCTGCCGCACTCCTACGAGTCGCAGGCACGGCTGCTGGTCACCGCGACCGGACCGGCGACGGTCTCGGCGGCACAGGCCTCCGATCTGGCAGGGCGACTGCGTATCTCGAGCTACAGCGACCTCGCCGTCTCCGATCAGGTCCTCGGTCGGACCCGGCTCGCCGACGCCACCGGCGCCCTCGGCGGCGCCGACATCGCCACGCTGCGCAGCCGGATCACGGTGCTGCCCTACGGCGACGGAGCCGTGCTCACCGTCGTCGCGAAGGGCCCGACCGCCGACGCCGCGCAGACGTTGGCCCGCGGGGTCGGCACGAACCTTGCCGGGTTGGTCACCGAACTCGAATGGAGCCGCACCGACGGCATGCCGCAATACGACGCCGAGGTGATCGACGCCGGCTCGTCCGCTACGTCGGTGTCACCCGGGATTTCGACGACGCTGCTGACCGCGCTGGTCCTCGGGGTGGTGCTCTCGAGCGTGTGCGTCCTGGGCGTCGGGATCTCCCGCGACGTCATCGAGGCACCGCGGGAAGCAGTTGTCCGCGTGCGTGAACCGGCGATGGGGGCCGACCGATGACAGACATTCGCGAGCCGTCCGGCCAAACAGCGGTCGGCGCCGCACCATCGCGCCGTCTCGCGGGATGGTGGCTGGCGATCCTGGTGATCGTCGCCGTCGTCGCCACCGGATGCTCGTCGAACCCCGACCCCGCTCCCACCGACTCCGGCGACCCCGGTGTGGCCTACGACGTCAACACCAGTGGGACCGGACCGGGCGCGCTGCGCGCCGCGCAGACCATGCCGTACCTCGACCGCCGCGTGACCGCGCAGGCGAGCACCGCGCTGCGAATCCGGTACGCGTCCACCGACGGTCGCACCGGAGCCCCGACGACGGTGTGGGGTGCGGTGTTCGTCCCGTCCTCGGCGCGTCCCGCCGATGGGTGGGACACCGTCGTCCTCGCCCACGGCACCACCGGACTTCTCGGCGAATGCGGCGTGACCCTCGACCCCACTCTCGGCGATCTCGCCGCCACCGCCGCGGCGTGGCTCGAGCAGGGCTATGTGGTGGTCGTGCCGGAGTATCAGGGCCTCGGTTACCCCGGCAGCAGCGATCCCACCCACCCCTACCTCGACGCGCGCACCGAGGGGATGAACGTCATCGACGGTGTCCGGGCCGCCCGGGCGCTGGTGCCCGGCGTCTCCACCCGGTGGGCCGCGCTCGGCGGTTCCCAAGGCGGACAAGCGGTGTGGGCGGCCAACACGCTGGCCGGCACATACGGAGCGGGACTCGATCTGCGGGGGACGGCGAGCCTGTCGCCGGCCGCGCAGTTCTCCGGTCTGGTCGATCTGGCCACCCGGCGGCAACTGACCCTCGACCAGTACGGCCTCTACACCTGGTTGATCCTCGCCGTGCAACAGGAGAACCCCGGATTCGACCTCGGCAAGTACGTGCGCGGTGCGGCCAAGAGCCATTGGGATGAACTCGCCCAATGCCTTCCGGTGCACGCACAGGCGCGGGCGAGCATCCTGCGATCGTTGAGTCCCGACGATCTGACGCCGGACTCACCGGCCGACGCCGCCGCCCTCACCGCATTGCTGGCCCGGCGCGCGGTGCCCGACCAGCGCCCGGCCGCACCGATGCTGGTGCTCTACGGCGGGCGCGACCAGTTGATCGACTCGCGGTGGACCGCCGCCGCGATCGGGTCGGCATGCGCCAACGGCGCCACGCTGCAATCGCAATTCCAACCGGACGCCGACCACGGCGGCGTCGCCGGCGACAGTGTTGTCGGCTGGATTCTCAACAGGTTCGACGACGAGCCGGCCTTCTCCACATGCGGCACCGCCCCCGGGAGTGAGCAACGATGACCGAAGAACTCGCCGACCGACGGCAGCCACCCGTCACGCCCGCCGCGCCGTCCGCGGACCCCGTGAGCCCTCCGACCTACAAGGCCGGCCGCATCCGCGGACTCGACGGACCGCGCGGTGTGGCGTGCTGGGCGGTCCTCATCGTGCACGTGGCCAATCAGTGTTCCCCGGACACGATGGCCAAGGGCGGTCTGGCGATGCTCGGGCAGGCACTGATCTTCTTCTTCGCGCTGTCGGGTTTCCTGCTGTATCTGCCGTATGTGCGAGCCCTGCTGCAGCACAAGCAGACCCAGCCCGACACCCGCGCCTACGTCATCCATCGGCTGCTGCGGGTGTTCCCGGGCTATCTCGTCATCTTCCTCATCGTGAACTTCGCGCTGCAGGCCTCGTTCCTGCACAACGAGTGGGCGTCGAGCCACACCGGCACGGACGCGGGCACCGGCATGATCACCGACCCCGGACTGCTCGCCACCAACCTGACCCTGCTGCAGTCCTACTTCCCGCACTATCTGCAGACCGGCATCAGCCCGTCCTGGTCGCTGACCCTCGAACTCGTCTTCTACGCCTGCCTTCCGGTGTTCGGCGCGGCAATGTGGTTCCTGCGGCGACGATTCGGCACCAACCTCGCCGTGCTCGTCCTCGCACCACCGGCGATCCTCATCGTGCTCGGGATCGCCGGGAAGATCCTGGCCGCCTGGCTCACCGACCGCGCGGGCATCACCACCACCATCGAGGCCAACTGGGGACCCAACTGGGCGGCCGTCGTACTGCGCAGCTTCCTGGCCTCCAGCGACAACTTCGCCTTCGGGATGCTGGCGACGGTGGTGTTCGTGGCCGTCGGCGTCGGAATGATCGACGCCCGCCGGGTACGTCCGATCCGGATCGCGGCGATCGTCGCCATCGTGCCGAGCCTGCTGATCATGCTGGTACTCATCGCCGCCGGCTCCAACTTCCAGTCCACCTTCACCGCACTCGCCTCCGGTCTGCTCATCCTGATCATCGTGTTGCCGATGGCGGCGGGCGGCGACAGCGTCTTCGCTCGCGCCCTGGACTGGCGGCCCCTGGAATATCTTGGGCGGATCTCGCTGAGCATCTACCTGTGGCATTTCCCGGTGATCATCGTGCTGATCAGGCTCGGTGTGCTGCAGGGGGATTCCTGGGCCGGGTTGGCGGTCAACATCGTGGCATGCAGCGCGGTGAGCTTCGCGCTGGCCGGCGTGACCTTCCATCTCGTGGAGAAGCCGGCCATGACCTATGCGCGTCGGTTCAAGGTGCGATGACGGGAGTCATCCGTAGACACCGGGTGTTGTTCGGTCTGCTCGCAGTCGCGGTGATCGTGCTCCTCGTTCTGGTGGTGGTGATCTCGGTGCGACTCGCCTCGATCCTCGTCGTCGGCAAGGAGTCGGTGGGATTCCGGCCCGGTCAGGGCCCGGGATCGGTGGTGACGGCGGAGACGTTCAACGGGCTGCCGATCTCGACGAAACTCGCCGGGGTCAAAGCCTTTCGCGTGACCTATCGGTCCACCGACGCCACCACGAACACACCCACGGTGGTCAGCGCCGTCGTCGTGGCCGGTACCGGTGACCCACCGCGCGGTGGCCGGCCGGTGATCGCCTTCGCCCACGGCACCACCGGGATCAACACGCCATGTGCGCCGTCGGTCACCAAGGGCATGTACGGTCTCGGGGCGCTCGCCGGCAACCTCGCCCGACAAGGATATGTGGTGACGCTGCCCGACTATCAGGGACTCGGCGCACCCGGGATACACCCGTATCTCGACGCCCCCACCGCCGGATTCAACGTCATCGACAGTGTGCGCGCCGCGCGTGCGGTGCTCGCCGACACCTCACCGCGGTTCGTCGCCTACGGTGGCTCCCAGGGCGGCGGGGCTGTGGTCGCCGCCGCCACCGAATTCCCCACCTACGGTGCGGGACTCGAGATGCTCGGTGCCGCCGCGCTCGCCCCGGCCGCCGACGTCGTCGGTGTGGCCGCGAAGGCACGCGCCGGCATCGCCACCCCCGATCAGCGACTGATGCTGCAATGGGTGATCGAATCGTGGGCACGTGGCGATCACACCGTTGCCCTCGACGATTACCGCGCCGGCGCCGCCGTGGCGGGCTGGGATGCGTTGTCGCAGTGCGCACCGTCGGCCGGTGCCCGACGCGAGGCCGTCGCCACACAACTGCGCCCCACCGACATCGGGCCACGCACCATCGACGCACAGAACCGGCTGGCCGCCCGACTGATGCGATCCCGCGCGCCCGTCACCCACACACCGGTGCCGCTGCTCATCGCCTACGGCGGCAAGGACACCTTCATCGATCCGGACTGGACTCGCGCCTACATCGGTGAACTGTGTGCGGCCGGCACCGTCGTCGACGCCGACTTCCAGCCGGACAAGGGACACGGCGACCTCAACGGGGATGCCGTCCTCGGATGGATCGGCCAGAGATTCACGGGCGCAACCGCTCCCGACACCTGCGCAGGAGGATGACCCCATGACCGATCAGACCGATCAGACCCCGACGGCCGCCGACCTGCGGCTTCACGGCGACGCCGCGAAGGCCGCACAGTGGCGTACCCGCGCGAAGGACACCGTCAAACGGGCACTGGCCTCGGGCACACCGGTCACGCCGACACCGCCCTATCAGGTCGTTGCCGTCCTCGGCCAGTCCAACGCCCATGGTGCGGGCCGGCTCCTCGATCCCTCGGCCGCACCGGTCACCGATCCGCGGGTGCATCAATGGCCCGGGTGCGGACGCCGCCGCGGACAGATCCTGCTCGCCGAGGATCCGCTGTTGCACGGAACCCCCGGTGCAGGCGTCGGATTCGGGACCACCTTCGGCCGGCTGCTCGCCGAGGACATCGACGGCTCCGTGTTGCTCGTTCCCGCGGCCCGCGGCGACACCAGTTTCCACCCGAAGAACGGATTCAGCTGGGACCCCGACCAGAGATCGGTGCGCGTCAATCTGTTCGACCGGGCCGTCGCCCAGATCGCCGGCGCGCTCCGGGCCGCCGGTCCCGAGTCCGAACTCGTTGCGGTGCTGTGGCATCAGGGGGAGAGCGACGTACCGCTGACGGCACCGGAGACCTATCGGGACCGGCTCGACACACTCATCCGGCGGCTGCGTGACCGCTTCGGCACCGTGCCGTTCGTCCTCGGGCAGATGGTGCCCGAGGAGATCACCACCGGCCACGACCGTTACCCCGGAATCGATGCCGTACACCGAGATACACCGGCGCGCCATGCGATGTGTGTCTTCGTCGAGGGCCCCGAGGGGATGCACAACCCCGGTGAGGCCATCCACTACAACGCGGCCGGAGCCCAGGTGTTGGGGGAGCGGATGTTCCGTGCCTACGCCACGGTCCGGCCCGACCCGGCGGGCTGAGCCGCGGCGTCGGCATGCTCGACCGACGTCATGTCATGCTCGACCATCGCCGCCACCACCTCACTGAAGGTCTTGGTGGGGCGCCAGCCCAGCGTGGTCCGCAGCCGAGTGCTGTCGCCCACCAGGTCGATGCTGTCGGCGGGCCGGAACAACGACTTGTCGGTGCGGACGTGACGATGCCAGTCGGCGATGCCCGCGGCCGCGAACGCCGCCCCGGCGAAGTCGGCGACGCTGTGGGAGACGCCGGTGGCGACCACGAAGTCGTCGTCGGCCCGCTCGGTGGCCATCGAGATCATCGCCTCGACATAGTCCGGCGCCCAACCCCAGTCCCGTCGGGCGGCGAGATTGCCCAGCGCGAGTTCGGATCTCGTTCCGGCAGCGATCTCGGCGACCGCCCGGGTGATCTTGCGGGTGACGAAGTGCGGAGCCCGCAGCGGCGACTCGTGCGGATAGAGAATCGCGTTCGACACGCCCACCCCCTGCGCGCGGAACGCCGCGGCAAGCAGATGACCATAGGCCTTCGACACCCCATACGGTGACGTCGGGCAGATCGGGGTCGACTCGTTCTGCGGCGCACTGTGTGTGCCGGCGAAGATCTCTCCGCTGGAGGCGTTGACCACGTGCACCGGATGGCCGTCACGCACCAGATCCCGGGCCGCGGTGAGCAATGCGGCCGTCGCCTGGGCGTTGACCTGACCGGTGTGTACCGGGTCCTGCCAGCTCTGACCGACCGACGACACCGCGGCGAGATGGAAGATGACGTCGGGCCGCACCATCTCGACCACCGACGCGCATGCGTCGACGTCGCCGAGATCGACCGCCACGCACTCGGCGTCTCCGGGCGCGGCGATGTCGAGTTCCCGATGACGGCTCGGACCGACCACTCCGGTGGTCGTCCATCCGCGTTCGGTGAGTGCCGCGAGGAGCAGCCGGCCGTCCTGGCCGCTCGCGCCGGTGATCAGCGCGCGGTGGGGCATCACGCCACTTCGCGTGTCACGGAGCCGGATTCGGCCGCGACGTCCGAACGCACCATCATCCGGACGAGAGCGTCGAAGTCGACCTCCGGCTTCCAGCCGAGTTGCGCACGCGCCTTGCTGGAGTCACCGATCAGCAGGTCCACCTCGGCCGGACGGAAGAAGCGCGGATCGATGTGCACATAGCGCTCCCAGTCGCTGATGCCCACCTCGTCGAAGGCCACGTCGAGGAGTTCGCGGATGGAGTGGGTCTCGCCGGTGGAGATCACATAGTCGTCGGCCTCGGGTTGCTGCAGCATCAGCCACATCGCTCGCACGTAGTCGCCGGCGAAACCCCAATCGCGTTTGGCGTCGAGGTTGCCCAGCGCCAGCGACTCCTGGAGGCCGAGGTGGATGCGTGCGACCGCACGGCTGACCTTGCGTGTCACGAATTCCGGTCCGCGACGCGGAGACTCGTGATTGAACAGAACACCCGAACTGGCATGCATGCCGTAGGACTCGCGGTAGTTGATGGTCATGTAGTGACCGAAGACCTTGGCCACCCCGTATGGCGAGCGCGGCCACAGCAGCGTCGATTCGCGTTGCGGAACTTCCTGCACCTTGCCGAACATTTCCGAGCTGGAGGCCTGGTAGAAACGGATCTGCTTGCCGGTGGTGTCCTGGTGCAGGCGCACGGCTTCGAGCACATTGAGTACGCCCGTACCGGTCACGTCGCTGGTCAGGCGGGCGTTCTGCCACGAGTACGCGACAAACGAGACCGCACCGAGGTTGTAGACCTCGTCGGGATCGGCGAAGGCCATCGCCCGCATCAGGCTCGACAGGTCGAGCAGATTCCCGGAGACGATCTCCACGAAGGGATGGGACGCGGCCAGGCCGTCGGCCTTCGGATTGTTCTGCCCCCGAACCAGTCCCACGACCCGATAGCCCTTGGAATGCAGCAATTCGGACAGATAGAGGCCGTCCTGACCGGTGATCCCGGTGATGAGCGCGGTTTTCATGCCAACCCCGATTTCTGATGTGTGTGGATGCCGTGGACGCAGCATCGTCGGCGAGCCCGTGCCTCGGGTCCGACAAAGAGATGTTCGCATGCGGCGCGAGAATTGGCGCGCCGAGTTACCGGAATTGGACAGCATTCGGGCGATTGTCACGCAATTCACATGTATTTCATCTCTGATGAAGAATGTGTCAGAAGCTCTGGTTACGATGCGTGCATGAAACATGTCATGTCTCGCGCGGTGCGCCGTTTGCGGTTTTTCTCAATCGTTCTCGTCGTGATCGCCGTCCTCGGTGCGGGAATGGTCGGCGCCGAGCCGGGCCGCGCGAGCGCGGAGGTGTCCATTCCGCCGGACGGGTACGGGTTCGCCGGCGGCAGCGACATGTTGTGGTTGTCGCAGGCCGACCTGAACCGCGAACTCGACGGCGTCACCAAGACCAAGGCGAGTTGGCTGCGAGTGGTCATCGATTGGAACACCATCGAGCCGACCCAGGGCACCTACAACTGGGCGACGCCCGACCGACTGATCAACTCCGCCCGCGCGCACGGACTGAAAGTGCTGGCCACGGTGGTGTCGTCGCCGGCCTGGTCACGTCCGGCGGGCAGCTTCTTCACCGCTCCGCCCACCGACAACGGTGACCTCTCGACCTTCCTGCGTGCCCTGATCGCACGGTACAAGGCCAACGTGTCGAACTATCAGATCTGGAACGAGGTGAATCTGCCGCTGTTCTTCGGCGGTAGCGTCGACGCCGCCCGCTACACCTCGCTGCTCAAGTCCGCCTACACGGCGGTCAAGGCGGCCCAACCCGGCGCGACGGTCATCAGTGCCGGTCTGGCGCGTTCGGTTGGTCCGTATTCTCCGCTCTCGTACTACACCGCGATGTACAACAACGGCGTGCAAGGCTACTTCGACGCGGCCGCAATGCATCCGTACGTCTTTCCCGGCGGAATCACGACCAACCCGGAGAATGTCATCAGCGACACCGTCGGCCTGCGCAACCTGATGATCGCGCGGGGTGACGGCGCCAAGAAGATCTGGTTCACCGAGATCGGTGCACCCACCGCCGCCGATTCGCCCGACGGGGTGAGTCAGGTCGAGCAGGCCAAGCAGATCACCGACATGCTCTGGTACGCCGCCAACTGCGGGTTCGCCGGTCCGACGCTGATCTACACGATCCGCGACTCGGGGACCAGCACCACCGACCGCGAGCAGAACTTCGGGGCGCTGTTCACCAACGATTGGACACCGAAATACGCCGCGTCCGTTCTCGCGGGGTGATCGCCGGATTCTTCGGAATCCGAATGTGAAACAAAGAATGGTTTTCGTACCGCGTGTAAGTGGCGTTACAGAATGCGCGAGAGATGCCGGTCACAATGCATTCGAGATGCCGATCATCCGAAGCGGTGTTAGCGTTTCCCCTGTCCCAGGGATGCGGTGGCATTCCCAGCACGCACTGACCGATTCCGTGGTTCGAATTGTGCATGCGCCCGTAGGTGGCGGTCGTGTGCATCTGCCTTGGCCTGCCACGGCGATCGGTGTTGCTGCGTACTCACAGAGAATGGATGGACCCGTGGTTACTGATGACGCTCCTCGTCCAAGGATCGCCATAGCGCACGACTATCTGACCCAGCGCGGGGGAGCGGAGAAGGTGGTGCTGTCGCTGAGCCGGGCCTTCCCGGACGCGGTGATCCACACGCTGCTCTTCGAACCCGATCAGACCTATCCGGAGTTCGCCGACAAGACCGTCGTGACCTCGCCGGTGAACCGAATCGGATTCCTGCGCAAGAATCATCGGGCTGCGTTGCCGCTCTTGCCGTTTGCCGCATCACGAATGGTCATCGACGCCGACATCGTGCTCACCAGCACCAGCGGGTGGGCGCACGGCTTCTCCACGACCGGAACCAAGATCGTCTACTGCTATTCGCCTGCGCGCTGGCTGTATCAGACCGACGTGTACCTCGGGGAGACGCCGAGCACACTCAAACGGTTCGCCATGTCGGCGATGGGACCGGGACTCAAACGGTGGGACCGTCGCGCCGCCTACAGCTGCGATCGCTACCTGGCGATCTCCAATGCGGTCCGTGACCGCATCCGCACCACCTATGGACTCAGCTCGACCGTGGTCTCCGCGCCGGTCACCGCGCCCGCCCCGGTCGAGGGTGCGGTATCGCCCGACGCGTCGCTGACCGACGCCCCCTTCTTCCTGTGTATCTCGCGGCTGCTGTCCTACAAGAACGTCGACAAGGTCATCGAGGCCTTCCGGGGCAGCGGGCGTCGCCTCGTCGTCGTTGGACGAGGTCCGGAAAAAGATGCACTGCAAGCGATCTGCCCCGACAATGTGACCATGCTGCAAGACCTCACCGACGCCGAGATGGCGTGGCTGTATCAGCACTGCGCCGCGGTCGTCGCGGCGAGTTACGAGGATTACGGGCTGACCCCACTCGAGGGCGGGATGTACGGCAAGCCGTGTGTGGTGTTGCGATGGGGTGGATTCCTCGACACCGTCGTCGAGGGCATCAACGGTGAATTCTTCGACGAGCCCGAACCAGAGCAGATCCGTGACGCGGTGGACCGGGTGGTGGCGATGGACTGGGATACCGACGTCATCCGCCATCACGTGCACAAGTTCGACGAGAGCGCCTTCATCAGTGAGATCCGACGGGTGATCGACGAGAGCACTCCCGGCCCCAAACCTGCAGAGCCCGGAGCGACAGAACTCCGCCCGACCGACCTCGGACCGGCAGCATCGGCAAAGGAGATGGTGTGAGCGACAACGAGACCGTGGCCGCCCCGGCGAGCGTCACCGTCCCCGAACGGGACGATTTCACGCCGAGATACTCGTTCAACGACATCTCCACGATCGCCAAGGCGCGCAATCGCGTCGGAATCCTGCTGTACAACAACCTCATCACCTTCATCCCGTCGCACACCATCCGGCAGGCCTTCCTGCGGCTGTTCGGCGCCAAGATCGGCAAGGACACCTCGATCCTGCGTGGCTGCCAGGTCTTCGACATCGATCAGATCCGGATCGGCGAGGCCTGCTCCATCGGATTCCGGGTGCTCTTCGACGCCCGGTCGGGGATCTGCATCGGCGACAACGTGGTGATCGCCAGCGACACCCAGATCATCGCCGGCAAACACGACCCGGCCAGCCCGGAGTTCGTGCCCGTCATCGAGCCGGTCTACATCGGTGACTACGTGTGGATCGCCAGTCGTGCAACCATTGTCAGCGGTGTGAGCATCGGTCGCGGTGCGGTGGTCGCGGCGTGCGCCATGGTCGGCAAGGATGTCGCCGATCTCGACATCGTCGGTGGGGTGCCCGCCCGCGTCATCTCCAAACGTCCCGAGACCGCGCTCCGATACCGGCCCAAGTACCGGCCGCTGTTCTACTGACGCCGACTGTGATGGCAGAGTTGGCGGATCTACGGGTGATCCACGTGGGCCCGCGCGCCGAATGCGGTGGGGTGGGCTCCTATTCGGTGCGATTTGCCGAGACGTTACGTGGCCACGTTGCCGAGGTGATCGAGGTCCGACACGGGAGCCCGGGGTCCGACACCGTGGCCGACCTGCGTCGTCGGCGTCGACACCTGACCGAGTTGATCGCGGCGTCCGACCGGCCGACCGTACTGCATGCCGAGTTCTCCGGCGGGTCGGTGGAATCCTTCTGGCCTACAGCTGGTTTCGTGGCGTCGGCCAAGCTGGCGATCTCCGCGACGGTGCACGACCCGCCCGGACTGGTGTGGTGGCCTGCGCGCACCCGATTCCTTCAGCGCCGGCGACTGCTCAACCATGGCCTGCACTTCCCGATGCGGGCGGTGTCACGTCGTGTCGAGCGAGGTGTGTTCGGTGATCGGATTCTGTTCGGCACCAGCGTGATCGGTGCACAATCGCTGCGGGAGCGGTATCCGGACGCCACGGTGCACGTCGCACCCCTGACGGTGCGCGCCATGCCGGAGATGCCAGCCGCACCCGGCCGTCCGCGCGCCGTCGGGCTTTTCGGACTCGTGTACCGGGGCAAGGGATTCGAGCACGTCGAACGACTGCGCGACGAATTGCCCGACGACATCGCGATCCGGATCGCCGGCCGCGGGACCGAAAACCTGCCACGCCGTGACGGCATCGAGATCCTCGGCGGGCTGGCCGAGGAGGAGATGGCCGGCTACTTCGCGTCCATCCGGGCGCTGGTGGTGCCGTACGGCGATCGCAGCCCGTACGGCACCGCGTATCCGTCGTCGGGTGTCGTCGCCGACGCCATCAGTCACCTGACGCCGATCGTCACCACCGGTCACGGTGCGCTGCGAGAGTTGGGGGCCGAGGGTGGGGCTGTGGCGATCGACGAGGGCGTCACGGCTGAGCAGACACCCGCAGCGCTCGCCGGCAAGATCGTCGAGATCATCGACGACACCGAGCGTTTGGCGGTGATGGCCGCGAGCGTGGAAGGTATGCGCAAGCTGCGTGAACCCGACACCGTGATCGGGGGCTATGTCTCGGTGTGGTCGTCGGTGCTCGAAAAGTCATCGGCGTCAGAGAGTTCACCGAAGCCTGCGGGGTCGCGGTGACGGTGACCGACGCCCCTGCTCCCGTTGATGGTCGCCGCAACGTGATCAAGGCGGTGGTCGCCGCCGGGTGGGCCTACGGTGGCCGTGCCTCCGGGTTGCTGTGGACCATTGTGGTCGTCGCCCACCTCGGTGTCGGATCGTACGGACAGTACGCGATGGGTTTCGCTTTGGGCGCGATCATCGCCGCGCCACTGGACAATCCGTTCAACGTCCGCGCGATCCGCGAGTCCAAGGAACGTTTCCTCACCGAACGCGCCTCCCGGGCACTGCTCGGCATCGGATTGATGATTGCCGGCGCGGCATGCTCGCCGTTCTCCTATCTCGCGTGGTTCGCGCTGGTCGTCGGTGGCGGCGAGATCGTGTTCAACGCGGTCAAGAGCGCCCCGCTGCGCGACGGACACCCCGATCGGGTGATGCGGATGGACACCATCCGCCAGTTCTCCAGCATCGTTCTCGGCGCCGGATACCTTCTGGTGGCACCGCATCCGAACCTGACGGCCGCCAGCATGCTCTACGCCCTGCCGTACGTGGTGGTCGCCGCGCGTGGGCTGATGCTGGTGCCGGGCAACCGCCCCGGCATTCCCGGCCATCCGCGGCTGATCGCAGTGCTGTTCGCCGAGCACCTGGCCAACGCCGCGTACATGCAGGGCGACATCCTGCTGCTCGGTGCCCTCACCGATTCCGACATCGCCGGGTACTACGCGATCGCCAGCACCGTCGGTTGGGCTGCAGCCCAACTCGGCATGGCGTTGGGCAACACCTATCACGAGCCGCTACGCGCGGCCGGAGGTGCGCTGAGCGCCGGTCCACCCACGAAACACATTGCCGCCGTGGCGGTGGCGACATCCGGATCGGTGATTGCCGCAGGCCTGGTCATGTTGGCCACACCGTTCTCGACACAGCTGGCGTGGTCGCTGGTGATCATCGGGGTGTTCGTCGCGATGCGGGTGGTCAACTTCGTCCTGATGACGGTGTTGTACGTGCAACGACGCGACATCGTCCGCAGCGTTGCCGCCGGCGTGCTCGCCCCGATCAAGCTGCTGCTCGTGTTCGCGTTGGCGCACTGGGGATCGATCGGTGCATGTATTGCGTCGGTGGTGACCGATGCGCTACTGCTGGCCATCTACCTCGCCGCAGTGCGCCGTCCGATTCCCGCGGTGGAAGCCGAGCAGGCTGTGGCAGTGCCGGAACAGACTGTCAGAGAGGGTGAATGAGATGACGTCGGTGACCTTTCTGTTGTCGAAGGACCCCGAGCACGAGCACGGCGGAGACATCGCGCTGTCGCGGGTCGTGATGGACATCGCCCGGGAGAACTTCGATGTGCGTGCGGTGTGTCTGTCGGGCAAGGGGATTGGACCGAACGCCGACGGCAGTATCGTCCGGGTGCCCAAACCGGCGGTGAAGGGCCCGTCCTTGGCGTGGCAGAGCGTGACGACGCGCCGCAGTCTGTGCCACGTCCGCTACGACGTCGACGAGTTGGTTGATGCTCTCGACGCCACCTGCAGCGACGTCTATTTCGCCGAGCACTCGTACATGGCGGAAGCGTTTCTGCGTTCGCGCCACAGTGTCTCGGCACCGTTCGTCATCAGCACCGTCAATCCGGAGTCGTCGGTGTGGAAGCTGACCCGCGGGACCATCGGTCGGCTCGAGGCGCCGCGCATCACCGCCGACGAGTTGCGGGTCGCCCGCAAGGCCGACGCACTCGGTGGCTACGACCTCGACGAAGCGCAGTACTACCGCGACAACGGTGTTCCGAACGCACGATGGATCGATCTCACCCTGCCGCCCGGGGTTCCTGCCCATCGCGACATCGCGCCCCCGCGACTGGCATTCATGGGTACTCGGGGATGGCCGCCGAACCAGGAAGCCTTCCTCGAGGCACTGCGTCTGTGGCCGGAGATCTCGAAGGGCATCGACGGAGCTGAACTCTGCGTCATCGGCGCCCCGAAAGCCGGCGCCAAACAACCGACCCTGCCGGACGGCGTCCGCGACCTCGGCTTTGTCGACGACATCACCGCCTTCCTGAGCACCTGTCGTGCACTTATCGCCCCCGTGCGCACCGGCGGTGGGGTGCGCGTGAAACTCCTCGATTCCGCGAGCATCGGTCTGCCCGTCGTCGGGACCTCGGCCGCCATCGGCTCCCTGGGTCCGGTTTTCGGCCTCACCCCGTACGACGACGACGCCGAATTCGTGGCCCGCTGCCGCGAATACCTCCTCGACGCCGAGATGGCCCGCAAGGAAGGCGAGCGACTCTACGACACCAACGCCGCCCGGTGGCACGACCGCGTCCCTCACGAGGCCGTCGAATCCCTCATCCTGCGTCGCCCCCCGACCCCCGGTCACTGACGCCCGCCCCCTATAGTCGGTGGTCGAGGTGTGAGGCGCGCCAGCGCCGAGCCTCGAGACCTCCTGTGCTGCTGCTGGTTCCGTACTTCCGCTGTCGCGCCGTATGGTACCGCGCCTTCCTCCCGCTGGTCGAGGTGTGAGGCGCGCCAGCGCCGAGCCTCGAGACCTCCTGCGCCACTGCTGGTGCCGCACCACCGACGTCATTCGATCGTCCGACATTGGCCAACCCGCCGGGCTCTTCCTCCCGCTGGTCGAGGTGTGAGGCGCGCCAGCGCCGAGCCTCGAGACCTCCTGCGCCACTGCTGGTGCCGCACCACCGACGTCATTCGATCGTCCGACATTGGCCAACCCGCCGGTCCCTTCCTCCCGGTGGTCGAGGTGTGAGGCGCGCTAGCGCCGATCCTCGAGACCTGTTGTGTCAGAGCTGGTTCCAACCCCTTCTGTCGTTCGGAGAGATCGACGAACGACGCGCGAGAAGGCAGATCGAGAATACGTCCGCGAAAGCACGATACTGTGACCACAAGCGTCGACGAAAGGGAGGCCTCGTGCTCCGGCGACTCTGTGTATCGGCGGTGATGCTCGGTGTGCTCGTGGTGACGGCGGGCTGCCACAGCTCGCAACAGGCCGCGCCATCAACGATCACTCACACTGCGACGGCAACCGCCACCGCATCGTCGAGCACGTCGTGTGCACCCACACCGAGCTGGCTGGCCGGCGGCGTGGTGCCCACCGGCGGACCGTCTCCGGACACGTGGGCTCATCTCGACACTCATCCGAAGGCCACCAACTTCGACGCCTGCCAAAAGGGATTGGGTTACGCCATCCTCGCCGGCCAGAACGGTGACCGGGACCGCCCCGCAGGTACCGGCTCGAGTCTGTTCGAGGCACTCGCGATCTTCGTCGACGGCAAACTGTCGGCGATCCGCCCGTACGAGTTCCGCGAGATCCGGATCTCGTCGGCCACCCCTGATCGCATCGTCGCGTCGGTCGACACCCGATCCAGCGGTGTCGAGCAACCCGCGTGGAAGAACGTCACGTTCACCGTCTCGGACGGAACCGTCACGCCCACTCCGGATCTCGACGTCATCGCCGACGGCAGGCTCTGGCTGGAACTGAGCCCACAGACATCAACCACCACGACGACCACCGCGGCCGATCCGGTGATCGATCGAGGCAGCTACCGAATGCTGCCCGCCTCCCAGTTCGCCGACGGCGGTCCGGGTTCGACGTTCGGCTTCGCCCTGCCATCGGGAAACGTCATCTGCTCCGGCACGTCGACGAGTCTGCTGTGCGAGACCAAGTTCAGCGTGCCGGTACCCCTCGAAGACACCTGTGGTGTGTACGACCGACAGGACGAGACGAACGCGACGATGTTCGGCTGGGCGGACTTCGACAAGCCGGTGTGCGCGTCGCTGGTGCAGGGCGCCTACCGCCAGGTCGGAGCGACGTTGAACTACGGCACCGCCGTCACCTGGAATCCCCGCCCCGACCTGACGATCATCTGCTACTCGCGCTCGGCCGGTCTCGCCTGCGAGAACCCGCATGGCTACGGCTTCACTCTGGCCCGGCAAGGCTTCACACGGTATCGGGTGGGCTGAGCGTCATGCTGCCGTGAACGATGACCGGCGCAGCGTCAAAAGATCGTATGGAACGCGGTATCGCCCGCTTGGCGGACGTAGAACGGCACAGTGCTGAACATCGCCACCCGTACCGCCCCGACGGATTCCGGATCGACACCGCAGACCCCGGAGCCGCCCGACCCCGCCGAGAAACGTCGTCTGACCGCGACCACCGGACTCGCCGCACTGTCGCTGGATGCGATGGCGTCGGTGGCCTACGGCCCTGAGGCGATCGTGGTGGTTCTGGCCGCCGCGGGTAGCCACGCCCTCGGGCTGACGCTGCCGGTCAGCGCGGCCATCGTCGCCCTGCTCGCCATCCTGATCGCGTCGTATCGGCAGCTGATCGCGGTCTTCCCCGACGGGGGAGGGGCGTATGCGTCGTCGAAGCGCTATCTCGGACGGCGCCCGGCGCTGGTGGCGGCGGCGTCCCTGGTCATCGACTACGTGCTCAACGTCGCGGTGTCGGTGGCGGCCGGGACCGCGGCGCTGACGTCGGCGATCCCCGCGGCTCGGCCGTACACCGTGTGGATCGGTCTGGGTGTTCTGGTGCTCATCACCGCGGTGAACCTCCGCGGCATCGTCAGCAGCGCAATGGTGTTCATGGCGCCCACGGTGATCTTCATCGTGTCGATCCTCTCGCTCATCGTCGTCGGACTGATCACCGGCGGGCACCCGACCCACTCCTCGGTCGAACACACCACCGGCACCCTCACCACCGTCGGACTCCTGTTGGTGCTCAAGGCATTCGCCAACGGATGCGCCGCATTGACCGGTGTCGAGGCCATCGCCAACGCCACCCCGCAGTTCCGGCAGAATCGGGTTCGACGTGCCCAGCACGCCGAGGTGGCACTCGGTGTGCTGCTGGGCGTCATGATGCTCGGGGTGGCCGCGCTGGTGGAGGTCCTGCACATCGAACCGCGCGACGGGGTGACCGTGCTCTCGCAGATCACCGAGGGCGTATTCGGGCGTGGTGCACTGTATTACGTCATTCAGGCGGCGACGGTCATCCTGCTTGCGTTGGCCGCCAACACCAGCTTCGGTGGACTGCCGCAGCTGATGAAGGTGGTCGCCGCCGACGACTATCTGCCGCATCGGCTCACCCGCGCCACCCACGGTGTCTACCGCGAAGGCGTGCTCGTACTCGCTGTTGCCGCCGGCATCCTGATCGCGGTGACCGAGGGCAACGTCAATCTGCTCGTGCCGTTGTTCGCGATCTGTGTGTTCATCGGATTCACGCTGGCCCAACTGGGTTTGGTGCGGCACTGGTGGACAGCGCGCACTCGCGGGTGGCGATGGCGTTTGGCGCTCAACGCGATCGGCGCCACAGCGACCGGCCTGGCCACAGTGGTGGTGACCGTGATGAAGGCCGACGAGGGATCGTTGTGGGTCATCGTGGTGCTCGTCGTGCTGGTTGCGTCGATGTCGGCGGTCTCGCATGCATACCGTAAGCGTCGGGTCGCCGCGGCCGCCGCCGACCATCACGCCGATCTCGTACGAAAGACGCTCACCCACCGCTCCTTTGCCGGACAGGGGATCGCCGTGGTGCCGGTATCACAGCCGTGCACCGCGGTCGACGACGCGCTGCGCCGGGCCCGATCCTTCGGGCGGGAGGTCCGGGTGGTGCACGTCGAGGTCGCGGTGTCCCCTGATGGAGGTTTCGCGACGTGCTGGCGCGAGCGACATCCGATGGTGCCACTGGAAACCCTGTACGCCGTTGACGAAGACTCGATCGTCGATGCCATCACCGACTACGTCGACGGCCTCACCGCCACCGACGACGTGCTCGTCGTGATCCCCGACCCCGACGCCACCGCCCGCTCACGTCTGCTCTCCGCCGGACGCGCCGATGATCTCGAAGAGGTATTGCGGCGCGACACCGCAGCGCTGGTCACGCGGGTGTGTGCTCGGCCGGTGGCCTGAAACCAGCTTTGGCACAGGCGGTTCCCCCGGAT
>NZ_BAEI01000089.1 GCF_000241325.1 Gordonia polyisoprenivorans NBRC 16320 = JCM 10675 | reverse complement strand
CAATACCGTTCAGTTAAGCTTACAAGGGTGTAGTTTGGATGCATGCCTCGTGCTGGGTGGGTGAAGCCTGAGTCGGATCGCCGGTTGTCGGATGTGGTGTCGGTGGGGGTGTTGACGCGGACGTTTCCGCCGGATCTAGTGGATGAGGTGGTCGCGGCGGCGGGGCGGACCGAGGTGCGGTCGCGGGTGTTGCCGGCGCGGGTGATGGCGTATTTCTCGATCGGGATGGCGTTGTATGCCGAGGGTTCGTATGAGGATGTGTTCTCGCAGCTCACGGATGGTTTGTCGTGGGCGTCGGGGTGGCAGGAAACCTTTCGTCCGCCGAGTAAGTCGGCGATCTTTCAGGCGCGGGCCCGGTTGGGGTCGGCGCCGGTGGCGGCGTTGTTTTCCCGGGTCGCGCGGCCGTTGGGGACGGCGACGACTGCGGGGGTGTGGTTGGCGGGGCGGCGGCTGGTCGCCGTTGACGGCACGTGCCTGGATGTGGCCGACACCGAGGCCAACGACGAGTATTTCGGGCGGCCGGGGGTGGCCAAGGGTGAACGGTCGGCGTTCCCGATGGCGCGGATGGTGGCGCTCGCCGAATGCGGTACGCATGCGATCTTCGCGGCCGCAGTCGGCACCTACGCCGAGTCCGAGGCGTCGCTGATCGAGTCGTTGCTGCCTCGTCTGCACTCGGGGATGCTGGTCACCGCCGACCGTGGCGTGTTCTCGTATGCATTGTGGCGCAAGGCTATCGCCACCGGCGCAGATCTGTTGTGGCGGGCGCGGACCGACAAGATGGGGCCCAAACCACGCCATGTCAAAGACTTGCCGGACGGATCCTGGCTCGCCGAGTTGCGCCAGACACATTCGGCGGCGGCGCGCCGCGCGGAACCGATGCTGGTGCGGGTCATCGACTACACCATCGACGACGGCCGCGACAATCCCGAACACTACCGGCTGCTGACCACTGTGCTCGACCCCGACGAGGTCGGTGCGGTCGAGTTGGCCACCGCCTACACCGAGCGGTGGGAGATCGAGATCGCCTTCGACGAACTCAAAACCCACCAACGCGGACCACGCACCGTGCTGCGGTCGAAATCACCCGATCTGGTGCTGCAAGAAATCTGGGGACACCTGTGCTGTCATTACGCGATCCGGTCGTTGATGATCGAGGCCGCCCACCATGGAGGCCACGAACCCGACCGAGTCAGTTTCGTTGCCGCACTCCGGATTACCCGACAATCGGTCGCCCACCAGGGCGACTTTCCCCCCTCACGACCCTGAAGTCTGCCACCGCAGCTGGCAGACCTTCCTGAGCCGGCTGACCCGCCGCCTCAATCCCGCCCGACGCCGCCGGGCCAATCCCCGCGTCGTCAAACGCAAATACGTGAAATGGCACGTTAAACGTGCCCAGCACGCCTCCTGGCCACATCCGACCAAACCCGCCGTCTACACACCCGTCGCCCTTAACTGAACGGTATTG
>NZ_BAEI01000090.1 GCF_000241325.1 Gordonia polyisoprenivorans NBRC 16320 = JCM 10675 | reverse complement strand
CCTCGGCCTTTCACGGTGATTCCGTGTCGTGAATAGAGAATGGTGCCCTGACCTGGGATGATTGGACTTACCACAGTTTCAATCGGACCAGTTCGAGGAGCACCATTCAGGTGAGTAAGTCTACGTCGTGCTACCCGTCGTTGTCTGTAGATGGCTCCGGAACCGGGGTGGTGTCGCATGGCGGTGCGACGGTACTGCTGCGGGCATCCGAGAAGACCGGTTTGAGCAGGCACTTGTCGATGGCGTTGGTGCCGTGGCGCAAGCCTCTGGCCACCCATGATCCGGGCAAGATCCTGCTCGACCTCGCCATCGCGGTCGCCCTGGGCGGCGATTGCTTGGCCGACATCAACCAGGTGCGTGCCGACCCGACGGTGTTCGGGCCGGTGGCCTCGGATCCGACCGTGTCGCGGCTGATCTCGACGCTGGCCGCCAATGCGCCGGCGGCGTTGTCGGCGATCACCACTGCCCGTGCCGCCGCCCGCGCGCAGGCGTGGACGGCCGCCGGCACCGCAGCCCCCAGCCATGACCGTGATGCGCGTCATCCGTTGATCATCGACCTCGACGCCACACTGGTCACCGCACACTCCGACAAAGAGCGCGCGACGCCAAACTGGAAGAAGGGCTTCGGGTTTCACCCCCTGTGTGCGTTCGTCGATCACCAGACTTCCGGAACCGGTGAACCATTGGCGATCGCGTTACGGCCCGGCAATGCCGGGTCGAACACCGCTGCCGATCACATCGCCGTCGTCGAGCAGGCATTGGCTCAGGTACCCGGCATCGATGGTTATCGGGTCGGCAAAACGGTGTTGATCCGTACCGATTCGGCCGGCGGTACCCACGAATTCCTCGAGTATCTGACCAGACGGCGGCTGGCGTACTCGGTCGGATTCGGACTCACCGAAGCCATCGCCGCGATCATAGACCGACTACAACCCGAAGCGTGGACCCCGGCCTACGACGCCGACGGCAACGAACGCGACGGGGCGTGGATCGCGGAACTGACTGGCATGCTGGACCTTTCGGGCTGGCCCGCCGGGATGCGGGTCATCGTGCGCAAAGAGACACCGCATCCCGGGGCGCAGTTGCGGTTCACCGACTCCGACGGCATGCGACTGACCGCATTTGCCACCAACACACCCCGCGGCCAGCTGGCCGACCTCGAACTGCGCCACCGCCGGCGGGCCCGCTGCGAGGACCGCATCCGCACCGCCAAAGACTGCGGCCTGACGAACCTTCCCCTGCACGGTTTTGATCAGAACCGCATCTGGTGCGCCATCGTCGCGTTGGCGTGTGAGTTGATCGCCTGGACCCAGATGCTCGCCTTCGCCACCACCCCGGCGCGGCGGTGGGAGCCGAAACGGCTGCGACTACAAATCTTTTCGATCGCCGCCCGACTGACACGTCATGCGCGGCGGACCCGACTCAAACTCGCCGCCACCGCACCCCGCATTCAGTTGCTGCTCGACGGCCTCGCCCGGCTCGCAGCGCTTCCCGACCCCGGCTGACCCGCCAGCCGATTCTGACCCACCGACTGAAAGGCACACACATTTCGGGGCCGTGAACCCCGACGCCCACCGACGCTCGGCCACATATTCACGGCCTCGGTCCGGAATCCGGTCCTCAGACCACCCCACCGGACCGACTCACGCGGCGGCGTCACCCCGCGAAACATCGAGG
>NZ_BAEI01000091.1 GCF_000241325.1 Gordonia polyisoprenivorans NBRC 16320 = JCM 10675 | reverse complement strand
GAACTCGGTGACCGCGGGTGCCGAGTGGTGGTGGTCGCCGCCGACGCGACCGACGAGACCGCCATGGCTGCGTTGTTCGCCCGCTTCGGCACCGATCTTCCTGCGCTGGACGGAGTTCACCTCGCCGCCTTCGGTGGTGGTCCGGTGACCCTCACCGACATGACCGACGCGGATGTGGCATCCATGTTCGGTCCGAAACTCGACGCCCTGGCCGTCCTGCACCGGATGACGCTGGCCTTCCCGGTGTCCCGATTCGTGGTGTTCTCGTCGATCTCCGGCCTGCTCGGGTCACGGTGGCTCGCCCACTACGCCGCCACCACCACGTTTCTCGACGCCTTCGTGCATGCCCGCCGGACCGCGGGCCTGCCGGCAACCACCGTCAACTGGGGGCTGTGGAAATCGCTGGCCGATCACCAGGATTCGGCCGAACGACAGGTCACCGCGGAGTCCGGATTGATACCGATGGACGATCGCATCGCCATCGACGCCCTGACATCGGTCACCGGACCCCGAACCCCGGCGCGGGCAATCGTGGTCGACGCCGACTGGGAGCTGCTGGGCGCCGCCTACCGCACCCGCACCGCACTGCACATCGTCGACGAGGTGATGCCCGCCGCCGGCGGCACCGACCGGGGTGCCATCACCGAGGGCGACACCGCATTCCGGCGGGAACTACGCGACGCCGACCCGTCGGTACGTCTGTCCCTGCTCGCCGACCGGGTGGCCGATCTCGTCGCCAAGGTCATGGGATTGACCTCACCCGCCGAACTCGACCGCAGCGCCGGGTTCTTCCAGTGCGGGATGGATTCCCTGATGAGCGTCACCCTGCAGCGAGCGCTCTCGGAATCCCTCGGCGAACTGTTGCCGACATCGGTGGTCTTCGATCACCCCACCGTCGACGCCCTGACCGACCATCTCGCGGCCACCCTCCCGGAGACGGCCGGCCTCGACACGAACGAACCCGACGACGGATTCGACGAACTCTCCGAAGACGAACTCCTGCAAGCACTCTCCGAAAGGCTGGGCTGACCTGGTGCCTCCCGAAACCTCGGATCGCCGGGCGATCATCACCGACGCACTGCGCAAGATCGACGACCTGTCCCGAAAGCTCGCCATCGCCGAGCAGGGCGACCGCGAGCCGATCGCGATCATCGGCATGGGTTGCCGGCTACCCGGCGACGTCGATGACCCGGGCGACTACTGGGATCTGCTGACCGAGGGCCGCAGCGGTGTGGTGCGGGTGCCCGAGAACCGTTGGGACGCCGACGAGTTCTACGCCGAGGACCACACGATCCCGGGCACCATCGTGAACCGGGTGGGTGGTTTCCTCACCCACTGGGACCCCGACGAGTTCGATGCCGAGTTCTTCGGACTCACCCCGCGCGAAGCGATCGGGATGGACCCCCAGCAGCGGCTGCTGATGGAGGTCGCCTGGGAGTGCATCGAGGACGCCGGCCTCACGCGTGAACGGCTGCGCGGAACGGCCACCGGCGTGTACGTGGGGATGACCACCAACGACTACACCCTGACGTTCGCGGGTGCGATCCCGCGGACGGGACTCGACCCGTACATCCCGTTCGGCAACGCCGCCAACTTCGCCGCGGGCCGCCTGTCGTATTTCCTCGGCCTCAACGGCCCGGCGATCGTCTCGGACACCGCATGCTCCTCGTCGCTGGTGTCGATCCATCTCGCCTGTCAGGGGCTGCGGCGCCGTGAGATCGACAGTGCGCTGGCCGGTGGGGTGAATCTGAACCTGAGCCCGGAGAACAGCATCGCCTGTTCCCGGTGGGGCATGCTGGCCCCCGACGGCACCTGCAAGACCTTCGACGCCGACGCCAACGGCTATGTGCGCAGCGAGGGTTGCGGCGTGGTGGTGCTCAAGCGCCTCTCCGACGCGGTGCGCGACGGCGACCGGATCCGCGCGGTCATCCGCGGTACCGGGGTCAATCAGGACGGCGCGAGCAGTGGCCAGACCGTTCCGAACGGTCCCGCCCAGCAGGCGTTGATCCGCTCGGTGTTGGCCGCCTCCGACCTGGCACCGGCGGAGATCGACTACGTCGAGGCCCACGGCACCGGAACCCCGCTGGGTGATCCGATCGAGCTCGACGCCCTGCACGGGGTGTTCGCCGAGCGCGGCGACAGCGCACCGTTGGTTCTGGGATCGGTCAAGACCAACCTCGGGCACCTCGAATCCGCCTCCGGTATCGCCGGTCTCATCAAGACCGTGCTCGCGATCGAGCATGCGCACATCCCTCGTCAGCTCCACTTCTCGGCGCTGAATCCGCATGCGTGCGAGGGCGCCTCGCGTTTCGTCATCGCCGCCGAACCACAGCAGTGGCCGCAATCCGGGCGACCACGCCGCGCCGGGGTGTCGTCCTTCGGTGTCAGCGGCACCAACGCGCACGTCGTACTCGAGCAAGCCCCCGAGGTGGCGGCGGAACCGACCCCCTTCGCGGTGACCCCCGGCGCGGTTACCCCTGTACCGGCGACTGCGGGACCCGGGGTCCACACGCTGATCATCTCGGGCAAGACCCCCGAACGCGTTGCCGCACAGGCTCACACCCTCGCGGACTGGATCGGCGGCGACGGCGCACAGGTGGACTTGTCGGCGATCGCCCACACCCTGGCCCACCACCGCTCACGGTTCGGTGTGGTCGCGACGGTCACCGCACGCGATCACACACGGGCCGAGACCGGTTTGCGCGCCCTCGCCGGTGGTTACCGCGCGCCGGGAGTCGTTCCCGCACATGAGGGAACCTGCCCTGGGGGCACGGTGTTCGTGTTTTCGGGGCAGGGGTCGCAGTGGGCGGGGATGGGTCGTCGGTTGTTGGTGGCGGAGCCGGCGTTTGCGGCTGCGGTGGTGGAGTTGGAGCCGGTGTTTGTTGCGGTGGTGGGTTTTTCGTTGCGGGAGGTGTTGGCGTCGGGGGAGCCGGTGGTGGGTATTGATCGGATTCAGCCGGTGTTGGTGGGTGTGCAGTTGGCGTTGGTGTCGTTGTGGCGGTCCTATGGGGTGTGTCCGGATGCGGTGATCGGTCATTCGATGGGTGAGGTTGCGGCGGCGGTGGTGTCGGGGGCGTTGTCGGTGGCTGATGGGTTGTCGGTGATCGCGACGCGGTCGCGGTTGATGAAGGCACTCTCGGGCCAGGGCGCCATGGCGTTGGTCGGACTGGATGCCGACGCCGCGGACCAGATCTGCAGTCGGTACCCGGATCTGACCATCGCGGTGCACGCCGCACCCGATCAGACGGTGCTGGCCGGTCCGCCCGAGCAGATCGATGCGGCGATCGCCGAGGTCGCCGCCCGTGATCTGCTCGCTCGGCGCGTCGAGGTCGACGTGGCGTCGCACCATCCGATCATCGACCCGGTGCTGCCGGAACTGCGGGCCGCACTGTCCGGCCTGACGCCGACCGAACCGACGATCCCGATGTTGTCGACAGCCGACCCGGACGGTGCGACGTCGCCGGTCGTCGACGCCGACTACTGGTGCGCCAACCTGCGCAACCCGGTCCGGTTCACCGAGCGTGTCGCGCAGGCCGGTGCCACGCACGCGACGTTCATCGAGATGAGCCCGCATCCGCTGTTGGCCCACGCAATCGATGCAACGCTGGCCGATCGGCATCACCACACCATCGGCAGCCTGGCTCGCGACACCGACGACGTGGAGACCTTCTTCACGAATCTCGCTGCGACACAGACGCTGCGCTCACCCGCGGTGCCCGATACCGGAGCGTTCACGCGGCTCCCGAAATCCCCCTGGATGCACTCCCGGTACTGGGTGGAGGTACCCGCTGCCGAGCCACACCGCGCCGACTCACACCACGCCGGCCCACCACCGCCGAGCGCGACCGGTTCGCCGCGCACCGGCGGCGCTCTCGACGAGTGGTACCACGAGCTCGCCTGGATCGAGCGCGCCCTGCCCGTCGACGTGGCATCACCTGCCGCTGGCGCCGGAGACGACGGCGACGGCTGGGTTGTCGTCTCCGCGGAGCCGGATGCGCTGGCCGCGGCGTTCGGCCCGGCGGCGCGTGCGGTATCCGTCGCCGACGCCGCCGGGGGCGCGGCGCTGACCGGCGCGACACACGTGGTGTTCGCACCGGCGGCCACCCGGACAGACTTCGGTGCGCTCCGCGCTCACGAGCTGTTCGGTGACGTCCGACGGGTCGCAGCGGCGCTCGCTTCGACGCCCGGGCGCGCACATCTGACGATCCTCACCCGCAACGCGCAACCCGTCGCCGACGGCGAACCCGCCGATCCGGCGCAGGCGGTGCTCTGGGGATTCGCCCGGACACTCGCCCTGGAGAACCCCGAGATCTTCGGACGGATCCTCGACGTCGACGCCGCGCTGCCCGCCGCATTGGCGGCGCGTCATGTGCGTGCCGAACTCGACAGCTCCGACGGCGAGGATCAGGTCGTGCTGCGGGCGGGCCGACGACTACTGCCACGACTGCGGGCCGCGGTGCCGCCGACCCCACTGACCGGATTACCCGGCTACACCACTGCGCTCGTCGTCGGAGCGACCGGAAACGTGGGGCCCGACCTCATCGTCGAGTTGTCGCGGATGGGCGCCGACACCATCGTCGCCCTCTCCCGCAGCGGCGCCGACCTGTCGGCCGAGGTGACCGCAGAGCTCGCTGCGAACTCGACCACGCTGGTGAACTTTTCCGCCGACGCCGCCCACCCAGAGGCGATGCGAGAGCTGTTCGCGCGCTTCGGAAACGATCTCCCACCCTTGGACGGAGTTTATGTCGCCGCGCTGGCCGGTGGCGCCGGTTCACTGATCGAGCTCGACGATGCCGAGGTCGACGCGATGTTCCGCCCGAAGGTCGACGCGATCTCGGTACTGCACGAACTGACGGTGACCACCCCGGTCCGCCGCTTCGTGTTGTTTTCCTCGATCACCGGATTGTTCGGCTCGCGCTGGCTCGGGCACTACACCGCCGCCAACTCCTTCGCCGACGCCTTCGCGTTCGCCCGCCGCGCCGTCGGGCTGCCGGCCACCGTCATCGACTGGGGATTGTGGAAATCCTGGGCCGATGCCCAGCCCGAGACCGCTTCCGCCGGACTCACCCCGATGCGCAACGAGACCGCGATCGCGACCCTGCCCACCCTGCTCGGGGCGGACGCGCCGATCCGGCCGATCGTGGTCGGCGCACAGTGGGCGCGGCTGGCCGAGGCCTACCGGATGCGCACCTCGTTCCACATCGTCGACGACCTGCTCGGCGAGGCCGACCACGACCTGTCGGGTCTGCCTCCGGCCCGGCCCGACACCGTTCTGGGTGAGGTCGACTCGATCGAGACAGGCACGGTCGAGACGAGCGCGGGAGATTCGGGCGCCGGTGCCGCCGAGGTCCCGTCACACACCTGGTTCGCCCGTATCGCCGACGACGAACTGCCCTATCCCGGTTCGCATCTGGTGCACGGGGTGGAGGTCGTCCCGGCCTCGGTGCTGCTGCACACCGTGGCGACCGTGGTGGCGCAGGCCGGCGCGGCCGGTGCCAAGCACATCGCATTCACCCAGCCGTTGATCCTCGATCGTCCCCGCGTCGTGCGGGTGCGGCTCGACGAGACCGGTGCAATCACGATCGCCTCGGCCACCTCGGTGGGCGCAGGCCCGCACGAGTGGGTCGAGCATCTCAGCGCAGGTCTGCTCGACTCCGAGGCACCACCCATCGAAGCCGCCCGTACGGCGACCGGCTTCTCGTCCGAGCAGGCGGCGGAGCTCGAGCAGCACTGGGGTCTGTCCGGCCGCCCCTACGCGTGGACGGCCCTCGAGAACCGTTCCGCGCCCGGCACTCTGGAGGCCGGCGTGTCCGCGGCGGGGACCGCGGCGCTTCTCGACGCCACGGTACACCTCGCACGGTTGATCGACGCGTCGCACGACGGCCTGATGTTCCCGGCAGCGGTGGAGACGATGACCGTGTCACCCACCACGGCGGACGGCGAGGCGACCGTCGAGGTGCGGTATCGCGAGGCACGCCGCGGTGGCTTCGCCGCGGACGTGACCGCCGGGGCGGGCGCACCGTTCACCGTCGACCTCCGGGGCCTGTGTTTCGTTCCCGCCGCGCCGGCGGCGGGCCCAGCGATCGGCGGAGCGCCCGACGCGGCCGTCGACGCGCCTGACTGGGAGCTGTTGTCCGAGCAAGAAACCCGCTCCGAACTGGTGAGCCGGATGCGGGTGATCCTGGCACGGGAACTGGGTATGCCGACCGACGCCGTGCGCTCGGATCAGCCGTTCCCGGAGCTCGGTCTCGACTCGATGATGGCGATGACGGTGTTGCGCGATGCCCGTCACCTGGTCGGCCTCGACCTGTCGGCGACCATGCTCTGGAACCATCCCACCATCGACGCCCTGAGCGAGATGCTCACCGGTCTTCTCGCCCCCCGCCGTGAGGCGACGCAGGCCGCAGCGGCGGAGGCGGCCGGCGAGCAGCAGGCCGAGGTCAGCGTGCTCGACAGTCTCTTCGACAGCGTCGAATCCCTCTCGGATCCGTTGGCCGGATCCGAGTCCCTGTCCGACACACAGCCCGTGTCGGCCGTCCCCGAGAGTGGGCAACGATGAAGACCACCTTCGATCGAGTGTCGGCGATGACGCCGGCACAACGCAGCGCCTTGGTCGAGCAGTTCGACAAGGCCGCACGCATCACCGGTGCCGAACCCATCGCCGTCGTCGGCATCGGTTGCCGCTTCCCGGGCGGCGTCCGTGGGCCGGAATCGTTCTGGGAGCTGTTGACCCAGGGCCGTGACGGGGTGGTGGAGGTTCCGCCGCAGCGATGGGATGCCGAGGAGTACTACGACCCGGATCCGATGGTGCCCGGGCGGATGCCGTCGAAGTGGGGCGGATTCCTGGACGACATCGCGGGTTTCGACGCCGACTACTTCGGGATCACCCCGCGCGAGGCGGAGGCGATGGATCCCCAGCAGCGCATCGCGCTCGAGGTGGCGGTCGAGGCGCTCGAGGATGCCGGATACCGTTCCGACGCCCTGACCGGGGTGCGTGCGGCGGTCACCCTCGGTGTCTATTACAACGAGTACCAGAGCACCTCGGCCTCGCATCCGGAGTCGATCGACGCGTACTCGGCAACCGGTAACGCGCACAGCATCACCGTGGGGCGCATCGCCTACCTGCTCGGTCTGCGGGGCCCGGCCGTCGCCGTCGACACGGCGTGCTCATCGTCGCTGGTCGCTCTCCATCTGGCGTGTCAGAGCCTGCGTTCCCGGGAGTCCGATCTGGGGTTGGCCGGCGGTGTGAGTGTGATCCTTCGGCCGGAAACGCAATTGGCACTGGGTAAATGGGGAATGCTCTCGCCTCGCGGACGGTGTAATGCCTTCGACGTGGCGGCCGACGGTTTCGTCCGCGGCGAAGGTGCAGGCGTAGTGGTCCTCAAACGCCTTGCCGACGCGGTCCGCGACGGTGACCGGGTGCACGCGGTCATCCGCGGTTCCGCGGTCAACTCCGACGGACGGTCCAACGGGCTCACCGCACCGAATGCGCCGGCCCAACGCGAGGTGATCACCCGCGCGCTCGCTGCCGGTGACGTGCCCGCGTCCTCGGTCAACTTCGTCGAAACCCACGGCACCGGAACATCTCTGGGCGACCCCATCGAGTTCGACGCCTTGTCCGCGGTGTACGGCCGCGAGTCATCCTGCGCACTGGGTGCGGTCAAGACCAACTTCGGGCACCTCGAGGCGGCCGCCGGTATCGCCGGATTCATCAAGGCGGTGCTGACGGTGGAGCACGGGCAGATCCCGCCGAATCTGCACTTCACCCAATGGAATCCGGCCATCGATGCCCGGTCGACGCGCATCGTCGTGCCGACGGAGACGATGCAATGGCCACAGAGCGACACACCCCGGCGTGCCGGGATCTCCTCCTTCGGTCTCGGCGGTACGAACGCCCACATCGTCATCGAGCAGGGGCCCGCACTCGCCGCCGCGTCGAGCGTGGCGTCGGCGATGCCGACGGTATCGCGACTGTCGGTGACCGGTCGATCGGAGGATCGTGTCCGTGACCGTGCTCGTGCACTCGCGCAGTGGCTCGAGACCGGCCCGTCGGTCGCACTGCCCGACGTCGCAGCAACCCTGGATCGGTTGCGCACCACCACCGATCCCGTCGGCACCGTGTGTGCCCGCGACACCGACGAGGCACTGGCCGGTTTGCGCGCCCTCGCCGAGGGCAGCCCACGTCCCGGCGTGCTCGCCCCGCGCCGGTACCGGCCTTGGCCCGGCACGGTGTTCGTGTTTTCGGGGCAGGGGTCGCAGTGGGCGGGGATGGGTCGTCGGTTGTTGGTGGCGGAGCCGGCGTTTGCGGCTGCGGTGGTGGAGTTGGAGCCGGTGTTTGTTGCGGTGGTGGGTTTTTCGTTGCGGGAGGTGTTGGCGTCGGGGGAGCCGGTGGTGGGTATTGATCGGATTCAGCCGGTGTTGGTGGGTGTGCAGTTGGCGTTGGTGTCGTTGTGGCGGTCCTATGGGGTGTGTCCGGATGCGGTGATCGGTCATTCGATGGGTGAGGTTGCTGCGGCGGTGGTGTCGGGGGCGTTGTCGGTGGCGGATGGGTTGTCGGTGATCGCGACGCGGTCGCGGTTGATGAAGGCACTCTCGGGCCACGGCGCCATGGCGCTCCTCGAAGCCGACGCGGCGACCGCAGACGCACTCGTCCGCGCACACCCGGGGCTCTCGACGGCCGTGTACGCCTCCCCACGGCAGTGCGTGGTGGCAGGTCCGCCCGAGCAGATCGACGCGGTGATCGCCGAGGTCACCGCCCGCAATCTGCTCGCCCGGCGCGTCGAGGTCGACGTCGCCTCGCACCATCGGACCGTCGATCCCATCCTCGACGACCTGCGGGCGGCACTGGCCGACCTCGCCCCCCGGCGGCCGACGATCCCGATGGTCTCGACCGTCGAGGAATCGCAGACCGCTCCGGTGACCGACGCCGACTACTGGGTCCGCAACCTGCGCAACCCCGTGCGCTTCGGCGATGCGATCACCCGTGCCGCCGCCGACCACTCGACCTTCATCGAGATCAGCCCGCACCCGCTGCTCACCCATTCGATCGGCGACACGCTGGCCGCCGCGCGTCCGGACGGTGACGTGGAGGTGCTGGGCACCCTCGTGCGCGGCGAGGACGAGACCCTGACCTTCCACGGCGCGCTCGCCGTCGTCGAATCCGTCACCCCGCGGTCCGGCCCGGAGAAATCGGACCCCGAGAAGCCCGCCGCCACCGAATCCGCCGTCACGCCCCCGCCGCCGGTGACACTCGCCCCGACGAGTTGGCAGCACACGCGGTACTGGCCGACGGTTCGGGCGACATCCACCCGTTCCGGTGAGCACCCACTACTCGGCACCCATGTCGAAGTTCCCGGGGGAGAGCACATTTGGCAGGGCGAGATCGGCACCGACCATCTGGCGTGGCTCGGCGATCACCAGGTGCACGACCGTGCCGTCCTCCCGGCCGCCGGATTCGCCGAGATGGTGCTCGCCGCGGGCTCCGAGGCGCTGGGGATGCCGGCGACCGGGCTCGAGGTGCATCGCCTCGAGGTCGAGGAGATGCTCGCCGTGGACACCACGGTGTCGGTGACCACGCGCCTGTGCCGCGTGGCCGACGGCGAGATGGGCGTCGAGATCCATTCGCGCACCACCGAAGGTGCGTGGCGCAGGCACGCCACCGGGCGGGTGGTCACGTCGACATCGCCGGACATCCCCGCCCCGGTCGCGTTGATCGGTGGGACGACCGTGGCGCCCTCGGACTTCTACCGCGCGTTGCGGAGCACCGGCGCCGCCCACGGTGAGGCGTTCGCCGCGCTCACCCACATCGTGCGGGTGGGGTCGACCGATGATGCCGGCCCACGAACCGGGGCATCGGAATCGCGGATCGAATTGCCCGCCGCGGCCGGCGTCGACCGCGGGTTCCGGCTGCATCCGGTGCTGCTCGACGCCGCCCTGCAGAGCGTGGCGGCCGCCATGCCCGAGGAGTCGACCTCGGGGATCGCAGCCGGTGGCGCCGACGCCGCGACCTTCCTCCCGGTGGCCATCGAGTCGCTACGCGTCACCGGCGTGATCGGGCGTCGCGCAACGTGTTCGGCGCAGGTGACCGAGATCCCCGGCACCGCGGACAAGCTCGCTTCGTTCATCCTGACCGACGAGTCCGGGGCAACCGTCGCCGTCGCATCCGGTGTCTACCTACGCAAGGTCGAACGCCACTCGGTGCCGCTGCCCCTCGAGCAGAAGCTGTTCGACACCGAATGGGTCCCCGCCGATCTCCCGGGCGACGCATCGGGACAACTCGCCGACGGCAGCTGGCTGATCCTCGCCGGGCACTCGACCGCCGATGGTTCCTCGGCCGACGAGCTTGCCGATCTGCTGGGTCGCTCGCCGTCGCGGCGGGTGATCCGCCAAACGCTGCCGGCGGGGACGTCCGGATCGGGGATGACCGGAACCGGGTCCGTCCTCACCGAAGCCGCCATCGCCGATCTCGACGCGGATTCGGCGGCACCGGCCGCCGGTGTGGTCGTGCTGCTCGACGCCGAGACCTTCGACCCCCGCGGTGCGGCGTCCGAGCAGGCCCGCGCACTCGTCTGGTCGGTCACCTCCGCGGTACGGGCGGTCGCCGCCCGGCCGGGTCGCGCGCCTCGCGTCTGGCTGGTCACGCGCAACGGAATCGGCGTCGGCGCAGACGAGTCGGGCAATCCGACCGTAGGGGCGCTGGAAGGGCTCGTGCGCGTGATGGCCTACGAACATCCCGCGCTGCACGTCACCCTGGTCGACCTCGACGGTGACGATGATGCCCCGCTGGTCGCCGAATTGGCCGCCGATTCCCGTGACGACATCGTCGCCTGGCGCGCCGGTGCGCGTCACGTCCGCCGTCTGCGCCGTGCTCCGCTCGGCGCCCCGTCGGTCACCCCGGTCACGGCAGGCGCGGCCTACATCGTCACCGGTGGCCTCGGTGGCCTCGGCACCCTGATGGCACGTCACCTCCTCGACGCAGGCGCCGGACGAGTGGTCCTCAACGGTCGCCGAGCGATCACACCCGACCAGCAGACGCTCATCAACGACCTCTCGAACGGAGGCGAGGTGGCCTACATCGCCGGTGACATCGCCGAACCCGGCGTCGCCGCCGCACTGGTCGACGCCGCGCGGGAGACGGGCCGAGAGGTTCGCGGCGTGCTGCATGCGGCCGCCGTCATCGACGACGCACTGCTGAGCGCACTCGAACCGGACAGCCTGAGCCGGGTGTGGGCGCCCAAGGTCGCCGGTGCAATCGCCCTGCACGAAGCGACAACACATCTGCGCCTGGACTGGTGGGTGGTGTTCTCCTCGGCGGCGTCATTGCTCGGCTCGCCCGGGCAGGGCGCATACGCGGCCGCCAACGCGTGGGCCGACGCCTTCGCGCTCTGGCGCCGCCACCAGGGATTGCCGGCCACCGCGATCAACTGGGGCCAGTGGGCCCAGGTGGGTGTGGCAGCCGCCCTGACGATGGACGCACTCGACCCGATCAGCCCGGCGGAAGGCATCGAGGCGTTCGACGCGCTGGTGGCCGCCGACGCCACCCGGGCCGGCGTCATCCGCCTCCGGCTCGACCGCGCGGCCGTCGCATTCCCCGAACTCGATCAACTGGGCTACTTCGCACCACTCGTCGCCGAGCTCCACGACCTCACCGACGACACCTGGGGCGGGGTGGAGGCGTTGCGCACCCTCGATGCGACCGCGGTACACGACGCCGTCACCGACCGTCTGCGCACCCGGATCGCGGCCATCATGGGCTTCGCCGACAGTCGGGCCGTCGACGTCGACAAGCCGTTGACCGACCTGGGCATGGATTCGCTGATGGCCGTACGCATCCGCAACGCGGTGCGCGGCGACTTCGGAGCCGAACCACCGGTGGCACTGCTCCTTCAGGGTGCAAGTCTGCGTGCGCTCGCCGCCGATCTCATCCGTCAGCTCGATCTCGCCGTCGCCGACGACACCGACGCCTCGGGCGGCCTCCGGGAACGAGCACAACTGCGCGCCGCCGCACGCCAACGGGCCGGCCGGCGCAGAACAGGACAGCGGGCATGACAGAAGCGGGCATGACACAAGCGGGAACGTCAGAAGCATACGGGGCCAACGCGATTGCGATAGTCGGCATGGCCGGCCGCTTCCCGGGATCGGCGTCTCTCACCGAGTACTGGCGCAACCTGGAGGCCGGGCGAGAAGGGATCGAGACCCTCACCGCCGAGGACCTCACCGCGCACGGGGTGAGCGACAAGACCCTCGACAATCCGGCCTACGTGCGGCGCGCACCGCTGCTGACGGACATCGAGGAATTCGATGCGGAATTCTTCGGGTTCACCCCTCGCGCCGCCCGGATGATGGACCCACAACACCGACTGTTCCTACAGACCGCGTATCACGCTCTCGAGGACGCCGGACTCGATCCGCACGACATCGAGGCAACCGTCGGCGTCTTCGGAACGAGTTCGGCCAGTGGATATCTGCTGCACAACCTGATGTCCCACCTCGATCCCCACCGCATCATCGGCGAGGGCGCGAGCTTCGAGATGATCAACCTCTCGCTGGAGAACGACAAGGACCACCTGGCCACCCGCGTCGCCCACCAGTTCAACCTGCGCGGTCCCGCGCTGGCCGTCCAGACGGCCTGCTCGTCGTCGCTGCTCGCGGTGCATCTGGCCGCCGCCAGCATCCTCAACGGCGAATGCGAGATGGCGTTGGCCGGCGGATCCTCGATCCGGGTGCCCAACCGGGTGGGCTATTGGTACGAGCCCGGGTCGATGGCCTCGCCGAGTGGTTACTGCCGGCCCTTCGACTCGCGGGCCGACGGCACCCTGTTCGGTTCCGGCGTGGGAATCGTGGTCCTCAAACATCTCGACGACGCACTGGCACAGGGTGATCGCATCCATGCGGTGATCCGCGGGTCGGCGATCAACAACGACGGCGCGACCAAGATGAACTATGCGGCGCCCACCGCGGCCGGACAGGCGGAGGTCATCGCCGAGGCGCACGCCGTCGCCGAGGTCGACGCCGCCACCATCAGCTACGTCGAAACACACGGCACGGCCACACCATTGGGTGATCCGATCGAGGTGGAGGGGCTGCGGCAAGCCTTCGAACTCGCCGAGCAGGAACGCCGCGGTCCGTGCGTCCTGGGATCGGTCAAGGCCAACATCGGTCATCTCGAGACGGCCTCGGGTATCGCGGGTCTCATCAAAACCGTGCTGTGCCTACAGAATCGGTCGCTGCCGGGCACCTTGCACTACACCCAGCCCAACCCCGAACTGCATCTCGAGCGCACACCATTCGAGGTCCGGGCGCAGACCACCGTCTGGGAGAGCGACGGTCCGCGCCGCGCCGGGGTGAGTTCGTTCGGTGTCGGCGGAACCAACGTCCACGTGGTACTCGAGGAAGCACCACCGGCCCCACTGCCTCCGGCGACGCGCGGCCCGGTGATCGTGACACTGTCGGCGCAGCAACCCGATTCGCTCACGCAGGCACGGACCGCACTCGCCGACGACCTGCAAGCGCGCCCCGACCTCGACGTAGGCGTACTCGCGCATACCCTGAACCGGCGGCACCGGTACCGACATCGCCTCGTCGCCGTCGTCGACGACGCCGCCCACGCCGTCGAGGTACTGCGCACCGACGAGCACGACAACGTGATGATCACCGACGAGGTCGTAGGCGCCGACACGGCGACCGATCGCGTCGCGTTCCTCTTTCCCGGCCAAGGCGCGCAACACGTCGGCATGGCGCGAGGTCTGCTGGACTCCGAGCCGGTCTTCGCCGAACACTTCGCGCAGTGCGTCGCGGCGTTCGACGCCGAGCTCGGAATCGACCTGCGCGCGGAGATCTTCGAGGGCAGTGCACGGTCACTCGAACGCACCGACCGAACGCAACCCGCGTTGTTCGCCGTCGAATACGCACTCGCGCGTCTCGCACAATCACGCGGGGTGCATCCCGCGGTGCTGGCCGGGCACAGCATCGGCGAATACGTCGCAGGCACTCTTGCCGGGGTGTTCGATCTGCCGACCGCGGCATCGGCGGTCGCGATGCGCGCCCGGCTGATGAATGCGGCGCCACGTGGCGTGATGGTCGCCGTGCCGGCCGTACCCGCGGTGGTCACACCGTATCTGGCCGGTGAGGTCGACATCGCCACGATCAATGATCCGGGTGGATGCGTTGTCGCCGGCACCGATACCGCGATCGCCGCGTTCACGGCACGGCTGGCGCAGGCGGGGATCACCGCACGGCGGGTCCGCACCTCCCATGCGTTCCACTCGCGGCTGATGGACGGCGTGGTGGCCGAGTACACGGCCTTCTTGTCGCGAATGACATTGCGTGAACCGCAGATCCCGCTGTTGTCGAACGTCACCGGCACCGTGATGTCGGCGGCCGAGGCCACCAACCCGGCCACCTGGGCACGGCAGATCCGGGCAACGGTGCGTTTCGCCGACGAGGTGGGGGCGTTGCTCGAGAACCCCGCCCGCGTCCTGGTCGAGGTCGGGCCCGGCGGGACGCTGTCCGGTGCCGCCGCCCGCCACCCCCGATGGGGCGACGGGCACCGAGCCATACGTCTCATGCGTCACCCTGCCCAGAATCGCGACGACCGCACCACCTTCCTGCTCGGTCTCGGTCAACTGTGGTCGGCGGGAGTTCCGGTCGACCTCGACGACGACCGCGATCGACCGATCGTCACACTTCCCGGATATCCCTTTGCCCGTCAGCGCCATTGGGTCGACCACGATCGCTCGGCACGGATGCTGCGCACGGATGATCCCGACACCGCGGGCGACGCCGCCGGGGGTACCGCACCGCCGCAGATGCAGCCCTCGGTCGCGGACGGCCGCACGCCGATGGAGACCACGCTGGGCCGGATCTGGGCGCAATGTCTCGGAGTGGAGTCGGTCGAGCGCACCGCCAACTTCTTCGAGATCGGTGGGGATTCGCTCATCGCGATCAGCATCGCGATGAGCGCGGCGAACGAGGGGTTGGAGATCACCCCGCAGGATCTCTACGAGAACCAGACCGTCGCCACCCTCGCCGCGACACTGACCCAGCGCTACGCCGCAGGCGGACTTGGTCGCACGGTCACGGCCGATCCGGACCATCTTCCCCTGACGCCCACCATGATCCGGTTCCTGGACTCCGGTGTCACCGACAGCAACCGGTGGCGCGTACCGCTGATCCTGCGTGTCCGCGACGACGTCGGCACCGACCGCATTCGCGACGTCCTCACCGCGGTGGTCAATCGCCACGATGCACTGCGGATACGGATCGTCGAGGAGGACGGCATCCGCGAGGTCCGTGTCGCGGCGCCCGTCGAGGCCGCCGACCTCGCGGTCGCGGCGGTGTCCGGGGCGCAGGAGATCCCCGAGTTCCTCCGCACCCTCACCGGCGACGGAGGGCTCACCCCGTACCTCGCCGCCCATGTACAGGCCGGTGACGGACAGTCGTATCTCGCGATGAGCGTGCACGGGCTGGTGGCCGACGAGGAAGCCCGCGACATCCTGGTGACCGATCTGTTCACCGCCTTCGGTCAGGTGCTCGCCGGCGAGGACATCTCGCTTGCGCCCGTGCCCGTTGCGTGGCGCCAGTGGGCACAGCTGTCCTCCGAGCTGGCCGCCCATCCGGCGGTCCTCGACTCACGCAGGTATTGGCTGACCGGGCCCGGACGGGCCACGCGCAGACCGATCACCGGTGATGCGATGCGGACGACCTCCACTGCGCTGCAGCGCATCTCGACCGCATTGACGACCACCCAGACGATCGAACTCGACGACGCGCGTCGCAGACTCACCTTCCCGGTGGATCGCTTCCTGCTCACCGCACTGGGTCGCGCGCTGGCGCAGACCTTCGGCGACGGCATCATCGACGTCGACCTCGCCGGGCGCGGTCGACGGGTCCTACGGCCCGACCTCGACCCGCGTCGGACCCTGGGATCCTTCACCGCCCTGTACCCCGTGGCGCTCGGCTGCACTGCGCTCAGCGGGGAACCGACTGCCGCGCAGATCGAGGCCGTCCACCGGGTACTCGCCGCGGTACCGCATCACGGTGTCGGCCACGGCGTCCTGCGTCACCTGCACGCCCCGACCGCGCGTGCTCTCGAGGCAACTCCGGCACCGGATATCGCGCTGGTCGTCGGCAGCCCGATTCCCGATCTCCCGACCGCCGACGACCAACCCGTCTCGATCGATCCGACGATGGCGGAGGCACTTCGGGCATCGGCACCCGGGTTCGGGCACGCACTCGAGATCCGTGCCCAGCGCAGCGGGGGAATCCTGCACGTCGACTGGTGGTACGACCCGGCCCGCATCGGTGCCGACGTCGTGTCCCGGCTCGCCGACGCCAGTATTGCGTCCCTCGCCGACCTGGCGCGCGAGGCCATCGTCGAGGACGAGGCGGATTCCGCCGACGGCGAGCTGGAACTGATCGACCTGACCGCCGACGTCGATCTGGGGGAATCCGGTGCCCTTCACTGACACTCACGGCCACACCCACGACACCGACCGCGGTGGTGGTCGGCATCGACGCCCCGACGAATCGCACGCCGCGGTCGTCGTACGGGATCTGCGCAAGAACTTCGGGGACTTCCAGGCGCTGCGCGGTATCAGTTTCACCGTGGGACGCGGCGAGGTCCTCGGCCTCCTCGGCCCCAACGGGGCGGGAAAGACCACCACGGTGGACATCCTGTGCACCTTGAGTTCTCCCGATTCCGGAACCGCGCTGGTCGCCGGCCACGACGTCGCACGGGACCCGGCCGCGGTGCGGCGTTCGATCATGTTGACCGGGCAGCAGGTGGCCCTCGACGACATGCTCACCGGCCGGGAGAACCTCGTGATGTTCGGCCGGCTGCAGGGATGGCGCAAGTCGGCGGCGCGACGCCGGGCCGACGAGCTGCTCGAACAGTTCGACCTGCAGTACGCGTCGAATCGGCCGTTGGGAACCTACTCGGGGGGCATGCGGCGACGTATCGACATCGCGTGCGGTCTCGTCGTCCGACCGGAGGTCGTGTTCCTCGACGAGCCGACCACCGGGCTCGATCCGCGCAGCAGGCAGGCGGTGTGGGATCTCGTCGAACGGTTCAAGTCCGACGGCATCGCCACCGTCCTCACCACGCAGTACCTCGAGGAGGCCGACACCCTCGCCGACCGGATCGTCGTCATCAACCGGGGCACGGTGATCGCCGAGGGCACAGCCGATCAGCTCAAGGAACGCACCGGGGCGACCTACTGCGAGATCGTGCCCCGCCACACCTCCGCGATCCCGGCGATCGTCGCGGCGCTGACCCCGATGATGCCGCGGTCCCGGCGCGCAACGGTGACCGCCCATCCCGACCGCGTCTCCATGCCCGCACCGCACGGCGCCGACACGATGGTCGAGGTGTTCGGTCGGTTGCACCGCACCGGAATCGAACTCGCCGACGTCGCCTTGCGACGCCCGTCGCTCGACGAGGTGTTCTTCGCGCTCACCGCCGAGACCGCCCGGCCAGACCGGGCCGAGGTGGCGTCGTGACCCCGACGTCGTGGTCACCCGAGCGGGTCACCGGCGCCACGCGGGAGACCAATCCCTCCGGAGTGCAGCAGTGGTGGGTGCTGACAACCCGGAGCATCGTGCCGACGCTGCGCAACGGCGAACTCCTCACCCAGGTCGCGGCGTCGATCATGTTCACCGCGGGCTTCTACATCCCACTGAAGAACTTCATGGGGCTCTACGCCGCCGAGATGAGCAGCTACGCACAGTACCTGATGCCGCTGATCGCACTGCAGGCCATCAGTTTCGCGGCGATCTCCGGCGCCTTCCGTTCGGCCTCGGATGCCGTCGAGGGGATCAACCGGCGCTTCCGGGCACTGCCGATCTCCCGTGTCACCCCGCTGGCGTCCCGCATGACCGCCAGCATGTATCGCTGCACGGTCGCGCTGGTGATCTCGCTGATCTGCGGACACGTCATCGGATTCCGGTTCTATGCCGGGCTCCTCTACACCGTCGCGTTCTGCGGACTTGTCCTCGCGATCGGACTCACCCTGTCGTTCCTGGGGGAGGTGGTGGGCACGGCGTCACGCAATCCCGACGCCACCACCCATCTGATGATGCTGCCGCAGTTGATCTTCGGACTACTCTCGGTCGGGGTCCAGCCGGCGTCGGCGTTTCCGCACTGGATCCAGGGCTTCGTGCGCAATCAACCGATCTCACAGTTCGTCTACGCGTTGCGGGCATTGGCCGGTGACCGGGTGCCCGGCGCGGCCGGCGCCATCACCTGGCAGACCATCGGGCCATCGTTGGCCTGGATCGTTGCGCTGTTGGTGGTCCTGATGCCCGTCTACGCGGTGCTGGCGGGGCGGAAGGGATGAGCTGATGACCCCACTCACCGGCGAGATGTCCTCCGCCCCAGCACATCCGATTCCGGCTGCGCCGCGCAGGCCGGCGGAATGGTCGCCGCGCGCTCTGCTCTCGCACACCGTGACACTGACCGCTCGCACCATGCGTCGTTGGCTGCGCGATCCGGCGAGTACCTCGGAGACCATCCTGGTTCCGGTGGCGTTCCTGGTCGCACTGAACATTGTTCTCGGCAACGGCATCACCCGGGTCACCGGTATCGACGCGCTGTACGGCAGCGTGCCCCTGGTGGCGATGGTCGCCGCGACCCAGGGTGCCACGGTCGGCGGATTGTCGCTGATGCACGAGCGTGACAGCGGGCTGCTGGCGCGGCTGTGGGTATTGCCCATCAACCGCGCGGCGGGGGTGATCTCGCGATTGCTTGCCGAGACCATCCGCATCGTCGTGGCCACCCTCGCGCTGCTGATCGCGGGCTACGCCATGGGATTCCGATTCCACGAGGGTGTGGCCGCCGCGATCGGCTGGGTGTTCGTGCCCTGTCTGTTCGGGCTCGCGTTCGCCGTCGGTGTCGCCACACTCGCGTTGTACTCGGCCAAGACTATCGTCGTCGAGGCGACGGCGCTCGTGTCCGGGGTGTTCATGTTCTTCAGCACCGGATTCGTGCCGCTGCATCAGTATCCCGAGTGGATCCAGCCCGCGGTGTCGCATCAACCACTCAGCTACACCGTCGACACCATGAAGGGCCTGTCGGTGGGCGGGCCGGTCGCCACTCCGTTGACGGGTCTGCTCGCGTGGTCGGTGAGCATCATCGTGGTCTGCGCGATCCCTCTGGCCCTCGGCTACCGAAAGGCCAGTATGCACAGCTGATCCGGAGAAGCCCGCACCGACCGTCAGCGATCACCAGGAGGACCCGTGAGCGCCTCAGCAGTCATCCGCCATCTCGCCAAGAGCGAGGAGATGTTCGCCGAGACACACAATTTCGTCGGACTCGGAGCCCACCTCGACGGCCCCGTCGACACCGACGCGCTCGCCGAGGCCTTCGACACGCTGCTCGAAGTGCATCCCGTCCTGGGCGGCCATCTCGAACGCGACGCCGATCAGCGCTGGCAGATCGTCGTCGACGATCTGATGCACCCGGGAATCATGGTGGTGGACAACCGTGACGGCAGCGCCGAGGTCGTCCCTCCGCATTTCGACCAGACCGAAACCCTGGTGCACCTGCGCGTGGTGGTGCTCGACGGCGGAGCCCAGCCGACCCTGTACGTCCACCACAGCCTCGCCGACGGACATCACCAGTTCGCCCTGATCGAGGAATTGTTCTCCTACTACACCGATCTGGTCACCACGGGAGACCTGCGGCCGGGCCCCGTGGAGCCGGCGCCGGACTCGCTGGAAACCGTGCTGGCCCACCGCGGCATCACCAAGCTCCACCGGTCCGGTCTGGAGCGCTTCATGCCCGCGTTGTTCGCCTACGAGTTGCCGCCGTCGCGGCGTACCACGTCGACCGCGCGGCCCTCGGCTCCCCAGCAGGTACCGATGGCGTGGTGTGGGCTCGACGAACGCCAGACCCGCGCGATCGTCGACTACGCGCGCAGCAACGGCGTGGGGCTCAATGGCGTACTGGCGGCGGTGATCCTGATCGCCGAATGGCAGGTGCGCGGCCGCAGGCGCATCCCGGTGCCCTACATCTATCCGGTCGATCTGCGCTACGTGCTCAGCCCGCCGGTGACCGCGACGGCCGCAACCAACCCCGTCGGGGTGGGCACCTTCCTTGCCGACATCGATCACGGCACCGATGTTCTCGATCTCGCCACCCGGATCGCCGAGGCGTATCGCGCCGATCTCGCCGAGGGTGTCATCGCCCAGTCCCTGCTGCATTTCACGCCGAGCTACGAAGGCAATCCGCCCGGCCTGCCCGACGTCGTCATGATGACCGACAACGGTGTGGTGCCACCGATGCGCACCCCGCCGGGTGTGCGACTGACCGCGGTTCACGGGGAACTGCACTTCCAGGTCGGCGGCGGCATCGAGATGTACACGAGCAAGATCTTCGACGGCCGGCTGATGATCGAATATCACACGCATGGACCGGATCCCCAGCGGTCGATCGACGCCATCGCGACGTTGCTCGCCGGGATCGCGGCACCGGCCGATCCCGTCATCGGAGCGGGGGCGCTCCGATGACGCAGCCGTCAGAACGCATATCGGTGGTACTGCAGAGCCTTTCGGCCCGCAGGGATCGCCCGGGACAGCACTCCGGCGCCCGCGAACGGACCGCTCACCCGGGCGAAGGTCTCCGCGGAGAAGAGGTTGGCCGAGTCCACGACATGCAGAGCCGGGATCTCACCGACGATGTCGGCGGGGGAGTTGACCGCCCAATGCAGTCGCGACCCGGATCGCCGATTGAGCATGTGTACGCGCTGGGTGGCGATCGCCAGCCAGTTGTAGAAGTCGATCTGGATCTCGCCGGTCGGGAAACGCTCGACAACCCGGGAGATCAGGCCGAGTCCTTCATCGCGCGTCAAGTACATGCTGATGCCCTCGGCGAGGAACAGCACCGGCCGATCGGCGGGGATGGCGTCGAGCCACGATGGATCGGTCGCCGACGTCGCCACCAGCCGATAGTGGGCCCGATCGGGATACACCCTCTGCCGCAGCGCGATCACCTCCGGGAAATCCGCGTCGATCCATTCGACGCCGGGTCCCGGATCGAGGCGGAACACCCGCGAATCCAGGCCGCAGCCGATGTGCACGACGGTCGCCTGATCGTGTGCCGCGAGGAAGTCACGCGCCCAGAGGTCGTACTGTGCGGTGCGCACGGTCACGATCGGCGCCCACCGCGCGGTGACACCCAGCTCGCTCCAGTCGACGTCGAGTCGCTCCACCGCCTGCGGCGCGAAGCGATCTCCGAGAACCGGGTGCGGCAGAGCCGCATCGAGCGACTTCAGATACAGAGTGGTGAGCATGGTCTTGGCCGCGCCTTGCAGGTCAACGGCAACCTTGGTCGTCATGCCCCTCACTGTAGTACCGAATATGCCTGTGCGCCAACACTATTGGGTGCCCATCTCGGCGGGATGACAAGGGAGGCCGGAGATGACGCACGCTGATCCCGACGCGGTCGGCCGGCCGCAGCCCCGGGTTCTGTTGCTGTATTACAGCTACACGGGGCAGACCCGGAGCATGCTGACGGCCGCCGGGGACGTCTTCGCCGCGCACGGCTATGCGGTCGACGAGGCGGCGATCGAGTTCACCGACGACCGGTACGCGCGCCGATTCACGCGGTTTCCGATGGCCCGCGTGTGGCCCGACATGCTCAGTGTCCTGCCGGCCCAGGTTCGTAAGAAGACCGGATCGATCCGTGTGCCGGATTTCGTGACCGAGCGCCGCTACGACCTGGTCTGCATCGGATCGCCGACCTGGTGGAGCGCACCGGCGATGCCGATTCGCTCGTTCCTGACCTCACCGGTGGCCCGGCAAGTGCTGGCGGGCAGCGCTTTTGCCGTCTTCGTCGTCTGCCGCGACAGCTGGCGGGGGAATCTGAAGGAGGTCCGCGCACAGGGCCGCTGGCAGGGCGGGCGTTACCTCGGCAGCTTCGTCACGACCTACCCGGGTGGCCAGCTGCGCTCGATGCTCTCGTTGACCAGCTATCTCGGCTCCGGGGAGTACCGGAAAAGCTATCTGGGGGTACCGATCCCGATGACGAACATCGGACCCGACGACCTGATCCGGGTGCGCGAGTTCGCCGAGGACATCTGCGATCAACTCACCACCGCGGGAAGTGCCTGATGCCGCGCACATTCGAGGTTGCCATCACCTCCCCGCACAGCACCCGACAGGTCTTCGACGCGTTCGCCGCGGCCGCGTACTGGCACGACCGTTATGCCGCCTTCGAGTCGTCGACGACCCTCGACGAACTCGACAGGACATCGACGCCCGACGGTGAGTCGGTACGGCTGGTCATGACCGAAGACCTCCGCGCGGATCGCCTCCCGTCCTTGATCGGACGGGTCTACCCCGGTGAGCTCAAGGTGCGCACGACCGAGCACTGGCAGGTCGGCGCCGACGATCGTGTCCACGGCACGATCGAGATCACTGTCCTCGGGGCTCCCGGTTCCGGGCTCGGGCGTGCTCGTATCGAACCCGCATCCGGCGGGTCGCACATGGTCGTCGACGGCACCGTGGAGGTACGCCTTCCACTGGTCGGGGGGCGCGTCGAGAGTGTCATCGGCGCCGAATTCCGACGCCACATACCCGATGTCGGCCGGTTCACCACCGAATGGATCGACAACCATGACTGAGATCGCCTCGCCATCACCATCGCCATCACCATCGACACCGTCGCCGACACGCGAACCCGCACCGATACCGACCGTCGATGAGGCCTTGCAGCGGCTGACGATGCCGCTGCAGGAGGCCATGATGACCCAGCGCGCGATTCGGCGGGTCCGTCCCGATCCGGTCGACGACGAGCTCGTACTGACCTGCATCGAACTCGCGCAGCACGCGCCGACCGGCAACAACGGCCAGCAGTGGGAGTTCATCGTCGTCAAGGACCCCGCGGTCAAGGAGAAGCTGGCGCGACGGTACCGGCAAGCGTGGAATCTGTACTCACGCTTCGCACTCCGTCATCTGGTCCGATCCGACGACGCCACGCGCCGCACCATCAAGGCCGTCCAGTGGCAGGTCGACCACTTCGCCGAGATCCCGGTCCTGGTGGTCGCCTGCCTGCGCCTCGGTGTACGAGAGGGGCGGCTCACCGGTGTGCGCATGCCGCATCCGGCCGAATCCGGATACTGGGGATCGATCTATCCCAGCGTGCAGAACCTGCTGTTGGCCGCTCGGGCAATGGGTCTCGGTGCGTCGCTGACCACGATGCCATTGTGGAACCTCACCTCGGTACGTCGAACCCTCGAGCTGCCCGTCAACGTCACCCCGATGTGCATCGTGCCCCTGGGCTGGCCGCGGGGGCGATACGGCCCATCGGCGCGCCGGCCCGTCGGGGAGGTCACCCATCTCGATGGTTACGGAGGCCGAATCTGGCTCGGGCGACTCGAGGAAGAGGCACCGTATGGCAACCCGTGACGACGTAGGCGCCCGGCTCTTCTCCCGCTGGTCGAGGTGCGAGCCGCGTGCGGCGAGCACTGCGGCGGATTTCGGGAGAGCCACCCGGCTCTTCTCCCGCTGGTCGAGGTGCGAGCCGCGTGCGGCGAGCCTCGAGACCACCCGCGCCGACGCTGGTTCCGCTGACCCCGCGGTGACGACAACACCTGTCATCGCACCGGGTCTCGAGGCCCTCGCCCCAGCGGGCTCGGACACCTCGACCACCGGAGAAAACACGCGGCCCAATCAACGCATCGAATTGTCCAACCGCGATCCACACGCGGCAACGGGAGGGAACACACAGTGATGACGAAAACATCGATGACGAAAACAGCGGTGACGAAAACAGCGATGACGAAAACAGCGGTGACGACGACAGCGAGACAACGCTCACCGCATCGGGGTTCACGATCGGTGGTCGCCGCCATGGCCGGTGCGGGAGTGGCCGCGGCGATCGGCGCGCAGGTCGCCGCGCCCGGCGCGCAGGCGCACGCCGAGACCTCCATCGCCAACATCCCGACGAACATCTACCAGACCTTGGCCAACATTCCCGCCGTGCAGTATCAGGCACTGCAGCAGACCACCAAGGCGTTCAACGACTCCGGTAACTGGTGGGTGTACATCCCCACCAATGTGGTCGGCTTCGATCAGCAGGACTACGAGAAGGTCAAGGCGATCAGTCTGCTGCTGATGCCGGTGCCGTTGGTCGCGAATGCGCAGTCAGACCAACTCTGGATGACGCTGGCCTCGTTCGCACCGATGACACCGAACTGCACCGGCGTTCCGGGGCCGTGTAGCGATCCGCTGTACTTCTTGCAGTACGGGCAGGTTCCGGCCTGGGAACTGGTGACGGGCTACACCTTCCCGGAGATCAGCAACACGATCGATCCCAACGACGCGACCTACACCACCGCTGACGGAACGGTGGTGAACATCCAGCCCTTCTGGTCGGGGGAGACGGTCCACCTCGATCTGCTCGGCCCGCTCAAGGCAGTATGGGAAACGCTCACCCAGGACCCGACCGGCGTGCAGCAAGGGCCGACCACCGCACAGTGGGCCAGCGCGTACGGCGACTTCGCCGAAGCGGTGTGGAACGGGCTCAATCCGTTCGTGCCGGGCACGTACTGCCTGCCGTGCCAGCTGTTCGGCGCACAGGGTGCGCCCGGGTCGTTGCCGAAGTTCGGGCTGTTCGGCAAGTACTACACGGCCTTCGACCTCGGGCAGCAACTGACCGACGGCAACTGGGTGGAGAATCCCGCACCCGGTTACGACGATCCGGATCGCCCCGACTACGTCCAGGTCACCAACCTGTGGACCGCGCAGGCGTGGCAGCAGATCTACACCGACGCCGTCACCTCGGTGGATCAGTCACTCGCGATGATTCCGCAGCTGCCCACCCTGATCCCGCAGAATCTCGAGGCCTTCGGCACGCAGGTCGATGCGTTTGCAAAACTGTTGGCCGCCAACGTGGTCACCAACATCAACGGACTCGGCCAGGCCGCCGGGATGACCGGAACCTCGGCCGAGCAACTCGCCGAGATGATCCGTGAATCGATCCTGAACGCCGTGCCCACCGCCGGTTCTGCCGCCGGGAGCACCGGAACTACCACGCCTGCTCTCGCGGCGACATCGCCGACGACAGCTGTCAAGAGCTCGGTCACCTTGTCTTCGGAGCAGGCATTGCGCGGGACGTCGGCGTCGGTCACCCCCACGACAACGACATCCACGAGTTCCCCGTCCACCACCGGCACCACCCCCGCGGTCTCGACTCCTACAGCGTCGACTCCTACAGCGTCGACTCCTACAGCGTCGACTCCTACAGCGTCGACTTCCGCACCGTCCACTTCCACACCGTCGACCCCGTCGACAACCACGAGCTCCGGTGCGCCGAGCGCCTCGAGTTCCGAGTCCGGTTCGAGCACAGCAAGTTCGAGCACAGCGAGTTCGGGGACGGCAAGTTCGGGCACGACAGACTCCGGGGCAAACGGCTCCGGCGCCGCAAGCACGTCGACCTCCGAGTCAACGTCGTCAACCGGGTCCTCGTCCAACACGACGTCGTCCGGGGGCTCATCGTCGAGCACCGGGTCGGCACCGGCCCCGTATGTCGGCAAGCACCGTGCCGCCGACTAGCCGGTCAGCGCTTGCTGCGCTGGCCGTCGCTGATGGCGGCCACCAGCCGGTCGCTGCGGGTGAGACGGGCGAACGCCGCCGAGGCGGACGGTGCCAGTCCGCCGAGCGTCGTGGCCGCCCGCAGCGGCAAGGGCGCCACCGTGGTCTCGAGCCGGTTGCGTTCGATGGCTCGGATCGTGGCGGCGCCCACGGCGGCAGCGGTGACCGTGCCCGCGCGCGGCAGACCCACTCGGGAATCGGCGATCATGCCGGCGTCACGCACCGGTCCGGGGTAGATCGATGACACGCCGATCCCGTGGGGCCGCAGATCCTCCCGCAGCGCCAACGCGAACCCGCGAAGACCGAATTTCGTCGCGTTGTAGAGAGACGTGTTCGACGATGCCGATTTTCCCGAGAGCGACGACATGAATACGAGGTGGCCTCGTCCGCGTGGAATCATCTGCGCTGCAGCAGCTTTGGCCATCAGGATCGGCGCCCGGAGGTTGACCTCGAGCGCACGATCGATTTCCTCGGTCGCGTATTCCAGGAGTGGACCCGACGCGGGCAGACCTGCGTTGGCCACCAGGATGTCGACGCGACCGGCTTGCTCGACCACCTCGGTCGGCGCTTGCGGCTCGGTCAGATCGGCGGTGATCACCCGGCCGCCCACTCGATCTGCGAGTTCGGTCAGCGCGTCGGAGCGCCGTCCGGTGAGGGTCAGCTGGGCCCCGCGTCGGGCCAGTGCGATTGCCAGGAATTCGCCGATCCCGCCGGAGGCGCCGGTGAGGAGTACGTGCGCATTCGAGACGTCCATGTCGACCAGAGTAGGCAGCTCGATACGCGAGCCGTCAACTCCCACAGGAAGGTAGCCATGAATTCCGCGGACCCACAGTCACCAGAGCAGGGGCGGTCATCGGAGCCGGGGCACGAACTCCACGACGTGATCATCGTCGGTGCGGGATTCGGCGGCATCGGAGCCGCGATCGCCCTCAAGCGGCTCGGTTACGAGAACTTCGTCATCCTCGAACGCGAGGACGACCTCGGCGGTACGTGGCATGTGAATCGATATCCCGGTCTGGCCGTGGATGTTCCGTCGCCCACGTTCTCGTTCTGGTTCGAGCCGAACCCCAACTGGTCGCGGCTATACGCACCGGGAACAGAACTCAAGCAGTACGCCGTGGACGTCGCCGACAAGTACGATGTCCGGCGGCATATGCGATTCGGTGTCTCGGTCGACGGCGCGCGGTGGGATGCCGAGACCAACACCTGGCGTGTCGCCCTCGCCGGCGGAACCACGATGACGACGCGATTCCTGATGTGCGCCACCGGTTTCCTGTCCCAGCCCGCCACCCCCGACATCCCCGGTATCGACACTTTCGCCGGGCGGGTGGTGTATGCGTCACGGTGGGATCCCGACTACGATTTCGCCGGTAAACGCGCGGCGGTCATCGGGACCGGATCGACTGCAGTGCAACTGATCCCGGAAATCGCCGATCTCACCGAGGAGTTGACGGTGTATCAGCGCACACCGATGTGGGTGATGCCCAAGCTCGACGCCCCCATCCCTGCGCCGGTGCGAGCACTGTTTCGGCAGATGCCGGCCAGTCAGCGAGCGGTGCGTTGGGTCACCGATGTGACCCAGGAGATGGCGATGCTGATCGCAATGTGGCGTTTCCGGCGATTTCGTCGCGTCAACGACGCCGTCAAACGGATTGCCGCACTCTTCCGGTATCTGCAGGTGCGCGACCCGCAGATGCGTCGCGATCTCACACCCGCCTACGACTACGGGTGCAAACGCCCGACGGTCTCCAACGACTACTACCGCACGCTCGCACGCGAGGACGTGAACCTCGACACCACCGGCATCGATCACATCGTGCCCGACGGCATCGTCACCGCCGACGGCCGTACCCGTGAGGTCGACGTCCTGATCCTCGCCACCGGGTTCGACGTGTGGGAGAAGAATCTCCCGGCGATCGAGGTGATCGGACGCGACGGCCGCAATCTCGGAAAGTGGTGGCGGGAAACCGCATTCGCCGCATACGAGGGTCTGACGATGCCGTACTTCCCGAACTTCTTGAACTCCGCCGGCCCCTACTCGTGGGTGGGTTTGTCCTGGTTCACCACGGTCGAATGCCAGATGCGGCACATCGCGCGGCTTTTCGGGGAGGTCCGACGCCGGGATGCGGTGTCCTTCGAGGTCCGTGAAGAGGCGAACGAGAAGTTCCTCGACGACATGACCACCCGGATCGCCGATTCGGTGTTCGCCCTTGGCAACTGCGCCCGGTCACGCTCGTACTGGTTCAACGCCAAGGGAGAGACCCCGTTGTTCCGGCCGACCTCTGTCGCCGAGGCGGTGCGGGCGCAGGACACGTTCCCGCTCGAGGACTACCTGTTCTCCTGAACCCGACGCGTGTGATAGCCGTCGGGGCCGGCCTCGACCCGTAGATGTGACTCGGTGGGGGAGCCGCATCCGCGCTCGCACCCGACCCAGTGCTCACGGTCGGTCACCGGCTCACCGACCGCGACCCGGTTCGCGAGATCGGTACGCACCGGCGCGTGCGAATTGGCGCATCCCGGGGCCCCGGCACACGAAGTGACCCGCACCCATGGTGAGGCGGCGTCGAAGATCAGGCCCATCGGCGCGAGGACGCGGACGACGGTTTCGGCGATCGGCTCGGTCAGATCGCAGAGAAGGATCTCCCGATCGGTGGTGATCGTGATCGGCGCGCCGACTGCAGCCAGGAACTCGGCGAGCCGCGACGGGAGACGACCCAGCTCGACCACCGCACCGAGCAGTACCCGGCCGTCGTCCTGCTCGAACCATCCGACGACCGGCCCAGTCGCCGGTACATCTGCCCATGTCTGGTCTCCGGGTGGTCCGAGGCGCCGCCGCGCCGCATCGATCACCGACACGCGCGTCGCGGCGTCGAGGTCGTGGATGCGCCAGCGGCGGGGTCCCGTCAGCGCCGCCATGGCACGCGCGACGTCGAGCAGCGCCGGCGCGACAGCGGCGGTCGTGTCGACCGAACCGGCCACCTCACCGTCGACCACGATGTCGGCCACCCCGGTCTCCGCCGGATGCCGCAGGACGGCACACACATCGGGCCGGTGACGCGCCACATCACCGCGTCCGTCGTCCACCCCGAACAGGAACCTGCCCGAGAGACCGTCGAGACCATCGGCACGACGCAGTTCGGCATCGAGCGCCGCGGCGATCGGCGACGCATCGGCGTGGCCCCCGATCCGGCCGGTCAGGGGACTCACCACTATGTTGCGGATCTTCTCCCTACCGCCGATGTCCTCACCCCCGACCCCGTCGGGTACCAGACCGGCCGCGGTCAGCGCGTCCGCGACGGCCTCGACATCGCTGATCCCGCGCAGCTGGATGTTGGCGCGCGCAGTCAGCTCGAGGTACCCGTCGCCGTGCTGGGCACTGACCTCGGCCAGGGTCTGCATCTGAGCGGCGGAGAGCACACCGCCCGGCAGTCGGACCCGCGCGAGCGCACCATCGGCGGCCGGGTGCGGAGTGAACACACCCGGACACCGGTCGTCGGCGCTGCGCTCGCGGGGTTCGGTCACGGGATCCAGCGTAGACGCGGGTGTGGGCCGCCCACGGCGCCTGCACTAGGCTCCAACCACACGTCCAGTGCGTCAGAAGCCGGTGTGATTCCGGCGCGGTCGCGCCACTGTGTCGGGGGTGTCCACGGATGCGCCCGGAGTCAGACCTGTCGCTGGGCACCCCGACCACACGACCGGGCGCGCCACCCCGGTGAGGAGTTCTCATGATCCTGTTGCTGTCGACCTCCGACACCGACCTCATCACCGCCCATGCCGCGGCCGCCGACTATGCGATCGCCAATCCGTCGCGGCTGCTGGTCGACGACATCGCCGATCTGGTTGCGCCGGCGGACATCGTCGTCGTCCGGATCCTCGGTGGGCGCCGCGCGTGGGAGGACGGGCTGGAAGCTGTACTGGCCGCCGGTCGCCCGGTCGTCGTCCTGTCCGGTGAGCAGCAGCCCGACCCCGATCTGATGGCGTGCTCCACCGTTCCCGCCGGAGTCGCCCAGCAGGCCCACAACTACCTCGCGGCGGGGGGCGTGAGCAATCTGGAGAACCTGCACAACTTCCTCTCCGACACACTGCTGCTCACCGGCCTCGGCTTCGATCCGCCCGCGCAGACCCCCGCATGGGGAATCCTCGATCGCTCCGGCACTGCGCGCGCCGACGTTGCCAACGCGGGCCACGACGGGTCGACTTCGACGATCGCCGTGCTCTACTACCGGGCGCAGCATCTGGCCGGCAACACCGCCTACATCGACGCGTTGTGCCGCGCCATCGAGGACGCCGGCGCCCGCGCACTGCCGGTGTTCTGTGCGTCGCTGCGCACCGCTCCCGACGACCTCATCGAGCTGCTCGGTACCGCCGACACGCTCGTCGTCACCGTCCTCGCGGCCGGCGGCGCCACCCCGGCCACCGCGTCGGCGGGCGGTGACGACGATGCCTGGAACATCGAACGCCTTGCCGCCCTCGATATCCCGATCATGCAGGGCCTGTGCCTCACGTCCTCGCGGGCCGACTGGGACGCCAACGACGACGGGCTCTCGCCGCTCGATGTCGCCACCCAGGTCGCCGTGCCCGAGTTCGACGGCCGGATCATCACGGTGCCGTTCTCGTTCAAGGAATTCGACGAGAACGGGCTGCCCACCTATCGTCCCGATCCGGAGCGATGCGCACGGGTCGCCGGCATCGCCGCGGCCCATGCCCGGCTGCGCCACACCCCCGCGGCCCGACGTCGTATCGCGTTGATGCTCTCGGCGTATCCGACCAAGCACGCCCGCATCGGCAACGCCGTGGGCCTCGACACCCCGCGCAGTCTGGTGTCGTTGCTGCGGGCAATGCGCGACGCGGGATACGACATCGGCCCGGAATCCGGCCCGGACGCCATTCCCGGTCTGGCCGAGGACGATTCCGATGCGCTGATCCATGCGATCATCGCCGCGGGCGGTCAGGATGCCGATTGGCTGACCGAGGAGTCGTTGGCCGCCAACCCGATTCGGGTGTCGCCGGCGGACTACACGCGTTGGTTCGCGACGCTGCCCGCTGCGTTGCGTGAGGCTGTGACGAGACACTGGGGGCCGCCGCCGGGGGAGTTGTTCGTCGACCGCTCGACCAATCCGGACGGTGACATCGTCATCGCCGCACTGGTTTTCGGCAACACCGCGATCATGGTGCAGCCACCGCGCGGATTCGGGGAGAATCCGGTCGCGATCTATCATGACCCGGATCTGCCACCGTCGCACCACTATCTGGCGTCGTATCGCTGGGTCGCCGGGCGGGCGGGGCGAGCGGGCGACATCCCCGGCTTCGGCGCTGACGCGGTGGTGCACATCGGCAAACACGGCAACCTGGAATGGTTGCCCGGTAAGACACTCGGCATGTCCTCGGACTGCGGAACCGATGCCGCCCTCGGCGATCTGCCGCTGGTGTACCCCTTCCTCGTCAACGATCCCGGCGAGGGCACCCAGGCCAAGCGACGCGCCCATGCGGTGCTCGTCGATCACCTGATCCCGCCGATGGCGCGCGCCGAGTCCTACGGTGACATCGCCCGTCTCGAGCAACTCCTCGACGAGCACGCCAACATCTCCACCCTCGATCCGGCCAAGCTGCCGGCCATCCGTCAGCAGATCTGGACGTTGCTCACCGCGGCGCAGATGCATCAGGATCTCGGGCTGACCGAGCGCCCCGACGAAGAGGTCTTCGACGACATGCTCCTGCATGTCGACGGCTGGCTCTGTGAGATCAAGGACGTGCAGATCCGCGACGGACTGCATGTGCTGGGACAGGCTCCCGCCGACGAGCACGAGGTCGACCTCGTACTCGCCATGCTGCGCGCCCGACAGCTGTGGGGCGGGACGGCGGCCCTCCCGGGACTGCGTGAGGCCCTGGGCCTGACCGAGGGCAGCGGCGAAGCCGCGCGCACCGACGTCGACGCCGTCGAACACCTCGCCCGCGAGCTCGTACAGTCGTGTGCGGCGGGGGACTGGTCGGAACAGACCGTCGCCGAGGTGGCCACCGGGCATCCGCCCGCGGTCGCCGACATCCTGCGCTTCGCGGCCACCGAGGTCGTCCCGCGGCTGCGACAGACCTCCGGGGAGATCCCGCGCGTGCTGCACGCCCTCGACGGTGGGTTCATCCCGGCCGGTCCCAGCGGATCGCCGCTGCGTGGTCTGATCAACGTGCTGCCCACCGGCCGCAACTTCTATTCGGTCGACCCCAAGGCCGTACCGTCGCGCCTCGCGTGGGAGACCGGGCGGGCGATGGCCGATTCCCTGCTCGAGCGCTACCTCGGCGACCACGGCGAATACCCCGCGTCGGTCGGGCTGTCGGTGTGGGGCACCAGTGCGATGCGCACCTCGGGCGACGACATCGCCGAGGTGCTCGCGCTGCTCGGCGTGATGCCCGTCTGGGACGAGGCCTCGCGCCGGGTGTCGGCGCTCGAACTGATCGGCCTCGCCGAACTCGGCCGGCCCCGGATCGACGTGACCGTCCGCATCTCCGGCTTCTTCCGCGACGCATTCCCCCACGTGGTCACCATGCTCGACGACGCCGTCGCCCTCGCCGCCGACGCCGACGAACCCGATGACTCCAATTTCGTTGCGGCCCATGCCCGTGCCGCACTGGCCGAGCACGGCGACCGGCGTCGGGCCACCACCCGTATCTTCGGTTCCAAACCGGGGACCTACGGTGCGGGTCTGCTCCAACTGATCGATTCGCGGGACTGGCGCACCGACGACGATCTGGCACGGGTCTACACCGAATGGGGTGGGTACGCCTATGGGCGCGACCTGTCGGGCATCCCGGCGGTCGACGACATGCGCAGCGCGTATCGGCGGATCTCGGTGGCCGCCAAGAACACCGACACCCGCGAGCACGACATCGCCGACTCCGATGACTATTTCCAGTACCACGGCGGCATGGTCGCGACGGTGCGCGCATTGACGGGACGCTCCCCGGAGGCCTACATCGGCGACTCCACCCGCCCGGACGCGGTGCGTACACGCACACTCTCCGAAGAGACCAGTCGCGTGTTCCGGGCGCGCGTGGTGAACCCGCGGTGGATCTCGGCGATGCAGCGCCACGGATACAAGGGTGCCTTCGAGATGGCGGCCACCGTCGACTATCTCTTCGGCTACGACGCCACCACCGACGTCGTCGCCGACTGGATGTATGAAAAGCTCACCGAGTCCTACGTCCTCGACGAGCACAATCAGAAGTTCATGGCCGAGTCGAACCCGTGGGCGCTGCACGGCATCGCCGAACGCCTCCTCGAAGCCGTCGAGCGCGATATGTGGCACGAGCCCCCGGCGCAGATGCTCGACGACCTCCGGGCGGTGTATCTGCAGACCGAGGGTGACATCGAGGGGCGCGACGGGGAGTAGCGCGGATTTCTCAGTGTTTTCCCAGAGTCGGTGGGCCCGGGTTGCGGAGCAAAACCGGCGCCTCGTTCGTTGAGCGGTACAGACACGCAACGAAAGGCCGACTCATGCGACTCGCGTATGCCCTGCTCTATCTCGCCGTCGAGATCGGCGTGTTCGTGGCGATGACCATGACCCTCGGCTTCGGGTGGGCGGTGCTCATCACCATCGCCGCGGCCGTCGTCGGCTTCCTCATGCTGCGCTGGCAGGGTGCGAAGGTCTTCGGCGAACTCCGGCGCGCCTCCCGCAATGAGGTCGACGCCCGGGCACCACTCGCCGACACCGCCATCATGGCCGGATCCTCGATCCTGCTGATCATTCCCGGCGTGGTCTCCACACTGGCCGGCATCGTGCTGCTCGCACCGCCCACCCGGCGCCTGGTCCGGCCCGCGGTGACCGCGTTCGGCGCCCGCCGTCTCGTGGTGGCGATGGATCGCGCCGGAATCTATGCGACCTCGGGTTTCCGACGTGGCACCGTCATCGACGGCACCGTCGTCGATTCGCCTGCTCCCGGCGACCCGGCGCATGCAGGTGCCACCCCGGCCGGCGACCGGCAGCTGCCGCCCGGACACTGATCACCGCGCCGACCGCCGTCGCCTCGATCCGCACCGCACCAAACCCCCCGACACCTGCCGACCCCACTCAGGGCACACTGGACGATCGTGGCTACCGAACTCCTGCTCGGCGGACTCGTCTATTCATCGAGCGTTCCCGACGCGACCGCGCTCGCCGTCACCGACGGCGTCGTGACGTGGGTCGGCTCCGACGCCGTGGGCCGAGCCCTGCACCCCGATGCCCGGATCATGGATCTGGCCGGGCGTTTCGTCGCACCCGCCTTCGTTGATTCCCATGTGCATCTGACGTCGACCGGACTCGCCCTGGACGGATTGACGCTGAGTGAGTCCACCAGCCGTACCGACTGTCTCGCACGCCTCGCGGCCGCCGCGGACGGAGCCGACGAGAACGAGCTGATCTGGGGGCTCGGGTGGGACGATTCCACCTGGGCGGGCGTCGATCCGGATGACCGCAGGTTTCCCATGACAGCCGAGATCGACGACGTCGTCGGTCACCGCCCGGTCTACCTCGCGCGCATCGACGAGCACTCGGCGGTCGCCTCCACCGCGCTGCGCCGGCTGGTCACCGACCTCGACGCCGCCGAGGGGTACGACCCCGATGCGCCGCTCGTCGCCCAGGCACACCACCTCGTGCGTGCCGCTGCCCGTACACTGGTGACCCCGGCGACCCGCGCCCGGTGGCAGCGCCGGGCACTCGACGCCGCGGCCGCCGCCGGAGTGGTGGCGGTGCACGAGAACGGCGGACCCGAGATCGCCGGCCTCGACGATTTCCTCGCCCTGGCCGACCTCGACCACCCGGTGGAGGTGCGCCGCTATTGGGGGCAGGCGGCGCAGGACGCCGAGCATGCCGCCGAGCTGCTCTCCATCACCCGCGCCGACGGGCTGGCCGGGGATCTGTTCGTCGATGGCGCTCTCGGCTCGCACACCGCGTGGTTGCGGGAGCCATATACCGACGATCCGGACACCAGCGGCATCAACTATCTCGAACCCGAGACCATCCGGACGCACATCCACGCCTGCACGCTGGCGGGCGCGCAGGCAGGCTTCCATGTGATCGGTGACGCCGCGACCAAGGCCGTCGTCGCCGCGTTCGCCTCGGTCGCCGACGAACTCGGCACACCGGCTCTGGCACGCTGCGCCCATCGGCTCGAACACGTCGAGATGACCGACGCCACCGACGCCGCGATCCTGGCCCGCTGCGGAGTGATCGCGAGCATGCAGCCGCTGTTCGACGCCGAATGGGGTGGACGTGAACGGCTGTATGCCCAACGGCTCGGGCCTCGCGCCGACGGCCTCAACGACTTTGCAATGCTCGCCAAAGCCGGTGTGGCACTCTCGTTTTCCTCCGATTCGCCGGTGACGGCGATCGATCCGTGGGCAACCATCCGAGCTGCGGTGCACCCACATCGGGCGTCGTCGGCGATCTCGGCGCGGGCGGCATTCGGCGCCTGCACACGCGGCGCGTGGCGCGCCGGCGGTGTGCACGACGGACTGACCGGCACGCTGGAACCCGGAGCGCGTGCCGACTATGCGGTGTGGGAAGCCGACGACCTCGTGGTCGCCGGCTCGCACGCCGGGGTGCAGCGGTGGTCGACCGATCCGCGATCGCGCGTACCCGCGCTGCCCGACGTCTCACCCGATGCCCGCCTGCCACGATGCGTGCGGACCGTCCGCGCCGGCTCGATCATCCACGACGTCGACGGAGGCGATTGGTGACGCCGGCATCGGGAACCGACGCCGTCCCCGGGACCGATGCCGATCGCTCCGCCGGCACCGAGCAGTCCCCACCGCGGCGCTGGGATCGGCTGCGCGACCGTTGGACCACCGCCTCGCCCGCCGCACACCGCCGAACGCTGTGGGCGGTACGCACCGTCCTCGCCGCCCTGGCCGGGCTCGCCATGTTCTCGGCCTTCCCACCCCGCAACTGGTGGTTCATGGCGGTGGTGTCGCTCGGACTGCTCTACGGGCTGCTGGCCGAGGGGCGTCCCCGCGCGCGGACCGGGGCCTGGATCGGCTTCGTCTACGGTGTCGGGTTCTTCGTCCCCCTGCTGCCCTGGATCGGTGTGTACGTCGGGCCCCTGCCGTGGTTGGCGCTCGCCGCCGCGCTCGCCGCCTACCTGGCCCTGTTCGGGCTGTGCGCGACGCTGACGATGCGACTGCCCGTGCCGCCGCTGTGGTTCGCACTGTCGTGGGTGCTGGTCGAGGGACTGCGGTCGTCGTTTCCCTTCGGCGGATTCCCTTGGGGACGAACCGCATTCAGTCAAGTCGACGGCCCGTTGCTGCCGCTGGCGTCGGTCCTCGGGGCACCCGGGGTGTCCGGGGCGGTTGCGCTGTTCGGCGCATCGGTGGTCTGGGTGATCCAGCTCGCCACCCGCCGAGACGCCGCCGTCGGCATGGGCCCACGATCCTCTGTCGTCCGCGGCGCCGCACTGGGCATCGTCCTGGCCCTGCTCGCGCCGGTCTCGGCGATCGCGTTACTGCCCGACACCGTCGACCGCAACGTATCGGGTGCTTCGGCGCAGATCGCGGCAGTTCAGGGCAATGTGCCGCGACTCGGACTCGAGTTCAACGCCCAGCGGCGCGCCGTCCTCGACAACCACGTCCGAGAAACCATGGCGCTCGCCGACGAGATCAACGCCGGCCACATCGAGCAACCGTCGTTCGTCGCGTGGCCTGAGAACGCCTCCGACATCGATCCACTGGACAACCCCGACGCCGCCGCAGAGATCACCGCGGCCTCCGACGCCGTGGGCGCACCGATCCTGGTGGGCACGCTGATCGTCGAACCCGACGGTCGCCCGACCAACACCGTGCTGGTTTGGGACGGTAGCCGGGGCCCCATCGCGCGGTACGACAAGCACATCATCCAGCCCTTCGGCGAATACCTGCCGTGGCGTCCGTTCTTCCGGATGTTCTCGTCCTACGCCGACATGGCAGGCAACTTCCGCCCCGGCACCGGCCCGTCGGTGCTGACCGTGCCCGGACGTTCCGGTGACGTCACCGTCGGGGTCACCACGTGTTGGGAGGTCGCCTTCGACCGGGCGGCACGCGACGCGGTCGATCAGGGCGCCCAGATCCTGTACGTACCCACCAACAACGCCACGTTCGGTCGCACGAACATGACCTACCAGCAACTCGCGATGTCGCAATTCCGGGCGGTCGAGCACGGTCGGGCCGTGATCGTGGCCGCGACCAGCGGAGTCAGCGCACTCATCGAACCAGACGGATCGATGACGTCGGAATCGGACATCTTCACCCCGGCGATCCTCGCCGACCGGCTTCCGTTGAGTTCCGCCACGACGATCGCCACCCGTCTGGGAGCATGGCCGGAACGCATCGCGATGCTCCTCGCGGTGGTGGCGCTTTTGGTCGCGGTGGCAATGCGTACTAGGTTCACTCAGAGATTCACGGCGGTGCGGCCTCACAAGGGTGCCGGCACCGCCCCGGAGAAGTCGGAGGAGTACACCGGTGACGAACAGTGACCGATCGCCCGCCGGTGGTGTCGAGCGACCCACCGTGGTCGGGCCCGACGGCGAGAAAGCGCTGGTCGTCATCCCGACCTTCAACGAGCGCGAGAACCTGCCACTCATCATCGGTCGCCTGCAGACCGCGCTGAGCGCCATCCACGTGCTCGTCGTCGACGATTCCAGCCCGGACGGTACCGGTGAGGTTGCCGACGAGTTGGCCGCCGCCGACGTCGCAGGCCGCATCCACGTCCTGCACCGGGTCGACAAGGACGGACTCGGTAAGGCCTACCTGGCCGGATTCGCCTGGGGGCTCGCACGCGACTACGAGGTCATCATCGAGATGGATGCCGACGGCAGCCACGCTCCCGAACAACTACCCGCCCTGCTTGCGGCGATCAACGACGGCGCCGACCTGGTCATCGGCTCGCGCTACGTCAAGGGTGGCGAATTGGTCAACTGGCCGCGCCGGCGTGAGATCCTGTCGCGGGGCGCCAACACCTACGCGCGTCTCGCGCTCGGTGCCGGAATCCACGACATTACGGCCGGTTACCGCGCGTACCGCCGCGCGGTGCTGGAGAAGATCAGCCTCGATACCGTCGAATCCGCCGGGTACTGCTTCCAGATCGACCTGGCATGGCGATCGATCCAGACGGGCTTCGACGTCCGTGAGGTTCCGATCACCTTCACCGAACGCGAGATCGGTCAGTCGAAGATGAGCGGTGGCGTCATGTCGGAGGCCTTCGTCAAGGTGTTCCGCTGGGGTGTGCAGAGTCGGCTCGCCCAACTCGGCGTACGGCGCTGACGACGCACCAGACAGACAGAACGACGGGCGGCCCGGGAGACAATCTCCCGGGCCGCCCGTCTGTATGCCTGAGTCGGCGATGATCAGATGATCAGTTCGTCGCCCCCCAGAGCTCAATCAATTCGTCGCCCCGCAGCGCTCGATCAATTCGTCGCTCCGCAGAGCTCGATCAATTCGTCGCTCCGCGGCGCTCGATCAATTCGTCGCTCCGCGACGGCGCTGCTTGAGCAGGTCGAGGCGCTCATTGAGCAGGACCTCGAGCTCTTCCTCGCTGCGCCGCTCGAGCAACATGTCCCAGTGGGTGCGCGGCGGCTTGCCCTTCTTCTCCTCGGGCTCGGCGCCCTCGAGGATGGTGCCCTCCATGCCGTTCTTGCACGGCCACTTCGACGGCACCTCGGCGTCGTCGGCGAACGGGACGTCGAAGATCTCCCCGTTGTCGGTGCGGTATTGGACAATCCGCCGCGGCGCGAGATCGTGATCACGATCGGTTTCGTAGCTCACCGCACCGAGGCGGCTACCCCGAAGTACTCGATCTGCCATTTGCTACTGCTTTCCTCTCGGCTTGCTCGCTGACCAAACCAGCTGCTGAACAGAACCATTCTACTCTTCTTGATCCGTGACGCCCGATGCACGCGACACCGCGCGCGGCTTGTGTCGCGATGAGTACCGCGCACGGTACGGTCTGTGCCGTGGATGCGACCCGTTCCCGGCGAACCTACGCGTGCGCGTGGTGCGGCTCGGCCATGGCCGATTCCGAGATGGGTCGGCGACGCAAGTACTGCAAACGGTCATGTCGACAGCGGGCGTACGAACAGAGAGCGCTCGTGGCGGGTACTTCTATTCCCGACGATGCGGTGATCTTGTCGTCGGCCGAGGTCGCGGAGTTCGGGGACCGGATGTTCGCCCTGCGATGTGCCGCCGAGGACCTCGCCACCGCGGTGGGCGAAGACGCCGACCGCGCCACTCTGTCCGGTCTCGCCGACGAGCTGCTGTCCTTGGCGCGAGACGCGGAGCGACTGCGGTGAACGCCGGCGACGCCCCCGATTCATCCGACCCGAATCCCGAACCGCCATCGGGTCCCGAACCGGCACCGCTGAGTGCCCGCGCCGCAGATGCTCTCGCCCGCGCCGACGCCAATTCCACCGGCATCCGGGCGATCCGCGCGGTCCGCAGGTTGCTGCCGGACGCACCACCATCGATCACCGACTCCCGACCGTCGGACCGATTGGCCCGGTTGATCGCTGACGCCAGACCTGAAAAGCCAAGTGCAACCAGAGAGTTGGGTCTCGCTGCGGTACAGGCCTGGCAATCGGTGACCCGGCGGCGCGGGCACTCCGCGGACACACCGGTCGACGTGACCATCCTGTTCACCGACCTCGTGGCGTTCTCCACCTGGGCTCTCGCAGCCGGCGATGATCAGGTGTTGCGACTTCTGCGAGAAGTGAACACCGCGACCGAGCAGGTGGTCCGGCAGCACGGCGGCCGGATCGTCAAGAACCTCGGGGACGGGGTGATGGCGATGTTCACCGATCCCGACGAGGCGATCGTGGCCGCCTACGAGGCGATCGGTGCGGTCAGCGCACTCACGATCGACGGCTACCGTCCTCAGCTGCGGGCCGGCCTGCACACCGGTACACCTCGCGCGGTCGGCGACGACTTCGTCGGCGTCGACGTCAATATCGCGGCACGCGTTGCCGGTGCCGCCGGGGCGGGTGAACTGCTCATCAGCGACGCGACCCTCGAGAGCGTCGATCCGCAGCGCTATGCCCGCCGCCGACGCCGCCGTTTCAAGGCCAAGGGCGTTCCCCGGGAACTGACCGTATACGCGGTGGTTCCCCGATACGACGCGTAGCACAGCGGATCGGACCGGTCCCGGCGACGTCGTCGCGACCCTTGACCCCGCGATGAGAGATCGGTCCGTCGAGACATTTCCGGCACGTCCGCCACGGCGAGAAAGACCGACGTAGTCGTCCACTGCGACACGGTGTTTCGATACCTGTGGAAAGAGCTCGCGGGGATTAACCTCGTCGGTGCACAAATGACTGCCCTCGGTCACCGTCGCGGTGTACAAAGGACGTCAACCGCACTCCTGCAACATTCTCGGCCGAGCCAAGACCGAGAGTGTTCTGTGCGCACGGAAACACCACGATGGTTGGGCGGCACCATGACAGTGATCAACAACAAGCAGCAGCAGATGATCGACTTCGAGACGAGTTGGTACACATTGGGCGGTGGCTCGTCCCGTGAGATCACCGAGCAGTTCGGGCTGACCGATCGTGACTTCTTCGCGCAGGTCGATCAGCTCGTCGACGAGGCACCGCCGAGCGGACTGAGCAACTCCGAATTGCGGCGGATGCGCCAGGTGATCCGCCGGCGGTTGTGGATGGCGCGCTGAGCCGATAACACGCCGAGCGCTCGGCGCGCTGACGCGACGTCACGCCGAGGAGGATGGCAGGCTGGGTATGTGCCCACCCGATCAGGCAACCACCCGGATGCTTGCGACCGACAGAAGAGGTCGACGCGCCGTCGCAGATCGGTGGTGGTGCAGTGATGACGCCTTTCTCCGACGACGACCTCGAGCAGTTCTATCGAGGTGTGGAGGCGCGGACAGACCTGACCCCGCGGCGTCGACGGCGTCCGGCGCCGGTGTATCGGGACTGTCCGACGCCGTACAAGGACGCCTTCGGTTCGGAGGCGGCAGCCATCGAGGGGATCGGCCGGATACGGCAGGTCGGTCGGCGTGCGCCGACGCTGCGGTGTTATCGCTGTGACTGCGGGTCGTGGCACATCACCAGCAGCCCGCCGCGCGAGGAGCCACCCCGACCCCCGCGCGGCCGTCGCGGCCGACACAGACGATGAGGAGCATTTCTCCGATGGCCCATGACGCCGACACCGACGTCCCGAGCGGGATCGAGACCGGACCCACCGCCACGGCACCGACCGGACCGCACGACCCGGTTGCCGTTGTCGATCTCGGCACGCCCGACGTCGACGCATCGGCCGCGGCATATGCAAGGCTGCTCGGTCTGTCGCAGCCCACCGACGACATCGGCGTGTTCGCTGCTCGAATCCGATTGCGGCCCAGTACATCTGGTGATCAGCACCGAGTACTCTTCGGAGTCCCCGACGCCGACGGTCATGTGCGCCTACTCCGGCGGCGCGGTCTGGAGCTGACGGCACCGACGGGAGATGACGTGCGCGGGGAGTGGCATGTCGACACGTTGCCCTTCGGTGTCACCCCGGCCGACCCGGTGGCCGATCGCGGGCTGACCGTGTCGGCGCCCGAGGTTGCCGCCGACATCGCCGGTATCGATCATCTCGTGTTCTCCAGCCCCGATCGCAATCACGCGGTCGCGCTGTTCGGTGCCACGCTCGGACTGGATTTCCGGCTCGACCGCCGAGTCGTCGACGGTCTGCGACAGTTGTTCTTCCGCCGAGGCGATCTCGTCGTGGAAGTCGTCGTCCCCGACAGCGCGCCCGCCGACGAGCCCATCCGCCTATGGGGTATTGCGTGGGGGAGCACCGACATTGGGGCTACCCATCGTCGCCTGACCGACGCCGGGGTCGGCATCTCCGAGGTCCGAGACGGCCGCAAACCGGGTACCAAGGTGGCCACCATCAACGACGATGCCCTTGCGACGCGTTCGATCATCATCGGCCGTTCGACCGTCATCGGCACTGACCACCCGCGCCGTGCCGCATCCGTCCACGACGAAGGAGCCCGATGAGCCTGTTCACCTCCGCAGCAGCCATGACCAACAAAGCGGTCATCCCGCTGTTCGGATTACCGGTCGTCGGTCCGGCACTGGGCAGGTCGATGACCGTGGTGACCTACACCGGCCGTCGGTCGGGCGCCACGTTCCGGCTGCCGGTCGCGTATCGACACGGCACTGCGACCTCCGAGGGAGGGGCACCTCGTGACACCGTCCTGATCGGAGTGGCGCTGCCGGACAAGAAGAAGTGGTGGCGCAACTTCACCGGGAACGGTGGACCGCTGTCGCTGCTGCTCGACGGCGCCGAGCGGACAGGACATGCCGTCGCGACACGCGACGAGAAGGGTTCGGTGTCGGTGCGGGTGGTTCTCGACCCGGTCGGCTGAGTGCGGCGCCCGGCTATGCGTTGCTCCCGAAGGTCAGGACGCGACCCGGCCGGCGGACGCAGGGTTCCTGACCGGCATCACCAGTGTGGTCAGTTCGCCACGATCGGCCGAGCGGATCGTGGCGGGCTGATCTCTGCCGCGGAGTTCGACGAGCACGTCCGCGCCGATCGCGGTGCTGATCGCCGGATAGAGCGTCGTCATCTCGAACCAGAGGGTCAGCGCTACACCTGTCACCTCGGCCACCAGGCGCATCTCGTCGCCGAGCTCTGCGGTGCCAGAGTCGGAGTCGTCGTCGGACGGGCACGGGTACGGGCGAAGGGCGATCCGCCCCTCATCGATCTGCATCTCGACGAATTCTGCGGGGCCGCGCTCGAGTGCGTCGAGCAGTCCGGTCCTCGACGTCAGCATCGTTGTCGTCGGAGTCGGCAGCGCCCCGAGCAGCGCACGATGATCCGGGAAGGTGTCGTCGATCAATCGGCAGTGACGCCGGCGTCCGCCGGGAAGCGTGATCGTGAGGCCGTCGTCGTCGACAGTCAGCTCAACGACAGGGGAGTGTCGGAGATCGGCCAGGCACCGGCGCAGGTCGTCTGCGTGGACCGTGCCCGCACACGTCGCGCCCGTCTGCCCGGCGACGAGCGACCGAGTCGTGAGCCGAAAGCGATCGGTGGCACTCATTGTGAGAGCCCCGTTTTCGATCTCCACGCGAACGCCGCTGAGGACGGCGAACTCCGCGTCGCATGCCGTGGTGGTGAGAACCTGGTCGGTCGCGGCGGCAAACATCGCTCCACTGATCGTCGTCACACCGGGTTCTGGCTGAATGTCCCACTGTGCCTTGATGAGCGAGGCAGTCGACCGTGCGGCTTCGGCCGCGCCGATGATCTCCGCGAGGTAATCGTCGAGACAACGCTTGGCATCGAGCGGTGCGGAGTCGAGCATCTTCCGCACCCCCACGATGGGCATGCCGATTTCTCGTAGGCGTCGAACCAGGACCGCACGGTCACATTGGCCCGGGGTGTACCAGCGGTAGCCCGAGCCTGGATCGACCCGATCTGGCCGCAGTAGCCCGGCGTCGTCGTAGAAACGTAGGGCGCTCGTCGTCAGGCCGCACGCATCGGCGAACGCCCCGATCGACATCATCTCCGAATTGGTCACCGGGACATCATCGGACCTCGACCTACCTGAAGGTCAAGCCGCTCCGCCGGATTCGAGGATGGCGCAGAGGTGTGCCCCGTCATCAACGCATGGCGAGGTCACCGGCGTCCGTTGTGGTGTGCCGGTGACTTCGCGTGTGTGTGGTTGTTGGATCGTTGGTCTGGTCAGGCTGCGTCGGGGTGGGCGAGGAAGTAGTTGATGTCGCCTCGTGGTGCCTGTGGTCGATGACGGTCGGGTGGACCCAGCCCGGGTGGACTCAGTCCTGGTGGCCCCAGTCCGGGTGGTGGGTGATCGTGTGGGCCGGTCCGTCGGTGGCCGTGTTGGCTGTTGGCTTCGCGGTGCACGACTCGCTGTACCCCGGTATCGAGGCGGGCTTCGCACCTCGATACCGGTGGTGAGGGCGGGTCGGCCGGTATGCCGGCCGCGTCTCGGATGTGTTCGACCGCGGCCCGAAACGTCCGGTCGATCCGAAAGAATCGGTTGACCCGCAACGGATTCTGTGGCTGTCCGGGTTCGGTGTTGAGTCGCCAGCCGAAGCGTCCGGCGTCGGGGCCACTGCGGATCAGTTCGGTGGTGTACTGGCCGGTGTCGGGGCCGACCATGCGGTTGTGCACGCCGCACGCCGGGGCGAGATCGTGGATGTCGGTGTTCCCGCCCCGCGCATAGTCACGGGCGGCGTGGTGGATTTCGACATGCACCATCGGCGCCGAACAGTCCGGATGCGAACAGCCCCCGTAGGAATCGGCCAGGGCCAGCCGCTGCCCCCGTGAGGCGAACCGACGGGCTTGCCCGAAATACAAGATCTCCGACGAATGATCGGCGTACACCGCCAAATACTGTTGCGCCCGTGCCGCCACCTCCACCACGGCACCGATCGGCAGTGTCGTACCGGTGGCGGTACGTCCGAGACCGGCCTGCTCGCGTAATTCCTGGGAGGTGATCGACACGATCAACTGCGGCGGCAGACCCCGATGACTCTTACCCAGCAACCCGCCGTCGAGGGTGGCGTGGAGCAGGGCACGGAACGCATCATGCTGGCGTTGCGCGGTGGCGCGTGTATCGCGTTGGGCCGCGGCCTCCACCACGTCCGGGTCGGCATCGTGGACGGATCCGTGCGGGGAGTGCTCGTCGTCGGGATTGTTGACGCCTTTGGCCGCCCATGACGCCAACACCACGTCGAACATCGCGCGGGTGGCCGGGTCCAGGCGGCCTTTGATCACCGACATCTGTTGGGCGTCTTGACGTCCCAACCATAGTTGCCGTTGCCGGGCCCGGTCGGCGGGTTCGGTCAGCTCGCCGTCGGGATCGACCCGGGCAAGCAGTTGTTGCCCGAGGACCCCCAACTCCGCGGGGGTGTGTTCGCGTGCCAGTTGCCCCAGCGTTTGCTCCGCTGCGGTGTGGACCTCGGCGGGCAATGCGACCGGGATCTTGCCGAGCACGTCGAGGACCGCGTGGACGTGGTCCGGGCCGAGAACGCCGTCGGCGACACCGTCGGCCAGGGTTGGTGCCGACGGCGATAGCGGCGTACCGGTGGGTGTCGTGAACTGCCCCGACGCCTGCAACCGTCGTTTACGACGGAAGGTGTCGGTGATCCGTAATCGGCGACTGAGAAAGCCGGAGATGTTCTGAAAACCCAGCTTCCGGTACACCCCGCGGTTCTCGACCTCGATCAGTGCGGGCTGACTCACCGATTCCATCCGCCGAGCGGCACGTTCGTGTTCCTCGGTGACCGTCACCAGGTCGGTCTGTAGTCGGCGGCGGCTGTCACCGCAAGAGAAATCCGTCAATTCGTTCGATTGATCTGTTCGACTAGCCGGCAGTGAGTGCTCGCAGCGGACGGAGTCCGTCACGGAGCCACAGGTAGATATCGTCGTGGTTGAGCAGTGTGAAATGGTTCGCGCGGCCCAGATGCATGCCGTCCTCGTCGCGGAATCCGATCCGCCGGGAGCGATGGAACCCTCGACCGCTCGGCGTCAGAACCAGGCCGTCACCGATGAAGCGGCCGAGCGGGTGGCGTGGATTGCCGAAGAGGGAGGCCGTGACGAACAGATGGCGGGCGCCGGCGAGTAGTGGGACGTCCGCGCCGGGCGCCTGCCACCAGCCGTCCGGATCCGCCGATGGTCCATCCTCGGCGATGACGTTGCCGTGGAAGAGATCTCGGACGCCGGCACTGCGCCGACGCAACAACTCGCCGAACGGTCGGGTCACCGACAGCATGCGCAACGCCGACGACGCGGCGTGCACGCCCCGTGCCAGGGGCGCACCGAGGTGCGGGGAGCCGAGACTGACCGTCTCGGTCACCAACGGCACCCACGGCGCGCGGTTGCTCGTACCGAGGTGACACGCGCTGCGGATGACGAGGCCGCCCATCGAATGCCCCACGAGCGAGATGCGGGTGACCGGCACCGGCCACAGCAGGACCATCTCGCTCAGCAATCGGGCGAGGGTCGCGCCGTTGTCGCTGATGTGGCGGCCGGTGTTGTAGCGGATCTGCACCTCGGTGGCACCGATGTCGTCGACGAGCCGCGCTCCATAGGTCGGGCGTCCACCGAGTCGCCAGGCGTGTTCGGTCTCCATCAGCCCGTGCAGGAAGACGACGAGGTGTCCGGTGGCGCGCGGATACGCGGCGGCCAAGCCGTCGGTGGTCACGGCGACCGGCGACCCGCCGACACGGGGAGCCATCTGCGGCGCCAGCGGGGAATGTTCGTCGTCGAGGGCGTCGCCGATGAGTCCGTCGAGAATGCCGATCATGGCCGCGCCACGGACGGTCCTGGTGGGCTGAGGCCCGGTCTCGGGCAACGCGTCGGCGACGATCGTGGCCGAGTCCAGCACTCCGGTGATCGAGGTGTAGACCGCTTCACTGACCGCGTCGTGCACGGTGCGCACCGGCGCGACAGGCCTGCCGATCGCGAGGTCGAGCGTGCCGAAGACCGCCGCCGAGGTCGCACGGTGCACCCGCGCGATCCCGACGGTGGCCTTGCCCAGTTCGCTCAGTCCCAGTCGTGCCAGCGCACGGACTTCTCCCTGTTCGCCGACCAACCGCCTGCTGCTCATGGTTCTCAGTGTACGTTCGTTCACTCGAATCGTCTCCGTGACGGCGGGATACCCGCATCGCCGGTTGGATAAACGACAGCAATCGAACATATGATCGGATGCGTGGGTATGGCTCGGATCGGCGGCGACAGCGGGCGACCCCACCGGCCTGCTTTCGTGCGCGTCGGCCACCGGGCGGTGCTGATCGATCTCAACGCGCTGTATCCGCAGACCCCGCACCACAGTGGCACTTATCATCCCGACGGCCTGCAGATCCGGAAAGTCGCCACCGGAGTCCTCACCGAGTGGGGGCTGTCGGAGTGGGGAGAGTGGTACGGCAAGGTCACCTACACCCTGAGCGCACGCGACCGGCAGGAGTCGGTCACCCACTGGGTGCCCGCGTGGGCCCTGCGTCCCGCCGATGGCCCCGGTCGGGTCAGGCCGGACCGGAGATGATGCTGGGCCCCAACAGTTCACAGACCGTCAACGCCAGGGCGAGATCGAGCCGGTCGCGATGTCCGGGTACCTCGGCCAGCGCTTTGCCGACGCGGTACTTTACCGTGTTGCGATGCAGGTTGAGGCGGGTCGCGGTATGCAGATGACTCTCTCGGGTCGCGTAGTAGACCGAGAGCGTCTCGCGCAGCGTCGCCGCCGTGGGTGAATCGTCGGCGAGACCACCGAGCACCTCCCGCACCCAGGCCGTGGTGGCCGGCAGATCCTGCGCGAGCAGCGAGGCGATGGCGACTCCGCGGTCAGCGAATCCCACGATCGATCCGGTGCCGCTGCCGGGCATGATCGCCACCGCATAGGCCCCGCGAGCCTGCTCATGGCTGCGACGGAATCCGTCGACGCCCGCACCGACCAGACCGAACGCACCCCGGAGTCCAGGTGGCAGGTCGATCTCACCGACCGCACGCTCACTCGACGCCGTGCGCAGCGGGAACCAGACCCAGATCGTCGACCGGTCCACGGCCGTGAGGATCGGAGGCCCGTCGGCGCGCAGGCGAACCGCGAGTTCCTCGGCGCCGCGGTGCAGGCGCCGGAGATCCACACCGTCGTCGTCGGACCAGATGATCGCGGCGAGATGCGGGCGGTCCAGCCGGTATCGGGTCTGCTCGGTGAAGGTGCGGCCGTCGGTGTCGGTGCCGTCGAGAACGCGACGAATCGCGGTCGAGGACAGCGTGGCGTCGGCGCCGAGCCATCGGCGGCGTTCATCCTCGTACGCCTGGAACACATAGAGGGTGATCCAGTCGATGTAGCCGAACATGACGCCCGAAATGTGTCGGGTCACCGCCATCGCCCGGTCCGCGTCCAGCTCCAGTTCACCGATCATCTGATAGCACAACAACATCACCGCGTTCTGGCCCAGATGATAGGCGCGCACAAGGGAATTCGACGGCACATCGCGTTGCGCGAGGCGCAGCGCGTACTCGACCGCGGCGGTCGTCGGCTGCAGATGATCGACGGGGATGTCGTTGGCGAGAACGTGGATGATCGTCGAGACGTTGCCGTGCACACTCGCCTCGAGCATCTCGACGAGCTTCGGATCCGCGTCGAGATGGTCGATCTCGCGGGCCATCATGGCGGTCAGATCCGCGACGATGGTCGCCTCCTGCGCGCGGAGCCGGCGCGCGATCGCCGTGACCACCTCCTGCAACTCGGCATCGGCGGTCGCAGGCATGCGGGCCAGCCGCGCACGCGCCTGCGTCCCTCGATCGCCATCGACCTCGGTCATCGGCGCCCCCGCAACGATGCCAGGGCCGCCGACGCAGCGTGATAACCGCACAGGCCGTGCACGCCCGCGCCGGGCGGGGTGGACTGTGAACACAAATAGACCCCGTCGACGCCGAGCGCGTACGGGTTCGCCGATAGTCGCGGGCGCGCCAGCATCTGCAGCCCGTCATTGGCTCCGCCGATGATGTCTCCGAGAGCGAAATTGGGGTTGTAGGACTGCAATTGACGGGTACCGGTACTGCGCACGGTGACGATCCGATCGCGGAATCCGGGGGCGAAACGTTCGATCTGGGCGGTCACCGCGTCGGTGGCGTCGCCGTCGTATCCGCGGGGTACGTGGGCGTAGGCGTAGATCGGATTGAGTCCGCCGCGGCTGCGCGACCGATCGGCGAGATACTGCTGCCCGAGCAGGACGAACGGCCTGTCCACCATGATCCCGGCGGCCCGCTGCCGCTCGGTGTGCCACACCTCGAAGGCATCACCACCGAGATGAACGGTGCCCGCGCGTCCGCAGTCGGGAGTCGTCCAGGGGATGTCGCCGTCGAGGGCGTAGTCGACCTTGAACGCCGACGATCCCACGCGGTAACGCTGCAACGCGCGTCTCACCCTGGCCGGCATCTGGTCACCATAAATCGAGAGTGCCTGCGCGGGTGAGAGATCCAGCAAAACCAGATCGGCGGACGGGATGTCGGAGCGCGCCGAGACCAGTGTGCCGGTCTCGATCTTGCCGCCGTGGTCACCGATCGCGGCCGCCGCGGCGGTGGCGATCGCACCGGAACCCCCTCGGGCGACCGGCCACCCGTGGCGATGTCCGCTCGCCGCGATCATCATGCCCAGCGAAGCGGTGAGCGGCCGGTCGAGTCGGGTGAACGCGTGCGCCGCGATACCGGCGAACAGCGCGCGACCGCGATCGGTACGGAACCAGCGGGCCATCACGGTCGCGGGCAATACCGCACGCGGCCCGAAGGCCGCCAGCCGCAACGGATGCCGCGGCAGATGTACGACCGGACGAAGGAGATCCTCGCCGAGCTCGTCGAAGCCGCGCGCGAGGTCACCGAGGGCCAGCCGCCAACGCAGGCCGTCGGGGCCGAGTCCGTCGGCGGTCCGATCGATGCTGCGGTACAGGAGTCCGGCAGTCCCGTCGTCGAGGGGATGGGCGCAGTCGATCTCCGGGAGGCACCAGGTCAAGCCGTAGGACTCCAGGCCGACGCTGCGCCAGAACGGCGAACCCATTGCCAGTGGGTGAAAGGCCGCACAGTGATCGTGGATGAGGCCCGGTTCGGTCAGCTCGCCCGACCGACTACCCCCGCCGACCTCGTCGGCGGCCTCGAGGACGGTGACCTCGACGCCGTTGCGGGCGAGATGCAGGGCGGCGGCGAGCCCGTTGGGCCCGCCGCCGACGACGACGGCAGTCGTCACGGTTGCACCTGCCGCGAGGGTGTCGAGCGCATCCGGGGTTCGGTCACGATCTCAGGATCGGTGAGCGCGCGGCGGGCGTCAATGTCGAGCGTCCAGTCGACCTGCACCGGGATCGGCCCATTGGGCAACCACGGCTGCTCGGCAACCGCGTCGGCGACCCGGTAGGTGCCCGTCTCGATGACCCCGAGCGCCGCGTCGATCACCTTGTAGCGCTGGGTGCCCTTGTGGATGGGTTGCGACTCGATCCAGGCGATCGTGAACTCACCGGGCGCGAAGTCACAACGGCGCTGCAGGGCCGCGATCATCTTCTCGTCGTGCAGGTGTCCGTCACCGAAGTTGAAGGCCACCAGCGAATTACACGAGAACTCGGCCTCTCGCAGAGTGTAGGTGTCGATGTCGTCGCCCAGGTGACGCATCATGAGTGAGAACAGCGCACGCCCCTGACTGTGCAGGGAACGCCACGCCATCATCTGGTGCATGACGACGTCGGCGACCTCCGGTGGATACGACGCGAGCAGCTGGGTCCTGGTGTTCTTCGATGAGCGCACCACGCACTGGTCGAGTTTGTCCTCGGCGCCCGGTGCGAAGGCCCACGTGGCCGACGCCCAGTTCCCGGCGTACTGCCGCATCGACGGCAGGAACGACACGAGGTCCGGGCGGAGATTGCCCAGCACCGGGAAGAAGCACAGCGCTGCGGCGATCAGGGCGAGCACCCACGGCATGGTGGTGTCGGTCAGCGCGAAACCGTCCCACGTGGGGTGTCCCCAGAACAAGAAGATCGACGCGTAGGCGAACAGGATGTTCCACTCCAGCGGTACCGCGAGGGGGAAGGTGGAGAAGATGAACAGGTGGAAGCAGACCATCAGCACCACGCCCGCCAGCGTAAGCCACTTGTTGGTGGAGAACAGCAGCACCAACGGAGTCACGATCTCGACGATGGTGCCCAAGACGTGCCCGACTCCCGAGGCGAGGCGCGACGGTCGCATGTCGTGCGGGAAGTCGCGGTAGTGGGCGCGTTTGATCGACCGGAACGGCAACCAGGGGGTGTTCGACAGCATCGGCGGGATGACCATCGAGAAGTGATGTCCCAGTTTGGAAATGCCGGCGCCGACCCAGACGGTGACGATCAGGAGCTTGAGCGCCAGGATCATGTCCACGTAGGGCAGGAAGGCGAAGAACACCAGTGCCGGCAGGTACTGCTCGGACCGTGCCGCGATGAAGATCACCTTGTCGCGCAACCCGATGACCACGAAGAGCGCGATCAGCGGGTAGAGCACCACCGGATTCACCACGCCGTGATCACCGGCGACGACCGAGTTCATCGACGATGACGCAACGCCCGGGAGTGCCAGTGCGACAACGATGGTGATCAGGATTGCCGCGTAGATCACGACATCGGCGACAGTTCGGGAATCACCTCTGGTGAACGGTACGCGTCCCGGCCACGGTGGCAGGCGGATCGTCTCCGGCCGCAACCAGAACAGGAACCCACCGGTCATCGGTTTGAAATGGCCGGCCAGCGGACCCCACGACCCGCCGAGCCCGAGGGTTTCGAGCAGGACGGTCCACAGGACCACCTTTTGATACACGATCAGTTCGTTCCACCAGGAACCGACGTCGACAACGTTGAGTCCCGAACTGAACGTCGCGATACACAGTCCCGCAACGATATACAGCACGCCGACCTTGATCAGGTAGATCGTGTGCACCATCTTGGGTGTGCCGAAGCCGTATTCGGCCCAGTGCGCGCCGAGAACGCGCAGCCGGTCGAGAAACGGCCTGTCGAGAAAGGTCTCCGGTTCCACGGGCGGGAAATCCGGGGTGGTGAATCCCATGGGTACTCCTTCGGGGTGAAGCGAAATTGGTGGGTGGTTTCGGGGTGCGGACGCGTTCGGCCGACCCGACGCCGTCGTGCGGCCGGTTCGGGGGGAGGGAGAATGCGATTGCGCGGGGACTACAACAGCGCGCGCTACAACGCTGTCGGCGTTGCGAATTGCCGGCGGAGAGCTGGTTTGTCGATCTTGCCCACCGGGTTTCGGGGGAGGGCCTCGACGATGTGGATCGACTCGGGGATCTTGGCCCTCGTCACCAGCGAGCCGAGATGCCGCGTGAGGTCGTCGTCGTCGATGGTGTGGTCGGGGTAGGTGACGACGAAGGCGATCGGGATCTCTCCGTACACCGGATGGGGTGCGCCGACGACCGCGCACTCGAGTACTCCCGGGTGGGTCGCGAGGGCGTTCTCGATTTCCTTGGGGTACAGGTTTTCTCCGCCGCGGATGATCAAGTCCTTGATGCGGTCGACAATCGTCAGATAACCATCGGCATCGAGTCGGCCGACGTCGCCGGTGTGCAGCCGACCCTCGCCGACGGTCTTCGCGGTGTCCTCGGGACGATTGAGGTAACCGCGCATCACATTGGGTCCGGTGATGACCACCTCACCGACGTCACCGGTGGGTAGGTCCGCGCCGTCGGCTCCGACCACATGGATGCGCTGGCCCTCGATGGCCGGCCCCACGGTGCCGAGCTTGCGTATCCCGTGACGCGGGTTGCACGTCGATGCGCAGGTGCCCTCGGTGAGTCCGTAGCCCTCGAGAATCGGTATCCGCAGGCTGTTCTCGACGCGATCGAGAAGTTCTGCGGAAATCGGTGCGGCGCCGCAGATCGCGAAACGCAGGGAGTCGAGCGTCCGAGCCCGACGCTCGAGGTCGGGATGGGAGACCAGCAGTGCATAGATGGTCGGTACGGCCGAGAAGTAGGTGGGTCGTAGACGTTCGACGTCGTCGAAGAACCTCGAGACCGAGAACCGTCCGGTGATGCTGAGTCGTCCGCCGGCCAGGATCGGCGCCAGGAAGCTCACGCAGATCGCGTTCACGTGGAACAGCGGCAGGATCAGTAATGCGTGATCGTCGGCGTCGAGCTCGAGGTGGTGTGCCATTGCCGTGGCCATGTAGCGCAGGTTCGCGTGGGTCAGCCGAACTCCCTTGGGACGTCCCGTCGATCCGGAGGTATAGATCAGCAAGGCATCGTCGGCGTCGGCGGGCTCGGTCGGCGCCCGCCACCCCGGGGTGGGGGCCGGAGACAGGTCGTCGACGTGGAGCACGGGCCTGTCGGCCCGCAGATCCGCGACGTCGGACACGACGACCGCCGCGCCGGAATCCGCGAACTGATACTGCATCTCGTCAGCGGTGAACGTGGGGTTGACCGGGGTCGCCACCGCGCGCAGACGCCACGCGGCCATCAGGACGACGAGCAGTTCGGCACGGTTCGGCAGGACCGTCGCCACGACGTCACCATGCCGGACGCCGAGTCGCTGCAGCTTCTGGGCACATGCATCGACCCGGTCGGCGAAGCCGCGGTAGGTGAGGTCGACGGTGTCATCGGCGACGCACGGAGCGTCGCCACGCTCGCGGAGATCCCAGGCGAAGAACGAGGAACTGATCACTGGTGCATACCCTTTCGCATGTCTGTGACTTATGACACTAGAAAGGGGTGATGTGATGTGGAACGGTCTCACGAGCCAGAGTTCGGACGCGCGTTTGTGCCCGGAGGACAACGTCGGGGCCACGTCCCGGAAACGATTCCGGTCGGGGGAGAGGTCGGTCAGTCGTGAGTGACCTTGGTGCCGAACAAGATCGCGGCGTCGGTGGTGGCGACGGTGATCAGGGGACGACGACCCGCGAGATACCCGAGTGGTCCGTCGGGTGCAAAGGACCACTGCGCCCGCGCGGTGCGGAGTCGGGCGACGATCCGGTTGGTCGACCACGAGCTACGACCGTCGAGGACCTGGGCGGTCGGTAGGGGGATCTGATGCGTTCCGGGAAGCAGGCGCGGTCCCAGCCGCGCATCGAGTGCCGCGACATCGTGGCCGTCCACGGTCATCGCGGTGGTGATCCGGCGGCCGGATCGTTCGCGGGTGAACTCGCCGAGGTGCTTGGGGATTCCCCAGAGCTCGCGTCCGCCCGTGCGCGAGTTCGGGCTGGTCACCCAGATGTCGGGAATGCTGACCCGCACACCGTGACGTGGCGAGACCACCGGATAGGTCGTGAGCAGTTCTTCGTACTGCAGGACCCCGCCCTCGGTGTAGTGCAGGACGGCGGCGACGACGAGTACCTTGCCCGCCACCGTGAGCAGGCGGGCTCCGGAGGGGATGACGCCGAACGCCTCGGCTGGTAGGTCGGCGCGCGGAACGACGAACGCCGACATGAGAGCGTCGCCACCGAGATACCACGGCTCGGGTGGGTAGCTCACCCCGTCTGCGCCGACGTGCCATGCCCGATCGATGCTGACCGGAATCCTGGTGGTCGTCATCAGTTGATACCCCCTGTCCGATGGTCGGGCCACGCCGCAGCGCAACACCCTGATGGAACGAACCTACCGATACGTCTCAGCCACGCACAGGGCGGGAGGCCCACCAGAACAGAGGAGCCCACCACAACAAGAGACTCCGATCGAGAATGCCGGGTCGGGGGTCTGGCACTCTCGGTCGGAGTCATAGGTGAGATCGTCGAGGGTGGCGAGTGCGTTACACATCGTCGGAAAGAATTCGCACGAGACGCCGAGCCCGCCCGACATCATGCCGCCGCACACCCGAGGAGCCGACCCAGCGATGACCGATCCCATCGTGTACGCCGACGATCTCCAGCCTGGTCAACGCCATGAACTGGGCATTCATACGGTCTCCGAGTCCGAACTCGTCGACTTCGCGTCGCAGTGGGATCCGCAGGCGTTTCACGTCGACAGGGCAGCCGCGGAGTCGGGGGCATTCGGTGGTCTGATCGCCAGCGGAATCCACAGTCTCGCGATCGCGCAGCGACTCGCGGTCAGCTCGGTCCTGACCTCGTGGAGCGTGATCGCCGGACGCCGGCTCCGGGAGATGGAGTTCCTGGCGCCGGTACGTCCCGGGGACACATTGTCGGGATCCATGCGGATCGAATCCGTCGACCTCGACCCGCGCGGCCGTGGCCTGGTGACCTATACGACCGAACTGGTGAATCAGGCGGGGGTGGCGGTCCTGCGCTTCGATGCCGATGTCTACCTACGATCCCGGGGCACGCACTGAACGAATACGTGCTGTCAACTGTGCGAGGATCGTCCATGTGACCGCGAAACCAGACCGCGACCGGCGCCGGGCAGACCTGCGCCGCCTGCGACAGGTGCGCGACCGGATCGACCGCGATTACGCACACCCTCTCGATGTGGAGGCGCTTGCGAGCGGCATCGCGATGTCGGCGGGACATCTGAGTCGCGAATTCAAGCGCGCATACGGTGAATCGCCGTACTCCTACCTGATGACGCGGCGTATCGAACGCGCGATGACCTTGCTGCGGCGAGGCGATCTGTCGGTCACCGACATCTGTTTCGGCGTGGGCTGTTCGTCTCTGGGGACCTTCAGCACCCGCTTCACCGAGCTCGTCGGTATGTCGCCCACCGAGTATCGCCGTCGCGCCGCGGACGAGACCCTGGGCATTCCGACGTGTCTGGCCACACAGATCACCAGACCGATCAGGAATCGAGAAGTCTCACCGGCCGGGCGCCGCTAGCGTTGTCGGCATGGACATCACCATTGCCTACACCTTTCTCCCACAGACCGATCCCGACGCGGCACTCGGGTTCTATCGCGACGCCCTCGGATTCGAGGTTCGCAACGACGTCGGCTACTCCGGCATGCGCTGGCTCACCGTGGGGCCCCCGAACCAGCCGCAGACCGCTGTCGTGCTCCACCCGCCCGCCGTCGATCCCGGCATCACCGAACAGGAGCGGGAGACGATCCTCGATCTCATCGCCAAGGGCACCTACGGCGCAGCACTGACGTTGGCCACCGACGACCTCCAAGGCGTGTTCGACAAGCTCCAAGCTGCCGGGGCCGAGGTCATCCAGGAACCGATGGACCAACCGTACGGTGTGCGCGACTGCGCATTTCGCGACCCGACGGGCAACCTGCTGCGCATCAACCAGACTCCCTGACGCCCGGGCCACGTGACGCCCGAGACCTTGCCATCCCACCAGAGAAGCCCGACCGCAACGGAGAGCCGATGAGCCGGACGCCGACGAGATCGACGCCCCACCCCGCCGACACCCACGACATCATCCGGGTGCATGGCGCCTGGGCGAACAACCTGCGCAACGTCGACGTCGAGATCCCCAAACGGCGCCTGACGGTGTTCACCGGGGTGTCGGGGTCGGGGAAGAGCTCGCTGGTGTTCGCGACGATCGCCGCGGAATCGCAGCGGATGATCAATGAAACCTACAGTGCGTTCGTCCAGGGCTTCATGCCGAGCCTGGCCCGGCCCGACGTCGACGTGCTCGAGGGCCTGACCACGGCGATCATCGTCGACCAGGAACGCATGGGCGCCAACCCGCGGTCCACGGTCGGCACCGCCACCGACGCCAATGCCATGTTGCGCATCCTGTTCAGTCGTCTCGGCGAGCCGGCCATCGGTTCGCCGCAGGCGTTCTCGTTCAATGTCGCCTCGGTGTCGGGTGCCGGGGCCGTCGAGATCGAACGCGGTGGCCGAAAAGTCAAGGGACGCAGGGAGTTCAGCATCACGGGCGGGATGTGTCCGCGATGCGAGGGGCGAGGCGAGGTCTCCGACTTCGACCTGACGGCCCTCTACGACGAGACGAAATCCCTCAACGAGGGCGCACTGACGATTCCCGGCTACTCGATGGACGGCTGGTACGGGCGCATCTATCGCGAGTGCGGATTCTTCGACCCCGACAAACCCATCGCCAAGTTCACCAAACGACAACTCGACATCCTGCTCTACTCCGAACCCAAGCGGATCAAGGTCGAGGGCATCAACGTCACGTTCGAGGGCCTGATCCCCAAGATCCAGAAATCCATGCTGGCCAAGGACCGGGAGGCGATGCAGCCGCACATCCGAGCCTTCGTCGACCGCGCGATCACCTTCACCGTGTGCCCCGACTGCGACGGCACGCGGCTGTCCGAACTCGCACGATCATCGAAGATCGACGGTCGCAGCATCGCCGACGTCTGCGCCCTGCAGATCACCGACCTCGCCGACTGGGTGCGCAGCCTGCAGGGATCGTCGACGGCATCGGTGAGTCCGCTGTTGACCTCACTGTCGGAACTGCTGGACTCCTTCGTCGCCATCGGTCTGGGCTACCTCTCCCTGGATCGACCGGCAGGCACGCTCTCGGGCGGAGAGGCTCAGCGCACCAAGCTGATCCGTCATCTGGGCTCCTCTCTGACCGATGTCACCTATGTCTTCGACGAACCCACGATCGGGCTGCATCCGCACGACATCGAGCGGATGAACGATCTCCTGCGACAACTACGCGACAAGGGCAACACGGTGCTCGTCGTCGAACACAAACCGGAGGCCATCGCGATCGCCGACCACGTCGTCGACATCGGCCCGGGCGCGGGCACCGAGGGTGGTCAGATCGTCTTCGAGGGCAGCGTCGAGGGACTGCGCGGCGCCGACACCCTCACCGGCCGCCACCTCGACGACCGCGCCACACTCAAGGCGACCCTGCGTGAGGCGACCGGCATCCTCGAGGTCCGTGGCGCGGACACCCACAACCTCCGCGATGTCGACGTCGACATCCCGCTCGGTGTGCTCGTGGTACTGACCGGCGTCGCCGGATCGGGGAAGAGTTCGCTCATCGGCGGATCCGTGGCCGGACGCGACGGCGTCGTCAGCATCGATCAGGCTGCGATCAAGGGTTCGCGGCGCAGCAACCCCGCCACCTACACCGGCCTGCTCGAGCCCATCCGCAAGGCGTTCGCCAAGGCCAACGGCGTCAAACCGGCTCTGTTCAGCGCCAATTCGGAGGGCGCATGCCCCAACTGCAAAGGTGCGGGCGTCGTCTATTCCGATCTGGCGATGATGGGCGGGGTCTCGACGATCTGCGAGGTCTGCGAGGGCAAGCGATTTCAGGCCGAGGTACTCACCTACACCTTCGGCGGTGCCGACATCGACGAGGTACTGGCGATGTCGGTGGCCCAGGCCGAGCGGTTCTTCTCCGACGGGGACGCGAAAATACCTGCTGCACACAAGATCCTACAGCGACTGTCCGACGTGGGGCTGGGCTATCTACGGATCGGACAACCGCTGACCACACTGTCCGGCGGGGAACGTCAGCGCCTCAAACTGGCCGCACAGATGGGGGAGAAGGGTGATGTCTACATCCTCGACGAACCCACCTCCGGGCTGCATCTGGCAGATGTCGAGCAACTGCTCGGACTACTCGACCGCCTGGTCGACGCCGGGAAATCGGTGATCGTCATCGAACACCACCAGGCCGTGATGGCCCACGCCGACTGGATCATCGACCTCGGACCGGGAGCCGGACACGATGGCGGTCAGGTGGTGTTCACCGGCACCCCGGCCCAATTGGTCTCGGAGTCAACCACACTCACCGGCCGCCACCTCGCCGACTACGTCGGCGCCTGACGGCTCAGCCGTCGGCAGAAACGATGACGATCGCGAAGACCAACGTGTCCCCGGCGTTGATGCCAGCCGACGGATTGCCGTCGGGGTAGCCGTCGGCGGGGGCGATCGCCACCGCGACCGTGGAGCCGACGCGCTGGCCGGCGATCGCCTTGCTGAATCCCGGAACCACCTGTGCCAGTGAGAATTGCGCGGGCTGGCCGCGGGTGTAGCTGCTGTCGAACTGCAGTCCGGTGCGTCCGTCGACGCCGACGTAGTTGACGGTGACGTTGGCGCCCTGCCCGACGGTCTGGCCGTCACCGCCGCTCAACGTGTGCACCTGCGTCTCGGTAACCGCGAACGGCGTGGTCACCGACACCTGCGGGGCGGAGGTGTCATTCTTCGCCCCGGTTACCGTGACCCGTCCGGTCGATCCGTTCAGTGACCAACTCGGCGGCTCGTCGTCGGACGAGCCACATCCGGCCACCATCACCACGGCGAGAAGGGCGATCGATGCGAGGACTCCTCGAAGCATGCGCATGCCGCGCAACGCTACTACCTACGCGGTCTCGGCGACCAACGATGCCAGACGGCGCACCTCCTCGACACTGCCCGGCGAGACCAGCATCGTGGTGACGCCTGCCTTCTCCCAGACCGCGATCTGTTCCCGGACATGATCGACATCGCCGACGATGGCCGAATCGTCGACCACCTGGTCGGGGATGATCGCCGCGGCGTCGTCCTTGCGCCCGGACCGGAACAGCGAGGTGACCTCGTCGACGACCTCGCCGTAGCCCATGCGCCGGTAGACCTCGGCGTGGAAGTTGGTGTCCTCGCTGCCCATTCCGCCCATGTAGAGAGCCAGGAACGGTTTGATCGCGGCGTAGGAGGCGTCGCGGTCGTCGGTGATGACGATCTGGGCGGTCGCGCAGATCTCGAAGTCCTCCCGACTGCGGCGGGCGCCGGGCCGGGCGAATCCCTCGTCGAGCCACGCGTTGTAGGTGTCGGCCATCCGTGGCGTGTAGAACAACGGCAACCAGCCGTCGGCGATCTCCGCGGCAAGAGCGATGTTCTTCGGTCCCTCGGCGCCGAGCATCACCGGGATGTCGGCCCGCAGCGGGTGAACGATCGGCTTGAGCGGCTTGCCCAGTCCGGTCGCACCGGGCCCGGTGTAGGGCAGCGGGTAGTGCGGACCGTCGCTGACCACCGGTGCCTGTCTCGCCCACACCTGCCGCATGATGTCGATGTATTCACGGGTGCGCGCCAACGGCTTCTCGAACTTCTGCCCGTACCAGCCCTCGACCACCTGCGGACCCGACACACCGAGGCCGACGATGTGCCGGCCACCGGAGAGATGGTCGAGGGTGAGGGCGGCCATCGCACAGGCGGTGGGCGTGCGCGCCGAGAGCTGCAAGACCGACGTGCCCAACCGCATCCGCTGCGTCGAGGCGCCCCACCAGGCCAGCGGGGTGTAGGCGTCCGAGCCCCACGCCTCGGCGGTGAAGACCGCGTCGAACCCGGATTCCTCGGCGGCGAGCACGAGTTCGTGGTGGTTCGGTGCCGGCTGCGCACCCCAATATCCCAGCTGCAGTCCGAGTTTCATCGTTCTCCTTCGCGGCGCGTGAGGCGCCGACCATCGTGGGCGAGCGGCGCGTTCCTCGACGGTATCCCGCGACGGTGCCCGGCTCAATACCCAATAGGGGCAATTTGTTGACTACTCTGGGGGCATGTCGTTGCGTCACGCGATCCTCGCCGAACTCCTCGACGACGGCGCCAGTGGGTATCAACTGGCCAAGACCTTCGACGTGGCGGTTGCGAGCTTCTGGTTCGCGACGCCACAACAGTTGTATGCCGAACTGTCGCGTCTGGAGGCCGACGGCCTGATCCGCGGTCGTGAGGTGACCCAACAGGGCCGACCCAACAAGCGCGTCTTCACCCTGAGTGACACCGGGCGTGCCGCACTCGTCGACTTCGTCTCGGCCGCATCCAAACCCACCTTCGTGCGCGACGATCTGCTGGTCAAGGTGCGGGCGTGCGATGTCGGCGAGGCGGCCACCCTGATCGAGACCCTGCATGCCCGTCGGGCGCACGCGTTGGCCAAGGCCGAGCTGATCGAATCGCTGCTCGCGAAGATGCGTGGGGAGATGTCCGAGGACCGGTACCTGGCCGAGAGTCCGCGCGTGGGACCGTATCTCACGGGGCTGCGCGGCATCGCCTTCGAGCGGGAGAATGCGGCGTGGTGTCGCCGTGCAGCCGACGTCCTGTCCGCGCGCCTCGACCGGACCGAGACGACGCACTGAGCACGGCGCGCCTATCCGCTGTGGGCTCCGCTTTCGGCCTCGGCGCGAATCCGGTCGAACTGCGCCCCCATCGCCTCGGCGAGTGCGGTGGCCCCGGACAACGGTCGGACCATCACCATCAACTCGTCGATCTTGCCGTCGGCGTCGAGATGAAGGAAATCGCAGCCGGTGATCGCCCTGCCGTTCACCGTCGTCTCGAACATCAGGGCATGGTCGGGCGCTCCGGGCGCACCGAACTCCTTGACGTAACGGAAGTCCTCGAACACCCGGAACACGCCACGCAGGATGGCCGCGGTGATCGGTTTGCCCTGATAGGGCGCGAAAGCGACCGGACTGATGAAGGTCACGTCCTCGGCGAGAAGCTCGTCGACGGCTGCCATGTCCCGGTTTTCCACCGCTTTGCGGAACGGGTGCATTCGATCACGACTCCTTGGTCAATTAATTGACTATCTGGCGCCGACAGTAGACCGCCTGCTGTCGGTGTGTCCAGCGTCACTGGGCGACAGAACGCCGTCGACCATCCGATACACGGCGTCCATCCGGGCGAGATGCGTCCGATCATGGGTGACCAGAATCGTTGCGGTTTCGGTGGCGGCGGTGAGGTCGATCAGCATCGAGAGCACCTGTGCCCCACGCTCGGTGTCGAGCGCCGAGGTGGGCTCATCGACCAACAAGAGGTCGGGCTCGTTCATCAATGCCCGCGCGATGTTGACCCGTTGACGCTGTCCGCCGGAAAGGTGGGCAGGCAACCGGTGCACCATCCCGTCCAGACCGACGGCGACCAACAGGTCTCGGGCCCGAGCAGTGGTGGCGCGGCGCCGGGCTGCGCCGACGATCCGGGATTGTCCGAGATGTGCGGTCACCTGGAGTTGCTCGAGGACCGTCAGCGACGGCAGCAGATTGGGCTGCTGGAAGACCAGGCCGATGCGCTCGCGGCGCACCCTGGTGGCCGCAGACGCGCGCAATTGCGCCAGATCGACTGTCCCGCAGCCACTTGCCGAACGGTGCGAGCTGCGTTGGGTCAGGAGAACACGTCCGCTGTCGGGACGGCGTAGCGCTCCGGCCACGGCAAGCAGACTGGATTTCCCGGATCCCGACGGCCCGGTGACGGCACTGGTCGTCCCGGCGTCGAAGGTTGCCTCGATGTCGTCGAGGGCGGTGAGGTGGCCGGTGCCATCGGCATAGCTCATCGTCACGTGCTGCAGCGTCAGGGTCGGTACGCGTCGTGGCGTGGTCATCGGTTGCTCCCGAGTGCGGTGAGGGGATCGGTGGTGATGAGGAAACGCAGTGCCGCACCGGCGCCGAGGACGCCGAGTCCGATGGTGGCCAGCGCGGGCAACAGGGTGGTGGAGGCGGTCACGACAAACGGGATCGAGCCCAGCAGGGTGCCGCCGCCGACGGCAACCGCCACACCGAGGCCGCACCCCACGACCAGGATGAGCACGGCCTGGCCGAGGGCGTCGCGCACCAACGAGGCGGTGGACGCCCCCAGCGCCTTGAGTACCGCGATGTCGGGGACGCGTTGCACGGTCCACACGGTGAAGAACGCACCGATGACCAGTGCTGAGATCAGCAACAACATCACCGTCATCAGTGTCAGCGACGAGTTCTCGGCGCTGTAGGACGCCAACGCCGACAGCGCATCGGACCCGGAGCGGATGGTGGTGCCACTCGAGGCGGCCACGGACTGCGTATCGGTGCCGACACGTGGTGTCACCGCGAGTACCGTGGCGGCGCCGAACTGCGGTGCCAGGTCCCGCCACGTGTCGATGGGCAGGTAGATGACCGGGCTGTGGGCGTACCACTGGTCGCCGACGATTCGTCCGACGGTCATCGTCCGCCCGCCGACCTGGATGGCCTGGCCTCCACGGAGCCCGAGAGACGAGGCGATCGGCGCTGCGACATCGACGGTGCCGGTGACCGGGCGGTCGTTTCCGCCGAGGCCGAAGAGCACCACCGGCATCGGATCGGTATGTGTGGTCGAGGTCGCGCGGTCTCGCGAGATGCCGACGGGCACCACGTCTTCGGCACGGTGTTGCCAGGTCGCGATCTGCGAGGTGGTCAGCACCGACTGATCGAAGGAGGGCGCGGACCCGGTGTCGGCGAACACGATCATCGAACCGGGCAGTGATTGCAGGGCGGAGATGTTCTGGTGGCGCAATCCCGCGGTGAGTCCGCCCAGGAAGGTGACGAGCACCGACACCAGCACCACCACCAGGGTGATGAGCGCGAATCGTCCTCTGGCTCTTCGGAGATCACGAATGGCGACGAACATGGAGAGTCCTTTCGGTGGTCGGTTGCCAGTGTGGCGGGCATCGGGGATGCGGCGCGTCGAGAGTTGGAGGGTCACGGGGTGCATCGTTCGGCACCGGCGACTCGCACTTTCGATGGATGCGCGGCAGTGCACCGCCGATAAACTGAATCGACATGCACTCCTCACCGTTGGCCCCGGTCTTCACCGCCCTGCGCGCGGCCCTGCACACCATGGCCGCCGTGCTCGCGGTGGTGGTCGCGGTCCGCGCGGTGGGCAGCGGCGGCGCGACGTCGGAGGCGGCGGTGGCACTGGCCGCACTGTGGCTCGCGATCTATGCCTCGGGCATGGTGCTGGTGCGCTCGAGCCGTGCCGGTTGGTGGTGGCTCGCGGCGCTGAGCCTCGTGTGGCTGGCTTGCCTGTCCGTCAGCGGCGAGGCCGTCTACCTGGTGTTCGTGATGTTCTTCCTCTACCTGCATCTGGCCGGGATGCGTTGGGGCACCGCATGTGTCGCCATGTCCACGGTGGCCGCGGTGGTGGGTTTCGGTCTGCACAACGGCTGGTCGGTCGCCGCGGCGATCGGACCGATCCTCGGGGCCGCGGTGGCGGTGGTGATCACGGCCGGCTATCAACGACTCTTCGACGAGGTACGCAGCCGGCAACTCCTCATCGACGAACTGCTCGCCACCCGAGCCGAACTCGCCGACGAACAGCGGGAAGTGGGGCGGGCACGGGAACGGGAGCGACTCGCCGGCGAGATCCACGACACGGTGTCACAGAGTCTGTCGAGCATCCAGATGCTCATCTACGCGGCCGAACGCCGGGCCGGTGGACATTCGCCGGAGCTGCACACCGCGCGTACCGCGGCCGCCGACGCCCTCGGCGAGACCAGAAGACTCATCGACGAACTCACTCCGGCACCGTTGGACGGACGCTCGTTGAGCGCGGCACTACAACGGGTGACCGATGATGCGGGCGGTCACGGCCTGAGTACCCGCCTCGTCGTCGACGGCGAGCCGTTCGGGCTGCCCATGCCGGTCGAGGCGGCGCTGGTGCGGGTGGCACAGAGCGCCATCGGCAACGTCGTGCAGCATGCGCGGGCGAAGGTCCTGCGGGTCACGCTCACCTACAGCTCCGACGAGGTCCATCTCGACATCGTCGACGACGGAGCGGGTTTCGACGCCGACGCCGCGTCGGGCTTCGGTCTGACGACGATGCGCCGACGCGTGCGCGAGCTCGGCGGCGACCTCGACGTCGTCTCCGAACCCGGCCACACCTCCGTTGCGGTCGGCTTCCGGGTCGAGCCCGCGCTCCGATGACCGCACCGACCGACCCGGACTCGTCCGCGGAGCCTCCGATCTGCGTCCTGATCACCGACGACCATGCGATCGTGCGAGCCGGTCTGCGTGCGCTGCTCACCGAGTCCGACGGCATCCGGGTCGTCGGGGAGGCCGCCACCGGTGAGGAGGCGATCGCCCGGTGCACGCCGCCCGCTCCCGTACCCGACGTGGTGTTGATGGATCTGCGGCTCGGGCCGGGATTGTCCGGGGTGGAGACCACCCGACGACTGCTGACGCTGCGACCGGTGCCCCGGGTGCTGGTGGTCACCAATCACGACACCGACGCCGACATCCTCGCGGCCATCGAAGCCGGCGCGTCGGGCTATTTGCTCAAGGACACCCCACCCACCGAACTCATTGCCGCGGTGCACGCCGCAGCTGCCGGCGAAAGCGCGTTGTCGCCCATGGTGGCCACGCGGCTGATGTCACGGATGCGGGCGCCGGCCGACGCGGTGCTCACCGCGCGCGAGATCGACGTGCTCGTCGAGGTCGCCGCCGGACACAGCAACCGGGAGATCGCCAAACGCCTGCTGCTCAGCGAGATGACCGTCAAATCCCATCTCGTGCACATCTTTTCCAAACTCGGTGTACGTTCACGAACCGCTGCCGTCGACCGGGCGCGACGCGACGGCCTCATCGGCTGACCCGTTCAGGATCGTCGGAGGACCTGTTCAGCGCAGCGCGCGGACCACGTCCACGAGGTCGGCGATCAGCGGTTCGGCCTCGGCGCGTCGGTGGGACCACACCGCGACGGTGCTGATGTGCGCGCGGGTGTCACGCAACGGGATGACCTGCACCGCCTCACCGGCGAACATCCGGCCACCGATGCCCTCGCCGAGGGAGATGAGGGTGAAGGCCTGTCCGCTGGCAACCAGATGTGCAAGGCCGGCGAAATTATCGTCGGGCAACGTGATTCGTTTACGGACGCCGTGCCGGTCGAGCAGCCGGTCGAGGTTGCGGTAGATCTCGGGTGCGGCCTCGTGGTTGATCGAGGCGAACGGCACGTGCGCCAGTTCGCCGAGCGTGATCGAATCGGGTTGTCCCGCCACGATCTTGGAGCCGACGGCCACACCGACCGGGCTGCGTTCGAGGAGCAGGCTGTCGATTCCCTCACCGTCGACGGGCCCGTGGACGAGTGCGACATCCACCGCCCCGGCGCGCAGGTCTCGCAACAGCGGTGCGGTGCTCGCGGGCAGCAGTTGCGCGGCGATGTCGGGGTGGCGGTCGGCGAGCGTGTCGAGAACGTTGTCCCGCACGCTGGGCGTGACCTCCGGCGCGATCCCGATCACCGCGGGCCGCAGGGCGTGCCGCTGCGCATCGGCCACGACCGCCGGCAACGCGTCCACCCGGTCGAGGATGTCGCGGGCCCGCGGTAGCAGCGCTTCGCCGGCATCGGTGAGATCGATCCGGTGGTGCGCGCGGATGAACAACGGTGTGCCCAACTCGCGTTCGAGATCCTTGATGCGCTGGCTCAGCGGCGAACCCGCCATGTGCAGCCGGGCGGCGGCTCGCGTGAAGCTGCGCTCCTCGGCGACGGCGACGAAGTAGCGCAGATGGGGCAGGTCCACGCCCTTCACGATAGGACACCGAACCATCACCCTCCGCCGGGTGCGCGCCATGACCGCAACGATCATCTCGCCGTTCGCGAATCGGTCGTGGTGGCCATCGGACGATGTCGATAGCGTCGGTCTCGACGCGAATACCGGTATCAGCCCCCCGGACGAGGAGATCGGTGCCGGACAGACCACGCGAAGGAGCGTACCGATGACCGTGCGACGACCCATCCGCATCGCCAATTTCTCCGGCTACCTCGGCGATCGCCGGACCGCCATCGACGAGGCCATCGCCGGCGACCCCGTCGACGTGCTCATGGGCGATTATCTCGCCGAGATCACCCTCGCGTCACTGTCGGCGGTGCACCACCGAGACCCCTCCCGCGGATACGTCGAATACTTCGTGCGCCAGCTGCGCCCCCACCTGGCGACAATCGCCGAGCGCGGCATCAAGGTCGTGACCAATGCGGGCGGATTCGCGCCCGACCGGCTCGCGGAGGCATTGCGTAACGAACTCGCCGACGCCGGGGTCACGGTGAGCGTCGCACACCTCGAGGGCGACAACATCCTCGCCGACCTGGCCGATCTGCAGGCCGCCGGACATCGCTTCGACAACCTTGATTCCGGTGCGCCGCTCGATTCCTGGGCGGCCCGGCCGATCGCGGCCAACGCCTACCTCGGCGGCTGGGGAATCGCCGGAGCGCTGCGCGCCGGCGCCGACATCGTGGTCTGCGGCCGCGTCACCGATGCCTCACTGACCGTCGGTCCGGCGGCGTGGTGGCATGACTGGTCCGCCGACGACTGGGATGCGTTGGCCGGGGCCGTGGTCGCCGGCCACATCATCGAATGCGGTGCTCATGCGGTCGGCGGGAACTTCTCCGGTTTCCTCGAGATCCCCAACCGCACCACACCGGGTTTCCCGATCGGCGAGGTCGCCGCCGACGGCACGTGCGTCATCACCAAACACGCCCGGGACGGGGGAGCGGTCACCGCAGACACCGTCACCGCCCAGCTCGTCTACGAGATCCAGGGCCCGATCTATCTCAACCCCGATGTCACCGTCCACCTCGACCACGTGCGGGTCGATCAGGCCGGCCCCGATCGTGTCACGGTGTCCGGCGCGGCCGGCACCCCGCCGCCACCGACCACCAAGGTCGCCCTCTTCGGCACCGTCGGCGCGAGCGTGGTCAACACGGTATTCGTCACCTCACCGCATGTCGAGGAGAAGATCGCCCTCATCCGCGACCAACTGAACCGGGATCTGCCCGACGGGGTGCAGATCGACCTCACCCAGGTCGGTGAGCCCGCCGACGACCCCGAATCCCAGTGGGCGGCAACGGTTGCGCTGCGCGTCATGGCTGTCGCCGACGATGCCGAAACGCTCACGCGCGCAGAGATGGGGTCACGCCTGGGCAGCCTGTACCTGCAGGGCGTCCCCGGCTATTTCCACGACGGTGCCGCCGGACTGCATTCCCGTCCCCAACCCCGGGTCGACTACTGGCCGGGCCTCCTCCCACAGAGTGCACTGCAGCACCGGGCGATCCTCGACGACGGCACCGTCATCGACGCCGCCGTGCCACCTGCCACCGCGACGACCCCCCAACCCGTGCATCCCGAGCCCGGTGAGGCACCGCTTCCCGAGCGCGTCACCCGCGCGCCACTGGGCACCGTCGTGCATGCGCGCAGCGGCGACAAGGGCGGCAACTCCAATGTTGGTGTGTGGACCCCGGATCCGCGGGTGTGGCCGTGGCTGCGGCGATTCCTGTCCACCGACGAGATCCGCCGCCTGATTCCCGAGACCAAGGACATCGACGTGGTGCGCCACGAGTTCCCCGATCTGCGGGCAATCCACTTCGTGTTCAAGGGCCTGCTCGGCACAGGCGGATCCTCGAACCTGCGAATCGACCAGGTGGGCAAGGCGATCGGGGAGTATCTACGCTCGCGACAGGTGCTGATCCCCGACGACCTGCTGACCGCCGACGCGACTGTTCCCGACCTGACCGCCGCGGACCACGAGGAGCTGGTGTGACCACCCTGACCGACCGACTGCGCGCGGCCATCGCCGCGCCGGCCACCGACGACTCCTTTGACCCCGCAACAGAACTCGCCGATGTGCTGGGCGGCATCGGCATGTCGGCAGACGACATCGGCGGCACGGTCACCTTCGACGGCGCCGACCCGGTGGTGCCGAGCACCTTGCGCCTCGGCGGAGCGTCGGCCATCGCACTCGCCGCCAAGTCCGCCGCCGTCGCCAAGCTGTGGCAGGTCCGCGGCGGCGCCGGCCAGGACATCGCCGTGGATCTGCGGAGCGCACCACATCGGTTGTGTCCCTTCTACGATCGCCGGTGGGAGATGCTGAACGGTTATCCGCCGGCCACCCCGTCGAACCCCTCGAACGCGCTGGGATTCCGCTTCTACCGCACCGGCGACGATCGGTGGATGATGCCGCTGAACCCGTATCCGAAGATCAAGGTCGGTGCGCAGCGACTCCTCGGGGTACCCGACGACAAGGATGCCGTCGCGGCGGCCATCGCGAGCTGGAAGGCCGCCGAACTCGAGGCCGCCGCCGTCGAGGCGGGCGTCGTCCTGCCAATGCTGCGCACGACCGCCGAACTCCTCGACGAACCGCACTATCGGGATGTTCTCGCCGACATGCCGCTCATCGAGATCACCCGCATCGCCGACGGCGACCCCGTCCCGCTGCCCGGAGGGGTCGACCAGCCCCTCGACGGCATCCGGGCGTTGGGCATGGGACATGTGATCGCCGGCGCCGGGGTCGGCCGGGCACTGGCCCTGCACGGCGCCGACGTGCTCAACGTATGGCGTCCCGACGAACTCGAGCACGACGCGACCTATGCCACCGCCAACGTCGGCGTACGGTCATCGACGATCAATCCCTACGACGCCGACGGTGCCGCCCGGATTCGTCGGCTGCTCGGCGACGCCGACGTGTTCTACGCGAACCGCCGGCCCGGCTACCTCGACAAGATCGGACTGTCCGCCGATGCCGCCGCCGACGGACATCGCGGGATCGTCTACGCCACCGCCTCTCTCAACGGTGAGCACGGCCCGTGGTCGTCACAGGTCGGATTCGATCAGACCGCGGGCAGCCTGACCGGGATGATGCTGCTCGAGGGCGGGGGCGACAAGCCCAAGCTCCCACCGATTCTCGTCGTCAACGACTACATCGTGTCGTGGTTGCTCACCGCGGGAATCGTCGAAGCCCTCACCCGCCGCGCCCGCGACGGCGGCAGTTACCGGGTGCATGTGTCGCTGACCCGGGCTGCACTCTGGATCATCGGGATGGGTGTGTTCGATCGTGGTTACGCCCACGAGATCGCCGGCACCGATGTCGGCGACGGCACCCATCGTTATCTCGATCCCGAGACCTTCACCGCCGAGACACCGCTCGGGGCGTATCAGGGTGTCACCGACCAGGTCCGGATGAGCCAGACGCCGGGGCGCTACCGCACGGTGCTGGTTCCGCGCGGCTCGTGCCGGCCGGAATGGCTTGCGCGACCGGACTGATCAGACCGGACTGATCAGTAGGCGGATGCCGGGCCGAGAGGAGTGATCCCATGATGTCGTTGCGCCACATCCGGGTGCGCGCGCACCCGGGACTTCCAGGCGTTCTCGCCGTAGGTGCTGAAGATCGGATTGTCCGGGTCCGCCTCGACACCGCGGGACAACGCCGCGAGCTCCGGCGGCAGTTCGATGATCGGGATCGTGGCATCGAGAGCCGGATTCAGGAAGAACGGAATCGAGATACGGTCGGTGCCGGGGCGCGGCGCGCGCACCCGATGCCGGGTCGCGCGCAGGTAACCGCCGGTGGCCACCTCGAGCAGTTCACCGATGTTGACGATGAACGCGCCCGGCTTCGGCGGCACGTCGACCCAGGTGCCATCCAGCGTTTCCACCTGCAGCCCTTCGGAATCCGGTTCCACCAGCAGCAGCGTGAGGACACCGGAATCCTTGTGCGCTCCGACGCCCTGGTCCCGGTCGATGCTGCCCGGGTAGCGCACCACCTTGAGCAGGGTCGCCGGACGGTCGGCAAACGCGTCATCGAAGTAGCCGGCCGGCGCTCCGAGTGAGGCCGACCACTGCCGCAGCAGGCGCACGCCCACCTCCGACACCGCGTCGATCCACGCCTCGAACGCCGCACGGAATCCGGCGGGACGCTCCGGCCACAGGTTGGGGCCCTGTAGGTTCCAGTACCCGTGCGCACCGTCGACGACGGGCCGGTCCGGGCCGATGTCGACCTGTTCGCGCCAGTCGACGAGTCCGTTCGTCAACTCACCGCCGAGACGTGAATAACCCGGAACGCGGGACTGTCCAGCTGGGAGATCCGCCGCTTCTCGGCGTCGGGCAACGCGAAGAACTCACGGGCCAGTCGCAGGACCTCGTCGATCCGCGCCGGCGCGATGCCGTGTCCGACGAGGTAGAAGAATCCGTGCTGGTGGGCGGCCTCGCGCAGCGCGGTCGCGAAGGCCTGCCCGTCGGTGTCGGCTGCGGTGAGGTCGAGGGTGGGCAACATGACTCCATGGTGGCACCCTCACGTGCGCCACGCGGCCCGAGAGACACCTCCGCGATCGTCAGTCGAGCCAACGCCGGCCCGTGCGTAGGTGGGCGGCCCTGGTCGACGGTTCCATGCGCTCGAGATTGGCCACCACGAACGACGACCGGCGGTTGCGGTCGAGAACGTCGCGATGATCGGCGACGAACGTCCAGTACAGGCCGTCCCACTCCGCGCACCACGGTCCCTTGCGGAGGTCGGACATCTTGCGCAGGTAGTTGCTGCCCGAGACGTACGGCTTGGTGGTGATGGCGGTGCCCGCGGCGAACTGGCTCATCCCGTAGACGTTGGGCACCATCACCCAGTCGTAGGCGTCGACGAACATCTCCATGAACCACCGATAGACCTCGTCGGGATGGGTTCGCAAGAGACACATGGCATTACCGAGGATCATCAACCGCTCGATGTGATGCGCCCAGCCGCAGTCCAGGACGTGGCGCACGACACCGTCGACCGGCACGAGCCCGGTCTGCGCCGTCCACCAGCCCGGCGCGAGTGCGCGGCGATGTCCCAGCCGATTGGCGGTCCGCATCGTGCGACCGTGGACCACGTAGGTGGCGCGCATGTACTCGCGCCACCCGATGAGCTGACGGACGAATCCCTCGAGCCCGGCGAGCCCGATCTCGCCCTGCCCGCCGACCTCGAGTGCGCGGCGCAGCACCGTCCGCGGTGACACTAGGCCGATGTTGAGGGCGGGCGTGAGCATGGCGTGGAAGAGGTACGGATGGTGGTGCTGATGGCGTCCTCGTAGGGGCCGAACCCGGCGAATCGCTCGGCGAGAAAGTCCTCGAACATCTCGCGCGCCCCACGGTGGTCGGTGGCCCACCGAAACGCTCGCGCGTCGCCGGGATTGTCGGGGAACTCCTTCTCGACCCATTCGATGGCCGCGTCGACGTGTTCGTCCGGATCGGGAAACCGCGGCACGGCCACGTCGAGCCTGCGGGGGAGCGGCTTGCGGTTGTCGGCGTCGAAGCTCCAGCGTTTGCCTGCGGGCACGCCTGCGCTGTCCACGAGAATGCCGAGGCGGCGCCGCTGCCACGTGTAGAACTCGCTCATCCGGGCGGTCGGGCCGTCGAAGAACTCGGTGATCTGGCGTCGTGAGGTGAGGAAGTTGGGGCTCTCGGCGGTGGCCTCGGCGTCGAGGTCGATCCCGGCGTCGGCCAGGGCGCCGCACACATCGGCGGCGAGCCAGTCGTCGACGACGTCGTAGAGGTGCACCGACGACGGGCGCAGCCGCCGCACCACAGCGCTCAGGGATTCTCGGCTGGTGGTTGCGGAGTCGGTCTCGATGATCTCGACGTCGAATCCGTGGCGGCGCAGCCGCTGTGCGAACCGGCGCATCGACACACGATGCAGGATCAGCTTCTGCCGGTGGAAGCGGTACTGGCGGAACAGCAGATCGTGCTCGACGAGAACGAACCGCGTGCCGGGCTCGGCGTTCAGATGTGATTCGAACAACTGGTGCGGCATCACCAGGCGCAACTCGGACATCGGTGGATCACCCTCTTCTCGCAGCGGCCGTGACGAGAACCGTCGTTACCGGTACGTCCTTTGCCTGGAGTTCGACGCCTCGCGACATGCGGATCTCTTCGGCCGGTCGCCTCGGCGTGTCGGCGTGGTTGTCCACAGCGGCTCGGACGTGGCGCGGGCCACGATCGGTGGACGTGGGAGACTACCTGGCGGCCCGGCCACCAACCCGACCCCCGATCGCAACCGAACCCCGACGAGCAACCGAACCCGAGACGAACCCACGAGGCGGCGATGGACAGTGCAACTCAGCCCACGCTCATGCAGGCGTGGGAGACCAACCGATCGATCCAACGATCCGCGGCCGTCCGGCTGTTCGCCGCGACCAACTCCGCGCTCTACGTGACATTGATGGAGCGTCACCTCGACTTCGGGGCGCGCCGGTCGGAAACCGATCTGGCGATCCGGCTCGAACGCGACATGGCCGAACTCGGCGTCGGCGACCAGCCCCACGGCATGGATCTGCTGAAACTGTGGGCCAAGAACGGGTGGCTGCATCGGATGGCCGACCCGGTCGTCGCGACCCAGAACCTGTGCTACCTCACCCCCGAGGCGCGCTCGGTGCTCGATTACATGCGGCGGCTGCGCCGGGAGGACTCGGTGGCCACCGCGGGTTCGATCAACGGCATCGCGGCAGGTTTGCGGCGCGTGGCCGGTCAGGTCAGCGACGACCCCAGCTACATCCGTGAGGACCTCACCCATCAGATCGAGGAACTCGACGCCGAACTCGCCGACCTCGACGCCGGTCGCCGGCGCCGACCGGATCTGCGGGCCGCCGAGGACGAGGCCCGCGCCATCGCCTACCAGATGGAGCAGATCATCTCCGACATCGGGCAGTACGGCAGCATGCTCGACCGCATCACCACCGCGCTCCTCGACGATCCGAACGACTCCGATCTGGCCTATCGGGACCGGCAGCGGCAGATGTTCGACGATTACGAGGCCTTGCTGGAGTCCTCGCAGAGCGCGTCCTATCACGCGTTCACGCACATGATCGGCGACCCGACCCAACGGGCTCGATTGGTCTCCGACATCGAGACCGTCACCGCGCATCTGCCCGCCATCGATCCAGGGTTGCGATCGGTGATGGACAACTTCTTCGTGCTGGTCACCCAGCAGATCGACGAGGTCGGCCGGATCCGTCGCCGCTGCGCGCGTCGGATCCGCCGATTCGTCGCCTCGGGAACCCTCGAGCAGAGCCGCGGTATCGCCCGCCAACTCAACGACGCCCTGGCCACGGCCAACGAACTGCTCACGATCTCTCTCGCCGATCGGCGGCTGGGTTACGAATTGCCGCTGGCCACCCCCGCGCTGACGTCCAACGGGCGTCTCGCGTTCGAGATCCGCACCCCTGAACCCCCGCAACCGGCGGTACCCGCGACAGGGGAGACCGATCTCGATTCGTTCGTTTCGCTGGCCGGCCAGGTCGACACCGTCGAACTCACCGAGGTGGTCAACAACGCGGTCGTCGACGGTCCGGTGGCGTTGTCGGAGGTCATCGATTCCCTCGACGACCCCTATCTCGCCCACGTGATCGTGTTGTGGTCGTGGGCGTTGCGGCAATCGTCGGCCACCGGCGACCCCGTGGCGACCGAGTTCATCCGATTCCGGTCCCTCGACGGCGAGGACCGTCTCATCGAGATTCCCGCCCTGCATTTCACCGAACCCATCCCCACCGCGGAGGTCGACGTCCTGTGACCGATCAGTCAGAACGGTTTCCCGCGAAGGGGTTCAGCGCCGAGGGGTTCAGCGCCAAGGGGCTCAGTACCGAGGAGTTCAACGGCTACGACGACCTGCCCGCGGTGAGCCGGACCGCCATCGAGGAAACAAAGGTCCCCCGCTTCGACGGGGACGTCTCGGCGATGCCCGACCGCGCCTGCTGGGCGTTGCAGAATCTACTCACCCGGCGCTATGTCAGCGGCGACCGCACTCCCCAGCTGTGGTCCTGGATCGTCGAATACCAGGAGCCCCTACGCATCCGGCTGTCCGAACTCGATCTGCGGCTGCGCCTGGTCACCGAACTCGAGGTCGCCTTCGTCGAGCAGGTGGGCTACGACTCCCGTTGGGGTAGAAGACTACTCAAGCGCGAGACGATCCAGGCCTACGACGCGATCCTCGCCCTGCACCTGGCCAAACACATGCGGGCCGCGCGCGAGGATCAGGTATTGATCACCCACGAGGAGATCCACGAACTGTTCGCCGGCGTCTCCAACACCATCGATCGCGACCTCGCCCTGTTCGACAAACGCATCGACAAGGCGATCGACAAGCTCGAGGAACTCGAGTTGCTGCGCCGCCATCGCGACGACCCCGACACCTTCACCGTGAGTCCGGCGATCACCGCGATCATGACGGCATCGGTGATCACCGATCTGCAGCACCAGTTCGAGCAATTCATCGGTGCCGGCGAGGAGGCCGACGCGCAGACGCTCGATCGCTCCGCGCCCGAATCCGAAGACGACAATTCGGGATACCTCGCCGAGGGCGATCGGGACACCGACGACGGTGACGACACCGAGGATGACGACACGGACGAAGGAGATGACTGGTGAGCGATCGTGTCGACCAGTTCCACCTGTCGCGGTTGCAGTTGATCAACTGGGGCGTCTTCGACGGGTATCATTCGATTCCGTTCAGCGCCAACGGTTCTCTGGTGACCGGCTCGTCGGGCAGCGGTAAGTCCTCGCTTCTGGACGCCATCTCCCTGGCCTTCCTGCCCGACCATCGGCGCAACTTCAACGCCTCCGGCGACGCCACGGCGGCCGGATCGGCGAGTGGTCGGCGGACCGTCGGCAAGTACGTGCGTGGAGCATGGGGCGAGCGGCGCGACGGCGTGAACTCGACGCGCGAGATCATGTACCTGCGCGGCACCGGGCCGGCCTGGGCGGCCATCGCCGTCACCTACACCTCCACCTCGGGCGTGTCGATCACCGGCCTCGTCCTCAAGTGGCTCGCTGCGGGCAAGATGACCGACGCCCACAGCGCCTACTATCTCGCCGACGGCGACGCCGACATCGTCGACGCCTGTAACGAGTGGGCGGCCAACGGGCACAATGCGGCCCGGCTCCGTGAGCGCGGTTGGCGGGGCGGTCCCGGCGAGGGGAAGTACCTCGCGTCGCTGTACTCGCTGATCGGCATCCGCGGCTCCGAGGCCGCCCAGCAGCTGTTGGGAAAGGCCAAGTCGCTCAAGAGCGTCGGCGGGCTGGCCCAGTTCGTCCGTGAGTTCATGCTCGACGAACCGACCAGCATCGCGGGTATCAAGGATGCACTCGAGCAGATCGATCCGCTCGTCGAGGCCCGCGAATTCCTGGACGTCGCACGTCGCAAACGCACCATCCTCGGCAACATCGAGGCCGTCCAGGAACGGTATGCGACCGAGTCGGCGAAGTTCTCGGTGCTCGACACCATCGACAGCGCGACCATCCGTGCCTACGTGACCAACCTGCGGATCCGCAACGCCGAACCCGAGATCGCCGACCTCGACGATCAGATCGCCCGTCTCGACGGCGATCTGGCCGCGCTGACCTCCCAGCACGATCAACTTCGCCAGGATCACAGCCATCTGCTGTCGCGAATCTCCTCCAGCACAGCCGATCTCGCACCACTACAGGAACAGCTCGCCGCGGCCGGCAAAGCGGCGAGCGAGGTGTCGATGCGGCGGGCCTCGTTCGACTCGAAGATGTCGGCGCTCGACGTGGAGATCCCCGAGTCGGCCGAGGACTTCTGGGAGACACGCGAATCCCTCATCGAGGAGGCGACACGGCTCGACGGGCAACTCGAGGCCGGCAAGGGACACTACGCCGAACTGCTGGCCGCGGAGGTCGCCGCTCGGAGCCGCCGCGACGCCGCTGCCGACGAGCTGGCCCGGGTGCGCGAGGCCGGATCGGCGCTGCCGCGCGCCGAGCACGAGATGCGCCGGGTGATCGCCGACGCGTTGCAGCTCGACGACTCCGAATTGCGCTATGTCGCCGAACTCGTCGAACTCGACCCGGAGCAGGAGCGGTGGCGTCCGGCGGTGGAGAAGGTGCTGCGTAACGCCGGTCTGCGATTGCTGGTGCCGGATCGCCATTTCAATGCCGCCCTGCGGTTCGTGAACACCCACGATATGCGTGGGCGGATCCAGTTGCATCATGTCGAGCGCCGCACGGCGGTGCTGCCCGACCCCGGCACGCTGGCCGCGACCCTGCGTCCGGTCGATCCGGAGCACCCGAGCTCGGCGGAAGCCCTGACGCTGCTCACCCGACTGGGCAATTACGTCTGCGTCGACGATCCGGCCGAATTCGCCGACCATGCCAAGGCGGTCACCGATCGCGGCCTGCGCAAGGACTCCGCGAAGCTGGCCATCAAGGACGACCGGCAGGCACTGCGGCCCTCGCAGTACATCTTCGTCGGCAACGTCGACGCCAAGGTCGCCGCCCTCGGTGAGGAACTCGACCACGAGGACAGCATTCATGCCGCGGCGCGCGAGGCCACCGCCGTCCTCGAACGCGAGCGAGCCGACAAACAACGCCGCCGCGACCTCTACCGCACTGTGTGCGAGCAGTTCACGCAGTGGAGTGAGATCGACGTCGAGTCCGCCGACGATCGCGCCGAGCGGCTCTCGGAGCAGTACGAACTGTTGATGGAAGAGCATCCCGACGTCGAGGCACTGCAACGCAAGGCCGAGGAGATCTGGGAGCAGGTCCGCGCGGCGATCTCCCATGCCGCGCTCGTGCGTGACCGAATCGCGACCCAGGACGAGCGCCGGACGCAGTTGCTCGATCTCGTCGACCGCCTCAAGGCCGAGGACATCTCCGGTCCTGCACAGGCGGCCCTCGATACGTTCCGTGAGGATTCTGCGGCCACCCTCGATGTGCTCGCACCGGATCCCTACCGCCAGGAACTGATCAAGGCCGTTGGGCGCGACCGGGATCGGATGCGCGCCGATGCGCGTCGCTCCCGGGACGAACTGGCTCGTATCCTCGCGACCTACGACGAGGAGTTCCCCGACGAGATCCCGAACGACAGCAGCGATTTCGACGAGCGCATCTATGACTACGTCGCGTTGTGCCGCCGCATCGACGAGCGGGAGCTACCCGCGGCCTACGAGCGGATGCGCCGGCTCATCACCGAGCAGGCGCCGGGTGCGATCCTCAACCTGCACATGGCCGCCGACGCCGAGGAGCGCCGGATCGTCGAGCAGATCGAGCGGGTCAACACGGGCCTGGGTGCGGTCGCGTTCAATCGTGGCACCCGACTGCGCCTGCAACCGGGACGCAAGAATCTCGGGGCCGCAGCCGAACTCACCGAAAAGGCGCGTCAGATCGCGGGGCGGTCGACCGCCGTCGCGTTCGGCGATGAGCAGGCCATCCTCGAGCAGTACGCCGACATCCTCCTGCTGCGCGAACGCCTGGCGGGGGCGACCCCGGAGGACCGGCAGTGGACGCGCGACGCGCTCGACGTCCGCAACCGTTTCGACTTCTACTGTGAGGAGCACGACGCCGAGACCGGGGAGACGATCCGCACCTACAGCAATGCCGGCGACAATTCCGGTGGCGAGCAGGAGAAGCTCATGGCCTTCTGTCTGGCCGGCGCGTTGAGCTTCAACCTCGCCAGCCCGCATGGCGACGACAACCGACCGATCTTCGCGCAGTTGATGCTCGACGAGGCATTCTCCAAGTCCGACCCGCAATTCGCCCAGCAGGCGCTCTCGGCGTTCCGCAAGTTCGGCTTCCAGCTGATCATCGTCGCGACCGTGCAGAACACCAGCACCATCCAGCCCTACATCGACAACGTGGTGATGGTGTCGAAGTCCGAGGCGGCCGGTGGTCGCCCGGTGGCGACGGCGACGTCGACCTCGATCGGTGCGTTCTCCGACCTGCGTCGGGCGTCGGGGAAGAACCGGCTGATCTGACCCGAACCCCCGACGCTGGAGGCTAGCGGCCGGCCCCCCGGTATTTGCGGTGGTACTCGGCGTATACGTCGGCGTTCTTCTCCTTCTCCCGACGGGAGACCAGATCGGGATCGAAGCCGTGCTGCGACAACCGGTAACGCCGGTAGACGCGGTTCAGCGCGACCGAGAAGAAGATGTAGGGGATGAGGATGGGCACGGTCATGTTCGCCCGGATCAGCCAGTCGGCCGGCACGAACAACATCGGGACGAGGATGATCACGCAGGGCACGGCCCACCACGCGACCATGCGCAGGGCGGCATACGGACCGGTCAGATCGTTGAAGACCCAGTCGCGCATCGAGTCCGGAAGCTTCGCCCCGTAGTGGTACTTGATGTACTGCAGCCCGTGCGGTCGATCACCGTCGCGGCCGGAACCGGATGTCGTCGAGGTGTCCTGCGACGCACGCGATGTCGCAGCACGGCGGTTCGTGTCAACCATGGGGGTTCCTCTTGTCGGTGACCGGTCTTTGTACCCGAGTTTCCCAGACCGACGATCCGGACGATACTCCGGTATACGGCTTCATGAAATCGAGTAATCGATGAACCACTAATCAGTAGTGCACGACTGAATTGTACGCCGTGTACGCGCGGGGACGCCACGACGGTCCGGCCGAGGACGTCACCGCGCGCGACAACTCAGCGCGCAAGCGGGCTGTAGAACACCAGCCCGTTGCCCTTGTTGTCGTAGACCACCGCGCGCCGTTCGTGCGCGTCGTCGTAGGGGCCCTTGACGATGCCGCCACCGCTGGCCTCGATCGCCTTGGCGGCCGCGTCGACGTCGGCGGTCTTGATCCCGACCACGACCTGTCCGGGAATCGGATGATCGACCTCGGTGGCCAGGGCCAGGGTGACCGGCCCGCCGTCGAGGGCTGCGAAATGCGCGCCGTCGCGGAATTTCAGTGTCATACCAAGCGATTCGCCGTAGAACTTGATCGACTCGTCGAGATCGTCGGTGGACAGGATGATCATCTTCACTTCGTGGTCACTCATCGAGAACTCCTCATCGTCGGGGTTCTCTCAGCGTAGGTCGGGCGACGGCGGCCGGGATGAGTCGGTGGTCCCTGATCGGGTCATCTTCAGGCCGGCGACCGCCGCGACGATACCCGCGATGAAGAACAACTTGGCGACCGAAACCCCCTCGCTACCGGTGACCATGGAATACGTCACGGTCAGCGTCGCCCCGACACCGACCCATACCGCGTAGGCGGTGCCGATCGGCAGCGACGAGGCGGCCCAGCCGAGTCCGGCCATACTCAGCGCGAGCCCCACCAGGAACACCGCGACAGGCACCGGTTCGGTGAATCCGTTGGACCGGTCCAGGGCCACCGCCCACACCGCCTCGCACACGGCCGAAGCCAGCAGGATCAACCAGGCCATGTCAGCTCACCGCCTTGAGACCGACGACGCAGCCGACGAGGAGCACGAGAAGCCCGACTCGCACGACAGTCGGCCGTTCCTGTCCCGTGACGACACCCCAGACGACGGTCAGAACCACACCGATGCCCACCCACACCGTGTACGCGGTGCCCAGCGGCAACGACGTCAGCGCGAGAGCGAGTCCGAGCATGCTGAGCGTCAGGGCAACCACGAAGACCACCACCGGCAGTGGCTGTCGAAACCCTCGTGACGCCGACAGTGCAGCCGCCCACACGGCTTCGAGTACGCCGGAAATGATGAGAATGAGCCAGGCCATGGCGACCAACCTCCACTTTCGTGGCAGTCTTGTCGCTCGGCGGGTACTGCTCCCTCGTCCGCGGTCCTGGAATGGACTCCGATGTCCACGGTAGCAACGACGTCAACTCCCGGCGTTCACCCGAGAATCTCAGGCGCCGGGTTTTCCGGCGTCGGCGGTGTGGCGAGTCCCTCGTTCACCCATCCAGACCGCGACGACCAGCGTGACGAAACAGATCGTGGCGCCGACCACCACGGCGACGAGCGCCGTGACGCCCGCGTCTGCGCCGTGTCCCACCAGCGAACCGGCAACGGCACCGACCACGAATTGCAGCGCACCCAGCAATGCGGCTGCCGCGCCGGCCCGTTCGGGGTGTCGTTGCAGTGCCAGCGCGGTGACGCTGGGGCCGATGATGCCCCACGACGAAGCGATCAGGGCGAATCCGAGAAGGAGCGGGATCAGCGCGCCGCTGCTGCCGGCGCCGATCATCGCCACCGAGGCGACGACCAGTACCCCTGCACCGCAGGCCATCTGACGGACCGGATCGGCGAACCGCACCCACCGTGCACACGCCATCAGGCACAGCCCGTTGATCGCGAATACCGCGGAGAACACCGCAGGCGGGCACTCGTGCACGACCTGCAGCGCGAACGGCGAGCCGGTGATGTAGGCGAACAACGACCCGAATCCTGCTGCGCCCGTACCGATCACGAGTAGGAATCGCAGGTCGCCGAACAGGACACGGTAGGAGACGAAGGCACCTCCCAGGCCACCGGCGGTTCGGCGATCGGCCGGTAGGGACTCGCCGACCCAGGCCGCCGTCGAGATCACGAGCAACGCGCCGATCACCGCCAGCACGGCGAAGACCGTCCGCCACGTGCCGACCAGGAGGATCGCACTGCCCAGCAGCGGGGCGATGACGGGCCCGAGGCCGACGACCACGGTCAGGACGGCGAAGACCGACACCAACCGCGGACCGCTGCAGCGGTCGCGCACCACCGCGCGGGCGATCACCACACCCGCCGAGCCACCCAGCGCCTGCAGCAGGCGACAGACGACGAGTACCGCCACGCTGGGAGCAAAGGCGCAGGCGACCGAGGCGACGGTGAACAGCACCAATCCGGCGAGGAGAGGTCGGCGGCGGCCGAACCGGTCCGAGAGCGGACCCATGACGAGTTGACCGAGGCCGAGCCCGATCATCGACACCACCAGGGTGGCCTGCGCCCCGGCCGGCGTCGTCGACAGATCGGTGGCCGCCTCGGGCAGGGCGGGCAGATAGAGATCGGTGGAGATCGGTCCGAACGCCGACAAGGCACCGAGGACCACGAGCAGTCGGCCGCGAACGCCCGACGTGTCCGGGATTCCGTCGGTTCCCGCCGTGGACCTCCCGATACCTGCCATGAAACTCACTGTAGGAGGGGCGCAGAGCACCCCGTAACCGAGTACCTCCGACCCGGAGTCATCGACGCCATCGTCAATACCCGCTTTACTGGTGTGGTGACTCTTGCTCTCCGGACTCCCGGAAATACGCGCCGAACGATGGTTCTGGTGATGATCGCGGCGGCGATGATCGTCGCGTGGTCGATCGCCGCGCCGCATGCACACGCGGACGAGGGAGCAGGAGGCCTCGATCCGGTCCTCGGCACCGCATATGCGCAGGCGTCGGCGGCAGCCCGCGCCGACGGTATCCCCCTGCACATCACCTCTGGCGCGCGGACGCCGGCCCGGCAGCAACAACTGTGGGACGAGGCGATCGCCACCTACGGCAGTCCGGCGCAGGCTCGCCGGTGGGTGTTGCCACCGTCGGAGTCGACGCATGTCGGGGGTCATGCCATCGACGTCGGACCGCAGGCCGGTGCCCGGTGGCTGCAGGTCAACGGCTTCCGCTGGGGCCTGTGCCGCACCTTCGACAACGAGTGGTGGCACTTCGAGGTCGCGACCATTCCGGGCGCTCCGTGCCCACCCATGTGGCCGGATGCGGCCGCACGGATCGACGCGCATCGGGGTGCATGATCATGACGACCTCCCCACCGCCCGGGATTTGCGACGATGGACAGATGTCAGAGCTGACGTATGAGGAGTTCGGCCGCCGTTTCTTCGAGGTGGCCGTCACCGAGAAACGGGTGGGGAGCGCCTTCTCGGCGATCACCGGCGACTCCTTCGACGTGGGGCCGATCCCGTCGGGACCCGGCGGGATCGCCAAGGTCCAGGCCCGTGTCAGTATCGACGAGCCGCAGATCATCCGCGACATCTCCGAGCTGATCACCTTCACCGTGCGCATTCCGCTGTCGATCCGGCTGCTGGTCGACCTCAAGGTCGATCGCATCCGCTACGACGTCGACGGGTCGGTGCGGCTCGCACTCACCGCCCGCGCGGTCGAACCCCTGCAACTCCACATCGACGTCACCCCGCCGCGTCCCGCGGATGTGACGGTGGGCGTCGCCTCCCGCAATCTGCGAGGCGAGATCATCCGGCTCGTCGCGCAGGTCGACGACGAGATCAAGCGCTTCATCGCCCGCGATGTGGCCGCCCGGATCGAGGATCCGGAGGTCACCAGCGCCCGGATCATCGACGTCGAGGCCGAGCTCGGCCGGGCCTTCGAGTCCATGTGAGACCGAGTCCATGTGAGGCGCAAGCCCTTCCACGGGGCCGGCATATGCCGGTGGTGAACGACCAGAGCCCCGATCCCCGGTGCGATACCGGGAAACGGGGCTCGTCAGGAACGTGACCGGCCGGTGACGCGTCAGCCGCGCACGGACTCCAGCGCCGAGTTCAATGTCGCGCTCGGGCGCATCACCTTGTCGGTGAGATCGTTGTCGGGGGCGTAGTAGCCACCGATGTCGACCGCGGTGCCCTGGACGTCGTTGAGTTCGGCGACGATGGTCTGTTCGTTCTCCTCGAGCGTCTTGGCAAGCGGCGCAAAGTACTTCGCCAGATCCGCATCCTCGGTTTGTTCCGCGAGCGCCTTCGCCCAATACAGCGCGAGGTAGAACTGGCTGCCCCGGTTGTCGAGTTCACCGGTGCTGCGTGAGGGGCCCTTGTTGTTCTCCAGCAGCTTGCCCGTCGCGGCGTCGAGCGCCTTGGCCAGCACCTTCGCCTTCGGGTTGTCATTCTTGCGTCCGAGATCCTCGAGACTGACCGCGAGCGCCAGGAACTCGCCGAGCGAATCCCACCGCAGGTGGTTCTCCTCGATGAGCTGCTTGACGTGCTTGGGAGCCGAGCCACCCGCACCGGTCTCGTAGAGCCCGCCACCGGCCATCAGCGGCACGATCGAGAGCATCTTGGCGCTCGTTCCGAGCTCCAGGATCGGGAACAGGTCGGTGAGGTAGTCGCGCAGGATGTTTCCGGTCGCGGAGATGGTGTCGAGGCCGCGGATGAGGCGTTCCATCGTGTATCGGATGGCCCGCACCTGCGACATGATCTGGATGTCGAGGCCCTCGGTGTCGTGATCCTTCAGGTAGGTGTGCACCTTGGTGATCAGTTCGTTCTCATGCGGACGGTACGGATCGAGCCAGAACACCACCGGCATACCGGATTCCCGGCTGCGGGTGACGGCGAGCTTGACCCAGTCGCGGATCGGCGCGTCCTTGACGATGCACATGCGGAAGATGTCGCCCTCTTCGACGTCCTGGGACAGCAGCACCTCGCCGGTCGCGAGATCGGTGATGTTGGCGACGCCGTCGGTGGGGATCTCGAAGGTCTTGTCGTGCGACCCGTACTCCTCGGCCTTCTGCGCCATCAGACCGACGTTGGGCACGGTGCCCATGGTGGTGGGATCGAACTGCCCGTTGGTCTTACAGAAGTTGATCATCTCCTGATAGATGCGGGAGAAGGTCGACTCGGGATTGACGGCCTTGGTGTCCTTGGGCCGGCCGTCGGCGCCATACATCTTGCCGCCGGCGCGGATCATGGCCGGCATGGACGCGTCGACGATGACGTCGCTGGGGGAGTGGAAGTTGGAGATGCCGCGCGCCGAGTCGACCATCGCGAGCTCCGGGCGATGCTCGTGGCAGGCGTGCAGATCGTCGATGATCTCTTCCTTCTTCGACGCCGGCAACGACTCGATCTTCGAATACAGATCCGAGAGGCCGTTGTTGACGTTGACGCCCAATTCGTCGAAGAGCTCGCCGTGCTTGGCGAACGCCTCCTTGTAGAAGGTGCGCACCGCGTGACCGAACACGATGGGGTGACTGACGCGCATCATGGTGGCCTTGACGTGCAGGGAGAACATGACGCCGGTCTTGTAGGCGTCCTCCATCTGCTCTTCGTAGAACTCGATGAGCGCCTTCTTGCTCATGAACATGCTGTCGATGACGTCGCCGGCGTCGAGATGCACCTTCGGCTTGAGTACGATCGTCTCGCCTGCGGCGGTGATCAGTTCCATCTTCACGTCGCGGTCGGCGTCGAGGGTCATCGACTTCTCGCCGTGGTAGAAGTCGCCGTGCCGCATGTGCGCGACGTGCGTGCGCGAGGCCATCGACCACTCGCCCATGCTGTGCGGATGCTTGCGCGCGTACTCCTTGACCGCCTTGGGCGCTCGACGGTCCGAGTTACCTTCGCGCAGAACGGGATTGACTGCGCTGCCGAGGCATTTGGTGTAGCGATCCCGGATCGCGCGCTCCTCGTCGGTCTTCGGGTTGCCCGGGAAATCGGGGATCTTGTAGCCCTTGTCCTGCAGCTCCTTGATGGCGGCGGTCAGCTGCGGCACCGACGCGCTGATGTTGGGGAGCTTGATGATGTTGGTGTCGGGATCCTGGGTCAGCCTGCCGAGTTCGGCGAGGTTGTCGGGAACCTTCTGTTCGTCGCTCAGGTAATCGGAGAACTCGGCCAGCACGCGGGCGGCGACGGAGATGTCGGAGGTCTCGACGTTGATGTCGGCGGCGTCGGCGAATGTCCTGATGATCGGGAGAAAAGCGTGCGTCGCCAGCATGGGCGCTTCATCGGTCAGCGTGTAGATGATGGTCGGTTTCTCCGCGCTCATATCTGCCTTACTCTCCAGTCGTGGTCACGCAGCGCCCGGATTCGTGTTGTCCGGGCGGTACCAGTATCGCGGGCCGGCGACATCGGCGCGTGTTGACGCGTTCGGTGGAGCCACAGTGCCCACGGCCCTCGGGTCCGGGCCAGTTCCGAGCTTACGACCCCGGCCCGGGTTACCGTCACGTCACAGGCGAACGCGACATGCGACGAGAATCACACGACCTGCTGACTTCACGGAGGAGTGAAATTCGATGACCGACGCCGTCCCGCCCCGCGACGTCTACACACACGGGCACCCGTCGGTGGTCGTGTCCAGCCACGCGGCCCGCACGGCGACGAGTTCGGCCGCCTACCTGATACCGCTCCTGCGGCCCGGACTCGACCTGCTCGACGTCGGGTGCGGACCGGGCAGCATCACCGTCGATCTGGCCGAACTCGTGGCCCCGGGTCGTGTTCGCGGCGTCGAGATCACCGATGCGCCACTGGGTCGGGCGCGGGAGCTCGCGACCGAACGCGGCGTGGCGGTCGAGTTCGCGGTGGACGACGCATACCGACTCTCCGACGCCGACGACAGCGTCGACGTCGCACACGCCCACCAGGTTCTCCAGCATCTGTCCGACCCGGTGGCGGCGTTACGCGAGATGCGTCGGGTCACCCGAACCGGCGGGGTGGTCGCCGTCCGCGACGCCGACTACGCAGGGTTCCACTGGTGGCCGGCCGACGAGCGCCTCGATGCCTGGCTCGATCTCTACCGCGCCGTGGCCCATGGCAACGGCGCCGAGCCCGACGCCGGTCGGCACCTACTCGCCTGGGTCCACGAGGCGGGTTTCACCGAGGTCACGCCGTCGGCGTCGGTGTGGTGCTACGCCACCCCGGCCGAACGGAAGACCTGGGGCGAGATGTGGGCGCAGCGAATCCACTCCGACGTCGGCCGGATGGCTGTCGAACGCGGGCTGACGAGTCCGTCGGATCTCGACGCGATCGCCGCGGCCTGGTTGCAGTGGGCGGCGCACCCCGACGGCTGGCTCGTCATCCCTCACGGGGAGATCCTCGCCCGCGCGTGAGCTCCCGTGCGCCGGGGTTGTGGTGCGCGGGAGCCTCAGAGCATCGTGGCGACCTCGTCGGCGATCGCCAAACACGAGGTCAGGCCCGGTGATTCGATTCCGAACAGGTTGATCAGGCCGGGCACTCCGTGGTCGGCGGCGGTCTGAAACACGAAATCACCGGCCGCGTGCCCGGGGCCGGTGACCTTGGGTCTGATGCCGCAGTAGTCCGGTTGCAGTGCACCGTCGGGGAGTCCGGGCCAGTAACGGCGAATCGCGCTCTCGAACTCACCGACCCGCGTCCCATCGACGCGATAGTCGACCTCATCGACCCATTCGACGTCGGGCCCGAACCGGGCACGGCCACCGAGATCGAGCGTGAGATGTACGCCGAGACCGCCGTCCACCGGAACCGGGTAGATGAGTCTGCCGAACGGCACCGACCCGTGCGCCAGCGAGTAGTAGTTGCCCTTGGCGAGGTATTTGGCCGGCAGGAACTCCTGTGCGAACCCGGTCAGTGATGCGGCGACGTCCCACGCGCGCAGCCCCGCGCAATTCACGACCGCATGGCAACGCACGTCGCCGGATCCGTCGATGTCCAGCGACAGCGAGCCGTCGGCGCCGACCGATCCGGCGAGCACCGGGCTACGGACCACCACCACTGTCCCGGCCTGCTCGGCGTCGATACGCAACGCCCGCATGAGGCCGTGCACGTCGATGATCCCGGTGGACGGCGAGAGCAGACCGGCGCTCGCGTGAAGGGCCGGCTCGAGATCGGCGAGTTCGGAGCCGTCGACGCGACGCAGGTCGGTGTCACCGTTGGCGTGCGCCTGCGCGGCGATCCGCTGTAGCGCCGGCTCCTGGTCCGCAGTGGTCGCCACGATCAGCTTGCCGAGCCGCTCATGGGCCACGCCCCGATCCCGGCAGTAACGGTAGAGTGCATCGCGACCGGCGACACACAACCGGGCCTTGCGGGTTCCGGTGGGGTAGTAGATGCTGGCGTGGATGACCTCGGAGTTTCGCGAACTGGTCTGTGTCCCAATCGAATCCTCGGCCTCGAAGACCACCATGTTGCGACCTGCGAGGGCGAGGCGGCGGGCCACCGCCAGTCCCACGACCCCTGCGCCGATGACCGCGCAGTCGATCTGTTCGGTCACCGATGCGTTGCCGAACTCAGTCGGCGTCGTCGATGCGGAAACCTACCTTCAGCGTCACCTGCGTGTGCGCGATCGCGCCGTCGACGACGTGCCCGCGGGTGCCGACGACCTCGAACCATTCGACGTTGCGGGTCGTCTGCGACACCCGGGCGATGGCGTTGGCGATCGCCGCGTCCGAACCCTCCGACGAGGAACCGACAACTTCGACGACGCGGTATGTGTGCTCACTCATGGCCCGATTCTGGCACGGCTGGGTGTCGCGGTGACCGGACTCGGCCGATCCGGGGCGATTCCGTGTTGCGGGTAGGGTTCTGCTGACCGCGCCGACGCCCGCAAAGGATGTACTGATGACCGACCTCGGCAGTCCGCTGACCTTCACCCATGGCCCGTCATGGAACAACCGGGTCGGGTTGGCGCCACTGACCAATCTGCAGAGCAACGACGACGGAACCCTGTCCGACGACGAGTTCCGCTGGCTGGTGCGGCGAGCCGACGGCGGATTCGCGATGGTCATGACGTGCGCCGCCTACGTCAGCCGTGACGGGCAATCGTTTCCCGGCCAGCTCGGGGTCTCCGACGACGCCCACCTGCCCGGGCTGACCCGGCTGGCCGCGGCGATCTCCGACGCCGGCGCGGTGGCATCGATTCAGTTGCAACACGGAGGGCGGCGCGCGGACCCGTCGCTGTCGGGACTGCCGGCCGTCGCGCCCTGGGACGATTCCGAGAAGGGCGCCTCCGCGCTGTCGACCGACGGTGTCGAGCGGATCGTCCGCGACTTCGTCTCCGCAGCGATCCGCGCCGAGCGCGCCGGCTTCGATGGCGCCGAAATCCATGGCGCACATGGCTATCTCCTCGCACAGTTCCTCGACTCCCGCCACAATGAGCGGACCGATCGGTACGGCGGCAGCGCGTCGAACCGATTCCGGATCATCCACGAGATCCTCGACGGAATCCGCGCGGCCACCGGCCCGGATTTCCAACTCGGACTGCGGCTCTCGCCCGAGCGCTACGGGATCGTCCTCGACGAGTCGCGAGCGCTTGCCGGTGAGGTGCTCGCCGAGGGCACCCTCGACTACCTCGACATGTCGCTGTGGGACGCATTCAAACACCCCTACGAGCCCCACCATCAGGGTCGTCGACTGATCGACCACTTCACCGAACTCGACCGGGGTTCCACCCGACTCGGCGTGGCCGGCAAGATCCTCGACGCCGCCGGCGCACGCGAATGCCTCTCCCGTGGAGCCGATTTCGTCCTGATCGGTACCGGCGGTATCCTGCATCACGATTTTGCGCGCCGGGCCATCGCCGACGCCGACTACCGCGCGGTGTCGACGCCGGTGCACGTCGATCACCTGACGGCGGAATCGGTGGGTCCGCGATTCGTCGATTACCTCGCCGATCGCTGGGACGACTTCGTCATCCGGTAGTCGTCATCCGGTAGCTGCGGTCTACCGATTCCTGAGCAGATGGTGGTCGTCGTGAAGCCATCGGGCGAATTCGTCGCCGTCCATCTCGGTGGCGTGCAGACGGGGGAGGGCATGCCGGTCGTCGCCCACGGTCGCGGGCAATGACACGCTCGTACAGCCGACGTCGATCCCACTGTCGCGCACGATATCCCGCGCGCTCGCGTCGAGTCGGCCGAACGGGTAGGCGAAGTGGTCCGCCGGGCCGCCACGCAGTTCCTCCACCATCCGGTGGCCGCCGGTGATCTGTGCGTGCTGACGGCTCGGGTCGGCGTCGGTGAGCGAGACGTGGTCGAGGGTGTGGCTGCCGAGGTTGATCAGGGGGTGGGCGGCGAGTTCGGCGAGTTCTTCGGCGGTGACGGGCAGGCGGGCGGCGGCCGGTGGCTGCACCGGCGCCCCGGACCACTGCAGGAGAGCGTCCACCGCATCGTCCTGTGCTGCGGGCTCGAGAAGCACGATCGCGTCCCACAGGGCACGGAACAGGGTTTGTCGCGCTGTCACCGGCGGGGCGGCGTCGGCCCGCCACCCCTCGAGTCGTGCTGCGTCGTCCGGTGTCTCGTTCACGACAAAGCACCGGGGTGCGCCACCGAAGGTCCACCGCAGTTCCGCGGGTACCGCGGGCGGGTCGAGGATGGCGCGTTGCACGGCGTCCCACCAGAATTCGCGCGTCCGGCCCACGGCGTTGCCGACCACGAAGATCGTCGCCGGGATCTCGAACCGCTCGAGGATCGGCAGGGCCGCGGTGAGGTTGTCGGCGTATCCGTCGTCGAAGGTCATCGCGAGGTGTGCACCGTCGGGTGTGTAGGCGCGGTCGTCGGCGAAGGCGTCGAGCCCGACCGCCGCGCGGGCGGCCGCGAGGACCTCCATGTGATCGGCAAAGGCCCTGGGGGACACGCAGATCGCCCATGGGTCGCACCGCTGCACGCAGACGCAGTGATACATCAGGATGCCGCCCCGCGGACGGAGCCGCCGGACCCGCGAGCGCCGTGCCCCGAGAACGGCCCTACTTCTCGACATGGAACCAGGTCTCGCTGCCACCGGTGTCGGTCTCGACGGTCTCGGTGCGGACCGTCATGCCGTCGAAGTGGGCGAGGAATTCCTCCCGCGGCAGTTGCAGGGTGGGTACGGGTTGTTCGTTGTCCAGCCGTAACTCGCTGTTGCCCAGTGGAACCGACAGCATCACGGTCAACCGGCCGCCGGTGCGGGCAACAGCGTTGCGCAGGATGCGGCGCCAGGCCCAGGTGTGCTCGAGTACATGGGGGAGCACGATCGAGCGGGCAGGGATGGCGCGATCCTCGAGCTCACGGACGGTGAGTGCACCCCAGTCGGCGACCGGTGAGGCCCCGTCGGTGGTACCGAGGAACTCGGCGATCGAGCCGTACCGCGGGTCGGTCAGGTCCAGCACCGACCCGGCCGGTGCGTCGATTGCCGGGCGATGCCGCTGATCGAGATCCCCCTTGCTGGCGGCGACGGTGAGGATCACCGGATACTCGGGGTCGACCACATCGAGCTCGGAGCGACGCAGCTCGTCCTGCGCCATGCCGTGCAGGAATGCGGTGGCCGACAAGACATTTCCATACGCCCGCGCATCGACGTTGCCTGGAGGGAACGTCGTGTCGAACAGTCGTTGCATCGACAGTCGGGTGAAAGACCAGTACCACGTCGAGTTCCACACCGGGTCGGCGACCTGACTGATGCCCGGTGCCGTGCACAGCAGCACGCCACCCGGTGCGAGAAGTCGGTACAGGGTGCGCACCGTCGCACGCAGATCGAAGATCATCTGCAGTGTCTGGGTGAGGATGATGCAGTCGTAGGTGTTGCTCGGCACCTGGGGCGCGTCGGTGAGGTCGGCGACGTACGTCGCGTCGGCGCCGTCGGAGACGTGGAGCACGTCCGGGTGACGCCCTGGCCGAAGCGCTCGGTATA
>NZ_BAEI01000092.1 GCF_000241325.1 Gordonia polyisoprenivorans NBRC 16320 = JCM 10675 | reverse complement strand
AGTGTGACGGATTTGCGGGAGCTGGTCGAGGTGGTGATCGGCGTTGACACTCATGTGCATGAGCATGCTGCTGCGGCGGTGGATGCGCGTACGGGTGCGGTGTTGGGTCAGGTGCGGGTGAGCGCGGATGTTCATGGGTTCGCGCGGTTGGTGGTGTTTGCCGATAGGTATTCTCCGGCGCGGTTTTGGGCGGTGGAGGGGACCTCGTCGCACGGGGCGGGGTTGTGTCGGTATTTGCTGGGTGATGATTTGGTGGAGAACGTGATTGAGCTTGATCGGCCGGAGCGGATGAAGCGTCGTCATGGTGCTAAGAGTGATGAGATTGATGCGGTGCGGGCGGCGCGGGAGGCGTTGGCGCGCCCGCAGTTGGGGGTGCCGCGTAGTGGGGCGCGGCGGGATCGGCTGGCGGCGTTGTTGGCGGTGCGGGCGTCGGCGGTGCAGGGTGCTGCTGATGGGGCTCGGCAGTTGTTTGGGTTGACGGTGTCGGCGCCGCAGGTGTTGCGGGATCGGGTGCGGGTCGAGTCGTCGACGGCGGCGATGGTTGATCGGGCGGCGGTGTTGCGGATCAGTAAGTCCTGGGATGCGGATACGGCGGCGATGGCGCGGGTGTTGCGCAGGTTGGCCAAGCGGGTCAAGTCGTTGGAGGCCGAGGCTGCGGAGTTGGAGAAGCAGATCAAGGCGGTGGTGAAGTCGTGGAAGCCGGCGTTGTTGGATGTGCACGGGGTGGGTCCGATTGTGGCGGCGACGGTGTTGTGTGCGTGGTCGCATCCGGGTCGGATTCGTAGTCGTGGGGCGTTTGCGATGTTGGCTGGGGCTGCTCCGATCCCGGCCAGTAGTGGTGAGGTCACGCGGTATCGGCTCAACAGGTCGGGGGATCGTCGGTTGAATTGGGCGTTGCATCACATCGTGTTGGTGCGGATGCAGCATGATCCTCGGTCGAAAAGGTATGTGCAGAAATGGCAGTCGGAGTCGAACGGGCGGAAGAAGAAGAGTAAGCGCGAGATTCGGCGTTGCTTGAAAACCTACGTCGCACGTGAGCTCTACGGTCTCCTCGAATACGGCGACAACACTCCCTCGAACGGGGGTGAAACCCCAGCTCACGCAGCATAAATACCCGCTCTTGACAAGACATAGGAGCGTCCCCTTGTACCGAAAGGATTCCGGGCCACAGGCGGCACGACACCTCGACCATCGGGTGGGAATTATCTCTATGGAATTCTCAAACAACAGATGCGGTCCCGGCGGGGCCGGGTGCGGGGGAATCAGGTAGTGGGGCAGGGTAGGTCAGGCTGCTGCGTCGTCGAGTCGCATGGTGCGGCGGTGATACGACGGCACTGGTTGTCGTTGCGGGTCGATGCTGGCGGGTGGGATCAACCAGGGGTGTCGGTCGAAGCCCATGATGATGTCCCATCCGTGGTGGTGCACATCATCATGGCAGCTGGTGCAGAGGAGGCAGCCGTTGTCGAGGTCGGTGGGCCCACCCTTGCTCCAATGCTCGAGGTGGTGTCCTTGGCAGCGTCCGGCGTGGGCTCCGCATTTGATGCATCCGCGATCCCGGACGAGTAGTGCTTTGCGTTGGCCGGGTGTGAAGAAGCGTTTCGCCTCGCCAACACTGAGCGGTACACCGTTGGGATCGAGCATGATCTTGGTGATCGTGGTGTCACACGACAACAGTTTGGCGGTGGCTTCGGTGATGGCGCCCATGTTCTGCAAGTTCCCCCCGAGTGCCGGGTTGTCCGCCGACCAGGTCCACAACAGGCCGTTGGTGGGTTTGGCCGAGAAGGTGGTGTCGGCCAAGCCTTGTGCCGCCAACTCCACGATGGTTTCGAACGCAGCGGCGCGGATCTGCTCGGGCGTTCGGGGAGCGGTCGGGTTGGGGTGTTGGCGCCGACAGCGCTTCCATCAAAGTTCTGGTCTTCTCCCCGGCGATGATGTCGAGGTTCGCCGAGATCTCCAGTCGTCCGTCGTCGGTGATGTGGTCGGTGTAGCTGTTGATCGTCTTGTCTTCGGCGGCCGGTGACCCGCCCGGTGTTTCGGCCGCCAGCTCGTTCCCCAGCTGCTGTGAGTAGAGGTTGATCTCGGCGGGGGTGAATCCGGCGAAGTAGTGCGACAAGAGTTTCCGGAGGTATTCACAGCGTTGCACGGTGTCGCGGGGTTCGGGGGAGCGGGTGTCAATGTGGGTCAATCCGCGGAAAATGGCGTCGGTGTGTTCGGAGGAGCCCATGCTGATCAACAACTCCCGAAGTCGGGTGGTCTTGTGATCGGCCACGCCCAGGCGATCCATCTCACCGGTGAGCGATGTGGCGTGGTGATCAACCAGGTTCCGCAGCAACAGGACTTGTTTCATCGCGCCGAAAGCCTGTGGGCCGGTCATCTCCGGATTCCATTGCAGGTCGCTGAGTTGGCTGACAATCCCGGCGAAAACCGCTTCGGCGTCAAGAGCTTCGGTGGTGTCGATCATGGGCCCCTCCCCAGTGGCTGATCGGTGTGATGACTCCATCCTACTCGAACATATGGAGTATGGCAAGGGTGTTCGACAGTCCTGTGGAAGGGAAGATGCTTGTGGACAACGGGTTTCGGTGGTGGGCTGGCGAAGATTTTCCGTCGGTGGGGTGTGGTAGGGGTGCGTCTTTTGCTGTGGTGGGTGGATGTGGTTGGGAGGCTTTATGTCTCGTCGGGTCTCGAGGCTCGCCGCACGCGGCTCGCACCTCGACCATCGGGAGGCCGGCGGGGAGGGCTGCTCGACGATTGGGGGAACGGGAGCTCGGCCAGCGGGTACGGCGGTTACTCGACAGTCCGTGACCCGAAGACACACACCTCGGCGGAAGGATCTCACGCACAGATCCGCTCGCGCTCGGCCTCATCATCCTCGTCGTGATCATCAAGGTCCGACGCGACCGGCCACACCCCGACGGTGAGTTCTCCAGCTATCCTGGTTGGGCCACCCGAAGTGTTTCGGGATCAAGCGATTCGGGATCCAGCAGCGACTGAGTTGGCCCGGTCTCACAGGCTCCGCTCGCCAATGTGAGAACAACGTGATGTCGCGGTCACTGCGCCGACAATCGGCGCAACACTCGATTCGTAGTTTTGGTTCCAACGACCGACGCCGTCGTCGGTGGTCACGGCATCAGCCCACCCGAGACCGATGGGAACCCACATGGCATTCTCGACGCTTCTGCACGACCTCCGCAGAGACCACACGATCACCGACTGGGATCCGGAGGACCGGCACGCCTGGGACACCGGCAATGCCGCGATCGCCCGACGCAACCTGCTGTGGTCGGTGATCTGCGAGCACATCGGCTTCTCGATCTGGTCGCTGTTCTCCGTGATGGCGCTGTTCATGGGCCCCCAGTACGGCATCAACGCCGACCAGAAGTTCGTGATCGCGGCGACGGCGACCTTCGTCGGCGCGTGCCTGCGGGTGCCCTACACCCAGGCCACCGCGCGCTTCGGCGGTCGCAACTGGGCGATCTTCTCCGCCGTGGTCCTGCTGATCCCGACCGGTCTGACGATGATGCTGATGATGAACCCAGGAGAGTTCGGTTTCGGCTGGTTCCTCGCGGTGGCCGCGCTCACGGGCTTCGGTGGCGGCAACTTCGCCTCGTCGATGACCAACATCAACGCGTTCTATCCGCAGCGACTCAAGGGCTGGGCGTTGGGACTCAACGCCGGCGGCGGCAACATCGGGGTCCCTGTGGTCCAGCTGATCGGTCTGCTGGTCATCTGGCTGGCCAGCGACAAACCCGAGATCCTTTGTGCGATCTACCTTGTCGCGCTCGCCGTCGCGGGAATCGGTGCGGCGGTCTTCATGGACAACCTCGATCACCAGACCGCCAGCGGTCGGGCGATGATCGATTGCCTCAAGCACTACGACAGTTGGCTGATCTCGGTGCTCTACATCGGTACCTTCGGGTCGTTCATCGGCTTCTCGTTCGCCTTCAGCCAGGTACTCAGCCTCAGTTTTCAGTCGTCGGGTCAGTCTGCCTCGGCCGCATCGCTTTCCGCCGCGCAGATCGCGTGGATAGGTCCGCTGCTCGGCTCGTTGTTCCGTCCGCTGGGTGGCAAGTTCGCCGACCGGTTCGGTGGTGGGCGGGTGACCCTGTGGTCCTTCGTCGCGATGGTCGCTTCCTCGGTGATCCTGGTCGTCTCCGGAACCGTCGCCGATTCACACCCCGGCCACCGGATCGAATCCACCCAACTGGCCGGATTCATCATCGGGTTCATCTTGTTGTTCGCGATCTCGGGCATTGCCAACGGCTCGGTCTACAAGATCATTCCGACCATCTTCGAACACAAGTCGCGGAACCTACCGGGGATCAGCGGAGGTGCCGCGGTGCTGTGGTCGCGGTCGATGTCGGGCGCTCTCATCGGAATCGCCGGGGCGGTCGGAGCGCTCGGTGGTGTCGCGATCAACCTCGTTCTTCGCAGCAGCTACAAGGCAAATCATTCGGCGACGGTGGCATTTTGGGTGTTCATGGCCTTCTATGTGATCGCCGGGGTGATCACCTGGTGGTTCTACGCCCGGCGCGAGGTGGTCCTCGACCCGCACTTCCGTCACACCGGTGACATCGAGGTCGCCGATACCGCACCCGCCACTCCCGTCGCCCAGGCCACCCCGGCCACCCCGGCGGTGGATGCCCGATGACCCACTCCCGTAGGGATTCCCGCCCGCTCTCGAGGACCGTCGTGGTGATCGGCCACGGCATGGTCGGGCATCGGTTCGTGCAGTCGCTGCGTGAGCGGGATCAAGCCGGGATCTGGCGCGTGGTGGTGATCGCCGAGGAGACGCACGCCGCATACGACCGTGTGGGATTGTCATCCTACGTCGGCGCGTGGGACCGGTCATCGCTGGCGTTGCACGGCAACGACTATGCGGGTGACGACGCGGTGCGGCTACGTCTGGGGGAGACGGTCACCGCGATCGACCGGGACGGGAAACGGGTGATCACCGATCGAGGGTCCGAGATCGGTTATGACGCACTGGTGTTCGCGACCGGCTCGTACCCCTTCGTGCCGCCGGTTGCCGGTCACGACCACGACCGGTGTTTCGTCTACCGCACCCTTGACGATCTCGATGGCATCCGTCGCGTCGCCGAGGGTTCGACGCCCGGCGCCGCCGGTGTGGTGGTGGGCGGTGGGTTGCTCGGCCTGGAAGCCGCCAATGCCCTTCGGCTGCTGGGGATGACACCGCACGTGGTCGAGTTCGCGCCGAGGCTCATGCCGATGCAGGTCGACGCCGGGGGTGCGGCGGTGTTGCAGAACCTGGTTTCCGACCTGGGGTTGTACGTGCACACCGGAGTGGGCACGTCATCGATCGCCGACGGACCGGAAGGGGAATCGCTGACGGTGACACTGAGCGACGGGGCGACGATCGACGCCGCCCTCGTCGTGTTCTCCGCCGGTGTGCGCCCCCGCGACGCGGTGGCCCGGGAGGCGGGTCTTCCCGTCGGGGAGCGTGGCGGCGTGCTGGTGGACTCGGCGTGCCGAACCGCCGACCCGGACATCTATGCCGTCGGCGAGGTCGCCGCGGTCGACGGGCGATGCTACGGCCTGGTCGCCCCCGGATACAGCACCGCCGACGTCGTCGCCGACCAACTCCTCGGTGGCAGTGCGACATTCGCCGGTGCCGACATGTCGACCAAGTTGAAGTTGCTCGGCGTCGACGTCGCGAGCTTCGGTGACGCCATGGGGGAGACGGACAACGCGCTGGAGATCGTCTATTCCGATCCGCTCGCCGGCCGCTACGCGAAGATCGTGCTCTCCGACGACGCACGGACCCTGCTCGGCGGCATCCTGGTCGGGGACGCATCGGCCTATGCCACGCTCAAACCCATGGTGGGGCGCGAGATCCCGGGAGATCCGGCCGCTCTGATCGCCCCTGCGGCCGGGGAATCCGGCATGGGTCTCGACGCATTACCCGACGACGCGGAGATCTGCTCGTGCAACGGGGTGTCCAAGGGTGCGATCTGTTCGGCCATCACCGAGGGCGCCTGCGACATCGCCGCGGTCAAGGCGTGCACCTCTGCGGGCACCACCTGCGGAGGTTGCGTACCGAGTATCGCCTCGCTGCTGGCCGCCTCCGGCGTCGAGATGAGCAAGGCGCTCTGTGAACACTTCACCCAGTCGCGGTCGGAGTTGTTCGAAGTCGTTGCGGTGACCGGTATCCGGACGTTCTCCGAGCTGATCGCCCGGTACGGGGCCGGCTCCGGCTGCGAGGTGTGCAAACCGACGGTCGCCTCCATTCTCGCCTCGACCTCGAGTGATCACATCCTCGACGGCGAACAGGCCGCGCTGCAGGACACCAACGACCACTTTCTGGCGAACCTGCAGAAGAACGGCAGCTATTCGGTCGTGCCCCGGATGCCCGGCGGGGAGGTGACCGCCGAACAACTGATCGTCATCGGCGAGATCGCCCGCGACTTCGACCTGTACACCAAGATCACCGGTGGCCAGCGGATCGACATGTTCGGCGCCCGCGTCGAACAGTTGCCGCAGATCTGGCGGCGCCTCGTCGACGCCGGAATGGAATCGGGACACGCCTACGGCAAGAGTCTGCGCACGGTGAAGAGCTGTGTGGGTCAATCCTGGTGCCGATACGGTGTGCAGGATTCGGTCGGGATGGCGGTGTTCCTCGAGAAGCGCTACCGCGGTCTGCGATCGCCGCACAAGCTGAAGTTCGGTGTCTCGGGGTGCGCACGCGAATGCGCCGAGGCGCGCGGCAAGGACGTCGGGGTGATCGCCACCGAGAACGGCTGGAATCTCTACGTGGCGGGCAATGGTGGACAGAGCCCGAAGCACGCCCAACTGCTGGCCCGCGGAGTGGATGACGCGACACTCGTCGCCTACATTGATCGGTACCTGATGTTCTACATCCGCACCGCCGATCGGCTTCAGCGCACCGCCCCGTGGCTGGAATCGCTCGACGGAGGTCTCGATCACCTGCGAGCCGTGGTGTGCGAGGACAGTCTCGGCCTGGCGGCAGAACTGGAGGCCGCGATGGACCGTCACGTCGCCGGATACCGTGACGAGTGGGCCGAGGTGCTCGCCGACGAGGAAAAGTTGTCGCGGTTCGTGTCGTTCGTCAACGCGCCGGACGTGCCCGACCCGACCATCCGGTTCACCGACGGAGCGGTTGAAGGCGACCGCAAGGTCCCGGTGCTGCTGGACATGCCCCGGTTCCGGGCGCAGCAGCCGAACACCGACCGTACGACCGAACGCGAAGGAGTGGCCACATGACCGCCGACACGGCGACCGGCGCAGGGCAGATTGGCCCAGGGCAGATCGGCGCAGGGCAGATCGGCGCAGGGCAGATCGGCGCAGGGCAGTGGGTGCGCGCCTGCCCCTTCGATCGGCTCGTCGAGGGACGCGGAGTCGCAGTCCTCGGCCCGGAGGGCCGTCAGGCGGCGCTCTTCCGGATTCCCGCCGCCGAGACCGACCGTGAGGCGGTGGGGCGCTCGCGGATCTACGCCATCGGCAACATCGACCCGTTCGGGCGTGCCGCGGTGCTCTCGCGCGGGCTGACCGGCGATCACGGCGGTGAGCTCACGGTCGCCAGTCCGCTGGGCAAGCAGGTCTTCTCGCTGCGCACCGGGGTGTGCCTCGACGACGAGTCTGTGTCGGTGCCCTCGCTGGCGACCCGCGTGGTCGACGGCATCGTCGAAATCTGGTTCGGCGCCGCCGATCATCGTGTTGTTGCCGACGGGCCCCGATGAGTCCTGGAGCGACACCCTCGAGTTCCGACGATCTGCCGTTGACCGGTTTCACCGTCGGGATCACCGCCGCGCGCCGGGCCGACGAGTTCGCGGCGCTCCTCGTGCGTCGCGGCGCCGACGTCGTCATGGCCCCGACCATTCGCATCCTGCCGCTCGTCGACGACACCGAGCTCGAACAGGTCACCGAACGGATCATCGCCGATCCGCCGGACCTGATGGTTGCCACCACCGGGATCGGTTTCCGGGGCTGGGTCGAGGCCGCCGACGGCTGGGGGGACGCCGAGCAACTCCTCGTCGCGCTCGGCGAGAGCCGGCTGATCGCCCGCGGTCCCAAGGCCAAGGGTGCGATCCGTGCGGCCGGACTTCGCGAGGAGTGGTCGCCGGAGAGCGAGTCCTCCTCGGAGGTTCTCGACCGTCTGCTCGACGAAGGGGTGGAGGGCAAGCGGATTGCGGTGCAATTGCACGGTGCCACCAGCGAATGGGAGCCGCTGCCCGACTTCTGCGCGGTGCTCCGCGCCGCGGGCGCCGACGTCCTGGCCGTCCCCGTGTACCGCTGGAACATGCATCCCGACGTCGGGCGGATCGACGCGATGATCGCGTCGGTCGTGCGTGCCGACCTCGACGCGCTCACCTTCACCAGCGCACCCGCGGCGGCGTCGATACTCACCCGCGCCAAGGAACTCGGCAAACTGCAGCCGTTCCTGCACGGACTGCGGACCGCGGTACCGGTGTTCTGTGTGGGCTCGGTGACCGCGGGGCCGCTGGAGGCGTTGCAGATCCCGACCGTCTATCCGCGCCGCTTCCGGCTCGGTGCGCTGGCCCGGCTGATCACCGACGAGTTGCCCCGACGCAGCCATACCCTGCGGGTTGCCGGACACGACACCGCGATTCGGGGTCAGGCGGTGGTCGTCGACGGGCAGATGCGTGAGTTGTCGGCCACCGGACATCTGTTGCTCAAGATGCTCGCGCAGGTGCCGGGGCGGGTGGTGGGTCGCCAGGAGTTGCTGCGCGGACTGCCCGGCGACAGCGCCGACACCCACGCGGTCGAGGTGGCCGTTGCGCGTCTGCGGGCGGCGCTCGGCGACCCGAAGATGATCCAGACGGTGGTCAAGCGCGGATACCGCCTTGCCGTCGATCTCGAGTACGACGAAGCCGAGGACGAGTCATGATGATCCGCAACGACATTCGGTCTGCCGTGGGTGACCGGCTGGGCGGGGTCCGCCCGGTACTCGTCGCGCACGGGACCCGCAACCCCCGCGGCGTCGCGGTGGTTGCCGAGATCGCCGAAAAGGTCGCTGCGACGGTCGGTCCGACGCGCACCGCCTTCGTCGACGTCCTCGGCCCTACCCCGAGCGAGGTGCTCGGCGGGCTGGATCGCCCCGCGGTCCTGGTGCCCGCGTTCTTGGCTTCGGGATACCATGTGCGCCAGGATATCCCGGACCATGTCCGGAGATCCGGGGTCGGTGATGCCATCGTGACCCGCGCCCTGGGCCCCGATCCGAGGATCGCCGCGGTCCTGCGGCGGCGGTTGATCGAATCCGGGTGGCGCCCCGGTGACGCCGTGGTGCTCGCCGCCGCCGGCTCGTCCGACGACTCCGCCTGTGCCCAGGTGCATCTCGCCGCGCGTCAGCTCGAGGGGCTGATCGGCGGGCACATCGAGGTCGGCTTTCTCACCACCGCCGCACCGACCGTTGCCGACGCGGTCGCCGCCGCTCGAACCTCCGGTCGCCGCGTCGTCATCGCCGCATACCTGTTGGCCCCCGGCCTCTTTCACGAGCGCCTGCACACCGTGGGTGCCGACCTGGTGGCCGAGCCGCTCGGCGCCGACCCGGCGATCGTCGAACTCATCGTCACCCGGATGCGTGCCGCGGTCAGTCCGTACCGCACCGACGCGGTCCTGCTGCGCTGACCGCGCCCGCCACCCCGCCGACAGCGCCCATCACCCTGCCGACAGCGCTCTGTACTTCGCCGACAGCGCTCTTCTCAGCGCCGACAGTGCTCAGTCGAGTACGTCGATCTCCCAACGACATTCGCGCATCAGCACCTTTCCGTCGCGGATCGGCGCCCCTTCGTCGCGGAGTCGGTCGAGCTGCCGGTGGGCGAGGTGTGGTGCGGGTTTGCCGCTCGCCGAGATGACCCGATGCCACGGCAGGTCCGCGGAATCGGTGCGCATGATCCACCCGACGATCCGCGGGGAACTCAATCCGGCCGCGGCGGCAAGATCGCCGTAGGTACTGACCCGGCCGGACGGGATCGCGGCGACCAGGGCTCGCACCCGCTCGACGTCATCCTCGGTGACCGCACTCACAGCAGCGAACGCACCAACCGGGCGGTCAACCCGGGTTCGAGGAAGGGCACCATGTGCTCGCAGTCGGCGCGGTGAACCTGCACCTGATCGCCGCGTTCGCTCGCACAGGCCTCGAGAAACGCCGGCCGCACAAACGGCGGGTCGACGCGATCGGCGACGACGACATGGGTGGGCACCCCTCGCGGCGGAAGCGTTGGCGGACGGCTCATCTCGCTCCACGACGCGGCGGCCATCGGCGCACTGACCCGCCAACCGACGCGCCCGTGACCAATGGTGGTGAGGTGCTCGGCGATCTCGGCATCGAGGATCTCCGCGGGTACCCGTGCCCAGCCCTCGGAGCGCTTGGCCGTGCGGGCCGCGTCGGCGTCGGGATAGTCCCAATTCTCGAGGCTGTCGGTGGCGACCTCGAGAGCAAACTCCGGGTCGAGGCCCTGCGCGGGATCGAGTAGGACCAACCCGCGCACCGCGTCCGGCCGCTGGTTGGCCAGATGGATCGCCAGCGCACCTCCGAAGGAATGCCCGAGGACCACCAGCGGCAGCGCCGCCGGATCGATGGCGGTGTCGATGAACTCCGAGAGCGCACGCACATGGTTCTCGATCGCCCACGGCGGACGCCACGGCGAGCGGCCGTGGCCGATGAGGTCGGGTGCGACGATGTGCAGGTCGGCGAGATGGTCGTGAGCCAGCGGAGCCCAACGCATCCCATGACCGGTGAGGCCGTGCAGTGCCAGAACCGTCGGGGCGCGCCGATCGCCGAACTCGACGTGGTGAAGTGCCGTCACGCCGACGATTGTGCCGTACGCGCCGCAGCGCGCGGCCCCGGCCCGGGCCGGGGCGGATCGTGGGGGAGACGGGCCCACCAACGATTGTCGGTGGGCCGTGCTTGCATGGACGCATGGCCCGTAAGCGTCCCTCGACCACGGCCGCGCCGAGCTCGCCGAAGCGGGCCGCCCCCGCCAAGCGGGGTTCGTCGCGGTCGGAGCAGGCGCGCCCGGGATCGGCGCGCGGCGCGGCCGGCCGGGGCGGCACCGCGTTGCGCGCACATCTCGTTGGGGTCGACGGCGGGCCCATCGTCACCCGGGAGTGGCCGCCTAGCGTGATGCGGGTCATCGACGCGCACACGCCCGACGGGACGGTCGCCGACCCGTGGCGGCCCTTCCGCGTCCACGGCGGGCCCGGCTCGGGCAAGACGGCATTGGTGGTCGATGCGGCCGTCGCACGTCTCACCCGGCCCGGCATCGACCCGGAGTCGGTGCTCGTGCTCACCGCGAACCGTCGCGCCGCGGTGGCGTTGCGGGAGGAGATCACCCGCCGGGTGTTGGCGCAGTCCTCGGACGCGCCCGCGCTCGGCGGGGCGCTGCGTGAACCGTTGGTGCGCACCGTGCATTCGTTCGCGTTCGCGATCCTGCGACTGCAGGCGCAGGCGCACGGCAACCCGCCGCCGCGGCTGATCACCGGCTCCGAACAAGACGTCGTGCTGCGCGAGCTGCTGGCCGGCGACATCGAGGACGGTGCCGGGTACTGGCCCGCCCATCTGCGTCCCGCGCTGGGGACCGATGGATTCGCGCAGGCGCTGCGCGACCTGATGATGCGTGCCGCCGAACGGGGCGTCGGCCCCGAGGAGCTCGCCGAGCTCGGCTCCCGGCACCGGCGTCCCGAGTGGGTCGCCGCGGCGCACGCATACGCGCAGTACGAGCAGAACGTCCTGTTGCGCGGCACGGTCGGATCGCAGACACCGGGCGCCTCGGCGCCCGCGGTCGACGCCGCCGAACTCGTCGGCTCGGCATTGTCGGCCTTCGCCACCGACCCCGACCTCCTCGCCGGGCAACGTCGGCGTATCCGGCACCTGATCGTCGACGACGCCCAACACCTCGATCCACAAGCCGCCCACCTGGTTCGGCTGATCGGCACCGGAACGGATTCGACGATCATCGCCGCCGACACCGACCAGTCGATCTTCGGATTCCGTGGCGCCAGTCCGCGTTTCGCCGACTCACTGGCGGCGTCCGGTACCGACCGTGACGTCGTGCTCGACACCGACTTCCGTCATCATCGCCAGATCGCGGTGGTCGGTCGTGCACTCGCCGCACGGTTGCCCGGCGCGCGCCCGCATCGCTTCCCGGTGGTCCCCGACTCCGACGCGCTGCCCGGCGGGGCATCGGTACGGGTGTACAGCTCTGCGGCCAAGGAGGCGACCGCGGTGGCCGATCTCCTACGACGGGCGCACCTCTTCGAGGGGGTGGCGTGGTCGCAGATGGCGGTCATCGTGCGGTCGGCGCATCTGGCGCTCCCCGCCCTGCGGCGGGCGTTCCGTTCGGCCGGCGTCCCGCTGAGCACCCCGACCTCCGATTTGCCGCTGCACCGTCAGCGATCGGTGGCCGCGCTGATGGTGGTGCTGCGCGCGGTGGCCGCCCGCGAGCGGGTCGAACACACCGCGGAGACCGTCGAGAATCCGCACGTCGTCGGGAACCCACACGCCGACGACTCGCCTGCCGAGGATTTCACCGCCGACGACGCGCTGGCACTGTTCACCGGCCCGGTCGGGATGGCCGATCCAGGGGCGCTGCGCCGGCTGCGGCGGGGTGTGCGTCGTCGCGACGAGCAGGCGGGAGGCGAGCGCGCGGGCCGCGATTCGCTGTCGTCGTTGCGTCTGGCGCTCCTCGACCCCGACCTCGGCGCCGAGTACCTGGCGGCGCTGACCGACCACGAGGGCGCACCGCTGGCGCGGGTGCTCGACGTGATCGCCGCCGGCGCCACCGCCCATCGCGCCGGACGTGGCGTGGAGGAAACCCTGTGGGCGTCCTGGCAGGCCACCGGCCTGGAACGGCGGTGGGTCTCCTCGGCGATTCGAGGTGGGCCCGGCGGCGAACAGGCCGATCGGGATCTCGACGCGATGATGGCGATGTTCGAGGCGGCGGCGAACTTCTCCGACACCCTGCCCGCCGCGGGCCCGGCCGCGTTCGTGCACTATCTCTCGCAACTGCAGATCCCACGCGACAGCCGCACCCCGGCCGCCGCGGCCGACTCGGTGTCGGTGCTCTCCGCGCACGCCGCCGCCGGCCGCGAATGGGAGGTCGTCGCCGTCGCCGGAGTTCTCGACGGGTTGTGGCCGTCGCTGCGCAGCCGCGGAAGTGTCTTGGGCACAGCCGAATTGGTGGACCTTCTCGACGGGATGGATCCCGCGGCGATCGATCGGGTGGCGCGGGGCGCCGGTGCGCTCGCCGACGAACGTCGACTGTTGCTCGTCGCGTGCACCCGCGCACGCCGACGACTACTGGTGACCGCCGTCGAGGACGGAGGAGGGGAGTCGTCGCCGTCGAGGTTCATCGGCGAGATCTCCGATGCACTGCGGATCGACGCCCGGCGGGGCGGGACGGGCGAGTCCGGCGACGCCGAGCAGCCCGACGATCCCGACGTCCTCGACACCGTCGCCGAGGACGAGTTGCCCATCGACCCCGGTGTCGACCGGGTGTTGTCGCTGCCGTCGCTGGTGGCGACGCTGCGTGCGGTCGTGGTGGCCGGTGCCACCGCCGACGAACCGGACGAACGCACTCGCGCCGCCGCCCAATTGCTTGCGCAACTTGCCGATTCGGATATTCCCGGAGCGCATCCGCGGGACTGGTTCGGGCTGTCGCGGCCGAGTTCCGCCGAGCCGCTGTGGACGCCCGACGCCGGCCCCGTGGTGCTCTCACCGTCCAACGTCGACCAACTGTCGCGTTGTTCGCTGCGCTGGATGCTCGAGCGTGCCGGAGGCCGCGACGGCGACGGCACCCCGGCCCTGACCGGCTCGCTCGTGCACACGCTGGTGCAGGCCGTCGCCGGGGAGATCGAACCCGCCGAGGTGACGTCGGCGCTGCGTGAGATCTGGGAGCGCGTCGACACCGGGGCGGCCTGGTACTCGGCGCACGAACTCGAGCGTGCCGAGGCGATGCTCACGAATTTCCGTGAGTGGCTTTCTCTTTCGCGCGACGATCTCACCACGGTGGGCGTCGAGGAGGTCATCGACGCCGTCATCCCACCGGCCGCGGATACCGGTGCCCCCGAGGCCGATGCCGCCGGCGCCGGTGCACAAGGCGTCGCACCGGCCGAGGACGGCTCGGACCTGCCGGTACGACTCCGTGGCCGGGTCGACCGCCTCGAACGCGACGCGCAGGGCCGACCGGTCGTCGTCGACGTCAAGACCGCCAAGTCGGCGATCACCAAGGCCGACACGCTCGACCACGCCCAGCTCGCCGCCTACCAAGTCGCCATCGCGCACGGCGGGGCGCGTGACTTCCCGGGCACCGACGTCGAGCCCGGCGGCGGTCGCCTGGTGTACGTGTCGGCGCCGCACCGTTCGACCGGCGCCACCGAACGCGAACAGCCCGCGCTCACACCGGAATTGCTCGACGAGTGGCGCGCGGTGGTGCGCCGGGCCGCACGCTCGGGCATCGGTCCGGTCTTCGAGGCGACCCCCAACCCCGGCTGCGCACACTGTGCGTTGGTGACCAGTTGCCCCGCCCAACTACGTGGCAAGGCGGTCACCGATGACTGAGGACACCACCGGGAGCACCACCACCGAGGCGCGGCCCACGCGGCCCCGGGTGTCGGCGACCTCGCTGGCCGCCGCCCTCGGGTTGCCTCCGCCCACTCCCGAACAGGTCGAGGTGATCGAGGCGCCCACCGAACCGATGCTGGTGGTCGCCGGTGCGGGCGCGGGCAAGACGGAGACGATGGCCTCCCGCGTGGTGTGGTTGGTGGCCAACGGCATCGTCGGCCCCGACGAGATCCTCGGACTCACCTTCACCCGCAAGGCGGCCAGCGAACTCGGCGCCCGCATCCGCAGGCGGCTGTCGATGCTCGCCGGCTCCCCGGCCCTGCTGAGTTGGGACCCCGACGGGGCGCTCGCCGCACGCCTGCGGGCCGGTGATCCGGAGGTCAGCACCTACCACGCGTATGCCGGGCGACTCATCGCCGATTACGGTCTACTCCTTCCGGTCGAGCCGCACGCGACGCTGATGTCGGAGACCGAGTTGTGGCAGATGGCCTTCGGAATCGTGTCCTCGTGGACCGGGCAACTGAGCACCACCAAGGTGCCGGCGAGCGTCACCGAGGCGGTCCTGCGGCTGTTCGGTGAGATGTCGGAGCACCTCGTCGACCTCGACACCCTCGCCGCATGGGGTGACGACCTTTACCGGATGGTCGACGATCTGCCCAAGGCCCCGCGCCAGCGGGGCGCACCGAATGCCGCGCTACGTACCGTCCAGCAGGTGATCGACGAGCGTCGGGAGCTGTTGCCGCTCGTGGCGACGTTGATGCGCACCATGCGCGAGCAGGCCGTCCTCGATTTCGGCAGCCAGATGTCCCTGGCGGCCCGCCTCGTCGCCGGCAACCCGGAAGTTGTTGCCGCCCAGCGGCAATCATTTCGCGCGGTGCTGCTCGACGAATATCAGGACACCGGTCACTCCCAGCGGGTTCTGCTCTCGGCGCTCTTCGGTGGGCAGGCGTCCGCGGGCAGCGACCCGGTGGCCGTCACCGCCGTCGGCGACCCGATCCAGTCGATCTACGGGTGGCGGGGTGCGTCGGCGGCCAATCTCCCGCGCTTTGCCACCGACTTTCCCCGCGCCGACGGTTCGCCCGCGCACCGTCGCGAACTGTTGACGAGCTGGCGCAACCCGGTGCAGACGCTGCGCCTGGCGAACGAGGCGTCCGAGGAACTGCGACGTCGCGGTGTGCCGGTGAGTGTCCTGCGTCCGCGGCCCGGCGCCGACGCCGGGACGGTGACGTTCGCGTTGACCGAGACGGTGCTCGACGAACGCGCCTGGCTCGCCGACCAGGTCGCGGCCCGGTACCACGACGTCGACGGTTCGGGGCCGCCGACCGTCGCGGTCCTGGTGCGCCGCAACGAGGATTCGGCGCCGATCGCGGCCGAGCTGGAGGCGCGCGGCATTCCCGCGGAGGTCGTCGGCATCGGCGGGTTGCTGCACGTACCGGAGATCACCGATGTGGTCGCGACGTTGCGCCTGATGGCAGATCCGATGGCCGGAACCGCGGCGATGCGTCTGCTGACCGGTTCGCGATGGCAGCTCGGCGCGCGCGACCTGGCGGCGCTGTGGCGTCGCGCCACCGAGCTGGCCGCCGGCCAGATCGCCACCGGCGGGGTGGTCACCACCCGCGAGGAACTCGACGAGGCACTCGACGCGGTGCTACCCACCGAGGTGGTCGACCGCGCCGGGATCGCCGACGCCGTGGTCGATCCCGGCGGTCCGGAGGCCTACAGCCCCGACGGCTATGCGCGTATCCGGGCGTTCGGGGCGCAACTGGAGTCGTTGCGGCGCAGGATGGGTCAGCCGCTGCCCGAGCTGGTCGCCGACGTCGAGAACACCATCGGGGTGGCCGTCGAGGCGCAGATCCGTGCACGCCGGATGCGCGGCGCGATCACCGGGCGTGAACACCTCGATGCCTTCGCCGACTACGTCACCCGCTACGCCGAGCGGCCCGGCGCGAATCTGGCGGGGCTGCTGGCGTTCCTCGACACCGCCGAGACCATCGAGAAGGGGCTCGAGCCCGGGCGGGTGGAGGTCGCCGAGCAGCGCGTGCAGATCCTGACCGTGCATGCCGCGAAGGGACTCGAGTGGGATGTGGTCGCGATTCCGCATCTGTGCCAGGGGATCTTCCCGTCGTCCAAGGGCGAGACCACCTGGATGCGCAGTGCGCGTGAACTTCCGGGGCCGCTGCGCGGTGATCTCGCCGAGCCGGAACCCCGGGGACCCGCGGCCGCGAAGCTCGCGGCGGCCCGGCCGGCCGGCGCCGACGAGGGGTTCCCGGTGCTCGATCTGAGTCGGGTGGGCGACCGCAAGGAACTCGAGGACGCGCTGACCGAACACAAGGAGGCCATCGCCGAACGCCGGCTCTCCGAGGACCGGCGGTTGCTCTACGTCGCGATCACCCGAGCCCGTCACGACCTGTTGGTCTCGGCGCATCACTGGTCGGAAACCGGGGAGAAACCCCGGGGTGGATCGCCGTTCTTCAACGAGTTGCTGGCCATCGTGACCGAGACGGTGGAGAACGGATCCGCCGACGAGGCACGGGGTTTGACGGTCGACGTGCTCGCCGACGACCCGCCCGACGGTGCCGCCAACCCGTTGGCCGAGCGGGTCGATGCCCGGATGTGGCCGACCGACCGTCTCGGTGCGCGCCGTGACGCGGTGGCCGCGGCGGCCGATCTCGTCCTCGACGAACTGCGCCGGCGGGAGGCGCCGGCGTTGTTCGGGGCGCTCACCGATCCGGAGCCCGATTCCCAGGCGCCGGTGGCCCACGACGCGCCGGCCGACGAGATCGAGGCGTGGCGCGCCGAGGTGGAGGTGCTCCTCGCCGAGCACGAGCGCACGAATCAGGCCGAGGTGGATGTGGCGCTGCCGGCTCATCTGTCGGTCAGCCAACTCGTCGACCTCGACACCGACGAGCGCGAGTTCGCGCGCAAGCTCCGTCGCCCGACGCCGTTTCGTCCCAACCCGATCGCACGGCGCGGCACCGCCTTTCACGCGTGGGTGGAGCGGTGGTTCGGCGCGACCCGGCTGCTCGACATCGACGAGTTGCCCGGCGCCGCCGACGAGAGTGCCGCCCCCGACGCCGACCTCGACGCGCTGCGCGAGGCATTTCTGGCCTCGCCGTGGGCCGCCCGCAGCCCCAGCGAGGTCGAGGTGCCCTTCGAGACGGTCATCGGCGACACGGTGATCCGCGGACGCATCGACGCGATCTTCGCCGAACCCGACGGGTCGTGGGTGGTGGTGGACTGGAAGACCGGAGCCGAGCCGAGCGCCGACTCGTCGTCGGTGTTCATCCAGCTCGCGGCCTACCGCATCGCGTGGGCGCAGTTGGCCGGGGTGCCACTGGAGAAGGTCTCGGCCGCATTCCATTATGTCCGGTCCGGGCGCACCCTCGCGCCCCGAGACCTGCCCGATGCCGCGGCACTCGCCGCTTTGCTGGCCCGATGAGCTAGATTCCACACTGTGACAGCAGCGACCCATCCGAGCGCGCCGTGCCGGCGATGAGATCGCGCGGATTCCGGCGCCGGTTTCGCGGCGAGGATCTCTCCGAGGGCCCCGACTACGCCCTGGTCGGGGTCGTTCGCATTCCCGAACTGCAGCAGAGCCCGGGCCGCGCCATCGGCAAACGCGTGGTGTTCGCGGTGATCGCGCTGTTCTTCACCGCGGTGCTGGTCTACCTCGATCGCGACGGATATCGCGACGTGCAGGAAAACCCGCTGTCGTTTCTCGACGCCCTGTACTACTCGGCGGTGACGCTGTCGACGACCGGCTACGGCGACATCACCCCGCTGACCCCGTCGGCGCGATTGCTCAACCTGCTCATCATCACCCCGTTGCGGGTGTTGTTCCTGATCGTGCTCATCGGCACCACACTCGAGGTGCTCACCGAACGCTCACGTCAAGCCCTCAAGATCCAGCGCTGGAGGAACAACTTGCGCAATCACTCTGTGGTCATCGGCTACGGCACCAAGGGTCGTACCGCGGTCGACGCGATGATCGGCGACGGCATCAAACCCGCCGACATCGTCGTCGTCGACGCCGACCCGACGGTGCTCGAGGCCGCCGAATCCGATGGTCTGGTCACGGTGCGCGGTGACGCCACCAAGTCCGACATCCTGCGGCTCGCCGGTGTGGCACACGCTGCGAGCATCGTCGTCGCGACCAACCGCGACGACACGGCGGTACTCGCCACGCTGACCGCCCGCGAACTCAATCCGCGGGCGAAGATCGTCGCGAGCATCCGCGAATCGGAGAACACCCACCTGATGCGCCAGTCGGGCGCCAACTCCGTGGTGGTGTCGTCGGAGACCGCGGGCCGGCTGCTCGGCATCGCCACCATGACGCCGTCGGTGGTGGAGGTGATCGAGGATCTGCTGACCCCCGACGCCGGGTACGCGATCGCCGAGCGTGAGGTCGACCCGACCGAGACCGGAGGCTCCCCGGCGCACACCCGCGACATCGTGCTCGGTGTGGTCCGTGGCGGGGTGTTGCACCGGGTCGACGACAGCGAGGTGGAGCAGATCGAAGCCGGCGACCGATTGCTCTACGTGCGCAAGGGACCGGCGGACTGACATGGGCGCCTTCGTTTTCGACCAGCCGCCGCTGCTGTCCCGCGGCACCTTCGACCGTGCCGACGAGATCCGCGACGATCCGGCGCGGATGGTGTCGGGATGGTCCACCGCCAGGGTTCTCCCGATCGACCCGGCCGGACGCTACCCGGTGACCGAGGAACGCGCCCTGCGATGGCGTCCGGCCGTCGAGATCGCCGACGCCCCGCCGCAGGACGCGGTTTTCCTCGCCCACACCGACACCGATCTGTGGGCGCTGCGCGTGGAGACCCTCGACGGACGCACCGCCGACGCCCGGCGCGGGGCCGCCCGGCTCTCCGCCGACGAGGCAGGCCTGCTCGCGACGGCGTTGGGAATCCTGAATTGGCATGCGCGGGCACAATTCTCGCCGGTGGACGGCGGTGCGACCCGCCCGGCCCGCGGTGGCTGGGTCCGACGCCACGTCGAGACCGGAGAGGATGAGTTCCCGCGGACCGACCCGGCGATCATCACCGTGGTGCACGATGGCGCCGACCAGATCCTGCTGGGCCGTCAGGCCGTGTGGCCCGCACGCTGGTATTCCACGTTGGCGGGCTTCGTCGAACCCGGGGAATCGTTGGAGCAGTGCGTGATTCGCGAAGTGCACGAGGAAGTCGGGATCACCGTCACCGATCCGCGGTACCTCGGCAGCCAGCCGTGGCCGTTCCCGCGATCATTGATGCTCGGCTTCGCCGCGGTCGGTGATCCGAGCGAGCCGCTGCGCTTCCTCGACGGCGAGATCGGTGACGCGGTGTGGTTCCACCGGGACGAGGTGCTCGAGGCACTTGCCCGCGGTGACGAATGGCAGCGCGACGATCCCGAACCCGACGCCGACGGCCCGCGGTTGCTGTTGCCCGGTTCGATCTCCATCGCCCACGCACTGATCACGACCTGGGCGCACGCGACGCCCTGAACGCACCGGCTGCGCACGCGATGGCCATGTCAGCTGCGCCGGAATCCGTCGGCGATGGCCTGGACGCGCGCACGGTGCGCCGCGTGATCGACGGGCGCGATGTTGGTGTTGTCCGCGTAGAGACCCACGGCGCCGTCGACGGATTCGCGCAGGATGTCCATCTGCCCGGCGTGACGTGCGGTCTCCACCGCCATGTGCAGCAGAATCCGGCCCAGCGTCACCGACTGATGGGTCCACCACGTCACCACCCCGAGTGCGTCGAGGTCTCGGGTGGCAAGTGTCTGTGCCGCGTGCTCCCACGAGCTCCGATACCAGCCGACGACGTCGGCGACGGACTCGTCGGCGCGGGCGAACATGTCCGCCTGGTCCCCGGAGTCGCGGCCCTCGATCCAGGGCAGGTCGGTCACCGGCCGGCCGAAGGCTTCACCGAAGTAGGAGAACTCGTCGTCGGCGAGGTGCTTGACCATGCCGAGCAGTGAGGTGCCGGTGGGGGTCAGCGGGCGTCGGAGGTCGTACTCGTCGAGGCCGTCGAGCTTCCACAGGACGGTATCGCGGAGCTCCTGCAGGTATTTGACGAGCTGCTCCTTGGTGGGGGATTCGGCCATCATCACTCCTGTCGCGTTGCACGGTGGCAGGCGTCGGCGCGCGGTGGCGAGCATCACCGCGCGCCGTGCGGAACAGCCTGCCGTCCGATGATGTTATGGGTGCCATGAGTGAGGCAACCGCAACCCCGACCGATCAGCTGACCATGTACACCACCAGCTGGTGCGGCTTCTGCGCACGACTCAAGACCGGATTGCGCAGCGCCGGGATCGAGTGGAACGAGATCGACATCGAGGCCCACCCCGAGGCCGCCGAGTTCGTCGGCAGTGTCAACGGCGGTAATCACGTCGTCCCCACCGTGCTCTACGCCGACGGGTCGACCGCCACCAACCCCAGCATTGCCGAGGTGCGGGCCAAACTGGGCGTCTGAGCACCTGCCCCGTGTCCCTGTGGAGCGTCCCACGACGGTGTCGGGGGCGGCTGACATAGTGGAGGGCGTGCCGCAACGTTCCACGCAGAAGGGGGTCGAGATGTCCGCCCGACCGGAGGAGGGGACATCCCCGTCGCGCGATCGCGGCATCCTCGACGGACTCGACCCCGAACAGCGTGAGGCGGTGCTCGCGCCGCGCGGTCCGGTATGTGTGCTCGCCGGCGCGGGCACCGGCAAGACCCGCACGATCACCCGTCGGATCGCGCATCTCATCGACACCGGGCAGGTCAATCCGTCACAGGTACTCGCCGTCACCTTCACCGCCCGCGCGGCGGGGGAGATGCGTACCCGATTGCGCTCCTTGGGAATCGGCGCGTCCGGTCCGTCGGTGTCGGCGCAGACCTTTCACGCCGCGTCGTTGCGGCAGCTGCGGTTCTTCTGGCCGCGGGTGTTCGGGAACGCGTCATGGGAATTGCTGGACAACAAGTTCCCGTTGATGGCGCGTGCGGCGCGGCGGTCGGGGCTCGGTACGTCCACCGACACGGTGCGTGATCTGCTCTCGGAGATCGAGTGGGCCAAGGCGTCGGTGATCGGGCCGGAAGGCTATGTCGCCGCGGCGACGCGGCTGATGCGCGAGTCTCCCGCGGCGCCGGAGAAGGTGGCCGAGGTCTACGCCGCCTACGAGGACGCCAAGGTGTCGCCGGAGGGGAATCGTCTGCTCGACTTCGACGATCTGCTCATCTACATGACCCAGATGATCGACGTCGATCCCGCCGTGGCCGAGGAGTTCCGCTCGCGATACCGGTGTTTCGTCGTCGACGAGTACCAGGACGTCACGCCCGTGCAGCAGGGCCTGCTCGACGCGTGGCTCGGTGAACGCGACGATCTGACGGTCGTCGGTGACGCCAACCAGACCATCTACACCTTCACCGGCGCCAAGGCCGACTACCTGCTCGACTTCCCCCGGCGTTTCCCGGAGGCGACCATGGTGCGCCTGGTCCGCGACTACCGGTCCACCCCCGAGGTGGTGAGTCTTGCCAATCGCGTGATCGGTGCCGCGCACGGACGGATCGCCGGGACCCGGCTCGAACTCGTCGGCCAGCGTGCGCGCGGCCCGGCGCCCCGCTTCGTCGACTACCCCGACGAGCCGGCCGAGGCCGCCGCGGTCGCCAAGCGGATCAAGCGGCTCATCAACGACGGCGTGCCGGCGTCGGAGATCGCGATCCTCTACCGCGTCAACGCCCAGTCGGAGAATCACGAACAGGCGCTGACCGAGCAGGGCATCCCGTACCAGGTGCGCGGCGGCGAGGCGTTCTTCACGCGCACCGAGGTGCGGCAGGCGATGCGTCGTCTCGACGCCGTCGCCGAACGTGGACTGCGCGAGGACGTCGACGTGACCACCGCGGTGACCGCGGTGCTGCGTGAACTCGGCCTCGACGACACCGAACCCACGGGCGCGCAGGCCAAGGCGCGGTGGCAATCGCTGCGGGCGCTGGCCGAGCTCACCGAGAACATGGTCCACGAGACCCCCGACCTGACGCTGCCCCAGCTCGCCGCAGAACTGCGGACGCGCGCGCAGTCGCGGCACCCACCGACCGTGCAGGGGGTGACGCTGTCATCGCTGCACGCAGCCAAGGGACTCGAGTGGGATGCGGTGTTCCTGGTCGGATTGACCGAGGGATCGTTGCCGATCAGCCAGGCCATCAAGGGCTCTCCCGACGAGGTCGAGGAGGAGCGGCGCCTGTTCTACGTGGGGATCACCCGTGCCCGGGAGCATCTGCAGGTGTCGTGGGCGGCCGCGCGCAACGAGGGTGGCCGCTCCCGCCGGCGGTCACGGTTCCTGTCCGGCCTGATCCCCGACGATTCGCCGGCGTCGCGGATCGCGCCCGAACGCAAACCCAAACGCGGCCCCACCTGTCGGGTCTGCGGGTCCAAACTGATCGATGCGACGGCGACGCTGCTCGGCAGATGCGAGAGCTGCCCGTCCGATCTCGACGAGGATCTGCTGGTCGCGCTCAAGGACTGGCGCAGGCAACGCGCCAAGGACGACGCGGTTCCGCCCTACGTGGTGTTCTCCGACAAGACCCTGCTCGCCATCGCCGAGCAGCATCCCACCGACGAGCAGGCGCTGGTGTCGATCTCGGGCATCGGCGCGAGCAAGCTCGACAAGTACGGTCCCGACGTCATCGACATCGTGAAAACCGCAGGTCAAAAATAGGTTGTGCGATCTACGCATCGGCCCTTAGGCTGGTGAACACATCAGCACGGGGACGGCTGTGTGCCGTCATGGCACCGCCTGTCACGCGTGGCCACACGAGACCAGAAAGGAGCGGATCAGTGAACCCAATCATTCTCGGCGCCGCCGAGTCGACGCAAGCAGCGTCGGCATCGGAGATCGGCAACGGCATCGCTGTCGTCGACGACGGCATCGCCATGTCCCGTCGGACCGTCGCCCGTCGCGACCGCTCCTGGCTCGACGAATGTGGCCATGCCACCGATCACCGTTGCGGCGCCGTCGCTCTGGCGCAGCCCGTCGGATTTCCGGCTCCCGCGGTAGCGGCAGCACGAGCCGACAAGCGGTTCCCCGTGCAGAACCTCGTATTCAGACGCTGACAGCGTCGGAACGGCGGCCACGGGCGAATCGCGAAAGCGAACCCGTGGCCCTTTTTGGTTGACCTCCCGCCCATCTCGTCGATGTGCGGCAGGGCTCCACCAACGGCTCGGGTCGAGAACATCCGAAGAATCCGAGTAGAGGTGGAGACAACAATGACGACCGACTGCGTCCTCGAGTCCTGTATGCCCTCCGATCGCTTCGACGCGGTCGGCGTCACGTCCGCCCCGGCCCTCGGGCAGACCGACCTTCCCTGCCAGATGACCGACGCCGACCTGTGGTTCGCCGAGGATCCCCGAGACCTCGAGCGGGCCAAGGCGATGTGCGCCGAGTGCCCGTTGCGGGAGGCCTGCCTGGCCGCGGCCCTCGAGCGGGCCGAACCGTGGGGTGTGTGGGGCGGCGAGATCTTCGATCGCGGTGTCGTGGTGGCGCGCAAGCGTCCCCGTGGCCGCCCGCGCAAGAATGCGGCCTGAACGTAACCGGCCGTTCCCGACGAAAGTCTGTCGGGGACGGCCGGTTTCGTCGGTGTGCATCAAGGCTGCGCGCGGAAGCGTACTGACCACTCGTTGGTGTCGACCTCGACCCACCGGAAACCCGCACGTCGCAGGCGGGTGTCGAGTTCCTCCGGCGCCACGGGTACGCACACATCGTTCTCGTGCAATGCACGGAACTCAGGGCCGTCGAGGCTGTCGGAACCGAGAAAGGCGCCGGTTGGTGATAACAGTCGCCGTGCCTCGGTGAACACCGCGTCCTGAGCCCTTGGTGAGGCGACGTGGTGCAACATCGTCATGCAGATCACCGAATCATAGTGGCCTGCAGTCAATCCGGTATTCGCGCCGTCAGCGCAGAGGATGTCGATGTCGGTCCGATCGGCGAAACGTCGGCGCAGGTCGGCGGCAAGCGACTCATCGATCTCGACCGCGGTGAGATGTGAGGCGCGCTCGATGAGCAACTCGGTGGTCACGCCGGGGCCGGGTCCGATCTCTACCACCTGCTCACCGAGCTCAAAGCCCTCGAGGGTCCACGGCAGTATCCATTCACGTACCGCATGTGCCCACTCGCTACTGGTGCACAGCGTGAGGTGCTCCTCGTTCATCTGCCCGCACGAGGGTCGTATTGCATCGCGCCAACCACATTTCCGGCGGGATCGGCAAGAAAGATCAGGTGTCCGACGCCGTCGATGGTGTGGCGAGGCAGGACCACCCGCCCACCCGATTCCTCGATGGTGCAGGCTGTCGCGTCGACATCGGAGACGGAGAATGTGATCTCGGCTCCGACGATTTCGCGACCGTCGAGGCTGCGGCGCTGTTGGAGTGCTCCTGCAATTTCGCCGCCGGTGTCGATGGAGTAGAAGCCCGGCGGCCCCCATGCGGCAAACCTCCATCCGAAGACCGACTCGTAGAACCGTCGAGTCGAGGCTACGTCGTCGGCGTTGAGTGCGAAGTGAGTGATCGGAGCGGCCATGGCTCCAGCATTCTCCCTGCTGTCTCGCCGTGCTTTCGATACTCTGACAAATTGTGTCGGAATTACGACAACACGATTCGAGGGAACCGATCGTTCGTGGGTACGCCGTGACTCATCCGGCCGAACGCGCGCAGATCGCCATCGAACCCGGATGGAATCAGATGATCCATGCGGCAGCCGGGGTGCTGACCGTGCTGACCGCGGCCGCACGGTGGACAGTGCCCGTCGGGCGTGCGGTCTGGATACCCGCGGGGATGCCGGTGGAGATCGACAATGCACGGCCGGTCCGAGTCAGGATCGTCTACCTACAGCGCAACCCGGCCGCTGTTGCCGAACCGTTTCCCGCCGATCGACCCACGGTGGTGTCGCTGTCGCCGTTCGCGTGTGAACTGCTCGCACACATCGTTCGACAGGCGCCACTGAAACCGGGCGATCCCTTGCACTCGGCCCTCGTGACCGTCCTCGTCGACCAACTGCGTTCCGCACCGGTCGAATCTCTCGAGTTGCCATTGCCCACCGGGGAACTCGGGCGTTTGCTCGTCGTGCTCGCGTTTCGATCGCCGGGTACGCCGGCGGCCACCCTCGCACGCGACATGTCGGTTGCCGTGCGCACTCTCGAACGTCATGTGTGGCGTGATACCGGGTTGACGCTGGGACTATGGCTGCGCCGTGCGCGCATCCTGACGTCCCTGGAAACCCTGACGAACACCGGTTCGGTGACACGAGCGGCCGCGGCCTGTGGTTATGCCACACCGTCGGCCTACATCGTCGCATTCTCCCGGGAGCTGGGGACGACGCCGGCCCGCTTCGGTCTCAGGCCAGGCCCGGCACCCACTTCTCCATGATCGCCCGGTATGGCGCCTCGGCGTCGAGCTGTGCGGCGATGCCGACGCATCCGGCGAGCACGCGGAACACCATCACATAGTGCTTGGGGACGTTGAGGTGCCGTGAGGTCTTGTACACCTCGCCGCGTACGTCGGTCGCGTGACCGGCGGCGCGCTGCAACCACTTTCGGGTGAAATGGAACGACTCGGAGTACAGCGGATCCACGTACGGACGCAGATACGCCTGCAGGTCGGTCGGTGAGACCTTGTCGACCTGGGAGCGCAGGATGAATCCCGCCGCCACCATGTGTTCCTTGAGTTCGTCGTATTCCTTCTCGCGCGCGAGACGCAGGATCGGGCCGGTCTCCGGCGGCAACCCGTTCGGGTAGTGGCCGACCGCGCCGAAATCCAGTGCGCCGAACCGACCGTCGTCGGTGAGGAAGAAGTTGCCGGGGTGCGGGTCGCCGTGCAGCAGGCCCACGCGGAACGGTGAGGACACCTCGAAGGTCGACATCAGCGCCGCGGCGCGGTCGCGAGTTGCCTTGTCGCCGTTGGTGATGATCTTCGACAGTGGTGTGCCGTTGAGCCATTCGGAGACGATGACCTTGGGTGAGCTCGCCACGACCTTGGGCACCACGAAGTCCGGGTCGCCGTCGAAGGCCTTGGCGAACGCGCGCTGGTTGTCGGCCTCGCCGAGGTAGTCGAGTTCGGCCTCGGTGCGGTCGATGAGCTCGTCCATCATCGATTTCACGTCGGTGCCGGGGGAGAGCTTCTGCATCAGCCCCGACATCCGGGACAACGTCTTCAGGTCGGCCTTGAGTGCATGGTCGGCGCCCGGGTATTGGATCTTGACGGCCACGTCACGCCCGTCGGACCACACCGCGCGATGCACCTGGCCGATGCTGGCGGCGGCCGCGGGCTCGTCGGAGAACTCGCGGAATCGCGATCGCCACTTGGTGCCGAGCTGTTGATCGAGCACCCGATGAACCTTCGACGCCGACAGCGGCGGCGCCTCGGCCTGCAACTTGGTGAGGGCCTCGCGGAACGGTTCACCGAACTCGTCCGGGATCGCCGCCTCCATGATGGACATGGCCTGGCCGACCTTCATGGCCCCACCCTTGAGCTCCCCGAGAACCGCGAACAGTTGCTCGGCGGACTTCTCCAGCAGCTCCTGGTTGACCTCGTCCTTGTCCCGGCCGGCCATCCGTTTGCCGAACCCGGCAGCGGCGCGCCCGGCCATACCGATGGGCAGCGAGACGAGTTTGGCGTTACGGCGACCTTGCCCCCGCGTGATGTCGGTCATAGCTTCCTTTCCCCTCCTCAGGATAGAGGACCGGCGAGGTGTTGCCCGGGCCGCGCCTCACGTCAGCGTGGCGATCTCGTGGCAACCGCACAGTGGATGCGGTAGCCAGGTGGTGCTCTCGATGCGCAGCGGCGCCGGGTGCAGTTGCAGGATCCGGTTCACCAGGTGCGGGGGATCGGGCGGCGCGGCAGTGCCCTCGGCGTCGGGGCTCGACGCGAGGGCTGCAGCGAGATGATCGACCTGCTCGTGGGCGAGTGCGGCAGTGGCACGGGCGATCGACGCCGAGGCGTGCCCGCTCGTCCCGGCGAGTTGCGCCGCGAGCAACGGCCACGCCGGATCGCGGTCGGCGCGGTGACGGTCGGCGCAGTTCAGGCAGCTCGACAGGCCGGGCAGCACCAGCGGACCGAGCAGGCCGGTCCCGTCGCGCAACCGGACCTGCAGGTGCGGGGTGCCCACGCGCATCAGACGTTCGGCCATCCACGGCTCGTGTACGACGTGGTCGGTGAGGACGACCAGATTGGGCAGCGCTATCGGTGACATCTGCACGGTCCCGGGCGCGGTCGGGGTGGGCCGGCGGACGCTGCGTGTGACGCTGTAGCCGGCGTCGGTCAGCGACGCCGACAACAGCGTGCTCAGCGGCCCGGACCCGTGCACACGAATGCGCAGCGCGCCGACGCGTCGCTGCGACGGTGGGCGGAGTGCTTTGCCCGCGGCGACGAGGCGGTCGAGGATCGCGTCGAACTCGGATCGGGTGAGCCCGGTGTCGACGAGATCGGAAAACACCTCGCCGCGGCTGCGCGGACCGGACAGCGACGCCAACAGGTCGGCCACCGCCCGGCCGGAGACCCGTGCGGGCAGTTCGAGCACCAACGCGGTGTGTGGGTCCGCGCCGATGTGTACCCGGTTGCCGGGCCGGATCAGGACCGCAGTTCCGTCGGCGAGGACCGGCATGCCCGTCGGTACTCGCGAACCGGTCGCCGGCCGGGACGTCCTGGCATCGGGGGTGGCGGGAGCAGGTGTCGCGGCGGCCGCTGTCATGTCGATCACCATGCCACCGACGACACCGCAGGCTCACGGTGTTATCCACAGGCGGTGTTATCCACAGGCGGTGGGGCCCGGCCCGGCTGTCGGTATCGGTACGAAGTCAGGACTTGTCGTCGCCGTCCTCGGACTTGTCGTCGGGCTTGACGTCCTTGGCTTTTCCGTCCCCGGCCTCTGTGTTGCCGCCTTCTGCATCCCCGGCCTCTGAACTTCCGGCCTCTGTACTTCCGGCCTCTGCGGCGAGGGACTTCTCGAGTTCGGCGATCGCCGAATCGATGTCGGAGGTGTCGCCGCCGATCACCCGGTCGATGAAGGCCGCCGGAGCATCGAGATCGGTGCCGTCGGGCAGCAGGTCGGGGTGCTCCCACACCTTGTCGCGGGTGGCCACGTCGGACGCCTCGAGCAGCGATCGCCACAATGCGGCTGCCTCGCGCAACTTACGGGGGCGCAGTTCGAGGCCGACGAGGGTGGCGAAGGTCTGCTCGGCCGGACCACCGCTGGCCCGCCTGCGGCGCATCGTCTCGGTCAACGCGGCGGTACTGGGGATGCGATCGGAGAGTGCTTGGGTGACAACGTTTTCCACCCAACCCTCGATGAGGGCGAGTAGTGTTTCGAGGCGTTCGAGTGCGGCCTTCTGTTCGGGGGTGGTGGTCGGTTCGAACGACGTCGAGGAGCTGATCAGTTCCTCGAGTTTGGACGGATCGGAGAACAACTCGGTGGGATCGATCCCCGCGGTCGCGTCGGTGATGCCGGAGAAGTCGATGCTGATTCCCCGCGCGTACTCCTCCACGGTGGCCAACAGGCGCTGGCGTAGCCACGGCACGTGGGTGAACAGCCGCATGTGCGCGGCCTCGCGCGCGGCGAGGAACACGATGATCTCCTGGGCCGGGAGATCGAGGCCGTCGGCGAAGGTCGCGATCGCCTCGGGCAACAGCACACCGACACCTTCGGGTGCCAGGGGCAATCCGATGTCGGTGGAGGTCAACACCTCCTTGGCCAACTGCCCCAGACCCTGACCGAGCTGTGTGCCGAAGGCCATGCCGCTCATCTGGGTCATCATGCCCATCATCGGTCCGGCGAACTGCGCGGCCTCGGCGGGCAGATTCTGCTCCCACGTCTTGGCCAGCTGCGCGGCAACGGGATTGCACAGGCCTTTCCAGGTCGGCATGGTCTCGTCGAGCCACTGCACCGGCGTCCATGCGACCGGCTTGCTGATGCCGGCCGGCAGCGTGGTGACGTCGTCGAGCCACACCTCGGCCAGGCGGACCGCATCGGCGACCGCCGAGGTCTCCTTGTCGAGGACGGGCGTGAAGTTGCCGATCTGCTGACGCGCGAGGTTGGCGGCGAGCTGGTAGTTGACCGGACCGCCGGCCGACGGACCGGTCATCGACGACCCCATCCCGCTCAGCATGCTGCCGAGCTGGCTGAACATCTGGCCCAGCGCCGACGGGTCGAGACCGGCGGACGGGTCGAATCCCTCGCCGCCGAGGGCGAACCCGAACGGGTTCTGGGCACCGAACGGGTTCTGGGCGCCACCGGGGCCGTCGTTGCCGGTCGGACCGTCGTCCTTGCGGCGGTCGTCCTTGCCGCTGTCGTCACCGGAGGACGAGAAACCGAAGGGCAAATCACTCATGCCTCCACGGTACCGCCAGCGCGTGGTCGCGACCCCCTCGATGATTTCGCCTTGAGCGTAGTTCGCGCAGGTCGGCTGCGCGTGGTCGACGTCGACGGCGGCACCCGGCCCTCGACCGGCCCTCGACCGTCCGCCGCATCGGTCTGTGCGGCGGCTGGATCGGACCCATGTCCTAGGGTGGTCGGAATGAAGGGGCCTACCTCGCGTCGCATCGTCACCGTGGCCGTGACCGTGCTGATCCTGCTGGCACTCGTCGTCGTGGGAACGACCGTTCAGGTGCCGTTCGTCGCGCTCGGGCCCGGGCCCACGGTCAACACCCTGGGCACCATCCAACTCGACAACCGCGAGGTGCCCGTCGTCGACATCAGCGGAGTGCCGACGCAGCACACCGACGGCAACCTGAACCTGACGACGGTGTCGGTGACCGACGGGCTGTCGCTGTTCCAGACGATCGGGATGTGGCTGTCGGGAACGTATTCGGTACAGCCGCGCGAGACCGTGTTCCCACCGAACCAGACCACCGAGCAGACCAATCAGCAGAACGTCGAGGACATGAGCAACTCGGAGACCACCGCCCAGGCGGCCGCGTTGCGATACCTCGATCGGCCCACCGAGCTCGTGGCGGCACTCGTCGCCCCGGACGGGCCGGCCTCGTCGGTGCTCCGGTCCGGCGACGCGATCGTGAAGGTCGGCGGCACCGAGGTCGCGACCACCGAAGACCTGCAGAAGGCGGTGCGCGCGCACAAGCCGGGCGATGAGATCGCCTTCGAGATCCGACGCGGCGGGGCCACCCAGACGGTCACCGTCAAGGCCGCTGCGCGTCCCGGCGAGCAGAACGTGGCCTACATCGGCGTCACCCCGGAGGTACGCAACGCCGACCCGAACCTCAAGATCACCTTCAACGTCGGGGACATCGGCGGCCCATCGGCCGGGTTGATGCTGACCCTCGCGGTGATCGATCGTCTCGGCAGCGGACAACTCACCCACGGCAAGTTCATCGCCGGGACCGGCACCATCGCCGACGACGGCGACGTCGGTCCGATCGGCGGCATCACCCACAAGACCCGTGCCGCACGCGATGCCGGGGCAACGGTCTTCCTCGTCCCCGACCAGAACTGCGCCGAGGCCGCCGGTGACGCCCCCGACGGACTGCAACTGGTCAAGGTCGAGTCGCTGGATTCCGCGGTCGACTCGCTTGACGCCCTCGCCGCGGGTAAGCCGGTGCCGCACTGCTGACGCCGGGAGCGACCCCCCCCGGGGGCGTCAGCCGTCGAGAGCCGCGGCCAACGCCTGCTGCAGATCGGCCGCCATATCAGGATGGGTCCGCAGCTCGCGCGCCTCGTCGGGATCGTCGGGTACCAGCTCGAGCAGGGCCAGACGGGTACCACCGCGCAACGCGCCGACAGCCAGCCGGGCCGCCCGCGCGTCGGGATGATCACGGGCCGCCGAGCGCAAGGTGGGCGCATCCGGTTCGGCGCCGCCGGCGGCCTCGGGTAGATCGAGACCGGCCTGGGGCGGCAGTACGACGATGTCGAGGACGACCGCCGCCCCCACCACCGGTTCCGGCCACGACGTGGTCGCGAGGAATTCCTCGAGCGCGGCGTACGGTTCGACGTCGTCGGTGTCGCCATCGTCGTCTGCGCGCGGGGCAATCGGCTCCTCGGCGAGCAGACTCAACGCCGAGTCGTCGTCGGGGTCGACGAGTTCGGGGTGCATCCGGGCCAGCACCGGCGTCGGAACCAGCGCGAAGACCGCGGGCAGGTGATCGGGTCCGTTCGGCACGAGGAAGTCGAGCGCTTCGCGTAGCGAACGGCCGAGGTCGTCGGGGGAGTAGCGGGTCGTGTCGGACATCGCGTCCATCATGCCCGGACGGTCGTCGACCGCGGCGCCCGCACCGCCCGAGTACCCACACTGCGGCGCCGGGATCGCCCCGCTGCCCGAACCCTGCGCCGCCCAGTACAGTGGGTGGCCACGCCGGAGGGACGGCACAGACGGTCGCCGGGCGCATGTCCGGATTGAGAACTTTGGAGAGTGGGTCAGGTGGGCGTTCGCGGGCCGGCAGGTTTGCCGACACTGTCGCGCAGGAGCAAGATCATCATCGGCATCGCGGTTGCGTTGCTGATCATCCTGCTGATCGGGCCGCGCATCGTCGGCCTCGTCACCGACTGGTTGTGGTTCTCCGATCTGGGCTACTCCGAGGTCTTCTCGACGATTCTGTGGACTCGAATCCTGCTGTTCGTGATCACCGCGGTGATCGTCGGCGGCATCGTCTTCGCCGCGATCGCGTTCGCCTATCGGTCGCGTCCGGTGTTCGTGCCCGCGTCGGGACCCGGTGATCCGCTCGCGCGCTATCGCGCCGCGGTGATGGGCCGGATTCGCTGGTTCGCCATCATCCCGCCGGTCCTCATCGGTGTGCTCTCCGGGCTCGTCGCACAGGGTTCGTGGGCGACGGTCCAGACCTTCTTGCACAGCACCGATTTCGGGGTGACCGATCCCCAGTTCGGCATCGACATCAGCTTCTACGCCTTCAAGCTGCCGTTCATCACCTTCGTCCTGAACTTCCTGTTCGTCATCGTCGTCATCGCGTTCGTGGCGAGTCTGATCACCCACTATGTCTTCGGCGGTATCCGTCTCGGCGGCGGCAGCGGATCGTTGACCGGGTCGGCCAGAATCCAGCTCGCGGCCCTGGCCGGGATCTTCTTGTTGCTCAAGGCAACTGCCTACTGGTTCGATCGGTACAGTCTGCTCTCCAGTGATCGAAAGCAGGAGATCTTCTCCGGTGCGAGTTATACCGACATCAACGCGGTGCTCCCGTCGAAGCTGATCCTCATGGCGATCGCGATCATCTGTGCTCTGGCGTTCTTCGCCGGTGTCGTTCTCAAGGATCTGCGTATTCCCGCGATCGCCACGGTGCTGATGTTGCTCGCGGCGTTGGTCATGGGTGTCGGATGGCCGCTGACGATGGAGCAGTTCTCGGTCAAGCCGAATGCGGCGCAGAAGGAAGCCGAGTACATCAGTCGCAACATCGCGGCGACGACACAGGCGTACGGCATCGTCGCCGGCAAGAACGTGGACTACCAGAACGATTGGGGCGCGACCGCGCCGAGTGCCGAGGCGGTCAACGCCGACGAGGCAACCCTGTCGAACATCCGCATCCTCGACCCCAATGTCATCGCCCCCACGTTCAACCAGCGTCAGTTCCTCAAGAACTTCTACGGCTTCCCCTCCCAGCTGGCCATCGACCGGTACAAGGTTGACGGTCAAGAACGTGACTTCATCGTCGCCGTCCGCGAACTCGACCCGACGAAATACGGTGACCAGCAGCAGAACTGGCTGAACAAGCACACCGTCTACACCCACGGCAACGGCTTCGTCGCCGCACCGGCCAATCAGGTCGACGAGGCCTCCGGTGACGCGACGTCGGGCAGTGACCGCGGGGGACTTCCCGTGTTCTATGTCAGCGACCTGCAGACCATCCGCGATCCCAACTATGCGGCGACCGCACCGATCAAGGTGAGCCAGCCGCGGATCTACTTCGGCGAGCTGATCTCCAACGTCTCGCCCGATTACGCGATCGTCGGCACCTCCGGTGGCGCGCGGGAGTACGACGAGGACAACAAGACCTACACCTACACTGCCGATTCCGGTGTCTCGCTGAGTAATTGGTTCGTGCGGGCGATGTACGCGGTCAAGTACACCGAACGCAACTTCCTGCTCTCCGACGCCATCAACAGCAACTCGCGGATTCTCTACAACCGTGACCCGCGCGACCGCGTCAAGCAGGTCGCGCCGTGGCTGACCGTCGATTCCAAGGCCTATCCCGCGGTGATGGCCGACGGTTCGATCAAGTGGATCGTCGACGGGTACACCACCCTCGACAACTATCCGTATTCGCAGCAGACGTCGTTGCAGGACGCGACGACCGATGCGCAAGAACTGATCAACAACCAGGCTCAGCGCAGCCAGGCGAACACGCAGGTGTCCTACGTGCGCAACTCGGTGAAGGCCACCGTCGACGCCTACACCGGCAAGGTCACCCTGTACCAGTTCGACAAGAACGACCCGGTGCTCAAGACGTGGATGAAGGTGTTCCCGGGAACCGTGCAACCGCGCTCGGAATTCGACAAGAACACCAGCCTGGCCTCACATGTCCGCTATCCCGAGGACCTGTTCAAGATCCAGCGCGAACTGCTCGCGAAGTATCACGTGACCGATCCGACGGCGTTCTTCCAGAACAACAACTTCTGGTCGGTGCCCCCGGATCCGAGTAACGAGGACAACGCCAACCGGCAGCTGAACCAACCGCCCTACTACTTCACCGCGCGCAATCCGCGCGGCGGCACCGGTTCGGACTCCCAATTCCAGCTGACGACGGTGTTCACCGGTTTCCGCGAGCGCAACCTCGCCTCTTACATGACGGTCTCGTCGGATCCCGGCTCCTATGGCCAGATCACCATGAAGGTGCTGCCCACCGATCGTCAGTCCGGTGTCGGCCCACAGCAGGCGCAGGACAACATGAACAACTACGGCGCCGTCCTCGGCGACCGAAAACAGTTGGAGGGCACCACCAAGGTGACCTACGGCAACCTGCTGACGCTTCCCGTCGGCGGGGGCGGAATCCTCTACGTCCAGCCGCTGTACACCCAGACCAACAACGGCGGCGGCATCCCCAAGTTGCACCGCGTGCTGATGTATTACAACGCCGCGGCGGGTAATCCGAAGGTCGGTTACGCAGCCACCGTTGCCGAGGCGCTGGCTCAGGTGGGTATCAGTCCGGAGGATGCGACCGCACCGCTCAACGGCGAGCCCAGCGGCAATCAGGCCGGCGCCGACCAACCGACCGTGCCGACGCCACAACCGAACCAGCCCTCCACGGGCAATGGTCAAACGGGCCAGTCGGGGAACAACCAGCAGCGGGATGCGGCCGTCGCGGCGATCGGTGATGCGCTCAACAAGCTGCGTCAAGCGCAGTCCAGCGGCGACTTCACCGCGTACGGTCAAGCGCTCGATCAGCTCAACAAGGCAGTTGCGCAATACGAGTCCCTCGGTGGCGGTAACTGACGTGGAGTCCATGAATGTGGTTGTGGTCACACGTTTTTCCGACCTGCAGGTATCGGGGCGGAGGCGATTTGCATCCGCGCCGAACCACCCTGTAACGTGGTGTTCACCAACGCGGGGTGGAGCAGCTCGGTAGCTCGCTGGGCTCATAACCCAGAGGTCGCAGGTTCAAATCCTGTCCCCGCTACCACGGAGATTCGGCCCCCGATCGCATCAGCGATCGGGGGCCGATTCGCATCTGCGCCCCCACCCCATCGAGAGCAGTCGAGTGCGGGCGGGCTTGATACGTTCGGGTTCACACAGACGAGCAAGAGGATGCGATGACTGGCGTGAGCAACGGTGTCCTCACCGACGGTGAACTGATCGCCCGCGCCGCGCACTGGTGCGCACACGACCCCGACGCGGCCACCCGGGCCGAACTCGGCGTCCTCATCACCGGTGCGAGGTCGCACGATCCGGAGGCTCTCGCCGAGTTGCGGTCGCGGTGTGCCGGTCCCCTCGAGTTCGGTACCGCGGGTCTGCGGGCGGCGGTGGGTGCCGGCGAATCCCGCATGAACACCGCCGTCGTCATCCGGGCCACCGCGGGGCTGGCCCGCTACCTGCTCGACGTCGTCGGACCCGACGCCGCAGTCGTCGTGGGTTGTGATGCGCGGCATGGTTCTTCACGATTCCGGACAGCCGCGCTGCAGGTGCTCTCCGGCGCCGGCCTGCGGGCCATCGCCCTGCCCGAGCAGTTGCCGACACCGATCACGGCGTACGCGGTGCGCGCGCTCGACGCCGACGCCGGGATCATGATCACCGCGTCACACAACCCGCCCACCGACAACGGCTACAAGGTGTACCTGGGTGGACGGGCGACCGACGCCGACGGAGCGGGGGTGCAGATCGTGCCGCCGGCCGACGCCGAGATCGCGTCGCGGATCGCCGACAGTCCGGTGGCCGACGAGGTACCGCGCTCCGACGACCGGATCACCGGCGCCGATCCTGAGCTGCTGCATGGCTACATCGCCCGCACGGCCGGTCTTCGCCGGCGTGCCGAGCCGTCACCGGTGCGCGTGGTCCTGACCGCGATGCACGGCGTCGGCGGCTCCACGGCGATGCAGGTCCTGCGGGCCGCCGGCATCGGCGACGTCCACCCCGTGCCGGCGCAGTTCCTCCCGGACCCGGACTTCCCGACCGTGGCGTTCCCGAACCCAGAGGAACCCGGCGCCATCGATCTCGCGATCGCCCACGCCCGGGAGGTCGACGCCGACGTCGTCATCGCGCTCGATCCCGACGCCGACCGCTGTTCGGTCGCGACGAGCCGCGACGGACTCTGGCGGCAGCTGTCCGGCGACGAGATCGGTGCGCTGCTCGGCGAGCAGGCCGCCGCCGACGATTCCCGGCCCGGCGACACCCTGGCGTGTTCGATCGTGTCCAGCAGGCTGCTGGGCCGCATCGCCGCCGCGCATGGTCTGCGATTCGCGCAGACCCTCACCGGCTTCAAGTGGATCGCGCGCACCCCCGGCCTGCGATTCGGCTACGAGGAAGCGATCGGATACTGCACCGACCCCGACGCGGTGCACGACAAGGACGGAATCGCTGCCGCCGTCCGCATGATCACCCTGGTCGAGGATCTCGCCGCGACCGGTGCGGTTCTGGAGGACCAGCTCGACCACCTGGCTCATGTGCACGGGCTCCACAGCACCTCGGCCATCAGCGTGCGCGTCGAGAATCCCGCGGTGATCGAGGCCACGATGACAAGGCTGCGGTCGGCCCGGGCGGATCGACTGGTCGGGGAGGCGATCGTCGAGTTCCGCGATCTCGCACGTGGTGGGGATGACCTCCCGCCGACCGACGCCCTCCTGTTCCGGACCGCCGCCGACGATCGCGTCATCGTCCGGCCGTCGGGTACCGAACCCAAGCTCAAGTGCTATCTCGAGGTGGTCATTCCGGCCGACGATGTGCGTACCGCAGGGGTGCGGGCGGCACGGGCCACGGCGCAGGCACGCCTGGGCGACCTCGCCACCGAACTCACCTCGCTTCTGGGGCTCTGACCCGCACGGCGAGGCCGGCGGCCGGACCCGCGGTGCCGCCGCGCCCGCTGCGGGTCGGGTACCGAGATGGGCGTTCTCCGTGTCGCATAATCAGACGACATAAACCTCCGAATAAGCACGGAATATCGACGTCGCGGTGTTCCAAGACGGAAAAATCTCGATTTTCTTTACATGTGACAATTATTTATTGATGCTCGCCGGAAAACGCTCGATTCGGCGCCCGGATACGGAGCACTAATGCCGTACGGTGCTATTGTTCGTTTTGTATTCAGCAACGCAGTACTACGAGGGGGCTCTATCCGATGGCACGTCGAACCGTTGTTACATTCGTCGATGATCTCGATGGAAAAGAACTGAAGGAAGCTGTCACAATCACCTTCAGTGTCGACAACAAAGCCTATGAATTCGATACGTCGCCGGCGCACGCCAAGCAATTCCGGCAGGATCTCGAACAATATGTGACGGCCTCACGCTCGGCCGGTAGCCGCCGGTCGAAGGCGGCCCGAAGTGCACGTTCGTCTCGCGATCTGAAGGCCGTGCGCGACTGGGCGCGCGTCAACGGGTACGACATCAGTGATCGCGGACGTATCGCAACGGAGATCATCGAGGCGTACCAGGCCGCGAACTGAGGGTCGAAACTCGTTCCGACGCCTGATGTGCCCGACGCGTAGTGTCGGGGCATGGCCGACGACTTTCCGAATACCGACAGGTCCATCCGAGACCACATCACCGAGCTGATCGGGGAGGAGCACGAGTTGCGTGAGCGACTCGAGCGCGGAGATATCAGCAAGGGTGAAGAAAATGCGCGACTGCGCGCACTCGAGGTGGACCTCGATCAATGCTGGGATCTGCTGCGGCAGCGTCAGGCACGCCGGCGTGCCGGGCAGAATCCCGACGACGCGTCGGCCCGTCCAGCCGACGTCGTCGAGAACTATCTGGAGTGATCTCGGGTCCTGGATCCACCTTGCATCGCCGAGACCCGATGCCCACCGAACCCACCCGATCGGACATGCTGACCTGCCCGAACGGGTGGGTTCGCCACACCGTTCGGCGCGATCTGCCGACCGGTCGGCGCAGGTGTGGCCAACCCCTCGCGCCCACGTGTGAGGCTGATTACCCTCGAATCGGCAGCGTGGCGGGTCACCCGACCTCTCTGCCGCGACATCGATCGACGTGAGGACGGCAGTGGCCAGCAACAGCGACGCGCGCAGCTTCGGATCAGACAGCTACGACAAGGCATTTCGCGACAGCATCGAGGACCGGGAGTCGTTCTGGCTCACCGCCGCCGCCGAGATCGAGTGGTCGGTGCCGCCGACGGTGGCGCTCGATGACTCACACGCCCCGATCTATCGCTGGTTCCCCGACGGCACCCTGAACACCTGTTTCAACTCCCTCGATCGCCACGTCGCCGCCGGTCACGGCGATCGGATGGCGCTCATCTGGGATTCGGCCATGGTCGGTGAGGTGCGGCGCTACACCTATGCCGAGCTCCTCGACGAGGTGTCGCGTTTCGCCGGGGTACTCGGCGCGGCAGGCGTCGCGGCGGGCGACCGTGTCGTCATCTACCTTCCGATGATTCCCGAGGCCGCGATCGCGATGTTGGCGTGCGCCCGTATCGGCGCCGTCCACTCGGTGGTCTTCGGCGGATTCGCCGCACCCGAACTCGCCACCCGGATCGACGACGCCGAGCCGGTGGCGATCGTCACCGCGTCCGGCGGTCTCGAACCCGGCCGCGTCGTGGAATATCTGCCGATGGTGCACAAGGCGCTCGAACTCGCCGCCAAGCCCCCGACCACCGTGATCGTCAAGAACCGCGACGAGGTCCCCGGCTCGGCCGCCGACCACGACGGCTGGCTCGACTGGGACGACGAGATCGCCGACGCCATGCCGGCGGCACCGGTGACGGTCGCGGCCACCGACCCGCTCTACATCCTCTACACCTCGGGAACCACCGGGAAACCCAAGGGCGTCGTCCGCGACAACGGTGGGCATGCCGTCGCGCTGGCCTGGTCGATGCCCAACATCTACGACATCCACCCCGGTGACGTCTGGTGGACCGCGTCCGACGTCGGATGGGTCGTCGGCCACTCCTACATCGTCTACGGTCCGCTGCTGATCGGCGCGACGACGATCATGTACGAGGGCAAGCCGGTCGGCACGCCCGACGCCGGTGCGTTCTGGCGCGTCATCTCCGAACACCGTGCCAAGGCGCTGTTCACCGCACCGACCGCGATCCGCGCCATCCGCAAGGCCGACCCCGATGCCGCGCTACTCGCCCAATACGACGTCTCCTCGCTGCAGACCCTGTTCGCCGCCGGCGAGCGCCTCGACCCCGACACCTTCGAGTGGGCGGGACAGATCCTCGGGATCCCGGTCGTCGACCACTGGTGGCAGACCGAGACCGGCTGGGCGATAGCAGCCAATCTCCGTGGGCTCCAACCCATGCCGATCAAGGCCGGCTCGCCGACCGTGCCGGTACCGGGGTACCGCGTCGGCGTCGTCGACGCCGAGGGCGCCGCGGTCGCGCCCGGCACCGAGGGCAACATCGTCATCGAACTCCCGCTGCCGCCGGGAACCCTCGCCGGATTGTGGCGCGACGAAGAGCGTTACCGCAGTTCCTATCTCAAGGCCTTCCCCGGGTACTACCTGACCGGCGACTCCGGATACGTCGACGCCGACGGCTACGTGTTCGTCCTCGGCCGCTCCGACGACGTCATCAACGTCGCCGGACACCGGTTGTCCACCGGCAGTATCGAGGCGGTCGTCGCCGCGCATCCGGCGGTCGCCGAATGCGCGGTCATCGGCATCCACGACGACCTCAAGGGGCAGCGGCCGAGCGGGTACGTGGTCCTCAAGTCGGGAGTCGAGATCGAGCCCGACACCCTGCGCGCCGAGCTGGTCGCCATGGTGCGCAACGAGATCGGGGCCGTCGCGACCTTCCGCGACGTCACCGTGGTGCCGGCGCTGCCGAAGACCCGCTCGGGCAAGATCCTGCGAAAGACCATGCGCCAGATCGCCGATCACGAGGACTACACGGTGCCCTCGACCATCGAGGACCCGGACGTGTTGGCGGCGTTGGCGCGTCAGCTCGGTGGCTGAGCCCCTGGATCGTTCGGCGTCCGGGTGCGGTGAGGTTGGGCTAGGGTGAGCGGGTGGCTCCCGACAGCGCCCGCCCGCCACTGTTCGTCTGGAACTGGCTGCCGGCCGTGGCCGCACTCGTGGCGGGTATCCCGGCGATCGTCGTGACGGCACTGGTCGACGTGGGCGCCGGCGCTGCCCTGGCGGTCGGCATGATCCCGGCGCTGGTGGTGGGCGTACCGCATGCCCGACGCTCCCGGCTCGTGATCGTGGCAGCCGGACTGGTTCTCGGGGTCCCGATCATCCTCGGTTCCGCTGTCGCTCCCTTCCCGGTCCTCGCCGTGGCGGTGATGGCGGTGTTGCCGGTGCTGGCCGTGTGGTCGGCGCCCGCACTGCGACGTCCGCGACTGTCGATGCTGCTGACGATCATGGCGCCACCGCTGATCGGGGTGGGCCTGAGCTCCGACGGTGTGGCCGTCGGCCTGCGGATCACCGGACTGTTCCTCCTCGGTGGCCTCGCCGCGTTCGTCGTCGCCGTCGTCATCCCGGAGCGTCTCGTCCCGGACGGGCCCGGCGGTGGGCCGGGGCCGCGGGTGCCGGGGATGCAGTATGGCCTGCTCGTCGGTGTGGTGGGGGCGATCACCGCGGGCATCGGATTCGCCTCCGGCTTCGATCACGTCGGATGGGCCTGCGCGGCAGCGCTTCTGGTCATGAGGCCGGATGCTGATCTGCAACTGTGGCGGACCGCCGGGCGTTTCGTGTCAGTGGTGACCGGCGGTGCGGCCGCCGTCGTACTCGTCGACCATGCCCCTGCCTGGTCGCTGGCGATCGTGGTCGGGGTGGTGCTCGCCGCGGCGGCGGGCACCCGCGGCAGCCGATGGTACATTCTGCCGACCTTCACCACCTTTCTGGTCATCCTCATGCTCGGTGCGGCGACCACCGGAACCGCACCCGGACGCTTCGGTGAGCGCGTCGGCGAGACGCTTCTCGGTCTCGCGGTCGCGGCGGTGGTCGGTGTGGGTGTTCCGCTCCTGCGCCGACGCCTGCACCCGGATTCGACGGACGTCGAGTAGCATCGGCCGCGGGTGATGGATCTCGCCCGGGCCGCGCCGGCCCGAACCGCCGACAAGGCTGATGGCTCCTGTTCCGATTGCCGGAAAGGAGTTCTGTCATGGGCGCACCCCCACACCCCGAACCGACCTCGAATCCACCAGCTCCTCGTCCCGTCGACCCCGACAGCCCGGCTCCACGGCCCCTGCATCTGCAGCCGGGAGCGCTCGCGCTGGTCTTTCTCGGCGGTATTGCCGGTACCGGGATGCGTTACCTGCTCGAGGAGTTGTTCCCGGCCCACGGAACCGGTTGGCCGTGGGCCACATTCGGCATCAACCTCAGCGGTTCCCTCGTCTTGGGCGCGCTGCTCGAGGTACTCGCCCTGGCCGGGCCGGACGAGGGATGGCGACGACGCGTTCGGGTGCTCGTCGGCACCGGATTCTGCGGTTCGTACACCACCTATAGCTCCTTCGCCCTGGAAACCGCTCAACTCGGACACCACGGCGCGCCGGGCACCGCGATCGCGTACGCAGCAGTCAGCGTGGTCGGCGGAATCCTGTGCGCCTGGGCCGGTATCGCGCTCGCCGGTGCCGCTCTACGGGGCCGGGGAGGTGAGGTCGCATGACGGTGATCGCGATCCTGCTGGCGGGTGCCCTCGGCGCGGTCGCCCGGTTCGTCGTCGACGGCAACATCAAACGATGGCGATCGACGACGTTTCCGTGGGCCACGGTCGTCATCAACGTGACCGGGTCGTTGGTGTTGGGAATGCTCGCCGGGCTGGTGATCTCGCACGGGGCGCCGACCGGGTTGCAAGCCGTCGTCGGGACCGGATTCTGTGGCGGATACACGACATTCAGCACCGCATCGGTGGAGACGATTCGGCTCGCCCAGCAGCGGCACGGAATGCTCGCGATGGCCAACGCGGTCGGCTCGGTGGTCGCCTCGGTGACCGCATGTGCAGCCGGGCTGGCCCTGATGTGGGCGATCTGAGGAGCGCGATGAGCAACAACGACCGAAACCGCTATTCCCACCACCGAGGTTCCCACAACCGAGGTTCCCACAACCGAAATTCCGAGGACCGAGGTTCCGAGGACACCGGGCCGCTGCGTCGACGACGTCACGGGCCCACGCCGTCGGTGACCGCACGAACCGCGCTGGTCGGCGGCCGACCTGCTCGCAGCGGTCGCCGACGAGTATTCGGCACTGCTCGTGGCGATCGGCAGCCCGCGCGGGGGACTGATGTCGGTGCTCGATTCGGCGCTCGGACAATCCGTCGCGCACCGGATGATCGGCCGGCGCGAGGTACCGCTGCTCGTGGTCCCCGCCGACACCGAGGTCGGCGAACCGCAGGATTGAAGGAGTGCCCATGACCACCACCATCGACGTGCCGACGCTGTATCGGGACCTGCACCGCCACCCCGAACTCGCCTTCACCGAGACACGCACGGCCGGTATCGCCGCCGCCCACCTGCGCGCCGCGGGATACGTGGTGGCCGAGGGGATCGGCGGAACCGGGGTCGTCGGAGTACTGACACGCGGAGCGGGCCCGACGGTTCTGTTGCGCGCCGACATGGACGCCCTGCCCGTGCAGGAACAGACCGGACTCGACTACGCCAGCACCGCGGTCGGCACCCACGCCGACGGGACGAGCACCCCGTTGATGCACGCCTGCGGCCATGACGTCCACACCAGTTGCCTGATCGGCGCGGCCTACGACCTCGCCGCCGACGCCACGTGGCGCGGATGCCTGATCCTGGTGTTCCAACCCGCAGAAGAGCTCGGCAGCGGGGCGCGCGCCATGGTCGACGACGACCTCTTCGGCCGATTCGGCACGCCGGATGTGGTTCTCGGACAACATGTCGCGCCGCTGCCGGCCGGGCTGCTCGGTGTTCACGACGGGGTCTCGTTTGCCGCGGCCGACAGCGTGTCGGTGGTGTTGCACGGCGTCGGCGGGCACGGCTCACGCCCGGAGACGACGATCGACCCGGTCGTCATGGCGTCCTCCTTGGTCATGCGTCTGCAGACCATCGTGTCGAGGACCCTGCCGCCCACGGAGACCGCGGTGGTGACGGTCGGATCGCTGCACGCGGGCACAGCTCCCAACATCATCGCCGACCGCGCCGAACTCGCGGTGAGCGTACGCAGTTTCGACCCGGACGTACGCGAGACCGTCCTCGAACGCATTCGCGTTCTCGCGCAAGCGGAGACGATGGCTGCCGGCGGCCGTCGTGACCCGGAGATCCGGATCGCCGAGTCGTTCCCGGCGCTGGTCAACGATCCCGGCGCGTGTGACACGGTACGGAAGGCGTTCTCGGACGTTCCCGGGGTGATGGTGGTCGATCCCGGAGTGGTGACCGGCAGCGAGGACGTCGGTCACTTCGCCCATGCGGCCGACGCGCCCTGTGCGTACTGGCTGCTGGGCGGCGCCGATCCGGCGTTGTTCGCCGGTGCCGGCAGCGTCGAGGAGATCGCGGCGGTGGTCGCCGGGCTGCCGTCCAATCACTCGCCGCAATTCGCACCGGTGATCCAACCGACCCTCTCGCACGGGGTCAGCGCACTCGTCGCCGCAGCCCTCGCATGGCTGCGGCCCACCACCTGACCGCCCGGCAGTTGCGGGAAGCCCGCAGGGCAGGAACTCGTGAGGTCAGGAAACCGCTGGGCAGGTGTGAGGCGATCTGGGAGCATGGCGACATGGAGATCACCACCGAAGAACAGTTGCGCGCGATCGTCGGTCATCCCATCGAGATGGTGGTCAAGAAGGTCAAGTCCGCGCTCGAGCCGGTGCACGTCGAGTGGCTGGCAGCCTCGCCGATGCTGTTCGTGGCCACCTCCGACGAGCAGGGCCGGATGGACGTCTCACCCAAGGGTGATCCGCCCGGCAAGGTGGTGCACGTCCTCGACGAGCACACCATCGTCATCCCCGAACGTCCCGGCAACAAACGCGTCGACGGTTACCTCAACATCCTGCGCAATCCGCACGTGGGAACCATCGCCATCATCCCGGGACGCGGGGACACGTTGCGGGTCAACGGGACCGCACGCATCGTCGACGGCGCCGACGACGACAGCGGCGGCACCTATTTCGATGAGCTCGCCGTCAAGGGTCGCCGACCGATCCTGGCGCTGGAGATCACCGTGGAGGAGGTGTTCTTCCACTGCGCCAAGGCTTTCCTGCGGTCGGATCTGTGGCGGCCGGAGACGTGGCATCCCGACGACCTGCCGAGCACCGCGCAGATGACCAAGAAACTCATGCCCGAACTCGACGAGGTGGCCCTGCAGGAGCGCTATGCCGAGAGCAATTACCGAAAGTTGTTGTACTGAGCGCATTCCCGGGATTCTTCACCGGTATCCGGGAGCACGGGGTGTACGGTCCGAGCGCGCGGTGCGCAGCAGTGGCAGAGCCCGATAGGGCACGATCTCCGACAGCACGACGATGCTGATGGAGCGCGCGACCGACGGTGACCGGCCGATCTCGAGCAAGGTCTCCTGCAAATCCTTGTGCGAGGCGGCCGCGACCCGGCACAGCACATCACTGGCACCGGTGGTGGCGAACGCCTCGAGTACACCGGGAATCGCCGACAACGCCGCGGTGACGGTACTCAGCTCACCCTGCACCGTTTCGAGCTGGACGAAGCACTGGACGTCGAAACCGGCGGCCGCGACATCGAGATGCGGGTGATATCCGGCGATGATCCCGGCGTCCTCGAGCTTCGCCAGGCGGGACTGCACGGTGGCGCGCGCCACCCGGATCCGCCGCGACGTTTCGAGAACCCCGATCTGCGGGTCCCGATGCAGCGACTCGAGCAGCGCGAAATCGATGTCGTCGAGCTGAACTCCGTCCATTGCGTGCCCTTCCAGCTGGTCGAGATGACCAGTTGCGGCCAGTCTAGGGGTCGTCGACCGCTCAGGCAGTGGTTCGCATGAGGTAGCGCCAGGGCGTGATCTCGGTGCTCAGCGGCATCGGCACGACGACCACCGTCGGCACATCGCGGCCCGCGGCGGCGGTGATCGCCGCTTCGAGCTCCTCCGGTGACTCGGCCCGAACCCCTTGTGCGCCATACGCGGTGGCGACGGCGGCGAAATCGGGATTGTGCAGATCCGCGCCGACGGCGTGGCCGTAGCGGCGGATCTGATCGGCCTTGACGTTGCCGAAGGCCGCGTTGTCGAAGACGACCACCACGACGCCGAGCCGATACTGGACCGCGGTGGCCAGCTCGGCGATCGCGAACTGGAAGCCACCGTCACCGGTCACCGAGACGACCACGGAATCACGATGAGCCGCCTTGACTCCCAAAGCCGTGGGAAAGCCGTACCCCAGGGTGCTCTGGTGCCCGGTGGTGATGAAGTGGCGGGGCGCGCCGACCGGAAAGCCGAAGCACGCGGCGAAACCCATCTGCGACACCTCGTCGACGAGATAACCGTCGGTGGGTACCGCTCGCCGGATCGCCGCGAGATGATCGGCGTGTGGCTGCAGCCACTCGGTGATCTCACTGCGCGTCCGGCGTTTGATCGCGGCGAATTCGGTTGTGCGGTCGACTCGTTGCCGCCCGCCGGCATTCAGGCGGTCGACCAGATCGGCGGTCGCGTCCCGGGCGTCGGCGGTGATCGCCACCGTCGGATGCAGCCGGGTGTGGACGGCCGGATCGATGTCGATGACCACGCGGGGAACGTCGACGTCCGGGGTCGGCCAGCGGAACCAGAGCAGCTCGGCGCGGGACCCGACGATGATCACCAGATCGGTGTCGGGCCAGCGGGCGAGGCCGTCGGCACAGGTGAAGCCGTAGGGTGACGAGTCGCCGACGACGCCCTTGCCGCCGCGGAAGGCCACCACCGGCGCGCCACAGGTCTCGGCCAGCGCCCGTACCTGCGGGCCGGCCTCCCGGGCGCCGCCACCGACGAGGATCATCGGCGCGCGTGCCGTGGCGATGAGTGCGGCTGCGGCGTCGATGTCGCGCGAATCGACTGCAGGACGGGAGATCTCGAGCGGAGCCACATCGTCGACGCGTACCTGCCGGGGTAGCACGTCCCACGGTGTGGCGATTGCCGTCGGGCCCGGCCGGCCCTGGAGCGCTGTCCGAATCGATACCGCCAGAACGGTTGCGGCGTTCTCGGGATCGAGCAGCAGCTCGGCGTGTTTGGTGACGCCGCGCAGGGTGGCGAGTTGATCGGGCATCTCGTGGACGTGGCCGAAACCCCGTCCGAGGTAGTCCGAGGGGATCTCGCCGGTGAGGGCGAGTACCGGTGTGCTGGTGCCCATCGCGGTGAGCAGGCCGGCCGAGGCGTTGAGGATTCCGGGCCCGGGCACCACCGAGCACACCCCGAGGCGTCCGGTGGACTGTGCATACCCCAATGCCATGTAGGCGCAAGTCTGCTCGTGACGCGGCGTGATCAGGTCGATGGTGTCCGAGGCGTTGCCGAGCGCCTCGAACAACGGGTAGGTCTGGACCCCGGGGATGCCGAACACTGTGTCGACGCCGTGTGCGACGAGCCCGTCGACGAGTACCTCCGCAGTGGTGCGCGGGGTGGCGATCGGGTGTCGCGTCTCGGTGATCGGGTGGCTGCTCGGTGCGGTGATGGTCATCGGTGGCGTCCTTCCGCTCGAACCCTGATGCGCTGGAGACAGATGCGCTGGAGACAGATGTGCTGCAGACAGATGTGCTGCAGACAACGGTGTGTTCGAGGTAACAACGCCACGTGGAGGCGGTCAACAGTGGTGGCGACAACTGGCGATCCTGTGCAGATCGAGCAGCATCACCGCCTCTGATCTATACAACCTGCCGGGTCCCGGGCGGGCATGCTCATCGATGCTGCGCCGACAACGCGAACGAGGGATCGTAGAGGTCGGTGGGTGTTCCGGTGATGAGGTCGGCGGCGATCTGCCCGTAGACGGGGGCGAACTTGAAACCACGCCCGGAGAACGCGGTGAGCAGCAGCATCCCGGTGTCGGCGTCGAGATCCACCAGCGGTAGATCGCCGGGAGTACACAGCTCGTGGTGCATCGAGTACTTCACCGGTTCGGGATTGAGGTCGGGAAGGAAGTTCGCGGCCCAACTGCCGATCCGGGTGAGGTCGGCGCGACTGAACTCGGGCACCTCGTCGGGGGAGCCGATGGCGGGCCAGAGGGGCTCGGTCGCGACCTTGATGCTGTACGAGTCGTGGCTGGGGGTGCCGTAGAGGTGTACCCCGTCCTCGTCGCGGATGAAGACCGGGAAGCGCTCCGGGGTGAACATCTGCGGGTGGCGGGGCATGAACCAGGTCAGCGACAGCGGGATGATCGAGAGGAATCCCTTGAGATCCGGGCGCAGGCGGGTCGTCCACGATCCGGTCGCCACGACGACCTTGTCGCAGGCGATCGTGCCGTGATCGGTGATGATCTGCAGACGTCCGCCCGCCTCATCGAAGTCGATCACCTCGGTGTTCGTGAGTACCTGCGCACCATGGGATTTCGCGGTCTCCACGGCGGCCATCACGCTCGCTTCCGGATAGAGGCTGCCGGCGCGGTGATCGAGGACGGCGACGGTGTGGTCGTCGACGCGGTGTTGCGGGTAGCGCGAGCGCAGTGCGGCCGCGTCGAGGATCTCGTGCGGGAGGTCGAACTGTTCGGCCGACGCGATCGACTTGAGCAGTCCGCCGGAGCCCGCGTCGCCGATCTGCAGGGCGCCGCACTCGTCGTAGAGGTGCCGGCCCGAGTCGTGCTCCAACTCGAACCACAGCTCACGCGCGCGGGCGAGCATCGGGACGAAGCGCGGACCCTCGTGCACGGCCGATCGGAACAGGCGTGAATCACCGGCATACGAGCCGCGGGCGTGCCCGATCCCGAATTGTTCGACGCCGATGGTGCGTACGCCTCGTTTGGCCAACTGCCACAGCGCCATTGATCCTGCCGAACCCAGGCCGATGACGACGACGTCGGTCTCCATGATGTGAATGTCCTTCGGGTAGAGGATGACTCAGGCCAGGGCCGGTGAGTCCCAGAGGTTGAGGATGGTGCCGATGCCCTTGGCGACGGCGTTGCGATAGATGACGGTGCCCCAGGCGACATCCTCGACGGGCATCCCGCCGACCGAGAACACGACGATCTCGTCGTCGGAGCGGCGCCCGACGGCGTCGCCTGCGGCGACGGCACCGAGATCCACGAGGTCGTCGGCGGCCATTGCACCGTCATGGATCATGTCCATGAACTTGCATCCGATGATCGGGATGGTGTGGTGCGACGGGTGCCCGGTCTCCTCGGCCCATGCTTCGTAGAGGCGGACGTTGTCGACCACCTTGCGGACATCGGGTGTCTGCATGCCGGCGTCGATGTTGCAGGGGGCGGGCATGCTCAGGAAAGCACCCGGTTTCACGTCCTCGCGGCGGATCGTGGGATAGGTGGCGGGATCGCCGGTGACCCCGGTCGTGCAGAAGGTGACGATGTCGGAATCGTGGACGGCCTCGCCGAGCGTCTCGACCTCCAGAATCGTGGTGATCTGCGGGAATTCGTCGCGCACCCAGGCGGTGAAGGCGTCGATACTGCTCCGGCTGCGGCCCTTGATCTTGAGGGTGTCGATCATCGGGCAGGTGGCGACGAACGCCGACAACGACGTGCGGGCCATCACTCCGGGACCGACGATGCCGACCACCCGCGAGTCCGGGGGCGCCAGGTGGCGCGCGCCGACTCCGGGGACCGCGCCGGTCCGATACGCCGACAACAGGTTCGCCGACATCAGCGCCAGCGGCGCGCCGGTGTCGGTGTCGTTGAGCATGAACATCAGGATCGAGCGCGGTAAGCCCTTGTCGCGGTTGGCGACATTGGAGCCGTACCACTTCATGCCGCTGGTACCGAAGCTGCCGCCGAGGTAGGCGGGCATCGCCATGAACCGGCGGTCGGCGGTGTTGGCGGGCATGCCCTCGAACGGCGACTCGTCGGGGAAGGTGATCATCGCACCGTGTGAGTCGCTGTTGGGGCCGGCCATGCGGTAATCGCCCTTGTGTAGCAACACGAAGGTCTCCTCCATGGCGTCGACGCAGGCGGGCATGTCGGTGACCCCGGCGGCGATCATGTCGGGTTCGGAGAGATAGCGGAAGTCGATCCGGGTGGTCATCGGGCGGTCCTCGGTGGTGATCTGGTGCAGGGCAGGGGGTTTCGACACCATCGGCGTGGTCGCTGTCGTGTTCACGATTGCTGTCTCACTCACGGTGGCGCCCCATCTCGGCGTAGAGCTGCGGTGAGCGTGAGCGGAGCACCAGGGAGGCACCCGCCCCGAGGACCGCGGCGACGAGCAGCAGGGCCGGGAGCAGCCAGACGAGGATTCCGCCCGAACTGATGAGCAGCCCGAAGTTGGCGATGGCGTACCACAGGATCGCGATCAGGGCGATACCGGCCACCAGCGGAGCAACCAAGGTGCGCAACAGGTTCCGTTCGAGGTCGCGGTGGCGCAGGAAGAAGGCGACCACGGCGAACGACGACGCGGCCATCAAGGCGATCACGCCGAGCGTGCCGAGGTTGGTCAGCCAGGTGAACAGTGCCAGCACCGGGTCCTGGCCGGCGAGGGCGAAGATCGCGACCACGATCACCGCGACGGTGGTCTGGGCCACCGACCCGACGTGCGGGCTCTGATGCGTGCGGTGGGTGCGACCGGCCTGCTCGGGCAGCAGTCCCTCGCGTCCGAGCGCATAGGTGTAGCGGGCGACGGCGTTGTGGAAGGCCAGCACCGCGGCGAACACGCTGGTGATGAACAGCAGTCGCATGATGGTGGTGAACCAGGAGCCGATGTAGGAGTTAGAGAGATCGAACAGGAACGTCGTCGGGTCGGCCAGTTTCGCGATGTAGCCGGGGATGTTGCCCACCCCCGCACCGTTGACCATCAGGAACGTGACGGCGGTGTAGACCACGCCGATGGTGATCACGGCGAGGAACGTCGCCCGCGGCACCGTGCGCTTGGGGTCCTTGGCTTCCTCGCTGTAGATGGCGGTGGCCTCGAAACCAACGAAGGACGCGAAGCAGAACAGCAAGGCGATCGGTAGCGAGCCGGACGTGAGGGAGCTCGGCGTGAGCGGGGTGACGCTCAGCGACGTCGTCCCGAAATCGCCGCCCTTGACCGCGATGACGATCGCCAGCACGATCACCACCAGGAACTCCGCGGCCACCAGCACCGAGAGCACCTTCACCGACAGATCGATCTGGCGATAGCCGAGCACCGCGACGATGGCGATGCCGATCAGGACGAACACCCACCAGTCGATGGACACCCCGAATTCGTCGCTGACGAATCCGGTGACCGCGGCGCCGAACAGACCCCACAGGCCGATCTGCATCGCGTTGTAACTGAGCAGCGCGAGATAGGCTGCCGCCCCACCGAATTGCTGGCGCAGACCACGGGTCACGTAGGAGTAGAACGCGCCGGTGCTGGTGTGGTGGCGGGCCATGGTGGTGTAGCCGACGGCGAAGACGAGCAGGGTGAGTACGGCGACGATGTAGGCGCCGGGCACGCCGGGGCCGTTGCCCAGCAGCATGGCCACGGGCGCACCGCCGGCCATCGCGGTCAGCGGTGCCGCGGCGGAGATCACGAAGAACGTGACCCCGAAAACGCCGAGGCTGCCGCGCCGGAGTTGATGTTGTTCTCGGGTGGATGTGGTGGAGGTCGCGGCGGGGCTCGGCGCCGGGTGCTCGGTGGTCATGGGAACTCCAGGGAGATCGGGGTGGGAGAGATCGAAAGGTCAGCCGTGGCAGGGGGAGTCGTCGGTGGCGGCGCTGTCTGAGGTGTCGCAGGAGGATGAGGTGTTGCAGGAGGCACTCGAGGCGGGGACGTCGAGGGTGGGGTTGCGGTCGAAGAAGCCGACCGGTTTGAGGGTGAAGCCGGTGTAGTCGACGGGCATGATGGGCCAGTCCTCCGGGCGCGGATAATGCGTGAGACCGAAGGTGTGCCACACGACGATGTCGGTGTTCTCGACGCTGCGGTCACCGTGCACGAACGCGGGTAGGCCCGAGCCCCCGGGGTGCTGGTTCACCAGATCGCCTGCGGCATAGAGCTCGTCGGCGTCGAACGGTGTCACCCACAGATGTTTGGTGGCGAATGCGGCGCGACGGGCGATCGACGATCCGTCGTCGGCCAGCAGGGTCTGGCGGCCCTCCGGGAGCAACGCATAGGCGACCGGATGGCCGAGTCGGTTCCGCATCCCGGGGTTGGTGACGTGCCAGACCCGGCCGACGGTGTTGTCGGCGTCACGTTGCGCCTCGGATTCGGTGCGCAGCAACGTCTTCGACAGGGTGAAGGCGTTGCCGTGCGGATTGCCGTCTCCCATCGGGACCCGGACGCTCTGCAGTTCCTCGACACTGTTGGCATCGTCGTCGACCATCATGTCGAGCCGGGCGCTGAACAGGTGCTGGTGATACGGAGCGCCGAGTCCGGGGGCGATCTGCGAGGAGTACGGGTACTCGTCGCCGGGGTAGGCGGAGGTGAACACGATTCCCGTTGCCTTGACCTCGAATTGGATCGTCCCGTCGAGGTAGAGGTACCAGAAGAAGCCGTAGTCGTAATTGCCGATGGTGGTGAAGAACGAGATGACCAGACGCCGTTGTCTGCGGGTCTCGTGGGAGCCGGCCCACAGGTCGGTGTGCTTCCAGAGGATGCCGTAATCCTCCTCGTGCATGCACACCGCGTTTCGCAGCGTGTGCGGGGCGCCGCTCTCGTCGGCGATGACCGCATCGAAGTAGGTGATGTCGCCGACGCAGTCGCAACCGAGTTCGAGGGCATTGGCGTAACGCCCGACGAGGTATTCGCCGGTGTCGAAGTAGTTCTGCCACGAACGCACCGGCGACGGATCGCCGTAGGGCACAACCATCTCCGCGATCGACGCGCGGTGGATGATCGGACGCACCCGACCGCCGTCGGTGAAGCCGATCTGATGCAGGACGAGACCTTCGCGGGCGTCGAAACCGACTCGCAGACTCCACTTCTCCCACTCGACGAGGTTTCCGGTGACGGCGAAGCTCGGACCCTGCGGTTGGGTGATGGCGATGGGCTTCTGCGTCGTGCGCAGCGGGCCGGTGACCTCGGGATCGGCGAAGTTGCCGGACTCCTGCGGGATCGGCACCACGCCCAGGTCGAGGATCTGCAGGACCTCTCGTGCCGTGACGTCGACGAAGGCGACCAACCCGTCGATCGGGTGTGCCCACGGGTGGTCGGTGGGCTCGGGCTGCCAGAAGGCCAGTCCCCGCAGGATGCGACGGCCCTCCTCACCCGGATAGTCGAAGACGCCCGCCGAGAGGGGTGCGACGCGGACCTGCGCCACATCGAGGTCGCGGGTGGCGAGCGCTGCCAGCCATCGCTCGTCGGTGGCGAGGACCTCCTCGACGAGCCCGAACTCCTCGTCGAGCACGGGCACCTGACCATCCACGGCGGTGTCGAGTACGCGGTGCGACACCACGTCTCGGTCGGTGACGTCGACAACGGCGTCGAGGGATTCGGACGTGGTGGGGTCGAGCAGCAGCACCCGGAAGCGTCGGTGCGCCGACACGGGCGCGTCGCGGTACAGCTGCGCCTTCGCGGGTTCCACGAGCCCGACATAGGCGAAGCGGCTCGTATCGCTGACGAGTTCGGCCGCCCTCAGGATCGCGGTGACATCGTCGATCTCCGCGGCGGTGGGCATGGACAGGGGATGGTCCACGGTGTCAGGACTGACGGCCATCGGTGTCTCCGTTCAAGATGGTGTGCCGCAACCGGAATCGTTTTTCCTACGGTTGTAGGAAATAGTAGGCACGAGTTGTTTCCGGTGTGTGCGTTTTGTGTTACGTACCCTGTAACGGGCGTGGATCCGGCGCGGGATGCGCCGAACGAGGCGGACGGTGGTGAGGCCACCAGGAGGTGAGGGCGGACGTGCCCAAGGTGGTCGATCACGACGAGCGGCGCCGGGAGATCATCGCCGTGGTGTGGCGGTTGATCGCGTCCCGGGGGATCAGCGCGGTGAGTATGCGCATGATCGCCGAGGAGGCCGGCTACGCGAACGGGGTGCTGGGCTATTACTTCGCGAACAAGGACGAGGTGATCCGGCGGGCCTACGAGCACGTCTCGCTGGCCACCAACGATCGCGTGGCGCGGTTGATGGGCGACGCGCGGGGTCTCGACGCGCTGCGCATCCTGTGTGGCGAGATCATGCCCCGCACCGAGGAGGCCCTGCTCGAGGCGCGGATCGCCACGACGCTGTGGGAGCACGCCATGTATGACCCGGTGATGAAGAAGGTCAACGCCGAGTCGTGGCAGATGTGGCGTACGCAGATGGTCGGGTTTCTCGACCAGGCGGTGTCCGACGGCGAACTGGCGTCGGCGGACACCGCACTGGCCGCCGACACCCTGCTGACCCTGTTGATGGGGATGCAGGTGATGGCCGTGCTCACACCCGAGTCGTTACCGCCCGCCCGGCAGGACGAGATGTTCGAGCGATGGCTCGAGGAGTTGCGCACTGCTGGGTAGGCGGCGGACATGTCAGGCGAACGGGTGGGTGCCGGCACCGAGCGGGCAGGCAGCATCGGTGTCGGTGTCGGCGCGGGTGGTCACACCGACTCCTTGGCACGTGCGGATGTGTTGGCGGGCAGCAGGTTGCGGGCGAAGAAGTCCGCGAGCTCCGCACGGGCGGAGAGCGGGAGAACGTGCGCCACATACTGATCCGGGCGCACCACGACGACGGCTCCGCGGCGGTCGATGCCACGCTCGGCGAAGATGTCGACGTGCGGGTCGGTCGCGTAGACCTTCTCGTAGTCGGTGATCTGGAACGGTCCCACCTTGGGCAGAAAGATCTTCGGCACCGCGTTGAGGTCGACGCGGGTGTGATCGTGCTGGTAGATCACCTTGACGTCGAACACCGAGTCGAGGTCGGCGCCGGCGGGGGTATGACGCACCACCGGTGACTCCGGATCGGTGGCCAGCCAGGTGGCCCAGTCGTCGAGAGCCGACACATCGGGTGCGGCGTTGTTCATGCCGGCGGACGGATCGGCGGCGAACGCGTAGATCCGCCAGCGCCCGTCGGCTCGGTGGTGATGGCCCAGCTGGACCGGATTGGCATCGCCGACGCGGACCACGGGCGCGGATTTGAACCGTTTGCCGATCGGGAAGCCGGTCGCGAGATCCTGGTGGGTGGCGTCGGCGATGATCATCGACGGCGAGTACTGCGTCATGAAACCGGCCGGGAATTCGGCGGTCTTGACGTAGAAGTCCTCCAGCTCCGACGGTGAGTCGAACTCCTCGGGACGTTTGGCCATCATCGACGACCATTCGCGGTCGAAGTCGATCAGGTTCTGCGCAATCACCTGCCGCTCGGCCGAATACGTGCTCAGCAGTTCCTCCGGCGCACGACCGGAGAGCACGTGACCGAGCTTCCAACCGATGTTGAAGCCGTCCTGCATCGAGACGTTCATGCCCTGTCCCGCCTTGGCGCTGTGGGTGTGGCACGCATCGCCGGTGATGAACACCCGCGGGGTGCGGGTGCCGATCTGCTCGACGTCGACGTCGTCAAACCGATCGGTGACCCGGTGACCGACCTCGTAGACACTATGCCAGGCAACGTTTTTCACGTCGAGGGTGTAGGGATGCAGGATCTCGTTGGCCTGTCGGATGATCTCGGTGATGCTCGTCGTGCGAATCCTGCCGTTGTCGTCGGCGGGGACCTCGCCGAGATCGACGTACATGCGGAACAGGAAACCGCCCTCGCGGGGGATGTGCAGGATGGACCCGCCGGAGCCGGACTGGATCGCGCACTTGGTACGGATATCGGGGAAGTCGGTGTCGGCCAGCACATCCATCACACCCCAGGCGTGAAAGGCCTTGTCGCCGTGTGGTGTGCAGCCGATCGCGTCACGCACGCGACTGTGCGCGCCGTCGGAACCGACGACGTACTTCGCGCGCACCGTGCGCGTCTGGCCGTCCTGTTCGCCCGCGGTGTGGCGCAGGGTCACCGTCACCGGGTACTGCTCACCCTGGGTGATCTCGAGGCCGACGAACTCGTAGCCGAAGTCCGGCGTCATCCGGGTCGGCGCGTTGGCCATCGACTCGGCGAAGTAGTCCAGGACTCGGGCCTGATTGACGATCAGGTGTGGGAACTCCGAGATGCCGGCCGCATCGTCGGGGGTGCGCGCGGCGCGCACGATTCGTGACGGATCGTTGGGATCGGGCTTCCAGAACGCCATCTCGGTGATCCGGTAGGCCTCGGCGATGATCGATTCGGCGAAACCGAACGCCTGGAAGGTCTCCACGCTGCGCGCCTGGATGCCGTCGGCCTGCCCGATCGCCAGTCGTCCCGGCCTGCGTTCGACGATGCGGGTGGTGACGTCGGGGAACTGGGCGAGTTGCGCGGCGGTGATCATGCCGGCGGGACCGGTGCCGACGATGAGGACGTCGACCTCATCGGGGAGTTCGTCGGGCCGGTCGAGGCCGGTCCCCGCGGCGGGTTGGACCCGCGGGTCGGTGGACACATAGCCGTGGTGATGGAACTGCATTGTCTAGGCCCTCGCCATTCCTCGGATGGGACTGATGGATTGTTGTGCTTCGTGGTCGGGGCCGAGCGGGATTCCGGTACGGTCCCGAAGCGTCAGTGTGGCAACAAGACTGATGGCGGCCATGATCGCGAGGTAGATGACGATCGAGGTCGTGGTGCCGGTGGCGCGCATGAGTGCCGCGGCGATCGTGGGCGCGAACGCACCACCGATGATGGCGCCGATCGCGTAGGAGATCGAGACGCCGGAGAACCGGATCGACGCCGGGAAGAGCTCGGCGTAGAGGGCGGCCTGGGGGCCGTAGGTGAAGCCGAGGCCGACGGTCAGCAGGGCCAGGCCGCAGAACATCAGCCACACGTTGCCCGTGTCGACGAGCGGGAACAGTGGGAGCAGCGCCGCCAGCAGCAGGACCCAGCCGATCAGGTAGGTGGAGCGGCGGCCGATGCGATCACTGACGCGAGCCCCGATCAGGGTGAACAGCAGCCAGGTGGCCGCCGACCCGGCGACCGCGAGCAGCACCGGACCGCGCGACAGGCCGACCGGACCGTCGGGATTGGTGGCATAACTCTGCAGGTATCCGCCGGTGGTCATGTACCCGACGGCGCTGTTGCCGGCGAAGACGAGTGCGGCGACGAGCACCAGTCCGGCGTGCTTGCGGAACAGCTCGACGATCGGGGTCTTGGTCTCCTCACGGCGTTCGGCGATTTCGAGGAACACCGGACTCTCCTCGACGCGGCGACGGATGAAGTGACCGATGAGGATCAGGACGAACGACAGCAGGAACGGGATGCGCCACCCCCACGTCTCGAAAGAGTCGCCGGGGGCGAGGACGGCCATCAGGGCCATCACTCCGGAGGCCAGCAGCATGCCCAGCGGCACCCCGACCTGCGGGGAGGCGCCGAAGACACCGCGTTTGCGGTCCGGGGCGTGCTCGACGGCCATCAACACCGCACCGCCCCATTCGCCGCCGGCCGAGATGCCCTGCAGGATGCGCAGGGTGATCAGCAGGATCGGTGCCGCGATGCCGATGGCGGCATAGGTGGGCAGAAGCCCGACCAGGGTGGTTGCCACGCCCATCAGGGCCAGGGTCACCATCAGGACCACGCGCCGACCGTAGCGGTCACCGTAGTGTCCGGCCAGGAATGCACCGAGCGGGCGGAACAGGAAGCTGATGCCGACCGTGAGGAACGACAGGATGGTCGCGACCCCGGGGCCTGCGGGCTTGAAGAACAATTCGCCGAAGACCAGGCCCGCGGCCACCGCGTAGACGAAGAAGTCGTACCACTCGACGGTGGTGCCGACGACGGTGGCGAAAACCACTCGGCGACGATCCTTTTCGGTCACCACCACGGCCGGTGATGCGGTTCGGGGAGGGGCGTTCATGGGGGCTCCTTCTCTGGCATTCCCGGTGTTCGGTGAGATGCCCGGTGCGGCAGTCGGTGCGGCGAGGGCCAGGGGGGTCGCCCGCGCGGGGCGTCCTGGTGGCCGGGGCCACGGTCTCGAGTCGCTGCGATCTGGATCACTTGCGCTCTGTGTCTCAGACCATATACGATCTCGTATATCGCTCGCAAGATACGTTTTCATATACGATCCTGCCGACGGAGAGGACATCCGTGACGACCGACCAGCACCAGCCCGCGCACCGGGACGGTTCCGCAGTATCGGGTTCTGCAGTATCGGGTTCCGCGGCATCGGTGGCCGTACCCGCCATCGGCACACCCGGCAAGATCATCGCGGTCCATCTCAGCTACACCTCGCGTGCGCAGCAGCGCGGGCGGCGACCGGCACAGCCGTCGTACTTCTTCAAGCCCTCGAGTTCGGTGGCGGCGACCGGCGGTACCGTCGAGCGACCGCTCGGCACCGAGTTGCTCGCCTTCGAAGGGGAGGTGGCGCTGGTCATCGGAACCCCGGCCCGCCGGGTCGGCCTCGCGCAGGCGTGGGATCACGTCGCCGCCGTCACCGCCGCCAACGACCTCGGACTCTACGACCTGCGGGCGGCCGACAAGGGCTCCAACGTCCGGTCCAAGGGTGGCGACGGATTCACCCCGCTCGGCCCGGACCTCATCGACGCCCGCGCGGTGGACCCGAACGCGATCCGCATTCGTACCTGGGTGAACGGTCGCCTGGCGCAAGATGATTCGACGGCGGGAATGTTCTTCTCGCCGGCCCAGATCGTCGCCGATCTCTCGCAGCATTTCACCCTCGAACGCGGCGATGTGATCCTCACCGGCACCCCGGCCGGCTCCTCGGTCATCGGTCCCGGAGATGTCGTCGAGGTCGAGGTCGACGTTCCCGGCGGGCCGACCTCCGGTCGGCTCGTCACCACAGTGGTGCAGGGCGACAACGGATTCGACGCCGACCTCGGGTCGCTGCCGGCCGTCGACGACACCCAGCGCGCCGAGGCGTGGGGCTCGGCGCAGGCGGCCGGACTACCGGCACCCGCCGGGCCGGTCCTCACCGACGAGTTGCGCGAGAAACTGACGCGAGTGCCGGTCGCCGGTCTGTCCGGACAACTACGCAAGCGCGGCCTCGACAACGTCTCCATCGACGGCGTGCGCGCGCAGACCCGAGGAACCAAGATCGTCGGCACCGCCAAGACCCTGCGCTTCGTGCCCAACCGTGAAGACCTGTTCGACTCCCACGGCGGAGGATACAACGCGCAGAAACAGACCTTCGACGCCGTCGGCCCGGGTGAGGTGATCGTCATCGAGGCGCGCGGCGAGACCGGATCGGGCACCCTCGGTGACATCCTGGCGATCCGCGCGAAAACCCTTGGCGCCGAGGGCATCGTCACCGACGGCGGGGTACGCGACTACGCCGCGGTCGCCGAGATCGGTCTACCGGTGTTCACCGCCGGACCGCATCCGGCGGTCCTCGGCCGCAAGCACGTGCCCTGGGATCACGACCTGACCATCGCGTGCGGCGGTGCCACGATCCAACCCGGCGACATCATCGTCGGTGACGACGACGGCGTGATCGTCATCCCGCCGGCCATCGCCGCCGAGGTCGCCGACGCCGCGCTCGCCCAGGAGGAGCAGGACGCCTGGGTGGCCGAGCAGGTCGCGGCCGGACACCCGGTCGACGGACTGTTCCCGCCCAACGCGCAGTGGAAAGCCCGCTATCTCGAATGGAAGGCGAATCGATGAGTGAGCAACCCGGCCAGGGTAATCCGAGCCGCAGCAAGTCGCAGATCGCCTACCACTGGATCAAGGAGCGCATCGCGCGACAGGAGTACACGCCCGGCTACCGGCTGGTGTTGAGCACCATCGCCAAGAGCCTGGACATGAGCGTGGTACCGGTGCGCGAGGCGATCCGCCAACTCGAGGCCGAGGGCCTGGTCACCTTCGAGACCAACGTCGGCGCCCAGGTGTCGATGGTCGACGACTCGCAGTATCGCGAGAGCATGCAGGCGTTGTCGATCCTGGAGGGTGCGGCCACCGCGCTGGCCGCCCGTCGGCTCAGCGAGGACGATCTGCGCAAGGCGCGCGACATCAACGAGCGCATGATCGAATCGCTTGGTCACTTCGATCCGGGTCTGTTCACCGCGCTGAACCAGGAGTTCCACGCGACCCTGTTCTCCAAGTGCACCAACCCGCGGATGGTCACCCTCGTCGAAGCCGAATGGGCCCGACTCGGGCACCTGCGCGCCTCGACGTTCTCCTTCGTGCCCGGCCGGGCACAGGAGTCGGTCCGTGAACACGAGAACATCGTGCGGCTCATCGAGATCGGTGCGCCGCTCGGCGAGATCGAGAAGGTCGCGCGGCGTCACCGCGCGGCCACCCTCGACGCCTACCTGGTCCACGAACACCCCGACGAAACCCTGGGCCTACCGGCCTTCTAGTTCTTCCCGGTCCATATCCGGACCCCCGACCCCCCGAAACGGAGAAACCATGACGAACACGGTGAGCTCACCGGTGACCGGTCACGTCCCGGCCGATTTGCCCCCGCGCATCCAGCATTACATCGGCGGAGCGTTCGTCGACTCGGTCGACGGCGACACCTTCGATGTCCTCGACCCGGTGTCGAACGAGACCTATGTGCAGGCCGCTGCCGGCAAGAAGTCCGACATCGATCTGGCCGTGGCCGCCGCACGTGCCGCCTTCACCGACGGCCCGTGGCCGACGATGCTGCCGCGCGAACGTGCGCGGGTACTGCACCGGATCGCCGACATCGTCGAATCCCGTGATGCGCGGCTGGCTGAACTGGAGTCCTTCGATTCCGGGCTGCCGATCACCCAGGCCCTCGGTCAGGCCCGCCGCGCCGCGGAGAACTTCCGGTTCTTTGCCGACCTGATCGTCGCCCAGTCCGACGACACCTACAAGGTGCCCGGTAGGCAGATCAACTACGTCAATCGCAAGCCGATCGGCGTCGCCGGTCTGATCACCCCGTGGAACACCCCGTTCATGCTCGAGTCGTGGAAGCTCGGTCCCGCGCTGGCCACCGGAAACACCGTGGTGCTCAAGCCCGCCGAGTTCACACCGCTCTCGGCGTCGTTGTGGGCCGGCATCTTCGAGGAGGCAGGACTGCCGCAGGGCGTGTTCAACCTCGTCAACGGATTGGGTGAGGACGCCGGTGACGCATTGGTGAAACACCCTGAGGTGCCGTTGATCTCGTTCACCGGCGAAAGTCGCACCGGGCAGCTCATCTTCGGCAACGCGGCCCCGTACCTCAAGGGCCTGTCCATGGAACTGGGCGGTAAGAGTCCGGCGGTGGTCTTCGCCGACGCCGACCTCGACGCCGCGATCGACGCCACCATCTTCGGTGTGTTCTCCCTCAACGGTGAGCGCTGCACCGCAGGCAGTCGCATCCTCGTCGAGCGCTCGGTCTACGACGAGTTCGTGGAACGGTATGCGGCACAGGCCAAACGGGTCGTCGTCGGATATCCGCACGAGAAGACCACCGAGGTTGGTGCGCTCGTGCACCCCGAGCACTACGAGAAGGTGATGAGCTACGTCGAACTCGGCAAGTCCGAGGGACGCCTCGTCGCCGGTGGTGGTCGGCCGGAGGGCTTCGACACCGGCAACTTCGTGGCCCCCACCGTGTTCGCCGACGTCGCCCCCGATGCGCGGATCTTCCAGGAGGAGATCTTCGGTCCGGTCGTCGCGATCACCCCATTCGACTCCGACGAGGAAGCTCTCGCGCTGGCCAACGGCGTGAAATACGGTCTGGCCGCCTACATCTGGACCAATGACCTCAAGCGGGCCCACAACTTCTCGCAGGCCGTGGAGGCCGGCATGGTGTGGCTCAACTCGAACAACGTCCGCGATCTGCGCACCCCGTTCGGTGGTGTCAAGGCCTCCGGCCTCGGCCACGAGGGCGGCTACCGCTCGATTGACTTCTACACCGATCAGCAGGCCGTGCACATCACCCTCGGCAAGGTCCACAACCCGACCTTCGGCAAGCAGTAATCCCCACCGCACCAGAAGCTTTCGTTCCCGACCCCTCGATCCGCCAACCCCTCTCGACCCAGGCAAGGACGCCACCCATGACCGCTCGCGAAGAGATGACCCTGACCTCGTCGGGCTACTACGTCTCGCAGGAAGCCCCCATCCGCTCCGACAATCCCGTCTCCACCCCGCAGTCCGCGCCGCCGGACATCCTGCGGTGCGCCTACATGGAGATCGTCGTCACCGACCTGGCCGCATCGCGTCAGTTCTATGTCGACATCCTCGGGCTCTATGTCACCGAGGAGGACGACGAGGCGATCTACCTGCGCTCCACCGAGGAGTTCATCCACCACAACCTCGTGCTCCGCAAGGGTCCGGTGGCCGCGGTGGCCGTCTTCTCCTACCGGGTACGCAGTCCCGAAGACCTCGACAAGGCGGTCGCGTTCTACACCGAGATCGGTTGCCGCGTGGAACGTCGGGCGCAGGGATTCGTCAAGGGCATCGGCGACTCGGTGCGCGTGGAGGATCCGCTCGGGTTCCCGTACGAGTTCTTCTACCAGACCGATCACGTCGAGCGGATGTCGTGGCGCTACGACCTGCACTGTCCGGGCGAGCTGGTGCGTCTGGACCACTTCAACCAGGTCACCCCCGATGTGCCACGCGCGGTCCGCCACTATCAGGATCTGGGCTTCCGGGTCACCGAGGACATCCAGGACGACAAGGGCACCGTGTACGCCGCGTGGATGCGACGCAAGCCGACGGTGCACGACACCGCCGCCACCGGTGGCGACGGACCGCGGATGCATCACGTCGCCTTCGCCACCCACGAGAAGCACAACATCCTGGCGATCTGCGACAAGCTCGGCGGCTTGCGCCGCTCCGACGCGATCGAACGCGGTCCCGGCCGCCACGGTGTGTCGAATGCGTTCTACCTCTACCTGCGCGACCCGGACGGTCATCGGGTGGAGATCTACACCCAGGACTACTACACCGGCGACCCCGACAACCCCGTCGTCACCTGGGATGTCCACGACAACCAGCGCCGCGACTTCTGGGGCAACCCGGTGGTGCCGAGCTGGTACACCGACGCCTCGCTGGTGCTCGACCTCGACGGCAACCCGCAGCCGGTGCTCACCCGCACCGACGACTCGGAGATGGCGGTGACCATCGGCGCCGACGGCTTCTCCTACACCCGCAAGGATGACGAGGGACAGATGCCCGAGTGGAAGCAGGGCGAGTACAAGCTGGGTGCACAGCTCTGATGCTGTCCGCCCAGACGATCACCGAGATCGCCGACGAACTCGCTGCCGCAGAACGGGATCGGACGACGATCCCATTGCTGACCGCACGCCACCCGGAGATGACCGTCGAGGATTCCTATGCGGTGCAGAACGAGTGGCGCCGGCGCGGGATCGCCGCCGGGCGTCGTCCAGTGGGACGCAAGATCGGCCTGACGAGCAAGGTGATGCAGGTCGCCACCGGTATCACCGAACCCGACTACGGCGCGATCTTCGACGACATGGTGTTCGAGAACGGCTCGGTGATCGATCACGGCCGGTTCTCCAACGTCCGTATCGAGGTGGAGTTGGCATTCGTGCTCGGGTCGGCGCTCGACGGCTCGAACGCGACGATCTTCGACGTGCTTCGGGCCACCGAATACGTGGTGCCGGCATTGGAGATCCTCAGCTCCCGCATCGAGATGGCGGGTCGCACCATCGTCGACACCATCAGCGACAACGCCGCCATGGGCGGCATGGTCTACGGCGGAAACCCCATCAAGCCGAACGAGATCGACCTGCGGTGGGTGTCGGCGCTGCTGTATCGCAACGAGACCATCGAGGAGTCCGGTGTGGCCGCCGCCGTGCTCAACCACCCGGCCACCGGCGTGGCGTGGCTCGCCGACAAGCTTGCCGCACATGGGGATCGGCTGGAGGCGGGGGAGATCGTGCTCGCCGGCTCGTTCACCCGTCCGATGTGGGTGCATGCCGGCGACACGGTGCTCGCCGACTACGGCCGGATGGGGACGGTGACATGCCGATTCAGCTGAGGCCGACCATGCGCGAGGCGCTCGACGCCGCCGATCGCGCGCTCTATGGCGGCTGGATCACCATCGGCTCACCGGTGGCCGCCGAGATCATGGCCGGTTCCGGCCTCGACTGGCTGCTGATCGACATGGAACACGCACCCAACGGCCTCGAATCGGTTCTCGCACAGCTGTATGCGGTGTCGGGATATCGGTGTACAACGATGGTGCGGGTACCAGTGGGCGACGCCGTCGTCATCAAACAGGTTCTCGATCTCGGTGCGCAGAACATCCTCGTACCGATGGTCTCCGACGCCGAGCAGGCTCGACAGATCGCCGCCGCCGCACAGTATCCGCCCGTCGGTCGGCGCGGTGTCGGCAGTGCCCTGGCACGGTCGGCCCGGTGGAATCGGGTGCCCGACTACCTCGCCGACGGCGCCGATCACGTGTCGGTGTTCGTGCAGATCGAGAGCATCGAGGCCGTCGAGCACGCCCGAGCGATCGCCGAGACACCGGGTATCGACGGTGTGTTCGTCGGTCCGAGCGATCTCGCGGCGTCGATGGGTCTGCTCGGCGCGCAAACCCATCCCGATGTCGTCGCCGCTGTGCACACGGCGTTCGACGGAGTGCGTGCCGCCGGAAAACCGTTCGGTGTCAACGCCTTCGTCGCCGACCAGGCCCGCGACTACGTCGCTGCGGGCGCGACGTTCGTGCTCGTCGGCGCCGACGCCGCGCTGCTGGCCCGCGGGTCGGAGGCGTTGGCCGCCGACTTCATCGGTGCCGACGAACCGCACCCCGTCAGTTATTGATCCCCAGACAGTTTTTGATTCGATCAGGAAAGAGAATCATCATGAGCACCACCTATGACAGCTTGCTGCACTCCGTCACCGACCCTGCCGGACGCGAGATCCTCGATCCCGCGACCGGTGAGGTCGTCGGCACGGTCGCCTTCGGTTCCGTCGCCGATCTCGATGCCGCCGTGACCCGTGCCCGGGCCGCACAACCGGCATGGGCGGCGCGCTCGGACGACGACCGGAAGGCGTTGCTGCTCAAGGCTGCCGACGCCATCGAGGAGGCCGCCGAGCCCCTCGCCGAACTCCTCTCGCGCGAGCAGGGCAAACCGCTGAACGGTCCCAACGCGCGCTTCGAGGTCGGTGCCTGCTCGGCGTGGCTGCGGGCCACCGCGGCCACCGCACTGCCGGGCGAGACGGTCGTCGACGACGAGGAGACTCACGCCGAATTGCGTTACCGCCCGGTGGGAGTCGTCGGTGCGATCGGCCCGTGGAACTGGCCGATGATGATCACCATCTGGCAGGTCGCCCCGGCCCTGCGGATGGGCAACACCGCCGTCGTCAAACCCTCGGAGTACACGCCGCTGTCGGTGCTCGCCCTGATCGAGGTCCTCAACGGCGTCCTGCCCGCCGACGTGCTCATCCCGGTCGCCGGCGAGGGTGAGGTCGGGGCCAGGCTGTCGTCTCATCCCGACATCGACAAGGTGATGTTCACCGGTTCGACTCGTACCGGTCAGGCGATCATCAAGAGTTCGGCCGACACCGTCAAACGCCTCACCCTCGAACTCGGCGGCAACGACGCCGGTATCGTGCTGCCCGACGTCGACGCGAAAGCCATTGCCCAGGACCTGTTCTGGGGATGTTTCATCAACACCGGCCAGACGTGCGCGGCACTCAAGCGGCTCTACGTGCACGCCGATGTCTACGACGACGTGTGTGCCGCGCTCGTCGAGGTCGCCGGGCAGATGCCGATGGGCCGCGGCCTCGACGAGAACAACGTGCTGGGTCCGCTGCAGAACCGCGCGCAGTTCGACATCGTCGCCCGGCTCGTCGAGGCAGCCAAGGAGTCCGGCGCCAAGGTGCTCACCGGCGGTGACCCCGACACCGACGCCCCCGGCCACTTCTACCCGCTGACCCTGGTCGCCGACATCGACAACGACAATCCGCTGGTGACCGAGGAGCAGTTCGGTCCGGCGCTGCCGATCATCCGCTACACCGACGTCGACGAGGTCGTCGCACTGGCCAACGGCCTCGATGTCGGGCTCGGCGCCTCGGTGTGGAGTGGTGATGCCGATGCCGCGCGAGCGATCGCGGGTCGTCTGGAGGCCGGCACCGTGTGGATCAACGGGCACGGCGGCGTGCACCCGATGATCCCGTTCGGCGGTGTCAAGAAGTCCGGGTACGGATTGGAGTTCGGCGTCGAGGGTCTCAAGGGTGTCTCGGTGCCGCAGGTGATCAACGGCTGAGCGTTCCGCGCCACACACCGGACAACGCCTTCGAGGTGTCCACCCGCTCGGCGCTCACCGGTACCGATGACGCACCATGGTGTGTCGAGCAAGAGGAGGTCGGTCCGGTGAGCGCACCCGCCCGTGTCGGGCACCCGATGGTGGTGTGGACGGTCGCGGTGACCGTCTACTTCATCGCCGTTTTGCATCGATCGTCGATGGCGGTCGCCGGTCTGCTCGCCGCCGACCGATTTCACATCTCGGCGTCGGCGTTGTCGACGTTCGTGGTGTTGCAGTTGCTGGTGTACGCGCTGATGCAGATCCCGGTCGGGCTCCTCGTCGACCGGTTCGGCCCGCGCCGAGTGCTGCTCACCGGCACCTTGATCCTGACGCTGGCGCAACTGAGTTTCGCCTTCGCCGACACCTACGTGTGGGCGCTCGGCTCACGGTTCTTCGTCGGGGTCGGCGACGCCATGACCTTCGTGTGCGTGCTGAGGTTGGTCACCTCGTGGTTCCCGGTGCGGCGCATCCCGCTGATGACGCAGTTGACCGGAGTACTCGGCCAACTCGGCGCGGTGGCGGCCGCGGTCCCGATGACCTGGGCGCTGTCGAATCTCGGGTGGACGCACGCCTACTTGGTGACCGCCGCCTGCGGTGCGGTGCTGCTGGTGATCGCGGCGATCGTGGTGCGCGACTCCCCGCAGGCGCGCACCACCTCCGGGCCATTGCTCGGGTTCGCCGGTATCCGTGCCACTCTCGCCGCGGCCTGGGGTCATCCAGGTACTCGGCTGGGATTCTGGATGCATTTCTCCACCCAGTTCAGTGCCACCGTCCTCGGATTGCTGTGGGGATTCCCGTTTTTCGTCGAGGGCGAGGGGCAGGGCGCGGGCGCGGCAGGCACCCTGCTGACGATCATGGTGTGCTCGATCATCGGCTTCGGACCGATCTTCGCCGCGCTGATCACGCGGCATCCCTGGCACCGGTCGACCCTGGTGCTGAGCGTCGTCGGCGCCATCGCCGGCATGTGGACGATTGTGCTCGCCTGGCCCGGTTCTGCGCCGTTCTGGCTGCTGATGCTTCTGGTCATCGTGTGCGGCATGGGTGGTCCGGCGTCGATGATCGGCTTCGATCTCGGCCGCACCTCCAATCCCGTCTCACGCGTCGGCAGCGCGACCGGGATCATCAACCAGGGCGGCTTCTTCGCGAGCCTGCTGCTGATGGCGATGATCGGCATCATCCTCGACTGGCGCACCCCCGACGGCGCGTCCGGCTATCCGCCCGAGGCGTTCACCGCGGCGATGTCGGCGCAGTACCTGCTGTGGGGCGTCGGCGCCCTGCAGATCTGGCGATACCGTCGCAAGGGTCGGGCGCATCTGCTGCGCGAGGATCCGGTGGTGTGGTCGGAGCAATCCGGGCGGCCGCTGCCGGAGGCATGAGGCGGGTCGCGCCCTCCCGACCGACACCGCGACGGACACCGACACATCCGCACCGACGGGAATCGCCCCGCGGACGTGGTGTCCGCGGGGCGATCTCGTCTTCAATGCCGGCCGTGGGGGTCATCGGCCGGTGCGACTCATTTCAGTTCGGCGCTGCTCTTCCCGAGCACCCGGCGGGCGATGATGAGTTGCTGGATCTGCTGGGTGCCCTCGAAGATGTCAAGGATCTTCGAGTCGCGGGCCCACTTCTCGAGCAGCAGGCGTTCGGAATAGCCCGGCGTACCGGCCAATTCGACGGCCTTGTTGGTGACGTCGGTACCCGTGCGGCCGGCCTTGGCCTTGGCCATCGAGGCCTCCAGCGAGTTGGGCTGCTTGTTGTCGGCCATCCAGCACGCCCGCATGGTCAGCAGATACGCTGCCTCCCAATCGGATTCCATTCGGATGAATTCGGCTGCGGCGGCATGCTGATCGGCGGCGGGACGATCGTAATCGATCTCGATGCCCGCGTCTTCGAGGATGCGACGCAGCTCTTCGAGTGCGGCCCGCGCCACCCCGACGGCCATTCCCGCGACGAGGGGCCGCGTGTTGTCGAAGGTCTGCATGACCCCGCCGAAGCCCTTCTTGGTGTCGACCTCGGGGCTGCCGAGCAGGTTCTCCTTGGGGATGCGGCAGTTCTCGAACCGGATCACCGCGGTGTCGGAGACGCGGATGCCCAGCTTGTGCTCCAACCGGACCACCTCGACACCGGGATGTTCGCGCGGCACCACGAAGCTCTTGATCGCGGCGCGGCCGAGGCTCTTGTCGACGGTCGCCCACACCACGATGTGGCTCGCGCGTGAGCCCGCGGTGACGAAGATCTTCTCGCCGTTGATGACGTACTCGTCGCCGTCGAGGGTGGCGGTGGTGGTGACTGCGGCCGAGTCCGAGCCGAAGCTGGGCTCGGTGATGGCCATCGCCGCCCACACCTTGCCGAAGCGCTCGAGCTGCTCGTCGGTCGCGACCGCGGCGATCGCCGAATTGCCCAGTCCCTGATAGGGAATCGACAACATGAGGCCGACGTCGCCCCAGGAGGTCTCCATCACGTTGACCACCGACTGCATGTTGCCGCCGTTGACCACGACGCCCTCGGGACGCTCCTTGCCCTTGTCCTTGCTCCGGCCGGCATCGGCGCCTGCACCGGCCTGGCCGGTCTCGGCCAGACCGTCGTACAGGCTCGCCAGGGTGTCGAGCTCGACCGGGTAATCATGTTCGCGCAGATCGTATTTGCGTGAGATGGGCCGGAAGATCTCCGCCGCGGCCTGATGGGCCTGATCGATGGTGACGCCGAGCTTCTTCGGCAGTTCCAGATTGATGCTCATGACTGTGTCCTCGATTCCCGGGTCGCCTTACAGGACGACGATGCCCTCGCCGATACCCGCGCCACGCAGGTCGCGGTACCAACGCTCGACCGGATGTTCCTTGGTGAAGCCGTGGCCGCCGAGTAGCTGGATGCCGTCGAGACCGATCTGCAGGCCCTTGTCGATGGTGAGCTTGCGGGCCAGGGCGGCCTCGCGGGCGAACGACAGGCCCTGCTCGGCGCGCGAGGCGCCGCGCAGGGTGACCAGACGGATGCCGTCGAGCTCGGTGGCGATGGTGGCGACCATGAAGGCCACCGCCTGGCGGTTGGAGATCGGCTCGCCGAACGCCTCACGCTCGTTGACATAGGGGATGACGTAGTCGAGGACGGCCCGACCGGTTCCGGCGGCCAGCGCCGACCAGCCCAGACGCGACAACCGCACCACATCGCGATACGCCGCGAAGGCGGCATCGGGTGAACCTTCGCCGAGCAGCGCCGACTCCGGCACGGCGACGTCCTGCAGCAGCAGTCGACCCATGCCTGCGGCGCGCACACCCATGCCGGGGTCGGCCTCGACGATCAGGCCCTTGGAATCGGATTCGACGATGAACAGTGCGGGCCGGCCGTCGAGTTGCGCGCCGACGATGAACAGTTCGGACGACCCCGCGGCCGGTACGAACGACTTCACGCCGTTGAGCCGGTAGCCGCTGGGTACGCGGGTTGCCTTGGTCTGCAACGAGGATGCGTCGAACAGCGGGCGCGGTTCGGCGATCACGACCGCGGACTGCGGGACGTTCTCACCGGCGAAGTCGGGCAGGTAGGTCTTCTGCTGGCCGTCGCTGCCGAAGTTGGTCAGCGTGGTGGCCACACCGCTCGGGGCGAGCAGCGGCAGCGCGAGACCCATGTCGCCGTAGGCCATCGCCTCGGCGACCAACGCGTTGGTCACGACCCCGCGTTCGGTGGCCGCGCCGTCGAGTTCCTCGGGAACGTTGATCATGGTGATGCCGAGTTCCGCGGAGCGCTTGACGATCTCCTCCGGCGCGGTGGCCGCGGCGTCGGCGTCGTAGGCGGCCGGACGCAGGATCTCGGTGGCGAACTCCTTGACCGTCTCGGCGATCATCTGCTGTTCGTCGTCGGGCGTGAGATTGAAGTAGCCCTTGGGCGTGGTCGTCAGCCGTTTGGCCGGACCCGACCCACCCTGCACCTTCGAGAAGGCGCGGTTGGCGGCGCCGAGGGTCTGGAACCCGGTCTTGGTCGCCTGGTACGCAATCCGGTTGATGGGTTCACGGATCTGGTACTTCTCGGCGAACTCCGAGCCCGTGACCGTGGTCAGCACGCGCATCGCGGTACCGATGAAGTTGCGGGGATGACGGGTCTTCCCGACGGCGGAGGTGTCGCGGGGTTCGGTGTGAGTAGACATGTTCACCATTTCTCGCAGTGGTTGACTGGGTGGGGCGTTACGGCTCCGGGATACCTTACCCGGCGGTAAGAATCGATCTTACTCATGGGTAAGAAGAAAGTCACGTGTTTGTACGCCGGGACTCGTTCGCCGGCCGCGCGTGCCGGGGCGAACAGGGGTTATGAAGCGGTTCGCTGACACATGAGGCCGCCGGGAGCACAGTGGAGGCATGCAACTCACGCACTTCGGTCATTCGTGTCTGCTGGTCGAACTCGATGGGGCGAAGATCCTGTTCGATCCGGGAAACTTCTCCCACGGTTTCGAGGGCATCACCGGACTCGACGCGATCCTGATCACCCACCAACATCCCGATCACTGTGACCCTGCGCGGCTGCCGGATCTCATCGCGGCCAATCCACACGCCCTCCGATACGCCGATCCGCAGACGGCCCGGCAACTCAATGACGCCGACTCGGCGGGAGAGTGGACCCCGGCGCACCCCGGGCAGCAGGTGGACATCGGCGCGGTCACCGCCCGGATGACCGGCGGCCGGCATGCGGTCATCCATCCGGAGATCCCGGTCGTCGACAACGTCGCCTACGTCCTCGACTCGTCGCAGGGCGCCGGGCGGTTCATGCACCCGGGCGACTCGTTCTACATCCCGTTCGAGAAGGTCGACGTCCTCGCGCTGCCGTCGGCGGCGCCCTGGATGAAACTCAGTGAGTCCGTGGATTACCTGCGTGCCATGGCGCCACGCGTCGCGGTGCCCATCCACCAGGCCATCCTGTCCGACGCGGGGACCGGCATCCACTACTCACGATTGAGCGAGATGAAGGACGCGGCAACCGAATTCGCCGTACTCGACCAGGAATCCGCGGCCGAGTTCTGAAAGAGGCCTCCGGTTCGGAACAGTTACAGGGAGACTGCTCGAACATTCGTGGCTGGTTCTGGCGCGTGGTTGCGTTGTGCTGGCCGGCTGGGATCAGCATCGCCGGCGGTTGTTTACGGCTCCCGGGTGCAAACCTCGTCCACCGGGCACGGGGACGCCGGCCTCAGGTCTGCAGACCGGCCAGTGCTCCGAGACGTTTAGCCTCGGGGAGAAACCCCCGCCGAGCCAGGAAACGCGCAGCCAGGCGTACATGTCGGCGTACCGCTGCCGGTTCGGTCGCAGATTCCAGCGGCAGGAGCGACGCATCGACCCCATGACGGATCGATGCGACGCCGATCCGGTTCTGTACGGACTGGGTGTACTCCTGTGACAGTGCCAAGTCGGTGAGCGTCTCAGCGATCAGCGGCAGGTCGTCGGCGTCGGCGAGACCGATGATGCGGTGAGCAGCGCCGATGGCGGCCTCGACATTGTAGGAATCGCGGACCAGTGAACACGCCCCCCGTAGCAGGTCTGCCCGCTCGGGCATCGCGGCCGGGAGTTCGGTGACAACCTCGGCAAAGTGGAACGGGCTGGCCGAGTGGTGTCGCTTGCCCTGTGCGGTATCCACAGCCTCGGCGATACGCCCGATGCCCTGCCGGGTGTGACCTGCGCGGACAAGTCCCAGACCTGCGACGGCATCGACGAGCGCCGCATCGCCTGGGTCCCTGTTGCCGAAAATGAACCGAAGCCCGGTCAGCGCAGAGTCCAATTCCGGGTAATGCTCTACCGTCGATGCTCCGAATCTCATCAGTGCGGCGACGAGATTCTCAGCTCGGACGCCCCGGCCTCGGAGTGCCTCGATCAAGGCTGCTGCGCGGCTCGCGGTCCACTGGGCCGGTTCGGCGTCCATGCGCGCGGCGATGTCGATGGCCAGATCGGCGGCACCGCAGCCGCGGTAGGGCACATTCGGCAGCGCGGCGGCAGCGGTGAGCGCGCGGTCGACGTCGCCACAGGCGAGCGCGATGGCGCCGATGTAGTACTTATGTAAGGCGCGATCGGCCTTGTCGCGCCCTCCGGCGTTCCATGAGCTCTTGCACTTGTTCAGGGCGCGGTTCACCGTCTTGAACTCTGCCGAATCCGACGCCCTCGCAACTTCGAGGAGAGCACTCAAATGAAGCTTCTCCGGAGATTGACCGCCGAGATCGTCAGGACCGACGCCGCGGATCAGCGCCAGTGCATCATCGAGCCGGCCGCGGCGGGCGAGTTCGGCAGCGACCGGACCCAGACACTCGGGCCGCACGGACTGCGGCTGTTGGGAACCCAGGTCGGCGATGTAGGCGACCGCGGCCGCCGCAAGCAGGGGTCGTTCGGCGTCGTCGAAAACCGATCCCCATTCGCGGAATCGGCGCACGGAGGCCTCGTCGTCGTCATCTCGGTGGAGTGCGTCGAGAATACGAAGCGTCTCGACGATCCGGGTCGTCCGAAACACGGGGCCCGCGGCCGCCCTGGCCAATGAGGGTAGCGAGGCGTCCTCATGAGATCCCAATGCCGCGGTTGCGCGCAGCAGGCCCGTTTCGAGTTCTGGATCGCCGATCTGCTCGACGATATCGGCGAGCTCAATCGCGGCGGGTGGCGCCGACTGGCCAGATTCTGTTCTTTCGGTCGCCAGTCCGTGCATCAGAGCTGCGACCACGAACGCCCGTTGGTGTTCGATGTCGAGATCTTCCAGGGGGATGCTGTAGGCGCCGGGGCCGAGCTCGCCCGCGGCCATGAGGGAGTCCAGAATGCGCACCGCGGTGTCCTGGTCACCACCGGCCGCCAGGCTGCGCGCCCAATTGGTCCGATCCGCCGGAGTGACGACATCGGCTGCTGCGTAGCCGGAGTCGAGCGCGACTGTCAGCGACTCCAGCGCACCTTCGCTGTCATGGTCGTCGAACCGTCCGAGTGCTCGTGCTGTTGCCGCCTCGAGGCGGCGTTCATCGGTTCGCTCGATGATGATGTCGTCGATGGTGGGGACTTGATGCAGCGCACGGATCCGCTCGGGTTGTCCCACCCCCGATTCGATGGCAGCCAACACGGGTTCCTTGTTGTTGAAATCCCAGAGGATCTCCGCCAGCGAGCGGGCGTGATCGAGCCAGCCGGCCCGCACGCAGGCCTGCGCCCCGAAGGCGAGCCCGTAGGACCGGACGTCCCGCGGTACACGATCGTCGCCCCACAGTTTCATCGCGGCGATGGTCGTGAGCACGGAGTCGTCATCGGGCCGCAGGCCTGCACGAACATACTCGGCCAGCGCGCTCGAGAGGGCTTCGGCTTCCTCTCGACCATCCTGGATGACGCCGAAGCCTTTGGCGTCACGAATGGCATCGTCCGCGGTCAGGTGGCCTCGTATGACGAGTAGCGCTGCGGCCGTGGCCTTTTCTTGCTTGGCATACTCGGGGATGTAACTGTGAAGCAGCGCAGCTGCCGGCACATCGTCGCGATTCAGCCGGTCCCGCATGCCGGCGAGCAATGCCAGACCGGCCGAGCGGCCGTGGGACCGGGCGCACACCGCGGCGAGTACGGATGCATCCAGGTCGGTGGCGGATTCGGCCCAGCGCATCATCGTCACCATCTCGCAGCAATCGAACCAGTCGAGTGCTTCGGGTTTCACCGTCAGTGACTCATCGAGCGACTCAGCGGTCGCGACCAACACCGCGGGGAAGACGAGCCCCAAGACGATCGTCGCGGCAAATCGGGGATGCTCGGGCAACACACCGAGGGCGGCTGCAGCTCTGACACCGTCACCGTCACGGGCGGCCTCGATGGCTGCACGCCAGCCGCGCAGCACGGAACTCTCGGAACGTTCGGTGATACCCGCGAGTGCTCGCTCGCAGCGATGCACGACTTCGGTCGCCTGCGTGTCGGTCAAAGATACTGGCATCCGTGGCCTCTTGTAGTTCGCAAGTGCACCATCGGCGCAACACGTTGATCCTGAGCGTGGAAGAGTATCTCACGGACGCCTCGAATCGAACGACGGTACCAATTCGACTGGGCAACCCCGGCCTGCCGCACGAACCGAGCCTGCGTCCGCCGCTGCCGTAGCCACCCCCACCGAGAACGCAGCCCAGATTCCCGATACACGGGAACCCGGCCCGCGAGAAGGTATTTGGCGCCGCCCCGTGTGGGGACCGCAACGTCGCCGAACGGTCAGGCGCATGGTCAAAGCAGTGGCGAGGACTGGCTCCCGCTACGACAAACTCGCCATCACCTACCGAGCCGGGGGCCGGCCTGGACGGCATCCTGAACGTGCACAGCCGGTGGGAGACACGCTCAGGCCGGTGGGGCGAAGAACTCCAGTGCGATGTTGTCGGGGTCGCGGAAGGAGATGCCCGACCCGTACGCCGCGTGCTTGATGCCGCCGTGGGCGATGCCGAGCTCGTCGAGCCGGGTGCGCCACCGCTCGAGGTCGTCCTGTCCGACCGCGAACGCGACGTGGTCGAGTCCGGTGCGCTTCTCGCTGAACACCTCCGACGGCGTCGAGTCGGTGTGGGTGTGCAGACCGAACAGCGTGCCGCCGTCGAGGGCGTAGACGGCGTGGTGGAACGCGCCGGACTCCTCGTCCTCCTCGAGGACGGGCTCGGCGCCGAACAGGCGGCTGTACCAGGACCGGCTGATCTCGAGGTCGGCGACGGTGATCGCAACGTGGGTGAGGGCGGGGAAGCCGGGCATGGAGAACTCCTGACGTCGGTGCGGGTCTCCTGTCGACGCTAGGTCGAACAGTGGGGTCCCCGAAGCACTTTCGTCGGCAACTCGTCGACTGGACAGGTGCGTCCGACCCGCCCGGGTCCGTCTCAGTCCGCGGCGAGCGCGGTGAGTACCGCGTCGTGCAGCAGTCCGTTGCTGGCCACCGCGTTGCCACCCCGGGGGCCGGGCGTCCCGTCGAGCGAGGTGAAGCGCCCACCGGCCTCCCGGACGAGGATGTCGAGGGCCGCGAGATCCCACAGCGAGACCTCCGGCTCGGCAGTGATGTCGACCGCGCCCTCGGCAACGAGGCAGTAGTTGTAGAAGTCACCGTATCCGCGCACCCGCCACACCTCGTCGGTGAGCGCGATGAACTTGTCGCGGATACCTGCCTGCGCCCACCCGGACAGACTGGAGAACGCCAGGCTCGCCGAGGCCACGTCGGCGACGCCCGACACCGACAACGACCGGGTGCGGCCGTCGAACTCCGCGAACGCGCCCTGGCCCTGTGCTGCCCACCAACGCCGACGCAATGCGGGCGCCGAGACCACCCCGACCGTCGGAACACCGTCGACGAGCAGTGCGATCAACGTTGCCCACACCGGTACCCCGCGCACGAAGTTCTTGGTCCCGTCGATCGGGTCGATCACCCACTGGCGTCCCGATCTCGTCGGCTCGCCGCCGAACTCCTCGCCGAGTACGACGTCGCCGGGACGTCGGCGCGACAGGTGCGCGCGGATCATCTCCTCGCAGGCCAGGTCGGCGTCGGAGACCGGGGTGAGGTCGGGTTTCTGCGACACCTGCAGGTCCAGCGCCCCGAAACGCGCCATGGTGAGGTCGTCGGCGGCGATCGCCAGCGACAGCGCGATACCGAGGTCGGAATCGTCGGATTCGGGAATGGGGTGGGAGGTCACGCGCGAAAGCCTAACGCGGAGGCCGGGCCCGGTAGGGTGACCGTCATGTGGATCACCGTGACGATCGCCATCCTCCTGGCGGTCATGGCCGTCGCGATGATCATGCAGATGCGTGGCCGCCGGGTCGGCGGCATCGGAGGCGGCGCCCGCGGCGGCGCCGGCCTGGTGCAGGGAACGATGACCCTCACCGGGGTCAGCGAGCGTCCGGAGGCCGACAGCAAGGGCGAGGCGTTCTGCACCGTCTCGGGCACCATCGTCGGTCCCGGCACCCGACCGGCCGAGGTCTACGGGACGATGGTGCTCGAACAAGGCCAACCGTGGCCGCAGATCGGCTCCGAGCACCCGGTGGTCTACAAGCCGGGCAAGGCCGAGACCAGTTGGCATTTCGGTGAACTCCCGCCGCAGTCGCAGGTCCCGGGGGAGATGCCGCCGCCGACGTCCTGACGGCGCGTCCCAGCCGGTACCCTGAATAACCGTGCATCCCGACGTGACCGCAGATCTCGAATCCCTCGACACCACCCTCACCACCGTGGAGAAGGTGCTCGACGTCGACGAACTGCGCCGTCGGATCGAAGAGCTCGAGATGCAGGCTTCCGACCCCGAGTTGTGGAACGACCAGGAGCACGCGCAGAAGGTCACCAGCGAGCTCTCCCACGCCCAGTCGGAGTTGCGACGGGTCACCGAATTGCGTCAGCGACTCGAGGACATGCCGGTGCTCTACGAGCTCGCCGAGTCCGAGGAGGGTGAGGAACGGACCAGCGCGCTGGCCGACGCCGACGCCGAACGGGCCTCGCTCCGGACCGACATCGCCGCGATGGAGGTCAAGACCATGCTCGCCGGCGAGTACGACGCGCGTGACGCACTGGTCAACATCCGATCCGGTGCCGGTGGCGTCGACGCCGCGGACTGGGCCCAGATGTTGATGCGGATGTATGTGCGGTGGGCCGAGCAGCACGGCTACGGCGTCGAGGTCTACGACACGTCCTACGCCGAGGAGGCGGGCCTGAAGTCGGCGACCTTCGCCGTCAAGGCCCCCTACATGTACGGCACCCTCTCGGTCGAGCAGGGCACCCATCGCCTGGTTCGCATCAGCCCTTTCGACAACCAGGGTCGCAGGCAGACTTCCTTCGCCGAGGTCGAGGTGCTGCCCGTGGTGGAGACCACCGACCACATCGACATCGACGAGAACGAACTGAAGGTCGACGTCTACCGCTCCTCGGGCCCCGGCGGCCAGTCGGTCAACACCACCGACTCCGCGGTGCGTCTGACGCACCTGCCCACCGGCATCGTCGTCACCTGCCAGAACGAGAAGAGTCAGTTGCAGAACAAGGCCTCGGCGATGCGGGTGCTGCAGGCCAAACTCCTCGAACGCAAGCGTCAGGAGGAGCGCGCCGAACTCGATGCGCTCAAGGGCGACGGCGGATCGAGCTGGGGCAACCAGATGCGTTCCTACGTCCTGCACCCGTATCAGATGGTGAAGGACCTTCGGACCAACGTCGAGAGCAACAACCCGACCGCCATCCTCGACGGCGACATCGACCAGTTCATCGAGGCGGGCATCCGCTGGCGAATGGCCGATGTCGACGCCTGAGTTGCTCGCGGCGGCGAGTCCGCATCACGTCCTTGCTGCGACCAGTCCGCAGAACGCGACCGAGCAGCTCATCGGGTCCATCTACGTCTGGCTGGTCACCAACGGGCTGCAGATGGTCACGTGGGTCCTCGGCGGACTCATCGTCATCCGTCTCATCCGATGGTCGGCGGCCAAGTACGCCGCGCGCGTCGACAGCAGCTTCCACAACAGCGACCTGATCGTCCAGACCGAGGACACCAAACATCGTCGGGCCCTGGTCGACGTGGTCGCGTGGGTGCTGATCGTCGTGGTCATCGCGATTGTGCTGATCCGCTTCCTGGTGATCCTCAACGTGCCCATCACCGGCCTGACCGGCCCGGGTGCGGTGATCGGTGCAGCCCTCGGCTTCGGTGCGCAGCGCGTGGTGCAGGACATCCTGGCAGGGTTCTTCGTGGTCGCCGAGAAGCAATACGGGTACGGCGACGTGGTGAGTCTGATGGTCACCGGCGGCCAGAACGCCGACGGCACCGTCGAGGACGTCACCCTGCGCGTGACCAAACTGCGCACCAGCGAGGGCGAGGTCATCACCGTGCCCAACGGCCAGATCATCAAGGCCACCAACCTGTCCAAGGACTGGGCGCGGGCGGTGGTGGACGTCCCGGTGCCGGCCAAGGCCGACATCGGACTCGTCAACGAAACCCTCGACCGGGTGGGCCGCGAGTTCTACGCGACCGCGCGTTGGCACGACCTGCTCCTCGACACACCGTCGTCACTCGGGGTCACCGACCTCGAACTGGACGCGATCACCGTCCGCATCGTCGCGCGGACGCTGCCCGGCAAACAGTTCGAGGTGAGCCGGGCGCTGCGCGTGTCGATCGTGCGCGCTCTCGCCGCCGAGGGCATCACCGTCGCCGCCGGGCATGACGCCCAGTCCGGTGCCGCCCCGCCGGCGACACTCGCCGACACCGTGAGCGCACCCGGCACCGACGGCCGTACCGACCGGGACGGGGGAGCCTGATGGCCGATCGAGAACTGCCCGGCGACAAGACGCCCGAGAACACGCCACCAGGTAAGACGCCTGGTGAATCGACGCCCGCCCGTGAGGGCGAGCCCCGCCACCTGTTGCCGGACGACGCCGCGCGGCCCGCGGTGACGCCCGCCACGACACCACCCGTCACGCCGGCTGCGACCAGGCGTACCCATGCCCCAGTCGACCCCATCGTCGACACCGACCAGATCCCGATCGTCACCGACGACGACGCCGAGTCCGACACCGGTGCCCGCCCGGTCACCGATCCCACGCCCGCGACGTCGCATCGCCGTGGCTGGCGCGACCGGAACTGGAAGCACATCAAGGGCACCCGCGTGCGCTCCGGCACGGCGATCCTGGTGGTCCTGTTCGTGGCGTGCTGGGTGATGTACGGGTACACATCGCAGCGCTACGCCCCGCCGGAGCAGCCGTCCACCGGCCGGCAGGTGGTGCGCACGAGCGAGCCGACCTATCGGGAACCGACGACCAGCTATTCGTCGACGACCTCGTCGTCGGTGTCGTCGTCGGACTCGGGCGAGTCGTCGGTGCAGTCCGGTGCGCCCGGTGCGCCCGGTGCCGGGGAGGAGTCGTCGACGGGACAGTCCTCGGCGCCGAGCGGTGGTCTCATCCCCGGCTTCCGGCTGCCCTGGGAGACCACGACCACCACCACCGTGCCGACGCGCTGAGACGCGCGACCGACCGGCGCGGGAGCGAGGTCAACGCGCCGCACGTCCGCCTGAACGGGACTCTCAGGCGTCGTCGTTACACTGGCTCCCTGTGATCACGCTGGACAACGTCACGATGAAGTACAAGGCCTCCTCGCGGCCGGCTCTGTCAGAGCTGTCCCTCGAGGTCGAGAAGGGCGAGTTCGCGTTCCTCATCGGGCCTTCCGGATCGGGGAAGTCGACCTTCTTCCGCTTGTTGCTCAAAGAGGACAAGCCGACCTCCGGCCAGGTCTACGTCGGCGACTTCCACGTCAACACCCTCAAGGGCCGTCTGGTACCCAAACTGCGCCAGTCGATCGGCTGCGTCTTCCAGGATTTCCGGCTTCTGCAACAGAAGTCGGTCGCCGACAACGTCGCCTTCGCCTTGGAGGTGATCGGCAAACCGCCGTCGATGATCCGCAAGGTGGTGCCCGAGGTCCTCGACTACGTGGGTCTGGAAGGCAAGCTCGACCGCATGCCCTACGAGCTGTCGGGCGGTGAGATGCAGCGTGTGGCCATCGCCCGCGCGATCGCCAACCGGCCGCTGGTGCTGCTGGCCGACGAGCCCACCGGAAACCTCGACCCGGAGACCAGCGAGGAGATCGTCGACGTCCTCGATCGGGTGAACCGGCGCGGCACGACGGTGGTGATGGCCACCCATGACCGGCACATCGTCGACGCGATGCGCCGTCGGGTCCTCGAATTCGACAACGGGCGGCTGGTCCGCAACGACGAGCAAGGCGTCTACGGCATCGGCTGAGCGACAAGTGCCGATCTGGTTCGCGTGCACGCGATGCCGAGAACCGTCGGCGCATCCGCGCGAGCCCCCACGACCAGAAGGACATCCGAGCAGCCATGCGAGCTCAATTCATCTTCAGCGAGGTCTTCAACGGCTTCCGCCGCAACCTGACCATGACGGTCGCGATGATCATCACCACCGCGATCACCCTGGGCATGTTCGGCGGCGGGCTGTTGGTGATCCAGATGGCCGACAAGAGCCAGAAGATCTTCCTCGACCGGGTCGAGATGCAGTTCTTCCTCAACGAGGACGTCTCCAAGGCCGACGCCAACTGCCGCAACGCCCCGTGCACCACGCTGCGCGCCGACCTCGAGAAGCAGCCCGGCGTCGGATCGGTCACCTACGTCAGCCCCGAAGAGGGCTATCAGCAGGCCAAGGAGATGTTCGAGGAGACCTCGCCGGAGATCGCCGATCAGATCACCCAGGACACCTTCTCGCAGGCGTCGTTCAAGGTCCGGATGTCGGATCCGGATCGTTTCGACGACGTCTACAACGCCTTCTCGGGCCGCCAGGACCTCGGCGTCGAGGGCGCCCTGGATCAACGTGAACTCGTCAAACGGATCTTCGGGGTGCTCGACGGGGTGCGCAACGCCGCGTTCTCGGTGGCCGCGATCCTCGCTGTGGCCGCGATCCTGCTGATCGTCAACACGGTGCAGATCGCGGCGTTCACCCGGCGGACCGAGGTGTCGATCATGCGACTGGTCGGCGCGACCCGGTGGTACACCCAGCTGCCGTTCCTCCTCGAGGCGATGCTGGCCGCGTTCATCGGGTCGTTGCTCGCGATCGGTGGGTTGTTCCTGGCCAAACTCTTCTTCTTCGACAGAGCCCTGGCCGGTTTGTACGGGGTCAACATCGTGCCCCGGGTGACGATCGGCGACGTGTTGTTCGTCTCGCCGTGGCTCGTCATCGGCGGAATTGTGTTGGCAGCGGTGACCGGATATGTCACGCTGCGTGTCTACGTTCGCGAGTGAAGGAGGTGAGACGGCCGACATGGTCAAGGAGAAGGGGCGCAATCTGATCGCGTCCAATCGCAAAGCGCGACACAATTACACGATCCTCGACACCTACGAGGCCGGCATCGCCCTGCTCGGCACCGAGGTCAAGAGTCTGCGGGAGGGCAAGGCCTCCTTGGTCGACGCGTTCGCGACCATCGACGACGGTGAGGTCTGGTTGCGTGGACTGCACATCGCCGAATACGGCAGTGGGTCCTGGACCAATCACGCGCCGCGACGGAATCGCAAGCTGCTGATGCATCGTCGTGAGATCGACAACCTCGTCGGCAAGATCCGCGACGGTAACCTGACCCTGGTGCCGCTGTCGATGTACTTCAGCGACGGGCGGGCCAAGGTCGAACTCGCACTGGCCCGCGGTAAGCAGGCACACGACAAGCGCCAGGACATCGCGCGGCGCACCGCGCAACGCGAAGTCGCCCGCGAGATCGGCCGCCGCGTCAAGGGCATGTGATTGCGTGAGGCCGACCTCGACGCACTCGCGCCGGAGGATGTCGCACCGGTGGCCGCGTGCAGCGGTCGTGATCGTGACCCTGGTTGTGCTCGCGCTCGGTTGCACGCCCGAGGGAGACGACACCGTGCGCATCGGCGGTGACGGTCCGGCGATCGGTGGACTGCCGGCCACCCCGCCGATGGGGTGGAACAGTTGGAACAGCTTCGGCTGCACCATCACCGAGCAGATCGTGCGTGCGCAGGCCGACGCCCTGGTGTCCTCGGGCCTGGCGGCCAAGGGATATCGCTACGTCGTCGTCGACGACTGCTGGATGGCGCCCGATCGCAACGCCGGCGGGCAACTCGTCGCCGACCCCGTGCGCTTTCCATCCGGGATGGCCGCGCTCGCCGACTACGTGCACGCCCGCGGGTTGAAGTTCGGGATCTACGCCGGTGCACGGGAGAAGACGTGCGCGCAGTTCGGCGGAACCTATCCGGGTTCGGCCGGCAGTGGGGGTCACGAGCTCACCGACGCGCGCGCGTTCGCCTCGTGGGGCGTCGATTTCGTCAAATACGATTGGTGCTCCGGTGACTCCGCGCACGACGACCAGGTCGCCTCGTTCACCGCGATGCGTGACGCAATCCGATCCACCGGACGCCCCATGGTGTACAGCATCAACCCCAACAGCGGAATCGCCGGATCGGTCCCCGGAGCCCAATTCGATTGGGGCGGTGTGGCAACCATGACACGTACCACCAACGACATCTCGCCGGTGTGGACCACTCGGCCGGCCGGTGCCGATGCGACACCGGCATCGGGGTATCAGGGGATCCGCGACATCATCGACGCCGTGGCCCCGATCGGCGCACGGGTTGCCGACGGCAGCTTCGTCGACATGGACGTGCTCGTCGTCGGTGTCGGCAACGCGTTGACCCCGGCGATGGAGCGCACCCAGATGTCGATGTGGGCGATGATGGCCGCCCCGCTGATGGCCGGCAACGACCTCACCGCGATGAGCACCCGCACCCGCGACATCCTCGCCAATGAGGCCATCATCGGCATCGATCAGGACGAGCGCGTGCGCGCCGGCGCCATGGTCGGCGACAACCCGGAGATCTGGAGCCGCGCTCTGGGTTCCAAGGGCCTCGTCGTCTCGTTGACCAACCGTGCCGACCATCCCCGCACATTGAAGGTGAGCTTGTCGAGCCTCGGGCTGACCGGTGATTCGTCGGTGTCGGGGGTCGACGCATGGACCGGGCGCCGGTATCAGGCGGAGGGCGGCGGGTTGTCGGTGCCCGTGGGCGTCGACGACACCGCCGTGCTGTCGATCCAGTGACGGTTCCCGCGAGGACAGGATGCGGGCGAGTAACTGCCGGGCGAGCGCCGACGGAAATGGGAATGAACCACGCGCGTCGGGTTGTTACAATGAACTGCTCGCCGAGAAATCGGAGGGCACCTGTCTCGGGGCTGATCGGTTTCGACTCTGTACGCCGAGGCGGGGGAAGCGTGTCGGTGCAGGCCAGAGACCACCGTATAAGCGTCGCGGCAACCAATTAAGCGCCGATAAGAATCAGCGCGACTACGCCCTCGCTGCCTGACAGCGGGCCCGTAGTCTGTCGGCCCGGACTCTGCTCCCAAGTCCGGTGCCGGCATCATCTTTGGGAGCTCACCGTTCGCACCGGTCGCGGGTGCGAAGGGGACAACCAACAGCGACTGGGATCGTCATCTCGGCTTGTTCACGTGACCGGGAGATCCGAGTAGAGACAGAGTGAACTGCACACGGAGAAGCCCCGCCAACCCGACGGAGGACCCGGGTTCAATTCCCGGCAGCTCCACGGTTGACAGCGCCCCACCTGCTCGCAGGTGGGGCGCTGTCGTTTCTCGACGGTGTTGTCGCCGGGGCGGTTCAGACCTGGGAGCCGGTATCGACGCGCCCCAGGCCCAAGTTCCCCAGTCCCAGGTTCCCCAACACGGTGTTGATGGCCGCACGCATGTCGGTGGCCTCCACCCGCATCAGGTGTTCGGCGTCGAGGTCGTCGAAGTCGATGCCGGGGTCCTCGGACAGTCGGTACTCGCGTTCTTCTTCGGCGGCTTCGACGATGTTGCGCACGAATCTGCCGTTGCCCGCCCGGTCGATGGTGCGGCGGGGTAGCCCACTCTGATCGACCGACTCCGAGTTGAACAGCGGCTCGCATGCGGCGATCAGATCGTCGAGTGCCTCGTCGGTGATCACCGAGTCCCGGTTCTTGGCGATGACCCGGGCGATCTGGCCGAGTTCGGACGGGGTGTAGGACGGGAAGCGGATTCGTTTGGCGAACCGCGATGCCAGGCCGTCGTTGGCTGCGAGAAAGCGATCGATCTCGCCGTCGTATCCGGCGATGATGACGACGAGGCGGTCCCTGTCGTTCTCCATTCGTGCCAGCAACGTGTCCACGGCCTCCCGGCCGAACGCGTCGCCGCCGGAGAGCCCGCTCTGGATGAGGGTGTACGCCTCGTCGATGAACAGCACCCCGTCCATCGCGGTGTCGATCAGTGCCGACGTCTTCAGTGCCGTGCTGCCCAGATGCTGACCGACGAAGTCCTCCCGTTTGGCCTCGATGACCGTGGGCGTCTTGAGAATGCCGAGCCCGCAATAGATCTTGGCGACCACACGTGCGATGGTCGTCTTGCCGGTGCCGGGTGGACCGGTGAAGGCAAGGTGGTTGCTGCGCGAGGTGGCTGCCAGACCCTTCTCGGCGCGAACCTTGGCGATCTTGGCGGACGACTGCAGCTTGGCGACCTGGATCTTGACCTCATCGAGCCCGATCTGGGCGGCGAGCTCCTCCTGGGCCTCGGCGAGTAGCTTCGCGCTGCGGTCGGCCTGTTCGGCCGACACCCGTAGCTTCGGATCGGGGGCGGAGTTCGGATCCCAACGGTCCGTGCGGGACTCGATCGTCGTGCGGTCGGTGATCACCAGCCGGTACTTGGGGTCGGTGAGCGCAGCGGCATTGGCCTCGAAGTCGGGCTTCTCGGAGTAGATGCGTTCGAAGATGGCGCGGGCGTCCTCTTCGCGACCCATCTCGCGCAACGTCAATCCGCGGCAGAACTCGGCGTCGGTGACGGCGGCGGGGATCGGGCCCTCCGCAGCGGACTCCAGTCGGCGGATACCCTCGCCGAAGAGACCGAGCTGGGCGCAGGCCGAACCGACCATCAGGTCGGCCCCGCACTTGATGTACTCGTCGCCGAACGAGGCCGACTTATCCAGCGCGGCAAGCACATCGGGCCATCGCTGGGTGGTGAAGTGCAGGATGCCGCGCAGGTAGGCGCAGATCTCGTCGGAATACCGGTCGCGTTCGGGCATGTTCGGCCGGTACCGGGCCAGGGTGTCCAGCGCGCCCTCGGCCTCGCCGTACTCGCCGTCGTCGATCAGCCCGGCGGCGTAGGCCAGCCAGATCTCGGTGAAACCCGCGAGCGGATAGTCGATGTAGAGCCCGGTCTGGAAGCGTCCGCCCAATTCCCGTGGTGCCAGACCGAGTCGGCGCTGCTCACGGAACAGCGTGGTGGTGGAGGTCCGATAGAGGTTGTAGCGCACCTCCGAGGTGACCTCGCCGCATGCGGCGCGCCCCAGCCATGCATCGCACATGTCGGGGTCCCGTTCGGTGGCGCGGGTGAAGGCCCGAAGGGCGTAGGTCACGTCCCGTTCGGTCTGCAGCCCGTCGATCGCTATCCCCAGGGACAGCACCCCGGCGTCGAAGACCCGCTGCGCATCGCGTGTGTTCTGGCTCATACTTCCATCCGTCGGTATCGGATCTCGGGGTGGCGACGCACCATCCCGAAGCTGTTGGACACATTGGCGGCCAGCTCGAGGAAGGCCTGCTGGGTGGGTGCCCGCAGGTGTGTGAAGTCGATCGCCGCACCCTCGGCGAGGTGCTGGTCGAAGGGAATCATGTGAATCGAATCACAGCGTGCGGCAAAGTGATCGACGATCTTGTCGACCTTGACCTGGCCGGTTTGCGGGCGGGACGAGCTGAGGACGACGTGCGCCTCACGCACCAGGCGCCCGTACCCGTGGGAATTGAGCCAGTCGAGGGTGGCCGAGGCACTGCGCGCGGCGTCCATCGCCGGGGTGGTCACGAGGACGATGGCATGCGCGAGGTCGAGGACCCCGCCCATCACCGAATGCATGATCCCGGTGCCGCAGTCGGTCAGGATGATGTTGTAGTAACGCTGCAGCGTGTCGATCGTGCGCCGGTAGTCGGCCTCGTCGTAGGCGGTGGCGGCAGCCGGGTCTTGTTCGGAAGCAAGGACTTCCAGACGGCTCGGAGAGGTGGAGGTGAGGTTGGACACCGCGGCGTAATGGTCGATGGGGCCCATGTTCAGCAGGTCGCGGACGTTGGCCGAGGTCCGGCCCGGAATCCGGTCTGCGAGTGTTCCGCGGTCGGGGTTGGCGTCCACCGCGATCACCCGATCTCCGCGCACCGCGGCCAACGCCGAGCCGAGTCCCACCGTGGTGGTGGTCTTGCCCACCCCACCTTTCATCGACAGCATGGCGATCCGGAAGTCGCCGTTGATCGGTCGGCGGATCTGATCGATCAGCTGTTGACGCCGCCGGGCCGCTCGCGACTCGCCGGGATTGACGTGTCCCGAGGACACCGTGAACACGGCGCGGCGCCAACCGGCTTGTGGGGCTTCGCTTCTGCGATCACGCTGGTGCGCCTCGTCCAACGACGGTACCGCGGCCGGCGGGCGCAGCGGATTCGATGGATGCGCAGGTGCAGGCCCCGGGGCATATGGTGGCGCAGGGGCGTACGGTGACGCCGGGGCATACTGGGGCGCCGGGTATTGCCCGGAAAAGTGTTGTGCGGGTGGCGGTGCGGGGGCTTGGTGAGCGGGTGGACGGTGTCCGGGCCACGGCGATGGTGGTGGTTGGTGGGTGGGAGCAGGCGGCGCGGACGGTGCCTGCGGAATGGGCTCGGAGTGGCGCGGAAGAGGCGCAATGGGATCGGTGATCGGCGGCGCGGGGTGCGGCGGCGGAGGTGGTTGTGATGCAGACGGTTGTGGCGCAGCGGGATACGGCACCGGGGTGACCGGCATCTGCTCGGCCCGCGGTTCAACCGCCGGAGCACGTGGTGGCGCGGGTGGTGTCGGACGCTGGTCCACGGGCTCAGGGTTCGTCGGCCCATTCTTCGCAGGCCCGTACTCCATAGGCCCGTACTCCATGGGCACGTGCTGTATCGGCGCCTGTGCCATGTGGCCCGGTGGTATCGGTCCCAAAGCTGTTGGGTCCGAAGGTGGTGCGGCCATTCCCATGGGGTCTTGCTGCCACGGCGGTCGTGCGGGCCGACGACGACGCCGCGGTTCGGGCGTCGGTGCAGGTACGGGCTGGGGCTGCGGGGGCTGTGACGTGATCGGATGACGCACCGTCATCGCATCGGCGACATGCGGATCGGTGGCATCTGCATCGTCCGGCGAGGCGTCACCCCGCGTGTCCTCGGGCAGTATCGGCAGCCCGGTGTCGATCGGGGTCGGGCTGCCGGCGGCGGCGGGTATCTCGTCGTCCGTGAGATAGCTACTGCCTGTGGAGGTTTCGTCGTACGCGGAGACCTCGCCGTCTGTGATGTCACTGTTCGTGGGGATCGGCGGGTCGTCCACGCCGATCGGGACATCGTGTGACGGCTCGGCGATGGGCTCGTCGGACAGCGTCGGGATGGTGAACTCCGGGTGGGGTTCCGGTTCCGGCTGGGTGCGTCCGAGTCGTGAGAGGAGTTGTGCTGCACGGGCTTCGATCTCGTCGAGATCATCCGAGTCGGCCGCGGCGTCATCCGGGCCGTCCGCCGCATGATGTGGGCCGTCGGTGTGGGCATCGTTCCGTGGGTCATCGGTTTGCGGATCATCGGTCTCGGCAGTTTCGCCGGCGGGCGAGGCCAACGGCATCCACATGGCGCCCAAGCCGAGGTCGTCCTCGGACGGCAGTGGGGCCTGGCGCGACGAACTCTCGGAGGGTGCAGGTTCCTCGGTGACGACGGTGCCACTCGGCCGGGCGCCGAACGCCGCCAACAGCGGGTTGTCCTCGTCGTCGTCGACGTTGTCGGTGGAACCCGGACCCGCCGATGTCAGCGGGCTCGCGCCACCGAGAATCCCCGCGAAGGGATTGAAGTCGGCGCTGGTGGGGTCGTCTCGAGGACTGACGGCGCCGACCGTCGGACTCACGGTCTCGCCCGGCGTGGCGTCGGTCTCGGACGCGGCGTCGCCGGTGGCCGCTCTTGTGTGGGATCGCTTGTTGCCAAGGGTATTTGCGTCGTCGTCCGGGGAGCCCGACAGCCACGAAGGGGTCTGTGACTCCCCGTGATCGTCTGCAAACATCTGTACCCCGTTCGACGCATCGCACCTTCGGCGGCGCGTGTCCTGACCTCAGCCGACTGTATCGTGAGCCGTGCGCAAGGGTGTTGTTGCGTCATGTTAGTGAATGGGAGGATTGATGGCTCTGCCACCGCCGATGATGTCGGCAGCACAGTCCCGTTCGGGTGCCGTCGCGGTGCGGACAACCCAGGTGGGACTGCCGGTTGCACTCCGCATCGACCCGCGCAAGCTTCAGGGCGACCCCCAGGCGCTCGCCGACGAGATCCTGCGACTGAGCAGGCTCGCGGCGATGCGCGCGCAGGTCGAGATCCGGCGGCAACTCGTCGAGCAGGGCACTGATCCGCAGGTCATCCGGTATGCGCAGCTGCCCACCGAGGACGATTTGCACGATTTCGAAGAACTCAACGAGCGTGCACAGGACGAACAGTCCGGTGACGGATGGCTGAGGTCGGTATGAGAACGCTGGCGAATTCGGTGCTCGCGCGCATCGAGAAACAACGCGACCTGATGGAGTCGCTGCAGGCACAGACCGCCGGCATTCGCGTCAGGGTGTCGAGCCCGGACAAGGTCGTCACCGTCGAGGTCGACGGCGTCGGCGCGATGACGGGGCTGTGGCTCGGGCCTGGCATCACCCGGCATACCGATTCGTCGCTTTCTGCGTTGATCGTCGAGACCGCACAGCACGCCGCGCGCGCCTCGCTACACCGCCGCAACACCCTGATTCACGAGTTCACCGATCAATTCGGTCGCCGGCAGAACGAGCCACTCGAGCGGTGGGACGGGACAACGGTGACCCCTCGGCGCCCTTTGTCGGAATTGCCCGATCCGCAACCGCGGACATCTCCGGAAAGCCTGCGCGACAACGGCTGAGGACGCATCGTCGGCCACGAATACACCGTAGTATCCGACGCGGCGACGAGTCCGAGTCATTCATGGTGACGACATACCCGCGTTGAGGTTGCACGTGTGGTGATCCATTGATTGACTTGGTTCAAGTTGCTAACGATCGGTTTCACAGGGTGGGGGTCCACGAAACATGTCCAACGGAGTTCTGGCGGTGACGCCAGGGGTGATCGAGACCTTCGCGGCGGCCAACATGTCGGCGAGTGATCTGATCGCACTGGCCTCGAGTGCGGACGCCGAGGCCATGGTCGCCGCGGTCGCGCTGGCGGTGGGTCCGATCGGCGTCGAGTACCTCCTCGGCTATGCGCCCGCGCAGGCATCAAATCTGGCCGCCTCCTTCCTGGTGTCGGCGGGGCACGCAATGATGTCGGCGGGCGCCACGGGCGCGGCCGCCGGTACCTACTTCGCCGACGGCATGCAGGCCTGAGGGCGTGGCGAGTCCCACCGAGGCCGTCGCCGCTGCTGCGACGCAGATGCCGGGGTACGACCCCGGTCCGGTGATCGGTGCCATCGAAAGTCGCCTCGACGAGTACCTGAACACCCCGACCGGTGAGATCCTGAGTCGCCTGGGTCTACCTGTACCACCCGGAATCCCCACGCCCGGACCGATTCCGGGGCTCCCGGCGTTGCCCGGTCTGCCCACAGGTGGTAACACCCTGGCATCGATCGACGGCGGTGCACTGATCCAGCCGGTGCTCGATGCGCTCGGCACGTTGGGTAGCGGGGTGTTCGAGGCTCTCGACCCGACCAAGATCTTCGAATCCATCACCAGCGCCTTCTCCTCGGTGGCGTCGTCACTGCCGACGGTGATCTCCGCGATGCAGCAGGGCTGGCAGGGCGAAGGCGCCGACGCGGCGGCGATGAAGACGGCCCAACTGGGCAAGGACGGCACCGAGGTTGGAGTCCAGTCCGGCAAGATCAAAGGCAACGTGGTGCAGGCCGGGGTGGACACCAAGACCACCGAAGCGCATCTGCTGGAGATCATCTCGCAGTTCGAGGCCACCATGGCCGTCGCGCTTCCGCAGATCGTCACACCGTGGGGACAGGCGATGGCCGTGGCGGCCGCCACCGACGCGATCACCCGTACCACCGCGGTCATGGGCGTCCACAAGGGACTGATGGCCGTCAACACCGCCGAAGTGGCCGCCGACGGTGCGCCGGTGTCGGTGACCAACGCCCCGCAGGTTCCCACCGAGATGCTCTCCTCGATGGTGCAGATGGGAACCGGGTTGATACAACCCGCATTTGGCGTCGTCGAGCAGGTGTTCTCCGCCGGGGAGAAGATCGTGCAGTCATCGGTGCAGGCCGGGACCAAGATCGGCGAGGCGATCGACAAGGCCCAGCACAAGACGTCCACCGACACGGATACCAGTACGTCGACGACGGCAGCCCCCGTCGGGCTCGGTGCCGGCGGTCCGGCCGGAATGGGTGGTGGCGGTGGTGGTTCGAAGCCCACAGGTGCCGGTGGCGGCGGGGGCGGAGGTGTCGGGGTTTCGCCGGTCTCCGCACCACCGAGCAGCCGAACCTCACCGTCGGGCACCCCGCCGACCGAGGAATCAACGAATTCGGGCCAACAGCGCACGGCCGCGGCGACCACCGCGTCGGCCACGACCACCGGCAACGGTGGCTACGCGCCGATGAGCGGAATGGGCTCGGCCGGAGCGGGAGCCGGGGCGGGCAAGGGTACGGGCAGTGGCCACACCGCCGCCGACTTCCTGCACACCTCCGAATCCGGGAGCGAGATCGTCGGGGACTTCGCCGATGTGGCGCCGGCCGTGATCGGCGAAAAGGACGACGACACCGAGGCCCGCCCCGACATCGACCTGAGAATCTGACGTCTCGCGAGGCGTGATCTCACCAGAACACCCACAACACAGGAGGATTCATGACCGAACTGAGTGCAGACACCGCCAAGATCTCCGAGGTCGCCGGGCAACTGGGCAAACTCGCCGATCGACTGAATGGCGTGCTGAACACCGCTGATGCCTCACTGACGCCGCAGCCTGCGGGCAGTGACGAGGTGTCGGTACGCGCGGCGACCACCATGGGGCAGGTGCACCAGACGTTCCGGAAGGCCGGCGACGGTGGTGTCGCCGAACTTCGCGAGATCTCCGACGCCGTCGCAACGGTGTCCTCCTCGCTTGCCGATACCGACGCCGACCAGGGGTTCGTCACCACCTGATCGCTCGTGTTGTGGACGAAAAGCCATCGCCCACAACACTGTTCATTCACTGTTCGCACATTGTTCATGGACCGACCGACGGGGAGGGGACGACGTGGGCTTCACGGGGGTTGTCTGGGCCTCGCGTGACCTGAGACGGCTGGCACATGACCTGGTCAACGGTGCCGGTGCGGGTCCGATGGGGGAGGCGGGTGAGACCTGGTCACGGCTTGCCCGCGAGCTCGCCGACATCGCCAAGGACTACCGTGCGTTGCTCGCGAAGCTCGACGAGGCCTGGCGCTCGGAGCAATCGGAGGCCGTGCACGCCAAACTCGAGGAGTTCGCCCGCTGGCTCGACACCATCGCGCTCGACGCCGCTGCCAACGCGCGGCGTGCTGAATCCGCCGCGGTGGCGCACGGGGTGGCGGTGCTGGCCATGCCCACGGTGCCCGAAGCGGTGAAACTGCAGGAGGCCTTCGCGATCGGGAGTTCCCTGCAGGGCTACCCGAACGGGCTCGTGGTCGGTGCGCTCGGAGCCGGTGACGCCGCCGTGCAGGCGGCCACCGCGAACGCGGTCGCGATCATGAACAGCTACGAGCACACCGTCACCCCGCTGGCTGCGCCCTGGGACACCCAGGCCACACCGAATATCGCCAAGTCCGCCGCCGAGCGAGCCGGCGGAGACGGTGACACCACCCAGGGCGCGGGTGTCGGCGCCCCGGCCGGTGGTGCGGGTGGCGGCGCCCCGGCCGGTGGCGGGATACCCGCGATGCCCTTGGGCGCCTTCGGCACGCCGACGATCAATTCCGATACCTCGCAACGTGGTTCGCGGGTTGTCGCCGCGTCCGCAACCTCGGCGGGCGCCACGACATCCGGGCCGATGGGACCCATGGGGGCGATGGGTCGCGCCGGCGGGGACGACAAGGAGTTCGACTCCGCCCGACCCGCGGCCTCGCTCTCCGATGCCGGCGAGGCGCGGCCCGCGAGCTGGTCGCCGGTCGTGGCGTCGAGCGCCGGCGGATTCTCGGTCGACAGTGTCAGCTGGGGTCCGGACGCCTCGACCTTCGGAGGTACGGCGGCACCGCCGATCCCGGACGACGAGGTCGACATCGACGGCAGCCGGCTCGAACAGGCCTCGTCCAACGATTGGGTGTCGCCGTCGGTCATCGGTGAACGGGGAGGACGCGGATGAGTATGGCAACCCTCGATGTCGATGACGCGCTGAGCGTCGACGAGATCCTCACCCTGACCGATCGGCTCGGCGTCGACACACTGCCGGATACGCTGGCGCTGTGGCCGACCCAGCCGACGGTGGACGAGCTGCAACGTGTCCGGGATCGGTGCGTCGGGCAGTTGTCGGATCGAGAGCTCATCGTCGACGGCGAGATCGATCCCGACCTCGCCCATGTCCTGACCACGATGCGCCGCCCCGACCGGGAACTGTCGATCCGGATCATCACCTCCGACGGGTTGCTCCGCGCATCGGTGCTGCGGGTCAAGCGATCTCACGTGGTCGCCACCCGCCGTGGTGACACCGTCCGCGTGCGCGGTTTCGAGGCCGAGGGCAGCGAGCGGGTGGTCGCCGAGGTCGCCCGATTGTTGCCGAAGGCGATCGACGTCGACTGCGGCTCGGTGAGCGCACCGGCGGTCGACGTCGCCGAGCACCTCGCCGGCCTGCGCGCCGCGACTCCGATCGCCGACGAACTACACGCGCTCGGCGCCGATTCGCGGACCGCGATCGTGCTCGGCGCCGTGCTCGCCGATTACCGTGCGGCCGTGGAGATGCGGGTTGCCGCACTCGATCCGCACGTCGACCGCAGCATCGTCGCCGACGGTGCCCTCGCGGTGTTCTACGCGGCGCGCGGGTGTGTGCTGAGTGCGCCGAGCACCTCACCGGACGGGCAACTGTGGTGCAGTCTCAAAGGTGGTTCCGACCACCGGATCGCACAGGCGGTTGCGCAGTTGATGTCCCTGCTGCCGGAGGGGTGGTGAGGGACGACCAGCCGAACAGTCACTGATGTCGGGAGTCGGGACACCGACGTCGCGACAACGAAGACCACAACAGGGGGTGGCCCGCCCGGGCACCCATCGACGTACACCATCGAAGGGAAATGACATGGGACTCAAGATCTCTCCGCAAGAGGCCAAGGCCAAGCTGTCCGACATCAAGGACAAGCGCGATCATGCCAAGCAACTTCTGCAGAAGTTTCAGGACGCCGACGTCGAGATGACCGGCGGTGCATGGCAGGGTGATGCCTCGCACGTGCATCTCCAGAAGACCCACGCCAATCAAGAAGAGTTCGGCCAGATCATCGCGCTGCTCGACCGCACCGTCGATGCCGCAGAGACCGGTATCAACAACGCGGTCGCCGGCGACTCGCACTGACCCGCAGCCGTATTCCCATTCGCAGGCACCCACGACCAGGAGACCATCATGGCACAACAGATCACCTACAATCACGGCTCGATCGACACCACGCTCGGCGATCAGGCGTCATACCTGAAGGCGGCCAACGAAGTTCGTGACGACATCAATGCGGTGTTCAACTCGCTCCTCGAGATCTACGAAGGCGAGGCGGCCACCACGCTGCAGCACGTCAAGTCGCAGATCGACCAGCAGCTCATCGACGCGTTCAACAACATGAACGACTCGACCAAGCATGCGGGTGAGCAGAACCAGATGATGCAGGCGCTCGACGCGAAGAACGCCTCGCTGTTCAGCTGAGACCCACACATCGACGAATCCGGGCGTCCGACACCACGGTGTCGGACGCCCGTGTCGGCTGTGTCACCATGCGGCTGTCTCACCATGCGGCTGTCTCACCATGCGGCTGGAGAGCGTGTGCGGTCCTCAGTCCAGATCGTAAGAGGCTCCGACATAGGCCATTTCGTCATCACCGGCCACCATCTCCACCACGACCGCCCCACTGCGCGTGGTGACACGAACCGTGTCGGATTCCCGATGGAGTTGGGCCAGCGTGACATCGGCCGAGTCCGAGAGCGGCGCCCCGATCGGATGGACGACCAGTGCGGTCACACCGGTATTGACCGGCCGCGTGCGGGTGCCGTCGAAGACGATCACCGAGTAGTTGGCCTCGGCCCCGGCATGCATGGCGCCACGGTCGAATTCGGCGACCCACAGCAGGTGGTTGTTGCCCACCGCGGCCACCATCTGCTGCCAGTGCGCCGGGCGTCGCGTCGAGACGAGCACGCGCGCACCGAGCGCGATGGCGCGCAAGACCACCTGTTGGACCAGGTGCAGGCTTCCCGCGATCTCGACGCGATCGATGGTCGGACCGAAGATCGGCAGGGCGACGGCCCGTCCGTGCGGGTCGGCCCCGATGAGTTGGCCGCACCCCGATGCCGGGAGCCGCAGCTCACCGAAATCGGCAGGGCTGCCGTAGGTTGCGCGGACACCCACCGACTGCGGGCGCGGAAGTGGCAGGGAGCCGATCAGCGCGTCGAACTGATGTCCGCCCAGCGGGGAGAGCCCGTCGAGATCGACCCGGGCGGGCTGTGCGATCGTGTCGAAGCGGACCAGACCCGTGGCCTCGATGAGGTCGGCGTCCTCGGTAGTCCGCAACGACAGCGCGAGGGTCGTGGTGTGGGTGGGAACCGTCCACAGCCGATCGAGACCGGCGGAGGTCAGGATCGGTTGCTCGAGACCGTAACTGCGCAGATGCATCTGGCCGGACCGGCAGTTCTCCCAGGTCTCCTCGACGGTCTCCGGTGCGATGCCGTCGGACAGATGTGTGATGGATCGGGTGATCTCGGCCGCGGTCAGCGATCGCACGTCGAATCCGTGCTCGCGCAAGCGATTGGCCACCCGTCGCGTGCCGGTGACGGCGGTTTTGAGGATGCCCGTCGATCCGCCGCCGCGTCGTGCGACGGCCTCGGGACACAGTGTGGGATCCAGGCGGACGGTGAGCCACACCGACCGGTGCGCGATGGCCGGCAGTGGGCCGAGTACCTCGTCGTAGACCGCGGCCACCCGACTGTTGCCGCGGGACCGGGAACCGTTGATGTGCACATCGATGGCCGCCAACGTGATGTCGAACTGTCGGAGGCTCTCGGCGAGAACCCGCACCGGGATGCAGACGGCATCGACGGTGGCGCCCGGTTCCAGAATGGTCAGTGCTTCCGGGGATTCGGCGATCTCGAGCATCGACACCAGAGCGTCACCGTCCCAGCGCAGGCCGAACTGCGAGCCGTCGGCGGTGGTGATGTCGAAGGGCTCGGAGACCGATTGGGCGCGGCGTCGCCTGCGGTCGTTCGACATTCGGAAGGACACCCGCTCGCGCACCCGCTGCGCCACCGGGTGCCCGGCCACGGGAATGAACCACACCGCGATCAGCACGGCGACGAGAGCGGCGATCCACCAGGGGATACCGGTGGTGGCAATGACGACGAGCGCGGCCAGCGCGATCAGCTCGACGACGAGGACGCACCAGGTCGGTGCGATGCGTCGCGCCGCGCTCTGCGACGAGGACCGCAACCTCGAGTGCCCGGGCGCGGGCGCGATCTGTGAGCGTGGATCGGCCTGCGCGACGGGCGCAGTGGTCGATGGCGTTGTCACCACGAGATCCTCCCCCCAAACGACGACGGGGCGCCTCAACGGCCCACGACACCCGACTTCGGGCTACGGTACCCTGGCCACTCGATTGTGGGTGCATCGTGTACGCGAATACGGTTGTTCGGATGGGGGTCTCATGCCGGCGCGCTTGACGACGCGGGCGCAGGTCAACGGATACCGTTTCCTGCTTCGGCGGCTCGAACACGCATTGATCCGTCGGGATTCACGGATGATCCACGACCCCATGCGCAGTCAGGTACGGGCCATGCTCGTCGGATTCGTGATCTGCGTGCTGGTGGTGGGCGCCTGCGCCGCGTTGGCGATCTTCAAACCGTCACCGTCACTGGGCAATTCCACGATCATCACCTCGCAGTCCTCGGGAGCGCTGTACGTGCGGTTCAACAACGAGTTGCATCCCGTGCTCAACCTCGCCTCTGCCCGCCTGATTGCGGGCAAACCCGACAATCCCACCAAGGTCAAGGATTCCGACCTCGGATCGTTGCCCGCGGGCCCCACCCTCGGGATCATCGGCGCGCCTGCCTCGATCGCCAAGGCCGACGACCTGAGTCGTTCGGACTGGTCGGTGTGTGATTCGCAGACCCGATCCGGTGACGACACCTCACCGTTTCGCACCGAGACCGTCGTGCTGTCCTCGGTACCGGCTCTCAACGCCGACATCGGCGTCGCCCCGGCCGGTTCGGCTGCCATCGCCGAGGACTCCGACGGTCACCACTTCCTGCTCTACGACGGCAAGCGCGCGCCGATCGATCCGACCGATCCGGTACTGATCAACGCTCTCAAGATCACCGACGCGTCGACGATCCGCGCCTCGGCGGGGCTGCTGCAATCCTTCCGCCCGGTGGCACCGATCAGTCCCATCGTCATTCCCGACGCCGGTCGCCGGTCGTCGTTGTCGTTTCCCGAGCCCGTCGAGATCGGGTCGATCGTCAAGTCGGTCGAATCCGGCGGCACACGACAGTACGTGGTGCTCTCCGACGGTGTGGCCCCCGTCTCCGACGCCACGGCCGACATCATCCGTTACAGCAACGCAGGCCTGCTCGGCGATGCCATCGAGATGCCGCCCGCCGCACTGAATTCGCTACCGCAATCCGCTGCGCTGCCCGTCGACACCACCGACTATCCGTCTCGGGTGCCCCAGTACACGTTGGGCGGCTTCTCTACGATCTGCACGCACTGGTCGGCGCCGAGCCTCTCGCAGAGCCCCACGGTGGAGATACTGGTCGGCAACCGGCTGCCCATTGGTGAGAACGCGCAGCCGAGTGCCCTTGTCAGCGCCGACGGGGACGGTCCGGCCGTCGACGCCGCCTACATTCCCCCGGGTACCGGCGAATACGTGCAGGCCGCCGGTGAGGGACGGGTCGCCGGTCAACTGTTCTACATCTCCGACACCGGATTGCGCTACCCGATCCCGGACCCGAAAACCGCCGATGCACTAGGCGTTTCCGGCGTCCGCAGCGCCGACGGCAAGCAGACCCTGCCGCAGCTCGCGCCGTGGAATGTGGTGTCGCTCCTGCCCGCCGGACCGACCCTGTCGACCGACGCGGCACTCATCGCGCACGGCGGGTATGACGGGGACACCGGCGCGATACCGACGAGCCCGTCGGCCGCGGCCGGCGGGTGAGCACTCAGATGTCGAGTCCGCGCACCCAGCCGTAGATGCCCATGATCCAGGCGGCGAACGGGATGATCAGCCCGATCAGCAGATACTCCAGTAGTTCGACGTAGCGTCGGGCGATCGGCGAGAACTCGAATCGAGGGGCGACGACGCCGGCCGCGAAGACCAGTATCCCCAGCCCGACGGTCAGCAGGAACCCGTACTCGGCCCAATCCTCGAGCAGCAGCACGGATTTGACGATGATGGTCAGTGCGGCGAGCAGGCCGAGACCGACCATCGTCGCAGCCTGGCGCAGATCGTGATGGGTGCGTCCGCGCAGGCACAGTACTGCTGCCGCAAGGGCTGCGAACACCGTTGCCTGCCAATAGAAGTGACCCGTGGAGGTGTCCACGCTGAGATACACTCCGACGACCACGGTGATCGCCGAGCCGACGAGGATTCCGGTCAGATAGGCGTTGGCCCGATCGATCCGTTCGTTGAGGCCGTCGGCGGTCGGTACCGATCGCGAGGTCACCGCGTCGACCCCGTGCACCGTGGGCTCGCCCCGGGTGTCGATGTCGTCGATGGGTTCACCGGCGGTGGGGACCGGGGGGACCGGCAGCTTGGCCAGCGTGATGGTCAGCCTGGGCGCGATCGACACCGCGATCACCGCGACCACCGTCAGCACCGCACCGACCTGACGTTGCGTGACGTCGAAGAGGTTCCAGCACACCGAGGCGACGCCGAGGAACACGGTCAGCGTGATCACCGTGGCGTGTAGCGAGCGATTGACCCCGCTGATCTGGAACGCCAGGAACGAGATCAGTGCCGTGATGCCGAATGCCATCGGTAAGGTCACCGACCCCACCGCACCGGGTAACAGCCGCAACGAGCCGGCGAACACCAGCGGCAGCGCGCATGCGACGGTAGCGCCGGTGGCGTACTCGTCGGACAGGCCGCGCGCGGTGTAGGCGGAGAAGATGATGAGCCCCGCTGCGAACGCCGTGGCCGCAACGGGCACGTACACCGGCGGATTCCCACCGGCGAGAAGCAGTACCAGCAGGCCGATGGTCGCGATGCCCGCGACGCCGAAGGCGGCGACCCGTCGTCGTGCCGTACCCCATTCGGGCATTCGTGTGCGCAGGTGTGCTGCGTTGCTCACGGCCTCGTCCTCGACGTCGTCGAAAAGCATCGTCGGCGGATGTTCGCCGACTCTGCGCACCGACAGGACATCGCCCTCGCGGAACCCGACCTCGTCGAGCGAGTGTGTGTCGTCCACGCCGGGGCGCCCGAGTGCCGCCAGGGTCCACAGGCCCGGGGTGTCGTCGAAGAGTTCGAGGCGTTCACCGTCTATGGGGGCGGCGGCGATGAGACGATCGTTGATCAGCCGCAGGACGTCGGGCATGAATGCCCGGATGTCGACATTTCCCGGAACGCCGACATCCAGGGTCAACGACCCCACGAGCAAGGTCACCCGGGTCAGTTCCGGTTCACTCGCGGACTCCGCTTCGAGGTCGTCGAGTGGCTGCAGCGACGGGGGAAGTGTCATCTGGACGAGTGGTCCTTTCGGCTGATGGCCCTGAGCTTCGCTAACGTCATAGATTACTGGCAGGTACCGATGGGGAGGACCTCAGTTCGGTCAGGGAATCGACACCTGGGTAGCGAGGGGTACGTGGGAACAGAAGGATTTGTGCGGCGGCCGCGGATCGCCGCGCCCAAGACACCGGGCGGCGAGGTCGATCTGCAGGCGCCACCGGAGGTCCCGCGTGTCATCCCGGGCAATCTGCTGATGAAGCTGTTGCCGCTGGTGATGGTCGTCGCGGTGGTGGGCATGATCGCGTTGATGTTCACCGTCGGCGGGCGCAGCCTTGCGACCAACCCGATGATGATGATGTTCCCGATGATGATGGTCATGTCGATGGTGGGCATGTTCGTCGGCGGCGGTAGTCAGCGGGCCGGGAAGGCGGCCGCGGAACTCGACGAGGAACGCAAGGACTACTTCCGATACCTGGGCAATCTCCGTGAGGACGTCGACGCCACCGGCGAGGAGCAGCGCGCGGCACTCGAGTGGACCCACCCGGACCCGCGGATTCTGATCGACTTGGCCGGATCGCGGCGCATGTGGGAACGGCGTCCCGACGACGCCGACTTCTGTCATGCCCGGGTCGGGGTGGGCACCCAGCGACTCGCCACCCGACTGCTGGCACCCGAGACCGGCCCCACCGAGGACCTCGAACCGGTCTCGACGGTGGCGTTGCGCCGATTCGTGCGGACCCATGCGGTGGTGCATTCGTTGCCGACCGCGGTCAGCCTGCGGCGATTCCCGGCGATCAACATCGAGGGTGATCGGGCGATGACGCGGTCGTTGGTGCGCGCAATGGTGGTGGAGCTCTGTCTGTTCCACAGTCCCGACCACCTGCAGATCGCGGTGGTCACCGCCAATCCCGATGGCGCGGTGTGGCAATGGCTCAAATGGCTGCCCCAGGCCCAGAATCCCGCCCACGTCGACGGCATCGGTCCGATGCGGATGGTGTTCTCGTCGCTGTCGAAGTTCGAGGCCGTGATGGGTGCCGAGCTCAGTGAGCGGGGACGATTCTCGCGCAACGCATCTCCGAACCAGACGGTCAAACAGATGATCGTGGTCCTCGACGACGGTTACGTCTCCGGTGACGAGCGTCTGGTCACCGAGGCCGGTCTGGAGTCGGTCACCGTGCTCGACCTCAACGCGCCCAAGGACGGACTCGCGGCGCGACGCGGCCTGCAGTTGCTCGTCGACGCCGACACGATCGCAGCGCGCGGGCCGGCCGGGGTGGAGACCTTCGGGGTGCCCGATGCGCTCAGCGTCGCCGAGGCCGAGGCGGCCGCCCGGCGGATCGGGCGGTACCGGCCTGCCAACGCCGCCCAGCACATCGTCAGCCTGGAGGCCGAGGTCCGTGGCAACGCGATCGATCCCGGCTTGATGGCGATGCTCAAGATCCCCGACGCCGCCCAGATCATCCCCGAAGAGATCTGGCGGCCGCGTTCGCCGCGCGAACGCCTGCGCGTTCCGATCGGTATAACCCCCAACGGTCAGCCCATGGAACTCGACATCAAGGAGGCCGCCGAGTACGGCATGGGCCCACACGGCTTGTGCATCGGCGCAACGGGTTCGGGCAAATCGGAATTCCTTCGCACGTTGGTGTTGTCGATGATCACCTCGCACTCACCGGAGGCGCTCAACCTGGTTCTCGTCGACTTCAAGGGTGGAGCCACCTTCCTCGGATTGGATCAGGCGCCGCACGTTGCGGCAGTGATCACCAACCTCGAAGAAGAGATCACCATGGTCGACCGCATGCGTGATGCGCTTTCCGGAGAGATGAATCGACGTCAGGAACTGCTGCGTCGCGCCGGGAACTACGCCAACGTGGGCGATTACGAACGGGCACGGGCCAACGGAGCACCCCTGGACCCGCTGCCCGCATTGTTCATCGTCGTCGACGAGTTCTCCGAGCTCCTGTCCCAAAAGCCGGATTTCGCCGAATTGTTCGTGATGATCGGTCGATTGGGCCGTTCGCTGCACATGCATCTGCTGCTGGCTTCTCAGCGCCTCGAAGAGGGCAAACTTCGCGGGCTGGACTCACACCTGTCGTATCGGATCGGCCTGAAGACGTTCTCCGCCGGCGAATCCCGGCAGGTCCTCGGGGTGCCCGACGCCTATCACCTGCCGTCGGTGCCGGGCTCGGCATTCCTCAAGTCCGACGCCGACGAACCCAAGCGATTCAACACCTCGTACGTGTCGGGGCCGTATGTGAAGCCCCGCGCGCAGCTCGGCGGTGCTCGGCATTCGGAGTTGGGAGCGCTTGCGCCCAAACTGTTCACGGTCGGTCACGTGGACAAACCGGCGGTGCCCGAGGCTTCTTCGACGCTCACCGCCGCCGAGCAGGCCGACCTCGACCGCTACGAGTCCGAACTCAAGGCAGCCGAAACCGGCAACACGCCCTCGCTGCTCGATGTGGTGGTCGCGCGGCTGAAGGGACATGGACGGCCCGCACACGAGGTGTGGTTGCCGCCGTTGGACGACAGTCCCGCGGTCAACGAGTTGCTGCCCGGCCCCGACTGGCGCGATCCGGCGAACATCAACGGGGCCCTGTGGATGCCGATCGGCATCCTCGACCGCCCCTACGATCAGCGCCGCGACGTGTTGAGTATCGATTTGTCCGGTGCTGCAGGCAATGTGGCGATCGTCGGCGGACCGCAGTCCGGCAAGTCCACCGCGCTGCGCACGATGATCGCCGCGGGCGCACTGACCCACACACCCGAGCAACTCCAGTTCTACTGCCTGGACTTCGGTGGTGGCACGCTGGTGAGTCTGCAGAATCTCCCGCACGTCGGCGGTGTCGCCGGGCGAATGGACCGCGACAAGGTCAACCGCACGGTCGCCGAGGTCTCCACGGTGCTGCGCGAGCGCGAAGAACGTTTCCGCGAGTTGGGTATCGAATCGATGCGGGACTTCCGGCAACGCAAGGCGCGCCTGGCCGCCCTGTCGCCGGCCGAGCGCGCCGCGGACCCGCTCAGCGCCGATCTGCACGGCGACGTCGTCCTCGTCGTTGATGGATGGGCCTCGGTCCGCAGCGACTTCGAGGCGCTGGAATCCCAACTTGTCGATATCGCTCTGCAGGGTCTGTCCTACGGTGTGCACCTTGCCGTTTCGGCGTCGCGATGGATGGAGATCCGGGCGAACGTGAAAGACATGCTCGGTACCCGCATCGAGCTGAAACTCGGTGATTCGTCCGACTCGGAGATGGGGCGCAAAGCACAGGAGGCCATTCCGGAGAATCGGCCGGGACGGGGGATCGGGCGTGAGCGTCTGCACCTGTTGATCGGCCTGCCGCGCATCGACTCCGACTCGTCGGTGGACTCCCTGCCCGAGGGGGTGCAGACCATGGTCGCCCAGATGACCGAATTCTACGGCGCCCGGCGCGCACCGCAGGTCCGCACGCTACCCGATCGACTCGACCCGGTACCGGTGCTCGCGCGCGCGGAGCGGGAGGGCTCGCTCTCCAAGTCGCGCATCGTGATCGGCATCGACGAGGCGGCACTCGCACCGGTCGTCGTGGACTTCGAGGCGCAGGCGCACCTCGTCGTGTTCGCCGAGGCCGAGGCGGGTAAGACAACCCTGTTGCGCAACATTGCCGAAGGTGTTGTGCGCAACGCCACGCCAGACGAGGCGAAGGTCATCATGATCGACTACCGCCGTGGACTGCTCGGTGTGATGGAGGGTGAGCAGCTCGGCGGTTACGCCACCGCCGAGGACTCGGCGACCAAGATGATGGCCAATCTCGCCGGCCTGCTCAAACTCCGCCTCCCACCCGACGACGTCACCCAGCAGCAACTCAAGGAGCGCTCATGGTGGTCGGGCCCCGATGTCTACCTGCTCATCGACGACTACGACCTGATCGTCACCGCCACCAACAACCCGTTGGCGCCCGTGGTGCCCTACCTGCCGCAGGCCCGCGACATCGGCCTGCGGGTGGTGGTGACGCGCCGGGTCGGCGGAGCCGGCCGCGCCCTGTACGACCCGTTTGTCGGACGCCTGAAGGACTTGTCCTGCAACGGCCTGATCATGGGTGGTACAAAAGACGAAGGTCCGTTGCTGGGCAACTTCCGGCCGCATCCCATGCCGCCGGGACGAGGCATGTTCATCTCGCGGACGCAGAGTTCGGGGATGATCCAGTTGATGATGTGACGACGGGGAGGGGTTAGCTGTGACCGAGAACCAGATGGGCAAGATGGCCAACGACAAAGGCCTGGGGCTTCATTTGTTCCCAGCCGTCGAAGGCCAAGTCGATCAAGCGCTTTCAGATATCAAGAACTTCTTCGGAAAAAGCATGTCGACGTTGGTCCCCGATCTCGGTGATGCGCTCGGTAAGGCATTGGACGGACAGAGCGCCAAGGGACGCCTGCAGGGTTTGTTGACCGATCTGGATACACAACGGCACCACCAGTCGGACATGGTGGATGACACCAAGCTGCTGATCGACAGCGCGCTCAAACACGTGCGCGATGCCGACGGGCCGAGGTAGTGGGCGAGGAGACCCGGACGTCGATCAGTGTGCCGTCGGTTCCGACGGCCGTCCGTAACACCCTCGACACCCTGATTTCGCTGCAGAACGCGACGCAGCGAAAGCCGGGGACGGACACGCAATCGTTGGCGGTCAATCATGAGAATTGGGACTCCAAGACGTTCTTGCAGATGCGTGATGTCAAGGACAGCCTCAATGCGGGCACGGTGCGCGCCGTTGCAGCCGGCTGGAAGACCCTCGGTTCAGAATGGGCCGACGCGATGGAATCGTACAAGAAGAACATCGCAGATGTGACCAGTGGTGATTGGACGGGTGATGCGGCATCTGCCGCCAACGGCGCCGTGAGTTCTTTCGTCGGTGAGTTCCCGCAGAGCATTCGGGAGTTCGGCGGTTCGTTGTCCGACAGGCTGACCCATCTCGCGGAGAATTTCGACCTCGTGGTGTCGAACTTTCCGGAAACACCGGAGTCGCGCTATCAACACCACGAGTTCAACAACGAATCGATGGCGGAAGTTCGCAACTACTATTCCTACGACGAAGTGGTGACAGAAAATACTTATACCGGAGGCTATACCTGGAAGTTCGCCGATATGGACGGCGACGAGAACTCGCCTTTTGATGATCTGAAGAAGATACTCGACGATTCGTATGCGGCCGCGACGAAGGCCAAAGAATTGTTGACCACCAACTACTCGCAAGCGCTCGATGCCGTCCTACAGAATATGCCGACCATGGCCCCAGCCAGTGGTAACCCGACAGGCGGGTTCGACAGTGGGCCCATGGGCGGTGGTGCAGGTGGCGGCGGTGGCGGAGCAGGTGGCGGGGGAGGCGGGGCCCCGCACCCGGACGTCTCCAAAGCTGTGAACCGAGCACTCGACGACATCAAACGCCAGCAGGTAACCCCTGCGTCGGGTTCGGAGAATCCGATGCAACAGGTTGCGAACACCGCGGGCCAGGCATTGAGTTCATTGGGTTCGCAGGCAGCGCAAGGGGTCCAGCAAGCGCTCTCCCAAGCCGAACAGACCGCGCAACAGGCGGCACAACAAGCAGCGCAGCAGGTTTCGGCGACAGCACCAACCGGCGAGGCATCGGGGTTCTCCGGAATGGTGAGTCCGGCGGCACTGCGCTCCGGCGCCGGGGGCGGTGGCGCAGGCAAAGGTGGCGGTGGAGCTGGTAAAGGCGCCGGAGGCGGCGGTGGCGCGCCCGGCGGAGGGACCCCGGAGAAGCCCACGGAACGCACCACCAAAGCCGGAACCACTTCATCTGAGCAATCGACGACTGCGCGTCCAGCCGCAGGCATCGCACAAACATCACAGGGGACGGGGACCTCGGGTGCAGGAGCGCCCGGCGCGGGAGGTCGGGGAGCGGGTGGTGGCGGAGACAAAGTCCACAAGGTACTCAAGGCATTGCGTACACGTGTCAATGGAGAGGCGATCGTCGGTGTCGCCGAAGACGACGCAGCGCCCGTGACCACGGACGACAACGGCGAGAATCCCGGTCCGGACGGAGGGGTACGCGCCTGATGGTCTCGGCGGTGTGGCGGATGAGTCCGGTTGCGTTCAAAGAAATGTGGGAGCAGTTCCACTACGATCGGCTTCCCTATCCGATGCAGGTTCGATCGACGTCGCCCACACTGGGCGAATACGCTGACGAACGAAGTGTGGCGCTCCAAGAGGCGCACAGAACACTCACCGAATGGTACGAACCCGCGCTCACGGCTCTGACCAATCCCGAGGTTCGTATCGAGATCTTCGGCTCGCGGAGGGGGGTCCCGATTCGCCTGCATGTCGGTGTCCGTGGCGAGATCGCCTGCATCGCAGCTCAACAGCCGGGAGTCGATGAAGACGCTGGTGGTGAAGTGGGGTTGCGTGCCGTACATTCGTCGGACGTGGGTCGAGCGCTCGCGGCCACTCTCGCGGTCGTACCCGGTCAACCGCAGCGTGAGTGGCGGTTCACGGGAGGCCGCTCGACGGCAGACGAGCAGGCCAAAGAGCGTGAATTGGCCACAATGTTCGCCGGCGGATTGGATGCCGTCATTCCGGTGGGTATTCTCGCCGGCCCGGCCATTGATTGGCGTAGCGACGACAGTTCTCACACCTTCGACATCGTGAGTGTTCGCGACCATGGCGACCTGATCGTCAACCGGGCTGCCAGACAAGTGGTCTCAGCGACTCCGGAGCGCACGGCGAAGGCATTCGACACCTACGTCGCCGCCGTCAGGAAGATCTACGAAGGTCGCCGTTGAGGTGACTCAGTTCGACGGCAACGTCATGCTGGGGTAGGTGATGTGAGGGCGTAGCGGCCGCATGGACACGGTCCACCCGCCGTCGGTCACCTGAACCTTGATGGTTTGCGCGGACTCACCGACCACCTCGGCGGTGCAGGTGAAGCTCGCCCCGACCGTGGTGGGTGGTTGTTGCGGGCAGGTGATGGAGCTGACGTTGCCTGCGCCGTAGACGGACTTCGCATCCATCGTGACCTCGCTCATCAACTCGGCGCGATCGTGACTGCTGGATTGGTCGCCGCCACTTCCGATCAGCAGCACCACCACCGTCACCACCACTGCGGTGATCACTGCCACCGCAACCACGATGCCTCCGATGATGAGCGGCTTCCGGTTCTTCTTAGGATGTTGCGGCGCAGGCCACGCAGAACCACCCGGCCCGGTGTGAGGTCCCCAGCCCGGACCGCCCTGTGGAGACTGGGGAGCGGGCCCGAATCCGGTCGACGGTCCTGCGGCGTGACCTTGTTCGTGGTACGGACCCGTCATGACATTCCCCCAAGCACGTCGGCATTCTGTGGTCTCGGGTGTCCAACGCACCTCGCCGACCGGCGCCGAGATTACCAGCGTCCCAAGCATTCAGCGCCGTGAGGTCCACAAGCCGTCCGCGGGTCCGGCATCTACGGCATTTCCGACGTCTCGCCGGTATCGGTGACGTGAACGACGTGACTGTCGTGCCCGGCGCGGGCGTGCACGCGATATCCGGCGGCCACCCGCTCGATCATCAGATGTCGGGGGTCAGCCTCGATGTTCCGACAGGCCAACCAGATCAGGGCCGCATCGGTCGCGGCGGCCGGTGCGAGTACGGGTGCGGTGGCGGGAGGAACGACGCCGGTGGCGCAGAACCGGACTGCCCAAGGCGGCAAGTCGATTCCGTTGACCTCTGCGTCGGCACGATAATCGCTGGGACGCATCAGGTCCACCGGCGGTGGTGCGATCTCGGGCGATGTCGTGAGGAACGTGCTGTCGTCGTGGGTGATGCAGACTTCGGCTCGCCACCAGGGCATTCCGTTGCCGGCGTCGAGGGTGCGGAGCCGGTGCAGCGCGGGTATCCGCACCGGGGCGCAGATGCCGACGTCGCCTCCGGCGCGCGTGACCCGCAACGTGGCGCGGGCTGCTCCGGCTGCGGCGCACAGGGTTCCGGTGATCGACGTCCAGCCGGGCGGTGCGGCGCGGATGAGGCTGTCGAGTATCGCTTGTCGAAGTGCCGATGCCGACTCGGTGATGTCGACGCGCTGGGTGCGCAGCCAGTCGACGACGAAGCAACCTCGGAGCTCTTCGTGATCGACTGGCATCCCGATGGTCGCCAGCAGCCACGGAAGATGTTGGGCATCATGGGTTCCTATGGTGTGACCGGCTCCGGGAAGGCAGCCGGCGAGAAGCGATCCGGTACGTGCCGGGTCGTGGAGCCCGACCCGATTCATGCTCATGGCCGCGATACCCAGAACGCCCTCGACGGTGGGCCGGCCATCGAGTAGTTCGTCGATGCGCACGCGCACCGCGCGGATCGCGACTTGCAGCATCTCATCGATATCTGTGGGGGAGTGGCGGTCTCGGATGGTGTTCCACCGCGCATTGCGCTCGCCCGGGGCGCAGCCCGCCGCCAGTACGGCCAACTCTCGCAACCATCGGTCGGCGACCACCGGATCGATGACGGCACTCACCGCACGTGGTCTTCGATCGCGGCGGACCATGCCGGCTCGGCGCGGAGCCGGAAGTCGAGGAAGTCGGCGTCGTCGACGGGGGCGAGGAATCCGCAGAAGAACATCATCGTCTGTGCGCGAGAAGCCCATTCGGGACAATCACGCAGACGCAGACCGGTCCGGATGAGGTCGGCGGCGTGCTCGGGTTCGAGGGTGGGTGCGCCGAGAAAGCGCCGCAGATGCGGGGCGACGGTCGCTGCCGCGCCGGCCAGCGTCGCCGCCGCCGGGGCATCACCGAGCGCGACGCGCAGAAGTGTCTCACCGATCATCGTCACCTGCACCGCCACTTCGGGGTCGAGGCGTCGCGAGAGCGCGCCGAAGCCGTCGGTATCGTCGGAGTTGACCGCAGACCGGATGCGGTACACCGCATCCCATCCTCGCTCGGAGAACACACCGACCCCGCTCACCTCAGTCCGGCTTTCGGGGGCCGATGATCGCGGCGGGCCGAACCCACGGGTCGCCGGTGGTGGAGTCGTAGCCATGACGCTGTTCGAAGGCGACGCGGAACTCTTCGTCGGAATGTGCCGGGAGCCCTGCGCGCGTGGGATAGATCCGACAGTCGTCGCCGACGTAGAACCGTGGTGAACCGACGATCAATTGATCGAACGGGGTGTCCGGTGGCTGGTACATGAACACCCGATAGCCGACCGGCAGCCGCACCGCGACGAGCATGCGGGTGTTGAACCGGGGTCCGAGACCTCGTTCGGCTGCCTTGCGCCGAACGATGTCGAGTGCCTCGGCGGGCCCGGCGACCGGCCGTTGCCCCGAGCCGTAATCGATGGTGCCGTCGGTCAGATAGCTGCGGAGCCAGCCGGGGGTGTCCTCGGCCAACGGTCCAGGTGGTAGCTCTGCATAGAAGTCGCTGATACGCAACAACTGTGAGGGGTGCGGCGTCGTGTTGCGGTTCATCACTGCCAACTCGGCACCGGTGTCGGAGGCTTCAATGTGCCCGAGCCATGACAGTCCATGCGCCTCGCGGTATCCGATGAGGTCGGGCATGAGGATGAGTGTGGTGAAAACCGCCTCGGATTCGGCCGGCGTCGTGACGGACAAGTTGGCCAATAGCTGACCCGTCGCCATGGTCACCGTGCCCTCGAAGCTGATCCAGTCCTCGGGGCATGCCCGGTCCAGGGAGCCGAGGATCAGCATCACGAAGTCTTCGCCGGTGAAGTCCGCGCCGGAAGTGATGTTGTCGTGGCGCCACCTGCGCAGTGACTGTTCTCGGGCTCCTTCCGGATCGGCCGGGAGTTTGAGCCCCCACACCAGCTCGAGGAGCGCGACGACATCCGGGCTGGTCACGGCGGCCTCGTCGTGCGAGGCGATCGCCGTGAGCAGTCGGTAGAGGTGTGCGCGCGTGTAGCCCTCCGGTAGGAGCAGTTGGTGCTCGAGCAACCCGGCGATGAGCCATAGCTGGTTCTCCGTCGGGTTGCCGTCGCACATGCGTTGCAGGCGGACCTGCAGAGCGGTCATCGCGACGGCAATCATCACCTCGCCGTCACCGTCGGGCAGGGTCAGCAAGTCCTCTTCGATCGGCCACCGATCTCGTTGCCCCCGAGCCGAACTCACGAGCGTCAAGACCGACCAGGCCCTGTCGAAGCTCAGCGGTGAGGGCATCATGACTCCATCGCCCCGGCCCACACCGGCTCGAGGTCGTCGCGTAGCCGGTCCTCGGCGGCGCCGTCGGGCATCAGGAATCCGACCAGCGTCGCGAGGATCACCGGTCGGTCCACCCAGTCGGGCAAGGGATTTCCGGCCAGTAGGGGCACGAGGATGTCGACGACGTGATTGACGGTCAACGCATGACGGGTGTCGAAGCGCGCGAGGTGACGGTGCAGGGTGCGCGCGGTCAGTCGTATCGTCTCCGGCGACGGATGGGTACCGGTGTACTGCGCGAGCAGGGTGGGTGCCATCATGCCCAACTGTCGAGCCTGCTCGACGTCGACCTGCCCGACCAGCGCGGAGACCGCGTCGACGTCACCGTCCCGGACCGCGGCGCGCAGGTCGTAGACCATCTCCCATCCCGCGTGCGGGAATACCGAGTGGGCGGTGCTCATGCGGTCACCCTATCCAGTTCTGCTGCTGGGTGGCGCAACGCGTCACCATGATTGGGCGAGATCGAGGACGGTGAATCCCTCCGCCGACGAGGCCGGGGGATGCGGCAGCGAGGCCAGCAACTCGGGGCGGATGTCGCCGGAGCCGACCTGCCCGACGTAGTCGATTGCGGCCTGCGCGCTCACCTCGATGCCGGCCTGGGCCAAGGTCGAGCGGACCAACTCGGCGGTCGTCGTGGAGGTCCAGACCCCGGGGACGGCAGGCGTGAGCTCGGCGATCGGGGTCCATCCCGGAGGGCCGGTCAGGTGCGCTCGGGACCACCGGCCCTGGGACCACCAGTAGCAGAAGGTCAGCATCCCGGCGGCCGCGCGCTCGTCGAGGACGATGTTGCTGACCCAGGCGGGCGCGCCGCGATAGAAGTCGGGTGGTTCGAGATGTCCGAGGTACGCGGCGGTCATCAGCGCCGAATGATCGGAGCCGCCGGAGAGCACGGCTCGACCGCGGGGCAGTCGGGTGAGCGTGCAACCGCCGAGTTCGCCGCGGAAGATCCCGACCGAGCTCGTCATGCGCGGCCCGTCGAAGGCATCGACCGCGGCGAAGATCGCCGACAGCGCGGCAAATCGCGGCCACAGCAGGGGCAGCGGCGGCAATTCATCGGCAGGGTGCACGCACTCTGCCGGCGGTGCTTCGGCGGCCACCGACGCCGCACGCAGCTGGGCGCCGGTGGCGTGGACATGTGCGAGTAACCACAACGGGGTGGCAACCCCGGCGGACATGCTGACGTCGGTCAGGTAGCTGGCCGGTGGGAACAGCAGATGGTCGGGCGGCGCGCCGACGAAGCCGTCGAATGCCGCGATCTGTGGTTGCTGTCCGCGATTCTCGGTGATCCGCAGCCACATCCACGGCGCGTCGCCTGCGGTGAGTTCGCGGTGTGCCGCGGCGGCACGCAGCACCGCCGGATCAACGGTGAGCGGCAGCAGTCGTCCGTCGGGCATTTCGACGGCCGCTCGGGTGCGGTGCTCGTTGGCGGCGATGGCGATCTCGGCGATATAGAACGACCAGGCCGGCGGCAGCGTGTCATGCATTCCACCGACAACCTCACCGAGGAGCATCTCGGGGCTGCGGTCGACCCCCGCGCGGGCGGCCGGTGGCTCGGCGTCGCCGCCCATGTCACGGAAACCCCAGTCCAGCGACACGTCGTCGGCGGATTCGGGGGTCGGCGATGAGGTCATGGGTCTCCCTCGGGACGCGTGTTCGGTGGTGGTCGGACGTCGTGATCGTAGGGTCTGGCGTGTCGGGCGGCTAGCGGCGGTCATTCGCCTGTGAAAGTATTGCGGCCAACTGTGCAGAGCACCTACTTGGGGGACGTGTGACGACGGCGGACGACGGACTCGGGTTCGATTTCCACGAGCTGATGGCCAGCGCACAAGAGCAACTCACCGCGATTCGGGAGGTGCAGCGGCGCCGGGCCCAGCTGATGGCACATGCCACCGTCGCCGACCGGACGGTCACGGTGCACGTCAACGCCCAAGGCGTGGTGATCAAGACCGAGATCGACCCCGACTTCCTCGACGATCACGATCTCGAGGATCTGTCGGGGTTTGTCACCCAGGCGGCCCAACAGGCCGCCGCAAAGGTCGCCCGTGAAGGTGAAGCCCTGATGGAATCGGTGCGACGAGCGGGCGCGGCACTTCCGTCGCTGTCCGAAGTCATCGACGGCGCACCCGATTTGCGTGATTTCGCGATCACTCCCGAACAGATCTCGACGGCGCCACCGGGCTCGGCCGAGCGGTCGACGGCCCGACATCCGGGCGCCGGTCGCTGGACGTGACCCGACGACGAACACCCCATCCGCCCGCGGCCGGCGCACAGTGATGTCCACCGGCATCGACACCCCGAAGGAACGACCATGGCTGACCTAGGAGTCACACCCGCGGCATTGCGTGCCGCCGCTGCGCATCTCGCCGCCACGAGCAGTAATCTCGGCGAGGTGTTGTCGAGTCTCGAGTCCAGTCTGGCCGGCGAAGGCGCGCCGTGGGGCGACGACGAACCCGGCACCCAGTTCGCCACCGGCGGTGCGGGCGGCGGCTATCTGGGGCAGAAGCAGAGTGTGTCCGAAGCGATCTCGGCGAAGGTCGACCTGCTCACCACCTACTCCGAGGGATTGCGGAACACCGCTGACAACCTCGAGGGCGGCGACACGGCCGGGACGTGAACCTCAGCGCTGACCACCGCCGCGAGACCGGGGCCGCCCTACCGGTGAGCGCACCGTGACCATCGGGATTCCCGGATGGTTGCAATGGGTGTCGTATCTGGCCGGTGAGAAGTGGCCGCAGGGCGACGAGGACGCCATGTGGCGTATCGCCGACACCTGGCGCACCCACGCCGACCAATTGCGGGATCTGATTCCCGATCTCGACTCCGTCACCCAGGAGACGCTGTCGGTCATCGAGGGCGCCTCTGCGCAGGCGATCGCAGACGAGTTCACGAAGATGTTCTCCGGCGACTACGCCGTGGACAAACTGGCCGAGGGTATGGACGGTTTGGGAGATCTGGCCTCGGCCACGGGAACCCAGATCCAGTACACCAAGCTCAACATCCTGGCCTCCCTGGGCATTGCGGCTATCCAGATTGCCATCGCGCTCGCCAACGCCTGGGAGACGTTCGGCGGATCGCTGGCCGGGATCCCGATCATCGAGGCCATCACCCGTGCTGCGATCGCCGTCATGGAGCGCACGCTCCTCAAAGAGATCGTGGAGAAGATCGGCGAGACCGTTGCGGCGACCACGATCAAGAAGCTGATCGAAACCACCGTAGGGCGTATCGCATTCGAGACCCTCAAGTGGACCGCCCTCGGGGCGGCACAAGAACTCGGTATCCAGGGCTATCAGATCTCGCAGGGCCACCGGTCGGGAATCGACGTGCGACAACTCGGCTCGGTGGTCGAGTCCTACGCACTCGGCGGTGCGATCGGTGGCGCCTCGAGTGTGGGGATGAGCAAGTTCGCCGACCGGGCGTTCGGGCAGGTCACCGAGAGCACCTCGAAGGGTGCCATCCTCGCTCGCGGCGGGGTGATCGGTTACGTCAGTGGTGCAGCGGGCAACAGTGGCGCGATGCTGTTGACCGGTGGTCATTTCAATGCCGCAGGCTTTTTCGGGTCGTCGCTGATGGGGGCGCTGCCCGGGAAATCCGAGGGTGCCGGACTCGCCGCGGATGGTGCCGGGCGCGAGACGATCACCGGTACGGTCGGCGGTTCTCCGACGCCCGGCGCCGTAGACGGACTGGGTGAGCACGGAACTGCCGGACACCCCGACGGCGCGATCACCGACGCCACCACCGCCGAGGCGACTGCGGGACAGGGTGCCCCGGTGGTCGCCGACACCTCGCATCCCGGCGGAGGCGACACTTCTGCAGGACCGACGGCGCCGCAGGCAAACACACATGTCGACGGATCCTCCTCACCCGCCGACGGAGTTGCCGGCTCAGCCGATCTTTCTCACGATGGCGCGGGAAGTGTTGGCCTGCAACCGGAGCCGAGTGTCGCGGCCGCTACCGGGGGAGTGCCCGTCGGCGGCGCGCATCCAGAGTCGGTGTCACCCTCGACGACTGCCGATGCGCCCGCGACGACCGCGGCCACCGCAGCGGGACCCTCGGCAGCGGCCTCGGCGCCGGGTAGTCCCGTTGCCGCAGCGGGACATTCGGCGGCACCGACGGCGGGCGCGGGTTCGTCGACGGGCGCCGCAACCACGGCCGCGGCCGGTAGCAGGCCGACGGTGTCGGCGATCGCCGAGCACCCCGCCGCGTCGGGTGCGTCGGTGACCGCGCGACCCGAAGGCGCTGGCACGCCAAGGACATTGACCGCGGCGACCGCGGTGCGCGCAGAAGCCGCGGCACCGGCCGGGGGAGCCGAGCGCATCGGCGCGGAGCGCGGTGTCACCGCGCGGGCTACGGTGGCAACCGCGGACGCGACCCGGTCGGCTGGGCCCGACGGGGTATCGCGGCCTGCCGCCGACGCCGGATCGTCGGGTCGTTCCACCGGCGGCAGCGAGGGCGAGTCCGGTGAGCGTGGCGGACCGCCGCCGGCCCAGCGTCCCACGACCGACGCCTCCCGATCCGGGGATTCGGCGCGCACGGCTGAACCCGCGCGCGCAACGGATTCGAGCCCTGCCGGTCGAGAGGGCGGGTCTACCCGCCCGACAGACGGGGATGCTCACACGCGAGAGTCCGCAACGCATCAGCACGGTGGCGGGGACGAGCCGCGGCGGTTCACCGCACACGACCGCGGCGACGAGCAGACGGGCGGGCGTCACGGTCGCGAGCCCGCCGACCCCGAGGTCTCCCACGTACCGGATTCGGCAGCCGACGTTGCCTCGGCGGAAGCCGCGCGAGTGGTGACCGCACGGTTCGGCGATCTGCCGGTCCGGATGGAAATCGTTGCCGTTGACGGACTTCCGCACGACGCCGCGCACCTACCGCATCTGATCGACCGTGACGTTACCGGTCACATCTCGTCGGAGCCTCCGGCGGAGAGCTCGCGCCCGGTGCGTACCGAGGGTGACGGCGACGGGGACGTGGTGCCCGATCGCGACCCCGACGATGCGGCACAGCCGCCCACGTCGCACGACGGCGGCCGCACAGAGAAGACCGAAGAACTCGCCACCGCGCGCAGGGTGGCTGATGACGCGGCTACCCAGCGGATGGAACGGGAGTCGCGCGAGGCCCCCGCGCGGGTGCTGAAGAGCTTCGATGATGCGGCGCAGAAGGTGATGTCGTCGATGACGACGCGCGCGGAGGGGCTGCCGGCCGGCGTCGGCGGTGACGTGCACCCGGCGCCGGACGCGGTCACGATGCTGGCGGTATCGGGGTCGTTGTTGGGTGCGGTGTCGGTGAAGGCGGCCTTTCACGGCGCGGCGCGGCTGACCGATGCGGTGCGAGCACGTCTGGGAGGTGCACGCACCGAACATCCTGCTGTCGCTCACGATCCCGAACCGAATGCACCCGAGGGCATTCGGCCCGAGGGGATTGACGATGCCGCGGAGGTCGGCGTCATCGACGCCGCTTCCGGGGTGTCGGACCGGGTGGCGCTGTCATCGTCGATGACGCGGGAAGAAGCCGACCGTGCTCTCGGGGTTCTGGACCAATCCAATGTGTCCGGTCAGCAATGCGGCGACCAGGCGATCGCGGTGCGTGACGGGTTGTTGTCGGGCGAGGCGGTGGCACCGGAAAACCGAGGCAGTGACTTCGCGGGGCTCAGTACCTCCGAGTTGGCAGATCGGTTGGGGGTGGATGGATTCGACCGCGCATCGGTCGATTCGGTCGCCGGTTCGCTACACGGCTTGGGCGAGCACGCATCGGCCACAGTGGTGGGGCGCACGGAGGCCGGTGGCGATCTGCATGCGGTGACCGTGGCACGTCTTGACGGCGAGCACGTGGTCTTGGATCCCTCGGCGCCCGCCGGTGAGCGGGTGATGAGCTTGGCCGACGGACTGGGTCATTTCACGGAATTCGGCGCCGCCTACCACGACGGTCGTGGACCAGTCGGAATCGAAGACGCGCGACTGACGCATCCGAGAGCCGAGTTGGGCGGCCGCAAGGTATTCGGCGATCACGAGTTGGTCGGGACCCGGCGCGGGGGGCCGCGGCAGCGCGAATTCCGCGACGAGCGCACTGAACACGACGAGCGCTATGAACAGGACGACGGCGAGCGGAGTGGGACTCGCCGGGCCGGAGACGACGGTGGCGGGTCGGGCACGAGGCGAGCACCAGCGGATGAGGCCGACGCCGACCTCAACGGTCATGCAGGGCGTTCTCGCGAGCGCGATGACGCGGGCGTGCCACTCTCGTCGGGAAGGCTCGCGCGTGATGGCGAGTCGGACGTACCGACGGAGCGCGTCGACGGAGATCGACCTGCCGAGAATGCGCGGGGGGGAGGTGTAGACGGTCCGCACCGCGATACCGGTCAGCCTCGCGACGGCGAGCACGACCCGGTCCCGGACCAACCGGACCCGACCGATGCTCCGGGCAGGGGAAAAACAGATCCCAGGGAGCCGATCAATGGCCTGGAGCACTCGGGTAAGTCGGTTGTCGACAAAGTTGCCGATCGTCGGTACCTGGAGAAGTACTACCATCGGACCCACCACGACGGGAGACCGCGGTGGGATCGAAACATCAAGGGGGCGTTGGACGCTGACGGTGATCGTATTCCGCTGCTTGATGAGCACGATGAGATCACGACCGAGAAGATGGTCAAGGTCGAGGAAGCCGCATACGGGGCCTACGACGAGAAAGTGACCTATGGGGCTCACCGGGTGGCGGACGAATTGCGCCGCTTGCGGGATTGGGCGCGCGCTCAGCTGAAGCACGTTCTGAACAAGCTGGACGCGACAGATGCTGAGCGAAAGAGTGCTTTCCGGATCATGACAGACGCCGGCGAACTAGCGGGTCTGCATGCGGCGGCGGAGGCGATCCCAAATCGATACCGCGCCAGTCAGTTCGAGGTTGAGACCTTGCTGCCTCTCGGTTCCCGGGGTGCCGGAGGTGTCGATGGAGTGTTCAGGGTTACTCCGCGGGAAGGCGTGAAGAACGAGGAAGGAATCACCGGCCCGATCCTGGTCGTGGTGGAGGCAAAGGGGCCGCATGCGGAGTTGGGGAGTAGGCGCGGGCCAGACAAACGTGACTATCAGCAGGGGCGAAGGGAGTATCTGCAATCAGTGGCTTCCGCTATGCGTGGAAGTCCAGACGTGGTTACTCAACGACTTGGCCGCCAAATTCGAAAGGCTCTGTCTAGTGGCGCGTTACGCTACGAGTTGGTGCGGGCAACCGTTGACAGAGAAGGATCGTATTCGGGGTACAGGCACCGTGAATTCGATATCCGAAGAAATCTGCCTAAGAAGATTGTTGAATCGAGCGAAGGAAATTCTGCCTGATGGTGAATATCGTGGATGCTGAGCGGTGGCACGAGTGGGGCCCCGAAGATTATGTGGAGCGGCGCTGGAATGAGGCGCGAGAGGATGTTGAGGACCTGTTGGGTCTTGAGCTTCCGTGGAATAGTGATCGTATTCATGATCTTCAGGTCGAGTTGATCGATTTGTGTGTGTGGTCGTTGGTGGGTTCGGGTGGTGTGGTGGGTGAGGAGGTGTGGTCTGCGTTGGATGCGGCGTGTGAGGTGTGTCGGGTGCAGTTTGTGCGGGCGTCGTTGCCGAAGGGTGAGCATCGGTTGTCGTTTGAGGTGTTGGGGCGGTCGTTGGAGACGGGGTCGTCGGGTCCGAATCCGTACACGATGGCGCCGGATTGGTTGGCGGCGTTGTGGTTGGGGTTGGTGGCTCGGGATCGGGGGTTGTTGGATGTGTTGCGGGATTTTGAGGTGGAGTGGATGCGGGCGTCGGTGGAGGAGGGGGTGTGGTTTGACCCGTATCAGGAGCAGTGGGCGCGGGCGTGGCAGATGTTGTTGCGGGGTGAGCGGGGTGAGCCGGTGGCGCAGCAGGTGGTGGAGGTGATGCGGTTGACGGATCCGGAGTTGGCGCCGGTGGCGGGTGCGGAGAGTGTGTTGCAGACGGAGTTTCCGTCGGTGCGGTTGTTGTGGGATGTGGTGTCGGGGAGTCGTAGTGAGTTTCCGGTGGATGTGCGGGTGGCGTTGGAGGCGAATAAGGAGTATTACACGCGGCCGGTAGAGAATCGGGTGCGTATGCGTGAGGGGTTTGTGCCGTGGCAGATTTTGGGACCGGTGTGTGCGGCGGTCGATTCGGGGTTTGAGGTGGGGGTGCAGTCGCAGTATTTACCGGATGCGTTGGTGTTTGATCGTCGCGATCGATTGCGGTCGGGAGATTCTGGCTGATGGTGGATGTTGAGCGGTGGCATGAGTGGGAGCCTGCGGATTATGTGCAGTGGCGTATTGATGATTCTCGGTACGGGGTAGAGCGTTCGTTGGGGTCGGATCGGCCTTGGAATAGTCTGCGAATCGATGGGTTGCGGACTGACTTGATTGAGTTGTGTGTGTGGTCGTTGGTGGGTTCGGGTGGTGTGGTGGGTGAGGAGGTGTGGTCGTTGTTGGATGCGGCGTGTGAGGTGTGTCGGGTGCAGTTTGTGCGGGCGTCGTTGCCGGAGGGTGAGCATCGGTTGTCGTTTGAGGTGTTGGGACGGCATTTGGAGACGGGGTCGTCGGGTCCGAATCCGTACACGATGGCGCCGGATTGGTTGGGGGCGTTGTGGTTGGGGTTGGTGGCTCGGGATCGGGGGTTGTTGGATGCGTTGCGGGATTTCAAACCGGAGTGGCGGGAGGCGTCGAGGGAGGAGGGGGTGTGGTTTGACCCGTATCAGGAGCAGTGGGCGCGGGCGTGGCAGATGTTGTTGCGGGGTGAGCGGGGTGAGCCGGTGGCGCAGCAGGTGGTGGAGGTGATGCGGTTGACGGATCCGGAGTTGGCGCCGGTGGCGGGGGCCGAGAGTGTGTTGCAGCGGGTGTTTCCGTCGGTGCGGTTGTTGTGGGATGTGGTGTCGGGGAGTCGTAGTGAGTTTCCGGCGGATGTGCGGGTGGCGTTGGAGGGCAATAAAGAGTATTACACGCGGCCGGTAGAGAATCGGGTGCGTATGCGTGAGGGGTTTGTGCCGTGGCAGATTTTGGGGCCGGTGTGTGCGGCGGTCGATTCAGGGTTTGAGGTGGGGGTGCAGTCGCAGTATTTGCCGGATGCGTTGGTGTTTGATCGTCGCGATCGATTGCGGTAGGGGAATTCTGGCTGATGGTGGATATTGAGCGGTGGCATGATTGTGAGGCTGACGGTTATGTGCAGCGTCGATTGGTTGCTGCTGAACGTGGGGTAGAGCGCCTATTGGGGTTGGGTTTACCGTGGAATAGCGATCGCATTCATAGTCTTCAGAATTACCTGGTGAATCAGGTTGTGTGGTCGTTGGTGGGTTCGGGTGGTGTGGTGGGTGAGGAGGTGTGGTCGTTGTTGGATGCGGCGTGTGAGGTGTGTCGGGTGCAGTTTGTGCGGGCGTCGTTGCCGAAGGGTGAGCGCCGGTTGTCGTTTGAGGTGTTGGGGCGGTCGTTGGAGACGGGATCGTCGGGTCCGAATCCGCGGACGATGGCGCCACATTGGTTGGGGGCGTTGTGGTTGGGGTTGGTGGCTCGGGATCGGGGGTTGTTGGATGCGTTGCGGGATTTCAAACCGGAGTGGCGGGAGGCATCGAGGGAGGAGGGGGTGTGGTTTGACCCGTATCAGGAGCAGTGGGCGCGGGCGTGGCAGATGTTGTTGCGGGGTGAGCGGGGTGAGCCGGTGGCGCAGCAGGTGGTGGAGGTGATGCGGTTGACGGATCCGGAGTTGGCGCCGTTGGCGGGGGCCGAGAGTGTGTTGCAGCGGGTGTTTCCGTCGGTGCGGTTGTTGTGGGATGTGGTGTCGGGGAGTCGTAGTGAGTTTCCGGCGGATGTGCGGGTGGCGTTGGAGGGCAATAAGGAGTTCTTTACTCGGCCGGTGGAGAATCGGGTGCGTGCGGAGGAGGGGTTTGTGCCGTGGCGGATTTTGGGTCCGGTGTGTGCGGCGGTGGATTCGGGGTTTGAGGTGGGGGTGCAGTCGCAGTATCTGCCGGGCGCGTTGGTGTTTGATCGTCGGAATCGGTTGCGGTAGGGGCACGCACCGCCATATCGGACATCCGGATGACCACGGGTCACACGGGAGTGTCCGGTCGGTTAGATTGGAGCGCTGTGACGGGGATAGGGGAGCTTCGGCAGACGGTGATGGTCGCGGCCGCGCCGCGGACCATACGGGTGTCGGTGTTCGGCGGACGTACCCAACTCGATATCGAATTGCCGATAGATGTTCCCGTCGTGAACCTCGTCCCCGAACTCGCCGAGCTGATCGCCTCGCGGGATGTCAGGCGTGAGGACGAACCCAACGGGATTCCCAACAAACGGGACCGGTGGGTGCTGACCCGGCTCGCGAACGGTCGTGAGGTGCGAGGAGACCAGACCCTGGCCATGGCAGGGTCGCAGGACGGCGACCAGTTCAGTCTGAGTGCCGAACGAGCGCTGACCCCGCCCGAACTGTTCGATGACGTCGTCGATGCGGTGGCCCGACTCAATCGGGAGGGATACCCGGCGTGGAGTTCCCGCGCAGCCCGCGTGATGGCATTTGTCGGGTTGGCAATGGCCGTTGCGGTGTGTGACCTGCTCCTGCTCGGCGACTTCGGCTTGTCCCAGCGCACCGCGCTCGCCTATCAGACTGTCGGCGTGATCGTAGCCCTCGTCATCGGCGCCGTCGTCGCGCGCCGTTACTACGCCGAGCCGCCGATCGCCGCAGCACTGGGATGGGCGGCCCTGCCACTGGTATTCGGGGTGGCATCGGTGGGCGGCGCACACCTGCCCGTCGGTGTGAACGCCTGGGCGCCGGCCATCGTGTGCGGCGTCATGATTCTCGCCGCGATCGGTGGGCAGGTCATCGTCCGCGCCGGACACGTCGGATTCGTCGGCGTGGCGGTCGGGTTCACTCTGTGCGCGGTCGTGGCCGTGGCGCACGCGGCTTTCCACTGGACCGACCAACTGTCGGGTACCGTCCTGGCCACTTGTGGTCTGTTTGTCGCGGTGGGAGCCGACCCACTCATCATGAACCGTCGTCGGCTCCGTCCACTCACCAATCAGCGCGAATCCTCCCGCGACGCGCAGGCAGGCACCACCGAGCTGTTCACCAACCCGTTCGACCGTGCCGAGCGCCGCGAGCAGCAGCGCCGGACGGCGGCCGGTGCCCGCGCACAGGTCCCTTCTGCCCAGGCCGTGGCCGAATCCGTGGAGCGTGCCCGCGCCACGCGGTCAGCGGTCTATCTGGCAGCCGCGGCAACCGTGATCGCCGGCACGGCGATCGCAGCCCTCGGCACCGATCCCACACCGTGGGCGGTCATCACGTTCAACGCCATCATCGCGGCCGCGATGATGCTGCGCAGCGCACGCAAGCTGCCGTTCGTGCCGTCGGCGTCATTGCTGTTCGGTGGTGTCGCGATTCTGGTGATCACCGCCCTGGCACTCCGGACGGCGCCGTCGGCGATGTATGCGGTCGCCGCTCTCGCCCTCCTCGCGCTGGTGGTCGTCGGAGTGGGCATCGCGGTGTTCGCCACCGACCGTAGGTCGCCACGGTGGGCGCGACTCGGCGACCACCTGGATTACCTCGCCCTCGCCGCGGTCCTCCCCGCGCTGGCGTGGACAACCGGCCTGTACGCCCAGGTCGTGGGGGGATGACACTCCCGATCAGGGTGCGACGCACGATTGTCGTCATCGCCCATCTGGCCACGGTGCTGTTATTGGTACTCGTCGGCACAGGGCCCGCCGCAGCCCTGACCCCACCGCGGATCGCTGCGGGCGGTGCACCGAGCGGTCCGGTGGGGCCCACCGACAAGACCAAACAGCAACAGCAGTGCGCCACACCGGTACTCGCCGCCGGCACCGATCTGTCCCAGGTCGACCCGACAGGCTTCGCCGTGAACTATCGCGCTGCCTGGACCTACAGCACGGGTGTCGGGCAAACGGTCGCGGTCATCGACACCGGTGTGCATCCGCAACCCCGGCTCCGCAAGGTGATCGGTGGTGGCGACTACGTCGGCAGCGGAGACGGGCTCACCGACTGCGACTCACACGGCACGCTGGTCGCGGGGCTCATCGCGGCGCGCCCCTCGACCGCCGACAGCTTCAGTGGCATCGCCCCCGACGCGACGATCCTGTCGATCCGGCAGAACAGCGACTCCTACCAGGTCGACGGCAGCAACGGCGACGACAGCGATGCCGTCTCCTCCGGATACGGCAACACCACCACGCTGGCATATGCGATCACCCGTGCGGTGTCCCTGGGCGCCACGGTCATCAACATCTCCGCCGCAGCCTGCGGCACGACCGGATCCCCGGTCGATGACGACCTGCTCGGTCGCGCCGTGCGCGCCGCTTACCAACGCAACGTGGTGGTGGTGGCAGCCGCAGGTAACGCCGACAAGGATCGCTGCCCGCAGAACCCCGGCGTCGACCCGAACGTACCCCGCTCCACCGAATGGTCGAGGATGACCACCTACGCCAGTCCCGCATGGTTCTCCGACTATGTGCTGTCGGTGGGAAATGTGACCGCCGACGACGAGCCGGCGTCGACCTCACTGACCGGTCCGTGGGTCTCGGTCGCCGCCCCCGGCGAAAACGTCGTCTCATTGAGCAGCACCGGCTCCGGGCTGGTCAACCGGCAGGTCATCAAAGGTGCCCAATCATCGTTCAACGGAACGAGCTTCGCCGCCGCAGTGGTGTCCGGGGTGGTCGCCCTCGTCCGCGCCGAGCACCCCACCATGTCTGCCGGTGAGGTGATCGAACTGATCAAGCGCACCGCCCACACAGGTGGACGGGGGCCCGACATGGCGACCGGGTACGGTCTGGTCGACCCGATCGCCGCCGTCGACCCCGACCAGCCTCACGCGTCGAACACCGTGCTGCAGAAGCAGATCGCCGGGCCGGTCCCGCCCGACCGGGCCGCCACCCGGACACGCGACATCGCGCTCGTCGTCGGCGGGATCAGTGTCTTCCTCATCGCCGCCGCCTGGGCGTTGTTCACACCGCTGCGGCGCATGCGTGACGAGAAGACCGCCTACCGCGACATCGACGAGCACTGACCGTACGCATCCCACCGCGCACCGATATTGCGGCGAGAGGTGGCCGGTCTAGCGTGGCTCGCCGGTGGCGAGCTTCCGATCGCCCGCGCGCATCAGCGCGCTCCCGTCACCGCCACCGACCGCACCGATGGCGACGCGTCCGGCACGGATGGCGGCATCGAGATCGACGCCGGTGTCGATGCCGCAGTCGCGCAACAGATAGACGAGATCCTCGGTGGCGATATTGCCGCTCGCACCGGGTGCGAAGGGGCATCCGCCGAGTCCGCCGACCGAGGCATCGAGCCGGGTGATGCCGGCCTGCACGGCGGCGTAGGCACTCGCCAACCCGGTACCCCGCGTGTTGTGGAAGTGTGCGCCCAGCGGCAGATCGCCGATCAACGGGAACACCTGTGCGGCAAGCTCAGTCACCCGTCTCGGGGTCGTCGTGCCGATGGTGTCGGCGATACTGATGCGGTCGGCGCCCGCCGCCACCGCGTGGGCGACGATCGTGGTGACCCGCTCCGGTGGCGTCGGGCCGTCGAACGGGCAGTCCCAGGCAGTCGCAATGATCACCTCGAGTGTGGCTCCCGCGTCGTGGGCGATACCGACGATCTCGTCGATCAGTGCCGTCGACGCGTCGGTGTCGCGTCCGACATTGGCCCGGCTGTGTGAATCAGAGGCCGAGACAACATATTCCAGATTGCTCACACCGGAGTCGAGCGCACGGCGGGTGCCGTTGACCGAGGCGATCAACGCCGAGAACCGCACATCGGGAAACTCGCCGAGGTGCGTGCAGAGCTCGGCGGCATCGGCGAGTGCGGGTACCTTGCTGGGTGAGACGAACGCGGTCACCTCGACCTCGGTCACCCCGGTATCGCAGATGGCTTGCAACAGTTCTACTTTGGCGTCGAGTGAGATCGGCTCCTCGATCTGCAATCCGTCTCGCATGGCGACGTCGCGGAGGGTGACGTTCATCAGATCACGCCCTGTTCGTGGAGTTCGTCGATCTCGGAGTCCGTCAATCCCAACAGATCGGTGAACACCGCGTGGTTGTCGTGACCGGGCACCGGTGGCCCGGCATTGCGGATTCGACCCGGGGTGTCGCCGAAGCGGGGCACCACACCGGGGCCGTGGACCACCCGGCCCACCCGGGCGTCGTAATGCTCGGCAATCATCCCGCGCGCCTGCAGATGGGGGTCGGCGACGACCTGTTCGATCGTGTTCACCGGCCCGACCACGACTCCCGCCGCCGAGAGCACCTCGGTGAGCTTGTCGGCCCCGTGCTGCGCCGACCACTCGCCGATGAGGGCGTCGAGCTCATCCTGATTGCGTCCACGGGCAGCGTGGTCGGCGAAGCGCGGGTCGGCGGCGAGTTCGGGCTGTCCCATCGCCGCGCACAGCCGGGCGAACACCGAATCCTGGTTGGCGGCGATGATCACGTGGGTTCCGTCGGCGGTCGGATACAGATTCGACGGGGCAATGCCGTCGAGACGGGTGCCCGACGGCCCCCGCACGATACCGCCCATGTCGTAGTCGGCCATCGTCGACTCCTGCACCGCCACACATGATTCCAGCAGTGAGGTGTCGACGACCTGCCCCTTGCCGGTGACGGTCCGGCGGTAGAGTGCCGCGAGTGCGCCCTGCGCGGCGTACATTCCGGCGAGGGTGTCGCCCAGCGACAGCGACAGTCTCGGCGGGAGTTGCCCGGGGTAGCCGTTGATGTGGCGCAGCCCGCTGGCGGCCTCGGCGACCGAGGCATATCCCGCGCGCGCCGCGTCGGGCCCGGTCTGGCCGTACCCCGACACCCGCACCACGACCAGTCCCGCGTTGTGCTGCCACAACACCTCGGGCCCGATCCCGAGCCGTTCGAGCGTTCCGGGCCGAAAATTCTCGACGACGATGTCGGCGCGCTGGGCCAATCGCAGGAACAGTTCGCGTCCGCGGTCGTCGCGCAGATCGAGGGTGATCGCCCGCTTGTTGCGGGCGTGCACCGTCCAGTAGAAGCGCTGGCCCTCGACCTCGGCCTGCCCCCAGGTGCGGATCGGGTCCGGCCGATCGGGTGGCTCGATCTTGATCACCTCGGCGCCCATGTCGCCGAGCAGGCGAGCGGCATGGGGGCCCGCGATCAGGGTGCCCAGTTCGAGCACGGTGATGCCGTCGAGTGGACCCGTCGGTTCCGTGTCCGGGGTGATGGTCGGCGGGGAGTCGGGGTCGTCCATGCCACCAGTGTGTAACCAATCACGGTCCAGAAGCAATCCCGGCCGAGCTCGTCACAGGCCGTTGACGTGCCGCGATGCCCTGACAACCGCAAAAAACTGAAAATGAACCCAGAATTTGTTTTTCGTGTCACACTGGCACGACGCGCCCTTCGGGTGGCGTGAGTGTCGGGAGCGGACGAGGACCCGGATCGGGTCGGCGGGGACACCGGAGTGGCGATGCGTGTGAGCGAGCGGGGCCGAGTGACGGGCATGCTGGGCTCCTCGGTGTCGACCCTCGGGCGCCTACTCGATCTCTTCGCGACCTCGGTGGGGTTCGGCGTCGCAGACGTGGTTCGGGGCCGGTTCCCGGTGCGTGAGGCCTACCGGCAGATGGTGTTTTTCGCGGGGGTCGCCGCGATCCCCGCCGCGTTGGTGGCGATCCCGTTCGGCGTGATCATCTCGGTGCAGGTGGGCAGCCTGACCTCGCAGATCGGGGCGTCCTCGATGGCCGGCGCGGCCGGTGCGCTCGGGGTGCTGCGGCAGGGTGCCCCGATCGCCACCGCACTGCTGCTGGGCGGGGCGGTCGGCTCGGCGGTTGCCGCCGACCTGGGGTCGCGGACGGTTCGTGAGGAGATCGACGCCCTGCGCACCATGGGTATCGACCCGGCGCGGCGGGTGATCGCCCCCCGCCTTGCGGCTGTGGCCGTGATCGCACCCCTGATCTGTGTGGAGATCGTCTTCGTCGGTGTGGCCACCGGATATTTCGTCAACGTCGCGTTCCAGGGCGGTGCGGCCGGCAGCTATCTCGGGTCGTTCGGCGAGTTCGCGGGCCTCGTCGATCTGTGGGCGGCGCTGGGCAAGGCCGAGATCTTCGGTCTGGTCGTCGTCGCCATCGCCTGTCAGCGTGGGATGGAGGCGCGCGGCGGTCCGCGCGGGGTCGCCGACGCGGTCAACGCCGCCGTCGTACTCAGCGTGGTCGCCAGCTTTGTGCTCAATCTCCTTGCCACCCAGCTGCTGTCGATGTTCGTGCAGACGAAGGTCGGGTGATTGCCGATGCTGGGACTCGAGGTGTACCTCGCCGCCCACCCACGGGTGCGCCGGCTCGGCGCGATCACCGGCGCGCCCGCGCGACTGCTGGCGCAGCTCGGCCATCAGTTGCGCTTCACCGCACAGGTGCTCGGCGCCATGCCGCACGCGCTGCGTCACTACCGTCGCCAGACGTTGGCCGTCCTCGGCGACATGATGTGGGGCAACGGTACGGTCATAGTGGGCGGTGGGACCGTCGCGGTGCTGGTGGTTCTCGGGGCGTCGGTGGGTGGCTCCATCGGGGTCGAGGCCTTCGGTTCACTGGACATGTTCGGCATGGGTCCGCTCACCGGTTTTCTCTCGGCGTATGCCACCACCCGCGAGATCGCCCCCATCGTCGTGGCGATCGGGTTCGCCGCGCAGGCCGGTTGCCGGATGACCGCCGAGATCGGGTCGATGCGGATCGCCGAGGAGATCGACGCACTCGAAGCGCAAGCCGTGCAACCGATCCCGTTTGTCGTCAGCACACGTGCCATCGCCGGGGTCATCACCATCATCCCGTTGTTCCTGATCACCCTGATCCTCGCCTACCTCACCTGTGCGCTGGTGGTCACCGGCATGCACGGTCAATCCAGCGGCACCTATGACCACTACTTCACCGCCTTCCTGCGTCCGGTCGACGTCATCTACTCGCTGATCAAGGCGGTGGTGTTCATCGTCGCCGTGGTCCTCGTCCACGGATATCAGGGCTACTACGCCCGCGGCGGACCCGAAGGGGTCGGGACGGCCACCGGCCGCGCCATCAAATTCAGCTTCATCCTCATCGTGGTGCTCGACATGATCTTGACCCTCGTGTTCTGGGGCTCCGACGTCGGATTCAGGTTCTCCGGATGATCGGGCCACCGATCGACGTGTCCGGGCGTGGTCCGTCCACCGGTGTGCTGACCCGGTGGGGCCTCGCGGCGATCGCGGTACTCGCCGCCATCGCCATACCTGTGACCCTCTACGCGCGCGGAGTCTTCGACGACACCGTCGAGGTGACCGTGACCTCCGATCGCATCTCCGAAGGACTCTCGGCAGGCGCCGACGTCAAATACCAGGGATTGCTCGTCGGGCACGTCGAGTCGATCACCATCGACGATCAGGGGCATCAGCGGATGCGCCTGGCCGTCGACGCCACCCAGGCCGACCACATCGGCGGCCACCTCACCGCGACGTTCGCGCCGTCGAACATCTTCGGCGTGACCGGGATCGAATTGACCCCCACCGCACCGGGACCGGCGCTACGCAACGGACAGATCATTGCGGCGCAGGATGATTCGTCGGACGTATCGGCGGTGAGCGTCCTGCGTGACATCGGATCGATCAGCTCCACCCTCACCGGCTCCGAGGTCACCGCAATGATCAACCGGCTCGACGAGGTCGTCACCCAGATCTCGCCGCTGATGCGGTCGGGCTTCGATTTGTTCGCACTCGCGCATCAGCACCAACAGATGCCGTTCGCCCAGATGCTGCGTATCGCCGACGACACCCTACGCGGTGCGGCCGCGTTGTCGGACCCCTTCGTCAACCTCTTCACCACCCTGGTGGAGAAGACCGCGATGTATGCCGACCCGCAGGAGACGGCCAAGGTCACCGGTGCGCTGACCGGCCTCGTGCAGACCTTCATCACCCTGGGCCAGGTCGTCGGCACCGATCCGGGTGACCTGGCCACCGTTCTCGACGCCTCACTCACTCTCGGGGCCCCGCTCGGCTACACCCTGTCCACCGTGCCCGCAGCAGCCGACGATGCACACGAGCTGATCGGCCGGCTCGACAAGATGCTGCCGCGCGTGGACGGCACCGTGCGGTTACGCCTCGGGCTCACGCTGGAGTCGTTGCCCGCGATCACCTCGGCCTTGCCGGCCGCAGGTGCCGTCCGTACCGGGGGTGGCGGCCGATGAACCGGGTGCGGCCCACGGCCACTGCGGGTTTCGTCCTGTTCGTCGTCGCCATGCTGCTCGCCGGGTGGGTGATCGTCCAGGCGCTCGATCCCTCGGTGCCCGGCGCCGGGCGGACGTTCACCGCCCGCTTCACCGACGTGTCGGGATTGACCGTCGGCAACGACGTCCGCGAACTCGGTGTGCGGGTGGGCAAGGTCGAATCCATTTCGCTGCTCGACGATTCCGGCGACCAGGCCCAGGCGCAGGTGCGCTTCACCGTGAACACCACCACCACGGTCTACGACGACACCCAGATCGCCATCCGCTACCTGAATCTCGTCGGACAGCGGTACCTGGACCTGCAGACCCCCGCAGGTGACTCCACCGCCCCGAAACACGAACTCGCCACCACCGCGGTCATCCCCGCCTCGCGGACCATCGGTTCCTTCGACATCACCGAGATGTTCAACGGGCTCCGGCCGCTGTTCGGCACGCTGCAACCCGACCAACTCAATTCGCTGATGAACAACATCCTGGCAGTGATCGAGGGCCGCGGCCCCGACGTCGGCTCGGTGCTGAACCAGCTGCGTCAGCTCGCCGACGTCGTCTCCGATCGTTCGACGCTCATCGCGACCGTCATCACCCAATTGGGCCGTGTCGCCGGTGAGATCCGTTACAAGTCATCGCAACTCAACGATCTGATCTCCCGGATGGGAGACGCCTTCGGGGTGCTTGCGGCGTCGGCGGACAAGACCCAGGAGTCGATGCGATTGGCCGCGCGCAGTCTCGGGCCCGTACGGCAACTCCTCGAGAGCCTCGATGAGAGTTACTACGGCAACTACGCCACCGTCGATCACCTGCTGCGCACCTGGGTGCCGGCCGTCAACACCGCGACCGCCGCCCTCGAACGACTGCCCGCGCTGATCGACGCGCCGACGCCACGGCGCACGCCGCGGGGCAGGGTGGTTATCAGTGCGGCTCGGGACAGGCGATCCCCACGCCGCTGACGCGGGTTCTGCTCGCGGGTGTCCCGGTGGTGGTGTGCCGATGACCCGGCGACGCGACGAAGCATCGATGCGGCGCAGGCAATTCCGGCTGGGCATGCTCGGTCTCGGGGTGGCGGTCGTGCTCGCCGCGGTGTGCGGTGTCATCTACCTCGACCCGTTCGGCCACCGCGATGTCCTCGTGGCGTTGAGTACCATCGGCGGCCTGCGATCCGGTGATGAGGTCCGCATCGCCGGTGTGCGGGTTGGTGAGGTGTCGGCGATCGCCCTGCATCCCGATCGCGTCGAGGTCACCATGCGCGTGGATTCCGATGTCGCACTGGGTGATCAGACGTCGGCCGATGTCCGGTTGACCACCGCCATCGGGGGCCACTACGTCGCGTTGGCGCCGGCCGGCCGGACAGCGCTGGGCCACAACATCATCCCGATGCAACGTACGTCGGTGCCATACACGCTCAGTGACGTTCTCGCCGACTCCGGAGCGGTCGTGTCGAAGGTGAACGGACAGACCATCGCCGACACGCTGCGCAAGGTCGATGCCGCGCTGGCCGGACAACCCGACGCGATCCGGCAGATCATCGCCGACACCGAACAACTGACCACCGCGGTCGGGGCGCGGTCCGACGACCTCGACGCCGCGGTCGCCCTGAGCGACGAGTACAGTTCCGGACTCAACAGCGGGCGTGCCGATCTGGTCGAACTGCTGCGTCTGATCGGCTACGTCGGGGCCAAGGCCTCTCAGGTCAAGGCCGAAGGGGTGGAGACCGTGCGGTCGATCGGCGCGCTGTTCGCCTTCATCGCCAAGCCGGTCGATGCCTTCACCGGCACCATCGAACCACCGTTCCGGCAGGTTCTCGACGTGCTCAACACCCTGCGCGCCCAGCCCGCCCGCATCGACGACCTCCTCGGCACACTGACCGCGATCGTCGATCAGATCGGAGATGCCATGGGTGTCACCAACTCCTCGGGTCGGGTGGATCTGTCGTCGGTGGTCGTCAACGCACCGCAGGTGCAGATCACCCCCGATCAGGTGACGGCCGGTGGGCTGTGCGTCCCGAGCCCGGATCGGCGGTGCTGAGATGTCTCGGTCACCGAAGATATGGCGCCGGATCATCGTCGGGGTGCTCACGATCGCGGTGACCGTCGGTGCGACGCTGGTCATCGTTGAACGGCGAGCCGGCCACGTGTCGGGGTGCGCGGACATGGCCGACGCCGTCGGCCTCTACCCGGGCAACGACGTCACGATGCGCGGCGTAAGGATCGGCTCCGTCACCGCCGTGTCCCCGCAGGCCGGGCACGTGGTCGTGCGGTTCACCCTCGACACGCCCGTCGACTTCCCGGCCGATGTGTCGGCGGTGACCACCTCGGATTCGATCGTCACCGACCGGCACCTGGAGATCCCGTCGGGTCGGACCACCGGCGCCGCGTGGGACTTGAGGCGATGTATTCCGTTGGCGCGCAAGCACACCCCGACCAGTGTCAGTGCCGCCTACGCCGCCTTCGACAAGCTCGCCTCCCAGGTCACCGCCGCCGCGTCGGAGTCCGGCGAGCGCCGTGAACTGGTGCGCGACAGCATGAATCGCGTCGATGCGACCTTGCGCGGCACCGGTGCGGATTTCAATGCTGCGATCGCCGGGCTCGCCGCGGCGCTCGGCGACCCGGGGCTGCGGGATCAACAGTTGCGTTCGCTGTTGACCAACGTGGGGGAGCTGACCGATTTCTTCGTTCAGCGCTTGCCGGATCTGCAACCTCGGACTGACCAAACTCGGTGAATTCGCCGAGACCTTCGATGCCTGGTTCTCGGTGCTCAATCCGGCCGTCGTCCAGACCACCCAACTGACCCCGTCGCTGTTGCGTCTCATCCGTACCTACTCGCCGCCGGTGTTCGCCGTCCTCGACGCTCTCATGCCGTTACTCGATCGCGTCCCGATGGATCAGATCCTCGCCCTGCTGCGGCGGTTGCCCCTGGTGTCGACAGGAGTCCAACGCATCCTCGCCCGTGGCGCGGCAGTCGGTGGAATCGAGACGGCTCCGCCGGCGGTGCGGGTCACCGCGTCGTCGAGCTCGGCGGTCTGCGCGGCGGTCAACGCGGTCATGGCACAGGCCTGCCGGCCGTCGCCCGGAGCCACCGGACACGTCGACCTTGCGCTGGTCCAACTCGTACTCGCGTCCGCAGGGGGCCGGTGATGATCCGATCCCGATGGTGCGCAGCGTGGGCGGCAGTGCTGGCGAGTCTCACGGTTCTCGTGGCCGCGTGCGGCGTTGCGCCGACCGATCTGCCGTTACCCGGTACCCGCGTCGACGGTGACAGCTACCCGCTACACATCGAATTCGCCTCGGTACTCAACCTTCCCGCACGCAGCAAGGTGGTCTACAACGGCTCACGAATCGGGGTACTGCGCGGGGTGGGTCTGGCCGAACACGACGGTCGCCGGGTGGCGGTCGCGACCGTCGATCTCTCCGCCGACGTCCGGCTGCCCGCCGGCACGACCGCCGAACTCGTGCAGGCGACCCTGCTCGGCGACTTCTTCATCGCGCTGTCACCACCGGCCGGCGCCACCACCGCGACCATCGCCGCCGGCCAGACGATCCCGCTGTCGAGGACCACGGTGTCACCACAGGTCGAAGATCTTCTCGGAGGTGTGGCCGCACTCGCCAACGGAGGCACCATCGCCACCCTTCAACGCATCATCACCAACGCCAACAAGGCTTTTCCGTCCGACACCACCGAACGTGACGTCGGCATCGAGGTGCTGCGCGCGCTGATCGCGCGCAGCGCGGGTCAGGGCGACGACATCCGGTCGATGATCGATTCGATCGAGACGATCTCGCACACCCTCGACGTCAACCGGTCCCGATTGGCGTTCGCCTTCCAATTCGGGCCGCGACGGGTCAGCGGCGCGGTCTCGGCATTCCTCGGACTGTCGAACGTCTTGAATGCCTTGGGGCCCAACGTCGTTCCCATAGGCAACCTGATCATCCCGCGCTATGCGACTCTTCAGGGCCTCATCGGGGTCGTCGACCCATTGGTCGCCACGGCCGTACGGCTCGACACACAGGCACCCGCTGACATCCGCCGTCTCGATGACTTGCTCGGCGACCGACTCGTCGCCTGGGCGGGTAACCCGTCGATCGACGTCGTCGACGTCACCGAACCCGATGGCCGGGGAACCGGCGGGTCGGCGACCGACACCCGGACCGTCGCCGCGGTTCTCCGGATGATCGGGGCCATGCGATGACCGCACGCCGCACGATCGGGAGCCTGGTGATGCTGGTGGTGGTGTCGATCGCGCTCAGCGCCTACCTCGTCGTCGGCGTCCTGCATCTGCACCCGTTCACCCGATACGACACCGTATCGCTGGACCTCACCGAATCCAATGGCCTGCAGAATAATTCGTCGGTGCTCTATAACGGCATCCAGGTCGGCACGGTGACCGATCTGCGGACCGGACCCGACGGGCTGCGGGCCACCCTCCGGATCAGGCCCGGCGCGGACGTGCCGGCCGACGCGACGGTCAGCATCGCGAATCTGTCCATGGTCGGCGAGCAGTACGTCGAATTCACCTCGACCACCGGATCGGGCCCGTACCTCACCGACGGTGCCGTGATCGGCAACGGCATCGACCCGGGCGTCTCGGTGGCCGACATGCTGACCTCCATGCACGGACTCACCAGCCAATTCGATCCGGCCACCCTCGAGGAGATCGCGCGGACCATCTCCGAGGGCTGGCAGGGCCGCGACGCCGACCTGGCGACCATCGGCCGATTCTCCTCGCTGACCGCCCGCACGATCGGCACCTACCGATCCGAGTTCTCCGGCCTGTTCGACCACGCACAGGAACTGTTGACGCGCCTCGACGGTGCCCGGATCGGCGCCGTGATGCGCGCCACCGCACCGAAGTTGGCGCACATGAACATTCCGTTCTCCACCTTGTGGAGCCTGCTGCCCGGACTCGCGCAGGCCACCGAGGGCGCCACCGGCTGGTACGACGTGATCATCCCGTTCACCCAGAAGATCGGCGAGTACCTCAACAAGACCATGCCCGACGTCGCCGCGATCATGCGGGTGCTCCAGCCCACCCTGACCGCAGTCGCACCGGCCGGTCGGGTGAATCTGGCGACCCTGGTCGAGCAGGGGTTGCGGATCGTCGACGAGAACGGCGTCCTGCGACTGACCGTGGCGGACCCGCCATGACGGCACCACCCAGCCCATCGGCCACCACCGAGCCGCATCGGCCGCCACGAGCCCGAGAATCCCCACTGCCCACCGACACGAACCGAGATGACATGAGTGATACCGACGTTGCCGATACGGACACTGCCGAGGAGCAGGCTGACACGGAGCAGACCAACACAGCACCGGACGACAGAACACCGGCCGATACCGAATCACCGCACGGGGCAACAGAATCGGAGGAGAGGGCGGCAGAAGCCGACCAGCCTTCGGGACGCCGCGCGTCGCTGACGGCCCGGTTGCGTTCGCGGCCGTTCGTGGCGGCGATGATCGTCGCGGTGATCCTGGCGCTGGCGGTGGCGACGGGCGTCTTCGGGTGGCAAGCGCACCAGCGTGGCGACGAGCTCGATGCGTTGCGCGCACAGTCGGCCGACGAGGCGCACGCACGACAACTCGCCTCCGACTATGCGGTGGCCGCCGCACGGATCGACTACCGCAATTTCGACCCGTGGTTCGCGGCGTTGCGTTCACACGTCAACCAGCCGCTGGCACAGCAGTTCCAGACCAGCGAACCCGCGTTGCGTGATCTTCTCGGGCAACTGCAGTGGGTCTCCACCGGCACGCTCGTCGGCAGCGACATCGCCACCCACAACGACGGCACGTACCACGTTCAGGTCTTCCTCGACGTGACCACCAGTAACGTCCAATCACCGGACGGGGTGAAGACGACTGCGCTATACCCGATAACGGTGGACGGCAAGAACTGGCAGATCACCGACATCAGCGGCGGCATCTCGCCCCTGCCGGGCAAGTGACGGGCATCGAGGTGGATGCCCGGGGAAAGGACGTGATGACAACTCCGCATTCGGCAGATACGGGACTTCTTCCCGACATCACCCTGCGAGACATCCTGTCGGGGCTCGCGTCTCTGCGCCCGGACCTCGGGGGAGTGCTGCGGTCGTTGCCGGCGCTGATTCCGCGTCCGCCCGGTCGGCAGATGTCCATCGGGAAGCGTTTCGTCCAGTCCGTCGAGGCCTATCCCGATCGCGATTTCCTGCGCTTCGAGGGGCAGTCGATCACCTACCGTGACGCCAACGCGCACGCCAACCGGATCGCGGACTTCCTGAGTCGGCAGGGGATCTCACGCGGCGACGTCGTGGCCATCGAATCGCGTAACCATCCCGACGTCGTGATCACCATGCTGGCAATCGTGAAACTCGGGGCGATCGCGGGGATGCTCAACTTTCACCAGCGCGGCGCGGTCCTCGAACACAGCCTGGGGCTCATCGGCGCAAAGGTCCTGATCTACCAACCCGATCTCGCCGAGGTGCTCGAGTCCGTACCGGAGTCGGCGCTGCCCGAGGTTCGCCTCGACTTCGCCGAGTTACACCGCGGCGCGGCGCGGTGTTCCCCGCGCAATCCCGCCGTCACCGACTCGATCCCGCTGTCGGACACCGCGTTCTACATCTTCA
>NZ_BAEI01000093.1 GCF_000241325.1 Gordonia polyisoprenivorans NBRC 16320 = JCM 10675 | reverse complement strand
TATAGGTGCGTTCGCCGATCTCGAGAACAGATCCCGTGATCAGCCGTCCGTGCTCGGCCAGGAAATTCTCGATGTAGTACCGGTCGACGGGACGTCCACGCGCCGAACCGTATTCGCGACAGATCGGTTGGGTTCGGCGCAGATCACCGAAGCGCACACGGCCGACCCGCGGGCGTTGCCGGCGCTCGTTGAGCACCCGGATGGCACGTCGATAATTGTCCTCGCCGAGTACCGCACGCGCCATCGACGTCCTGGTGGTCTGCTGCACCATCTCCGTGTCCGTTCCATGGGTGTCGGGGCGGAGCCGCGTCGTGGCGGACATGCCACACCGAACCACCCGCCCTGTGAGTTAGGTTAGGGTATCCTGTGAACCACGCGGTGGTGGCGTCGGGCCCGGGATCGGACGAAACACCCGTCGTCGGCACCAAGCCGAGCGAACGCTCCCGCGGCATCCGTGCCGCGCTCTACTGTGTGATGGGAACACCAAGCGCGACCGGGGCGCACGCGGAGTTGGCGTGGACGTGCGCACCCATGATCACAGGGAGAGTGCGTATGACCGCGACCACCGAGCCCCTGCGTTCGCGACGCAACCATTGGAACAACCAGGTCCGCAGGCACGCCTTCATGACCCCCGACCGCCCGGCGCTGCGGTTCCTGGGCCAAACCACCACCTGGCGGCAACTCGATGAGCGTTCCCGGGCCTTCGGTGCGGCGCTGGCCCGGCGGGGCGTCGGCTTCGGCGACCGCGTACTGATGGCACTGCTCAATCGCACCGAGTACGTCGAGGCGGTGTTGGGCGCCAACCTGATCGGCGCGATTCCGGTGCCGGTCAACATCCGGATGAGCCCCGCCGAGGTGGGGTACCTCATCACCGACAGTGGCGCACGGGTGATCGTCACCGAAACCCTGCTCGCGCCCCTGACCCAGGCGGCCGCCGCCTCCACCGGCGGCATCGACCACACGATCGTCGTCGGCGGCAGCGAGGTTCCCGACCACCTCGACTATGCCGATCTGATCGCCGAGGACTCCGCCGATCTCCCCGAGATCGATGTGCCCGAGGACACCGTGGCACTGATCATGTACACCTCGGGAACCACCGGAAAACCCAAGGGCGCCATGCTGACCCATCAGAACCTGCAGGCGCAGGCGGTGACGACGATCGCCGCGGCCCAGGACCATTCCGACGCCGACGTCGCCTCGGTGGTCCCACCCATCTTCCACATCGCCGGCATCGCCGCGTTCGCGCCGGTGTTCTACCGGGGAGTTCCCGCCGTGATCCACCCGCTCGGCGCGTTCGACCCCGACGACATGCTCGACACCCTCGAACGGGAGGGCACGACGTCGGTCTTCATGGTGCCGGCCCAGTGGCAGGCGGTGTGTGCCGCCCAACGTGTACGGCCGCGAAACCTCAAGTTGCGCACCATCAGTTGGGGTGCTGCACCCGCTTCGGACACGGTGCTCAACGCGATGAACGAGTCGTTCCCGCAGGCGCTGAACATGACGGCTTTCGGGCAGACCGAGATGTCGCCGGTCACGTGCGTCCTCGAGGGCAAGGACGCGCTGCGCAAGATCGGGTCGATCGGCAAGGTGGTGCCCGCGGTGACCGCCCGGATCGTCGATCCGATGATGAACGACGTCGCCCCCGGCGAGGTCGGCGAGATCGTCTACCGCGGACCCAATCTGATGAAGGGGTACTGGCAGAACCCGCAGGCAACCGCGGATGCCTTCCGCGGCGGCTGGTTTCACTCCGGAGACCTCGTCCGTCAGGACGAGGACGGCTTCCTCTTTGTCGTCGACCGGGCCAAGGACATGATCATCTCCGGCGGTGAGAACGTGTACTGCGCGGAGGTGGAGAACGTGCTCTATGGCCATGAGAAGATCGCCGAGGCCGCCGTCATCGGCCGCGCCCACGAAAAGTGGGGCGAGGTCCCGGTGGCCGTCGTCGTGCTCGCCGAGGGCGCCGACGACCTCACCCTCGACGAGCTCGAGCCCTATCTGAACGAGAACCTGGCCCGCTTCAAGCAGCCCAAGGACCTCGTCATCGTTGACGAACTACCGCGCAACGCCGGCGGCAAGGTCGTCAAACCGCGCCTGCGTGAGGCCTACGGCAGCAAGGACACCGGCCTGCACTGACCACCGGCTCCTCCGGCGAGCGGGTGGTCAGCCGGCGTAGTCGTAGAAGCCCTTGCCGCTCTTCTTGCCGAGATAGCCGGCCTCGACCATGCGCGAGAGCAGCGGCGGCGGCGCGAGGTGCGGCTCGCGGAACTCCTGATAGAGCGATTCGGCCACGTCGAGAACGACGTCGAGACCGACGGTGTCGCTCAGCGTCAGCGGGCCCATCGGGTGAGCGCAGCCGTTGACCATGCCGGCGTCGATGTCCTCCTTGGAGGCGTAGCCGCTCTCGTACATGCGGATGGCGCTCACCAGGTACGGGATCAGCAGGGCGTTGACGACGAAGCCGCCGCGATCACCGGCCGCGATCGTGCGCTTGCCCAGGTGATCGCGGGCGTAGACGGTGACGGTCTCGATGGCCTGCGGTGAGCTCGCGAGACTCGAGATGATCTCTACCAGGGGCATCACGGGAACCGGATTGAAGAAGTGGACGCCCACCACGCGCGAGGGGTCGGCGACGTCCTTGGCGATCCGGATGATGGGGATCGACGAGGTGTTGGTGGCCAGGATCGCCTCGGGCGCGGTGACCTTGTCGAGTTCGGCGAAGAAGCCGATTTTGAGCGACTCGACCTCGGGAAGCGCTTCGATCACCAGCTCACGATCCGCGAAATCGCCGACGGTGGTCGTCAGGGTCAGTCGGGACAGTGCCGCGGTGGCATCGTCCTCGGAGATCTTGCCCTTGCTGACGCCACGGCCCAGAGACTTCTCGATGCGGGCGCGTGCCGCATCGGCGGCGGTCTCGTCGCGCTCGAGTACGAGTACGTCATCGCCGGCGCGAATCGCGACCTCCGCGATCCCCGCACCCATGGTGCCGCCGCCGACCACTCCGAGCTGTGTCATGAAAACCTCCACGTAGGCAGTAGTGAACCGACGCCAAGCGTAGTGCGATGCGCGCCGGCGCAACGGGCACCCTGCTTCATGCGTCGTGTGGCGGGCGCTGGCAAGCTGGGGGAGGCACCGCCGGAGGAATCGAGCAGAGGGAGAATGCACCGTGGCCACCGTGTCGTACGTCATCGCAGGTTCCGAGGCAACCGGGGGCGCGGGATTGCAGGCAGATCTGCGCACATTCACCCAGCTCGGCACCTACGGCGTCGGGACCATCACGTGCATCGTCTCCTTCGATCCGAAAGCCGGATGGGGACACCGCTTCGTGCCGATCGCCGCACCGGTCATCGCCGACCAGATCGAGGCGGCGACCATTGCTCATGAGCCCGAGGTCGTCAAGATCGGGATGTTGGGCACCCCGGAGACGATCACCACCGTCGCCGAGGGCTTGCGGGCCCGACCCTGGCGACACGTCGTTGTCGACCCGGTCCTGATCTGCAAGGGTCAAGAACCCGGAGCCGCCCTCGACACCGACAACGCGCTACGGGAACACATCCTGCCGCTGGCCACCGTCGTGACCCCCAACCTGTTCGAGGCAGCGACACTGGCCGGGATGGACGAACTCGCCGACGTCGAGGATCTCGCCGAGGCGGCCCGGCGGATCGCCGATCAGGGTCCGGCGGTGGTCATCGTCAAGGGTGGCGTAGGTCTACCCGGCGACGACGCCGTCGATGTGGTCTACGACGGTTCGGAGATCACCGTGCTGCGCGCGCCCAAGGTCGGCGAGGAGCGGGCGTCAGGTGCCGGCTGCGTCTTCGCCGCGGCGACCACGGCCGAATTGGCCAAGGGCGCAGACGTTCTCGATGCGATTCACACCGCCAAGGAGTTCACTCACGCCGGGATCGAAACCCGGATCTCCTCGACCGCCCCGTTCGACGCGGTCTGTCCACGGCTCTAGTCGGCCGGCCGGTGACCCCGAATCTCCGATTCCTCCCATGGAACGGATCGGCCGATTAGTCTCATCGCATGCATTGTGTGGTGATCGGTGGCGGATTGGCGGGACTGGCGTCGTTGGTGTGGCTGAGTGAGGCCGGACACCGGGTGACCCTGCTCGAACGCCGGGGATCGCTGGGCGGACGAACGATCTCGATGCCGGTCGCCGCGGTCGACGACGTCCCGGACAACGGTCAGCACGTCTTCGCCAGTGGCTATGAGCATCTGATGCGCTACCTCGACAGCGTCGGCACCCGTCAGCACGTGGCCTTTCCCCGCCACATGACGATCCGGATGCCCGGTGGCGCGACGCGCCGCTCGGCCTTCGGCGGGATCGCTGGGCTGCGTGCGGCACTGGGTGATCTGCCGGGCGTGCGCGGACTCGACCGGCTCCGGACCGCGCGTGCGCAAGCGCTGCTGATCCGGCAGGCGCTGCGCCAACCCGAGTGGCTCGATCAGATCACCGCCGACGAATGGTTCCGCCGACTGCGGATGCCCACGTCTGCGCGAGAGGCGTTGTGGGACGGCATCGTCATCGGTCTGACCGGCGACAAGCCGGACATCTCCTCGGCCAAGGTGCCCGCCGACCTCCTGGTGACCGGTATCCGCAGGGCGCGGGAAACCCGGACGCCGATCTCCATCGGTTATCCGACGGTGGATCTCGACACCCTGTTCGTCACCGGTGCACAGAAGGTCTTCGCCGATGCCGGCGTCGAGGTCCGCCATCGCGCGGTGGTCCGGACGGTCGAGATCGTTGACGAGGCCGTCACCGGGGTCACGCTCACCGATGGCGAGTTCCTCTCGGCGGACGCGGTCATCTGCGCGGTCCCGGTGTGGAGTATCGGCAGCCTGCTCGATCAAATGCCCGGTCACGACGAGATCTATTCGGCGAGCCGGCATTTGACGCCAGTGCCCATCGTCAGCGTCAACCTCTACCTGGATCGCCCCATCGGCATGGACGATTGGGGCGAGATCCTGCTCGGTGGTGAGGGCGTCCTCGAACAGGTATGGGATCGCCAACGGATGCACGGTCGGGATGCGGCGCGCGGCTATCTGTATTCGACCACCGTCTCGGCAGCCTACGATCTCATCGGCAAGTCCAATGCCGACATCACCGACCTCCAGATGCAGATGCTGCGGCGTTACTACCCGGGCGCCCGGCGCGCCGAACTGATCCTCGGGCACGTGGTGCGGATGCCGAAATCGACGTTCGCCCAACGGCCCGGGACCGCCGACATCCGGCCCGATCAACGCACGTCGGTGCGCGGTCTGGCGTTGGCGGGGGACTGGACGCGCACCGATTGGACGACGACCATGGAGGGCGCATGCCAAAGCGCCGCCCGCGCAGTGGATGTGATTCTCGAACTCGCCGGATCGCACTGACCCGCCCCGCGCGCGGATCGGTCGGTGCACTGTCAGCTGTCGGGGTCGCTTCCCGATCCGTCGCTGCCCGATCGATCGCTGCCGGCTTGGTCGTCGGGGGATTCCTCGTCACCGGATCGGCTGTCGGCGGAGCGTTTGTCGAATCGCACCTGGATCTCCTGAAAACCTTTGTGCCGCTGCGCCTTGGCTTGTGCCACGTAGGCCGCCTTGTCGCCGGAGGTGAGCACCACGTTGTCGGTGAAGGGGGTGAGCATCGAGCGGGGATAGAGCTTGTCGACCCGCACGGCGTTGGCCTCGAGGCAGAACACGACGAGAATCGCCGCGATGTAGAGAAAGGCGAGCAGACCCAGCACCACGGCGAACACACCTGTCGTCGCACTCGCGTTGGCGATGACATGTTGGACGTAGATGCTGCCGAAGCTCTGCAGAGCCTGCCATCCGATCGCGGCGGCGATCGCGCCGGGCAGCACGTCTCGGACACCGAGCTCACGCACCGTACCGATGCGGAAAGCCACCACGAACAGGACCGCGGTCAACACCAGTGATCCCGCGATCGACAGCCATTTCCCCGTGGTGCCGAGATCGACGGCCGCGATCGCGCCGTTGACCACGGTCAACCCGATGATCGCGGTTCCCACCGTCGACAGCAGCAGCATTCCGCGCAAACGCACGCGGATCGGATCGGGACGGTCGTTGCGTGGCACCGCCCACACGACGTTCATCGCGTTCTGAATGGCCACGGCGACGCCCAGCCCACCGTAGAGGGCGCCGACCACACCGATCGTCACCGCGACCGTCCCTCCGCTGAGCTGCCCCGGCTGACCGAGCTCGGAACCGATCACCGGGATCTGCGACATCGCCGAGTCCACGATTCGCTCCCGCAGTTCGGGATTGTCGCGCAGAACAAACTCCAGCACGGTCGTCAACAGCAACAGCAGCGGAAACAGCGAGATGAAACCGTAGTAGGCGAGCAGTGCCGCGAGGTAGCCACCCTGATCGTCGAAGAACTTGTACGCCACCGCGAGGGGATAGCCGCTCAGCGGATGGCGACGCTGGAAACGGTCGATACCGGCGCTCAACGACATCGCACTCCACCTCGCTCGACTGTTCCGGCTCTCATCACTTCGCCCACGATCATCACCGACGGCACGGCAACGGCGACGGAGGACGGGCGAACGACGGCGTGTTGGCCCGTCAGGCCCCGAGCACGGTCGCCACGTATTGACAACGTACAACCAACTGGTTGTATATTGGAGGAGTGATCGAGGACGACGAGGACCGCGCCGATGCGATGTTCCACGCCTTGGCCGACCGCACCCGCCGCGACATCATGCGACGGGTACTCGCCGGCGAACACTCGGTCTCGGCGCTCGCGGCGAACTACGACATGAGTTTCGCCGCAGTGCAAAAGCACGTTGCCGTGCTCGAACGAGCGGGGCTGTTGACCAAGCGACGCCACGGTCGCGAGCAATTGGCCACCGGTGACGTGCACGCGGTGCGCTCGGTGGCGACGATGCTGACCGACCTCGAACAGATCTGGCGCGGCCGGATCGGGCGGATCGATGACCTCATCGCCCACACCGCGGACAGAGAAGTACACACCAATGACACCGAAGTTGTTCGACACCAGGAGGATTGACCCATGCCCGTCACCGACGTCACCCACGACCTCGATTCCCGAACACTGACCATCACCGCGGAGTTCGCCGCACCACCGTCGCGGATCTGGCAGATCTACGCCGATCCCCGTCAGCTGGAACGTATCTGGGGTCCGCCGAGCCATCCGGCCACCTTCGTCGACCACGATTTCACGCCCGGCGGACGGGTCACGTATTTCATGACCGGACCGGAGGGGGAGAAGTACGCCGGTTACTGGATCATCGATTCCCTCGACGAACCGCACGGATTCACCTTCCGCGACGGATTCGCCGACGAGGACTTCACCCCGGTGGACTCGTTGCCGGTGTCGGTCAACGAGTATAGCTTCGCCGAGAAGGACGGTCGTACCGTGGCGACCTTCCTGAGCACATACGAGACCGCCGAGGCGTTGCAGAAGGTCCTCGACATGGGCGTCGTCGAAGGGGCCTCGGGGGCGATCAATCAGATCGACGATTTCCTCGTCGCCAAGTAGTGGGACGCGTCGCATCGAGCATCGCGCACACCTGCTCGTCGGTGAGTTGGGCGAAATCGTCGTAAGCGCCGCCCACACCGCGAAAGTGCTGTGGGGTCATCGGACAGATCACGACATCGGCCTCGGGGAAGTCGCGGGCGACACCTTCGGGGCCGACCGGGACGGCGACGATCAGCTCGGCCGCGCCCTGGCGGCGCAGCGTGCTCAGGGCGGCGCGCATCGTTGCGCCGGTGGCGACGCCGTCGTCGACGAGCACGACCGTCCTGCCCGCCACGTCCACCATGGGCGCACCCCCGCGATAAACGCGCTCTCGGCGGCCGAGTTCTTTTGTCTCCTTGGCGATCACCGCATCGAGATCGCGCGAGGTGGTGTGGGTGCGCGCGATGATCTCGTCGTTGGTGACGATCGTCGAATCGGCGGCGATCGCGCCGGCGGCCAGCTCGGGTTGCCCGGGAACCCCCAGTTTGCGGACCAGGCAGATGTCGAACGGACACCCGAGGTCGGCGGCCACCGGAAGCCCGACGGGGACCCCTCCGCGCGGCAGGGCCAACACCACGAGACCGGTGCGCCCGCGCAGGTGTGACAGCGACGCGCACAAGCGGCGGCCGGCGTCGATGCGGTCACGGTACGGGCGGGCGGATGTCATCGTCCCCAGCATCCACCCACAGCGCCCCGGCGTCCGTCGAACCGGCCGAAATGACCGCAGGCGCAGCGCAGGATGTAACGATGGACGGTGGTGTCGACACGGGTCGGCGCCGGTGACCAGAGGAGCGTGGCCATGACGACGATCACCCGATTGCCTTCCGATCTGTCGCGGCTCGGGCGCGAATTCGACATGCTCGACACCATTGTGACGATGATGGGCGATGAGCGTTTCGAGGCGTCGGCCGACAATGGTCTGCCGCGCCGCGAGGTGATCGCACGACTGGCGCACTCGGGTGTCGAGCTGACCGCGGCGGTATGGGCCGCCCTCGACTCACCGCGCACCGCTGCGCAGCCCGGCACCCACGCCACGGGCGCCGGTGAGAGTCCGGATGAGGTGCGTCGGCGACTGCGGGAGTCCCAGCGCGTGTTCCTCGACGCCGCAACACATCTCGAGGAGTGCTCGCCGGATGCGGTGATCAACTGTCGCAGCGTCGACCTGCGACCGCGGGACGTGGTACCTCAGCGCATCGCAGACATCGTCCTCGCCAACGACGCCGTCAGCTCGGTGTGGTCGCTCGATGAGGCCGATCCCGACTCGGTGCTCGATGCGCTCGACGCCATGGTGCGCCGCCTCGAGATCCGCGCCGATGTCGCGCCCCTGACGATCACCACCATCGAGGGTGACGAGTGGACCGTGCACGGTGGTGGTGCACTCGTACACGGCACCCGCGAATTCGTCGCATCCTGGCTGGCGCGTGGCGCCGACGACGAGGGCTCGCTGCCTCGCGTGCCTCGGTGGGGCTGACGCCCCGTCTTCTTACGTCACTCTTTTCTCGTGTCACCGAAGGTCGGGTAGGCCGATCGCGGCTCGTACCGTGCGGACCACACCGTTCTCGGCATTCGAGGGTGCGAGGTAGGCGGCGGCCGAGAGGATCTCGGGATGGGCATTGGCCATGGCATAGGAATACTCGGCGGTGCCGAGCATGGCCAGATCGTTGAGATAATCGCCGAAAACCATGGTCTGGGCGGGGGTGATCCCCAGTCGCTGCTGCACGGCGCGCACCGCCACCGCCTTGTCCACCCCCGGGGCCATCACGTCGACCCAGTTGCGGCCCGAGACGACCACCTGCATCGCGCCCTCGAGCGAGGTCATCCGTGGCGCGGTGTCCTTCTCGACGTCGACGAAATCGTAGACCGCGACCTTGACGAAGGGGCCATCGACACGGCGGAGATCCTCGACGATCTCATGCGAGTGATAGTAGGGACGCACCTGTGCGAGAAAGGGGTCATCGGATCGCTCGACGAACGCGGTATCGGGTCCGCACAACACCACGCCCAGGTCGATCCCCGCTGTCGCGAGTTCCTGCGCCGCATCGAGGACCTCGCGCACCGCGGACGCGTCCAGTGGTGTGACACTGAGCTTTTCGGACCCTCGCGCGACCACCGCACCGTTCTCCGCGATCACCACCAGCTCGGGTAGGGCGTGACCGAGTTGATCGAGCAACGTTGCCGCCTGCCGCCCGCTCGCCGGGCTGAAGACGATACCGCGGCGATCGAGATCGGTGAGCAACGGCCACAGCGACTCCGGGATGCGCTTGTGCTCGTCGAGAAGTGTGCCGTCCATGTCGGTGACCACCAGCCGGAGGTCGGTGGGCACCGGCGGAAGGTTCGTCGTCACTCGCTCCGGCGAGGCCATGTCGTCTCCGGTCACGCGATACGGTAACCCGCGCCCGGCCGGCGGGCCAAGGCGATACCAGGTGAGCCTTGCACGGTCGGGGCGGACTGGGCTGCGCCCCAATCGGTTCGACCGGTCGGGGCGCAGCATCCACGCTCGGTCTACGACGCCGGAACGACCTTGCCGTCCACCGTGACCTCGACCTTGTCGGTCGCGGAGTCCCAGGTGATCTTGCCGTGTTCGAAGGTGGAGGTCCGAAGCGTGCCGGACTCGCTCTCATCGCTCGTTGCGGTACCGAGCGGCCCCTGCGAGCCACCCTTCCCGTCGGTGGCTGGTTGACCGGCGGCGTTGCGCGGCACATTCCATGCGTCGCGGATCTTGCCCCACGTGATGTACGCCGGCGTACCGGCCTCGGCGTTCTTGGCGCTGATGACCCCGCCGTCGAACTGCTGGAACACCACGCCGTTGGCGCCCGTTCCGGACGCGTCCGCCCCTGTCTTCGGCTTACCCAGGTCGGTCTTCTGTTTGGCGGTCGCGGCCTCGTACTTCGTCGCGATGGGTCCGGTCAGGGTGACCGTCGTGCCGTCGGCTGCGGTCAGTGCGACCGAGGCGCCCTGCGCCTGGGCACCACTGGAGGCGGACGCGCTGCCCTCGGCCATCATCGACGATGCGGCCGACGACGAGGATGTCGCCGAATCGCTGTTGTCGTCACTACATCCTGCTGCGGTCAACACAGCCACGGACACCGCGGCGACACCGACTGCCATTCGCATGGTCTTCTTCATGATTTCCCTTCGGTTCTCACTGTTCTCGGCCAAGCGGATGGGCCCATCGAAAACGACCCATTCGGCAGGCTAACGAAGTTGTCATCATGAATCCAGGGTTCGCGAAGAACAGCATCCGGCGTGTCGACGGGCGATCATCCGGACCCCCGTGCTCGAAGCGGTGGCGCCCGGACGCATTACGCTCGTCTGCACCACCCGAGGAAAGGACGTCGCACGCGTGGCGAAACGACCACAGATCGAGACCCTGACCCTGACCTCCGCGGAGGTGGGCGATACCCACCAACTCGAACCGTATGCGTCTGTCGAACTCGTCCGGCTCACCGACGTCGACCTCTCCGGCCGTGACCTGAGCGGGCTCGAACTGTCCGGGTGCCGGCTGACCTCGGTGTCGCTGGACGACACCGATCTGACCGGCGCCCGACTTGTCGAGACCCGGCTCGAGGGAATCAACGCGCCACGGATGTCGATGCCGCGCAGCTTCATACGGCAGGCCGAGATCTGCGCGAGCCGCGTCGGGGCACTTGATCTCTTCGAATCCCGGATTCGGTCACTGGTGGTCGATTCGGCGAAGATCGAGCTGGCCAACTTCCGCGGCAGCGACGTCCGGGACGTGCTGTTCCGGGGGTGCATCATCGGCGAACTCGACCTCGTCGACGCCACCGTTGCGCGTATGGCATTCGAGGACTGCACGGTGACGACACTCGATGTCCATCAGGCGACGCTGTCCGACGTCGACCTGCGCGGACTCGACATCGGTACGATCCATCACCTCGACGGGCTGCGGGGATGCACCATCGACGGCGAGCAGGCTCTCGGGCTCACCGGACACTTCGCGGCGCACCTCGGCATCGTCATCGACTGACGCACTCGGGTGATACCGTCGCTGCCCGTGCACGGCGACCTCGGGGGAGATCAGTGAGCCATCCGACACAGGGCAATCCACCGGACCCGAATCAGCCGCCTGATCATCAACATTCCGGCTTCGTGCCGCCCGGCTACCAGCAACCGGGCCATCAACAACCGGGGTACCAACAACCAGGGTTCCAACAATCGGAGTATCCGACCCAACCACATTGGTACCCGGGTGCCGTGCCACCGGGTTCGGCGTATCCGGGTCACCCCATGGCGCAGCAACCACAAGCTTGGGACGCCGGAACGCCGGGCGGACCCGGCGGGCCGCCGCGCGGTGGGGGCAGCGGCAAGGCACTCGCGGTCATCGCGGCGGGAGTGATCCTGATCGTCGTCGTGGCCGTCGCTGCGGTGGTGCTGGTGGTGCGCTCCACGCATGACGGTCACGACACCTCCGCAAGCGCAGCGCAGTCGTCGTCGGTACTCCCGAGCACCACCACTCCCACGCCGTCCGGGTCTCCTTCGACAACGGCTCCGGCAGCTGCGCAATGTCCGCCGGCCACCGCCGCCCCCGATACCCCCGCCGGATGGCGCACCGTCGCAGGCAAACGCGGTCTGGCCTATGACGTCCCACCCAACTGGACGGTGGCGAGCTGCGGCACACTCGTCGGCTGGGAGAAACGGTGCAACGACGGTCCTTTCGGCTATTGCGCGATCCGAACCATGAGCGGTGCGGCCACCCTCGACGTACCCGGTTGCGGCGACAACTCGGTCGCGGTCTCCGGGCTGCCGGGTGCATCGAACACCACCGACATCAACGACGCTGTACGTGACGAGGCGGCGCTGGTGGCCGACATCTACACCTCGGACTCCGGACACGTCCCGACGGTACAGCTCAGCCCACCCCGACAACTCACCGTCGGCGGGGCACCCGCGGTGCAGATCGTCGCATCGGTGACCAACATCGCGACCTCGAACTGTGTCGGCCCCACCGCCATTCATTCCATGGTGGCCACGACGGTGCCCGGACAGCAGGGGTGCGTACTCTTCGTCATCTCGGCTCCGCAGGGCGTTCCCGACGCGGTCAGTCCCGCCGTCGTCGCCGAGATGGTCTCGACGCTGCGCCGGGCGAGCTGAGCGGTGTGCTCACCGACCACCGGCGGTGTGGAAGTCGTACGCCGACTCGGCATGTTGTGCGTCGTCGATGCCGTCGACCTCGTGCTGGCGATCGGCACGTAGGCCCATCGTGTACTTGAGTGCGAGACCGATGATCCCGGTGACGACGACGGCGTAGGACAGTACCGCCACCACAGCCACCGCCTGGCGCCACAACTGATCGAATCCGCCCCCGTAGAACAGCCCGTCCACGCCGGCCGGTGCAGAGCTCGAGGCGACCAGGCCGATCATCAGGGTGCCGACGACACCACTGACGAAATGCACCCCGACCACGTCCAGGGAATCGTCATAGCGCCAGCGGAATTTCAGTTCGATGGCGTACGAGCTGAGCGCACCGGCGACCGCACCGATCGCCAGCGCTCCGAGTGGTGTCACCGCCGAACACGAGGGCGTGATCGCCACCAGGCCGGCGATCACCCCGGAGGCCGCACCAAAAGAGGTGGGCCGGCCATGCCGGGCGTATTCGACGACGAGCCACGACACCATCGACGCCGCACCCGCCCCGAGGGTGTTGACCGCGATGATCGCCGCGGACCCGTTGGCCGCCAACGCCGGTCCGGCGTTGAACCCGAACCAGCCGAACCACAACAGGCCGGCACCGAGCATGACGAACGGCAGATTGTGCGGCCGCATCGGATCCTTGGGCCAGCCGCGCCGCCGCCCCAGGAGGATGGCGAGCACCAGCGCCGACGCACCCGAGTTGATCTCGACCGCGGTGCCACCGGCGAAGTCGATGGCCTTGAGGTGGGCGACGATCCAGCCACCGTGCTCTTCGGTCAATCCGGGTGCACTGAACACCCAGTGCGCGATCGGGATGTACACCAGCAGCGACCAAATGGTCGCGAACACCACCCACGAGACGAAGCGCATCCGGTCGGCGACCGCACCGGCGATCAGGGCCACGGTGACCATCGCGAACCCGGCCTGGAACGCGACGAAGAGAATCGCGGGAATGGTGCCGACGAGCGGGATCGTCGTCGGATGTGCCGCATCATGACCGAAGGTGTGTTCGAGGCCCGGGAACGAGCCCAAACTCCCGATCAGTCCTGCGTGATCGTCACCGAAGGCCAACGAGTACCCGACGACGACCCACAGAATCCAGACGATGGGGATCGCCGACAGACACATCATCATCATGTTCAGGACACTCTTGGACCGGACCATCCCGCCGTAGAACAGTGCGAGAGCGGGTGTCATGAGCAGGACGAGCGCGAATGCCACCAGCATCCACGCCGTGTCGGCACCGTCGGGAATACCGTACTTGGGGAACATGGCCGCCTTCCGTTGCGTCCGGGCGACGAAAGTCTATCGGCTCAATATTCTTCGGCAGCAGGGGATTCGACTATCGATGCAAACCGGCATTCCGGACTTTCGAGGCGCCGTCACACCACGTCGTCGACGACCCGGCCCGCCTCCACCCGCCACCGGCGATCGAGGCGGACGGTCGCGATCATCCGCCGGTCGTGGGTCACCAACAGCAACGCCCCGTCATAGGCGTCGAGCGCCTTCTCCAACTGTTCGATCGCGGGCAGGTCGAGATGGTTGGTCGGTTCGTCGAGTACCAGCACGTTGGTGCCCCGCGCCTGCAGGAGCGCCATCGCGGCCCGGGTTCGTTCACCGGGAGAGAGTTCGGTGGCCGGGCGTTCGACGTGGCCGGCCCGTAACCCGAATTTCGCCACCAGCGTTCGGATCTCGGCCACCGAGAAGTCCGGCAACAACTCTTCGAAGCGCTCGACGAGCGCACTGCTGCCCCCACCGAGCTGGGCGCGCGCCTGGTCGATCTCACCGATCGCCACACTCGCGCCCAGCGACGCCCGCCCGGAGTCGGGTTCGACGCGGCCGAGCAGCGCGCGCAGCAGGGTGGATTTGCCCGCCCCATTGGGACCGACGATGCCGATCCGTTCGCCGGCGTCGACCTGCAACGAGACCGGGCCGAGGACGAAATCACCCTGCCGGACCACGACCTCGTCCAAGGTGGCGACCACCGAACTCGACCGCGGTGCCGACCCGATGGAGAAGTCGAGGATCCACTCCTTGCGCGGCTCGGCGACCTCCTCGAGGCGTGCGATGCGGCTCTCCATCTGCCGTACCTTCTGGGCTTGCTTCTCGCTGGAATCGGCGGCCGCCTTGCGGCGCAGCTTGTCGTTGTCGGGCGCCTTCTTGATCGCATTGCGCACACCGTGACTCGACCACTCCCGCTGAACACGCGCACGGGCGACGAGATCGGCCTTCTTGTCAGCGAATTCGTCGTAGGCCTCACGCTTATGGCGACGTAATACCTCCCGCTCCTCGAGGTAGGCGTCGTAGCCGCCACCGTAAATCGTGGTGGTGTGTTGCGCGAGGTCGAGTTCGAGAACTCGGGTCACCGTGCGCGCCAGGAATTCTCGGTCATGACTGACGAGGACGACCGCAGCGCGCAGGCCGTCGACGAAGGTTTCCAGACGTTCGATTCCGTCGAGGTCGAGATCGTTGGTCGGTTCGTCGAGGAGCACGATGTCAAAGCGTGACGCCAGCAGGGCGGCGAGTCCGACTCGCGCCGCCTGTCCGCCGGACAGTGAGGTCATCAGCGTCGACCCGGGGTCGAGGTCCCCGGTGTGCCCGGCGCCGTGCAGACCCAGGTCGGCCAGGATCGCCGGTAGGCGCTCGTCGAGGTCTGCGGCTCCGGTGGCCAACCAATGATCCAGTGCCGCAGCGTAAGTGTCGGCGGGATCGGGTGCACCGGGAGGCCGAGTCGACGACAACATCTCGGCGGCCGTATTCATCGCCTCGGTCGCCTGCGCACATCCCGTGCGGCGCGCCACATACTGCGCGACGGTCTCGCCCGGAACGCGTACATGCTCCTGCGGCAGCCATCCGACGAAACCATCGGCCGGCGCCAGGGACACCTCACCCCCGAGTGGATCGAGATCCCCGGCAAGGATCCGCAGCAGCGTCGTCTTGCCGGCACCGTTGGCGCCGACCACACCCACCACGTCGCCGGGCGCCACGGTGAGGTCGAGTCCCTCGAACAGGGTGCGGGGGCCGTGGCCACCGGCGAGGTCCTTGGCGACGAGAGTTGCGGTCATGCCCTCATGATTCCCCACCCTGCCGGTCCGCGGTCTGCCGGTATCCGGGATGTCGTAACGCCGAACAGTCCGCGATCAGGCCGGTGCCAGGACGATGTCGAAACGTACCTGCGACCAGGGGCCCTCGACCACACGGCCGTCGGGCGTCGGGCTTCCGGCCTCGTGAAACTCGAAGCGTTTGATCAGGGAGTCGGTGACACCGAAGACGCTGTCGGCGTCGAGCAGCGGATCACCGTCGACGAAGATGTGGGTGACCAGTGTCCGCAGCCCGGCGGCTTGGGCCATGAAGTGCAGATGAGACGCTCGCATCGGCGATCGGTGGACCGCGCTGAGCAGTTCGCCGACGGGGCCGTCGTGGGGAATCGGATACGGCGTCGGTGTCAGCGCCCAGAACCGGTATTCGCCGTTGGCGTCGGTCACCAGGAAACCACGCGCCGCGGTCCGGTCGTCGGTGTACTGGACGTCGTAGAACCCGTCGTCGTCGGCTTCCCACACATCGAGTCGCGCGTCGGCAACCGGCGAGCCATCGATGGAGGTGACCCGCCCCTGAACCCAACAGGGCTGTCCGGGAGCGCCGTTGGCGATATCGCCGCCGTTCTCGACGAACGGTGCATCGGCCACGAAGAACGGACCGAACACCGTCGCCTCGGTGGCGTCGGCCCGAGCCTCGTTGTTTACCTGCACCGTCTGCATCGAGATGCCGAACACGTCGGACAAGAGGATGAATTCCTGCCGCCGGTCGTCGGTGATGTGCCCGACGGCGGTGAGGAAGTCGATGGCACGCTGCCACTCGGTCTCGGTGGGTCGGACCTCCCGCACGAACGCATGCAGGTGGCGGGTCAGGGACTGCATGAGGGTGCGCAGCCGCTCGTCGGGGGTGTCGTCGAACGACGCGACGACCCGGTCGACGAGAGCCTGTTCACGGGCGGACTGTTCACGCGCGGACGGTTCGGCGCCGACGCCTGTGGGTTGGGCGCCGGCCGGAATTGGTTGTGTCATGAGAGGTCCTTTCCTATCCAGGCGTCACGCAGCAACGCGCCGATCGCCTCGGGGGTGACGGGGCTGGGGTTCCCCGGCGGCGCGGCCTCGATGATCGGCGCGACGGCTTCGGTGAGACCGGATTCGGGCATTCCGATGTCGCGCAACGCCGTCGGACCGCCGACCGCTTCGCGAAGCGACACGAGCCCGGCCAACGCGGTGCCGGCACCGAGCGCCGCCGCGAGCGCCTTCTCGGCATCGGGCGCGTGCGGTGCGTTGAATGCGACCACATGCGGCAACACGACGGCATGGGTGTCGGCGTGCGGAAGGTCGAACATGCCGCCGAGCACGTGACAGATCTTGTGGTGCAGGCCCGATCCGGCAGAGGCGAATGCCACTGCGGCGAGGTACGCGCCGTAGAGCATGTGTTCGTGGGCAACGGTCGTCGGGTCCGTGGTCATCATGCGCAGACCCTCGTCGAGAGTCCTGAGCGCGTCGCACGCCATCGCCCGGTTGATCGGATCGGTACGGGGCGCCCAGAGCGCGTCGACACAGTGCGCCACGGCGTTGAGCCCCGACGACGTGGCCACCGCGACGGGCAGGCCCGCGACGAGTGTGGTGTCGTAGATGACTGTGCGGGGCAACACCACCGGATCCGTACCCGTGCGTTTGCGGCCCGCGACGGTCATTCCCCACACCGGCGTCGCTTCGGAGCCGGCGTAGGTCGTGGGGATGGCGATGATCGGCAGTCCACTGGTCAATGCCACGGCTTTGGCCAGTCCGGTCGCCGAGCCGCCCCCGACACTGATCAGTCCGTCGGCGCGGTGATCGGCGGCGGCATCACGCGCAGCGACGGCCACGGCCTCGGGGACGTGCATCGCGACCGTGTCGTGGTGATGGATGATCGGCACTGCAGCGCCGATCGCGTCGACGAGGCGCCGATCACGTTGTGAGGCAATCAGCATCGGGGCTGTGATGCCGGCCGCCGCGGATTCCTCGGCGATGGCCTCGACCGCGGTGTCCGGAGCGAACCGGACTCTCTGTGCGAGCCAGTCATGGGTGAATCGCAGCGTCATGAGCCCACCGTCATCCGGCCGAGAAGCCCCGCCAGCGCGTCGCGCAACGCCGCAACGGGGTCGTCGGGGAGTGTCATTGCGCGCCAACCGATGTGCTTGTCGGGGCGGACGAGCACCGCTCCGGACTCGTCGACCTCGCGCAGCCGGGTCCAATCGTCGTAGAGGTCGGTGACCTCGCGGCCGGGGCCGATGACGACGGCCTCGAGCGAAATGGCGAGTTCGTCGGCGACCTGGTGCGCCGCCGATACCCACACGTCACCACCAACTCCGGTGAGCAGCGTGAAGCGGGTCATCGGCGCGACGTCATGGGTCGAGACCCGATGGCCGGTGCGGCCCAGCCAGGCGTGCGGAAGGCGTGATCCGGGAACCGTCGAGGGTTGGTAGTACAACTCGGGATCCCGGTCGGGCGTGGGCCGTTCGGCACCCTCGGCGACGATCGCCGAGGACTGATAGAACTGGCCCAATTCGACGCCGTGCGCATTGAATTCGTAGTTCTTGAGCTCCATGGCCCGGGTGATGGCGGCACGTTTGGCGGCGCCGGTGGGGGAGTTGTCCTTGCGCTCCTCGATCGCGGCGCGCATCGCGTCCTCGCCCACGGCGTCGGAAACACCGAGCGCATCGAAGAGGTCGCCGAACTCGCGGCTGGATTTGTTGGCGCGCTTGACGATCTGCTCGGCGACCGGCGCTCTCTCGGCCGTGTAGGTGTCGAGCAACGTCGGGTCGGCCTGACCCCGCAGTACCGCGGCCGGCTTCCAGCCGAGATTGTAGGAATCCTGAATGGAGGTGTTGGAGCTGAGTCCGTTGCTGGGCGGATGCCGGTGTATCGCATCGCCGACGCAGAACACGCGAACCCTCTGCAGCTCGGTGGCGTACATCTCGTTGTTGCCCCACAACGATGTTCCGGTGATCTCGACGTGGAGATCGGGTACGCCGATGAGGCTTCGGACGATCTCGATCGCAGCTGCCTCGTCGACCACAGGTGGCGGGGAGTCGATGTCGTAGCCCCAGACGATCAGCCACTCGTTCCACGGCCGCACCATCCGCACGAGGCCCGCACCGATGCCCCCGACGTTCGCTCCGGGAGCTATCACCCAGTACAACACCGACTTTCGGTCCTGTACGAGTGCTGCGATGTCAGCCTTGAAGGTGATGTTCATGGAGCCAGCAATGTCCATACGCCCCTCGAAGGGCAGGTTCGCCTCGGCGGCGATCCGTGATCGCGCGCCGTCGGCGCCGATCAGATACCGCGCGCGGATGGTGTAAGTGTGCCCGCTGAGACGGTCGAGAACCAGGGCGTCGACATGATCCTTGTGCTGGGTGTGCGAGACGTACTCGGTGGAGAATCGGGTCTACGCACCCCGTTTGGCCGCATTCGCGACCAGGATCGGTTCCAGCAGCGTCTGCGGGATGTCGACGGTGTAGGCGGGTGAGGCAAGTCGGTGATCGGCCGCTCTGGCCGGATGGGTGCCCCAGGTGAGGATGCGCCCGATCTCCTCACCGGCCAAAGACGTACAGAACACCGTGTCGCCGATGATCTCGTTGGGGGAGGCCTGGCTCATCACCTCCTCCTCGATTCCGGCGTCGCGCAGGATCTCCATCGTGCGCTGGTTGGTGATGTGCGCTCGTGGGGTGTTGGCCGTCCACCGGTACTTGGTGATCATGATGGTGGGCACCCCGAGAGACGCGAGGAACAGCGCGGCGCCACCGCCGGCCGGGCCCGAGCCGACGACGAGGACGTCGGTGGTCACGAGGTCGGACTCGGGGATCGCGGTGGCGGTGTGGCCGTCGTCGAAGGCGGGCATGGCAACTCCTGGAGGACGATATGAGATGAAGTCCTCACCACACTCGCACCGCCACGTGAGCCACGTCACGTGTTGTGCGCGAGGTTGTCCGATCTCCGCATCGGTGGCGGATTTCGGCACGTGTTCGCAGACTCTCAGCTGTTCACCGACTCGTCTGGGCCGATCGTCGGAATTCGGCGGGTCCCATCCCGAACCGCCGCGTGAAGCTTCGCGAGAAGTGCGACGGCGAGGCGATGCCGGCGTGCCGGGCCGCCTGCGACACCGTCATCGTCGCGCCGGCGGGGCTGCCCAGCAGCCGGGCGGCGTGCTCGAGTCGCCGGTCCAGGACGTACTCGGGAACGCTCGTTCCCGCTGCGGCGAACACACGTGAGAGTTGGCGTTCGCTCAGCGCGATCCCGGAGGCGATCGTTGCAGCCGACATCCCGGGATCGGCCAGGTGTGTTTCCACATATGCGCGGGCCGCAGCCAGGTGCGCCGAAGGCGCTCCGACGCCGCCCATCAGTGTTGCGACGAGACCGACGACAGTGGCCTCGGCCGATTCCCGAGTGGTGGGGTCGTCGGTGCTGCGCTCGAGCGTCGTTGACTCGATGATCGCCGCCAGCGCCCGGACGCGGGCTTCCCGTGGTCCGCCCCCGATCACCAGTGGTCGGCGTAGATCGGGTAGGTGGCCGCCGGCGAGCTCGGCGAGTGCGTCACGAGGTACCTGGACGACCAGCTCGTCGAGCCCGGAGTTGAAGCCACGGAAGAAGGGGCGATCGGCGTCGCAGACAACGAGCTGCCCCGGCGCGAGCACGACTGTCCCGTGTTCGTGATGGAAGAAGGACTCACCACCGCGCCCGAGATAGAGGACAACCGATTCCGTTGGGGTACGGCGGATGTCAGCGCCACTGCGTTCAACGAGATGCGGGGTGCCGGTGACCCTGGCCAGCCGGACGCGGCCACGTTCGGCCTGCACCTCGGTGGCCAGAAACGGGCCCGAATCCAGTGTGCGACAACGCAATCCGATCAGGTGCTCGTCCTGGTACTCCTCCCACAGGCCGATCCGGTCGGCCTGCGGGAGATCCGCGGTACTGAACGTCGCCGACGAGTCGTCACCGACTCGTCGACGTCGCTCGAGGGGCGGATCATTCACAGATCGCGCCTCGTGACGCCGAGGTGACCAGCTTGGCGTACTTCGCGAGGACACCACGGGTGTAGCGCGGCGGCAATGGGCTGAATGTTTGTGCACGCGAGGCCAATTCGCCGTCGTCGACGAGTAGGTCGAGGGTGCCCGATCCGACGTCGAGGCGGATCCGGTCCCCGTCGCGCACCAGGGCGATCGGTCCGCCGTCGACGGCCTCGGGAGCCACGTGCCCGACGCAGAGTCCGGTCGTGCCCCCGGAGAAGCGGCCATCGGTCATCAGCAGCACGTCCTTGCCGAGGCCGGCGCCCTTGATCGCGCCGGTGATGGCCAACATCTCGCGCATACCCGGCCCACCCTTGGGGCCCTCGTAGCGGATGACGACAACATCGCCCGCGGTGATGGTGCCGTCCTCGAGGGCGTCCATCGCCGCGCGCTCCCGATCGAAGACGCGTGCCACCCCCTCGAACACATCGGAATCGAATCCTGCGGATTTCACCACCGCCCCGCCCGGCGCCAGAGATCCGTTGAGGATGGTGATCCCGCCTGTGGGATGAATCGGAGAATCCAGGGCGCGCAACACTTTTCCGTCCGGATCCGGCGGTGCGATGTGGGCGAGGTTCTCAGCCATGGTGGCCCCGGTGACGGTGAGACAGTCGCCGTGCATCAATCCGGCGTCGAGGAGTGCCTTCATCACGACCGGGAGGCCGCCGATGCGGTCGACGTCGGTCATGACGTGGCGGCCGAACGGCTTGACGTCGGCGAGATGCGGTACCCGCGAACCGATCCGGGCGAAATCGTCGAGAGAGAGTTCGACGTCGGCCTCGTGTGCGATCGCGAGCAGATGCAGGACGGCGTTGGTCGACCCGCCCAATGCCATCACCACGGCGATCGCGTTCTCGAATGCCTCGCGGGTCATGATGTCGCGCGCGGTGATGCCGCGGCGCAGGAGTTCGACGACCGCGACTCCGCTCTTGCGCGCGAACTCGTCTCGCCGGCGATCCGGTGCCGGTGGGGCAGCGCTGCCCGGCAACGACATCCCGAGGGCTTCGGCGACCGCGGCCATCGTGTTGGCGGTGTACATCCCGCCGCAGGCGCCCTCACCGGGGCAGATGGCACGTTCGATGGTGTCGACGTCGGCGCGACTCATCAGACCGCGCGCACACGCGCCGACCGCCTCGAAGGCGTCGATGATCGTCACCTGATGTTCGGAGCCGTCGGCCAGTATCGCGTAGCCGGGCAGCGTCGAACCGGCGTAGAGGAACACGTTGGCGAGGTCGAGTCGCGCTGCTGCCATCAGCATGCCGGGTAGCGACTTGTCACAGCCGGCGAGCAGCACCGAGCCGTCGAGGCGCTCGGCGCTCATCACCGTCTCCACGCTGTCGGCGATCACCTCACGTGAGACCAGCGAGAAGTGCATGCCCTCGTGGCCCATCGAGATGCCGTCGGAGACCGAGATGGTGCCGAACTGCAGCGGATAGCCACCGGCGGAGAACACGCCCTCCTTCACCGCGGTGGCCAGGCGGTCCAGCGACAGATTGCAGGGGGTGATCTCGTTCCACGAGGAGCCGACCCCGATTTGTGGTTTGACCCAGTCGTCATCGCCCATCCCGACCGCACGCAACATGCCTCGGGCTGCGGTTCTCTCCAAGCCGTCGGTGACGTCGCGGCTGCGGGGCTTGATGTCCACCTCGGGTGTGGACTCGGTCTCGGGACTCATGGTGCCCACCCTAGAACCGTTGGCGTGGCAAGGCGGGTTGTTGGTCGACGAGTCCGGATGTGGTGACGGGATCGCGACTTCAGACCGCCTGGCCACGAGCGGTTTTACGCTGACCGGATGAGCGTGCACACCCACGACACCGCGGTGAGACATCGTGACGACCTGCGCCTCCCGCGGTGGGTGGTCGCGTGGTTCACCGTCACCGCGCTGATCCAGACCTACGACGCCTGCTACGAACTGCTCGGCTCGATCTCACACCGGGGTGGGCCTCTGGCGTGGCTGTGGCCGGGGCACGTCTACTACTCGACCTTCGACCATCGCTATGCCGGGTTCGACGCATTCGGCAGCGCACAGAGCTGGGCCAATCTCCTCGAGGTGATCGCTCTGGTCTGGGTTCTGACACATCGGCGACGATTCTCGGCCGTCGTGGTCGGGCTCGTGGTCAGCGTCGCCACCTTCTGGAAGACCGTGCTGTATTTCCTGGTGGAGATCTGCAGCGGACTCGACATGACCCGACAATCACTGGAGCGCGGCGATCTCGGCGGCTTCCTGATGGTGGCGGTACTGCCGAACCTGATCTGGATCGTCGTTCCGGGAGTGGTCATCGTCGTTCTCGGGAGGCAGGTGCTACGAGTGGGTGCTACACCGCCCCACCCGTAGTCGCCGACCGCGTGTCGGAACTGCGTCTAACCGGTGGTCTCGGCGGCCAGCCGGCCCAGGGTGTCCTCGAGTTGATCGGCCGACACGAGCGGGAACTTGACCTGCTGCAACAGGTCTTTGTCGGTGACCTTCGACCAGTCGTAGGTGTGGCGCACGAGCGTGGCGTCGGGACCCTGGGATTCCAACTCCCACACCCATTCCCATCCGGGAGGCTCGGTGCCGGCGGGTGCGGTCTGCCAGGCCAGCAACTTGTCCTTGGCGTAGCCGGTGACGTGGTTGTCGGTCTTGTACTCACCACCCATGTGCGGGCCGTCCATGTTCATGGTGAACACGTCGCCGACCTGCTGGATACGGTCGGCGTGCTCGACGCCGCGAATGAATCCGGAGCCGTCGAGTTTCTGATGGCGCTGCGGATTGCTCAGGACGTCGAAGACCGTATCCACCGGTGCGTCGATGACCCGTTCCACTGTGACACTCGTTTGTTCACTCATCACTCCACCGTGCCCAAGGGGCGTCGACTTGGCAACCAGCCATCGGGGGACAGCCGTCGGATCGTCGGCTACTGCCCGTAGGTGTGGCGCAGGTTCGCGTTGATCAGGGTACCGATGCGCTGGCACAGGTGACGGAACTGCCGGTCGTCGGGTGCAGGCGGTTCCACCAGCAGGGTCCAGCGCAGATCGGTGCCCCCATCGGCGCGCGCCGTGAGGTCGAAGGCGATCCGGGCGTCGGGGCGCTTGAGCCACAGCGACGACCAGACGACGTGGGAGGACCGCTCGGATTCGAGCACCACCGGCGCGATCTCGTCGTCCTCGAGGTGTAGCCACGGGCGACGTGGCTGACGATCGGGGCCGACCAGATCGTCGAAGATCACCCAGGGCGGTGCCGGCTGAGAACGGCGCTTCGAGGCGATGGCATCCACCCGGTGAGAGTAGATGACCAGCAGTGACGCAGGCACGCATCCGCTGCGACAGAGTGCGACAGCAGGCGACAGGTCACGACAGAGCCACGACAGAACCGCTACCTAGCGTTGTCGGTAATCGAACCCCGGCTGTCCGCTAGGAGGACCTCATGACCAACGTCACCACCGCGCCGACGACCTCGTCGCGCACCTACACCTCACTCGGAGCGGCATGGATACCGCTCGCCGCACTCTGTCTCGCGTTCTTCGTCGAGATGGTCGACAACACTCTGTTGTCGATCGCTCTGCCCACCATCGGCCGCGACCTCGGCAGCGACACCGTCGCGCTGCAATGGGTCACCGGCGCCTACTCGCTGACCTTCGGCGGCCTGCTGCTGACCGCGGGCTCCATCGCCGACAGATTCGGCCGACGGCGAGTGTTGCTCATCGGCCTCACCGTCTTCGGGCTGCTGAGCCTGCTCGTCGTGTTCGTCTCCACGACAGGCGAACTCATCGCCTTACGCGCCGCACTCGGTATCGCCGCCGCCGCGATGGCACCGATCACCAATTCGCTCGTGTTCCGCCTCTTCGACGACGAGACCCTGCGGATGCGTGCGATGACCGTCATGATCGTGGTCGGCATGGCCGGGTTCGTCCTCGGTCCGGTCCTCGGCGGCACCGCCCTGGCACACGTCCGCTGGGAATGGCTGCTCGTCGTCAACGCACCGATCGCACTGATCGCCGGCATCGGTGTCCGGCTCGGCGTCGCCGCCGACCGCTCCGACGGTCTGACCAAAGATCGACTCGACCTGCCGGGCGCACTGTTGAGCACCGTCACGATCGGCCTCGCATGCTGGTCACTGACCAGCGGCGTCGAGCACGGTTGGGTGTCGTGGCCCACCATCGCCTCCATCGGCGGCGCGGTGCTCGCCGCAGCGGCCTTCATCTGGCACGAACTTCGTTCGGCCGCTCCGATGCTCGACGTCCGGCTGTTCAAGGTCGGGACGATCCGCGGTGCCACCATCGCCCAGATCGGCACGTCGATCGCGATGGCCAGCGTGATGTTCGGACTGATCCTGCACTTCCAGTACGCCTACGGCTGGAGTCCGGTCAAGGCCGGTCTGGCCAACCTGCCGATCATCGTCACGATGCTCGTCGCGACGCCGATTTCGGAGTGGTTGGCCGGCCGGTTCGGCCACCGCATCGCCTGCCTCGTCGGCGCAGCCTGCCTGGCCGGATCGCTCGGCGGCCTGGCATGGGGTGTCGAGCACGGCTACCTCGTCATCGCGCTCTCGATGGTCGTGATGACCATCGGCCTGCGCACGGTGATGACCATCTGTGCCATCGCCCTCGTCGAGGCGATGCCGGCCAACCGCACGTCCATCGGCACCGCGCTCAACGACACCGCCCAGGAGGTCGGCACGAGCCTGGGGACCGCCGTCATCGGCACCATCATCGCCGCGGTGGTCACCACTCAGCTCCCGGTCGGCACCTGGGGCGCCGACCTCGTCGAGTCGTTCTTCCACGGAGAGCGGCTGACCTACGGCATCCTCGCGGTCGTCGTGGGGGTCGTCACCGCGGTCGGCGCGATGGCGCTGACCAACTCACGTAGCACGCAGGAGTGATGGCTCGACGCTTCGAGGGCACCGCATGCCCGGCCCTCCAGGCCGGGCATGCGGTGTTTTCAGATCATGTTCTTGCGGGTCATCCAGTGCATCACCGGCCACCCGATGAAGACCGGTAACCAACAGGTCAGGACCCGATAGAGCAGCACCGCGGGTACCGCCACCGCCGAGGGAAGGCCGAAGGCGGCCAGTCCACCGATCAGCGCGGCCTCGACGGCGCCGACACCGCCGGGCGTCGGGGCGGCCGATGCCAGGGTTCCGCCGATCATCGTCACCACGGTGACGGTGACGAACGAGGTCTGCCCACCAAAGGCGTACACGCTGGCCCACAGTGCCAGCGCTCCGCCGAGAGTCGTGGTGGCACAACCCAAGACGATGGTGCCGAGCCGCTTGGGCTCACGTGCCACGTCGAGGATGTCGGTCAGCAACTCGATCACCTTGGGCCGCAACGACGTTCCCAGCCAATGCCGAAGCTTCGGAACGAGGAGGAACACACCGACGACGCCGAGTAGAGCGCCGGCGACCAGGTAGAGCACCGTCGTGGAGGGAACGAAATGTTCGAGGTTGGTCGATGTGCCGGCCAGCGTGGTGAATACGATCAAGAGCGCTACATGGACGATCACCTGCACACTCTGTTGCAGGGCGACCGCCGTGGTCGCGCGGACTCCGCCGAGACCGCCCTTCTGCAGGAACCGGGTACTCAGGGCGAGCCCGCCGACACCCGCCGGGGTGGTGGTGGCGGCAAAGGTGTTGCCGAACTGCATGATCACGAGGTTGCGGAAGCTGACCACGCCGTCGGCGCACGCCCACAACGCCGCGGCCGCACCGACATAGGTGAGCATCGACACGACCAAACCCATCAGCGCCCACCACCAGTCGAGGCTGCGCAGTTCACCGAAGAACGTCGGGACGGTGCTGATGAACGGGTAGGCCACGTACACGAGGGCGACCAGCAGTACGAGTTGGATGACCTGGCTGCGGGTGAACCGGGTGATCGGGGCGGCCTGGATTTCACCGCCGGTTTGCGAGACGATCTCCTCCCGCGCCTGCGACAGCGTGGATTTCGCGTCGGCGAGACCATCCCGGATGCGGGAGGGCAGAGCGGTTTTGGTGAGACGGCGGGAGGCGACAAGGACCCGGTCCTCACCGAGCACATCGATGGCCGCGGTGACCGCGGCCTCGGCGCCGTACAACTCGGTGGTGCTCGCGAGCATCTGGGCGATGTCGGACTCCATCCGATTCTCGTTGGCGCCGTACTCGGCGTGGGTGAACCCACCGAACAGGACTGTCCCATCGAGAACGGTGATCCGACTTGCCCGGAGATCACCGTGCGCGATGCCGTGTGAATGCAGTTCCTGCAGGGCCTCCCACAGCGCCCGCGGTGTGGTCTGGGTGATCGCGGCGTCCAGGTCGCAGCCGCGACGCGTGCGGTGGGCATACATCGTCCATCCCCGGTCGAGGGAAGCGACCGCGACGGGAGCGGAGTCGGCGAGCCCGACATCGCCGACGGCGATCGCCATCAGCCCGCGATGCTCGACCATCCGGCTGACCGAGAGCTGCAGCGGCCCGGTCTCCTGGGTCCGCAGTCGGATCTTGCGGACGAACTGCCGGAGCAGTCCGGCACTGTGCTGATTGGGGCCGTAGAGGTCGATGACCACGTGACCGCAGTCGTCCGAGTCCGACGTAGACTCGTCCGTCGTCGAGTCCGCCTCCAGCCCGAGAGGCCCGGTACCGGCCGGGGTGACGATCGACAACGCGGTCACCTCGATTCCCCGTTGCCCCAGCACCCGGACCGCGCTCTCCAGCGGTACCACCAGAGCCGGCGTGCCCACCACCCAGACGACGATCGACCCGACCAACCAGCCGGTCGACAACCCGAAGACCGCTCCGGCCGGAACGACGGAGCTGACCACGAGATGGATCGGGATGAAGGCCAACAACAGCGTCCACCACCAGCGCCGCCAACGGGCGGGCAACCACGGCCCGGACACGGTCAACACCGCGGCGAGCATCGCGATCCATCGCGGGTCGTCGAGGAATTGCGAGACAAGCGAATTGAATCGCTGGTGTCGGTCGAAGTGCCAGTTGGGTGCGCTGACACCGTTCTCGCTGATGGACAACGACAGGAAAGTGATCGCCGCCGCGGCGCCGTAGGCCCACAACATGCGCCACTGACGTGCGGCGAGCAGTTCCAGCAGGATCACGAACGGTAACGCGAGGATCGCGAGACCGTAGGCGAGGTAGACGAGATCGGCCTGGGTGGGGGACAGGACCCCGATGATGCGGGAGATGGACTGCTCGAGATCGACCCAATTGTTGCGGGTGATGAGCGAGCCGACCACGACCACCACGAGCATCAGCGTTGCGGCCACCACCCGCAGGATGTCGGTGGTGCGACGCCACAGCGGTTGCAGCAGGCTCCCCGATACGGTGATCTGCCGACCGTCGACGTCCATCTGCCCCGAATCTCCGCTGACTATGTGCCGCCCCGTGCGCCGGTACGCGCCGGAGCCGTCGAGCTTCCCATAAACATAGTCGGCGCCGGAGCGTCCGAGGGTCGCGGCGGTCCGGCGGTGTGGGGCAGGACCGCGACAGCCGGCAACGCGGTCCTCACGACTGGGCGTCGATGTCACCGATCCCCGGCGTCCCGTCGGCTCGCGCGTACTGCAGGTAAACCGTTCCGCCGGGCGAGGCCGTCGGCGGCTCGAGAAGAGTCAGAACGGTGGGCAGTGTGCCCTGATCGAACACCTTCTTGCCCACGCCCAGCACGATCGGGTGCACCCACAGATCGAGCCGATCGAACAGCTTCTCCCGCACGAGTGTCTGTACCAGATTCAGGCTGCCGACCACGGTCACGTGCTCGTGCACGTTCCGGAGTTCACCGACGGCGGACACCAGGTCTGGTCCGAGAAGATGTGAGCCCGACCAGGTCAGCTCCGGATCACCGGTTGACGCAACATACTTGGGAATGCTGTTGAAGAGCTTGGCGAACGGCGACGACTGGGGATCCTGATTCGGCCAGTACCGGGCGAAGATGTCATACGTCCGACGACCGAGGAGTAGAGCATCGGTGTGCTCGTAGGCGGCGACGACCTGCGCGCCGCTGACCTCGTTGAGCAGCGGTACCTGCCACCCGCCGTACGGGAAGCCGTCGGGATCCTCGTCCGGGCCGCCGGGTGATTGGCCGACGAGATCCAGCGTGGAGAACAGTTCGATCTGAATGATGCCCATGGCAGACCTCCGGGAGAGTGTGGCGAGCAGTGTCGGAGATATCGACACGCCGGCCGTATAGAACTCATCGCCCCGGAAGGGTCTCAGCCGAGATAAGCACCCAGCGCATCGAGCAGGCCCCGCGTGCCCTTCTCCCGGTTGGGGCCGTCGGCCCAGAACCGGTCGAAGAACACCCCGTGCTCGGCGTGAGTGAATCGGGTTCCCGCATCCACCGACTCGAACTCCAGCGATGCCACGGACGTGGACATGTGGATGCCGTCGATCCACATGTCGTAGGTCGTGACGATGCGGTTGTGCGCGACGATGTCGGTATAGGTGGCCACATACCGCGAGACCGGGCCGTCGTGGAATCTGCCTTCGGCGACGTCACGACCACCGACCCGGAAGTCGAAGGCCCACTCGATGGGATCCACCGAGTCGCCCCCGCCCCACCAGGAGAGCTTCTCCTGTTCATCGGCAAAGGCATCCCAGACGCGGTGCACCGGCGCGGGATAGTCGCGGGTCAGGGTGAATTCGGCGCGCGCGAGTCGACGTTCGATGCTCATCTGTGTCCTATCGGGTGAAGGTGACGTGGATGGTGCCGCTCTCGGCGCCCTCGGTGGTCACCTTGTGGGTGCGGTCGAGGGCGGGCAGGTCGTCCCACAGCCGCATTCCTCGGCCGAGGACGATCGGGGCGACCATGAGATGTAGGTGGTCGACGAGTCCTGCGCGCAGGAACTCGCGGGCGGTGCGCACCCCACCGCCGACGCGCACGTCGAGTCCAGCAGCCGCGGCGGACGCTTCGGCGAGCACGTCGTCGACTGCGCCGCTGCGGAAATGGAAGGTGGTCCCGCCCTGCATCTCGATCGAGGGACGTGGTGCGGTGTGGCTCAGGACGTAGACGGGCGTACCGAACGGCGGTTCGTCACCCCACCAGCCCTTCCAGTCCGGGTCATCGGGATAGGTGTGCAGCCCGAACATCGATGCCCCGATGATCTCGGCGCCGATCCCCTCGAAATGTGCTGCGGCATAAGTGTCGTCGACGCCGGTGGTGCCTGCGCCGCTGGTGTCGCCGAAGACTCGTTCGTGAAAGGTGCGGGTGGCCGCGTAGGACGCGGTGAGCCGCCCCCAGTCCTCGCCCATCGGGTTGTCGGCGGATTCGCCGCCCATGGAGGTGTATCCGTCCAGTGAAACGAACATGTCGATGCGAACGCGGGTCATGTCAGGTCTCCTTGTGAGTCGTGCGGGTCAGGTGGATGCCGAGCCGATCGGCCTGGTGTTCTGCAGGGTGCGCTGCTCGCCGAGCCAGACATGCAACACATCGAGTGAACCCGGGCGCAGGCTGACGGTGCGAACCCGTCCAACCTTGTGCGACACGATGATTCCGGCTTCTTCGAGTACCCGCAGATGTTGCATGAACGACGGCAACGCCATCGGGAACGGTGCCGCGAGTTCGGATACGACGGCCGGCGAGATTGCCAACCGTTCGACGACGGCGCGACGAGTCGGGTCCGCGAGAGCGCGGAGCACCGTGTCGACATCGTCGTGATACTTAGTCACACGCCTAAGTGTTGCCGACTTGCAGGTCGGCGTCAAGGGCGCGTGTCAGTTCGATTCACACGTCCAGCGCCAGCTCCGTGAGAAGAAGACCCGACTCGACGCCCGGGTCATAGCTGATCTGCAATAGATGACCGCCCTTCCCGGTGGAGGTGTAAACCTGCTCGCTCCGTTCGAGATTCGGTCGGTTGACCTCCTCGTGAAACGTCCCGTCGTCAACGATGACCAATGTGCGATCCAGTTCTTCGCTGACCTCAGACCTACCCAGCAACGCGTCGCGGGTATCGGCGGATGTGGTGCGCACTACGACCTTGCCTCCCGAATCGGGGAACCCGCCATCCCATTCGCATGCGACGACGTGGTCATCGCGAGACAGACGAAGGCCTAACTTCTCCGCAAAGGGAAGGGACAAGTCGCACGGATCGGGATGAAGTATCCGCACTGCTCCGATCGCCGCCACGGCAACAACGGCGATCGAGACGACGCCCCCGCACAGCCACCACGCAACGCCCCTCCGAGCCCGCTCGCGCATGCCGGCATCGTATCGATGCCTCGCATCGCACAGGCTGAACGCGCGGATACCGGTCCGAACACCACCCTGTCGCACACATGTGCGAGTATGGTTCCGTGAGTTCACGCAAAGGGGACGGTCTGACGTCCGACGACCTGACAGCGCTGTCCGCCGGACTCGCCACGGGTAAGAGGGTCACGGTCTATCTGCGCGACCCCATGCCCTCCCTCAACCTCGACGCCGGGACCTCGGCTCGCGTGGTGTCCATCGAGGGATCGGTCGTGACGGTGCGCCCGAAAGGCATCGACGATCAGTTGCCCTTCGAGGCGAATGAATTGCAGAGGTCGCAGGCCTCAACGGGGTCCGCATCTCCGGCACAGAAGCGAGCCGCGAGGCCTGCACCTGCGAAGGTTGCTGCACAGCCACCCGTCCCGGCCGCGCCGCCGGTCCCGTCGAACTCGACAACCCGGAAATCCGAATCCAGGCCCGGGGGAGCAGGCACCGCAGCCCCGACGCCACGAACCGTGAACACGAGTCCGCAGAGTTCGAGCGCTGCTCCGAAGGCGCCACGGCGAGCGAAGACCACGACAGCCGCCGTGAGCGTCACGCTCACCTCAACCCCCGCAGGAAGCTGGGCCGTCTCGGTGTCGCAGGGCAGCAAGAAAACCGTCAGGGCGACCGAGGTGACCGCTGATCGCGTGGCGCGGGCGATGCGCGAACTCGGCAACGACGCCGCCATCGCAGCTGTCGACGAGGTCATCAGCGCAGCGCGCGAGGCAGCGCAACGCAGGATCGACGAACTCAGTCACGAACTCCAAACCGCGCGTGCGGCATTGGCGCATCTCGAGGATCAGGCGTCGGATAGCTGAGCGTTACTATGCGCTGTCGGTGCTGCCGCTGTCGAGATCTCGTAAGTACTGCGCGTTACCTCTGATCGCCGCCTCGTAGCGCGGGATGTCTCCGTCCCTCATCTCGTCGGCCACGAACTCGAGCACCATCGCGAGGGAAGTCGCGGCCCGGCCGTCGGCATGGACACTGAGGGCGTGAAAGACACGCAACGCGTGCGATCTCGGAAAGCGTTGGCACGCGTCAGCGAAAACGGCAAGAGACTCGTCAAGCCGCCCGAGGTTGCGCAGGGTGCTTCCGTATTGGAGTAGGCAGCGCGCCAGGCGGTCACCGGATAGCCCGGCCGCCAAGGCTTCCCGATACAACGCCTCCGCCCGGACCCCATCGCCGGCCGTGTCGTAGGAGCCCGCCAACTCGTACAAGACGGCAGCGTGTCCGGGGTGACGCGCGAGCAGATCCTCGAAGTACGCGATCGTCGGCTGCATGTTCGCGCGGTCCCGCTGGTCGAATCCGTGGGCAATGGCTGCTTCGAGTTCGTGATCGTCGAGTGCGTCATCGTCGGTATTCACGGTTTCGATCTCCTACTGTTCGGCGGTGAGCCAGGTACGGGTGACTCCCAGGACGCGCTCGCCATCGAGATCGGCCAGCGATATACCGGCGAAAATCGTTGCGGTGTCCGAACTCTGCCACCGGAACCGGAAACTCTCCGTCATCGCAGCGTCAGCGATGGCGAGCGCCGCGCTCTGAGCAGTCTGCGCGTTGGCGAACGCACCGGCGGTTCGGCTGAGATAGGCATCGAGCAGCGGACCGTAAGCGTCGGCGCCTTCGGGACGCTCAGCGTTGGAGACGAAGTCGCTCGCCACGGCGGCCGGTTCGATCACCGCGACATGCACGTTGAAGTTCTCGGCGACCACCGCCAGGGACTGCATGAATCCTTCGACGGCGAACTTCGCGCCGCAATAGGCGTCGGCGAATGGTTGTCCGACGACGCCACCCACACTCGTGACCGTCAGGATGCTGCCGCTGCGGCGTTCCCGCATACCCGGCAGGACGAGCTTCGTGAGATTCACCGGGGCAAGGTAATTCACATCCAGCTGCGCCTGGATGTCCGACATCGACAACTGCTCGGCGGTCGCCACACAGCCCTGACCCGCGTTGTTTACCAAAACATCGATCGCGCCGTGGTCACTGACCACCTCGGCGACCAGGCGGGCGGCGGCAGTGTGATCGACCACGTCCAGCGCTCGGATGTCGAGCTCCACGCCGGCGTCGGCCGCAGCGTCACGCAATCGACCGGATCGACCGGTGTCGCGCATGGTGGCGACGACCCGCACGCCGCGGCGAGCGAGCTCGACCGCCGCGTACATGCCCATGCCGGAGGAGGTGCCGGTGACGAGTGCTACTTGTGTCATGCCCACACCGTAATCGTGGCGGTGTCGGGTCCGGATGGCATTGCGTCGGCCGCAGCGTTGCACGGCGATGATGTCTCGTCCGCGTTGGTTGTCGGCGGTGGCGACTAGTGTCTGCGACGAGCACGCCCACTCATCCGTCGGCCGACCAGGAGGAAACAGTCAATGGCCAGTGGTTACCGATCATCAGCCGACTGGACTGCGGTGGCACGAGTCATCGCCGAGGCCACCGACCGGGGGATCGGCGCGGCACGCACTCATGAGCTCGAAGAATTACGCGACGTTGTCGAGGAACTCGCGATCCACGCCGACGCCGCCCGTGACGTACACGGCCACTTGGTGCGCGAGCTGCTGGAAACCTCGTATCAGGACGGGCTCGACGGCGACGATATCGCCGAAGTCCTCAACCGCACCGTGAGTGCCGCCGGATGCTGGAACGCACAGGTGGACCCCACCGCCGTCGCGGTGGTGCTCACCGGCGCGCTCGGCGTAGCAGAGCGGCCCGAGGACGGAACGACGTCGGTGCCCACACCGAACGAAGTCGTCGTCGCGGCGCTCCTGGTGGCTGCCGATCTGGCGTCGGCGGCCGCTGTCGATCACGGCCCGTATGTGACTCGTGCAGTCGAGGAGCTACGCCGCGCGCAGACAGTCGAGATGCCCTGAGCGGCTCGGTGGCACGAGGTGGCCGACGCGCCACAACCATTGGTGGACACCGCGGCGGTACTCACCGGGCATGCCAGCCGAGGACCCGCCGACTCTGCCGTGCCGTGGCCAGCAACCGTCCCGACTCATCTCGCAAGGTCGTGTCATCGACCGACCACCCTCCCGACGTCGACACATTCCGCGTGTGGACGAGGACGGGCGCGGGCGACGGGTCGTCGAGCGCGGCGGCCGCGTGCATCGAGAACGCCACAGTCGGGACGGCCAGGGGAGCCGACAGCGTCGGAAAGACCCCCGGCGGAAGGCAATCGGCGAGAAGCGCGAGATAGGCGAAATCCATCGACATCGGTGTTCTCGTCGAGATCCACGCCCGCATCCAGGCATCCTCCGAACCGGTCAGCGGGAGCGCGCCGTCGGTGGGACGTAGGTCGAGATGTCCACCCATCGGGACGATCTCGGGCGGGATCATGAATGGTTCGCAGTCCTCGGGACGCGCGACGACATCCGCCGACACATCCACGATGTCGGCTGGGGACGCCGGCCCCTCCCGGCCCAGGGTCACCGTGGCGGCCGCGACATCGCGACCGCCCTGGGTGATGCCGACATCGACAATGCGCGTGCTGCCGCCGATCTTCTTCTCAAGGAGAGTCAGGACGAGTTCACCGTCGGCAGGTCGTCCAAGGAATCGGAGGTCGAGCGCTCGCACCGATCGATCCGGTACGGCCGCCGCTGCCACGTGGCCAGCCAGAGCCGCGATCACCCCGCCATGCGGACCGGACCAGCCCCACCATGAGCGATCGATGTCGGCCGACCACGTGCCCTCACCAATCGGCTTGACCGAGAACTCATCGACCAGCGCCTGCCTACCGAGTTGTTTCACGAAACCGAGGAAATCATAGTGCGTTGCTTCACGCAACTCAGTCGGCATTCGGCCTCAGACCTCCCCGATCGGGGGAGTGCGCACTCCACCTGCCGATCATCCGAGCAGCGCCGATCCCGGCATCATCATCGATACCGCGCAGCGGCGCCACATCACGCACATCAGGCACATGACGCTCGTCGAACCCCGTCGAATTCGCTTACGACGAACCTCTTTCCGACGCCGACCTGTCGTCGTTGATCATGCCCACCCACGTCGGTGCCGGCGCAGCACCGGCGCTACGCATGACACTGTTGAGGCGACTCGGCTCTCCGGTTATCGCAAACACCAACGGCACCAGTGAGTTCGGGATCGCCAGTATTCTCGCCGGCCCCGACTTCGCCCTGGGTTCGCCACGCTTGGCCACCGCCGGATGACCCCGCCCCGACATCGGCCCGCGACTCGTCGACGACACCGGCACTTTCGTCGGTGACGACCAGTCCGGGTTCATCGAGGTACACACACCGGAGCAGGCATACGCTCACAGCGTCAGCCCACCTCGGTGCCACGGCCCCGGATTTCGCCGGAACCCCGCTCGTCATCGTGGACCACGATGATGGGTCCCCCCATCACCGGTGGGCGTGGCGGTAGTGCGCTGGGCTCTGGCCATGTATCGATTTGAATGCGTTACTGAACGAGTACGCCGACCCGTATCCGACTCGGCGAGCGATCGTTTCGAGCCCGTCGTCCGTGGCGATGAGGGCGTCGGCCGCCAGCGTCATTCGCCAGCGCGTGAGGTATCGCGCCGGTGTTTCGCCAACACCATCACGGAATTTGGCGGCCAGCCCGGACCTGGAAACGTGCATTGCGGCGGCCAATGACGCTACAGTCCAAGGCTTCTCGGGTGATTCGTGCATCAGGTCCAGTGCGCCGGCGACGGTCGGGTCGACAGTGCCGGACAGCCATCCCGGCCCGGCCAGTGGCGCGGCAGCGCGGATCACCGAGGCAACGACGACGTCGAGGAGACGATCGATGACAAGGCTGTGCCCGGGTTTCGGATCGGCGAGTTCGCTACGAAGCAGGGCAAGTAGTGTTTCGTCGACGCTCCCGGGTGGTGGGACCGTGATGTCCCGCAACTGCTCGGTCAGGTGGTGGCCGACTTGTGATGCGCGGGCGTAGGTGCCCACCAGCAACTGATCGGCTCCGTCGTCGTCATTTCCCCATGTGAGCAGACCTCGGTGCGCAGTGGACCGCATCGTCTCGGAGAGCGGAACACACACTCCGCCTTCGATGATGCGCACCGTCGGAGGGCGTTGCGGTGCGTCGGCGACAACGTAGCGCGGTCCGTGTGCGACCAACGCCACCTGGCCAGCCACCAGACGCACCAGCCGTCCTGGACCCGCGAGCCATACCGCTCCGCGATCCACTGCGATCACCGTGAGCGGGGCGCCGTCATCGATGTCGACCGACCATGGCGCGGTCATCGACAGTCGCAGCGCAAACAGGCCTTGTGCCCGCAGGCTCGACAGCATTCGACACAACGGGTCCACGACCTCAGATTAGACGTTTACGTATGAATGCTGAACGTCTCGGCATGGAGAACGCCAGACGTTCGACCGATGCTTGGTCCCATGATTATGAAGACAGTGATCGGATCAGCCTCGATCCTCAGCGCGACTCTGGCAGGTTTCTACTTTGCTTACGCCACAGTGATCACCGCTCAGGGCGGAGTCGACGGCGCGGACGCAATGCGCAGGATGAACTCGGCTGTCGAGCGTCCACCGTTTCTCGCGCTCTTCTTTCTCGCCCCGCTGCTCGCGGTGGCCACGGCGGTCTGGATCGTCGTCGCCGGCCCGCGGGACGCTCGTGGGCTCGCCGCGGTATTCGGTGCAGTGTGCGCGATCGCCGCTTGCGTGACAACGGTCGCGATCAACGTACCCCTCAATCAGCGATTGGCCGCCGGCTCGGTGGAATGGGCCACGTTCACCCGCACGTGGGGAACGTGGAACGTGCTACGCCTGTGGTTGTCGTTGCTCGGCGCAATCGGGATGGGGCTGGCCGCGCTCCGCTGACCGCGGGTGGAGTGCCTGGTGAATGGCCGACGCTGGCTCAACCCCCCAAACCGAACCCAGAACTGTACCTGCGTGCATTCGAGCTGCTGTCTGCGTCGCCACAATCCGGTGTCGCGCTGGAGGACTCGTCCACGGGTGTCGCCGCCGCGCGCAGTGCAGGCGCCTACCTGATCACCATTCCGTCCCAGGCCGGGAAATCGCTCGACGGTGACCTCGTCGCCACGGCTCTCGACGATCCTCGCATCGTCGAATGGGCGCGAACTGTGGTCCCGTTCTGACTGCGTAGCCTCGCTGGACGTGAGGTTATGGCACGTTCACCTTCATGTTCATAGGTAAATGGTTGCGCAGCAGTCCATTACGCGACCCAGAGCACCGCCGCAAGGGAGTAGCCGAGAGTTTTCCCAGGCGCGACTCTCGGATCTTCAGTAGGCCAAGCGCGCCGGGGCAGAAGGCTCCGCTTCACACTCGTTCGACGGGCTGCCTGAGGATGGTGCGCAGCTTCGCGGGCTCGACCTTGCGGAAGTCGTTGAAGTAGATCTCGTGGTGTTTGCCGGTTGGCTTCAGCCCCGCACTCGGGATGAAGGTGCGGTGCAGCTCAGCCAGCGTGCCGGCCTCGTCGTCGTAGGAGCCGATGTGGAGCCGCTGAACGGAGAGTCCCTCGTGGAGCGTCTCCAATCGCACCCGGTCGAGGCTCGCTGGCGGGTTCTTGTTGGCGGCCTTGGCTATCGCAGCGTCGAACATCTCGGGGGTGATCCAGTCGGGCACCATGATCATGGCAGTCCAGTCCCATTGGGATTTGTCGCGACTGTCGGTGAAGGTGTCCATGTCCTCGGCCGACCAGAGCGATTCGAGGGGCATGACGACGTAATACTTGCCGAGCTCTTTCTTGCTCGCGAACTTGAGTTTGTAGGCGACGGAATACAGTGCGGCGACGGCGTCGGTGTATTCCTGGGCGGTGTTGGGGTTGCCGTGGCCGTCGACCATGAGGTACTGCAGTGGTGGAACCTCCACGATCTCGAACGCCTTGGAGCTCGCGCGGTAGGAGGCCAGCTCCTTTTTGAAATCTGTCTTTGACATTGGTTCTGCACCTGTGCGGCTGGCGGTTTCCAGCCACATCTTACGTGCCTCAAGGAGGCTGAGTGAATAGGAAAGGACTGCTCCTGCCGCCGCAGGAACTGGCCGTTTTGCGCGCCGAAAGTCCATCTCGTCGTCGCTGAGCAGTGGCATGTTGGCGAGCGCCACGAGGCACGAGCCGGTACTCGTGGTGTGGTGCTCATGACCACAGCTGAAGGGCGAGCTGGACCGAATACAGATCGGGTGGGCCATTGTCCTGGTCCTCATCGAGAACCCAGTTCTGATGCCACAGGGAGGCCCGGAAATGGTATGTGCCAGGTGGGATGTCAAGAGTTCCGAACACGGGGTGGTCTCCGGGCCCGGCCTCGCTCACCCCGCCGCGCCACAACCGGGGTGGCGTGGTGAACGTGAGTACCGCCTCGGCCGTGTACACGCGAGTTGTCTCATCTGGGGCCAGGGGGTGGACGGCAACGAGCGGATGTTTCGGCTGGATGGGAGGTGGCGCTCCGGTGAGAAGCTCGATGCGTAGGCCGAGGTGCGCTACGTCGCGGCGGAGCGCGACCCACGCCGTTTCGACTCCGATCGTCAGGATCTTGTAGTCGAAAGAGGTGGTCGGCTGTGGTTCGAGCATCTCGTCGAAGTCGAAATCCCCACGAAGGAAGACGCCGCCGTCGGCATAAACGGGGAACGACCCGACCCATGTCCCGGTTGGTGCGTGCTCCCCGCTCATATCACGTCCGGAAGGCTTCGTTGGATATCACTTGATACGCGTTCAACATCCCGCCGATCCTTTCGCCCTGTTTGAATTCCTCCTGGACCGCCGGATGCGCACCCTTTCTATTGCCAGCGAACAGATACTTGTCGCATGGCCGTGCATCGGGGGCGATCATCTCCCAACCTCAGTTGTCTATAAGCGAACGGAATCCGAGATGGTCCGAAAGATACGAACGAATGCGAACCAGTCGGCAGCGTAGCGTACGACGAAGGTAGTACGCACAGTAGATTCGCAGCAATGCGGGCAGTCACCTGATCGTCGACGATCCGCGGCATTCCGCCCTCCATTTTTTCGACGAGAGAATAGAGAGCCAACCAGTCGACCGCGTGCCGTGGTCAAGTGCCGACTACTAGTGCTGCGACCTGCGTTGAGACGAATAGTATTCACAGTTCAAACGGGGCTTCAGGGCGGGAACTTGCCCAAATCTGTTGACACGGCCCCGACGTAAGTCGATACTTACCGTTCGTGACAACTTACGAACAGGGTGCTGTTGCCTGGGGCCTGCTCAGTGATGCTTCACGGCGAGACATCCTGGCGTTGCTGGCTCGCACGCCCTTGGCCGTGGGGGAGTTGGCTGAGCAACTGCCCATCAGCCGACCCGCAGTGTCCCAGCATCTGAAGGTCCTCAAAGAGGCCGGGGTAGTGGTCGACGAGGAGCGGGGCACTCGCCGCATCTACTCGGTCGACGAAACTGCATTGATCGCGTTGAAGGACCAGCTTGATACCTTCTGGGGACGCGCATTGACCGGGTTTGCAGCATCTCTCGACACCCAGGCGGGCGTCGACCCGACTATCGGAGGCCGCCGGTGACTCAGCTCGACCCGACAGTCCGTCGCTCGATCGTGGTGCCTGTCACTCCGCCCGCCGCGTTCTCGGCGTTCACCGAGCGGCTCGGCGACTTCAAGCCGCCCGAGCACAATCTCCTGTCGTCGCCGATTGTCGAGACGGTGCTCGAACCCTGGGAGGGCGGCGCGATCATCGACCGCGGCGAGGACGGATCGGAATGCCGGTGGGCCCGCGTGGTCGTCTTCGACCGCCCCTGGCGGCTCGTATTCACCTGGGATATCAGCCCTACGTGGCAGATCGAGTCTGACCCGACCCGCACCAGCGAGGTCGAGATCCGTTTCTTGCCCGAGGGGGAGTCCTTCACCCGCGTGGAACTCGAACACCGCCACCTCGACCGCCACGGCCCCGGCTGGGAAGCGGTCCGCGACGGAGTGGACGACGACGCAGGCTGGCCGCTCTACCTCCAGCGTTACCGCGACATCACGGTGTCGCTCCGAGACGACGCATGAACCATGCCTAAGCCTGCGGTCCTCATGGCGCGCGACGAACGCAGCGACCTACTCGACTTCCTGCGCACGTTGACACCAGAGCAGTGGAACGCCCCGAGCCTGTGCCGCGGCTGGTCGGTCAAAGACGTAGCCGCGCACATGATCAGCTACGACGACCTCGGGATCGTCGGCATGACCAAGAGGCTCGTCAAGGGCCGTCTCATCTGGGCTAACGAGGCAGGAGTTGAGGAGTACCGCCATCTGTCGGCGACCGAACTGCTTGAGACGTTCGAACAGCGCCTCACGCCAGCGGGCCTGACCGCCGGACTGGGCGGCATGATCGGTCTCGTCGACGGGACCATCCATCACCAGGACATTCGCCGCGCCCTCGACCAACCGCGCACTATCCCCAGCGAACGCCTTGCGACGGTGATCGCCGCAGTCCCGTCCAATCCGCGGCTCGGCGCCCACAAGCGGATCAAGGGACTCCGGCTCGTGGCCACCGACCTCGACTGGGCCCACGGACAAGGACAAGAAGTCCGTGGACCCGCCGAGGCGATCATGATGGCAATCAGCGGCCGGGCGGACGCCCTATCCGACCTCGCCGGGGCCGGACACTCTACCCTTGCCGCACGCGTTGAAATAGACGCCGCGAAGCACGATCAATAAGCGTATTACGTTGTCGGGAAAGCGTTTTCCGCTCGTTTAGACTCGTCCCAGTTCACGTGCATTGAGACGACTGATGGTGAGGAGAATAGCTGCTATGGCCACCGGCGCATTGCGCTGGTGGTCCTTGGTCTTGTTCGTTGACTCGTGCCGCGACGAACCCGTCATGGAAGAGCGGGCGGGCATGGGCGATCGGGATGTTGTTTGGAAGTGAGTCTGGCGGTGGGGATTACCGTCGCCGCTGTGTGAGGATGAGGGTGCAAGGCTGCGGATCAGCTCGGCCTCGCGAACCCCAGGCGGCCTACCGTCTTCGAGACGCCGCCTCACGACAGCGACAGGAAGCTCCAGAATGGCGAAGACCACTTGATCTTCACTAGCGGCCGCCTGTTGAGCCAGTACCTTGAGCGCATTGAGGACTGTGTGCAGTATCGCTGTCTGGTCGGCGGCAGCCCGGTCGTCGGCTGACCAGTCATCGGGTCCAAAGGTTCGCATCCCGGCGCGCAGCACCTGCGCTTGGTCGAGGTTGCTGCGACACCACTCGACGAACCAGACAGCGGTGTCGATGGTCGGCTCTCCCAACCGGGCGAGGTAGCCGGTCTCGAATCGCCGGACGGTCCGTAACCCGACGCCTGGGTGGCACCACTGGCGGGGTGTCCTACATCGCGCGCTTGGCCTTCTCCAACGCGCCGAGCATACGCAGCACAGAATCCCGCTTCGCTGTCAGGTCAGATGCCTTGGCCTTACCGCTCAGACCGGTGTCCTCCAGCGCGACCTCGAGTCGGCCCTCGATCTCGGCGAGCTGCGCCAAGAGGCTCTCGGCCCGACTCATGAGTTCAGTGGCGCCAGGCCGGGAAATGCCGGTCGAGTCGGCCCCGGAACCGACCTTCCGCGCCGCGCCGGTTGACTTACCATTCACTTTCGCGACGACTGGCGCGGACGTGGTGCCGCCGGCTCGCCGCACCGCGGAAGGTTTACGCGTCTTCGGGGTCTCTGTCCGGATCCGCCTCAGCTCTGCGGACGCCTCGCGGAAAGCGACCCGATGCTCCCGCTCTTCGTCATCCTCGGACTCCAGGGACGCACCCAGAGGACGCAGACCGTATAAGCGGATGAAGTGACGGGCCTCGGCAACAGTTTGTTCCGCGGCGCGGCAGCGCCCGCACCGTGGTTCATGGCGATAAACCGCAACGTCTTCAAGGGACGAGCACCACACACATCGGGACACAGCGACGTCGGTCATGAGAGCACCAGCAGCGAGAAGAGACACGGGTGAAGAGATTACGACACAAGCTCTTTCACTTCGAATCCGGGTTGACGTCACAGTGCTTCGAGCGCGAGTTCGTTCTTGTAGTGATGGTGCGCCGGAGGTGACGATAGTCGTCACCCTTGACTGGTAAGCACTCGTATCACTTTGTCTCGAGTTCCCACGAGCAGCATGTGGTAGATCTTACGGAAGTGGCACCCACCAAAGTCGCGGCATGCGAGTGAGAGCCCCCTTGGCAGATCGGACAGGCGTTGCGTATCGGTCACTCTGGGTGTGACGTGCGGACCAACGTCCCTCGACAGTGCTGCCCCGCCGAGAGCAAGCTGGAATCATGAGCATCAGGTTGTGCAGGCAAGCGCGAGAAGGGTTGCGGTGACGATGTACGACAACGGCTACATGTGGGGCAATAGCTGGGGCTGGGGCGGCTGGATCCTGATGGCGAGCATGATGGTGCTCTTCTGGGCGGCCGTGATCACGGCCGTCGTGCTGGCGATCCGCTATTTCTCGGGGCCGCGCCACCACTCCGGCGGAGTGCCCGGACCCGGCCAGCCCGGCCCTGGACCGTCGAGGGCCGAAGACGTGCTCGGCGAACGGTTCGCGCGCGGCGAGATCGATGAAGACGAATACCGCAAGCGCATGACAGCGCTGCGAGAACACCGCTGACCGCGATGGGCTCACGTCGTCGGCTGTGGACCATCTTCGGCATCGTGATCGCATCGCTGGTGCTCGGAATCGGAACCACGGCAGTCATCTACGCTGTCCGACCGGACAACACCACCACGTCGCCGGCCTTCACCGGTCCATATCCGAGCGGAGCGTATGGCGCCGGCTTGGGCCAGGGCATGATGGGCGGGTACCCGGGCACGTCATCGTCGTCGTGTAGCGTGCCGGGCTTGCCCGGCACTGTGGTCGACGTCACCCTCGCCGACATGGGCGGCATGATGGGCCGGGGCGGGAACGGCGGGTACGGGCCGGTGCAGGGTCAGTTCCAGTGGCCGAACATGGGCATCATGGGCCGTCCGGGGATGATGCATGTCGCGGTCAATCCGACTTCCGTTCCTGCGGGTGAGGTGTTGTTCCGAGTGCTCAACTCCGGCTGGCTGACCCACGAGCTGGTGGTGCTCCCGCTCGCCGACGGGCAGCAGCCCGGTCAGCGCACCATCGGGTCGGACGGCAAGGTCGATGAGGCCGGCAGTCTGGGGGAGGCCTCCCGGTCGTGTGGCGCTGGGCAAGGGGACGGCATCACAGCCGGCGAGACCGGCTGGACCACGATCAACCTGCCCGCCGGACGTTATGAGTTGGTCTGCAACATCGCCGGCCACTACGGCGCGGGAATGTACGCCGAACTCGACGTCACCAACGCGTCACCGTCGACGACTCCTCCTGCTGGGTGACCCGCGTCCGCTCGGCGGGTGATGACCGTGTCGGTGCTCACGTGTATCTGACGGTGGTCATCATCCCCACCTCGGCGTGATAGATGTTGTGGCAGTGGAAGGCCCAGTCGCCGGGGTTGTCGGCCTGGAAGTCGGCCACGATCGTCTCCATCGGCCGGATCAGCACGGTGTCCTTACGTAGCCCGCCACTGGCCGGCAGCGCCCAGCTGTGCCCGTGGATGTGCATCGGATGCACCATCGCTGTCATGTTGGTCATGCGCATCCGCACCCGCTGGTCGGCGTGAACGGTCATCGGGGTGTCCGCGCCATACTTCTTACCGTTGATACCCCAGGCATACGGCGTCATCTGTCCGTCCAGCTGAACGATGAGTGTGCCGTCGGGATTCTTTGCGGGCAGCTGGGCCGAGTCGGCCGCGGTGAGATCACTCGCCCCCAGCAGTGCCGCCGAGTCGAGTTCGGTGGGGTGCACCATGGCCGATGGCGCTGTGCCGGCGGCGGTGCGTAGCAGAGCGAGGGCCTGGCCGCTTTTTCCCTCGGCGTCGGCGACGAGCGGGAACACGCCGTCGCCGGCGGTGACGATGACGTCGTACCGTTCGCCCATCGCGATGTAGAGCGAGCGGGTCGTGCGCGGCACCACGGGGTAGCCGTCGGAGTGGGTCACCGTCATCTGATGACCGCCCAAGGCGACCTTGAAGATCGTGTCCGCGCCGGCGTTGATCAACCGAATCCGGATGCGGCGACCCGGTTTCGACGAGAACGACGTCGGTGCGGTGGGGACGCGACCGTTGATCAGGTAGTACGGGTAGTCGACGTCGCCCGCGTCGCCAAGCGGCGAACTCGACGAACCACCCATCCCGGGCATGGAGCCACCACCCATCCCGCCCATGCCGGAGAGCGTTCCGTTCTGCGCTTGGTAGCCGGCGAGGATGTCGTCGGGGTTTTGCCCGACGCCGTCGGTCCAGTCATCGAGCACGACGATCCACTCGTCGTCGTAGTCGCCGCGTTCGCCCGGGTCGTCGATGATCAGAGGCGCATACAGGCCTCGGTCGATCTGCACGCCGACGTGCGGGTGGAAGAAATGGGTGCCGGCATTGGGCGCGGTGAACTCATAGACGAACGTGTCACCGGAGGCGATCGGGTCCTGGGTAACACCCGGAACCCCGTCGGCAGGATTGCGCAACTGCACCCCATGCCAATGGATCGTGGTGTCGGCCGGCAACCGGTTGGTCACCTTCGCGCGGATGAAGTCACCCGCATTCGCGCGAACGACCTTACCCGGCACGACACCGCCGTAGGCCCAGGTCCGCGCGGTCACCCCCGAGCCGAGATCAACGGTCGTCTCGGTCGCGGTCAAGGACGCGTCGACCACCCGCTGCCCGGCTGCCGCGTTCATCGGGCGCGGCGCCCCAAACGACCCGGATACGGCCGATGACGTCGCGGAGCCCCCCGACCTGATGCCACACGACGCGAGAACTCCCGCCCCCATCAGTCCGAGCCCACCCACCAGAACATCCCTGCGGGAAGTCTTGTTCACCTTCACGTCCTTTCCGCCGAGACTATCGGCATGTAGATACGGTACCCCCCTAGGGTACATATCAGATCTGAGTGAAACTCTCAGTGGCAGCGACGATGACGTCACCGACATTTCCCGTCGCTCACCACCACTGCGGCGGCGACCCTCCGCTGCGCCACGTCTGTTCACTCCACATGGTGCTCAGCGCTCATATGCGTTGACCGGGTTGTCCCATGAAGATCCGATGAAGAAGTCGTCCGGCGGCGAGAAGACGGAATCTCGTCGGGAGAGCCAGGTGGGGGAGCGCACGATCTCAGGATCGGGTGGGAATCGGCTCCGGGGCCCGACGAGTCACCGGTTGCGCTTCAGGCGGGGACGGCAGATGCAGTCGCTTGAGCATCAGGGCGTTCACCGCGACGATCAGACTCGATCCGGACATCGACAACGCGGCGATTTCGGGGCGCAGCACCAGCCCGACGACAGGTTCGAACACGCCGGCGGCGATCGGCAACGCGATGGTGTTGTAGCCGACGGCCCACCCGAGATTCTGCCGCATCTTGCGCAGTGTGCCCCGGCCGATGCGCAACGCGAGCGGGACGTCGAGAGGATCCGAACGCATCAGCACCAGGTCGGCGGTTTCGATCGCGACGTCGGTGCCGGCGCCGATGGCGATGCCCAGATCCGCTTGCGCGAGCGCCGGGGCGTCGTTGACGCCGTCACCGACCATCGCGACCTTCTTCCCGAGACGCTGCAGACCGGCGATCTTGTCCGCCTTGTCACCGGGCAGCACCTCGGCGATGACCGTGTCGATGCCCAACTGCCCGGCGATACGTCGGGCGGTCGCCTCGTTGTCTCCGGAGAGCATGACCACCTCCACACCGAGTTCGTGGAGCGTGCGCACCGCCTCGGCGGAGGTCTCGCGCGCCGCGTCGGCGAGGGCGATGACCCCGACGCCGCGGCCGTCGACGGCGACCAGGACCGCGGTGCGCCCACTCGAGGCCAACTCGGCGCGCCGAGTCATCAACGCGCCGACATCGACTCCCTCGGTGGTCATCAGCGTCCGATTGCCGACGGCGATGTGGCGCCCGCTTACCTCCGCGATCGCACCCTGCCCCGGGATGGTGCGGAAGTGCTCCAGCCGAACCGTGGCAACGTCGCGGAGGGCCGCGTAGCGAACGATCGCGGCGGCGAGGGGATGTTCGGATTCACGTTCGACCGCCGCTACGAGGGTCAGCAACTCGTCCTCTCCGATCCCGTCGACAACCACGTCGGTCACTTCCGGTTCACCCTTGGTCAGGGTGCCGGTCTTGTCCATCACCACCGTGTCGACGTGGGCGGAGGTCTCGAGTGCGCCGGCGTTCTTGAACAGAACCCCCCGTTTCGCGCCCAACCCGGTGCCGACCATGATCGCGGTCGGGGTGGCCAGGCCGAGCGCGTCCGGGCAGGTGATGACGACGACGGTGATCGCGAACAGCAGCGCCACCTGAACGTCGCCGTCGACCGCCCACCACACGACGAAGGTGCCCAATCCGCCGATCAGCGCGACGAGCACCAGCCAGAACGCCGCCCTGTCGGCAAGACGCTGGCCGGGAGCCTTGGAGTTCTGGGCTTCCTGTACGAGCGCGACGATCTGGGCCAACGCGGTGTCGGAACCCACCCGGGTTGCGCGCACCCGCAGCGTGCCGGTGGTGTTGATCGATGCTCCGATCACCTCCGACCCCTCGGCCTTGGCCACCGGCAGGCTCTCCCCGGTGACCATCGATTCGTCGACCTCGGAGTTGCCGTCCTCGACGATCCCGTCAACCGGAACCTTGGCGCCCGGCCGGATCATCAGCAGATCCCCGACCACGACCTCGGCGGTGGGTACCTCCACGAGTTCGCCGTCGCGCAGCACCACCGCCTTGGGCGGTGCGAGCTCGAGCAGTGTGCGGATGGCGTCGTTGGCCCCACCGCGGGCACGCATCTCGAACCAGTGTCCGAGAAGCACGAACGTCGCCAGCATCGACGCGGCTTCGTAGAACACGTCGCCACCGCCGGTCAGGGTCACCCCGACGCTGTAGAGCCAACCGGTGCCGATCGCCACGGCCACGAGCACCATCATGTCCAGGGTTCGGGCCTTCAGCGCCCGATAGGCGCCGTCGAAAAAGATCCACGACGAGTAGAAGATCACTGGAAGACTGAGCACCAGGGTGAACACGTCATCACGGAGCCCGAACGGTGCGGACACCGTGAACCCCAGCATGTCCCGCCCCATCGGCGACCACAGCATGATCGGGATCGACAGCACCAGCGCGACCAGGAAACGGTTGCGCATGTCACGGACCATCGCATCCATCGACATGCCGGCATGCCCACCGTGGCCCATCATCTCCTGCGGGGCGCGCTCGCCGTGCACCTCGGGTCCGGCGTCGAGGGAGTGCTCGGGGTGTCCGGTCCGCTGGCCTTCGCCGTGTGCCGTCGACAGAGCAGTGCCCGGACTCGGTTCGCCCATCGGGTCGCACACATGCTCAGGAACCGAGCGGCCGGCGCAATGGTAGCCGCACTCACGCACCCACTCCGACAGTTGTGATACCGAGGTGCGGTCGGGGTCGTAGGTCACCGTGGCGGTCTGATTCATCGCGTTCGCCGTCACCGAGACCACCCCCGGACGGCGGCCCAGCACCGATTCGATGGTGGCCGTCGATGTCGCCCAGTGCAGTCCACCGACCTCGACCACGGTGGTGTTGGCCATCTCCGTTTCCCTTCTTCCTCGGCGCCGAATGGCGCTGCCTTCGGGATCGCGGTCAATGCGGCGGGCGAAGAACCCGATAGCGTGCCCAGTACTCGTCGGCGTCGATCTCTCCCCGGGCGAAGCGGTCGTCGAGAATCCACAGCGGGTCATCGGCGCTGTCCGCGGGAACATCGTCGCGGCGGCGCCCCGGTCGAAACAACGCCCTGATTCCGACCACCACCAGCACCCAGAAAGCGGCGACGGCCAGTACCATCACCAGCCAGCCACCCCCCGCCATCAAGCCCGATCCCACCATCGCGCCGGCTCCTCTCCTCGACGATCGTGTCCGAGTCTGGTCGCCGGACCCGACGCCGAGGACAGGGTTTTGATGAAGGTTCGCTGAAGAACATGCCGTCAGCCGCGACTCTCGCCACGATGGGGACATGGCGTCCGACTCCGATCAGCCTCGTCCAGCCCCGCCCCCCATCGCGGCGACCGCGCCAACGGGGTTGCGGGCGATGGTGGTCGAAGACGAGGTGCCTCTCGCGGCGTTGATGGGCAGTTATCTCGAGCGCAGCGGGTTCGACGTCACGATCGTGCACGACGGCCTCGACGCCGTCGAGCGCGCACGGCAGGTCGATCCCGACGTGGTCGTGCTGGATCTGGGTCTGCCTCGGCTGGATGGGATCGAGGTGTGTCGACGGCTACGCACCTTCTCCGATGCCTATGTCATCATGCTCACCGCCCGCGCCGAGGAGGTCGACACCCTGGTCGGGTTGTCGGTCGGCGCCGACGATTACATGACCAAACCGTTCAGTCCGCGAGAACTCGTCGCCCGCATCCAGGCCATGCTGCGTCGGCCTCGAACCTCGAGTGACCTCGCTGCGTCGGCCGTAGCGCCGAAGCGCCGCGTGTTCGGGCCCCTGACGATCGACCCGGCGGGCCGCGAGGTGCGGATCGACGAAACCTTGATTGCGTTGACCCGCACCGAATTCGACGTCCTTGCCACGTTGTCCGAGCATCCGAATGTGGTGTTCAGCAGGGCCCAGTTGATAGCCGCGGTGTGGGGGCCGAGCTGGATCGGCGACGAACACCTGGTCGACGTGCACATCGGGCATTTGCGGCGCAAACTCGGCGACGACGCCACTCGCGGAATCTTCGTGCGCACCGTGCGCGGTGTCGGATATCGGATGGGGACGGGGCAGTGACCACGACGCCTCCCGCACCCGCACCCACACGCGTGCGCCGTGGGTCCGGGTTCGGTACCCGCCTGCTGGTGTCGCAGGCAATCGTTGTCGTGGGGGGTGCGGTGAGCGCCTGGCTGGTCGCGGCCGCGGTGGCACCGAGATTGTTCCACAAGCACCTGCAGCAGGCCGGCATCGCGCACGCCCAGACCGAGACAGCCCACGTCGAGCGGGCGTTCACCTCAGCGATGATCCTCTCTCTGGCCATCGCGCTGATGGTTTCGGTGTTGATCGCACTGGCGGTGAGCTGGTACTTCACGCGCCGTGTCCAACGGTCGATCACCGAGGTCGCCGCGTCGGCGTCCGAGATCGCCAGCGGCCAATACACGGCGAGACTGACCGGTGTCGGCCTCGGCCGAGAGTTCGACCAGCTCGCCGAAACGTTCAACCAACTCGCTGACCGACTGGACTCGGTGGAGACCACCCGCCGACGTATGCTCTCCGACCTGGCCCACGAGATGCGAACACCCCTGGCAACTCTCGATGCCCACCTCGAAGCCCTCGAGGACGGTCTGCGCCTGCCCGACACTCAGACCTTCGCAATCCTGCGGTCGAGCACGGCCCGACTCGCTCGGCTCGCCGAGGACATCACCGCCGTCTCACGAGCACAAGAAGGCAGACTTGCAAACAACCCCGTGCACACCGACACCCGCGCCCTCGTCGACGCCGCAGTCCGCAGCCACTCCGATCGCTACGCTGCCGCGCACGTCGCACTGATCTGTGACGACGCCGATACAGCCCCCGTCACCGTCGACCCGGACCGGATCGGACAGGTCCTCGGAAACCTGCTCGACAACGCTCTGCGCCACACTCCCGCCGGGGGCACCGTCACCGTCGCCTCCACCAATACTCCAGATGGATGGACCGCGATCACCGTCACCGATACCGGCGAAGGCGTTCCCCCAGAGCATCTCGCGCACCTGTTCGACCGCTTCTACCGCGCAGACACCGCCCGCGGCCGTCAGGAAGGCGGCAGCGGAATCGGACTGACCATCGCCCGCACCCTCGTCGAAGCCCACGGCGGCACCCTCACCGCACACAGCGACGGTCCCGGCACAGGCGCGCGGTTTACCATGAAGCTGCCCACCACCACACACGATGCCAGCGATCGACCCGAGTGACGGTCATGCAGACGCACCGGGAACTCTTTCCACACAACGGCTTTGCTCAGCCGAATCCGTAGAGGGTCACCCGGTGTCGACGAGAACGACGCCAGTGGGGAAGGGACCGTCGATCAGGTAGCGCACCTGGAAGCTCAAACCGACCAAGCACGGTGTTCGACCCTGCACACCGCGCGGTAATCGCTTGAACCGCAATGTATTATGCCTCGCTGTTGACCAGATGAACTGTCGGCGTTGCATCGATGCTGATGTGGTGGCGCAGGCCTCCGCAGCCCACAGCGGCAGATGGTGCGGTTTTCGCGGTGTCAGGCAGCGCCGGTGCCGGGGTTCGCGACGGTGGTTGTCTGCGCGGTCAGGGCTATCGCGGCCGCGAGGCCGGCGAGCACCGCGCCGAGGGTGAGCAGCCCGGTGTTGAGCGTGGCGGCGGTGGCGGTGATGCCGACGAGAAGCGGGCCGCCCGCGTCGCCGAGTTCGCGGCCGAGTTCGGCGGCTCCCATGGTCTGCCCGAGCCGTTCGGGTGGGCTCGTCGCGGCCAAGTGGGCGAATCCGAGGGGGGTGATGAGTCCCGTACCGGCCCCCATCATGACGGCCGCGCACACCGTGCCGACTGTTGCCGGCACGGCTGCTGCGACCTCGATCCCGATCGCGGCCAGCAGCAGCCCGGCTGCCATCCCGGATCGATCCTTCAGCCGTCCGGCGTCGCGGGCGCGGCCAACGCGTGGTTGAACGACCGCTGCGGTGGCGGCGAGCAGCGACACGACAGCTCCAGTGGCCAGCGGGCCCAGGCCGTGGCGGGAACCGATCGCAGGCAGGAACCCGACTCCAACCGCGAGCGCGGCAGTGGCTCCGGCCAACGCCGCAGTCGGGCGAAGGAACCAACCACTGGTCAGGCGGCGTGCCAGATCCACCACGGTCTGACGGGTCTTCGGCAGCACCTCGACAGCAGGCACGACCAACGCCGCCCACAGTGCGACCGAGGCGGCGAGCACGGCGAGCGCGGTGAACAGCAGTCGGTAGCCGCCGAGGGCGACGAGGACACCGCCCAGCAGCGGGCCGAGGGTGTATCCCAACCCTTTCCACGCGCCATAGCTGCCGAACACGCGCCCGTGTCCGCCCGCCGGGGTCAGCCGGGCGAGCATCGCCCCGGCGGCCGGGGAGAACGCGGCAGCGGCGGCACCTTGGCCGAACCGCGCGACACCGACCAGGCCCGGATTGCCGACCACCACGAATGCCGTGGACGCGAGCGTGAACGCCACCAGTCCGCCCAGCAGCACCGGCCGTGCGCCGACGCGGTCGGACAGCGTCCCGAAGACGGGTTTGAGTAGCACCTCCGCCCCGTCGTAAACGGCCAACAGCACACCCAGGGTGAGCAGGCTCGCGTGCTGTTCCCCGGTGTATCCGGCGAGGCTGGCCGCGATGCTGTGGGCGCCGAACGCGGTCACGAACCCCGCCGCATACAGCGGTAGTAGCCGCGCCCGACCGCCACCGGTGCGGGCATCGGGGACAGCGCTCATCACGACTCTCGCCGTGCGGTGCCAGGCTCAGCGGCGGTGCTGGTGAACAGAATGCTCAATGGAGTACCGCAGAGCAGGGCCAGCAGCCGCGAAAGAAGCGGCCGGGCGAGGTAGAACCCGAGCAGACTGACCGCGGCCCCGAGCACGAGACCCGCCAACACGTCTTGGGGGTAGTGCGCGCCGATGTACACCCGCGCGAACGCCATCACGACCGCAGCCACGGCGGCGATCACCGCGAGTCGCCGGTGCACCAGCCACAGCCCCGCCGTCACCGCGCCGGCCATGACCGCGTGGTCGCTGGGGAACCCGGCATCGGTATTGCAATGCAGAACCACGATGTCGTGCAACGCGTTACAGGGACGGGTCTCGTCGACCGCGGCGGCGATCGGCTGGTTGATCGCCACCGCGATCAACACGCCCAGCGGCGCCCACACCGCCGCCACCATCCGCACACGATCGCCGTCGCGCCGCGCGGTCCACCATCCTGCCAGCAGTAGTATTGCGAACAGCACTAGACCGTATGTGGCGTAGCCGGACACGATCGGATGCAGCCACGGGGTAGCGCGGGCAAAGTCGTTGATGTCGTCGAAAACTCGTGTATCCAAGTTCATGGAGGCTCCCTCGGGTTCGTTGGCAGTCGGTTACATCTGGTGCAGGGCCTGAAAGACCCGCTCGGTGTAGTCGGCCAGCCGGTCAGCGCAGTGTTTGAGCTGCTGCTCGGCCTCGGCGGCCACGGGTGCACCAAACACGTCGCGGGCCGTGATGTCGCGATGCCAGCGCCGCAGCCGTTCCAGGCTCTGCTCCTCTTCCTCGAGTTCGGCCATCGTGAACTTGGCTTTGGCGATCTCCTTGTCGATCTCGGCATCGAACCCGGCACAATCGGCCAGGAACTCCGCCCACTCCTCATCACGCTCGGCGGTGAACAGCGCCTGCAACCGTGCGGTGTCGGTGTCGGCATGGCCCGTGGCATCGAGCACCAGCACCTCACCCTCGCCTCGCCGCGCCAGCTCGATCACCCGCGCGACGCCGTCGGCGAACACCGGAACATCAGGCACCACCCACACGCCCTGGCCGACCTGCAACGCGCCCACACGACGCAGTTCACGCCACACCGCCACCCGATGCCGCGACGGCTCGGTCGGCACCCGAACCATCAGCACCAGCCATCGAGCCGACGTCTGAACTTCTGTCACGACTGTGAATGTAACAGACGTTACTTCTGTACCTGTAGCAAGTGCCAGGCAGGCTCGGCAAATCGTGGACCCTGTCGCCAGCGGACTGAACAGAACAGGAAATTCTTGAGGGGCCGAACGCGCGAACCTGCGCGAGATCGAAACGATGGGGTTCCCAACCAGACTGATTGCGCATGTCGACTCCGCCGGTTCGCGCTAGGTAGTTCAACGTGCCAAACGGGACCGCGTTCACTGAAAAGGCTATGCCTCAGTTCGGGTACATCAGGTACATACCAAGTCCGCGGAACGTACCTAGTGGTCCGGGGTTGAATTTCTTTTTACTTTTGATTTTGTCGAGTATCCGAGCGTCTCTCGCTGTGATCGGAGGGAGGCGCGCATCGATCCCAGCGGACGACCACACCTGGGGCCACGGACAGGAAACGCCAAATGACCTGTCCAGCAAGCAACGTGCAACAACACGAAACGTCACAGTGACGAATATCGAACCCACGGGGGACAGAGCGCTGGGGTGCACAACCGAACAGACATTGAGGC
>NZ_BAEI01000094.1 GCF_000241325.1 Gordonia polyisoprenivorans NBRC 16320 = JCM 10675 | reverse complement strand
GCTGATGTGATCGGCGGCGGTGTTCGACCCGGCATTACCTGGCCGCAACATGATTGCGAGGGGTTCCCCTGTGCCGGCGGCTTGGTGGTCGGCGAACGCGCATAGCGGGTGAAAACCAAACCCTTTCTTCCAGTTTGGGGTGGCGTGCTCTTTGTCGGAGTGTGCGGTCACCAAGGTGGCGTCGAGGTCGATGATCAACGGATGCCGCACATCACGGTCATGGTTAGGGGCTGCGGTGCCGGCGGCGGTCCACGCCTGCGCGCGGGCTGCGGCGCGAGCGGTGTTGATCGCCGACAAAGCCGCCGGCGCATCGGCAGCCAGCGTGGAGATCAGCCGCGACACCGTCGGATCCCCACCATTCCCATGACGCTCGGCTTCGGGATCGGACTGATGCTGATGGCCGCGCTGCCGGCCAATCAGGGCGTCTTCTACGCTCTGTGCGTATTGATCGGCGCGAGTGCGGGTGCGGTCAACCCGGTCGCACACGCGACGCGGCGAAAATGGTTGCGCCGACGAATGATGCGAAGACCCGGTCAAGCAGGTAACCGACGATCAGGCGGGCGACGATGGACGACAGGCTCAGCACGGACAGCAGTGCAACGGCCAATGTAGGATTGATGCCCTTGTCCGTGGGCATCGGTACCATCTGTGACATCAATCAGAACGTGGCCGTCGACACCAGGAAGATCGCGGCGCTCAACATCCAGAATTGACGAGACGATGTGGCGATGCGCCGCAACGATTCTCCTGCCGTACGACCCGCGGCGGCGCGCTCACGCTCGTGCTCTACCGGCATCTTGGTGACGGGTGCGTACACCGCCGTGGGGATCACCGCGCACAGCGCTCCGATGACGAGAAACGTTCCGCGCCAGCCGATCATGTCCAATAGGTAGTTGGCCAGGTACGGTATCAGAACCCCGCAGGCACCCAGTCCGGCCATCAGCGCACCGAGCGCAAGCCCGCGCCGGTCGGAGAACCATGCGCTCACCACCGTGCCGCATATGCCCCGGTGAACGAATACACCTGCCCGAGAAAACGGGTCAGATCACATTGTCGGCATGGAGGGCTTCGATCTCCTCATCGGCCAGATGGAGGAATGTCCGGAGCACCTCGTCGGTGTCCTCACCGACCAGCGGTGCCGGACCGCGTGGCGCCGGAGTCGGCGTGCCCATCTATATCGGGCTACCGAGGATCGTGCATTTCCGGTCGCCGGAACCGATCTCGCCGAGCATTCCCCTGTCCCGGAGGGCGGGATCGTTGATCACCTCGGGCAGCGAGCGCACCGGTGCAGCGGGAACGTCGGCCTGCTGCAATGACGAAAATACCTCGTCTGTGGTCCTCGCCGCGGTCCACGCGGTGACCGCCGCGTCGACGTCGTCGATTCGGTCCACGCGCCCGGCGGGTGTGGCCAGCGCGGAATTGCCTGCCAGGTCCGGGCGAGCCATCAACCGGCACAGGTCGATCCAGTGTTTCGGACGAAGACACAAGATCGCGATCCAGCCGTCGGAGGCTGGATAGATGTTGTAGGGGCACACGGCGAGTCCGCCGTGGCGGTTCCCGGTGCGTTCGGGAAAGTCTCCCTCGGACTCCAGTAGACCCGCGATGTTGGAGGTCAGTGTGGGCAAGATGGCATCCTGCATCGCCACCTCGACGTGCTGGCCGATGCCTGTTCGTTCCCGCTGGAACAGAGCCGCGAGCACCGCCGAGGTGAGCTGACTCCCGGCGGCGAAGTCGACCACCGCTCCGCCCGACTTGACCGGCGCGCCATCGGGAAAACCGGTGGCCGACACCATGCCCGACATCGCCTGCACCGTGACGTCCATCCCGCGCAGGCCTCTGGTCGCGGGATGTTCGCCGTACGCTCGTCCCGACGCGAGAACGAGCGCCGGATTGATGTCATGGAGAACCTCGAACCCCAACTGAAGCCGTTCCATGACGCCGGGAGCGAAGTTCTCCACCACCACATCGGCATGTCGGACGAGGTCGCAGAAGAGTTCGCGTCCGCGCCCGGACTTGAGATCGATCCGTGCGCCCAACTTGCCGGCATTGAGCATCAGGAATGCCGGCCCGGAGGACTCACCGGTCGAACGCCAACGAATGGGCTCGCCACCGAAGGGCTCGATCTTGATCACCGTCGCGCCCAATGACCGAAGCAGATGGGTGCAGTAGGGCGCCGCGTACACCTGTCCGAGATCGAGGACCACCACCCCCTCCAGCGCGTCACCGGAGTGACTGGAGGAGCGAGTCGGGGTGTGGTTGGTGGACATGTGCAGCCATCCTCGTGAGTTCGCCGCGATCTGAGTCGCTCGCTTTTGGTCGTACCAAATGATACGTGGTTCAACATGTGGGTACGCGGCGTATGTCAAACTCGTTCTCATGCCTGCATCCGATCCGCTTCCGTACGACCCGATTGCCGAAGCGCATCGGCAATGGCGGCGCCAGGGTTGGGCCGAGGTGGCCGACACGATGGCAGCGTTCACGTCGGTCATGCGGGCGCAGCAGATCATGCTCGCGCAGGTCGATGCGGTGTTGAAGCGGCACCGTCTCACGTTCGCGCGCTACGAACTGCTGGCGTTGCTGACTTTTACCCGTGACGGCTCGTTACCCATGGCCAAGATCAGTTCGCGGCTGCAGGTGCATCCGACGAGTGTGACCAATGTGGTCGACCGGCTCGAAGGCGCAGCACTGGTGGCGCGCCGGCCGCACCCGACCGACCGCCGGGCGACCCTGGTGGAGGTGACCGCAGCGGGCCGCAAGGTGTCCCGCGAAGCCACCCTCGAACTCAACGCCGATGTCTTCGCTCGTCCGCACATCGAGCGGGCCGACGTGCGCCGACTCAATCGCATCCTCGCCGACTATCGTCAGGCGGCCGGGGATTTCGCCGCAGAGCTGCAGTCGGATTCGTGGATCGACTCTGTCAACTGACGCCGTCGACCTCCCGATCGGTGCCGGTGTGCCGGCTGTTCCGTGTGGGTGCACTGTGGGCGCTCGAGTCGGCGAGTCATTTGGTCATACCCTTGATCCTAAATGATAGGTCGACCTATAGTAGGGCGACCTAGTACATCGCGCCGTCGACTCGGCGCACGGATGAGGATGTAGAGCAGCCTGATGGTCTCGTTCGACTTTTCCAGTGAGCACGCCGCTTTCGCGGACACACTCAAGACATTCGCTGCACGCGAACTGTTGCCGCACTATCGCGACCGCAGCGCGTCCACGGAGTTCCCCTTCGAAGCGTTCAAACAGCTCGGCGATCTCGGTGTCCTCGGCATCGGGTTGCCCGAGGAGTTCGGGGGCACCGGCGAGGAGGATCCGGTATTGCTGGGTCTTGCTACCGAAGTGCTCGCGGCCGGCGACGTGAACATCGCGTCGGCACCCGTGCAGATCGGCTTGGTCGGTTCGCAGTTCCTGCATTGCGATCGGGCAGTGCAAGAGCGGTACCTGCCGCCGTTGATCCGAGGTGAGGAGACCGTCGCGATTGCGCTCACCGAGCCCGGCTCGGGCTCCGATGCAAGTGCGCTGCGCACCAGCGCGACCAAGGTCGACGGCGGCTGGCGACTATCCGGCGAGAAGACCGCGATCAGTTGGGCGATGAATGCCACCGCGACTCTCGTCTATGCGCGCACTCCCGGAACGACCCGATCCCAGGGCATCAGCTGCTTTGTGGTTCCGATGGACAGCGAGGGCGTCTCGGCTCACCACATGCTCGGAATGGGTTGTCTCCCATTGGGTTGGGGATCGATTCATTTCGACGACGTCTTCATTCCCGAAGATCATCTCGTGGGCGAGGAGGGCCGCGGATTCCACACGGTGATGAACCACTTCGACTTCAGCCGTGCAGCCCTCGGTCTGCTGTGTCTCGGCGCCGCACAGCAAAGCCTGAACGAGGCTGTCCAGTATGCCAAGGATCGCCAGACCTTCGGCAAACCGCTCACCGAGTACCAGGGTGTCTCGTTTCTCATCGCCGAACACACGACGATGCTCGAGGCGGCACGGTGGATTTGCTACAGGGCGCTGTGGTTACGTGCCACGGGGCAGCCCCACACCGCACTGGCGTCGATGGGTAAGTGGTGGCCACCGCAGGTTGCCAAGAACGCGATCGAAGCCGCCATGCGCATCCACGGAAACCTGGGATATGCTGCCGAATTTCCACTCCAACAACGCTATCGAGACGTCACCGCCTACCTGATCGCGGACGGCACCGCCGAGATCCAGAAGCGGATCATCGCCGGCGATGTGTTCCGCAGAGGGACGGTGTCGCTGTGAGCGAGAACATCGTGGTGAAGGAGACCAAGGACAGCGCCGCGCTGATTGTGGGCGGCACTGCCGGAATCGGCTTGCACAGCGCATTCGCGATGGCGGAGGTCGGCGTGCGGCGGATCGCTGTCGTGGGACGAACGGTGCGGCGCGGCGAGGAGGCACGCGAGCAGCTTGCCGAACGCGGTGTCGAGGCGTACTTCCTGCCGGGCGATGCGCGATCAGCAGACGCCGCCGATGACATCGTGGCTCGTGCACGAGAAGTGCTGGGCGGCTTGGATATCATGATGTGCACCACAGCTGCCGACACACGCCCCGAGCTGTTCAAGGACATACCTGCATCGACGATTCCGGCAATACTCAATGATCTGGCGCTACCGGCGATGTTCATGGCGGCAGCCGCCTTGCCGGGCATGCGAGAACAGCGAGGGGGAGTCATCGTCAACGTTGCCTCCGACGCCGCGAAGACTGCCACCCCCGGCGAATCGGTGATAGGCGCTGCCAAGGCCGCGCTGGTGATGTTCACCCGGGTGCTCGCAATCGAGGAGAAGAGGCACGGTATTCGGGCCAATGTGCTCACACCGTCCTTGGTCAGCGGGACCGCCTCCACCGAGCGAATCACCGAGGGCGGCTTCAGTGGCAAATTGTTCGCGCGGGCCGCGCAACAAGCGCACCTGGGTGTGGCCACAGCTGACGACATCGGGGCACTGGCCGGCTTTCTGATCACTCCGGCGGCGGCGAAGCTCACAGGTCAGGCGATCAGCGTCAACGGCGGCATATCTGCCGCGTGAGTTCACCGGTCACCCGAGCGGGTGGTCACGGGGGACTTTGGAGGGGTTCGTGGTGAAGACGGACTTTCCGGGCGGGGCCGAGGTTAACCTCCCGGCAGTAGCAGGAACCCGGTACCGAGCCGGCAATCAGGTCGCCGGTGGAGATTTGTCAGCATGATGCGAGGAGCCCAGTATGGCCATCACCGAGAACCCGGCAGGTATCCGGCCGGAGAATTGTTACAGCACTGACCAACTCGCGACCTTCCGGTCACGTGGTGACTGGCGCGACGAGAGCCTGGCTCAGTGGGTTGATCACTGGGCGTCCACACAGCCGGACGTCGTCGCGTTCTCGGACGGGGACGCCGAGGTCACGTGGGCGCAACTGCGTCACCAGGGTTACCGGCTGGGCGCCGAACTGAGGCGGCGTGGCATACGGGCCGGTGACCGCATCCAGGTGCAGCTACCCAACTGGGTCGAGTTCGCGATCGCCTATGTCGGGATCACGCGGATCGGCGCGGTGCTCGTGCCGACGATGCCGATCTATCGCCACGACGAGGTCGAGTACATCATCAATCACTCGAACGCGCGAATGGCGTTCGTGGCACACACTTTCCGGGGATTCGACTATGCCGCGATGCACGCCGACATCGCAGATCGTTGCGCCGGGCTGGACGCGGTGGTCGCCGTGCGCGCCGACGATTCGTTCACCGGTACACGCTGGGAGGACCTCATCGGTGACGGTCCGACGCCTGATGACGACGAACTCGGGCCGGTTCCCTCCGGAGATGACAACCACGCGATCATCTACACCTCGGGTACCGAATCGCGGCCCAAAGGCTGTCAGCACACGTTCAACACGATCTCGTTCAGCCTGTACAACCTGTGCCGCGACATCATGGCGATGGCGCCTGGCGAGGTCATGTTCCAGCCGTCGCCGATCACGCATGCCACGGGCCTGATGACCGGAGTGTGCGGTCCGATCGTGCTCGGCGCCGCCGCCCACCTGATGCCCGCATGGGAGCCGGTCGACGGATTGCGTCGCATCGAGAGATTCGGCTGCACGATGAGTATGACCGCGACACCATTCGTGCGGATGGCGCTTGACGCGTTGGCAACTCACGACATCGACGTTTCCTCGTTGCGGACGTGGATCTGTGCGGGCGCACCGATCCCCGAGTCGCTGCTACGCGAGTGGCAGCAGAAGATGCCGACCACATCGCTGTTGCCGCTCTACGGGTGCAGCGAAGGCTTCATCATCACAGCGTGCAGCCCCACGGATCCGATCGAGAAGATCGTGGGGTCCGACGGAAAGGCCTCGCCCGGGGTGTGGTTGGACTTGCGTGACACCGACGGTCGTCCGGCGCCCGCCGGCGCCGAGGGAGAGATCTGCCACGGTGGTCCCGGACTGATGTTGAGTTACTGGAACAATCCCGAACTCACTGCCCGGGATATCGATTCGTCCGGGCTGAAGCGCTCGGGTGATCTCGGGCGGATGGACTCCGACGGCTATCTGCGGGTCACCGGACGAATCAAAGACCTGATCATCCGGGGCGGCACCAATATCTCTGCCCGCGAGATCGAAGACCATCTGATCGCGCATCCGAACATCACCGCGGCGGCCCTCGTCGGCTACCCCGACGAACGGCTCGGCGAGCGGGCGTGTGCGTTCGTCGTGACGGCGGAGGGTGTGTCCATCGATCTCGAAGAGGTCAGCCGGTATCTACGTGACGAGCGCAAGATCGCGGTGCAGAAACTGCCCGAGCGCCTTGTGGTTGTCGACGCTTTGCCGATGACGGCAACTGGCAAGATTCAAAAATTCGTTCTGCGCGACTCGATTGGCTGATCGGCGCCGGCGCCGCGCGTGTCCGTGATGTGCATGCGCCGAGAGGAATTCGGCGCATGCACATCATCACCAGCTGGGTTTGTCGGTGCGCGTTACGCGGTGATGCGGAGGAACTCCTTGACCAGGGAGTTGAATTCGGCCGACCGCTCGATCTGCGTCCAGTGGCCGCAACGGGAGAACACATGGAGATCGCCGTCCGGGAGGAGATGGACCATGTTCCACGCCACGTCCACCGGGACCACCCGGTCCTCACGGCCATGCACCAGAAGCGTCGGTGCGGTGATCGCACGGACCTGCTCCTCGGTGATCGCCAGTTCACTGCCGGCGTGGTCGGGGCTGAAGAACATCAGGTGGTAAGCCTCGTGTGCACCCGGTGCGGCGCTGGCTTCGTACCGGATGCGTACCAGGTCGTCGGTGATGATCGAGCTGTCGACGGCGAAGTAATTGATCAACAGGTTGCGCATGTTCTCCGGTGACGGCTCGTACGCGCGCAGCGCCTTCAATCCCTCGGTCAGGGTCATCCCGACCCCGGGTGCACCCATGAGAACGATGCGATCGAGCCGAGTGTCGTTGTCCTCGGCCATCTGGCATGCGATACGCCCGCCCAGTGAGTTGCCGATGATCGACACCTTGTCGATTCCCAAGGCGTCCAGAAAGTTCCACACATGGTCGGTCCAGGTGCGCAGAGAGTAGCGAACGTCGTCGGGGCGCTCGGTGTGTCCGAAACCGACGATGTCGAGAGCGAGTACGCGCGAGTTCTCGGCAAGGGAGGGAATCGCGTGTTGCCAGTTCGCCCACGCCGATACGCCCGGACCGGAGCCGTGCAGCAGCAGTACGGGTGCACCCTCCCCGACATCGTGATAGTGGGTACGCGTTCCCTGCACATTGATGAACAGGCCTTCTTCGAGATTCACGGTCGACGTCATGTCGGACTCCCTCACGTCGGGTACGGGTAACAGGGGTTGATCGGAAGATGTTGTCCTGCCGGTGACTTCATGACCTTATGAAGTTTGACGACGGGATCACATCGCTGGTTCCACTCGCTGGAATCACGCTTGCCGGGCTAGGGGTGAGTCGCCGGCGAGTGCGCGATTGACCAGCAGCATGTCCCGCAGCACGTCCGGCGATGCCGCAGCGTCGCGATAGGAGTCGAGTTCGGCGTTCAGTTGATCGGCATCGAGACTCAAGAGTTGTTTTCTACTGGTACTCAGCGGGGCCACATCGTCAAGGAAGATGCGTCGTCGGCTGGCCGCCCATGTGTCGAGGACCCGGTCGTCGGCGACGCCCTCGATGTGCGCACCGAGTGCCTCCACCAGTCGATAGGCGTCGAAAAAGCCCGTGATCGAGCTATGTCCGACGATGCGATTGGTGACATGCGCTGCGGCTCCCGTCAGGAGCACACGTCCGGCACGGTAAGTCTGGGCGCTGCGGTGATGCATCCGCGCCGTCACCCACCCGTCCAGCGATGAGAGGTCAGGGCCGAGGAAGTCGTTCGCGGCGGTCGCCACCCGGCTCTGGAGGGACAATTCGGATAGCTCCAACGATTCTGTGAACGCACAGGTCCATCGGTGAGGGCCGGCCTTCTGGAGCAGCGCGCTCCGCTCGGGATTGACCACAAACGTGGTCGGTCGTAGATCGGGGGTCTTCTGATGCGTGGTGACGAGCACGCTGACGGATCGCTCTCGCCAGGTGAAGCCCGGGAATCCGATACCGAGGAGTCGCCGGACGGTGCTGTTCGTACCGTCAGCAGCAACGAGCCAGTCGCCACCGATCGATGTCGCGCCGCCGGGGCTCTCGATGTCGATGCGTACCCCAGCGGTGTCCTGGGCCACCGCGGTGACGCGCGCAGCGTCCACACGGGTGACCGCCGGAAACCGTAGGAGATGATCGAGCAAGATGGCCGACAACGCGGTCTCTTCCAGATGAAGGTTGAACGGGAAGGGAACCTCGGAGCCGAGCACTCCGAGATCGAGGACGATTGTCTCGCCGGTCGCACCGATGCGAATTCCGATCTGAGTCTCCGACGACCCGACGGCTCGCGCATCGGCCAAAACCCCGAGCGCATCCAGACCCGGTAGAACAGACCAATTGTGAACGAATTGGAAGCATGTCGAGTCGTCCGATTCGAGGGCCACCAGGGTGACGCCGATGCCCTGCTGCGCGAGACCGAGGGCCGTGCACAGGCCGACCGGTTGTGCGCCGACGATCACGACGTGTGGAGTCATCGTGTGCCGTCGAAGTGCCCACCGGCCAGGGCTTTCCGAGACATCGCAGTGAGGAAGTCCGCTGCGTTGGTACGCCGGATACCGTCGGCCTGCTCTGGGCTCAGGGCGCCGATTTCGACTGCACTGCCGAGGAAGTCGCGATGGCCTTCGATCTGCCCGGGCACGAAGGGGTAGTCGGTGCCCAGCATGACGTGGTCGGAGCCGAATCGATCGATCAGCAGCGAAAGGTGCTGCGGATCGAACACCAGTGAGTCGACCCACATCGACGAGATGATCCGATCGACACGGTCGGGTTCGATACCGTTGAAGATGCTCGCGCCCAGACGGAGTCGCGGATACGCCCAGGCAAACGTTCCACAACCGTGGGCGAGGGCGATTCTCAGTTGTGGATGACGCTCGAGGACTCCGCCGAAGACCAGCGCTGTCGCCGCGATCGCGGTGTCACTGATCATGCCGAGGCCGAAGTCGTAGGGCTGACCGCCTCGGCGAATGACTCCGCCGCCACCGTCTGTCGGATGGACGAACACAGCCGTCCCCAGTCTCTCGGCGGCTGCGAATACCGGTTCGAGAACGGGTGAATCCAAGTCCATTCCCGCGATCTGTGTTCCGATCTCGACACCGCACAAGCCAAGTTCTCCGACCAGCCGCTCCAGTTCCTCGATGGAGGCATCGATGTGAGGCAGTGGCAGGGTGCCGAGCCCGACGAGACGGCCCGCGGAGCGAGCCACGGCGGAGCCGATCGAGTCGTTGGATGCACGGGCGTAAGCCGCCGCGTCGGGTTCCGAAGCCCAGTAGGCCAGGGTCACCGGTACGGGCGAGATCGCCTGCAGGCCGACCCCGGACGCATCGAGTTCTGCGATACGTACGTCGACATCCCAGAGCACTGATCGGACGCTGCGGAAAATCCTGTCGCCCAACATCAGCCGACCCGTGTCACCGTCGGTCACCAGTCTTGGCCAGCGGTCGTCCGGGGCCACCGCCAGCCGCTCGCCGAGATCGGTACCGAAATAGTGGGCGTGGACATCGACACCGGTTGCGTCGGGGGGCGTTGCAGTGGCATCCATGTGTGCTCCGCTCTGCGGCATCGGGTCCTGGTGGTGGCTTCCGAGGTTGGAGCTCCGAGGTTAGAACCCGGAATGCGTCGACGAGAACCGGCGGTTCCAGCGACCGGAACCCTGAGAAGCGTCAAACCCGTGACGCCGATCACGATATGGAGTAACCCTGACCAGACACGATGTGTATGAGGTGACCGATGTCGACCACCGGCTCAGAGCCCCGCGAAGGCGCGGGTGAGACGCCGTCGATCCTGACCAAGGCGTTCGATCTGTTGCGCGCATTCAACGCGCAGGAGCGGGTGATGACACTCAGCGAACTGTCGCGTGCGTCGGGTCTGCCGAAGTCGACGGTTCATCGTTTGCTGTCACGCTTGGTCGATCTCGGAGCGGTCGAGCACCACCGATCGGGGTACAAGATCGGTATGGGGCTACTGCAGCTCGGCGCGTCCACGCCTGCGGGCTACATGCGCGATCTGGCCATGCCGCACCTGACGAAACTCCACCAATGGACCGGTCAGACCGTGCTGATGGGCGCTTTACGCGATTTCGACGTGGTGTACCTGGAGAAGCTGGCGCAACGCGATTCGCCGGCATCGATCGTCACGATCGGGTCTCGATTACCCGCGAACTGCACCGCGCTCGGCAAGGCGCTGCTCGCGTACGAGAATCTCGACGACCTGGCCGACTTCCTGCCCTCCCCACTGCCCCGGATGACACCGCGCTCGATCGCGTCGGTGGAGGCGTTGATCGGACAACTGCGCCAGGTTCGCGCCGAAGGAGTGGCGCGCGAGAGCGAGGAAGCCCAGCCCGGCCTGGCCTGTGTCGCAGCGCCGATCGTGATGAACGGATTCGCGGTCGGCGCCATCTCGGTGGGCTTCTGCGCCCAGCGGCCCCCCACCGTGAATGTCTCGGGCGCGGTGCGCTCGACCGCCGGTCAGATCGTCGCCGAATTGGAGGACGGTCTGGCCAGCGGCCGCGAACACTGGTTTCCCCGCGAACTCTGAGTCCGGCGCCGTTGCGTCAGCCGCCGAATACGGCGAACGCTTTGTTGGAGTTGAAGATCTCGGTGGTGACGAAGTCAGACCACGTCAGCGACATGTCGAGTGCCGCCATCGCACCGAGCAGGCAATACCAGTTGAGCATCTCGTGCTGTCCTGAGTCGACCACCTCCCGGCTGGTCCGGGCGTTCCAGGTGTCGTAGTCGCCGACGAGCATGGCGTCGTAGAGTGCTTGATCGGCCTCGGTGTCGGGCCGAAGGTGCCAGCCCTTGTCGTAAAGAAACGCGTGCGACCAGCTCGAGGATGCGACGAGTGCGACCCGTTTGTCGCTGCGCTGGGCGAATCGTCCAACGGCCGCCCCGAATTCGAAACATCGGCGCGGGCTCGGGCCGGGGGGATCGAGGTTCTCGCCTGCCTCGATGTCGGCGAAGCGGGCGATCCCGCCCTTGCGGGCGATGACGTGCTCGCCATAGCAATTCACCGCCATCGGGACCATCGGATACGGGAACCGGGAACCCACATTGTCGAAGTCGAGGAACAGTTGGGTGTTACCGAAAGCGTGGGGGAAGTGGATGCCTTCCCTGGGCTGGTAGGAGTAGGCGACGTCGACGCCGGAGTTGAGGACGTCGCCGGCGGCCTGCTTGGCGAACGCCGGGTCACCACGCATCACGAAGGAGGTATCACCAGGCAGATCCCAATAGTTGGGGACCTTGATCATGTCGAGGACGCCGAAGGGATGCACGACGGTGTCGTCGTAGGCGAGGATACAGAATGACGGGATCACTTCCTCGCGGAAATTCTCGTACTGATCGTCTCCCCAGACGATCAACACGTCGGGTTCGAATTCGTCGATCGCGGATCGGCACACGTCAATGTCGGCCATCAGCCGCTTCCGGTGCTCGGCGGCGGCGTTCACACCCGCGTCGTCGCCCCACTCGGCTTGTGCCTGCGCCGACCACGATGCGGGGTCCTTGAGTTCGGCGGGGATGTCGGGGTCCTTCAGAGTGCTCGTGAGCAGGCTCGCCATATGCGAGTCCTTGCCCGCCAACAACGGATAGTGGGTCAGTCCGACACCGATGACGTCTGCCATGACAACTCCTTGGTGTAATAGTGTTGATATACAGCCTGATTCACGCGCCGGCCGGGGCTGTCGCGAGCACTGCCGCCTCGACTTCGGCTCGGTCGGCACCTGCTGTGATCGCCCTGCGTAACTTCATCAGCAAGCGCGGATTGTCAACGACGAGAGCGCCGACCACGACGCCGTGGGAATCGGTGTAACCGACCACAAGATCGCCGGTCACTGCGGTGCCTGTGCGGATCGTCGGCACGCCGGCCGCCGGCCGCCCCACGATCTGGATACGCTTGCCGTACTGATCGGACCATACGTACGGCAGCGTGGGTCGCGGCGGTGCGGCACCGAGGAGATCGGCAGCGATGATGGCTGCGTGATCATTGGCGTTGGTCCAGTGCTCGATCCGCATCGGCTCGCCATAGGTTGGATGCTCCCGATACGCGACGTCGCCGGCCGCGTAGATGTCATGGCATCCCTTGGCCCTCAGTGTGGCGTCACAGCGAATCCCGTTGTCGAGCTCAATGCCGGAGGACTTCAGCCAGTCGACGGCGGGACTCGCTCCGATCCCGACTACCACGAAATCGGCTGGGAGTGAATGTCCGTCGGACAGATTCACCGCGGTGACCCGTCCGTCGCCGGTGAACCCGGCACAACGCACGCCGGTATGGATCTGCACGCCGTTATGGGAATGGAGTTCGGCGAGTGTGATCCCGACCGACGCGCCCAACTGGGCGGCCAACGGCGCCTCCTGAGCTTCGACGAGTGTCACCGCAACGCCGTGTGATCTTGCGGCCGAGGCAAACTCGGCACCGATGAAGCCGGCGCCAATGACGACTACCCGGCGTCCGACGGACAGTTCGGCATGCAGGGCACGCGCATCGTCGACGGTGCGGATGGTGTAGACGTTGGCGAACCGGTCGGCTTCCGGGAGCGTTCGCGGGCTCATGCCGGTCGCGATGACCAGCGTGTCGTACGCGATCTCGCCGATCGAGTCGGTGGACACGACCTTGGCGTCGGTGTCCACCGCCGTGGCGCGCACACCGAGCCGCAGATCCACCGACAGCGCCTCGAGCGTCTGCGCGTCGACCAATTCGACAGGGCTGCCGTCTGCATCGGGATCGAGCATCTCTTTCGACAGCGGTGGCTTGTCGTAGGGCGGGTACAGTTCGTCTCCCAGCACCGTGATCCGACCGCCGTAGCCTTGGGCTCGCAAAGCCTGGACGGTTCGGATCCCGGCGACGGAGGCGCCGACGATCACGACATGCATGATTCTCCTAAAATGGTGGTCGACGGTGGGGCCGCCGACGTGGCCGAAATGGCAGCGATTCAGTGGAAGATGTAGACCTTGTCGTCGTCGACCTCGACGTCGAAGGTCCTGAGGGCTACGGTTGCCGGGAAGCACAGTGGTGCTCCGCTACGAATGTCGAAGCGCGCCATGTGAAGCGGGCAGATCACCTCGTCGCCTTCGAGGTCGCTGTCGGACCCGAGAGACCACTCCTCGTGGGTGCAGATGTCGGCTGTGGCGAAGAACTGCCCTTCTTCGTTGCGGAACAGCGCGACGGCGATGTCTCCGGGCACCGTCATGGACTCGCCATTGTGGAGATCGTCCACCATGCAAGCGAATCGACGTTCGACCGTCTGGGTGTCTTCCATACCCTCACTCCTTCGCAGAGTCGCGATTCGGTTTGTCGCACTTCGGAGCCCGGCGACGAGAGGCAATGAGTTGCGTGGGTTCAGTGTCAGGCTCCCGGTGACCGGAGTCATAGCCGGGGTTCCGGCGGATGGAACCGGCAGCTCCATTCGATCGCGGATTGAGTGAGAGTCGAGACACAGGCCACAATCGACAGCCACAGCATGAAGGAGGACCCCGGTGTCCGAGTATGTGATCGACGACCGAGAGATGCCGCGATTCCGCGTGAATCGCGAGGCGATGGTGAGCCCGGAGGTATTCGCCAAGGAGCGTGACAATATCTTCGAACACAGTTGGCTCTATGTCGGTCACGAGACCGAGCTGAAAAAGAAGAATGATTTCCGGACTCGCACGGTTGCCGGTCGGCCGCTGATCTTTGCCAGGGATTCCAAGAATGCGATCCGGGTGTGGATCAACTCGTGCCCGCACCGAGGAGCGATGTTGTGCCGCGAACGTCAGGGCAACGCACGTTTCATGACATGCTTCTATCACGGATGGAGCTTCAGTACCTCCGGCGACATGGTCTCGATGCCCGACGACGCTGCCTACGGTGCCGATTTCGCTCGTCCCGATCTTGCCGCACCTGCCAAGGTCGACAGTTACCGGGGGTTCGTGTTCGTCAGCTTCGACCCGGACATCATCGATTTGCGCACCTATCTCGCCGGCGCAGCCGAGTACCTCGATCTCGTGTGCGACCAATCGGAGTCGGGCATGGAGGTTCTCGACGGCACCCACGAGTACTCGGTAAAGGCCAACTGGAAGCTGTTGGTGGAAAACAGTTTCGACGGCTATCACGCCGTCTCGACCCACCAGAGATATTTCGAGATGGTGTTGGCGGCGCGTGGGGCGCTCGACCCGGGTGCGCTCGCGGAATCCCGCGCGATCGATCTCGGCAACGGGCATGCGGTGATCGCTGGCGCTCCGGCGACCGAGGGCTTGTTCGGACGTCCGCTGTCAACCGAGGGCGCGTCGGAGCGCGACGCGAGATTCGCCCACTTCCGGGAGTTGTACGGCGACGGTTGGGTGAACCGGATGCAGGGAAATCGCAACCTGGTGATCTTTCCCAATCTCGTCGTCATCGATCTCGTCATGGGTGTTCTGATTCGCAAGATCGATCCGCTGGCAGCCGACTACATGGAGGTGACCGCCTGGGAGCTCGCGCCGCCGGAGGAGGGGAGCGAACTGCGTAAGCAGCGGCTCGACAACTTCCTCACGTTCTGGGGGCCGGGCGGTCTCGCGTCGCCCGACGATGTCGAGGCGTTGGAGAGCTGCCAGGTGGGCTACGGCGGACGTCGGGAGTTGGGCTGGTCAGACATCTCCCGAGGAATGAACAAGTCGGCAGCCTCGAGCACCGACGAGTTGCAGATGCGCACGTGGTGGCGTCGGTGGAACGAGTTGGTCACCGGAGAGGTGCTGCCGCCCGAGGAGCAGGACGAACTCGGCGAGGTGTTCACGGCCCAGCGTCGCCACTCGGAGGCGCCGCCACCTGCGGTATCTGCTCGGTGACGTGAATCGATAGCGCAGAACGCCGCCGGTCCCGAGGGTCCGACGGCGTTCTGCTCGGCCGCGTTTTCCGACGGTGCCGACCCACGTCGCGGTCAGTCGCGGTTTGCACCCCGCTCGCGCCACTTCAGCGCGAGCGGGGTGGGCCGGGGAGCGACGCGTGCGCCGAACCACTCAATGGTCCGTTGCCATGAGTCGTACCACGCGCCGTAGCTGAGCCCGTCCTGATCGGCATGGCGATAGAACTCTCGACCGACACCGGGGTATCGCACGATTTCGCTGTGGACAAGGGAATTCGCGTCAAGGGTACGGGTCAACTCGGTGATCGCATGGTGATCCGCGCCGGGATCGGCTGAGCCGAAAAGGCCCAGCCACGGCGTCGACAGCGAGCCACGGACATGGTCGGTCAATCGCCCTGTTGATCCTTCTGGTTGGTGAGTCGCTGAAATACTCACAGCTGCACCGAATTCCAGGCGAGTTGCGGCCTCGAGAACAAGCTGACCGCTGCGGCCCAGGCCCAAGACGCCCACCTGCTCCGGCGTCCAACCGCGAGATCCGGCGCGATCGAGGAGTCCATCGAGCCGGCCCGTGTCACAGCCCGCAGCGAGGGACTCGTAGCCGTCTTCGGCGAGCCGATTCATGATCTCGACGCCGAGGACGTCGAGCAACCCGGGCTCGACCGCAAGAATCACGATCCCGTCCGGGGAGCCGCCCAAAGTTATCTCGCGAATCACTGTCTCCACGGCGTCGAGAGTGATCACCGCCGACGTCGGTGCAATCATCACAGTGGTCATCGGGCCCTCCGTATCCATTGGGTGTGGCTTGGGGGTGGGGTCGTCATTGCTATGCGCGGTGGGGAATCCATGGCCAGTACTTCGCGCCTGCACCCCCGTCCACGGTGATGCTGGTTCCGGTTACCATCGACGCCTCGTCAGAAGCGAGGAAGACCACGGCACCGACATAGTCCTGCGGGGCGGGCAGACGCGACATCGGTATCTGGGCAGAGAAGTCCATCTGGTACTCCTGGGGTCGGGTGACGAGCTCTTCCATCTGCGCGATGGCTGCCGGGTTGGTTGGTGCGGTGGCGGTGGGAGCGAAACCATTGACCCGGATATTGAATTCGGCCAACTCCATCGCCACCGAACGCGTGAAGTTGAGCAGCCCGCTCTTGGCGGTGGAGTATCCGATGTTTCCGGGCTGCCCCTGAAATGCCGCGGTCGAGAGCACGTTGATCACGCTGCCGCCCTCACCGCGCTCGATCATTGCCGTCGCAGCAGCGCGAGTGAACAGAAAGGCGCCGCCGAGAATGACGTCGAGTTGCGCGCGATAGACGTCGTAGGGCATCGAGAGTAGTCCCTGCTGTCGGAAAAAGACCGCATTGTTGACCAGGATGTCGACACGCCCCCACTGCGAGAGTGCTCGGGAAATGGCCTCGTTCGCGTGATCGGGGTCGGTGACGTCACCGGCGACCGCGATGGCTTCGCCGCCGGCGGCTCGGATACCCGCGGCGCAGGCCTCGGCGACGTCGCCGGAAAGATCGGTACACACCACCCGCGCGCCTTCGGCTGCGAGCCCCGCGGCAAGCGTCCCGCCGATGTTGGGGCTGGTGCCGGTGATCACGGCGACTTTGTCGGCCAGCCGGCTCATAGGATGATGCTCACCTTGCCGTGCGGGCGCAGGGCATCGAGGTCGAGCACAGATCGCCGGGTGAGGAAGCGGAAGCCGTGGTCCTCGTCGCGTTCCAGGATGTGATCGTAATGGCCTATGTAGGTATCCACCGTGCCACCACGCATCCGGAAGACGGCGAAGTTGGCAGAGACCTGCAGGGTGGCCTCGGTCTGCACGGCGACCCGAACGTTGGATACCAGCCGCCGGGTACGCGAATGCGGATACTCGGCGTGAGCCGAACGGCGCATGAGTGAATTGATGCGCTGTTCCAACAGGAATCGGTCATCCTGGACGAGAAACAGATCGCGAGCCGGGTCGCCGTCCGGTTTGTCGGTGGAAGGAATGAGATAGAGGCCGGTCGGACCGAATAGTTCCAGCCACTCTGGTAGGCGCCATGAATCGAGCATCTCGGCCTCGCGGTAGAGAAACTGCTCCACCTCATGGGAAAGGGCCATCGACTCGGCGATGTTCGGGCGGGCTACGACATCAACCATGTTCACTCCTCGGCTCGGTGCCTGGTACCCAGGTCTGCGTATCGACACTCGTCGACGCGGCCCGCTGCCGGCCACGGTGTGTTCCGGGGTCTGGAACGAGCGGGCCCGGGAGCGGACACGTTCCGGCGAACGGAACGAACTCTGCCGCCATCGGTCGTCACGGCTGCATTCTTCACTCGTGAACCGACAGCGAGGTATTCGATGACTGCTACCGAAAAGCTCCAGAACGACACGCCGCGTGTCATCGTCTCGGCCGCCGAGCGGTTGGCTGCGGCACGGCGCACCGCGACGCCCTGCCCTCCGGTGCGTGATCTGCTCGGCACCGAGGACGTCGCCGCGGCATACGAGGTGCAACAGCGCTTCGTCGACGACTGTGAGCGTGACGGCGCTCGGATCGTCGGCCGAAAGATAGGGCTGACCTCGCCGGCCGTCCAGCGTCAACTGGGCGTGGACCAACCCGATTTCGGGGTTCTCTTCGCCGACATGGACGTCTCCGGGCTTTCCGAAGTACCCGTGGGAGTGCTCTTGCAGCCAAAGGTCGAAGCGGAGGTGGCCTTCGCGCTTTCCGCCGATCTCGACGGTCCGACGGACCTGGAGACGGTTCGTGCTGCTGTCGGCCACGCGGTGGCCGCCATCGAGATCGTCGACTCCCGAGTCGCCGCATGGGACATCACCATCACCGACACGGTTGCCGACAACGCGTCGAGTGGGTTGTTCGTTCTCGGTGACAATCCGGTCTCGCTGGCCGACTTCGAACCGATCTCCACCTCGATGACGATGTCGGTGGACGGTGAGGTGGTCTCCGAGGGCACCGGTGCCGACTGCCTCGGCGACCCCCTGATCGCTCTGCAATGGCTCGCGCGTACCGCCGCGGACTATGGGTCTCCGCTCCGAGCGGGACAGGTGGTCCTGTCCGGTGCGCTGGGACCCATGGCGCCGGTGCAGCCGGGAAGCGTTGTGCGGGCCGAGATTTCCGGACTGGGAATCGTCGAGGTTTCTTTCGCGCGAGGAGATCTGTGATGGGCAAGGTGTCCGTGGCGATCATCGGTTCCGGCAACATCGGGACCGATCTCATGATCAAGGTTCTGCGGCAATCGCAGGGCTTGACGATGGGTGCGCTCGTCGGCATCGATCCGGACTCCGACGGGCTCGCCCGTGCGCAGCGTCTCGGGGTCCCGACCACTGCTCACGGGGTGGAAGGTCTGATCGCGCTCGACACGTTCGATGATATAGACATCGTGTTCGACGCAACGTCTGCCGGCGCGCACCTGAGAAACGCCGAGCGGCTCGCGCCCTTCGGCAAGAAACTCGTTGATCTGACCCCTGCGGCGATCGGACCGTACGTGGTTCCCTCGGTCAATCTCGATGATCAGCTGGCCCGGGGCGCCGACAATGTGAACATGGTGACCTGTGGTGGGCAGGCAACCATCCCCATCGTGCATGCGATCTCGCGTGTCACCGCGGTCCCGTATGCCGAGATCGTTGCGTCGATCGCATCTGCGTCCGCGGGACCGGGGACGCGGGCCAATATCGATGAGTTCACCGAGACAACTGCTGCGGCCATCGAATCGGTCGGTGGCGCGGCTCGCGGCAAGGCCATCATCGTCCTCAACCCTGCATCACCACCGCCGCTCATGCGTGACACCGTGGTGGCGTTGATCGGCGATGCCGATCACGAGCAGATTCGCGAGTCGATCGCGGCGATGGCCGCCGATGTTGCCGACTATGTTCCGGGATATCGCCTCAAGCAAGAGGTTCAGTTCACGCCGGTGTCCACTGACGAGCCGATTCACACGCTGCTGGCAGAACCCGAAAGCTCTGTGAAATACAAGGTTTCGGTGTTCCTCGAGGTGGAGGGGGCTGCACATTACCTTCCGGCCTACGCGGGCAACCTTGACATCATGACCTCTGCGGCGCTGCGAACCGGCGAGGCGATCGCTGCACGCGCGCAATCGCATTCGTCGTCGCACGCGTTGACCACGAACTGACAGAAAGGGTTCCAGGTGAACAACGATTCGATTGGCCAGGACCTGTACATTCAGGACGTCACACTCCGCGACGGCATGCATGCAGTACGGCACCGAATGAGTCCCGCCGACGTCGGGCGGATCGTGGCCGCACTCGACAGGGCCGGCGTCGATGCGATCGAGGTGGCCCACGGGGACGGACTCGCCGGCGGAAGCCTGACCTACGGTCCCGGCTCGCACACCGATAGCGAGTGGATCGAGGTCGCGGCCGAAAACATCTCGACCGCGATGCTGACCACCCTCTTGCTTCCGGGTATCGGCACCATCCACGATCTCAAGCGGGCTCATGCGCTAGGAGTCCGATCGGTACGAGTGGCGACGCACTGCAGTGAAGCCGACGTCTCCGCGCAACACATCGCCACCGCGAGAGAGCTGGGAATGGATGTGTCGGGATTCCTGATGCTCAGTCACATGCTCTCGGCTCCCGAACTGGCACAGCAGGCGAAGCTGATGGAATCCTATGGTGCACACTGCGTGTACGTGACTGATTCCGGTGGCCGGCTCACGATGGACGGCGTGCGGGAACGTGTCCGTGCCTACCGCGACGTGCTGGACCCGGACACCCAGATCGGCATCCACGCGCACGAGAATCTCTCACTCTCGGTTGCGAATTCCGTTGTGGCGGTTGAGGAGGGGGTCACCCGGGTGGACGCGTCACTCGCCGGGCAGGGCGCGGGAGCGGGCAACTGCCCGATCGAACCGTTCGTGGCCGTGGCGAACCTCAACGGGTGGAAGCACCGGTGCGATCTGTTCGCACTCCAGGATGCGGCAGACGACATCGTGCGTCCGCTTCAGGACCGGCCGGTCCGGGTGGATCGGGAAACACTGACCCTCGGCTACGCCGGTGCGTACTCGAGCTTCCTCCGTCACGCCGAGACCGCCGCCGCCCGCTACGGTATCGACGTCCGCACGATCCTGATCGAGGTCGGCAGGCGTGGACTCGTCGGTGGTCAAGAGGACATGATCGTCGATATCGCCCTCGATCTCGTACGCAATGCCGAACCGACGGCCCATTCAGCGGCGAATGGTTCTGCGGCGGAAAGCGTTGCATGACAGCTTCACCGGCCTCCGATCACACCGATTCGGACATCGCGATGTTCTGTAACCGGACCTGACTCCGGGCCACGAGCGTGCCGTCGTCGATGCGCATGTCCACCGACCACAACTGTTGGCGCCGACCGCGATGGATCGGCTGCGATCGCGCGGTGATGATGCCCTCGGTGACCGACCGGAGGAAGTCGGTGTTGTTGTTGACGCCGACGGACGTTCCGCCGATCCCGCTGTGCTGAAGCCAGAAGTAGCCGCTGAGACTCGCGACGCTCTCGGCGATCGCACAATAGACGCCGCCGTGGACGATGCCGAACGGTTGGCGGTGCATCGGACCGATCTCAAGCCGGCTGGTCACGCCGTCGGGCTCCCGGGACAGCAGGACGAGTCCGAGAGCGTCATCGAATCCCGCGCCGGACGCGGCTCGACGGTGGATCTGATCGTGGTCTGTGGGCATCGGCAAGTTCTCCGCTCGGGGGCCTGGCGCAGGATCCAGAACATCAGTTGATATGGTACGACCAAATATTACCGCCGAGGCTCGCGACTTCCGACGCCACCCGAGGAGTTGTCCGATGACCGTGTCGTTGCACGCACCGGTGAACGTTCGAGATCTGGCCGGACTGCCGGTTCGTTCGGGTGGCTCGACCCAGCCGGGGATGCTGCTGCGCAGCGACGCGCTCTACGAAGGTGACACCGCGCCGACGAACGTCGAGTGGCCGCCTACCACCGTGATCGATCTCCGAGATGCCACCGAGGCCAGTCGGTTCGCCTGGACCTGGGAGCCCGGCGTCGAGTTGGTCGGCAATCCGCTGTTTTCCGGCGCTCGGATCGATCGGGTGATGCACTCGTCGCTCAGTGAGCTGTACGGGGAGATGCTTACGACCTCTTCGGCACGGATCGTCGCAGCGCTCAACCATGTCGATCCGGTCGGCTCGACACTGGTGCACTGCGCGGCGGGCAAGGATCGGACGGGAGTGGTGATTGCGGTCGCGTTGCTCCTTGCCGACGTGGAACGTGAGGCGATCATCGCCGACTACCAGCGGACGGCCGAGGCGGTCCCGGGGATCTATGAGCGGATGAAGGTCCGCAAGCGTCTGCCGCGGGGCGTGACACGTGATGCCCCTGTCTGGGGAACCCCGCGTGAGGCGATCGAGTTGGTCCTCGGCGCGGTATCGGAGAACCCGGGCGGGGCGTGGGGCTGGGTGGAGGCCAACGGCGGTGACATGGAACGGCTTTCGAAGTGGGTCACGAGGTTCGCCGGCGCACCATCGTAGCGGCGCGCCTGACGACGTCCGCGGCGATCTCCCCGATCGCGACTCCGGGCCGCAGAGCGACGCCGAGTGCCTGGTCCGTCTCATGGGAATCGGTTGTCTCGTCGTCGATTCGGATCACCACGGGGTGCTCGCGCGTGGACTCTCCGAGTGACCGGGTCATGTGCTCCAGGTCGGCTGTGCCGAGGACGATGATGTCGGGGTCGCCGAGCGAGGCCGTCAGTTCGGCGACGATCCGTTCGGCGTCGGGAGCCGACACCAGATCACCCGACGCCGGTACCGCCCAGATGCCCGACGCCGCCCGGAATGCAGCGGTGGCCGCGGCGCTCGCCGAAGATTCGTCAGGACAGGCGATTCCGATGCGCTGCATCCCCGCCCGAACGAATCCGAGGGCGATCTCCTGCAGAAGAGTCGGATCGTCACCCACGAGGAAGACCGTCACGTCATCGAGGTCGCCGTCGGTCACGTGCTGCTCCGCAAAGTCAAGGGCACGGCACCGTGATCGTGCGACAGGTCTCCGTCACAACCGGTACAGCGTGGCGCCGTTTGCCCTGTCCGTTGTGCCAGTTGGGCTTTCGCCGACGAGTCGTGCCGTTCGGCTCGGGCGAGCGACCCTTGGTAGTCGTCGTGCGCGAGCAACCCGGCTCCGTACGCGCCGGCGATCTGCGGTTGCGCCAACACCTCGACCGGGTGTCGCAGCGCCAGCTCGAGGTAGTGGCGTGCGGCTTCGTTGCGTGCCACACCGCCGGTCATCACGGTGGGAGTCGCCTTACCCACCTGGGCGACGAGTCCGAGGGTCCGTGCCGCCACCGCCTTGTGCACCGACGCGGCGATGTCGGCCTTCTCCTGTCCCTGTGCCAGCATCGAGATCACCTCGGTCTCGGCGAAGGTCGCGCACATGCTGCTGACCTCGAGGCCGTCGGCCCCGGACATGGCCAGTGCTCCCACCTCACTGACGTCGACCTCGAGGGCGCGAGCCAGGACGTCGAAGAATCGGCCGGTGCCGCTGGCGCACCGGTCATTCATCGCGAATCGCTCGACCAGTCCGTCGTCGTCGACGGCGATCGCCTTGCTGTCCTGCCCGCCGATGTCGACCACCAGACGTACACCGGGGCACAACGCTGCGGCTCCCCTTGCATGACAGGTGATCTCGGTGAACGAGCGGTCCGCACCGGGAACGAGCTTGCGTCCGTATCCGGTGCTGATGGTGCGCTTGATGTCCCCGGCGGACACCTCGGCGTCCTCGAGGGCGGACGTGATCGCGATGACCACCGCATCGCGACTGACCGCACCCATCTGCACGACGCTGGAACCGACGAGGCTGCCCGAGTCGTCGACGACGACAGCTTTCGCCGTGGTCGAGCCGAGATCGACCCCCAGCACATGCCATGTCATCAGACCAGGGACTTCGCGCGCTGGACGTCGATCGCTTCGAGCATCGCCTCGAGACGGCTGTCGAACAGCTCGTCGTTGTAGAACGACGCATCGGCCACGTCCCCCTCGAAGAAGAACGACTTCACCCCGCGCTCCCGTTCGGCGGCGCGCGCCAGCATGGTCTGCGGATTCGTCATCGCTCGGCACGTCCGAGTGGAGTGGAAAGCGATGCCGTCGATGGAATACTCGTCGATTCGACGCAGCAGCAGCTCCTGCAGATTCTTGAGCCCGTGATTGAGTGGGCACAACAAATAGTGTTGAGCCATTCCGCGCAGTGGGTTCTCGACATCGATGAGTTGTGGTTCCTGCCAGAATGATTCGTGGGTATAGCGGCCCGCGACCACCGCGACATCGTACTCGGCGAACTTCTTGGTCAGGAACCCGAGTTTGTTCCAGTTCATGATTCCGTCGAAGTAGACCCGATAGCGCTCGTCGGCCACCGCGGTGACACCATCGGCGAGCCGTTGCTCGATCTCGGCCTTGACTCCGGCGAAATAGTCGACGAGAGCCTGGTTTCCGGGGAGGAAGTTGATCGGCGCGATACTCGCCACCCAATCCCAGTATGTCGCGGGCGTCGGGGCCTGGGTGCACAGGGCCATCCCCTCGAGCCTGAGCTCGGATGCGCGCTTGATGTAGGACATGCTCTCGCTGAGCACATCCCAGTCAAAGGGTCGCCCCGTCTGATACTCGAGGAACTCGACGAGTTCGCGCAATTGCCCCTCGGCGTAAGCGCTGACCTCTTCCCATTCTTCACCCCGCATATAGCCGGCATCGGGCTTGTTGCCCCACAACATCGGCAGCGAGACGTTGAAGACCGGCAGCTGGCGATCGAAGACGCGGTAGGTCATGGCATCCCACTGCTGTCCGGTGCTGCAGCCGGCGTACCCGTTGACGAAGAAGTCGGGGGCGGGCAGTTTCGCGGCAAGTTCCTGTTGGTCGAGCATGCCGACCACTCCGGTGTCACTCTCGTCGAGATTCTGCCGGGTCAGCACGGCGCATCCCAGGTGGGTCCGGGCATAGGAACACAATTCGCCGATGTATCCGTACTCGGCCCCGGCGGCCTGGGCGGGTTCCTCGAGATGCTGGGCGGCCAGCCGAGCGGCGAAGGCTTCGCCGTGGCACCATTCGAGGCCGGCCGCCTGAAAGAGGGGGTTCATCGCGGCGCCGTTGTACCAGACGACGTGTTTGCCGCGCTCTTTCGCGGTGAAGATGTTCTCCCAGTAGGCCGCGGTCATCCGTCCGCCGACCTTGGTGCTCGACAGCTTGTTGGTCTTGTCCTTCTGGAACAGAGGGGTACTCATGATATTTTCCTTCGGTCAAACCGTCAGCGGGGCGGCGCTTCGGCGGATTCGTTCGACGAATGTCTCCATCTGGGTGCGCAGCTTCTCCAGCGGGATACCTTCGTGCTCGGTTTCGATGAGTAGCAACGGAATACCTTGTGCATCAAGTGCTTTGCGAAGTTCCGGATAGTACAGCATATGGGGTTCGCAGAACTTGGCCATCAATACGACGACCCCGGACGCGCCACTGGCGGCGATGGAATCCAGAAGGTAGGTGTCCCAGTCCACATCACTGGTGACCCGAGTCGGACAGGGGGCGTTGTGGTTGCGATCGAGATACCATTCCGACAGTGCGGCAACGGGATCGGATTCCTCAGGTACATCGGTGGAGATGTACCGGTATCCCGTATAGAGGTCGTCGTCGACGACGACGGCACCGGATTCTTCGATCACATCCAGGATCTCGGGACGCGGCGCATGACAGAAGTGTCCGGACACGTGAACGCGCACGACGTCGGCCGGTGCTGCCTCCGCAGTCAGGTGCACGAGAAGGTCTTTCAGGAGTCCGGTGTGCTCGTCGATGTCCATCACCATGCTCGACTTGACCAACACCTGCATCTCACTCGCGGTGATGTGGGCCCGGCCCGATCGGCGCAGCGCGTAGATGTCGCGGAGCAGGCCCCGATTCCGATTGAATGCCGCGATGCTCTCCCTCAGCGCGGCATCGGTGACACGGTGTCCGGTGACGGATTCGATCTCCGCCCGCAGGTCGGCGATGCGGTCGTCGACCCGCGGACGGGTCGACGCGTTGTCCATTGCACTGGTGAACTGCGCGAAGTGGACCGGTTTGTCGGGACGTGCATACCGGATGACATCGACGGCGCCGAGCAATTGCACGCAGTGGTCCGCGGCGACGAAGGCATCGAAGACGTCGAGCTCACCGATCGCGGCCTGATCGGCCACACTGCGGGTGTATCCGCAGTAGAACTCGGCGAGCAGGCTGCGGCCTTCGGTGATGGGAGTGCGGCTCTCCTGGACGATGACGGGCAGAGCGCCCGCGGCATGCGCCAACTCGGCGGGGAAGTTCATCGGGAACGACCCGATCACGGGACGTCGGTGTGCGTGCTTCCACCGGCGCGCGTAAGTCACGGGATCATCGGCGGCCGATGTCAGGAGCGCCATCGTGGGTGCGTGAAGTGAGCTCACGTGTGTCCTTTGGCTGTGGTGAGACGCGGGGCTGAGAACGAGGCGTGCTCATTCAGGCGTCGAGCTCATACTACAAATTCAGATCGTCTCTGTCCACAAATGTAGAACGTTGTCGGATCGCCGCACGCGTTAGTCGAGTTGGGCGACAGTGAGCCAGTGCGCGTGTGCCGCCGGTGCGCGTTCGGCGCGCAGTTCCTGCAGTCGTCGGATGACCTTGAGGCCAGGCCACTCCGGCAAGAGTTCATGGGGGAGTTGGGGATCCATGTAGGGCGTGTGGCGCAGGGCGTCGATCAGTTCGATGTGGGCCACCAATGCGGCCTTGCCGGCGAGCTGCTCGTCGTTGTCAAAACGTGCGCGCAGAGCCTCGTAGGTGCGTGCAACCTCATCGAGATCCCACGCGCGCTCGACGAGTTCGGCCTCGGACACGCCCACTGACGCCGGGGAGCCGATGAACGACATGGTGTTGTCGTGCAGGCCCAACGAGTCGATGGCTGATTGCGCTTCGGGCAGCCGCTCGACATGCGGCGTGACCCAGATTCCCGCGCTGGGATTGCCGAAACCGGCCCAGCGCAGGGCGGCGTAGAGCTTCTTGCGGGTAGCTCGTCGGGATTCGGGTATCGGAACGATCACTATCAACCATTTGCCGTCCCAGCGGCCGATCGTCGAGTCGGGAAACACTCGCCGTGTGCCCTCGCGGAACAGTTCATGGGTTCGCTCGGTCAGGGCCCACTTCGTCTCTCGCCCGTCACGTTCGGCGGCCAGGAGTCCGGAGGCTCCGGCGCGTGCGATGGCCTGTCGGCTCGCCGACTCGCCGAAGCCGACGCCGGTGAGTGCGTACAGCAGTGCTGCTGTGCGTACGGGCTGGTGATACGGGGCCACGAGTTCGCCCAGGATTGAGATGAGCGCCGATCGGGCGCTGGCGATCGAGGTGACGGACTCGTCGGCGTGCTCGGACATGGGTGACATCGTATCGGTCGATCGACGTCGAGTCGGAGCACGCCGCGTGGATACAGGCACAGAAAAAATAATACATCTATAGATAGAACAGCGACAGTAGTGTAGAACGTTAGATAGTTGTCGTGAGTTGAGAGGTGAGAGTTGATGTCCGAGTCGCCGCTGGTTCGTAAGTACGAGGAGTCCGGTGCCCTGATCGCCGGAGGAACCTCGGGTGTCGGCCTCGCCAGTGCGCTCGGGCTCGCCGCGGCCGGAGTTCCCCGGCTGGTGCTCGTCGGCCGTGACGCCGAACGGGGTGACGGTGCGCGTCGAGCGGTTCTCGATCAGTACCCGGATGTCGAGGTGACCTTCGTGTCGGCCGACGCGACCGATGAGTCGGCCGTGGATCGCGCGGTCTCCGCGGCGCACGACCGGCTGGGTTCGGTCGACATCTGCATCAGCTCGACGACCACCGCCTACAAGCCGGAGCTGTTGCACCGCACACCGGCCGCGTCGATGTCGGCAATCCTCACCGGCCAGGCGCTGCCGCCGATGTTGTTCACCCGTGCGGTACTGCCGCTGATGCAGGATCAGGGTGGCGGGAGCATCATCAACATCGCTTCCGATGCGGCCAAGGTGCCGACCCCGGGAGAGAGTGTTCTGGGGGCGGCCATGGCGGCCATCGTCATGTTCACGCGCGTGGTGGCGGTGGAGGCCAAGCGCAACGGTATTCGCGTCAACGCGGTGACCCCATCGCTGATCGAGGGCACCCGCACCGCAGACAACGTCCTGCGCGACGGATTCAGCCGATCGTTGTTCGAGAAGGCGGCCGGGCAGGCGCACCTGGGAGTGGCGGTCCCCGACGATCTGGCGTCCCTGATCGTCTTCCTGGCCGGCCCCGGTGCCGCCCGGTTGACCGGTCAGACCGTCAGTGTCAACGGCGGCATCTCCGCCTTCTGATATCGCCGCACGGAGGTGACTGTGGACATGGGTGATCGGGACATACTCGTCGACGGTCGGACCTGTTCGGCAGGTGCGCGATGGGACGCGACGCCGCGGCCGGTGCAGTACATCCCCGGCCCGCCCGAACTCCTCTTCGGCGTCGACGAGGTCGTGGGGACCAGTGCGGAAACCCTTGGTCGGATGACGTTGAATCCCTTGATGTACACCGCGGACGGTGTGTCGCCGGGAGCGCTCGGCGTCTTTGCCGACACCGCGATCGGCAGCGCCGCGGTCGCGTACCGACCATCCGGCGGGTGGGCGGCCACCACCGAACTCACCATGGACTTCTGCGCGCCGATTCCCGCGGCGGGTGGATTCCTACACGCTTGCGGCCGGACCGCTCATCGCTATGCGACGGGGGCGGTTGCCACCGGCACCATCACCGATGACACGGGGTCGACGGTCGCGGTGGTCACCGAACGGGTTCAGTTCAGCACCGCTGCGCCGCGACCACGTGAACTTCCCGCGGGTCGCAGCGCGACGCCCGCAGGGGAAGGACTGGCCCAGCGTCTTGGCCTTCGGGACGCGGGTGCCGGCCTTGAACTCGACGTCGTCGACCCCGTCATCAATCCCGGCGGAAGCCTTCACGGCGGGGTAGCGCTCTACGCGTCGGATCGTGCTGCCGGCCAAGCCATTGCCGGGCGCGCACCAGGACTCGAGACCGCGATGATGAACGCGGTCTACCTCCGTCCCGGCCCGGCCGGACAGACCGTGCGCTTCGACGTCGATATCGAATACATCGGCCGCAGTTCCGCTCTCGCAGTAGTGCGATCCACCCGCACTGACGGGAAGGTCTGCACCGTCGTCACCATCACCTATCGACGGCGACGCGACGACTCGGTCCGGAGGGGTTGAGCGCAGACCCGAGGCGAACGTTCGAACTTCCCAGCCGTCGGCATCGAGCCGGCGGATGGCGATTGTGTGATTCGTGAAAGCTGTTGACAGAAAATACTTTTCGGTAGACACGGGGTATTGCCGAGTAATGGTTAGACCGTTTATTCTGTGACGTGGACCATACATCGAGACCTCTCTCGACGCGGACAGCCCGTCGTCAGCCCCGATTGCGAATGGAGATCGATCCATGACCCTCACCACCTCCTACTGGCCCGCCGTCGCCAGCACCGGTGTTCGCGACATCACCCTGCCCGACCTGCTGCGCGAAGGCGCCGACGTGAACCCCGACCGGGTCGCTCTCGTCGACGCGGTCGCCGATGTGGGGGCACGGCGTGAATGGACCTATGCCGAACTCCTCGACGACGTCGAGCGGTATGCGCGCGCGCTCCTGGCGGAATTCTCACCCGGCGACCGCATCGCGGTCTTCGCCCCGAACAGCGCCGACTGGGTGATCCTCCAACAGGCGATCGCCATGTCGGGAATGATCGTGGTCGCTGCGAATCCCGCCTACCGTGTCGACGAACTCGAGTACGTCCTGCGGCAATCGCAGGCGTCGGCGATCTTCTACCAGCGTGAGTACCGGGGCGCCGATCTCGGGGCGATCGTTGCCGCAGTGACCACCTCCGTCGATTCTGTCCGGCTCGTCGTTCCCGATCATCAGTGGCAGCAGTTCGCGGCCGGGTCCGACTCCTCGGTCGAGTTGCCGGCTGTGGCACCGACGGATCCGGTGCAGATCCAGTACACCTCGGGCACAACAGGTTTTCCGAAAGGGGCGCTGCTGCACCACAAGGGCATCGTGAACGAGGCGACGTTCGTGTTCGAACGTGCGGGAATGAGTGACGGGGGCGTGTGTATCAACGCGATGCCGATGTATCACATCGGGGGCGGAGCGGTCACCGAACTCGGTACTCTGTCGGCCCACGGCACCTACGTCGTACTTCCCGGTTTCGACCCGGCGACGGCTCTCGAAGCCTACGAAACCTACCGTGGCACACACGGATTGTTCGTCCCGACGATGCTGCTCGCGTTACTCGATCACCCGGACGGCAGGACTCGTGACCTCTCGAGCATGCAGACCGTGCTGTCCGGAGCGGCCGCAGTACCCGAGGCTCTCGTGCGACGGGTGACCAGCGAGTGGAACTGCGACTTCTCGATCCTGTTCGGACAGACCGAGATGCACGGCGTCATCAGTCAAACCAGGATCGCCGACAGTCCCACCGATCAGGCGACGACGGTCGGGCAACCGCTCCCCGAACTCGAGGTACGACTCGTCGATCCGATCACGGGCACTGTGGTGCCCATCGGCGAACAGGGTGAGATCTGTTGCCGCGGATACCAGAACATGCTGGCCTACTACAACATGCCGGAGGCCACCGCGGTCACCATCGACGCCGATGGCTGGCTACACATGGGTGACCTGGCGACGATGGACGATCGCGGATTCCTCAAGATCACCGGTCGTCTCAAGGAGATGATCATCCGCGGCGGGGTCAACATCTATCCGAGGGAGATCGAGGAGCTCCTCTTCGGACATCCCGACATCGGCGATGCCATCGTTGTCGGCGTACCCGATGACTATTGGGGTGAACAGGTCGCCGCAGTGTTGCGAGCCGCCGACCCGAGCCGGTGCCCAGATCCCGACGATCTGAAAAACTGGTGTCGAGAGCGTATTTCGGCTCACAAGGTCCCGACGATGTGGTTCTTCGCCGACGAGTTCCCCATGACGCCGTCCGGCAAGATCCAGAAGTTCAAGGTGCGCGACGCCATCGCGCACGGGGACATGACTCCGGACAAGGTCACCGGCGGCAAACCGGCGACGATGAACGGCTGAGTTCGTAGCTCACCGAGGCTTGTGATCGAACCGCCGATCGGCGAGTAGCGCACTTTCGGCGAGGATGGATTCCTCCTCGACGGCCGGGACCTGCCGGGCGGCGTCTTCGGCGTCCTGGCGTTCGTGAGAAACGGGCAGTTCCTCCTCGTGATCGGCGGCGACAAGCGCTTTGTGCACGGTGCCCAGGACGATGGCGGCGACGGCAGCGGTGACGGCACCCAGGACGAAGGGCACGTGCGCGTTGTAATGCTCGACGAGTTTGCCCGCGGCAAAGGGGGCCAGGCCGCCGCCGATGAAACGGACGAAGCCGTAGGTGGCCGAGGCGACCGGGCGGGGGACCGGGGCGATACTCATGACCGCGGTGGTGACCAGGGTGTTGTTGAGTCCGACGACGATTCCCGAGGCGATGACGGCGCCGATGACCACCCATCGGTGGTCCGACCAGATGCCGATGACCAGGGAGATCACCGCCATTGTCAGCAGCGCTCCGTAGAGGGTCTTGGGCGTTCCGTAGCGGGACTTGAGCATTGGTGCACCGAAGACGGCGAACAATGCGACCAAGATGCCCCAGCCGAAGAACACGAACCCGAGTTTGATGGCCGACAGATGCATCAGGAACGGTGCGTAGCCGAGGATGGTGAAGAAGGCCCAGTTGTAGAGCAGTCCGGTGACGCTGGTGGTGGCCAGGCTCCGATGGCGCAGCGCCGCAATCGGTTCGATGATCGACGACGTCTTCTCCGGCCTCGGGGTGGGTTCGACCAAGACGATGGTGGCGACGAGTGCGATGAGCATCAGCACGGCGACGCCGAAGAACGGCCCACGCCAACTGATGGTGCCGAGGAGCCCGCCGACCAGTGGACCGGCGGCGATGCCGACTCCCAGCGCTGTCTCGTAGAGGACGATGGCCCCGGCGAAGCCGCCGGCCGAGGACCCGACGATGACCGCGAGGGACGTGGCGATGAACAGGGCGTTGCCCAGTCCCCATCCGGCGCGGAAACCGACGATCTGGGAGATGGAATTGCTCGCCCCGGCCGCTGCAGCGAACGCGACGATCAGTACCAGGCCGACGATCAGGGTGCGTTTGGCGCCGATGACGCTCGATACCCACCCGGTGATGAGCATGGCGACGGCGGTGACCACGAGGTAGCTGGTGAACAGCAAGGTGACCTGTGAGGGTGTGGCATTCAGCTGTGAGGAGAGCGCCGGCAGGATCGGGTCCACGAGCCCGATACCCATGAACGACACCACGCAGGCGAACGCCACCGCCCACACCGCCCGGGGTTGTCGGAAAGCGCTGGTGGTGGAGCTGGCTGACATAAATTCCATAACTACGCTATATAAATGAGTTATGCAATAGCTCTGTCGCTATCTACACTGGGCGGATGGCCGATTCCGCGACGCCGGTGACTCTCGAGAATGAGGGCGGTGCACCTGTTGACGCCCGTGAAGGACTCGGGGATGTCTCCGACGTCGGCGAGGCCCTGTACGCGCTGTTGTCGGTGCTCGTGAGACAGCAACCGCGGGAGATCAGCGTGACCGCGGTATCAACGTTGTCGACCTTGCGCAGCGAGGGGCCGCAGCGGATCACCGCGCTGGCGACCATTCAGGGTGTCAGCCAGCCGGCGATGACGAATCTGATTGCCTCGCTGGAGAAGTCCGGATTCGTCGTGCGCCGACGCGACCCGTCGGATGGCCGGGTGTCGGTGATCGAACTGACCGATGCGGGGCTCGAGTACGTTCTCGGGCGCCGTCGGGAGGGTAGTGAACGGGTCGGTAGGCATCTCGCGCATCTACCCGAGGATCAGCGCGCGGCACTGGTGGCCGCGGTGCCTGCGTTGTGGGAGTTGGAGAAAGCCGTGCGCGGGGCCGACACGCATCACCGGTGAAGGGGCCGGACGGATCGTCGGCCGTCATTGCTGGGCGGCGACGACGCCGAGCGGGTCGCCTTCTCCTACGCGATCTCGGCGCCGATCCCCTGCAAGAAGACCCGCAGCATCTCGACGAACAGCACGTCGTCGTTCCAGTCGTCGCCATCGAGCGACGCCGCGACCTCCGTGCTGAACAGGGAGGGGTCGGTGACCGGGGTCATCGCCGGCCGGCCGGTAGCCGCACACATCGCCGATCCGATCGTCATGCGGTGCACGGATTCGACGATGAACATCTGACGATCCGACGGGACACCGTGCTCGTCGAGTACGGCACAGTGTGTGGCGTACAGCTTTTCGAGCAGCCCGGCGGGAAAGTGCTCGACGACGAGGGGGACCGCCCGGGCGTGGGCGAGCAGCGCGCTACGGAACATCACCGCGCCCTCGATGAGCCACTGCTGCCAGTCGCCGTCACGGATGGGGTCGTGTGGTGGCGTCTGTAGCACGATCGCTCGCGCAACCTCGGCGAGGATCTCGTTCTTGTCGCGAAAGTGGTTGTAGAGCGAGGGCGCCCGGACGTTGAGCCGCACGGCGATGCGTTCGAGGCTCAGCCCGGTGGGACCGTCGGAGTCGACGATGTCGATCGCGGTCTGTACCGCCACGGAGCGCTCGATGAGCGGTCGCCGTCCCATGTCCACCTCCTCCTGCGGGTAGCGGTGCCCGGCAACAACTCGCCAACGATACCTGGCTCGCCACCGCGGTCAGGTGGCCACTGCGGTCCCGATCCGCGTCCCATGTTGCGGGAGATCGGCATAGCGGTCGCGCAGGCTCCCCTTCCGGATCTTCATTCCCGCCGTGCGGGGCAGCGGGTCGTCGACGAACTCCACATAGCGCGGCGCCTTGTACGCGGCCAGCCGGTCGCGGCAGTGTCGCACGACGTCCTCGGGCGTGATGCTCCCCGCTGCCCGGACCAATGCCGCGGGCGTCTCGCCGAACTCTGCATCGGCGACCCCGATCACGGCGACCTCGGTCACCTGTGGCATCTCCGCGATGATGCGCTCGAGCTCGGCGGCATAAATGTTGATGCCACCGGAGATGATGATGTCCTTGGTGCGCCCGATGATCCGAATCCCGTACTCGTCCCGCACACCGATGTCACCGGTTCGCAACGACCCGCCCCCGAAGGTGGCCTCGGTGAGTGGCTCATCGAGCCAGTAGCCCGCGGCGATGCCCGGTCCGGTGATCCGTACTTCCCCGGGTTCGCCGGGCGCACAGGGGTGTTCGTCGGCACCGATGAGGGTGACCTCGTTCAGGATTCCACCGATGCCGACATACTCGGGGTGAGCCATGGCCATCGCAACACCGGGTACCGTGGCGTTCGATTGGGACTCGGTCAGCCCGTACACCTGCCGAAGTCCGATGCCCTTGGCCGACCACGCTTCGATGAGAGCCGAGGTCACCGGGTTTCCCCCGGTGAAGGCGACAGTCAGCGACGACAGATCGGCAGCGGCGAACTCCGGGTGCGCGGCCATCTGCTCGTAGAAGATCGTGGTGGCGCCGAGATGGGTGATCTTCTCGTCGCGGATCAGTGCCAGGGCCACAGCGGGATCCCATTCCGGGAGATACACACAGCTCCCACCGAGGATCAGCGGACCGAGGAAACCGTTGAGCAGGCCGGCGCCGAATGCCATCGAACTCACACTGAGCGCCCGCGCCCGCAGAAACGCCGGCTCCTGCAGACACCACTCGAACAGTGCGCTCATCAACGAATCATGCGAGTAGACCACGCCTTTACGGTTCGCCCGTGGAACCCGACGTCGACATGATCGCGACCGGTGCCGAGCCGTCGGCCGGGATATGCGGTAGTGGTGCCGGTATGTGGGCCGATCCGAGGCCGTCGATGTCGGCCGACGGTGTCGTGGCGTCGAGCAGCGGGCGTAATGAGGACGCGGCGACGACGATCTGAGGGGTCACCTTGTCGATGAAATGCGCGAGTTCGCTTGCGCTACTGCGCTCGTTGAGGGGGCAGATGACCGCGCCGAGTTTGAGCGCGGCCACCGCGGCGACAACCCAGCTGATCGACGGGCGGCCCAGCAGGGCCACGCGTCGGCCGCGGGTGACGCCGAGTGAGATCAGCTCGTGCGCGGCACAATTCGCGGCGATATCGAGCTCGCGCCAGGTCAGCGTGCGATCCCCGCACGTCACCGACGGCTGATCGGGCTGCCGCTCGGTCCACGCGGCCAGGGGTCGGAGAATGCTGTTGTTCATGAGAAGTCCTCGGTGAGCGATGGGAAGCCGGGTGATGAGAGGCTGGGCGATGGGACGCCGGGCGAATAGAGGATGTCGGTGCGATCGTGATGAAACGCTGCGCTGCGGAATGCGGCCAGGGCGTCGGGCTCTTCGGGATTCAGGGTCGTCTCCACGCTGGTGACCCCCGAGGCGAACAAGGCGTCGGCTGCGGCGGCGACAACCGGTGACAAGCGTTGCGCGGATGGCGGACCGATCATCGTCACCGAGCCGATGACGCCGACGTCACCGTGCCGGTCCGTCCGCACCGCGGCGAGGAGGTGGCCGTGGTCGAACACCTCGAGCGTGCCGTCCGCACCGACAGCGTTGTGCACGAGCCGATCCGAGCCCGCCACGTCTGACGCGCGGGAGTGCGACAACGCCGAGCGCGAGGGGAGAACCAGGTGGTGTCGCTCGCCGATGACCGCTGCGCCACATCGTCGGGCCAGGCGCGCGGCGGCCGGATGGGCGCCTGCGCTCCTGGCCAGGATCGGCCGCCCGACCGGAGGGAATCCTGGTGGACGCTGCGCTGCGATGCACTCGAACGCCGATGTGGCCACACCGGTCGCACGGTGATCCGGGTCGATGACCACGTCGAGCTCGTACGGGCCGTCCTCGGTTCGGGTGACCAGGATGACGCCGGCGAGCCGGGGTTCGGTGGTGGTCGGTGCGCCCCAACGGTGCAGCCGGGTGCGGATCTCGATCGTGGACGTCGCCCTCGGGTGCGTGGGGATTCGGTCGGCGAACCCCATCTCGAGATCGACAGTGCGGGCGGTATCGATCAGCTCCGACGCGGCCGCCGACGGCGGTCCGGGGTACGACGTCAGAGTCGTCGGTTCCGTCGTCGTCATGATCATCGGGACGGCTCCAGAGCGATGAGCCGATCGATCTCGCGCCGAAAGAGATGGCTGGCGATCTCATTGCGACCCAACAGCATCGTGCCCATGTCCTGGCTGGTGAGCGCTTCCTGGGAGCCGTCGAGGATCGGGAAGTCCTCGTCGTGCAGGATCGCGATCAGCAAGCCCCAGTTCTTGGCCCATCGCTTGGTCCAGTGTTCCGGTGAGAGCCCGCTCGCCTCGACCGACGGCGCCATGATGCGCATCTGCATGATCGACCGATGGGGATCGGCGCCGACCGGTCGAAAGGTGAGCAACTCGAAATGTGTTGCGTGCTTGAGCAACATCGTGTTCGGCGCGAGGAAGCAGCTCTCGATGGTGTGTCCCTCCATCGACCGATCCCAGTCAACGTCGTGCCCGATGAACTGGTCGATGCTCTTGCGTGCGGTGAGGAACCAGAACGACGAGCCCAGCTCTTCCAGCACGACAGCGTTGGTGTGCAGCATCTTTCCGGCGGTGTTCGGGTGTGCGTACTTCACGTGGTAGTTGTCGAGAAAGCCGTCCTGCATGATCTTCCAGTTGACGGGTCGCTCATAGGTGTGTGGATCGATGCTCACCAGTTGGTCGATGCGGTACTCGGCGAGGATCGCATCGAGCTCGGGTCCGAGCCACGCGGCCACGTCGATCTCGCGGTCGGCGTTGTCGATGACCCAGATGAATCCGTGGCGCTCCTCCACCGGGATCGGCACCAATCCGAAGTCGCCGCGATCGAAGTCGCCGAAGGTGTCGTCGAGGGTGACCGTCCGCAATCGGCCATCGGGGTCGTAGGACCACCGGTGGTACGGACACGAGAACAGCCGGCACTTGCCTGCCGGTTCGGTGACCAATTGTGCACCGCGATGGCGGCAGGCATTGACGAGGGCCTTGACCCCGCCGTCGCGCTGTCTGATCACCACCACCTTGTTGCGGGGCAGATCCACGCTGACGAAATCGTTGCGCTCGGCCACCTCCGACGAGTGGGCGACGATGAACGGTACCTCGCCGAACACTCGATCGCGTTCGAGTTCGGCTCGTCGGTGATCGCGGAAGTCGTCGGGTTCGGTGTGCGTGATGCGCGCCCACTGATCCGTCCGGGAACCGTCCAGATGGGCGAGGAGACCGCGCAACGCGCGCGTCCGGCGTTCCTGGATGCGCTCCGACCAGACGTCCGGCGGCATGGTGGTGGTGTCAGTGGTCATCGGTAGTCCTTAGTCTGCTCCGCGGGTGGGTGAGCGGGGTCACACGTTTACTATCGACGTTAGTTTATTTTCTGTCAAGCCCGCGTGTCACAGTGGCCGTCAATGAGTCTGTGGCAGAGCGGGTCCTGCGTTCAGCGAGCCGACTGCTCGTAGATTTCCTCGATCAGTCCCTCGTACTTGCTTGCGACACCGCGTCGTTTGAGCTTCATCGTCGGGGTGAGTTCCTCGGAATCGGGCAACCACTCGGCGTCGAGAAGACGGTAGGCCTTGATCTGTTCGACACGCGAGAGTCGCGCGTTCGCCTGCTCCACGGCCTCGGCGATGAGCTGCTTGAGCTCCGGATCGTCGACCAGGTCCGACAATGCGGCATCGGCACGGCCACACTGGGTGGCGAAGGTCCGCGCCGAATCGGGGTCGAGCACCAGAAGCGCCACGTTGTAGGGGCGGCGGTCACCGATGACACAGGCCTGCCCGATCAGCGGGGACGCACTCTTCAGGGTCCCCTCAATGTTGGCCGGCGACATGTTCTTTCCCGCCGCGTTGATGATGAGTTCCTTCTTGCGGTCGACGATGCTCACCCATCCGTCGTCATCGATGACGGCGATGTCGCCGGTGTGCAGCCAGCCGTGCGAGTCGATGGCCTCGGCGGTCTTCTCGGGAGTCTTGCGGTAGCCCTTCATGACATGGGGTCCGCGGAGCAACAGTTCGCCGTCGTCGGCGAGTTTCGCCTCGGTCCCCGGCTGCGCGATACCGACTTTCCCGATCCGGATGTCGGTGGGCAGGTTGGTGAAGCCCAGAGCGCCGGTCTCCGACATGCCGAAGCCCTCTTGGAGCGGAAGACCGAGTGCGAGAAAGAATTCGTGCACCGCGGGCGCAATCGGCGCAGCACCGGTCATGAGGAGCGCGACACGATCGAAACCCAGCTGGGTCCGCAACGGTGCGAGGATCATGGCATCGGCCTCGGCAACCCGGTCGGCGAGATCACCCGGCACCTCCTCCTGCCGCTGCTCGATCCGTACTTTCTCGATGGCGGCGTCCACCGCGGCGAGGGTGGTCTCGCGTGAACCATCGGGCAGGGCATCGAATTTCGCGAGGAGCGAGGCGCGCAGCTTCTCCCAGATCCGCGGGACACCGAGAAACCACGACGGATGGGTCTCGGCGACCGCGGCGAACACCGACGACGCGTTCGCGACCGTGGTGATCGGCCATCCGGTGGCCGTTGCCAGGTAGTGCGAGAACACCCGGTCTGCTGCGTGTGCGGTCGGCAGGTAGGAGATCGCTGCACCCTCGACGGCGAAGGGGAAACGCAGATTACAAGTATGCATGACGAACATGAGATTGGCGTGCGTGAGCTCCACGCCCTTGGGGTCGCCGGTCGTCCCCGAGGTGTAGATGAGCGTGGCGACATCGTCGGACCGGACTGCGCCCCACGTTGATTCGAAATCGAATCCGTCCGGCCGGCGGCTGCGGAGCTCGTCAAGGGTGCTCACCCGGGCCGCGCCCACCGCATCGTTGCCGTCGACGGAATCGACGACGACCACATGCGCCAGCCGCGGAGCGGCCGCCGCTCCGATCGCGGGGAGGAAGCGGGATTCGGTCACCAGCACCGTGTTCTCGGCGTTGTCGAACAGATAACTGATCTGCTCGGGCGCCGAGGTCAGGTAGATCGAGAACGGCGTCGCGCCCAGATGCAGGGTCGCCATGTCGATGATGTGGAACTCCGGACAGTTGGGCAGCATGATCGCCACGGTGTCGCCCCGCCCGATGCCGAGATCGGCCAACCCGCCGGCCACCTCCGCCACGATCCTCGCATAGTCGTTCCACGACAACGACTTCTCGGTGCCGAAGTCGTGCAGTGCGAGCCGGTCGCCGCGGTCGACGACGGTGGCTTGGAATGCCGCCGGGATCGTGGTGGCGCCAACTCCGGGTGCGGCTTGCGGAGTACGGGTGTCGGTGCTCTGGGACATGGGGACGTGACCTCGCTGCTCGTGGTGGCGATGGATCTTCGGTGGGATCGAGATGTGTGGGTGGGGTGGGGCATGCCCTACCGGGGTATTCCCTATTGGGACGAGGTGACCGTTGCCGATTCGGTGGCATGCTTTGCCGCCGATCCGTTGCGGGGGGTGACGACGAAATCCGATGGCTCCGGTTCGTGGACGCGATCCCAGTAATCGACGTAGCGCCACGGGCTGTTCGTCACGATCCGCCCGCGGGCATTGCGGTAATAGGTGGTGGTACCGCCGAAATCCCACACCGTGTGCGCGAGTGCGTCGTCGAGCTCCTCGTTGTACGAGTCGTGGGACTCCTGGCGCACCTCGATGGTGGCGAGGTCGTCGTCGATCATCGAGCTGATCAACGCGGTGACGTGTTGTACCTGCATCTCGGTGCCCGCGATCACGGTGCCGCCGTGCCCGGTGTTGGTGTTCGGGCCGTACAGGCAGAAGAAGTTGGGGAAACCGGGAACCGAGATGCCCAGGAAGGCGCGGCCGTCGCCCTCGCCCCACACCTCCCGGAGGGTGTGCCCGCCGCGGCCTCGTACGGTGAGGGAGGCGAGGACGTCGACCGCCTTGAAACCTGTTGCCAGCACCAGGATGTCGGTCTCGTGATCGGTGCCGTCGACCGTTCGGACGCCGGTCTCGGTGATCTTCTCGATGCCGTCCGTGACGAGTACGACGTTGTCGCGGGTCAGTGATCGGAACCAGCCGGCATCGATCAGCAGGCGTTTTCCGTACGGCGGATAGTCGGGCACGCTGCGGGCCAGCACGTCCGGGTGTTCGGCGAGCTCGTGCTCGATGTAGGCGGTGAGTTGCGCGCGAAGCCGGTCGTTGCCCTTGTTGATGGCCCGACCGAGATGCGGGAACTCGGGATCCACCTGCAGCAGACCCCACACCTTGTCACCCATGCGCCAGAACAGCCGGGCGCGGTACCAGGCCAGGTAGTAGGGCACGTGCTCGTTGAGGAAGTGCACGGCGGCCGACACCTCGGCACCCTTGAGAGGATGCGGAATCGCCCACTGCGCGGTCCGTTGGAAGACGCGGACCTCCTGCGCCACCTCCGCGCTTGCGGGCACGAATTGCATTGCGCTGGCGCCGGTTCCGATGACGGCGACCCGCTTGCCCGCGAGATCGACCGAGCGATCCCAACGGGCGGTGTGCAGGGTCGGACCACCGAAATCGGAGAGTCCGGGTAGATCGGGGATGCTCGGCTGGTTGAGGAGCCCGACGGCGCTGATGACGACGTCGGCGACGAGTGTCTCCGTCGCCTCATCGCCGTCGGCCGGTCCGATGCTGACCTCCCACTTCGAGGTGGCCTCGTCGAACTGCGCCTCGTGGACGAGCGTGCTCAGCCGGGTGTTGGCCAGGACGCCGTGACGCTGCGCCAGGGTGCGCCAGTAGTCGGCGAGCTCGCTCTGCGGTGCGAAGTAGCTCGACCAGTCCGGCTTGGGATCGAACGACAGGGCATAGAGGTAGCTCGGGGTGTCGACCCCGCACCCCGGATAGAAGTTCTCGTGCCACGTGCCGCCGACGTCGGGGTTCTTGTCGACGACGGTGTAGGCGATACCGGCCTGCGCCAGACGCACTGCCATCGCCAACCCCGAGATGCCGGCGCCGATGATCAGGACCCGGAAGCCCGACCGAGGCGTCGACTGCGGTTCGCTGTGACGGGCATAGATTCCCATCTCCTCACCGAGCAGACGACCGTAATCCGCGGGGATCGAATCGTGCAGCATCACCGACAGCGCGGCCGAAAGTCGCTCGGGTTCCGGCAGATCGGCCGGCGGTTGCAACGTTCCGTCCCGCCAGGCGATGAGCACCTCGGCCGCTTCCGTGCGTATCCGCGCTGCAAACTCGTCGTCGAACCCGCCCGAATCGTGATCGCCGAGGTCCCTCGGGGCGGTGGGGAGATACGGCTCCGAGATCCAGCGGTCGTCGCCGGTGAGAAGGGCGAGCGAGCCGAGCAGGATCGGCAGATTCGCCTCGGCGAGGGCATCGGTCAGTTCCGCGTCGGTGAAATCGGGCGTCGGGGTGAATGCGCCCGACGGCTGATGTCCGGAGCGGAGTTTCTTCGATTGGGGTCTGGACTGCACCATACGTGCGACCATACAATCTGTTCAGACGTGGTGTCAATCACAGTCCACTCCGAATGTGCGGAGGACGGATGCCACCGGTGAAGAGGAGAACCCATGGGGCAGACCCGCCCGGCAACCATGCTTTCCCGACGACGTACCGCGGTGCGCGAGCGTCGGCTCGTCGTCGGTCCGCATCGCACGAGGGTGTTGGAGTCCGACGGCGACGGACCGCTGTTGCTGTTGTTGCACGGCTTCGCCGACAGTGCCGACACCTGGCGAGATCTGTTGGAAGTACTGGGCTCTCGCGGAATCCGTGCGGCCGCGGTGGACCTCCCGGGATTCGGTCGGGCCTCGGGGATCTCCCGGGACGGGCGTCTGCTGGAAATCTACGACGACTTCGTCGCCGCGGTGCTCGCCGCCCTGCGCGGTCCCGACGACCCACCGGCGATCGTCGTCGGCAACTCGATGGGCGCCACCGTCGCGGTGCGCGCGGCCACGGCGCGCGACGACGTCGCCGCCGCGGTGGCGCTCGCGCCCGCCGGGCTCGGGTTCCGGCCCGCGCTGCACCACGCCAGTGACGCCATCGACCATCTGCTGCCGATGCTTCGGGTCGCCTATCGGGTTCCCTATCCCGCGGTGGCCGTCCAGGGGGCGATCGCCGTCTACTACCGTGTCCGGCTCGCGCACGGTGCGCGCAATGCGTGGCGCTTCGGCTCACATTTTCGCGGCATGGCGGAGTTCCGTCGGGTCGGCGTATTGGGCCGGCGACTCATGGCCGAGATACAGCAGGGAGTGTGGTCGGTCGACGATTTCCGGCGGCCGATCACGCTCGTCTGGGGGTCGGCCGACCCGGTGTGCGACGTCCGTGGCGCGGACGCCTTCATCGAGGCCGTCCCCGGTACCCGGCTGGTGATGATTCCCGGTGCCGGCCACCTACCCCAGATCGACGCGCCGGAACGCGTCGCCGACATTCTCGCCGAGGTCGCAGCAGCGTCCGACCTCGCTGCTCCTGGCTCGCAACCGATGGATCGAAAGGGCAACCGACGGTGACGAACAACGATGTGACGAACAACAACGCGGCGAAGAAGGACACGGCGAAGAAGGACACGGCTAAGAACGACACGGCGAAGAACGACACGGCGAGCACCGACACGACGGACGAGGGTCTCGGCAGCCGCATCTCGCAGGCCGTCCACACGGTCGCCAACGTGGTGGAGTACCTGCGTTTCGGCGGCCTCGACACCGGCGAGGAGCCTTCGCCCTACGACGTCATGCTGCGCACACCGCTGGTGACGTTGCGGCGCTATTTCACCGCCGAGACCCGCACGTCGCCCGACCGTGATCCGGTACTGCTCGTTCCGCCGCTGATGCTCAGTGCCGATGTATGGGATGTGTCACCGTCCACCAGTGCCGTTGCGCACCTGCACAATTCCGGGATGGACCCGTGGGTCGTCGACTTCGGCGACCCGGCCGCGGAGCCGAACGGATTGCAGCGCAACGTCACCGACCATGTCCTTGCGGTGTCCGACGCCATCGACGCCGTACGTCGGACCACCGGACGTGACGTGCACATCGGCGGATACTCCCAGGGCGGACTGTTCTGCTATCAGGCAGCGGCGTTGCGCCGCACCGAATCGATCGCGAGTATCTTCGCGCTCGGTAGCCCGATGGAGCCGCTCTCACTCCCGGGGCTCGACCTCCCCGAGGAGATCTTCTCGGCGATCAGCACACTCGGCATCGGGGTGCTCTCGCGCACCGGACTGCCCGGCTGGGCATCGGCGAATCTGTTCAGCTGGACCTCTCCGATCGCCACGGCCAAGCAACGCCTGCAGTACCTGATGGCGCTCGGCGACCGTGACGCGTTGCTCCCACGAGAGCGTCAACGCCGCTTCCTGTCGAACGAGGGCTGGATCGCCTTCCCGGGGCCCGCCATCGCCGAGGTCATGGAGTCGATGACCAACGACCGGTTCGTGCGGGGCGGCCTGGTCTTCGACGGCCGCGCGGTCACCATGGCCGACATCACCTGCCCGGTCCTGATCTTCACCGGCCAGTACGACGCCTTCGCGCCGCCGCGCGCGGTCCGCGACGTCGTCAAGGGTTTGCCACACACCCAGGTCTGGGAATGCACAATGCCCACCGGGCACTTCGGCCTCGGAGTGGGATCACGGGCCAATCGGGAGACCTGGCCGACCGTCGCACGGTGGGTGGGATGGATCGGTGGCCGCAACGAGCGGCCGGAAAACCTGGCGGACGCGCGGGAAGTGGGCCTCGTCGAACGCGAACCCGAGGGCGGCGGCACGGTACGGCAACTGCTCAACGCGGGCACCGAGGGCATGCTCGCGGCGCCCGGCCTGGCACGAGATGTGGTGGGGCGCGCCACCGGAGCACTGGCCGAGGTCACCACCGAAGCGGTCAATCAGGTGCCGAGATTGTTGCGGTTGGAACGGGTCCGAGGATCGACGACGGTGTCCTACGGCGGGCTGCTCGCCGAGGCGTACGACCGCGACCCCACCGCGGTCTGCCTGCTCTACCGCGGCCGTGCCCACACCCGCGCCGACGTCGCACGCGAGGTCGACGACTTGGTCCTGCGGCTGTTGTGGGTCGGCGTCCGCCGTGGCGAGCACGTCGGGGTGCTCGTCGATTCGGGGGCCGTGCTGCTCTGGACCGCAGCAGCTCTGAGTCGCATCGGTGCGGTGGCCGTGCTCCTGCGACCGGGCAGCGACATCGCCGCCGAACTGCGCATCGGGCGCGCGCGCCGCGTGCTCGTCGACGCGAGTCATCTCGACGAGGCGCGCAAGGCCGGTGTGCGGACACACGTGATCGGTGGTTCCGGCAGCTCAGAGAAGTCCGGCACCGCCGAGAAGCCCAGCGCCGCCGAGAAGTCGAGTACAGCAGAGGATCTCGACAGCATCGACACCTCCGCCGTGCGGACCCCGGACTGGTATCGGCCGAATCCGGGACGTGGTCGGGACCTGGGCTTCGTGCTCTTCGGTGACGGGCCCGACGGAATCCGGTCGATCCCGGTGACCAACCGGCGCTGGGCGCTGTCGGCGTATGGTGCCGCCTCGGCGGCCGCCCTCACCGAGTCCGACACGGTGTATTCGGCGAATGCGCTATACCACGCATCGGGACTACTGTTGGCCACGGCGGCGCCGGTCGCCGTCGGGGCGCGGGTCGCGCTGACCGATTCCTTTGATCCGCAGACCTTCTGGTCGGATGTGCGGCACTATGGTGCAACGGTCGTCCCGTACACCTGGAGCATGCTCCGGCTGTTGCTCGATCAACCGCCCGGTCCGGACGAGGCCTATCACCCGGTGCGGCTGTTCATCGGTTCCGGTATACCGACGACGGTCTGGCGCGACGCGCTCGAGCGATTCGCGCCCGCACAGATCCTCGAGATGTTCGTCCCGGTGCGCACCGACGCGATCCTGGCGAACGTCTCCGGGCGCAAGATCGGCTCCATCGGTCGGCCACTGCCCGGCACCGCGCGGGTCGAGCTGGCAGCCATCGATCCCGACACCGGTGAATTGCGCTGTGATGGTGAGGGATACGTGCGCAAGGCCAAGCGAGGTGACCGAGGCAGGTTGCTCGTCGAGGTGGATCGCGGGCATCCGCACGCCGACGACGTGCCCATGCGCGGAGTCTTCGATGCCCATGACGCCTGGGTCGACACCGGTGAGGATTTCACCGTCGACGCCGAGGGTGACTTCTGGCCCGCGGGACGATCGTCGGACACGATCACCACCCAGGCCGGGCCGTTGCGGCCCCGCGAGGTGGAGGACGCGCCGGCACGAGTGCCCGGCGTCGCAGCGGTCGCGGTGATCACCGAGCGGCGAAAAGTGCTGGCCGCCATCGCCACCAAGGCCGGCGAGGTCTTCGATTCCGGGAGAGCGCGGCTGGTGCTCGAGGGGGTCTCGGATGCGGCGGGGCGCGTCGAGATCGTCGAGGTCGAGGCGATACCACTGACCCGGTGGTATCGACCGGATGTGCCTGCACTCAGACGCCTCGTCACGCACGCTGAACAGACTGTATAGATAGGATGTATGGTTCACTCATGACGAACGACACACGATTCCCGGTACGCCGGGTCTACGAGACAGAGCACGAGGATTTCCGCGCCAGCTTCCGCCGATTCCTGGACACGCGGGTGGTACCCGACTATGCGAAATGGGAAGCCGAAGGGCTGTTTCCCCGAGAAGTGTTCGCCGAGGCCGGATCTCACGGATTCCTGGGAATGGCCATCGATGAGGAGTACGGCGGAGGAGGAGTCGACGACTTCCGGTTCAACGCGGTGATGGCCGAGGAGGTCGCCGACGCCGGGGTGATGTCGTTCGGTATCAACCTGCACAACGACATCTGCGTTCCGTATTTCCTGCGGTACTGCACCCCCGAACAGCGGGCGCGTTGGCTGCCCGGTCTGGCCTCCGGTGAACTGATCGCTGCCATCGCGATGACCGAGCCGGGTACCGGCTCGGATCTCGCAGGCATCACCGCGGTCGCGGTGCGCGAGGGTGATCATTACGTCCTCAACGGCTCGAAGACATTCATCTCCAACGGGATCAACGCCGATGTGGTCATCGTGGCCGCCCGCACCGAGACCGGCGACCGGCACAACGGACTGTCGTTGATGGTCGTCGAGCGTGGGATGGCCGGATTCGAGCGAGGCCGCAATCTCGACAAGATCGGGATGCACGCCCAGGACACCGCGGAACTGTCGTTCACCAGTGTCCGGGTGCCGGTGGACAACGTGCTCGGGGAGCCGGGCAGCGGGTTCCGGCAGCTGGTGTCGAATCTGCCTCAGGAGCGGATGACGATCGCGGTGGCGAGCACCGCCGCCGCCAACCGGGCGGTGGAATTGGCCCGCGATCACATCATGACGCGCACCGCGTTCGGTAAGCCGTTGGCCGCCAACCAGAATTCGCGGTTCACCCTGGCCGATGCCCATGTGCAGGTCCAGGTCGTTCGTGCGTTCGTCGACGAATGCCTACGGGATCACGCCACCGCTGAGCTCGGCGCGGATCGGGCCGCCATGGCGAAACTCGCGGCGACCGAGGTGCAGGGACGCGTCGTCGATGCATGCCTGCAGATGTTCGGCGGATACGGCTACATGGCCGAGTACCCGATCGCACGTGCCTATGTCGATGCGCGGGTCCAGCGTATCTACGGCGGGACGAGTGAGATCATGAAGGAGATCGTGGGCAAGTCGATGGGACTGACCGCATGAAGCGCACCATATTCGAGCCCGAACACGACCAGTTCCGCGACAGTGTGCGGGCATTCCTGACCAAAGAGGCTGTGCCACACACCGAGAAGTGGGAGGCCCAGGGGCTCGTCGACCGCGAATTCTGGTCGCTGGCCGCCGCCCAGGGGTTCGTCGGCTTCTCCGCGCCGGAGAAATTCGGGGGAGCCGGGCAGCGCGACTTCCGGTTCAACGCGATCCTCGATGAAGAGGTCGTCCGCACCGGAACAGTCGGCGATGGCTTCTCGCTGACCAACGACATCGTCTTGCCCTACTTCCTCGACATCGCCTCCGCCGAACAGCAGGCGCGGTGGTTGCCCGGCATCGTCAACGGCGACACCGCGATCGCGGTGTCGATGTCGGAACCCGGTACCGGATCGGATCTGCGTGCCATCACCTCGACAGCAGTGCGTGAGCCCGGCGGTTGGCGCCTGAGTGGGTCCAAGACCTTTGTGACACGGGGGATTCAGGCCGACCTCGTCATCGTGGCCGCGCGTATCGGTGAGTCCGACGGTGGGGGATTCGGGTTGTTCGTCGTACCCGACGGCGCACCGGGTTTCACCCGCGGACGCAAACTCGACAAGATCGGACGACGGGCGCAGGACACCGCCGAACTGTTCTTCGCCGATGTACGCATCCCCGACACCGACGTCCTCGGTGAGCCGGGGAAGGGTCTGCACTACCTGATGGGCAATCTCGCTCAAGAGCGGTTGTCGATGGCGGTGGTGGCGGTGGCCAGCGCCGAGTACGCCGTCCGGCTGGCCGTCGACTATGCCGGCGAGCGCAAGGCCTTCGGGCAGTCCATCGGCAGCTTCCAGGCCAATCGCTTCCGGTTGGCCGAGCTACACACGCGAGTTGCCATGGCCCGCACACATGTCGACCGGTGTATCGAGGCGCAGAACTCCGGGGAGTTGACCGCGGCGGAGGCGGCAGGGGCGAAGTTCCTCACCACCGAACTCGAATTCGAGGCACTCGACACGTGTCTGCAGATGCATGGCGGATACGGATACATGGAGGAGTACGAGGTTGCCCGCCGCTGGCGGGATGCGCGCGTCCAGCGGATCTACGGCGGCACCAATGAGATCATGCGCGAGATCGTCGGGCGTTCACTCGGATTGTGAACCCGCAGAAACGAGTCCGTGGGCCCGACCGAGAGCGGTCGGGCCCACGGCCTACGTGTGGGTACGGTCAGTTCGTGGAAGCCACGACGCCCGAGTCGCACAGCCGGCCGATCTCGGAATCGCTGAAGCCGACATCGGCCAGGATATCTTCGGAATCCGCCCCGGGGGAACGACGACTGCGGGGCTGCGTCGGCGCGACGCCGTCGAAGCGTGGGGCGGGGCGGGTTGCACGGCGCCGTCGATCGAGACGAATGTCCCACGCTCGATGTGATGCGGATGATCCGCCGTCTCTGACAAGGCGAGAACCGGTGCGTAACAGGTGTTTCGGCCCGCGAACAGGCGGTCCAGCTCGTCGCGGCTGTGTTCGGCGATCCGATCGGCCAGTACCTTGCGATACTCGTCGAAGCGCTCGGGGTCACGATGACCGGTGCGCATCGACTCGGGAAGATCGAGGACGTCGCACAGTTCGATCCAGAACTGGTCCTCGATGGCCCCGATGCTGACCCACTTTCCGTCGCGTGTCGGGTACACGTCGTAGAAGAACGAGCCGGTGTCGAGCAGGTTGGTTCCGCGCTCTTCGGTGTAGTCGCCCTCGGCGCGATAGGAATGGAACATCGACATCAGCGCGGAGGCGCCGTCGATCATGGCGGCATCGACGACGCGCCCTCCGCCGCCGGCCCGGGCGGACACGATACCGGCAAGCATGCCGAGCGCGAGAAACGTTCCGCCACCACCGAAATCGCCCACGAGATTCAATGGGGCGACCGGCGCCTGGCCGGCCCTGCCGATGGCGTGTAGCGCGCCGGTCAGGGCGATGTAGTTGATGTCGTGACCCGGCGTCGACGCCAGCGGCCCGGTCTGCCCCCAACCGGTCATCCGCCCGTACACGAGGTCGCTGTTGACGGCGAGGCAGTCCTGTGGACCCACCCCGAGGCGCTCGGCGACGCCGGGACGAAACGTCTCGAACAGTCCGTCCGCCCCGACGCACAACCGGCGAACCACCTCGGCGCCCTCGGGTCTCTTCAGATCGACGGCGACGTGGCGTCGACTGCGAAACAGGATGTCGTGGCCGGCCACCGCCCACGGATTGCCGCCGGGACGGTCGACGGTGATGACCTCGGCACCCATGTCGGCGAGCAACATCCCCGCGAACGGGCCCGGACCGATACCTGCGAGCTCGATCACCCGCACACCGTCGAGCGGTGCCGCAGCAGTGGTCACGCGTGCGACACGGTCGGCATACCGCCCTTGTTGGCGACGATGTCGGCGTGCACCTCGTCGGGGTTGGCCACGGCCATCTCCTTGTTGGAGCCGTCGGGGAGTTTGATCGCGTCGTTGAACTGACGCAGCATCGTGAACGCGGCGCGCTCGTCGTCGTGCGGAAGGAGTCGACCGACGCGGCTGGCGAGGGCGACCGCGGGACGGATGGTCGGCAGGATGTGGCGCCACGGCGTCTTCTCCGCTTCGAGACCTTCCATGACGTCGGCCGGAATCCACGAATGCAGAAGTCCGTAAGCGAGTTTCAGGCGGCGCTCGTTGGTCATGAACTTGGCGACCGGGCCGGGCAACACCTCGACGTCCCCGGGCGGGTTCTCCACGCTGTACTCGACGATCGAGTGCACGACGTCGCGGCAGAGCTCGTCCGGCGGCAGTTCGATCAGGGTGTGCAACTCGGTCTTGTGTCGCGCGTCCTCGTAGTCGGTGTGCAAGATCTCCTCGGGGACACCGATGACGTATCCGACGTAGCGGCTCAGTGCGAATATGTCCTCGAGTTCACGGTCGCTGTAGCGGATTCCGGAACTCTGGACCGCGTCGATGAACTTCACGCCGAACTGGCCGGCCTGGGTGACCATGCCGTCGAGGTTGTTGATCGGGATGCCCCAGTTGGCCCAGTCCCACGCGTCGGAGCTGCCGAGGCTGTGGCGGACCGCGGCATGGATCATCCGGACCTTGGCGGTCAGTCGGAAGCCTTCCTCGTAACGGCGCATACCGCCGGGTGTGTAGGCGGCCACCACATATCGGAAACTCTCGATGAGACGGGTGCCGACCTGATCCATCTTCCGCAGACGTCCGCTGAACAGAACCGGCCGGGTGGCGCTGTACATGGAGAACCCACCGGCGATCGCGCCCCACGCCAGCACGGGCGGCACGATGGGGCCGGCACGCCAGAAGGCCACCGCCCCGCGATAGAGCTGGTCGAAATCGACCCACTCCGGTACCCGATCGAGCTGCTCGAAGATCGCCACCAGGCCCGGAGTGGGGTCGTCGATGGAATCGATACCGTTTTCGAGGGCACGGTCGAAGGTGCGCCAGCTGGTGGTGTTGCTGTTGTCCTTGAAGTCGAGCATCGCCTGGTAGGCGTAGTCGTCGGCGAGGAGCGCGTGATCGGTCAATGTCTCGACCATCTCGCGTCCGTACATGGCGATCGCCTTGTCCTTGTTGGCGATTCGCCCCAGGTCGATACCCTTCGGCAGACCTGGCGGTACATCGAGGTCTCCTCGAAAGGTCATCTCACGAGTGGGCTTCGGCTCAGTGGTGGTCATGTCGCCTCCTGTGGATCGCGGTGTGATGGGCGGTTTCCCTGTGATGGCCGTTACAACTCAGGGTAGACCGTGGTGAACACTATGTCTACACTCACTGTATGGCCGCATGTATGAAGAGTGTGGCCGCCCGCACCGTTTCCCGCGTGCGGTGGGGAGATCTCGGACGACGAGGTCCGACAGAAGGAAGGTGCCGTCATGACCGCCGACCCCGTGGGCGTCGCTGCCGCGTCCGACATATCCGCCGATGAGGTGGCCACCGACGCGCTCGACAGGTTGTTGTCGACCCGGTGGAGCTGTCGTGCCTTTCTGCCGCAACCGATTCCGCGCGAAGAGCTCGACCGGGTCCTCGACATCGCCCGCCGCACACCGTCGTGGTGCAATACCCAGCCCTGGCACATCGACATCACCACCGGGTCGGCCACCGACGCTCTGCGCGATGCGCTGCGTGAGGCCATCTCGCAAGGCCCGCAGGAGAATCCGGACATCGAGTTCCCAACCGCGTATGAGGGGGTCTACCGGGATCGGCGGCGGACCAGTGGATGGCAGCTCTATGAGAGCCTGGGAATCGCCAAGGGTGATCGCGCGGCATCGGCACGACAAACCCTGCGCAACTTCGACTTCTTCGGCGCACCCCATGTCGCCGTCGTGACGACAGAGCGGGCGCTGGGAACGTACGGGGCCGTCGACTGTGGTCTCTTCGTCAACAATTTCCTGCTCGCAGCGCACAGTCGCGGCATCGGCACGATTCCGCAGGCGGCGCTGGCGACCCAGGCGCCGGTGCTGCGCGACTACTTCGGTTACCCGGAGAATCGTCAGGTGCTGCTGGGTATCTCGTTGGGCTACCCCGACCTCGACGACCCGGTGAACGCGTACCGTACCGAGCGGCAAGAGGTCGGCGACATCGTGACATTCCACGACGGTCCCGGTGCGGTCGGTCCGACGGGGGCGCGGGCATGAGCGGGCGGCTCGTGGAAACCCGCGACGGCACACGGATCAATGTCCGCGAGGTGGGGCAGGGTCCGGCGGTCCTGTTCATCCACGGGTGGAGTCTCAGCGGAGAGGTGTGGGACCGACAACTCGGTGCTGTGGCCGCCGCCGGCTATCGGGCGCTGGCGATGGACCAACGCGGACACGGCGATTCCGATGCGCCACTGCAGGGATATGAGATCGACGGCCTCGTCGCAGACGCCGTCGACGTGCTCGGCGCATTCGGTGTCGACCATGCGGTCGTGGTCGGTTGGTCGCTGGGCGGGATGGTCGGGCTGCGTCTGGCCCATGACCACCCCGACCTCGTCGACGCGCTGGTGATGGTGGCATCCAATGGGGTGTCGGCCTCGCGTACCGACGCCTTCGCCTTCGGCGTGCCCGCCGACAAGCCACTCGCCGCAATCCTCGGCGCCGAGCATGCCGATCGAATTGCGTTGCGGCGCAGCGCGGTGGGCGACCCGTTCAAGGGTGATCCCGATCCGCAGACGCTCGACTGGCTCCATCGCGTGTCGCTGCAGACGCCGACCTGGGCCGCGCAGGCGGCGATGCGGACGCTGATGTGCACCGATCAGACCCATGTCCTCGACGATCTCTCGGTACCGGTGACCCAGATCGTCGGCACTGCCGATCCGGCGTTGTCCGTGCGCGGCGCGCGATGGGTGCGTGATCGCCTCGCCTCGACGCTGGTGGAACTCGATTGTGGGCACTATCCGATGCTCGAATGCCCCGACGAGTTCGACGCCGCGCTTCTCGGCGGAATCGGTAGGCGCCGGGAAGTGCCCAAGGCGGAAGAATCCGGCGCAGAAGCGTCAATACTACGTGTCCGGACATAATGTAAAGTCATGGTCATGACCCAGGGCTCTTTCGTGCGGCGCCGACCCCGCGAGTTCGACGGCACCTCGTCCGCCGAACTGGCCGTGTTCGCCGCGACGGAAGAACTGCTGCGTGACACGTCGCTCCAGAAACTCACGGTGGCGCAGATCCTGCGCGCGGCCGGACTGTCCCGGGCGAATTTCTACCACTATTTCGCCAACAAGTACGACGTCCTCGTGGCATTGCTCGGGCGGGTCTTCGACGATTCGTACGGCCAGGACGCGCCGTGGTCCACGACTCCGGGTAAGGCCCGCGCTCAGCGGATGGGCACGAGTCTGGAGAGCACGCTCGAGATGTGGTCTGCGCACGGCGCAGTCATCTGCTCGGTGATCGAGCACATGCACAGCGAACCGGCAGTGGCCGCGGCGTGGCAGCGCATGTATGCACGCTTCGTCGATGCGATCACCGAACAGGTTGTCTACGAGCGGGATTCGGGCCAAGCTCCGGCGGGCTCGCCGCCGGACATGATCGCCACCATGCTCGTCGGTGCGGCCGAGCGCGTGTTCTACGTCAGCTCGCGGGGGCTCGATCCGCGGCTGGCCACGGTCGACGACGTGGTGGCACCGCTGCGTGCGGTCAACGAGGCGGCGATCTTCGGTGGACGTCACGAGGCTGTATCCGACAAGAGTTCATCTGCAGCAACCGATCTCGAACGATCACCGATGCCCGAGATCACCGCACCCGTCGTCGAGGGAGAAACCGCGACGGCGATTCTGCAGGCGATGCGCGAGCTCCTCGTCGAGGAAAGCCTCGCCGATGTCAGCGTGGCCAAGATCCTGGAGAAGTCCGGCATCTCGCGCGCATCGTTCTACTTCTACTTCCGTAGCAAGGAAGACGCCTTCGTGGTGTTGTTCCGCGAGGCAGCGGCCGACATCGTGGCGGGCCTACGCGGGCTGGCCGACATCGATCGAGACGAGCCGGAGAGGCTGTTGGCCCAGGTCGGTGAGTGGCTCAATCTGGAGGGTTTCGCCGGTCCGGTGATCCGCAACGCGGTCCACGCGTGGCCGCGTCTGCCGGAACTGCGCGCGGAGTATCTCGCGGCGATGAACGCCATGGAAACGACCCTGGAGTCGATCATCGACTCCGATCGTGCTGCCGGACTCGCACCTGCGGGGCCGCCCGTGCCGGCGTATGCGGTGGTCATCCTCTGGACCATCGAACGAGCCGTGGCCGGTGCCCTCGCCGGCGAGGAGCACCTCGCCGATCTGGCTGCGGTCACCGAGATGGTCGGTCGATTCCTGTACGCAGCCGTCTACGGACGCCGCTGACGCCACCCGCCCCACGCGCGGGTCCGCGCCGAATTCTGTTCAGCGACCAATGAATTGCGGTGTGCGCCGATTCATGAAGGCGTCCACCCCGGTGCGGAAGTCCGTGGAGTCGACCAGCTCGGTCTGCCCGGCGATCTCGGCTTCGAAGGCCTCGTCGAGATGGGGGAGCAGTGCGGCGTTGAGGCTGCGTTTGGTGGCGGCGTAGGAGCGGGTGGGGCCGGTGGCGAAATGCTCGGCGACCTCATCGACCCGAGCGGCAAGCGCGTCGTCGGCGACCACGGCGTCGATCATCCCCCACGACAGCGCGGTGTCGGCGTCCACCGGCTCTGCCAACATGGCCATCCGGGTGGCACGGCCGAATCCGACACGCGCACCGAGCAACGCCGAGGTGCCCGCGTCGAGCGTCAGCCCCACCCGGGAGAAGGCCAGGACGAAGCTCGCCGACCGGACGGCCACCACGTGATCACAGGCAAGGGCGAGCGCACACCCCACTCCTGCGGCGGTGCCGTTGACCGCAGCGATCACCGGCTTGGGCATGGTGCGGATCGCACGGATCGTCGGGTTGTAGCGCATCCGCAGCTCCTCCTCGGTACGCGGAGCCAGCCGGGTCTGCGGACCGAGGTCGTCGAGCGTCAGATCGGCTCCCGAGGAGAAGGCGCGGCCCGCCCCGGTGAGGACCACGCAGCGCACGGAATCATCGGCCGTGAGCTCGTCGAGTGTGTTCCGGAGTTCGGACTGCAGCAAGGTGTCGAAGGCGTTGAGAGCCTGCGGTCGCGCCAGTGTCACGCGCGTCGCCGATCCTCTGCGATGGACCTCGATTACCTGCGAACTGCGGATCTTCTCCCAATCGGTCACCTGTGCACAGTAGCGAGAACTTTCTGTCCAGACAAGGTGTTCACAAGCGGTGGACCTGCAGCAGAGTGAAAACTTAGCTGATGACACTTGACACGAAACGTCTCGTGTCTGTTAACGTCATGTCGTTCGTTTCGTGTTCCACATCACAATGCCACAGCCCCGCTCATGGTGGGAGACGGCAGTGTCGGGTGCACGACAGCACCATTGACAAGTGATTGACGTCACGTATGAACACATTGTATGCTCGCGCTGTCCAAACAAAGCACGACCCGGTGTGGCCGTCCGTTGAGGCCCACCGCTCGATCCGTCTGGGGTGAGATCAGATGAGCGTTACCGAGTTGCGGGGGACGACCCGTCCCGCCGATGTGGCCGACGAGGTGGACCGCGCGCGGTCGGCCTTCGGCACCGGCCGCACCCGCTCGTATTCGTGGCGGGTGGCGCAACTCGAGGGTTTGCTGCGCTTCATCGACGAGTGCGAGGACGAGATCGCCGACGCGATCAGTGCCGATCTCGGCCGCGGGGCCATGGCCTCGTTCATGGCCGACATCGGCCCGGTGCGCCACGAGATCCGGCACACCCTCACGAAGTTGGCGACCTGGATGAAGCCGTCGCGGGTGCGCGTGAGTGCCGCGACCGCCCCAGGGAAGGCTCGCATCGTCGCCGAACCCAAGGGCGTCGTACTCATCCTCGGAACGTGGAATTTCCCGCTGCTGTTGACGATTCAGCCACTGGTCAGTGCCCTGGCGGCCGGCAATGCTGCCGTGGTCAAGCCCTCCGACGTCGCCGGTGCCACCGCGCGGATGATCGCCGAGAAGTTGCCGAAGTACGTCGACCCGGACGCGGTGCGCGTCGTGCTGGGTGACGGCAAGATCAACCGCGCGCTGCTTGAATTGCGGTTTGATCACACCTTTTTCACCGGGTCCACCACTGTGGGCAAGGCAGTGATGGAGGCCAGTGCACGCCATCTCACACCGGTGACCCTCGAGCTCGGTGGCAAGAGCCCGGTCATCGTGACCGCGGATGCCGATATCGAGGTCGCCGCGCGACGCATCGCCTGGGCGAAGTCGATCAACGCGGGCCAGACCTGCATCGCCCCCGACTATGTCCTCGTCGAGGACTCCGTTCGGCCCGCTCTCGTCGAACGACTCCTCGCCGAGTTGCCCGCCCACGCGGCCAACGACTCGACCCACATCGTGAACCGCCGTCAATTCGATCGGCTCTCGGAGGTGCTGGGCTCGCACGGCGGTGAACAGTACGGCGGCGACACCGACATCGATCGGCTGACGATCACGCCGGCGCTGATCACCGATCCCGACCCGACCTCGGAGCTGATGACCGAGGAGATCTTCGGCCCCATCCTCCCGCTGATCTCGGTGCCCAGCGTCGCCGACGCGGTCGAGTTCATCAATGCGCGGCCGAAACCTCTGGCGCTCTACCTCTTCACCAATTCTCGACGCACCGAGGACCTCGTCGTCGGTAAGACCTCGTCCGGCGCGGTCGGCGTCAATCACCTTCTCTATCAGCTCCTTGTTCCCGAGCTGCCGTTCGGTGGCGTCGGAGAATCGGGGCTCGGTCGATACCACGGAAAGTTCGGTTTCGACACGTTCAGCCATCACAAAGCGGTGCTGCGCAAGCCGGCTCGACCGGATCCGTCATTCGCCTATCCGCCCTACAGCCCGGGGATGAGGCGAATCCTGCGGCGCGTCATGGGTTAGCCCCACATCACCCCGCCGTCGGCGGGTAGCCCGGTCCCCGTGCGGTCATGTCCCGATCGCACGCGGTGAATCCTGAAGTGAAAGAGGTGGAGATGAGCGTCAGCGCGCTCGACAGACGCCGGCCCGCAGTGGCCGTCGGCGCGGGAGTCCGGAAGGTCATCGATTCGATCGTGGACCGCATGGTCCGCAGCATCAACACGATCGGCCGTTCGGCCCGGCTCGCAATGGAGGTCGTCCGGTTCTCCGTCACCGACACCCTCACCTTGCGACTCGCGCTGGGCGAGGTCATCGAACAGATGTGGAAACTGTTCAAGGTCACCGCATTACCGGCACTACTGATGGCTGTACCCATCGGAGCCGAGGTCTCGGTCCAGGTCGGTGGCGTCATGGACCAGGTGGGTGCGAACTCCCTGGCCGGTGCGGCCAGCGGCCTCGGCGTCGTCAGCCAGGGCGCACCCATGGCGGCGGGGCTGCTGATGAGTGGTGCCGCGGCATCGGCCATCGCCTCCGACCTCGGGGCGCGGTCGATCCGCGAAGAGATCGAGGCGATGCGCGTCATGGGCGTCAATCCCGTTCAGCGACTGATTGTCCCGCGGTTCATCGCCATGGTGGCCATCTCGCCGGCATTGTGCATCATCATCGTCGCCTCCGGCGTCGCCGCCGGCCTGGCCATCTCGGCGAACGTCAACGACGTGGTGCCGGCCAGCTTCTGGCAGTCGTTCGGTGCTTTCGCCACGCCGGTCGACCTCATCTTCTCGGTGGTCAAGGCGTTGCTGTTCGCCGTGATCGTGGTGATCATCGCCAGCCTGCGCGGGCTGGAGGCCAAAGGCGGGCCCAAGGGCGTCGCCAACGCGGTCAACGCCTCGGTCGTCCTCAGCGTGTTCTGCATCTTCATGACCAATCTCGTCGTGAGCCAGCTGCAGACCATGTTCTTCCCGGCGCAGTTGGCGTGATCCGATGACCGCCAACAGAATCGCAACGCGAGACAACTTCGCCGTACGTGCATCCCGCACCGTCATCGACAAGATCTTGGGCGCCATCGCCCAGTTCGGTCAGATCGTGGTCTTCGTGGGCAAGACCTTCGCGCTGCTGCCCACCACGATCCGCCACTACCGCAAGCAGACCCTCAAGACGATGAACGACATGGCCTGGGGCAGTGGGTCGATCATCGTCGATGGTGGCGTCGTCAGTCTCATGTTCTTCCTCGGAATCGCCGTCGGCGCGGTGGTGGCGATCGAGGCCTTCATGGCGTTCGACCTCCTGGGCTTTGGTGCGCTGACCGGAATCATCGGTTCCTTCGGCAACATTCGCGTGGTCGCCCCGATCATCACCGGAATCGGCTTCGCCGCCCAGGCCGGATGCCGAATGACCGCCGAGATCGGCGCCATGCGGATCTCCGAGGAGATCGACGCGACCGAGGTGATGGGGCTGCGGGCCATCCCGTTCGTGGTGGGCACCCGTCTGATCGGCGGCATGCTCGTCGTCCTGCCGAGCTACCTGATGGCAGTCGTGGTCAGTTTCATCACCGGCGGCATCATCATCAAGACCTTCCACAGTCAGCCGTCGGGCACCTACGACCACTATTTCGCGCAATTCGTGACGTTGCCGGATCTCCTCGCATCCATCGCCAAAGCTCTCATCTTCTGCGCGGTGGTCACGCTGATCCATTGCTACTACGGCTATTTCGCGAGCGGCGGACCGGCCGGCGTGGGCGCGGCATCCGGCCGGGCCATCCGCGCCAGCCTGGTCGCGATCGTTGTCCTGAACTTCTGTATGACAGTGGTGATCTGGGGACTCAACCCCGCATTGCCTTTTAGGGGTTGACGTGGCCGGATTCACCAGTCAAGACTTCCTGCGCGGTGGCACCCGTGGTCAGATGCGTACCCTCGTGATCGCCGGGCTCAGCTCGCTTGCCGTGGTCATCGTGTTGATCGCGGCGGTGGCCATCGTCTACCCGAAGGCCAAGGCGCCCAGCGGCACCACCATCCATTTCGTCGTGCCCGCCCTGGGCCCCGGCATCAAGTCGGGTTCCAAGGTCCTGCTACGCGGAGCCGAGGTGGGTGAGGTCACCGACATCGTGGCGCCCAGCGCAGATTCGGTACATCTCGCGGTGGTCCTCAACGATGCGGCGGCACAGACGTTGACCGATTCGCTCAGTGTCGACTTCCGTCCCGAGAACTACTTCGGGGTCACCGCGGTCAACCTGGTCGCCCAACGCGGCGGAAAGGCACTCACCGATGGTGAGACCCTCGACCGCACCACCGCACCGGACTTCACGATGTCGACGATGCTCGAGCGGGGGTCGATCGTGGTGGACGGCTCACTGACCCGCGACATGATCGACAGTCTCGACAAGGTGATGCGCTACGCCAACGGCCTGGCACCCCTGATCCAGACGGGAGTCATCTTCGCCGACAACGTGGCGCGCACCCAGCAGCAGTTGCCGGCGACCCTGATCAATCGCGTGAACAATGTCCTCGACTCCTTCCCGGGGTTCACCGAGCAGACGATGATCGGGCTCTACGCGATCACCGAAAGCCCGTACAACAAGCTGCCCGACGGTTCTCGCGGGGTCAACGAGGGCTTCCACAACCTGACCGACGATTCGCTGACCGTTGCTGCCAACGACCTGTTCGGAAAGGCAGGTGCGCTCTTGGCGTCGCACGGCACCGAACTGACCCCGCTGGTGACCATCATCAAGTACCTGACCGATCCGCTGCCCGCGGCGATCGGCGGTGGCGCCACGGTGGCCAAGGCACGGGCAGCGTTGGCAGGTCTGGAATCGTCGTTCACCGGCACCGACCAGCAGAAGACGCTGCAGTTGCGCATCGTCCTGGACAGCATGCCGGCAATGGCCGGCCCGCTCGCCCGGATGACCACCGTGACGCAGGGAGGGACCCGATAATGTCACCGAATACGCGGATGTTCATCACGGGGGCCAAGGTGGCCGCCGTCGCGGTGATCACCGTGCTCCTGTTCATCCTGGTCGTCAATGCGATGCGCAACCCGGTCGACAACATCCGAACCGACACCTACACAGCCGATTTCACCGACGCATCGGGATTGCATGTCAACGGAGACGTCCGCACGCGAGGGATGCGGATCGGCAAGGTCACCGGTGTGGATCTACAGCAGGGCAGCGCCGACGGCCCGCCGGTGGTCCACGTGTCCTTCACGATGGACGACCAGCACAAGCTGACCGACACCAGCAAGCTCGCGATCAAGTACCAGAACCTCACCGGTGTGCGGTACGTCGACGTCGAGTCCGGCGACACACCGGGAAAGCCGGTGACCCATCTCGCCGCCGACAAGACGACTCCGTCGTTCGACATCACCCAACTGTTCAACGGCCTGCAGCCGGTGCTGGCGACCATGAACAGCGATCAGATCAACGCGTTCAGTGCCAATGCGATCGCGTTGTTACAGGGTGACGGCTCCGGACTGGGACCGATGCTCGACAGCACCCAGAAGCTCGCCGATTTCGCCAAGGACCGGCAGGCGGTCATCTCGACCCTCGCCCAGAACATGGGTCGGATCTCCGACTCGATGGGCGGACGATCGCAGTATGTGCTGGCCTTCATGCAGGCGGTGAACAAGCCGATCGACAACGCGATGAAGGTGCTCGGCGAGTTCCCGAAGACCGCGACCTACGGTCCGGCGCTACTCGAACCCATCGAGCAGATCCTCGCCTCGCTCGGGGTCAGCCCGGATCTCGATGTCGACGTATTGCTGACCCATGTCTTCCACACGATGACCGACGCGCTGAATTCGTTCACGCTCATGCCGAACACCCTGGCGGGACTCAAGACCACCCAGACACGCGGCGCGGTCAACACCCATTGCACCAACGGGCGCGCGCAACTGCCCTCCGACGTGCAAGTGCTTCTCAGCGGTAGCGAGGTGGTCCTGTGCGCAAAGTGACACAACGGAGTTCGGCACGTCGGGGTTCGTGGCTGAATCGGTTCGGTTCCAGCGACGCACTCCTCGGAATCGGTGTGGTGGTCCTGGCCATCGTGGTCCTCGGGGTACTCGGGATCATCTACATCCGGCCACCGGACCAGAAGACGATCTCGTTCGAGACCACCGACGCGTCGGCGATCGAAACCGGCGCCGACGTCCGCGTCGCCGGCGTCAGCGTCGGAAAGGTGTCCTCGATCAGCATCGGGCAGGACGCGGTCACCGTCGATGCGCGCATCGACAAGAACACGTGGGTTGGAGACCTGTCGCGGATCGAGGTCCGCATGCTCACCCCGGTCGGCGGTTACGCGGTCACGCTGATCCCGCTCGGCCGCTCCGAGACCGCCGCGACGATTCCCACGAGCCGGGTCTCGGTTCCCTACTCGATCGGTGATGTCCTGCAGCAGGCACCCAAGGTCACTGACGACGTCAAAGCGTCGACCGTGAATGCCAACCTGGCCCAGGTTGCCCAAGCCCTGCAAGGCAACTCGACCTCGTTGCGCTCGATCGTCGACGGCATGAACTCGATCACCACCGTCTTCGACCAGCAGCGCACCCAGGTCCATCAGATCGCCGCTCTGGCCCAGGAGTATCTGCAGACCTTCAACGCCAATCGGGAGTTCGTGTTCGACCTGATCAACAAGATCGACACGGTGGTGACGACCTACAACAACAACTCCGCGGGCTTCAACTACACCTACAAGTTGCTCGGATCGATTCTCTCGCGGCTGATGCCCTTCGAGAAGTTCTATCTCGAGCACTCGGATCTGGTGCGCCAGAACGTGTATGCGATCCGCGACGCGATCCTCGCCTGGCAGAAGCAGATGGGGCCGGCGATCGACGGTCTACTCAGCCTGCGGGATCGGCTGGCGCAGTGGATCGGTCCCGACGGGATGCGTCAACTCGGCGGCGGCACGGTCGATCTGAACAACCTCTGCATCCCGGTACCGGGGAAGGACTGCTGATGATGTCTCGTCGAAGAGGGCTCGTCGGCCTGTCGATCGCCGCGGTGATCGCGGTCGCGGCCACCGTGCTCGCGGTCGGTGTCGGTTCGGCCAACTCCGGTGACACCGACGGTTCCGCGGGTGGCGACGGCTTCTGCGCCGATCTCCCCGATGCCATCGGTCTGTACGTCGGAAACCCGGTGACCCAGATGGGATATCGGGTCGGCAAGGTCACCAAGATCGAGGCGCAGGGCGACCATGTCCGGGTGACGTTCTCGCTCGACGGTGGCCGTTCCTACCCGGCGAATGTCCAGGCGGTCACCCGATCCAAGTCACTGTTGGCCGATCGCAGCGTGGAACTGGTCGGCAACTACCGTAGCGGCCCGGTGCTGACGGCGGGACACTGCATCTCCAAGGAGAACTCTTTCACCCCCAAGAGCATCTCCGAGATCACCGGCTCGGCCTCGGACTTCCTCAAGTCGTTGTCGGACAACGGAAGCCCGGATCTGCAAGGGTCGCTCGACGGCATCGACAAGGCGCTCGCCGGAACCGGCAACACCGCGAACAGCATGTTCGAACACGCTTCGGCCGCGGCGAGGAGCCCCGACGACTTCGTCGCCAACATCGGCTCGGCGATCGCCAACATGGCTCCGCTGACCCAGAATGCACTGCAGGACTGGGGGTCCATCATGTCGATCCTCAACCAGATGCCGACGGTCGCGGCCAAGGGGACGACCCTGTTCGGTGACGTCTCCAAGTTCGACGTGGGTGTCGGTTGGACCGTGGCCACGATCTACGACATCCAGCGCAACTATGGCTCCATCATCTGGCCGATCGTCCAAGGACCGGTCAAGGACCTCATCGCGCTGGCGGCAGCACGCGCACCGGATCTGCAGAAGTTGTATGCGATGGTGCCTTCCATCTCCGCTGCATTGAATCAACAGGAGTCAGCGGGTGGACTGTCGGTTCCGTATCGTGCTCCGGGAGTGGCACTTTCGGCTGCGCAGTGCTCGGCACTGCGGGTCAGTTGCGACGCGGGACGGACGACCACGATGAACCTCTTCACACTTCTGCTCGACAAGGCGGGCCAGTGATGACCAGACGACACCTCACCACCGTGTTCGCCCTCGTGCTGGCGGTGACGATCATGGCCGCGGCGACAGGATGTTCGTCCTTGAGCCCCAACAGATTACCGTCGGTGCGGGCCGGAGTCAGCACCGATTACCACGTCACCCTGCAGTTCGCGAGTGTCCTGAACCTCCCGGCGGGCGCCGACGTCATGATGAACGGCATTCGGATCGGCACCGTCGAGAGCACGTCGGAATCGGCCAACGGTGTCGACGTCAAAATCGGCCTCAGCGACTCCACCCGGGTGCCCGCCGACACCAAGGCGATCATCCGGCAGAACACCTTGCTCGGTGACACCTACCTGGCGTTGACGCCACCGGCCGCCGGTCCCGACAACAGCGGCTACCTGCAGGACGGGGGAGTGGTGCCGCTGGCCCGGACGACCTCCCCGCCCACGCTGGAGGACACGATCGCCGTGTTGGCCTACTTCGTCAACGGCGGCAGTATCCAGAAGGCGCAGGACACGATGGCCACGTTGAACAAGACGATGCCCTCGATTCCCGATGTGCGCCGCATGTCGACGACGGTGGCCAAGGACCTCGATAACCTGGCCGGTCAGACCGATGAGCTCGACCGCCTGATCGACGGCATGAACCAGACGTCGCTGATGTTCGGGCGGGTGGCACCGCAGATCGCGGGGGTGTTCGGGCCGGAGGCCGCCCACTATTGGGATCGCGTGGCGACATCGGTGGTGGCACACATCAGTACGCTCCTGCCGTCGGTCGGTTCGATCTTCATCGGTGGTGTCTGGCTGATCCCGATGCTGCGTTCGGTCGCCGCGACCACGATGGCCGGCCGCGGTATGTGGGACGAGGCGCCCGATGCAGGCGCCGAACTGACCGAGTTCCTGCAGAGCACGTTGCTGCCCTTCGCCCAGAATCCGTCGGTGAACGTGACCTCGGTGTCCGGCGGCGATGGTGGCCAACTCATCGGGGACGCAAAGAATCTGCTGCGCATGTTGGGAGCGATCCGATGATCACCAAGACACGTGTGTCGGTCCTGGCCATGCTGGTGTTGGCCGGATTGTCGATCGCCTACATCCTGAACGTGGGTCTGCACATCGCCTCGCCCGGTGCCCGGCATGCCTCGATGACCGTGCCCGACACGAACGGTCTCCTGGTGGGATCGCGAGTACTGTTGCGGGGCATCGAGATCGGGCACGTCACCGACATCAGTCAATCCACTTCGGGTGCCGTGATCACCTGGGATTACCCCGATTCCGACCACATTCCTGCCAACAGCGCGTTCCGGGTGGACAATCTCTCGGCACTCGGCGAGGCCTATGTGGCGGTGCTCCCGAACAGCACGGCGGGTCCGTACCTGCAGAACAATGCCCGGATCGATCCGCAGCAGGTCACCGTGCCCACCACCTTCAAAGAACTCTCACAGCGATTGACCGACATCCTCAACCAGGTCGATCCGCAAGAGGTACAACGGGTTTTCGGTGAGCTCAACACCGGACTTCCCGAAGGTCAGGAGGTGATCGGCAGTCTCAACCGCGCCGGCCGTTTGTTCGCCGACGAATTCACCCAGCAGTCCGATGCGATGGTGTCTCTGCTGAGTACCCTGCAGCCGTTGATCATGCGGACCGGACCGATCCCCGATCTGCTGCGGCAGACGACACCGTTGATGAACGGCTTCGGGGTGGGATTCGAGGGGCTGCTCGCCTCGGTGCGTGATGCGGTGGTCCTCGGTGGACCGCTCTACGACGGCGTCAAGTACGGTGCGAGCCCATTGTTCGCCGAACTCCAGAAGTTCCTCGACGAGAATTCGGCCAACCTCAATGTGATCGGCGTGAACCTGCTCCCGGCGGCGCGAGCGGGGGCGGCCTCGTTGCGCACGGTCGACCTCGGCCGCGTCCTCGACCAGATGCTCGCCTCGACGCAGCCGAACGGCGCCCTGACGATCCACGTGCCCGCAGGGGGGCGATAGCACCGATGACCCCACCGGCGCCACAGCGCACGCACGATCTCACACCTGACGAAGGAGACCCACCCATGACCTCAGCAACCAAGGACTCCGTGGACGGCATCGCCGACGAGAGCACCGACACCACCGACAGTGCGACGACCGGCACGGCCACGACGGACACGGCCACGACCGACAGCAACTCCACCGGCAGCACGACGAGCGACGCGAAAACCACTGAGAAGACGGATGAGCCGAAGAAGGACGAGAAGCCGTCGAAGACCGGTCGTCTCGGTGCGCGATCAGTATCGATGCGCACCCTCGCGCTCGGGGTGCTGGCGGTGGTGGTGGTCGCCGTCATCGCCGTACTGAGCTGGCGACTGGTCACGGTCTCCGGGCAGGTCGACGACATGAAGTCGGCCACGGCGAACAGCGCTCGGGCCGAGAAGGTCGCCCTCGACTACGCCACCGGCGCAGCCCAGATGAACTACCAGAACCCCGACGACTGGCGCACACGACTGACCCAGAACACCACTCCGGAACTCGCCGACCGCCTCCGCAAGGCTTCGCAGTCGATGGAGCAGCTCATCGTGCCGCTGCAGTGGTCCTCGACCGCTGAGCCGATCGCCGCCAAGGTCGTCTCGCAGGACAATGGCACCTACCAGGTGGTGGCGTTCGTCAACGTGACGACCAAGAACGCCCAGGCTCCCGACGGCATCGAATCGACCGCCACCTACAAGGTGACCATCGACCCGAACCAGAACTGGCAGATCAGCGAGATCAGCGGCATCGGAACCAATCTCGGAACCGGTGACGATGGCAACGCTTCGGGTGGCAACGCTCCGGCGGGCACCGCCCCGGGTGGCGCAGCGACGTCGGCTCCCGCATCCCCGGCTCCCGCTGCCCCCGCGCCTGCCGGCTCGGCACCGGCGCCCGGCAACTGAGACGACAGGACGGAAATCCATCATGGGTGTCGAAGTGAGCGTCGCCAACCTCACCAAGTCGTTTGGTTCGCAGAATATTTGGCGTGATGTGTCGTTGACCTTGCCGGAGGGTGAGGTGTCGGCGTTGTTGGGTCCGTCGGGTACCGGTAAGTCGGTGTTCTTGAAGACGTTGATCGGGTTGTTGCATCCGGAGCAGGGGTCGGTGGTTGTGGATGGCACCGATATCACGCAGTGTTCGGCGAAGGAACTGTATGAGATCCGCAAGTTGTTCGGCGTGTTGTTCCAGGACGGTGCGTTGTTCGGGTCGATGAGTTTGTATGACAACATCGCGTTCCCGCTTCGTGAGCACACGAAGAAGAAGGAGAACGAGGTCCGCGACATCGTGATGGAGAAGATCGACTTGGTCGGTCTGGCCGGTGCGGAGGACAAGCTGCCGGGTGAGATCTCCGGTGGTATGCGTAAGCGTGCGGGGTTGGCGCGGGCGTTGGTGTTGGATCCTCAGATCATTTTGTGTGATGAGCCGGATTCGGGTTTGGATCCGGTGCGTACGGCTTATATTTCGCAGTTGTTGATCGATATCAATGCGCAGATCGATGCGACGATTCTGATCGTGACGCACAACATCAACATCGCTCGGACGATTCCGGACAACATCGGGATGTTGTTCCGCAAGGAGTTGGTGATGTTCGGTCCGCGGGAGCAGTTGTTGACTTCGGAGCAGCCGGTGGTCAAGCAGTTCCTTTCCGGTGATCGGTTCGGTCCGATCGGTATGTCGGAGGAGAAGGACGACGCGGTTGCTGCGCAGGAGGCGGCGATGGCGGCGGCCGGGATTTCCGGTGGTGGCACGAAGGACGATTTCACCGAGATCATCCCGCAGGTCCAACCGAATCCGGGTATGCCCGAACGCAAGGCGGTCGGGCGGCATCGTCAGCGGGTGTTGGAGTTGTTGCCGTCGTTGCCGGACAACGCCCAGCGCGCGATCCGTGAATCGATGGCGCAGGAGGACGAGATCCGCGCCCAGGCACAGGCCCACGGCGCCGATGTCGCGGACACGGCACCGATACCCATCGGCGGCCGATAGTCGGGGTGACGACACGACGGGGTACGGCACGAGGGGTGTTGTGCCCCGTCATGTCGTACCCCGCCGTCTGTAACCCGTCGTGTTGTGACCCGCCGTCATGTAACCCGCCGTGTCTCCACCGCCTACAAAGCGCGCAACACGGAGTCCAGCGCCACGGTGTTGTAGGTGATGGCGCCGTGGAACGCCGAGGTCCGAGGGTCGAGATCCTGGATCACGATGTTCGTCACGTTGGGCCCCGGCGGCAACTGGGTTTCGTTCAGCGCCACGACACTGTCGTCGCGCGAACTGATGGTGACGTAGGTGACGTTCGGTCGGGTCAGCCCGTGGCGGCTGATCTCCTGCATATATGCAGAGCCCTTGGTGCCGTCGATGGCGGCGGGGAGAGCTGCCTGCAGCAGCTGGCGCGTCGCCGGCGTCCGCGACAGAAGTTCCAGTGCCCCATGAAAACTCATCCCACGCATCGGTGACGCCACCGCCACGAAGGTGTGTACCCGGGATGCGCCGCCGAGCTCGTTGAGGTAGTAGAACGGCACGAATCCGCCCTCGGAGTAGCCGACGAGATCGACCTGATCGGCACCGGTGTGACGGCGCACGCCGTCGATGAAGTCCCCGATCTCCCGGGCGGACGAGCGGGCATCGCCCATCTGATGGAAGGGCCCCGGGATCGTGGTGCCGTAGTCGAGCCCATAGACGCAGTAGCCGGCCGCGGCCAGCATGGGCGACAACCTCGCCCAGATGCCGTACTTGTTGACAAACGCGCCGTTGAGCAGAACCACCGGCCGCGGATGTGCCGCCGACGGCCGACAGTTCGGATCGTTCATACCGGGCGGCACCAGGTTGGGCTGCGCAATCGACAGCCGCAGTGCGGTGGTCCAGTCGGTCTGTGCGGGTCCGGTGGTGGCAAGCGGATCGGCGGCGGCGGTCGCACTGACCGCACCGACCAATGCCAGTGCGGCCAAAGCCCCGGCGCCGACCATGGCCGCGCGTCTACGACCGGCGGCCATGAGCGGGCGTCTCCGACTGGCATTCATGAGGGGCGTCTGGCGACGCGGGGTCACGGGATCGGGGGATCGGGTTGAGGTCACCATGATTCGGCTCTCTTCGGATGGGGAGGGTGGACGTTCGTGCGCAGTCAACCTATACCCATTAGGTAGCAGAGCGTCGTCGAATCAGGAGGAGAAGCTGATGCTCAGCGGTTGTTGTACCCCGCGTCGACGGGCAGCGTGATCCCGGTGATGTAGCGCGCCTCGTCGGAGGCGAGGAAGACCATCGCATTGCTCACGTCGACCGCCTCGATGAGTTCGACCGGCATCGGGTTCTTGTAAGCCTCGTCATTGGCCACCTCGGGGTGGGTGTTGACGAACTCGCCGTACTCGGCGTTGGCGACCATCGGGGTGTTGACGCCGGTCGGGTGCACGGTGTTCACCCGGATCGAGTCCTTGGCCAGCTGCTTGGAGTACAGGCGCATCAATCCGACGACGCCGTGTTTGGACGCCGTGTACCCGGCCTGTCCGGCAAAGGTGTTGAGGCCCATGCTGGTCAGCCCGGCCGCGGAGCTGGTGATGATGATCGACCCGCCCGTGCCCTGCTGCACCAGCCGGGGCACGGTCACGTCGAGGACCTGCCACACGCCGGTCAGCATGACATCGACGGCGTCATGCCAGGCCTGCGGCTGGTCGCCGGGGCCGATGACGGGCATGATGCCCGCGTTGGCGATCACCGTGTCGAGCCGCCCGAACTGTTCGATCCCGAGATCGAGTGCGCGCTCGATGTCTTCGCGCTTGCGCACGTCGCCGACGGTCGTGACGATCTCCGCGCCCGCCTCCTTCACGAGCCGCTCGGTCTCGGCGAGATCCTCGCGGGTCGCCATCGGATAGAACACGGTCGGGATCTGGTCACAGATGTCCATGCCGATGATCCGAGCACCCTCCTGCGCCATCCGGACGGCATGCGAACGCCCTTGGCCGCGAGCGATTCCGGTGATGAAGACAACCTTGCCCTCGAGTCGTGTCATGATCTTTCCTCTCTTGCCCGAACGTCGTTCGGATCGGTGTGGGGCACCCGGATTTCGGGTGTCGGGGTTGGCCAAAAACGGGAATCCCGGAAATCGGGTGTCACAGGGTGTCGAGGAAGTCGAGCAGTCCTTCGCTGAGCACGTCGTTGTCGTCGCCGCCGACCATATGGCCCGCACCCGACACGTCGAGGTGGGTGGATCCGGGAATCAGCTCGAGCAATTCGCGGACTCCGGCATCACTGACGACGTCGGACTGGGCGCCCCGGATCAGTAGCGTCGGGACGTCGATCCGACGTGCCGCCTCGCGTGCGTGACCTTCTCTGGCGGCGGCTTGTTCAGGGCTGTTCTCGCGGTGGGTGAGGATGCGCGGATCCCAATGCCAGTACCACCGGCCATCGCGCTGCCGAAGGTTCTTGCGAAGTCCCTCGATGCGAGGTGGACGTCTGCGGTGGGGATTGTAGGCAGCGACCGCGTGCAGCGCGTCCTCGAGAGAATCGAAGCCGTCGAGCCCGCGCTGCATGAAGGAATGGATGCGCGCGAGTCCTTCCGGCTCGGCGCGCGGTGTGATGTCGACGAGTACCAGCGCACGAGCCAGTCCGGGATTGGTGGCCTGCGCGATCAGCGAGGCCATCCCACCGAGCGATGCGCCGACGAGAACCGGTGGTTCTGACAGGGATTCGGCAACATCGACGACATCGCGGGCATGCGCGGCAATGCTGTAGTCCCCGTCGTCGGCCCACTGGCTCTCCCCGTGGCCCCGGGCGTCGACGGCATAGGCGCTCCACCCGTGTTCGGCCAGCCGACGACCGGTGCGCTGCCACGAATGCCGGGTCTGGCCACCCCCGTGGAGCAACAGCACACTCCCACGTATGCCCGTCTGCTCCGGCTGCCACACGTCCGCGCGCAGCGTGACGCCTTGTCCCGCAAGGCTCTGTGCCCTCACGCCGTCACCGTTTCTCCCCCGACCGGCGCCGGCGGCTGGGGTTCCGGGGTGACGGCAACCGGGGTGGCCGACACCGGGGAGATGGGAACCGCGGACGCGGGAACGCCGGGGAAGCGTTGGCGCAACGTCGGTTTGGCGAGCTTTCCGGAGAAGGTGCGCGGAAGTGGCTCGTCCAATGCGACGGCGTGCTTGGGGCGCTTGAACTTTGCCAGATTCACCTCGGAGACCGCGGCGATGTCGGCGATCACCGCGGCGGGTTCCCGCTCGCTGTGGAAGACCACCATGGGCACCTCGCCCCAGGTCTCGTCCTTGACCCCGATCACCGCGCAGTCGACGAGACCGTCGATCGCGTGCAGCGTCTTCTCGATCTCGGCGGGATAGACGTTGATCCCACCGGAGATCAGCATGTCCTTGCTGCGGTCGACGATCTTGAGGAATCCCTGCTCATCCTGGAGCCCGAGATCACCGGTCCGCAACCAGCCGTCGGTCAGGGTGGCCGCGGTCGCCTCGGGCTTCGCCCAGTACTCCCGCATCACGTGTTCGCCCCGGACGAGGATCTCGCCGACCTCGCCGGCCGGCGTCGTCGTACCGGGATCGCCGATCCGCACCTCGGTACCGACCAGCGCGAGACCGGCAAAACCGGGGCGCGTCAGGGCATCCTGGTAACTCAGTGTGGAGACCATTCCGGACGCCTCGGTCAGTCCGTACACCTGGATCAGCGGAATACCGTGTTCTCGATAGAACTCGAGAAGATCCGGGCTCACCGGTGCCCCGCCGGTGCCGGCGAAGGTGAACTCGGCCAGTGTGCGGCGTCCGAAGTCGGGGAGCGCGGCCATCCGCTCCCAGATGACCGGCACGGTGGTGGTGGCGGTGACCTGCTCCCGTTCGAAGGTGTCCAGGGCGATCTCGGGATCGAATTCGCGCAACAGCACCATGGTCGCCCCCGGCACCAGGACCAGCTGGACGAAGATCGACAGCAGCGAGCCCGTGAACACCAGTGGAGCCGAACACATCACACGATCGGAGCTGGTGAAGCCGAAGCTGATGGTCTGCGAGATTCCCGGCGTCATCGCGCTGCGATGGGTGATCAGCGCACCCTTCTGCACGCCGGTGGTCCCCGAGGTGTAGCAGATGAACGCGGGATCGTCGGGCGAGATATCGACGACTGGTGCGCGCCCGGAGTCGATCAACGTGTCATAGGGTCGGTGGCTCGTGCCGTCCACCGAGAACACCTCGAAGTCGGCATGGTCGGCCGCCACGTCGAGCAACCCGGCGAACCGCTCCTCGACGATGATGACGCGCGGCGCGCTGTCGGTGATCATCGGCACCAGTTCGGGGCCGGTCAGCCGGAAGTTCAACGGGACGCCGATTGCACCGAGTTTGACGACGGCAAGGATCAGGTGCGCGAGTTCGGGGCGGTTGAGCATCAGCAGGCCGACCCGGTCGCCCGCGCCGACTCCCCGTGCGGCGAGCCCGCGGGCGAGGGCATCGGTGATGGCGTCGACCTCCGCCCAACTCTGGGTCCGTCCCTCGAAGACGATGGCGTCCTGGGTGGGTCGCGTCTTGCCCCAGTAGCGGGTGAGTTCTGCGAGGTTCATCGGGCTGGCTCCTGCCTGGGTCCGGGCGGACCGCTGTGTGTGACGCCACTCACATGAGGTGGCTCAAAACTAACATAGATAGGTTATGGGCGGAATGGTTGCGCAGATTCGGGATGCGAACCGCCGGTCATCCGCGGTCGACGAGTTCGGCGAGGACCTCTGCGGTGTCGGCGCCGACCTCGGGAGGCAGTGCGGGCGCGAATTTCTCGCCGTGCACCCGCACCGGACTCCGGAGGAATTCGAGCTGCCCGGCGGTGGGATGAGAGACGGTGTAGGTGGTCTCGCGCGCCCGGAAGTGCGGGTCGTCGAGCAGATCGCGCACGCTGTTGACGGGGCCGCCGGCGATGCCGTGCTCGAGGAAGACCTCGATCCATTCGGCGCGCGTGCGGGTGGCGAAGATTCTGGTGAGTTCACGCCAGACGAGATTCGCGCGGTCGGCGGCGCCGTCGTCGACGTGGGTGAGATCGACGTCGATCAGGTCTTCGCGGTCCACCGCTCGCAAGAAGTGGTGCCAGAACTTCTCGACATGTGAGCCGAAGAGAATGGCCTCGCCGTCGGCGGTGCGATAGGCCTCCAGACGGGGCCAATCGGGTAGCCGCCCGTCGGGTAGCCACGTCGACCGTGCCGTCGATGCATCTCGATTCAGCTCGGCGTCAACGAGATCCGGCATCCACGCGGCGGCGATGTCGATTCCGGCGACCTCGACGTGACTGCCCTCGCCGGTCGCCGTGGCCTTGTGCAGAGCCGCCAACAGGGCCATCGCACCGTAGGCGCCCAGTGCGTACATCGCGATGGGCGGGGTCCGCGAACCCGCCATCCCGTCGGTGGGTGGCTCATCGGTCGGGGTGTTGACCTCGCGCAGACCGGCGAACGCGTCGAATACAGGGCCGCCGGTGCCCAGGGTCCGGTAGGGACCGTCGGTGCCCATACCCGAGACGCTGCACAGGACGATGCGCGGATTGACCTTGCGGAGTTCGGGCAGCCCCAGGCCGAGCCAGTCCAGATAGCCGCCGCGCATCCCCTCCACGACAGCGTCGCTGCGGGCGGCGAGATCGAGAAAGTCGCGCTTGCCCTGTTCGGAACGAAGATCGAGCTCGACGGACCTCTTGCCCCGGTTCCACCGTAAATGCATGAAGGCGGGGCCGTCGTCGTCGCCGATGGTCCGACTGCCGCCGACGCGAACCGGATCGCCGAGCGGGCCCGTCTCGATCTTGATCACCTCGGCCCCCAGGTCGGCCAAATGGCCGCCGAGCGAGGACGGAGCGAGTTGCGCGACCTCGAGGATGCGTACCCCGTTCAGGAGCGAATAACCGGTCATGTGTGGTCTCTCGGTTGTGGTGGACGTGGGACGATCCAGAGTCCGGTGGCCTCGGCGAGCAGGGTGGTGCCGTCGCGGATCTCCCCGCGCATCCAGCGCTTGCGACCGTCCTCGCCGAGGAGTTCCGCTGTCACCGACAACTCCCGGTGCAGCGGTGCGGGAGCGCGGTAATCGACGGCCAGATGTGCGGTGCGCGCCCAGGGGCGCCCGCCCGCATTGGCCAGTCGTGACAGCGCCTCGTCGAAGATCATCGGGGTGACGCCGCCGTTGAGCGCATCGCGACCGGAATGGAAGCGACCGAGGGTGAACCGGGCACGCACCGCCTCCGCGGTGACCTCGTCGATATGCAGCGCCGGGGTCAGGATCTGCCCGCGTCCGGGGCGATCCCACAGCTTCCCGCCGGGCTGGTCGTCCTCGGCGACCTCGTGGTCGGCGAGCACGGCGGCGATGTCACGGATGCGCGCGGCGAGCACGGCGGCCACCTCCGGCGGCGGATCGCTCCGGGTGAACGATTCTGCAAGCAGTGCAACAGCTTCGGTGAGTTCGGCGAACTCATCGGCCCCCGGGGTGGTCGGCTGCAGCTGGTCCTGCCAGGAGGGTTGGAGCCGAGCCGCAGCCGGCGATGAGGAGGGCGTTGGCGTCACGCGACCGGCTCTCCCACGGGGGCGGCCAGCGCGGCAACATCGCGCGCGACCATCGTGTGGAAGACCTGCCCGGGAAGTTCGTTGCGCCCGTAGATGAGTTCGTCGACCTGGCCGTTGGCGGCGTTGTCGGTGATGGTCTTGGTGACGAACCAGTCCTCGTCGTGCAGCGTCTCCATCAACAGATCCCAGTTCTTCTCGAGAATCCGCTCCTCTCGGGCGGTCTGCGGCTTCGTCGGCGAGAGCAGCCGGATGGTGCAGTACGAGACATTCGGGTCGTCGGGGTCGGGGACGATGGTCCAGACCTCGAAATGGTTCGGCTCGGTGACGAGCATGGTGCCGGGGTACACGGTGTAATTCGCCAACGAGTAATCACGGACGTCGTAGGTGTCGGGGTCGGCGTCGCGCACCTCGGTGATGGACTTGCGCGCCACGACCAGCCTCCACGACCGGTCGACCATGTCGAAGGCGGTGATGTTGCCCTCCAGGTAGTTGCACACCGTCTTGGTGTGCAACTGGCACAGGTGATAGGAGTCCTGGACGCCGTCGACGGCGATCTTCCAGTTCATCCCGAGCCGCCAGGTCTCCTTGCGGACCTGATACGACGTGGTCATCCCGGTGTCGGCGACCTCGGCATCATGCTTGTGCCCCAGGGTGGCGGCGATGTCCAGGTCGGCACCCGGCGTCGGGACCACCCAGACCAGCGAATGGCGTACCTCGCAAGGGAACTCGACGAGTCCGTACTCGGTGCGGTCCATCCCGTCGAAACCTTCGGCATGGGGCATCCCGCGCAGTGCGCCGTCCTTGCCGTAGGCCCAATTGTGGTAGGGGCAGCTGAACACCCGCTTGCACCCGGACTCGGCGAACTCGACCTTCGAACCGCGGTGACGGCACACATTGGAGAACGCGCGGATGGTGCCGTCGGACTGCTTCACGAGGAGCAACGGCGTACCCATCAGGTCGGTCGTCACGAAGCTGCCGGTCTTCTCGAACTCGTCGAGATGGGCCACGATGTGCGGGAATCGACGCACCACCGCGAGTTCCTTGCGCGCCAGTTCCGGATCGTCGAAGACGGAGAACGGAACCCGCAGGAGGTCGTCAGCGTAATCGGTCGAATCGTGGTCGACATGGGCGATCAGCCGCTTGGTCAGCTGGATCTTCTCTTCGCGTTCCATGGCGGCCACAATGCCACATGCAACAAATGATGTCTACTGTCTCGTCTAATGACGTTAGTTTGATCGTGGATCGCCGAGGTGCGCCAGGCGCGAAAAATGTTCATGTACAGCCGAAATGATGTTCATGGGCGCCCTGCGATTCCCGTGGCCCTTCTCGTCGGAGATGTGGTTCAGCACACACATGGAGCCAGGAGGTCGCGGCCGGGCGCGGTTGACGCAGTAAAACTAACTCCGTAAGGTTTAATGGCAGAAGATGGTGCCGGCGTCCACGTCGGCGGTGAGGAGTGATGCGGTGACCGAGATCGACGACTTCCGGCAACTGTACGAGCGCCACGTCGGCCACGTGGTGGCCGGCGACATGGCGGCCGCGGTGGCCGACATCGCGCCGGCGACCCTGGACACGATCTTCGAGGGTGTCACGGTTCCGCGTCGAGAGGTCGAGAGCTTCGAGATCGTCGACGTCCGGTCCGAAGGTGATCGGATGGTGGGCGAGGCCGTTTACCGTGGTGTCGACGGCATCATCGGATTGCGATCGGTCTGGGAGCGCCGTGACGATTCCTGGCAGGCGGTGGCCCTGGCCAACTTCAGTGCGGACAACTTCACTGCGGCCGACTTCACTGCGGCCGATGCCGAGTCGCCGACGAGCGGCAGCGTCGAGGGGGGTTTGCGATGACGACGGCAGCGCCCCCGTGGGGGCCGGCCGCCGACGGCCACGACCAGCAGTACTGGGACGGTCTGCTCGCCGGTGAGCTCCGTCTGCAACGCTGTCACGACTGTCGCACGTGGATCTGGGGACCCCAGTCGGTGTGCAGTGCGTGTTACGGATTCGATCTGCAATTCGAATCCGTCGAGCCGAGCGGCACCGTCTACAGCTGGAGCCGTAGCTGGTACCCCTACATCGACGAACTGCGCGATCGGTTGCCCTACATCAGTGTGCTCGTCGAACTTCCCCATGCCGGCGGCCGACGAGTGCTCGGATTGCTCGTCGACGACCTCGACCGGGCACCCCGGATCGGTGAGCCGGTACACGGCTTCTTCGAGCGCGACGAGACCCAACCGTGGCCGCTACTGCGCTGGCGACGTGACGAGACCGAGGGAGGTGACCGACGATGAGTGTGTCGATGCGAGGCGCCGCCGCGGTGGTCGGTGTCGCCGAAATGCATTACAAGCGCGGAGAATCGCCGTACACCGAGCAGCAGATGACCATTCGCGCGATTCTCGATGCGTGCTCGGATGCGGGGGTCTCCCCGCGCGAGATCGACGGCTTCGTCTCCTACGCCGGGGGGTCGAACGACGGACCGATCCTCGGTGCGGCGCTCATGATCGACGAGTTGCGCTGGTCCAACATGATGTGGGGAGGTGGCGGCGGTAGTGTCGCGGCCGCACTCATCAATGCTGTGACCGCCATCGCCACCGGTCAGGCCCAGTGCGTGGTGGTCTACCGGGCGATGTCGCAAGCCGACACCGGTCGGCTCGGATACGCGAAATACCACTACGGTTCCCACTTCTTGGCCCACGGGGTCGGTTCGCCCGCCCAGATCTGCGCCATGCGGACCCAGCGCATGCTCGAACACGACGGCGTGCCGCGAGAAGCCATGAGATCCCTGGTGCTCGCGGCCTATCAGCACGCACAACAGAATCCGACCGCGCAGGGGTACGGCCGGCCGCTCGACGCCGACACCTACGACGGGTCACGGTTGATCGCGGAGCCGTTTCATCTCTACGACTGCTCCCGCGAAAGCGATGGCGCGGTCGCGCTGGTCCTCGTCGCCGACGAGCGGGCACGAGAGCTCCGCTCGGACCCCGCCTATCTGCTCGCCGGTGCGCAGGGCGCCCCCGGTGGATACTGCGAGCGCATCGACAACGACGCCCAGTACTCCACCGCCGGGTTCGGTCCCGCCAACAACGGGAAACCCGGTGTCGCCGAACGCCTGTGGACCGCAGCTGGTCTCGGTCCCGATGACGTCGACGTGGTGCAGGTGTACGAGAACTTCAGTGGTCCGGCCGTCGCCGCGCTGATCGACCATCGGCTCTGCCCGCCCGGCGAGGCGGCCGGCAGCGTGATGACCGTGGAGAACCTGACGGCGCCACAGGGCAAGTTGCCCGTCAACACCAGTGGCGGCAACCTGGCCGATGCCTTCGTCAACGGTCTGAACCTGGCCGTGGAGGCGGTCCGTCAAATTCGCGGTACCTCGACCAATCAGGTCGATGGAGCGCGGACGTCGTTGTTCATCGGTGGACCGATGGCCCCGCTGGTCAGTTCGGTCCTGTTCGCCCACGAGGACGTGCTGTGAGCATCACCGATCGGGAGTCGGAGCCCGTGCTCGACCGCAGGCAACTGTTCATCGGTGGGCGATGGGTCGAGCCGTCGTCGGCCTCGACGGTCACCGACGTCATCGAGGCGGCGACCGAGAAGTCCGTGGGCTCTGCGGTGTTGGGTTCTCCTGCCGACATCGACGCCGCGGTGGCCGCGGCGCGCGCGGCCTCGGCGGGCCCCTGGTCGGCCATGCCCGGCGGTGAGCGCGCCGAACTACTGGAGCGATTCGCCTCGGCGTTGCAATCCCGTGCCCGTGACACCGCCCGTCTGGTCAGCCGCGAGAACGGCATGCCGATCGCACTCTCGAAGTCGGTCAACGGGTTCGGGCCCGCGGCCATGGTGCGCTACTACGCGAACCTGATCCGTGCCGACGAGGCCGCCGACGTGCGCCCGAGCTCGTTCGGCGGGCGAACCGTGGTTCGACACGAGCCCGTCGGGGTGGTCGCGGCGATCACCCCGTGGAACTACCCGCAACCCCTCGCGGCGATGAAGATCGCCCCGGCGCTCGCGGCCGGGTGCACCGTCATCCTCAAACCCGCGCCGGAGACGGCGCTGGACGCCTACGTGTTCGCCGATGCCGCACACGATGCCGGATTGCCCGCCGGAGTCCTCAACATCGTTCCCGCAGAACGTGACACCGCCGCATACCTGGTTGCGCACCCCGGCGTGGACAAGGTGGCCTTCACCGGGTCGACGGCGGCCGGTCGGGAGATCGGTCGCACCTGCGGTGCGCTGCTGCGACCCGTGACGCTCGAACTCGGTGGCAAATCGGCGGCCATCGTCGCCGACGACGCCGACCTCGCACAGTTCGCCGCGCATCTGCTGGAGGTGTCGCTGGTGAACAACGGTCAGACCTGCCACGCGAGCACCCGAATCCTCGCACCGCGTTCGCGATACGCCGAGGTCGTCGACGTCGTGACCGACACGGTGCGCGCCCTGCCGGTCGGCGACCCGCTCGACAAGGCCACCGCCATCGGTCCATTGGTCAGTGCGCGGCAACGGGATCGGGTGCTCGGCTACATCGACGCCGGACGCGCTGCCGGATATCGGATCACCACCGGCGGCGGGGCTCCCGCCGACCAGCCGCTCGGTTGGTTCGTCGAGCCCACGGTGTTCGAGGGCGTCGACAACTCGGCGACGATCGCACAGGAGGAGATCTTCGGTCCCGTGCTGACGATCACCCCGTACGACGGCGACGACGACGCGGTGGCCATCGCCAACGACTCCGAGTACGGACTCGGGGGCACCGTCTGGACCGCTGACGAGGACCACGGGCTGGCGTTGGCCGCGCGGATTCAGACCGGCACCGTCGGGGTCAATCACTACGCCCTCGACCTCGCGGCGCCGTTCGGGGGAGTCAAGGCGTCGGGACTGGGTCGAGAACTCGGCCCGGAAGGTCTCGCGCCGTATCGGTCCACCAAGTCCGTGTACTTCTCGACATAGCGGCTCTCGCCTCACTGCCCGGGTGACCGCTCGACAGGAAATGGAATTCTCGTTGCAGCACACCAATTCTCACGAGCACCACGCGATGGTGGTGGCCGCCAAGGACGTCGTGGCCACCGATGTGGTCGCGTTGACCCTGGCGGCGGCCAACCCCACACGCGCTCCGGGTGATACGGCAGACGGCCACTCGGCAGACAGCAATGGAGCAGACGGCGCGACGAGGGTCCCCGAATGGGATCCCGGCTCGCACATCGACCTGATCCTCGGCGCCGACCTGATCCGTCAGTACTCACTGTGCGGATCGGTCGCCGATGGTGACCACCTGCGCATCGCCGTGCTGCGTGAACCATCGGGCCGCGGAGGTTCCGAGCGTGTCCATGACGTGCTCGCGGTGGGCGACACCGTCGAGATCAAGGGCCCGCGCAACCATTTCCCACTGGTGAATGCGGCGTCATATCTGTTCGTTGCCGGCGGCATCGGGATCACGCCGCTGATCCCGATGATCGCGCAGGTCGACGACGCCGGCGCGGAGTGGTCGCTGCTCTACGGTGGGCGTACGCGCAAGGGGATGGCCTTCGCCGAGGATCTCGTCGACAAGTACGGCGACCGGGTGACAGTGCGGCCCGAGGACGAGTACGGACTGCTGCCGCTCGCCGACGCGCTCGATGACCAACGCGTGGGTACAACCGTCTATTGCTGTGGTCCCGAACCGTTGCTCACCGCGATCGAGAAGCTCTGCGACACAAGACCGGACGTGGAACTCCACGTCGAACGCTTTGCGCCCAAGGCCCAGACCGCCGACGGGACCGACGGCGCGGCCTTCGAGGTCGAGCTCGCGCAGAGTGGTCGGGAGATCCGGGTCGGCGAAGGCGAAACCGTCCTCGATGCATTGTTGCGGGAGGGCATCGACCATGACTTCTCCTGCCGCGAAGGCACCTGCGGCACATGCGAAACCGCGGTACTCGACGGTGTTCCGGACCACCGCGACTCGGTGCTCAGCGACGAGGAGAAGGCCGAGAACGATTGCATGATGGTCTGTGTCTCGCGCAGTTGCTCATCGCGGCTCGTCCTCGATCTCTGACGACGCCGACCACCGAGGTCACCCGTCTCTCCGAGCGCACGGCCACGGCTCGTGGCGTCAGGCCGACTTGGCCTCGTCCGGACGCTCGAGATCATGGTCGCGGATGATGCCGTGCAGGAAGCTGCGCACCATGGCCTCGAACAACTGCTTCTGCGTCAGATCATTGGCGGCGAGTGCCTCGGCAAGCAGCGGCTGAGAGTTCTTGTCCACGTTGGGAAAGATCGTGGACTTGGTGTTGGGCCGGCGCATCGCCTCCATCAGGACCGCGCCGATCGCCAGGGTTTCCATCCCGTCGAGGATGCGCACGTGCAATTCGACGGGGACACCCGAATCGAGGAGGAATTGCGCGGTCTCCTCGTAGGTGGAGACGAACAGATCGCGCGGCAGATGCTGCAACAGCACCGGGGCGGCGTTGCGGTGCCGCAGGATCGATTGTCGGAAGTTCAGGGCCAGCGAGACGAAGAACTCCGGCCAGCCGGGTCCGGGACGCATACGCGGCCGCTTCACCGACGTACCGGCGATGTAGCGGGCGACCTCGGTGAGGATTTCGTTCTTGTCGGAGAAGTGGTGATACAGCGAGGGGGCGCGCACTCCGAGATGCTTGGCCAGGCGGGGAAGGCTGAACGCGTCGAGTCCCTCCGAGTCGATGATCTCGATCGACGCCGTGACCGCGGCAGAACGGCTGATCAGCGGATTGGACGGGCGCGCCATCGAATTCCTTTCCGAACGTCCGGGGGTGGTTAATCTGCCCGGAGTAGGTTTTCCGAGTAGACCCTCTCAAGCCTAGATTCCTCCGGTGGGCTGACCAAACCCAACACCGTCGATACGCCGACCCTCGACACATCCGAAGCGGTATGCCGGCAGGCGATACCCGAGAACGCGATGGACACCTCAGAACAGGTCGCGAGCAGGGCGGGGGTCGGCGGCGAGCAGACGGTTCTCCGCGTCGTAGCGCTCTCGCAGCGCGCACGTGCGGTGTTCGCGCATCAGGCGTTTCGCGTCGCGAACACCCGCGCCGGGAAGTGCGGCGACCTGCTCGGCGAGCGCCACCGAGGTGGCGAGGATCTCGTCGTCGGCGACATAGCGGGAGAACAGACCCAACCGGTGCGCTTCGGTCCCGTCGAGAACGCGACCGGTGAACAGCACGTCGGTGGCGTGAGCGTGCCCGATGATATCGGGCAGAAGCCATGTGAGACTGGCATATCCGTACGACGTACCGGTGATCCGAAATCGCGTACCCGGTCCACCGACCCGCAGATCCGAACACACCGCGAGATAGGCGCCGAGGCCATGGGCAGCCCCACGCATCGCGGCCACGGTCGGCAGCGGCGTGGAAAACCATCGCCACAACCACTCCTCGCGCTCGCGCAGCAGTGCCGACTCGCTCTCCGGGGGCAGCGTGGCGAGCTCCTTGAGATCCCACCCCGCCGACAGCGCACGCCCACCCGCCCCGGTCAACACCAGGCAGCGCAGCGACTCGTCGGCCTCGGCGGCCCGCAGCGCCGCGTCGAACTCGCGCTGCGCGGTCCGATCCAGGGCATTGCGGACGTGTGGCCGGTTCACCTCGATGACGCCGACACCGTCGGCGCTACGGAAGATGACAGTGCAGGACTCCTGATCATCCGGCTCCTGATCATCCGGCTCCCGATCATCCATCGCCACGCAGTCCTCCTCGACTCGAAGCCGTGCTGGCGCCGGTAGGGCCTCTGAGCTGCTATCAAGCGCGATACAAAATACGAATAGTGTCATCTGTTGACCTAACGGCTTTCGGTTACTACTCTACATCTGTGACCCGCTTCACAGGCCGAATCCACCTCGCCGTGACAGCCGGTCGCCGGTGGCCGGACACCGTTCACCGCGCCACCTCGCACCGATCTCTCTCGAGGAGCAGCCACACATGACAACCACAGAACTCCCCGCCGATCAGCTCGCGACCATCGAGGACCGCGAGCAGGTCTTCATCGGCGGACGGTGGGTCGATTCATCCGGTGACGAATGGATCGACGTCGTCGATTCCTGGTCCGAACGCACTGCCGCCCGGGTACGCGCCGCGACTGCCGACGACATGGCACGCGCCGTGGATGCCGCGCGGGCCTCCTTCGACGACGGGACGTGGGCGAGCACCCCGATCACCGAGCGCGCCGACGTCATCGATGAGATCGCCACCCGGCTCGAGGCGCGCACCGAGGAACTCACCACCCTCGGAATCGTCGAGGTCGGGGTGACCCTTCCGGTCAGTGCGATGACTCAGCAGATGACGATCGGCCTGTTCCGCGCGGTGGCCGCCGAAGCGCGCAAGGTGGCGCTCGTCGAGGAACGTACCCGCGCCGATGGCGGTGTTTCCCGAATCCTCAAGGAGCCCACCGGCGTTGTGGGCGTGATCATTCCGTGGAACGGCCCGATCGGCACCATCGCCTTCAAGGTCATTCCCGCACTCGCGGCGGGATGCTCGGTGGTGCTCAAGACCTCGCCGGAGGCATGCCTGTCGCCGTCGGTGTTCGCCGACGTGATCGGCGAGCTGGTCGCCGAGGGACGGATTCCCGAAGGGGTGGTGAGCGTTCTCGCCGCCGACCGCGAGGTGTCCGAACAACTGGTCACCAATCCCGAGGTCGATCACATCACCTTCACCGGCAGCACGGCCGTCGGTCGTCGGATCATGAGTCTCGCCGGTGACCGGGTGGCCAAGGTCTCGCTCGAACTCGGTGGGAAGTCCGCGGCGATCATCCTCGACGACGCTGATCTGCAGACGGTGATGGCCAACGTGCCGATGGGTGGGTGCATGCAATCGGGTCAGGCTTGTATCGCGCTGACGCGAGTCCTGGTCTCCCGGGCCCGGCACGACGAGGTGGTGGCCGCGTACAAGGCGGCGCTGGGCATGATCCCGATGGGTAATCCGTGGGAGCAGACGAACTTCCTCGGTCCGCTGACATCGCAGCGTCAGCGCGATCGCGTGGAGAGTTACATCGAGACCGCGAAAGCCGAGGGCGGCGAGGTCGTCCACGGCGGCGGCCGCGGCTTCGATCATGGGTATTTCGTGGAGCCGACGATCATCGACAACGTGCGCAACGACATGCGCATCGCCCAGGAGGAGGTCTTCGGTCCGGTGATCTCGATCATCACCTACGACGACGAGGATGATGCTGTCGCGATCGCCAACGACTCGATCTACGGCCTGTCGGGCGCGGTGTTCACCGCCGACGTCGAGCACGGATTCGAGGTCGCCAAGCGCATCCGGACCGGTACCGTCAACGTCAACACCTCGGTCATCGACTTCACCCTGCCGTTCGGTGGCTACAAGCAGTCCGGCGTCGGGCGCGAGGGCGGACCCGAGGGACTCGACGAGTTCTTCGAGACCAAGACCGTCCACCTGCCGGCCCCCGCGCCCGCCCAGTGACCGAACACGTCCACTAACCGAATACGCGTACCCGACGCACCGTAGCGATACGGCTGCGCAACCCCTCCGACCCGGTCGGCCGTGACAGCACGTCCCCTGTCACGGCCGGCCGTTTCCATTTATGCACGCTCGGGGTTGGCTCTCGGCGAAACACAGATCCGCGCAACGACATACGCGATTCCAAGCTGCTGACAAATGTCGCTTGACGTCTCATGTAAAACCGCCTACATTCGAACGCAGGGTGGCGCGCGTCACAGCCGATACCGCGGACGTCACTGCTCTACCCGCTCGTCCGTTCTCGAAACAAAGGATTCCCACGATGAAACTCGAAGGAAAAGTCGCGCTTATCACCGGTGCCGGCTCGGGGCTGGGACGCCAGTCCTCCCAACTCTTCTCGGCCGAGGGAGCTCGGATCGCCGTCGTCGACATCGACGGTGACCGTGCCGAACAGACCGCCAAGCTGGTCGAGCAGCAGGGTGGCGAAGCGATCGCGATCACCGCGGATGTGGCCCAGAAGGATCAGATCGTGGCCGCCGTCAACGAGACCGTGGAGAAGTTCGGCAAGCTCGACATCGCCTGGGCCAACGCCGGAATCGTCTCGCGCGGAGGCGTTCCCACCGTCGCCGGTGGCGAGAGCGTGCTCTTCGAGGATCTGACCGAACAGGACTGGCAGCACGTCCTCGGGGTCAACCTCACCGGCGTCATCTACACCGCGCAGGCGGCCGTGCCGGCGCTCAAGGCCAATGGTGGTGGCACCATCCTGGCCACCTCGTCGGCGGCGTCGCTGGTGGCCTACCACGACATCGCGCTCTACAGCGCCACCAAGGCCGGCGTCAACGGCTTCGTCCGCGGCCTGAGCCTGGACCTCGGTCCGTACGGAATCCGGGTGAACGCCTTGGCGCCCACCCACGGCATGTCACCCAACTTCCTGATGCCGCCCGGATCGCCCGTCGTGGGTCAGTCCTACGAGGAGGTCGCCGGTCCGTGGGATCCCTACGTGTCGCCGATCCCGTTGAAGCTCAACCGTCCTCCGTCACTGCTCGACAATGCGAAGGTCGCATTGTTCCTCGCCTCCGATGATTCGGCCTACATCTCGGGTGCGACGATCGGCTCCACCGACGGCGGAACGCTCAACCGCGTGGGCATGTGGTTCGAAGAAGACCTGAACCAGAAGAACCCGAACGCCTGAGATGGCCGTGACAGCCACGCATTCGCAGACCCTGGTGGTCGATCGCAGTGCCTGCGCCGGACACGGACTGTGTTACGGCGCCGCGCCCGAACTGATCGATTGTGACGACCAGGGCGACCCGATCGTCCCGGATCGCGCGCTCACCGATGCAGAAGTGGTTCAGGCCGCCGAAGCGGTCGGACTGTGCCCGGAGCGTGCGCTGACCCTGACCGACGTCGCGAACCCCACCGACAACAGCCCCGAGGAGCAGTCATGACGACAGCGCAACGATCGCGAGAGGACGTGACCGTCGACTTCGACGTGTACGCACCCGATCTCGCCACACCCGTGGATGTCTTCCAGGAGAAGGCGGCCGAGTTGGCCGCCAAGGGACCCGTGGTCTATTCGACCGCATACGGGGGCCACTGGATCGTCACGCGTTATCAGGAGATCCACGAGGTGCTCCGCGATGCGGAGACATTCTCCAGCTACCCCAACAATCTGGTGACCAACGAGGCATTCGGGAAGTTCATCCCGATCGAACTCGATCCGCCCGAGCACACCGGATATCGCAAGGCTCTACAGCCCCTGTTCGGTCCCGCCCGGATGAAGAAGTTGTCCGACGACATCCGTGAGGTCGTCAACGACCTGCTCGACGGATTCGCCGACAAGGGTGAGACCGAATACGTCGAGTCGTTCGCCCACGAGTTGCCGGCCCGGATCTTCCTGGCACTCATGGACTGGCCGGTGTCGGACGCACCACTGTTCACCGACGCCACCAATGTGGTGCTGTTCGGCAAACCCGGTGGAACCGAACAGGAATCGTTGGAGGCGCGCGCGATCGCGGGCATGCAGATGCTCGGGTACTTCCAGAAGATGGTCGACGAACGGCGCGCCGATCCCGGCGACGACATCACCTCGCAGCTCATCCACACCGAGGTCGAGATGGAAGACGGGCTGCGCCTGCTCACCGACGAAGAACTGAACCGCATGTTCTTCCTGTTGCTCGTCGCCGGACTCCACACCGTCCAGGGATCGTTGGCCTGGGCGATCGTGCACCTGGTCAACAATCCCGAACAGCGGCGCGAGATCATCGAGGACCCGGCGATGATCCCGACCGCGGTGGAAGAGATCCTGCGGATCGAGGCCGCCGTCGTCCCCGGCCGTCGCGCGACGCGGGACACCACCTTGGGCGGCATGCAGATCAAGGAAGGCGAACAGCTGATCCTGATGTTGTGCTCGGCGAATCGGGATTCCTCGGAGTTCGAGGACCCCGACGATCTCGACATCGCCCGTCGCCCCAATCGGCATCTGTCCTTCGGTGGCGGCCCGCACCGCTGCCTGGGATCGCATCTTGCGCGAATCGAGCTGACGATCGCGCTCGAGGAGATCCATCGTCGGATTCCCGATTACGAGCTGGTGGAATCCGATCCGCCGATCTTCCACTCCAGTCAGGTGCGTGGCTGCGTGCGGATGCCGATCCGGTTCACCCCGCAGAGCTGACCGGCACCGGATGACGGGTCGCCGGCCTTATCACCCGGGTGTCGTCACGCTGCGGGTCGGTATCACCCAGCGTGCGCACGCCCTGCGGCCGGCGACCTCGCCATCAGGCACCATCCTTGCCCCATAAACCTTCTTGTTGTAGGTTTAGGTGACTGCGGGACGACACCGTTCACCCGTCCCGTCCGGCCTACGACAGCCCTTTCGGAGGACCTGCCATGACTACTTCGCTTCCGCGCCAGGATCGCATCCGGCGTGCGCTCGAGTTGCTGCGCAACGAGACGACGGACAAGTTCGAGGAGATCATCGCGTTCGAGCCCGATGAGTTCACCGACCCCGTCCTGGCCAAGGAGGAGCGCGACTACATCTTCGGCCGGGTGCCCTCGATTGTGGCCCACAGTTCGGAGCTGGCCAAGGCGCACGACTTCATGACCGTGCAGATGCCGCGCAACAACCTCATCGTCGTGCGGCAGAAGGACGGCAGTGTGCGCTCGTTCGTCAACCTGTGCCGCCATCGTGGTGCGATGCTCGAGGAGCGCGAGAAGGGCCGGTGCCGGATCTTCTCCTGTGGATACCACCGGTGGTCCTACGATCCCGACGGCAAGCTACGAACGATCACCCGCGATTCGACCTTCGGTGACATCGACCGCAGTGAGCACGGGCTCATCGAGATCCCCACCGAGGAGCGGCACGGATTCATCTGGGTCGTCGACAACGCCAAGGCGCAGATCGACGTCGCCGACTGGCTCGGTCCCGAGATCGACGGCATCCTGTCGGAGTATCGCCTCGAGGATTCGGTGTGCTTCCGCGCGGCGGGATTCGACGAGCCGACCAACTGGAAGATCATGCAGGACGCGTTCCTGGACGGTTACCACATCCAGTACGCGCACCCGAACACCGCAGGCAAGATCATCCACACCAACGTGATGGCGTTCGAGGACTTCGGTCGCCACTGCCGGTTCATCGCGCCGCGCAAGTCGATCGACAGGTTCCTCGAGGAGGATCCGGGTGATGCCAATCTCGACAAATACGTCACCGAGACGCATTTCCTGCTCCCCAACAGCACGCTGTTGCGACAGCCGGATCACTTCCAGCTGTTGACCTTCCGGCCACACCCGAGCGATCCGACGAAGTCCCGGATGGAGCAGCGACTGATCGTCCCGACGATCGAGGACAGCGGTATGCCGCCGGAGAAGTGGGATCGGTTGTGGAACAAGAACTGGGAGATCCTGCTCGCGGTACTGCACAACGAGGACTTCCCGCTGCTGCGCCATTCGCAGGTCGGCATGGGTAGTGCTGATGCAGGGGATATGCTGCTGGGCCGCAACGAGATCGCCAATCAGGTGTTCCGCCGTGAAACGAAGAAGCTGGTCGCGCAGGGTCGCGCCGACAACGCATAGCCGGTCGGTGCGACGATGATCAAGTACGAATGGCGTGACGGTTTCGACGAGTCGGAGGCCGCCGAACTCCGTGGACTCCTCGAGCGGGCCGCCGCCTACGATGCCGAGCCCGAGTACAACACCATCGATCCCGACGACGTGCTGGCACGGACGGCCGAGCCGGATCACGTTCGCAATCTGGTCATCTGGATGCTTCCGCGCCCCAATACGCTCGACGGTCCACCGGACCCGGAACGGATCGCCGGGATGATCCGCTTCGTGGATCGGGGCGAACAGTGGTGGGACGCAACCGTCGTCATCGATCCGGACCTCCGGTCCATCGGGATCATGACCTTGCTGCTGGAACAGGCCGGGCTGAACCTGGCCGCCGAGGAAGGATGGCTCGGGAGCGGTATCCATCGGGTCCAGGCGTGGGCGCGGGGGAACCATCCGGCGTCCGGGCGGATCGGCGATCGCAATCTCATCCCGCGCACCCGGCGCGTGTGGAAACTGATCCGGCCGCATGACGGCACCGAGTCCGAACGGTCGCTCGACGCACTGTCGGTCGAAGATGCCCCCGACGTGCTCGTCTATGCCGATCGATTGGAGTCCGGTGGCCAGGCCGCCGAAGCCCGCGCATTGGCCGGAACCCTCGGCGGCGACGGCATCCAGCGGCAGGTGTTGGCCCTGCGTAAGGACGGGCAGATCTGCGGCCTCGTCGATCTCGGCCTCGTCGCACTCGACTCCGAGGAATACGGGCGGTGTGCACCGGTGCGTCATCTGTCGACACAGACACGCGATCGAGCCGAGATCACCGCCGTGCTGCTCGGTGCGGCGTCGGTGGCGTCGAACGCGGGGCTCCACGCGATCCAGATCCACGTCGAATCCACCGACGACGACCTCGTCGGGGTATGCCGACTCCTCGGATTCCAGCACGATCGGACCGACGTGCGTTACGAATTGCGCTGACCCAGAGCGGGATCAGCGAAAACCGTGTCCGAATTATCCTAATGGCTTTAGACTACGTCCAGCCCGTCCACACCCCGGTCACCCGCCGGGCGGAAGCAGAGAGACTCACATGACCGCGACAATCGGAGCAGCCCTCGACTGGTGGGCGCGAACCAAGGGGGATGCCACCGCGCTGGTGTTCACCGAGTCCGAGCTGAACTATCGCCAACTCCGCGACTGGACGAGCCGGGTGGCCCGTGCGCTCGTCCACGATCATGGGATATCCCGCGGTGATCGGGTCGGTGTCCTGGGCCCGAACGCGCTCGAATGGCCGGTGGCCGCACTCTCCGTGCTGAAGGCCGGTGGTGTGCTCGTCCCGCTGAACAGCCGATACAAGCCGGCCGAACTGCGCAAGATCGCCGACGACGCAGGTATCGGACTCGTGATCGTTGCACCCGGTTTCGAGCAGCTCGCCGAGGACACCGCGGCGATCGGCGAATCCTTCGACGTCGTCGGGTACGACGAGCTGCAGCGGTTGCGGTCGGGCGAGGCGGACCGGTTCCGCGTCGACCTCGAGCCGGAGGAACCGACCACCGTGCTGTTCACCAGCGGATCGACCGGCCTGTCCAAAGGGGTCATCCTGACCAACCGGACGCTGTTGTCGATCGTGCTGGAGAACACCCTGACCGAGGAGGGATTCCGGCCCGGCGCAACGACTTTGCTGGTGCTGCCACTGGCGTTCACTCCCGGTCTGGTCTACGGACTGCTCATCACCACCGTGCTGGGCGGGAAGCTGATCATCGAGCCCGAACTGAACCCGAGCAACGCCGTGGCGCTGTTGGAGAAGCACTCGGTCAACGCCATCTTCGGTGTGCCGTTGATCTTCGAAGCGCTCTCGCGTGCACCGGAATTCGCGACTGCCGACCTCTCCTCGATCAAGACCGCGATCGTCGGTGGCGCGGCAGTCCCCACCGATCTGCTCACGCGTTGGTCGGACAAGGGTGTGCTGCTGCGTCAGATCTACGGGATGACCGAGGCCGGCGGCGTGGCGACCGCGACGATCCGCTCCGAGGCACTCGAGTTCCCGGACCGGTGTGGCACCGGGTCCATCTTCACCGAGGTCACGGTCTTCAACGACGACGGTGAACCCGCGCAACCCGGTGAGGAGGGCGAACTCGTCGTCCGTGGGCCAGGGGTCACGCCCGGGTACTGGAACGACGAGGCGGCCACGGCCGCTGCCCTTCGGAACGGCTGGCTGCACAGCGGGGATCTGGGCGTGATGGATTCCGACGGCCGGGTGAAGTTCGTCGACCGCCTCAAGGACCTGATCATCTCCGGCGGGATCAACATCTCGCCGGTGGAACTCGAGATGGCGATCATGGCGATCGACGGCGTCGAGGAGGTCGCGGTCATCGCCGCCCACGACGACCGGTTCGGTGAGACCCCGGCAGCCATCGTCACCGTCTCCAACGACGTCGATGCCCAGGCGATCGTCGCGCACTGCGAGAAGGTGCTGGCCGACTTCAAGGTGCCCCGATACGTCGTCGTCCGCCAGGATCCGCTGCCGCGTCTGCCCAGCGGCAAGATCGCCAAGACCGTCATTCGCGACGAGTACAAGGACGTCGACACCAGGTTCTCCAAGGTGCGTTGATCGGCGCCCCTCTCACCCCATCGGGGGTGCGGGGAGTGTGCAGACATTCGACAGGTTGCGTCTCTTGTATCGTGGAGGTTCGGATACCAGGGACGAAAGGCTGACGTGGCGCGCAGGAAGACGGGCAACGTCCTCAGCGAGGATGTGGACGAAGCCCGCAAGCAGATCATGGTCGCCGCCGAGCGTGTGTTCCAACGGTACGGTGTCGCCAAGACGACCATGGACGACATCGGCCGCGAGGCCGGGGTCTCGCGGCCCACCGTATACCGATACTTCGGGGACCGTGACAGCTTGATCGCGGCACTGATCGAACGCCGATCGCGGATGCTGTTCGTCAAGGCCCGCAAATTCCTCCTCGACATGCCGACCTTCTCCGAGCAGCTCGTCGAGGGCCTGATCTACCTGGTCGATCGCGGACGCAAGGATCCGTTGGTACGCATCCTGGTCAGTCCCGAACACATGCAGATGGCCGAACCGCTGGTCGGCAGTTCGGGACTCGCAGCCAGGCTCACCGCGGAGATGTGGGGACCGGTGATCGACCGGGCGATCGAGCGCGGTGAGATCCGCTCCGACCTCGACAAGGACAAGATCGCGGAATGGATTGCGCTGGTGCAATTCATCCTCGTCGGCCGGCTGGACTTCGATCGGCCCGACGACCCGGCACATCGTGAGATGCTGCGCAACTTCGTCCTGCCCGCCTTCGCGCCCGGAGCTGCGGTCGCCTCCGGTCCGGTCGCGTCCGGCGCACCCTCCTCCGACGCTGTCACCGAGGTCCGGTCCTGAGCGCGACCGGTTCCGGGGCTGCAGGGTCCGGGTCTGCAGGGTCCGGGTCTGGAGGATCCGGGACTGGGGTCGACGAGGTCGCCAACACCATCCTCGGCGCGGCCGAGATGTGTTTCGAGCGATTCGGCATCACCAAGACGACGATGGAAGATGTGGCCCGTGCCGCGAAGATGTCGCGCGCCACGGTGTACCGGCATTTCTCCGACCGGGAGAGTCTGATCATGGCCTCGGTGACCCGTCGCGCGCGGATGAACATCGAACCCGCACGGTCCTACATCGCGAACTGCCGGACACTCGAGGACAAGATCGTCGAGGGAATCGGCCACAATGTGCGCCGTGGTCGGCGTGATCCGATGGTGCATCTGCTCGTCTCGCCGGAGGAGATGACCCTCTCGACGCAACTGCTGTGGCGCTCGGGAACCGCCATCGACCTCACCTACGAACTCTGGGCTCCCATCCTCACCGAAGCGCAGATGCTCGGTGAGATGCGCAAGGACGTCGACGTGCGACTGCTCTGCGAGTGGATTGCCGAGATCGAGATCGCCTACATCAGCCAGACAGACGGTTCCGACGACGCACTGAAACGGTTGCAGGAGAAGGTGCGCCGATTCCTGGTGCCGTCGCTGATTCCGGAATGACCGCCCGAACCACCGACATCGCCACAGCACAGTGCCCGGACCGCTGGTCGGCGGTCCGGGCACGGTCTCTGTGAGAGCGACGGCCCCAGACAATGCGCCTCTCGGCAAACGGCCGCTCGAAGCGGCAAATGGGGTGGGGCCCGGGGCAGACTCTGGGACCGTCGATGGCATCAACGCCGGTGGAGGCGCGCGGTATTCCCGCTCGCGCCGAACCGACGCGGGTGTCGGTGCCCAGGATGCTGCGGGTTCCCATTCGACTGCTTTCCCGTTCTCACCGCACAGGCCGGTGCCGGCTGTTTAGTCTCGAAACGTGGACGATCCAGCGAGCGGTACGGCTTCGGCGCGGGTGATCGATACGGCGTCCGCGAAGCAGCGGATCCTCGTCGTCGATGACGACGACGGCATTCGCACCGTGGTCCGATGGCAGCTCTGCGATGCCGGATACGCGGTGGTGGAGGCCGACGACGGGGCATCGGCACTGCAGGTCATGTCTCGTGAGGTTCCGCTGCTGGTGGTACTGGACCTGTCGTTGCGGGCCGTGGGTGGGTTGGCGGTACTCGAGGCGATCCGCGCCGGATGTGCCGGGACGCCGCGTGATGTGCCGGTCATCATCCTCTCCGGGCGCAACGGTGAGTCCGATCGGATCGGTGGTTTGGACCTCGGTGCCGACGACTACCTGGTGAAACCCTTCTCTCCCGGTGAACTGGCTGCACGCGTCCGATCGTTGCTCCGCCGGGCCGGCCCGACGACGTCCGCGCCCGTGCTGCAGATCGGACAACTCGTGATCGACGTCGTCAGCCGTGAGGTGACCATCGGCGATGAGCGAGTCATGCTCACCGCCAAGGAGTTCGACCTCTTGGCGTTCCTCGCTCAGAATCCGCGTCAGGTGTTCACCCGCCACCAGTTGCTGGACTCGGTGTGGCAGACAGGGGAGTGGCTGGGAGAGCCGACCGTGACCGAGCATGTGCATCGGTTGCGCACCAAACTCCGACACGCGAGCACCGATTCACTCATCCGAACGGTGCGGGGTGTGGGGTATCAGTTCGATCCCACCTCCGGGCCGAGTTGATCGATGTCGGGGAGCCGGGTTCCGGGACCCGACGACGAACTGTCGCCGTCGGATTATCCGGTATTGGTGCAGCGGCAGGCCGAGGTCCTGGAGCTCGTCGCGGCCGACGCCCCGCTGTCGGAGACCCTGACCGCGATCATCGGTGCGCTCGAGGAGCTCATCCCGGGAGCGAGGTGCTCGGTCCTGCTCGTGGACGCCGAAGCATCCGTGCTACGACACGGTGCCGCACCGAGCCTCCCGACGTCCTATCTCGCCGCGATCGACGGCCTGCCGCCGGGGCCGCGCGCCGGGTCGTGCGGTACCGCCGCTCACCTCGGCATCCCGATCATCGCCGTCGATGTGCGCACCGACGAACGATGGGTCGACTATCGGCATGCCGCGGAGCAGGCCGGTCTCCGGTCGTGTTGGTCGTCACCGATCGCCGATCCGGCGGGGACAACGGTCGGAACCTTCGCCGTCTACCACGACACTCCGCATCATCCCGATGCGAGAGAAAGCTGTCTGGTCGACAGATTCACCTATCTCGCCTCGGTGGCCATCGAACACCGACGACTACTCGGCGATCTCATCGAGAGTGAAGAACTGTTCCGCCGGACCTTCGACGAGAATCCGGCGGGCCAGGCGCTGCTGGACCTCGACGGCACGATCGAGCGAGTGAACGCGGCATTCGTGGCGGTCAGTGGATACGAGCCAACCGAATTGATGGGCAGTGCACTGGATTCGGTGATCCCCGGGGGCCTCGTTTCCGCGGACGGGACGGAGCGGGAGCGCAGGTCGGCGAGTCGCGTCGCACGGCAGCACACGCATACGCGTCAGCAGCTGCAGTTGCATCGCAGGGATGGTGCTTCTCGGCCGGTCGAGACCTCGATCTCGGTTGTCCGAAGCCGAGACGGCCAACCGGCCAAGCTCGTCCTCAACCTCGTCGACCTCACCGAGCGACTGGCCGCGGAGTCGGAGCGAGCAGCGCGACTCGAGGCCGAAATCGCCAGGCAGACCGCGGAAGACCATGCCACCGCGAAGTCGGATCTGCTGGCGTCGGTCAGTCATGAGGTGCGCACACCGCTGCAGGCGATCACGGGCTTCACCGAGTTGCTCACCACGCTCGATCTCGATGCCGAGCGTCGCGGAGAAGCACTGTCGCGGATCAATGTCGCCGCGGACCATCTGCTGCGCGTCGTCACCGACGTCCTCGACATCAGTCGGGCCGAGGCGGGTGTGCTACCGCTGTCGGTCCAATCCGTGGACATCGCCGAGTCGCTGGATGAGATCCTGCCGATGTTGGCTGCGGCAGCAGCCGACCGGGGAGTCACGTGTGTGTCGGCGGTACCGTCCGGTGCCGTGGTGCTGGCCGATCGGGGGCGCCTGAATCAGGTGTTGCTCAACATCATCGGCAACGCCATCCGTTACGGCCGACGCGAGGGTGTCGTCGAGGTGCGCACAGCGACCACCGCCGAGTCGGTCATCATCGAGATCGTCGACGACGGATCGGGGATCCCCACCGATTACCTCCCGCGACTGTTCACACCGTTCGCCCGGGCACGTGACACCGAGGATGCCGGCGCGCCCGTCGGCGGTTACGGCCTGGGGCTGATGTTGACGCATGGACTGGTGCGCGCGATGGGCGGAACGGTCACCGGGGCCAACGCCGACACGGGCGGCGCGGTCTTCACCGTGGTGCTGCCGGTCGGTTCCACACGGCCCGCCGCTCGCTCGCAAACCGCGCATACCACCGCACGACGTCCGGATCGTCGACCGATGCGAGGTTGATCGCCTGCTCCAGCGAGCGTCCTGCGAGCAACTTCTTGACGGGCACCTCGAGCTTCTTGCCGTTGAGTGTGTGCGGTATGGCCGGCGCTGCGACGATCTCGTCGGGGACGTGGCGTGGCGACAATCGGTCACGCAACGTGTCGGCGATCTGATGTCGGAGCGTATCGGTGACGTCGAATCCGGTTGCGGGGACGACGAATATGCCCAGCCAGTAGCCGCCGTCGGCGGTATCGACGCCGACGACCAGGCTCTCGGAGACCGCCGCGATCCCGTCGAGGACATCGTAGAAATCGCTGCTGCCCAGGCGAACCCCGTGACGATTCAGTGTTGCGTCCGAGCGTCCATGGATTTCCACGCTTCCGTCGGAGTGCACCGTGGTCCAATCGCCGTGCCGCCACACGCCCGGCCACATGTCGAAGTAGGTGTTGAGATAGCGCGTGGCGTCGGGGTCGTTCCACAGATGAACCGGCATCGACGGCATCGGCGCGGTGACGACCAGCTCGCCCACCTCGCCGACAACGGGCGCGCCGTTGTCATCCCATGCGGCGCAGTCGACCCCGGCCAGGCGGCCGCCGATGCGGCCGACCCGAACGGGGGAGTATTCGTTCGACCCGACAAACGAACCGGCGATATCGGTTCCGCCACTGGTCGAGTCGATGTACCTCGGGTCCGATGGTGCGCATCAGCCAGTGATATCCCTCCGCGCCCAGTGCCGACCCGCTGACCATCACCTGCCGGATGTGGCTAAGGTCGAGGTCGTGGCGGGCGGCGGCCTCGCTGTGCATGGAGGCTGTCACGACTGCTGCACCGAGGAGCATCACGTCCGCGCGGGTCCGCGCCGCCACCTGCCACACCGCGCCGGACGGATGGCTCGGACTGCCTTCGTAGAGGACGATGCCCGCGCCCTGGGTGAGTGCGCCGAGCTGCATGTTCCACAGCGCCCATCCGGTGGAGGTGTAGGTGAACATGCGCTCGCCGGGTCGCACACCGCAATACAGACCGGACCATTTGAGGTTCTCGAGAGTGATGCCGCCGTGACCGTGGACGAGCCCCTTCGGTGAGCCGGTGGTGCCGGAGGTGAACAGAACCCACAGTGGGTGTGAGAATTCGACCTGCTCGAAGGTGAGCTCGCCCGGCTCGGCGAGGACATCGTCCCAGAGCACCGCGGTGTCGGTGTCGGGCGCGGGGAACACGTACGGCACGGTGATCACGTGTCGCACCGTCGGCAGGTCGATGCGCAGCTGGGCCACCACGTCGCGGCGATCGACCACCCGGCCGTTCCAGTGGTATCCATCGACGGTGATCAGCACCGTGGGCTCGAGCTGTGCGAGTCGGCCGACAGTGCCATCTGTGCCGAAATCGGGTGAGCAGCAGGACCATACAGCACCGACTGCTGCGCTGGCGAGAGCCGCGATCACCGCGTGTTCGGTATTGGGCAGGTAGGCGACAATTCGGTCGCCCACCCCAACCCCCTGACGCCGCAACCAGGTGGAGAAGGCGCCGACTGAGTGGCGGAGCTCGGCGAAACCGATCTCGTGGGCTGTCTGATCGCCTTCGTGTACGCACACGAGCGCGACGTCGTCGCCGGCTCCGCGGGACAACACCCGCTGAGCCCAGTTGAGGGTGGCGCCGGGAAACCAGCGGGTGAACGGCATGGGATCGGCGGTGCGAATGCGAGTCGGGCCGGTCGAGAACTCGACACCGAAGTACTCGACGATCGACGTCCAGAATCGGTCGAGGTCGGCGACCGACCAGTCCCAGAGGGCGTCGTGATCGGCGAACTGCAGCGACTCGCGGCGCTCCAGCCAGTCCAGGTAGGCACGCAGGGCGGAGCGTTCGATGCGCTCGGCCGACGGAGCCCACAGTACCCCTGCCTCATGCCCGGGTGGTGGCTCGGTGGAGCCGTCAGGCCGCTCATTCATGGCTCGAAGATAGTGTGGCGCAACGTCGGTGGAGGTGGACCCGCCACCTGTTGAGGATCTGTTGAGACAGCGTTGAGGGTGGGTTGAGCATTCGCCACTAGCGTCGCGGGTGTACCGCTGTTGCGACCACCGACCGCCAATGATCAGGAGCCGACCGATGAAGCTCGCTCTCTATCTCCCCAACTTCCGCGACGAGGTGACCGTCAAGGAGCTCGAAGACCTCACCGCGTTGGCCGAGGACCTCGATTTCGATTCGGTGTGGACCCTCGACCGCATCGTCGTGCCCGAGGCGTCCGACCGCGAAGAACTGGAGTATCCGTTCGGGATGATGGCCGATCTACCCAATGGGTTACCGGTCATCTCACGCGGCAAGTGGTTCCAGGGAATGCCGCTGATTCCGTGGCTGGCCGCCAAGACCAGCAAGGTGCGGATCGGTATGAGCATCATCGATACCCCGTACCGTTCGCCGGGCGTGCTGGCCGCCGAGCTCGCCACCCAGGACCATCTGTCCAACGGACGGCTCAACGTGGGCATCGGAAGTGGCTGGATGCCCGAGGAATTCGCTGCAGCCAGCGTCTCCCACCTGTTTCCGCGCCGGCACGGGCATGTGCGGGAAACGATCGAGATCATGCAGGGCATCTGGTCCAACGACCTGTTCGAGTACCACGGTGAGTTCGCCGACTTCCCGCTGTCGGGCTTCGGGCACAAGCCGATCCAGAAGCCCGGACCGCCGATCTACTTCTCCGGACTCAAGGACCCCAAGCGTTCGGCGCGTCGTATCGCCAAGTACGGACTGCAGGGCTGGATCGGAATCCAGGATTCGCCGGAGGACATCGCGAGGTGGAAGGGTGAGATAGGTCGAGAGCTCAACGAACTCGGACACGACTTCCCGGACGGTTTCGACATGTGCAGCATGATCTGGTTCGTGATCACCGACGAGCCGACCGACCAGACACCGGCGGGCAAGGCGTCCAATCTGCTTGCCGGAACCGCCCAGCAGATCGAGGACATCCTCAAGCGGTACCGGGACGCCGGCATGACGATGCCGCTGTTGTGGCCGCCGTTCCGGGATGTCCCGACCTCGAAGACGATGGACGATCTGAAGCGACTGACCGAAGAAATCATGCCCAAGGTCAACGCGGGCTGACGGCGCCGGTCTGCGCGGACCAGTGGTGCCAGCGCAGACCGGTCACGATGATCACCGCGCCGTGTGGGCGGTGCTCGCGATACTGCGGATACTTCCCCGCCAACGCGGTGATCGCCGTCGAGCCCTCCTCGGTGGCGGCGTCGACGACGACCGCGTGACCGTCCACCCGTACCCACCAGAGCTCCCCCCATTCGTCGGAGTAGTGATCGACGAGCACCGACACCCGGGGATTCTCCTCGATGTTCGCCAGGCGTCTGAGAGCTTGGGAGCGTTTGGGTTTGTGGTCGACGCAGGTGACGAGACGCTCGTCATCGAGTGCGAAGACGATGGGCACCAGATGCGGTGTGCCGTCGGCGCGCGCGGTGGCCAGACGAGCCACGCGCGCCGCGGCGAATGCCCGCACGTAGGCGTTGTCGAAGGACATGAGGTCTACGCTCGCACATTTTCGACGTGGCGGTGCGGATCGTCAGGCACGGCGTGATCATCAGGCACGCGTCCACGACTCGGACTCACGCCCCGACCAGTTCGCCAACCGTTCGGTGGCGCCCGCCTCGGGGCGGGGTTCGACGACGGCGTCGAACGGCACCTCGTCGTCGGCGCGGATCTCGGCCGGGATGAATTGCCGTGCGACCGCGAGTGTGGTCTCGGCAAGTGCCGGCTCGGTCTCGGCGTTCTGGCCGGTGGCCACGGCGAGGTCCCAGCCGTGGACCAGGGTTTCGTTGACATAGCCCCACAGCGCTCCGGCGCCGGGAACCTCGCCCCACGGAACCCGCACCGGTGCAACGAGTTTCGCGTCATCCGACCAGAGCGCCACGGCTTGGTCGGTCGCGTTGGTATAGGTGGCGGCATCGTGGTGTTCGTCGATGCTGGGTACGGCGAAAACATCGTCGCCGGCGGCGAGCGCGACCGACCGGTGGGCAGTGCCGTTGAGGTGTCGGGCGAGCATGCGGACGTCGAAGTCGTCACACGGTGTGGGGGAGTCGAGCTGATCATCGCGAACGTGGGCGAGCAGGTCGCCGACCCATTGGGTGGCCGCGGTGTAGTAGGGCCGGGGATCTGTGGGCTGGGTGTTGGTCATGACGGAGGTCCTTTCGGGTTCTTCGGGCTGGTGAGGACCAGTGAACCCGCGATACCTGACACCTTGTGTCGTGATTTTCTGACAGACTTCTCGCATGCGCGCCGAGCGGTTGTTGTCGGTCTGACCCGCCGCATACCGATGCCGGCCGGGGCAGTGACAGATGTCAGATGCGCAATCACTGCGGAGGTTACTGATCGTGGTGTGCCGCTGAGCAAATGGGTGTCGCGGAAGTCGCGGTCCTTGGTGATGACGGTGCGGTGTTCAAGGTCGGCTCGCCTGCAGATTTCTTGATCGGTTGTCCGATTGCCGTCGTCAAGATCTGATGAATGAATGGCCTCGTGCCCGGCTCGGTTCAGTAGGTCGGCCAGGCGTGCGGGCAACTGCGCGTCGACCAAGAACCTCACGCTGCGTCGAACGGAACTGGATGGCCACCTGCGGTGAGCGCGCCGAACTCAAGGGCGGCGACCAGATCTTGGGCCTCGAGGTCGGGATAGTCGGCGAGAATCTCTTCCCGGCTCATCCCAGACGCCAGGAGATCGAGAAGCATGGACACGGGGTAGCGCAGCCCCCGGATCACGGGCTGTCCGTGGCAGATCTCCGGATCGCTGACGACTCGTCCCAGTTCAGACATGGCACCAATGGTAACCGTCGTGGATCGCGCACACAGAGGCTCGCATGGATAGGACGATGGCAATAGCTGACACCTTCTGTCGTGATTTCCTGACAGACTTTCCCCATGCGCGCCGAGCGGTTGTTGTCGGTCCTGATGCTGTTGCGATCACGGGGCCGGATGACCGCTGCCGATCTGGCCACGGAACTGGAGGTCTCCGAGCGCACGGTGCTCCGTGACATCGAGGCGCTGTCGTTGTCCGGTGTGCCGGTCTACTCCGAACGGGGCCGCCATGGCGGATTCGCGTTGGTTCCGGGATATCGGACGGACCTCTCGGGACTGACGCTGCACGAATCGATCGCCCTGCTCTCCGGCGGAGGACGAATCGACTCGCCGGCGGCGGCGCGCGCCAAACGCAAACTCGAGGCATCCCTACCGGATGCGCACCGCGGGCAGGTGGCCGACGCGGCCCGTCGAATCCTGGTGCGCCCGGACGGATTCGTGAAAGCGGCCGACGACCTCGATGCGCTGCCGCCGGTACAACAGGCCGTCGTCGAAGGCCGGCGGATTGCCGTGGTCTATCGGCGGCCCGGAGCCGAGCCCGCCGAACGCGTTCTCGATCCGATCGGGCTGATCGTCGCCGGTGACTCCTGGTATTTGGTCGCGAACTCCCAAGGGGCCGAACGTATGTACCGGATCTCGAGGATGTCGGAGGTGCGCCTTCTCGACGAGCCCGCCGACCGTGCGGACACCGTCGATCTGGAGCAGGTGTGGGAACGGCGCAGGGATGCGTTCCGCTCGCGCTTCACCCCGCTCGACGTGACGGTCGAGTGCTCACCGGAATCGGTGGAGGCCCTGACGCGCGGACCGGTATCAGTCCTGTCCGTGGAACCCGACTCCGACGCGACCGCGACAGCCGGCGGGGTGCGCGTGACGCTGCACTTCGGCGACGGGGCACGCGCGACACGGATCCTGTGGTCGCTGTCCTTCGACATCGAGTTGTCGGTGATCGAGCCGATTGCGCTCCGACGAGAGTTGGCAGAACGCGCCCAGCGACTCGCGGCAGTGCACATCTGAGCTGCGGGTGCCCGTATTTGCCCCCTGTACCTCGCGCGAACAGCGATAATGACGCCATGGCAGACAAAGGTGTGCATGGGGTGGGGGCGCGTCCCGGTGAGCGTCAGCGAATCCGGAAGCTGGCGCAGGCCGCGCTCAATGCGGATGTGACCGTCGAGCAGGTCGACACGATCTTGACCGACCTGGGCTCGGCGCTCGACGGCTTCGACCGCACGCTGTCCGACCTGGACGGCACGATCGAATCGCTCAACTCCACGCTGGGTCAGCTGAGTACGACCCTGAACATGGTCGATGCGACCGTGGATCGGATGGCCGACGTCGTCGCCCGTCTGGAGAAGGTCGTCGGCAGGGTGGAAGTGCTTGTCGCGGTGGGTGAGACGGCGCTGAAGCCGCTCGGCGCGATCGAATCGGCCGGACGCAGCGTGATGTCGCGGATCGGGCTGGGGTGACCATGTCGGCAGCCGAAGAACGGCAGTTCCGCGGGGCGCACGGCGAGACGATCGTCTACGACCTGTACCGGCCGGCTGCAGGTGAGCCGCGTGCCCTGGTTGTCATCGCACACGGGATGGGTGAGCACGGCCGCCGCTACCGGCACGTCGTCGATGCACTCACTGGGGCCGGGTATCTCGTCGCCGTTCCCGATCACCTCGGTCACGGGCGATCCGGTGGGGCGCGGATGCGCATCACCCGGTTCAGCCAGTACACCGACGACCTCGCCCGGGTGATCTCCGAGACGGCGATCGACGGCGTGCCGACCTTCTTGATCGGTCACAGCATGGGCGGGTGTATCGCCTTGGACTACGCGCTCGATCACCCCGAAGCCCTTGCCGGACTGGTGTTGTCCGGGGCGGCGATCATGCCGGGCGACGATCTGCCCGGTCCGTTGATCGCGGTGTCGAAGCTGGTGGGCAAGATCGCTCCCACCTTGCCGACCCTGGCCCTGGACTCGGGCAGCATCAGCCGTGATCCGGCGGTGGTCGCCGACTACGAGTCCGACCCGCTGGTGCACCGCGGCAAGATTCCCGCCCGTCTCGGAGCCGAGATGGTCTCGACCATGCAGTCGTTTCCCGCGCGGCTGCCCTCGCTGCGGATGCCGGTGCTGGTGATGCACGGCAGCGAGGACACGCTCACCAACCCCGACGGCAGCCGGCTCGTCGACGAGTTGGCGTCGTCGACCGACAAGACGTTGATCATCTGGGACGGGTTGCGTCACGAGATCTTCAACGAGCCCGAAAAGGACGAGGTGATCGGCACTCTCACGCGTTGGCTGGCCCAGCGGGTCGGCGCATCGTGATCTGCTCGACGTCCATGCGGCCGTCGCGGAAGGCCATGCGCCCGCCGACGAGGTAGAGCCGCCACACCCGCGCCATCTCCTCGCCGACGAGGTCGATGACGGCGGCCTGGTTCTTCTCGAACGTCTCGTACCACGCGTCGACGGTGCGCACGTAGTCCTGGCCCATGTGCCGGATGTCGGTGACGTGCAGCCCGGCGTCGGCGAGCATGCCGACCGTCTGCGAGACCGGACGCATGTACATGTCGGGGGCGATGAACGACTCGATGAACGGGCCACCACCGGGATGGTGTCCGGCGCGTCGCGACATCTGCTGGATGCACACGCCGCCGCCGGGGATCACCTTGTCGTGCAACACTTTCGCGTACGTGGGGTAGTTGCGTTGCCCCACATGTTCGCCCATCTCGATCGAGGCGACGGCATCGAAGCCGGTGTCGGGGATCTCGCGGTAGTCCTGCACGCGGATCTCCACCAGGTCGCCGAGGCCGCGTTCGGCGATCCGGGCGTCGATGAACTGTTTCTGCTCGGCGGCGATCGTCACACCGACGACGCGAGTGCCATAGTGCTGGGCTGCATACAGCGACAGCGAACCCCACCCGCATCCGATGTCGAGGAGGCGGGCTCCCGGCTCGAGCTGGTCCAGCCCGACGTTGCGGCACACCCGATCCAGCTTGTCGGCTTGTGCATCGGCCAGCGAGTATCCGGGATCGTCGGAGGTCCACAACGCGCTCGAATACGCCATGTGCTCGTCGAGGAGCAACGCGTAGAAGTCGTTCGACAGGTCGTAGTGATGGCTGATCGCGGCCCGGTCCCGGGCACGCGAATGCAGTCGCCCGCGCACCCGCGCCTGCGTTGCGGGCGGGGCCAACGGCAGGCCGAGAAGCCGGTGGGTGACGGCGAGTCGGGCGAGGTCGAACAGCAGACGGGGTGTCGGACGGATCGGCCCGAGACCGCGCTCGGTGACCGCCGCCCACAGGTGGGTCAGCGCCTCGTCGAGGTCGCCGGAGACGTCGAGTTCGCCGGTCACATAGGCCTGCGCCGCACCGAGTTCGCCCGGATGCCACAGCATGCGCCGCAACGCATCCCGGCTGTAGAGGACGACGTGGGGTGCGTCGTCGGGGCCGGCGGTGCTGCCGTCCCACGCGGTCAGATGTATCGGCAGGTCGCCGCCGATCCGGTCTTCGATCACGCGTGCCAGCGATGCGGCGACGGTCATGGGGCCTCCTCGGATGGGGTCGGTCACCCGTTGTTCGCCGCCCGCCGCGGAGCGGATGGGTCGTTACGGGCCGCAGTTGTCCGCCGACGGCGCCCCCCGAGATGGCGAGCGCTGTCGGCGGTACCCGAGGCGCCGCCATGCGACGCTGTGCCCGATGGGTCAGGCGCTGTAGCCCAGCAGCGACTTGACCTCGAGGAAGTCCTCGAAGCCGTAGTCGCCGCCCCACTCGCGGCCGTTGCCGCTCTTCTTGTAGCCGCCGAACGGGGCGGCCGGGTCGACCTGCGCGCCGTTGAGCGAGATCGATCCGGCTCGGATCGCCCCGCCGATACGACGCACCTCGTCGAGGTCCTTGCCGGACACGTAGCCGGCGAGGCCGTACTCGGTGTCGTTGGCGATTTTGATGGCCTCGTCGATCGAGTCGTAACCGATCACCACCAGCACCGGTCCGAAGACCTCGGTGCGGGCGATCTCCATGTCGTTGGTGACGTTGGTGAACACGGTCGGCTTGACATAGAAGCCCGTCTCCAGACCGTCCGGTCGACCCGCCCCGCCGATGACGGCGTTGGCGCCCTCGTCGATCGCGCGCTCGATGAGACCCTGGATCTTGTCGAACTGGGCCTCGGAGACCACCGGGCCCAGCCGGACGCTGCTGTTGGGATCACCGACGGTCAGGTCGGCACCGGTGGCCTTGGCGATCTCGGCGACCTCGTCGAGCCGCGAGTTGGGAACGAGCATGCGGCTCGGCGCATTACAGGACTGTCCCGAGTTGAGCATCATCGTCGCGATGCCGCCGGCGACGTTCTTCGCGAAGTCCTCGTCGTCGAGGATGATGTTGGGGCTCTTGCCGCCGAGTTCCTGCGCCACGCGCTTGACCGACGGGGCCGCGTTCTTGGCGACCTCGATGCCCGCCCGGGTGGAACCGGTGAAGGAGATCATGTCGACGTCGGGGTGCGACGACAATGCGACACCGACCCCCGGCCCGTCACCGTTGACGAGATTGAACACACCGGCGGGAACGCCTGCGGCGTCCATGATCTCGGCCACGATGGCCGCGCTGAACGGCGCGATCTCCGACGGCTTGAGCACGACGGTGCAGCCGGTGGCCAGGGCCGGGGCCAGCTTGCACATCACCTGGTTGAGCGGCCAGTTCCACGGAGTGATGAATCCGCACACGCCGACCGGTTCCTTGACGATGCGGTGGCTGCCGCGGTCCTCACCGAACGAATAGGTGGGCAGGGTCGCCGCGGCGGTCATGAGGTGACCCAGCCCGATCGGTACCTGAGCAGCCTTCGACAACCCGGCCGGAGCGCCCATCTCCTCGGTGACCGCCGCGGCCAGATCGTCCATGCGCTTCTGATACTCGGCGACGATGGCGTTGAGTACGGCGGTGCGCTCCTCGACGGAGGTGACGCCCCAGGTGGTGAAGGCCCGCTTCGCCGCAGCGACGGCGGCATCGACGTCGGCGGCCGTGCCGAGTGCGACCTGACCCGCCGACTTCTCGGTGGCCGGGTTGATCACGTCGATGAGATTCAGCTCGGTCGGCTCGACCCACTGGCCATCGATGTAGAACTTGGTGATCTCGCGCATGTGTCCTCCGTCTCGGGGCTGATGCCCGTGTGTGTTCCACCCCACAGTATCCCTCCCGGACGGCGCCCGAGCTAGCGGTCGGTAAGCGCAGGTGAACTGTCTCAGAACGAGACGGATCGACGCACCGAACGGCCGGTTGGCGCCCTAGGCTGATCCTCATGATCCATATCGTCGCCACCTGGAAGATCAAGCCCGAATACGCCGACTCCTGGCCGTCGCTGAGCAAGGAATTCACCGAGGCCACGCGCTCCGAACCGGGCAATCGCTGGTTCGAGTGGTCGCGCAGCATCGACGACCCGAACGCCTACGTCCTCATCGAGGCCTTCGACGACGACGCCGCGGGAGCCCACGTCAACAGCGATCACTTCGCGAAGGCCACCGCCGAGTTGCCGGCGTACCTCGCCGAGACCCCGAAGATCATCAACACCACCGTCGATCAGGATGAGTGGTCGGAACTGGGGGAGATGAAAGTCGACTGAGTCGGTTCGGGGGTATTTCGCCTCGGCCGAGGTCGCATTCTGTCCTTGTGCTGTGAAGATCCTGACATCCGGTTAGGATCTTCGCAGCTCGTTACGGTGACGGGCGCTTTCTCGAAAGGCGCGGGAATGGTGTATCGCAGGCTCGTTCTGTCCGCTTTCTTTGCTGTGGCCCTGGTGCTTTCCGGAGGCGGAATTGCTTCTGCCGCACCTGGTTCACTCGATCTCGGGTCATCCGGCTGGGATATTCCGGGGATCACGCACGGCTGCTCGAAAGAACTGTTCAACGGAGACAAGCGACTCGGACCCGAAACGCTGTCGAACAAGGCTCCGGTGGGTCCGCAATTGGTCGGTTACCACCGATTCGGAAAGCTCAACGCCACATCTTTCCTGGAGAAGTGGTGGAATGTCGAAAAGAACACCTGGAACTGGCCCGACAAGCAGGGCTACGTGCTCGACGGCAACGGCAATCCGATCAAGAGTGAGTTCACCCTGTCGCCCGGAACGCGAATCGACCGCTATGGCAGCGAGTACGGCAACTTCTTGGCGCCCGAGGGGACACCTTACGCCAAGCGTGGCCTGCCCCCGGTGAACCTGGTTGGCGACTACCCCGAATCGTGCAACTACCACGACTACACGGTGCTCAAGCCCATGAAGGTCTACAGCGGCAAGATCGCCCCGGTATTCGAGCAGCCCAGCCTCGGCCTGCAATACGAGGTGGTGGCCGACCTGCTGGTGGTCACACCGAAGGACGAGGAGTGCGGAGCGACGGTGAACGTCTTCTGGCTGCGATGCGCGGGCTACCTGCAACAGACCTTTCCGGGACCGCAGTAGCGGTGACCCGACCGCCGAACCTGCTCGACGACGAGACGCGCGCACGCATCGAAGACCTCGCGCGCCGGATGGACGCCCGGCCCGGTGATGTGCCGGAACTCGGATTCGTGCGCGACGATGGCTTCCCGTCCTGCTGGCAGGCGCCGGACGGCTCCTGGCATCTGATGAGCCGGGAACGGGGACAGGTCATTTCCGATCGGGTGGCCACCGATCGTGAGGAGTTCGTGCGGATCGTCGCCGAGCAGATCGCCGAGATGCGGGCCCACCGGCTCCACGAGCCGGGTACGCCGGACTTCCGGCGTGCGGCATGGCAGGAACAGTACGACGCACTCGGATCGGTCGACCGACGGTGGGCCCGGCAATGGCTCGACGCCACGCGAGCGGAGTTGATCTCGCGTGGCGCCGACGCCGCGGTGCTCGGCGGGTTGCCGTCGGCGGAGGATTCAGCGTGAGGTGCTGACGGGTTCGCGTTCGGGCTCGTCATCGGGTGCCGTGCCGGCACCGAGTTGTTCGCCCTCGATGTCGATGTTGGGCAGGATGCGGTCGAGCCAGCGCGGCAGCCACCACGCCTTGTCGCCGAGCAGCGTGAGTACGGCGGGCATCAGCGTCATGCGGATGATGAACGCGTCGAAGACCACGGCGATGGCGAGTGCGAAGCCCATCACCTTGATGAACTGCATGTCCTGCAACATGAATGCGGCGAACACCGAGATCATGATGGCGGCGGCCGCGGCCACCACGCGCGCGCTGTGCCGGTAGCCGACGACGACCGCCTGCTTCGCGTCGGCGCCGTGTACGTAGGCCTCCCGCATGCGCGTCACCAGGAACACCTGATAGTCCATCGCCAAGCCGAACACGATTCCCACCAACATGATGGGCAAGAAGCTCACCAGCGGCTGCGGATTGCTGACGATGCCGCCCCAGCCGTCGGTGAACAGCGCGACGGTGACACCGAAGGTGGCCGCGACCGACAGCAGGAACCCGAGTGCGGCGACCAGCGGCACCAGGATCGAGCGGAACACCACGATCAGGATCAGGAAGGCCAGACCGACCACGATCAGCACGTAGGGGATCAGTGAACTCGACAACCGGTCGGAGACGTCGAGTTCGATCGCCGTCTGCCCGGTCACCCCGTAGGTCAGTCCGGTACGTTTCTCGACACCGGACTCCATGTCGCGCAGGTGGGTCACCAGATCGTGCGTCTGGTCCGAATCGGCTGCGCTGGAGGGGATCACGGAGATCTCGACGGTGTCGCCGGCCTTGTTGATGCCGTCGGCGGCGATCCATGCGTGTGCCACACCGTTGGTGGAGCGCACCTGATCGACGAGGCGATCGAAGGCCTGCACGCGTTCGGGTTCACCGGTGACGCCGCGTCCGTCGACCACGAGGACGAGCGGGCCGTTGTAGCCGGGTCCGTACTCGTCGGCGACGAGGTCGTAGGCCTGTCGCTGGGTGGTCGAGGGGTCCGAGGTGCCGTCGTTGGGCAACGCCAGTTTGAGTCCCACCAGCGGTAAGGCCAGCAGGATCAGCAGCACGACGATGACACCGGTGATCACGCGCGGATGATCCACCACCCGCCGCACGTAGCGCTGCCCGTTGTGCACGCGCACCGACTCCTCGCCGGTGACGTCGGGGGCATTGAGGAAACGCAGGCGGCCGGCAAAGGCCTTGCTGCCGAACAGTCCCAGGATCGCGGGTAGCAGCGTCAACGCCACCAGCACGGCCACGATGACGGTGCCCGCGGCGGCGATGCCCATCGCGGTGAGGAACGGGATGTTGACCACGGCGAGCGCGGCGAGCGCGATCACCACCGTCGACCCGGCGAAGACCACCGCCGAGCCGGCGGTGCCCACCGCGCGTCCGGCGGCCTCGGCACGATCTGCCGACTTGTGTATCTCATGCCGGTAGCGCGAGACGATGAACAGGGCGTAGTCGATTCCGACGGCCAGGCCGATCATCGTCGCGAGCACCGGGGTTTCCTGGCTCAGGTCGAAGAAGCCGGTGGCGATGGATACGCCGAGCATGCCCACGGCGACACCGATGATCGCGGTCAGAATCGGCATACCCCAGGCGACCAGGGAGGCGAAGGTCAGGATCAGGATGATCGCGCCGATCCCGATACCGATGATCTCCGAGGTTTCACTGAGCTTGAATCCGCTTGTGGCGGTGCCCTTCATCTCGACGGTCAGGCCGGCGTCGCGGCCGGTCTGGGCGACCTTGTCCATCGCGTCGTGCATCGACGAGGTGACATCCGCGGCGGCCGAGACATCGAACCCCGCCCCGAACTGCACGGCGGTGGCGTCGGCGTTGACCGGGGCGCCGGCCGCCACGGTGGCCGCAGCGGCCTCGGGGGTGGCGCCGAATGTCTTCTCCTGGAAGGCGATCAGCTGCTGACGGATGGGCCCGGGGTTGGCCTGGGTGCCGTAGACCTGCAGTGGATTGATGAGCTTGTCGGGGTTCTTCACCTTCTCGACGGTCTTGAGCTCGTCGAGCATGCGCTGCACCGCGTCGGCGTATCGCGGGTCGGTGAGCGATGCGCCCTTGGGCGTGGCCACCACGTAGGTCACGCTGACGTCGTCACCGAATTTCGGCTTGTCCGGGAAGCGTTCGACCATGAGGTTCTGCGCCCGCTCGGACGGAATGCCCGGGATCGAGAAACTTTCGGTGGTGGGTTTGGACAGGAACGCCGCGCCGACACCGAGTGCGATCAGCACCAAGATCCACACTGCGATGGTCTTGAACCGGTTGGTGTAGGCCCAGCGGCCCACCCGGGACAGGAATGTTGCCACGGAACAAAACTCCTCAGTTGTTGGACAAGCTCGGGGATGTGATCGGAAGTTGTTGTGCCGTGCCGGCTCCCAGCTGATCGAAAGCGGCGTCGAGCATCTCGCGGGCGGAGTGGTGCCCCGTGTCGCGGTGCGCCGACCAGAATTCGAGCGCGGTCCGCGCCGCACACAGTGCGGTGGTGAACGCAAGGTGGGGCTGCAGGGTCTCGGGGTCGGCGCCGCGGGCAGCCATCATCTCCGACAGTCGGGTGTCGATCGAGGCGCCGAGATCGATGCTGCGGGAGTGCGCGGTCAGTGCGGGTTCGGTGTCGAACAGGCGCAGCAGGGTGACCAGCGCCTCCGGGTCGGTGTCGGAGTCGGTGGCGATCTCGGTCATTGCGAATCTCAGGGAATCCCAGAGTGATTCGCCCTGCGGGCGGGCCCGGACGCCGTTGTCGATGCGGTCGAGGAGAACACCGACAAACGCGATGAGGGCGTCCTCTTTGCTGGTGAAGTAATTGTGGAAGGTACGCACCGACACCCCGACCTCGGCGGCGACGGCGTCGATGGTCACCGCGTCGATGCCGTCGCGGGTGGCCAGGGTCAGGACGGTCTCTGCGAGGGCGAGGCGGGTGGCCGCCTTCTTGGACTCACGCAGGCCGGAGGATCGCATGACTCCCACCGTACGGAAATTGCACGGCCTGCAATGTTGCAGACCCGTGCAATTATGAGGGGCTTGTCTCGCCGCGACCCGCAGGTGACGCGGGTCACGCGAGTGTGATCAGCGAGCCGACGACGAGGTGTGTCGACGTGCGACCTGGCCTTTGCCGTTGCGGCCGTTGCCGCGCCGTGCATTGCTCTGTCCGTCGCGGCTGCGGGCCCCACCGGACCGCGCGGCGGTTCCGGTGCGAGGGGTGCTCGACTCCGGGTGGCCGGTCGCCGACCGGTGACCGTTGCCCGAGCGTGACCGTGAGCTCTGGCCGCCGGACTGCTCGCTGCGCGCACGGCCGCCGCTGTGGCCGCCACCGTCGCGACTGCCGGCGCGGGTGCCACCGCGGTTGCGTCCGCCGGACTGGCCGCCGGATCGACGCGGTCCGCGCGCCTGCCGTTGCGGCGCGGGCTGCTCGGGGGCGGGCGTGACATGGGCGGCCCGCTCGCCGACGAGGGTGACGACGGCGTCGGAGCCGGCGTCCACACGCTGCGGGGTCACCTGGATCTTCGCCTTGTGCAGCAGCGAACGCAGGTCCCGGCGCTGCTCGGGCAGGCACACGGTGACGACGTCACCGGCGTTGCCGGCACGCGCGGTACGACCCGAGCGGTGCAGGTAGGCCTTGTGCTCGGCCGGCGGATCGACGTGCACGACCAGCTCGATGCCGTCGACGTGCACACCGCGTGCGGCGACGTCGGTGGCGACGAGCACCCGGACCGAGCCGTTGCCGAAGGCGGCCAGACTGCGGTCGCGCTGTGCCTGCGACAGGTTGCCGTGCAGATCAACCGCGGGAATGCCGTCGGCGGTCAGCTTCTTCGCGAGCTTCTTGGCCTGGTGCTTGGTGCGGGTGAACAGGATTCGTCGGCCGGTGCCGGAAGCGAGGGTGTTGATCAATGCGGTCTTGTCGCCGGCGCCCGCCACCTCGAAGACGTGGTGGGTCATCTGCTCGACGGGCGAGGAGGAGTCGTCGACCGAGTGCATCACCGGCTTGTTCAGGAATCGCTTGACGAGTTTGTCGACGCCGTTGTCGAGGGTGGCCGAGAACAGCATCCGCTGTCCGTCGGCGGGGGTGGCCGCGAGGATGCGGGTGACGGCGGGTAGGAAGCCGAGGTCGGCCATGTGATCGGCCTCGTCGAGCACGGTGATCTCGACGTTGTCCAGACGCACGATGCGTTGCTGCACAAGGTCTTCCAGGCGGCCGGGGCAGGCGACAACGATGTCGGCGCCGCGGCGCATCGCGTCTTCCTGACGCTTCTGGCTGACGCCGCCGAAGATCGTGGTGACGCGCAGGCTCAGCGCAGCTGCGAGGGGTTCGATGGCCGTCGCGATCTGGGTGGCCAGCTCACGGGTGGGGGCCAGGACCAGTCCGGTCGGTGCACCCGGGGTGCGGGTGACCTCCATCTCGGCCAGGCCGGCGACCAGCGGGATGGAGAAGGCCAGGGTCTTGCCGGAGCCGGTACGGCCACGGCCGAGGACGTCGGCACCGTCGAGGGTGTCGGTCAGGGTGTCGGCCTGGATGGGAAACGCCTCGGTCTTGCCGTCGGCGGCGAGTACCTCGACGAGTGCGGTGGGTACACCGAGGGATGCGAATGTCGTCATACGTGTGGTGCCTTTCGGGCAGTCTCACGGCGCAGGGATCACCCACATCCGCGAGAGGGATGGCGAACGCGCGGGTCCGCGCATTCGTTCGCCGTATGAAGTGGAGTGATCGAGGCGGTTCTCTCCGACCGGCAGGCCAGTAGGCCCGGGTGGGACCGCCGAAAACAGTCGTTCTACGACGTCTGACTCCGCGCTGGGCGGGTCATTCGTTGACCAACGCTACACGGTTGCGGCGAGAACGGGCGAATCGTGGCGCGAGTCACCTCCGGTCACACGCGTCTCAGGCGACGCTGCTCGCGACGGCCACGATCACTCCCGCGACGGTGAGGACCCCGACGACGACCGCACACGCGATGGCCGTACGGCGACGGCCCTGACGTGCGGCGCTGATGCCGAGGCCGACGGCGATGAGGATCGCTGCGGCATACACCGAGATGCCGATGGTGAGCCCGGCGACGGCGCCGTTACTCATTGCGAGCACCTGCGGACAGCGGCCCTGATCACGCGTACCGATCATGGTCCGAGTACATCACGGTCATCCCGCGGCGACGGTCACCCGGTCGGTGCTCGTCGGGTTCCCGGCTGCTGGCGCGGCATCGAATTCGGCGGGACCGGGTAGGGCCGGCCGTGCCCGGCGGTACCCGCCGCGATGTTGGGACCGCACTGCAGCAGGGCGTTCTGCGCGTCGGGATTGGGGTCGCCGAAGTGTGGTCGTGCGGAGTTCGGCCGACTGCCGAAGTCGAAGGCCGAGGTCATGTCGCCGACGGTCGCACGGCGCCACGCCGTCAGGTTGGGCACGTCGACGCCGAACCGCTTCTCGATCAGCCTCAGCTGCGAGGTGTGGTCGAAGGTCTCCGAGGCCACGAGTCCGCCACGGCTGTAGGGCGAGATCACGAAGCAGGGCACGCGATAGCCGAGGCCGATGGGGCCGCGGATGCCCTTGGCGGCCGGGAACCGGTTGAGATCGCCGACGCTCACGTACTCGCCGGCGGTACCCGGAGGTGCCGTCGGCGGGGTGACGTGATCGAAGAAGCCGCCGTTCTCGTCGTAACTGATGATCAGCGCGGTCTTTTCCCACACCGCGGGATTGGAGGTGAGGATGTCGAGGAGTTGCACGATGCCGACGGCGCCGAGGGCGGCGGGCAATGCCGGATGCTCGCATTCCATCGCCGGTGGGATCACCCAGGAGACCTTCGGCAGGCGGTTGGCCTTGACGTCTGCGGCGAAGTCGTTGGGGTAGGTGGGGGCGATACCGCGCTTGGCGAGTTCGGAATTCGGGTCCTGGGCCTGCTTGAAGCAGCCCATCATGCCGTCGAGGATCACCGACGAGACCGGCCCGAAGTCCTTGTTGTTGTAGATCTTCCAGCTCACCCCGGCCTCTTGGAGGTTCTCCGGCATGGTGCGCCACGAATAGACGAATTTGGGGATGAGCGTGGGGGTTTCGAGGAGCGGCCCACCGTGGCGGCCCTCCGGGTCGAGGGTTGCGCTCATCCAGTACAGGCGGTTGGGGTCGGTGGGTCCGAGTACCGAGCAGTGGTAGCCGTCGCACAGGGTGAAGGCCTCGGCGAGCGAGCGGTGGACCGGGATGTCCTCACGCTCGTAATAGCCCATCAACGCCGGGGCGTTGTCGGGGCCGACCGACTTGATCGACATCGGGAGCCAGCCGTCGTTGCGGCCGCCGTTCCAGGCCTGGTGCAGGCCGGCCCACGAATGGTCGGGGTCGTTGATGCACTCGCCGTCGAGGTTGGCCCCCGCGGTGGTGTCGAGCCGGAACGGCATGGTGTAGCCGCTGGGCGTCGGACCTTTTCCCGGCGCCCAGCCGTACTGCTTCCAGGCCGGGGATGCTTCACCGAAACCCCGTACGCCGGAATAGGTTCCGAAGTAGTGATCGAACGAGCGGTTCTCCTGCATGAAGAGCACGATGTGCTCGATGTCGGCGAGTGATCCGGTCCCGCCGGGATCGGCCGATGCATAGGCCTTGTCGATGATCGGTGCGGCCCACGAGGTGAGCAGTGCGCCGCCGCCGGTCGCGGCGACCCGTCTCAGGAATTCACGTCGACCCAGTCCTGCAAACATCGATGAACCCACATCTCCTCGTCGCGAACTCCCCACGGGGCAGGGTGCGCCCCGCTGTGACCCGCGGACAGTATCCGACCCACGCGAACGGTGGGTGAATCGGCTGTGATGCCCGCGAATCCCCTCAGCACCCTAGCCCGTCGGGGGGTTCGGGGATGCGCGTCGCCGGGATTGCCGGAGTTGTCGAATCCCGCATCCCGACGCGCCTACGGTGGAGGGATGTCCACGACAGCGACCTACGACGTCCTGGTGATCGGCGGCGGACCGGCCGGGGAAAACGCGGCCGATTACGCGATCCGCGGAAGCGACCGCACCGCCGCGATCATCGACCACGAACTCGTCGGCGGGGAGTGCTCGTACTGGGCATGTATGCCCAGTAAGGCGTTGCTCGGGGCGGGTGCCGCCTTGGACGGGGCTGCCGGTCTTCCCGGTGCTCGTCCGTCGCTGGCGTCGATGAGCCCGGACCGCGGCGCGCTGTTCGCCTGGCGTGACGACTTCACCTCCCACCGCGACGACGCCTCTCAGGTGCAGTGGGCGCGGTCGGCCGGCATCGACGTCATCCGTGGACACGCGCGGCTGGTCGGGGATCGGGAGGTCGAGGTGAGCGGCGCCGAGGGCACCCGGCGGTTGCGCGCACGCCGGGCGGTGGTCCTGGCGACCGGCAGTACCGCCACCATCCCGCCGATCCCGGGCCTGGCCGCCGCGCTGCCCTGGACTTCCCGCGACGCCACCAACATGCTCGACGTACCGCGCCGGGTGGCGATCCTCGGCGGCGGCGTGGTGGCGTGCGAGGCGGCGACCTGGCTCACTGATCTCGGCGCCGCGGTCACCCTGCTGGTCCGCGGGGATCGCCTCCTGGCGAATGCCGAACCCTTTGCCGGACAACGGGTTGCTGACGCACTGTCCGAGCGCGGCGTCGACGTGCGCTTGCGCGCCACGCTCGCCGAGGTGGATAGGGACGACGCCCGTGACACCGGATACGGTCGGCGCCACGGTGGGCCGGTCCGGGTGCGCATCGCCGGGCGCGACGGCGCGGTGACCGACGAGATCGAGGTGGACGAGATCATCGTTGCCGCCGGTCGCACACCCGCGACCACCGACCTCGGTCTCGAGGTCCTCGGCATTGATCCGCACCAACCGCTCGACGTCGACGACCATCTCACCGTCGGCGAGCACTCATGGCTCTATGCGGTCGGCGACGTGAATTCACGTGCGCCCTTGACCCACATGGGCAAGTACCAGGCCAGGGTGGCCGGTGAGGTGATCGCGGCCCGTGCCGACGGCACCGATCTCGTCGACCCCCGTTACCGCGCCTCGGCCGATCACGGGGCCGTGCCCCAGGTGGTCTTCACCCGCCCGCAGGTCGGCAGCGTCGGACTCACCGAACGCGCCGCGCGCGAGGCGGGCATCGATGTGCAGATCTCGGCGCTCGACATCGCGGTCGCCGGATCATCGCTCGAACGCGACAATTACCGCGGTCATGCGCAACTGGTGATCGACCGGTCCCGCGATCTGCTCGTCGGGGTCACCTTCGTCGGTCCCGAGGTCGCCGAACTACTGCACTCGGCAACCGTGGCCGTCGTGGGAAGGGTTCGGCTGCAACAGCTCTGGCATGCGGTGCCGTCGTATCCGACGGTCAGTGAGGTATGGCTGCGGCTCCTGGAGCAGGTGCACTGAAGGTTTCGACGCGCCGATCGCGGATGCTGTCGGAAATACCCCGTTTGCGCGGTACGAGACATTTGATCAACCAAAACTGATAAGCCTAGGCTGTCGATCATGACCGATGACGACATCCTCGACGTCGCGGCGGGACTGAGGCTCACGCTCGGCGTGCTGTTGCGACGGCTCCGGGCACATCGCAATCCCGACGATCCGAGTGTCCCGGAGACGACGGTGCTGGCACGACTGGACCGCGACGGTGAGAGCACCGCAGCCGAACTCGCCCGCCGCGAACAGATCACGCCGCAGTCGATGGGGGTCACGATCTCGTCGTTGCTCTCCGGGGGACTCGTCGCCAAGGCTCCCGACCCCGCCGACGGTCGGCGTGCGGTGCTGCGACTGACCGCCAAAGGCCGTGCGGTGCTCGGTGATCGGCGCAACCATCGCACCCAGGCCATCGCGACCGCCATGACCTCGGTCCTCGACGCCGACGAGATCCGAGTCGTCGCTGCCGCTTTGCCCCTGCTCGACCGGGTGGCCGAGGCCCTGTGAGCGCGCCGACGGACGAGAAAACGGTCACCGACGACCCCGGCTATCGGTGGGTGGCACTGTCGAACACGACTGCCGCGGTGTTCATGTCGGCGCTCGACGGGTCGATCGTCATCATCTCGTTGCCCGCGATTTTCCGCGGTATCGGGCTGGACCCGTTGGCGTCACAGAACATCGGTTTCCTGCTCTGGATGATCATGGGTTATCGGCTGGTGCAGGCGGTGGCCGTCACCACGCTGGGCCGGCTCGGCGACATGTTCGGTCGCGTGCGGATCTACAACGCGGGATTCGCGGTCTTCACCGTCGCGTCGATCCTGTTGTCGTTCGACCCTTTTCACGCGTCCGGCGCGGCGATCTGGCTGATCGCGTGGCGGTTGCTGCAGGCGCTCGGCGGATCGATGCTCACCGGCAATTCGGCTGCCATCCTCACCGACGCGTTCGCCTCGGATCGCCGGGGATTCGCGTTGGGGCTCAATCAGGTTGCCGCGCTCGCCGGACAGTTGAGCGGACTGGTCCTCGGTGGTCTGCTGGCCGCATGGGATTGGCGGGCGGTGTTCTGGGTGAATGTCCCGGTCGGCGTCTTCTTCACGGTGTGGGCCTACCGGAAACTCCGCGACAACGGCGAACGCCATCCGGGGCGGATCGATTGGTGGGGCAACGGGTCGTTCGCGTTCGGTCTCTCGGCGATACTCATCGCCATCACCATCGGACTGCAGCCCTACGGCGATCACACCATGGGCTGGGAGAATCCGGTCGTGGTGGCGCTGCTGGTCGGGGGCGTGGTGTCGTTGATCGCCTTCGGTCTCATCGAGAGTCGGGTGGCCGAACCGATGATCGAGCTGACGCTCTTCCGGATTCGGGCTTTCACCGCCGGAAACCTGGCGGCACTGTGTGCGTCGCTGGCGCAGGGCGGACTCCAGTTCGTGTTGATCATCTGGCTGCAGGGCATCTGGTTGCCGCTGCACGGCTACGATTTCGCCGACACCCCGCTGTGGGCGGGAATCTTCATGCTGCCGTTGACATGCGGGTTCTTCGTCGCCGGCCCGCTGACCGGTGCGCTTTCGGATCGGTTCGGTGCCCGCGGCTTCGCCACGGTCGGCATGGTGCTCTTCGGATCGAGTTTCGTCGGCCTGTTGTTCCTGCCGATCGTGTTCCCGTACTGGGCGTTTGCGTTGTTGATCGCGCTGAACGGAATCGGCACCGGCATGTTCGCCGCACCCAACACCTCCTCGATCATGGGAAGCGTTCCCGCCCGGTATCGAGGGGTGGCGTCCGGGATGCGGGCCACCTTCCAGAACTCCGGGACCGCACTGTCGATCGGTGTCTTCTTCTCGTTGATGATCGTGGGCCTCGCCGCGCATCTGCCCGAGACCATGTCAGCGGGATTGCAGCAGCAGGGTGTGCCCGCCGGGGTCGCCGGTGAGGTCGCCAATCTGCCTCCGGTGGCTTCGCTGTTCTCGGCGCTGTTGGGCGTCAATCCGATTGAACATCTCCTCGCCGGCACCGGAGTGCTCGGTCACCTGAGTACGGCCCAGCAGCAGGCACTCACCGGTCACGAGTTCTTCCCTGATCTGTTGTCCGGACCGTTCCACGACGGACTCGTCATCGTCTTCGTCGCCTCGATCGGGTTGTCGATCTGTGCGGCCGTCGCCTCACTGCTACGCGGTGCCCCCACGGCGCCGACGCTGACGTCGACGCCGGAGGTCGTGCGCACAGGAGACGACGACAGCAGGGGTCACGACACCAGAGCTCACGACAGCAGGGGGTCACGACACCAGAGCTCACGACAGCAGTGGACGTCCCAGTGGCAGCGCCGAGCCGCCGGTGGAACTCGACATCGCGTCGAAGAACAGATAGGCGCCGACCGCGGCGAAGGCGAACACCACCCAACCTGCGGCCGTCTGAATGGTGCTACTACCGTGCGCGGTGGCCACCAGGACCAGAATCAGTGCGACGTCGATGAGGACGAAGAGCAGGGTGAACGCGAACGGAAGGCGCAAGGTGGCCAAGGTCAGCATCACGATCACCACCACCCACGAGGTGAGGAACACCTCCTGCGTGGCCACGGCGTTGTCGGCTCCGACGCCGTACCAGTTGTGGGCGAGACCGAGCACGAGTGCTGCGTAGCTGAGCCAGAATCCGGCGAAGATGCCGAAGACCGCGGCCACGGCGTTCTGCGCGAGCGACAATGCCCACACGGCGGCGACGAGTTGTCCGATTCCGGTGGCGGCCAGGATGATCGGAATCGACGCGCCGACTGCGGTCGCCGGGACGAATCCGATCAGCACCATCCCGAGTGCCACCGATCCGACGATGAAGGTCGGGACGCCGATGGTCGCCGGATTGCCCACGGGCGCCGGCGGTGCGGTATCGGCGGTGGTGTTCACATCGGGTGGGGCAAGTGCAACGTCGGTCATGGGGGTGTCCTTCGCGGAGAGAATGGCATTCATCGGCGATGCCGATCGTCAACGTAGGCGCGTTGTGTCCGGGGTCACAATGATTGGTCGACAATCCTGTTCCGCGACTGGCCATCAGGTCAGCGGGTCAGT
>NZ_BAEI01000095.1 GCF_000241325.1 Gordonia polyisoprenivorans NBRC 16320 = JCM 10675 | reverse complement strand
CGTTCTTTCATCCGCGCCTCGTGGACGTGACGCACCCCGCCGGTCAGTTCCGCACGCACCCGCGCCTCGGTGTCGGTGAACGCGGCGTGGTAGCCGTCGTCGAATTCCTCGACGATCTGGAAGGTCCAGCGCCCCTCGATCACGTTGCGGCCCACCATCTCCGTCTCGATCCGATCGGCCAGCTCGGTGTAACCGGCATCGCGCATCTCGGCGACCGCCTCCCCGAGCAGGGCGTCGGCGTGCCCGATGAGCTGGTGGAAGCCGTACAGATGCCCACGCGCCCGTTCGATGTATTCCAGTGCCTCCGTGACCTTTCCGGCCATCTCGGCGGTGTGGTCGTCGACGGCGCTCGGGTCGGGGGACTCGCCTGAATCAGTCATTCGCGCACACACGCCCCGGTCGACACCCGTCCGTAGCGTCCCTGGGCGCGGGCGAGGTCCTGCTGTACGAGAGCGGCGGTGAGGACGTAGCCGGTCTCGTCGGCGGCATTCTCCGACGTCGCGAACACCACGCCGAGAACATCGCCGGCCGAATTGAGCATCGGCCCACCGGAATTGCCCTGCCGGATCACGCCGCGCACCGTATACACCTCGCGGGTGACCTGGCGGTTGCGGTAGATGTTGGCGGTCGGCAACTCGCGCATGTCACGCACCCGCACCGCAGTGGCCTGGAACGGACCGGCCTGCGGATACCCCAGGACGATGGCGTCGTCCCCGGTGGACGCGGTACTCGAGGCGAACCGCAACGGCCGCGCGTCGATGCCGTCGACCCGCAGGATCGCCACGTCGTTGACGCTGTCGAAGAGCACGACGTCGGCGTCGTAGGAGGTGCCGTCGGACTGCTGGGCCTGCAGGGTCGAGGTCCCGGCGACGACGTGCGCGTTGGTCATGATCAGGTCCGGGCCGACGACGAAGCCGCTGCCCTCGAGGGCCTGCTGACAGTTGGGTGCCTCGCCCTCGATCTTGACCACACTCGGCTTGGTCTGCGCGACGACCGGCAGGCGCAGCAGCGCCGGGTCGGGTGGTGCGACCTGGCCGGCGTTGGTGGTGGGGATGACGCCGTCGAGTTTGGAATCCTCGAGCAGTCGGCGGAACTCGTCGACCGGCTTCGCGGCCAGCCACCCCGGCGCCGCGTCGTCGACCGCGCCGAGCACCTTGGAGCCGTCGACGGCCTTGGTCAGCGCCTGCGAATGCGAACTCGCCAGCAGGGTGCCGATCAACCACATCGCCACCAGCGCCGCGAGGGCCTGCAACACCAGTCCGACGCCGCTGTCGATGGCCCGCAATTCCGGCGACCGGATGCCGCCGCGGGCGGCGTGACCGAGGATCATGCCGGCGATCTCGCCGATCACCACCAGCGCGACCAGCACCCCGACGGCCGCCACCAGCTGCATCGTCGGATCGTCGATCCGGGAGATCACATGCGGCACCAGCAGAATGCCCGCGAAGGCACCGAGGAGCACACCGAGCACGGCCAGCGCAGAGGCCACCGCACCCTGCCGGAATCCGCTGATCGCGGCGATCAGGGCGATCGCGACGACGATGATGTCGACCCACGTCGAACCACTCATCGGCCGCCCCGGCCGTCGGGGTCGCGCAGATGGTCGGGGTGGACCGCGCGGAAACCGGATTCCTGCCGGTTGCCGGCGCGTCGGATCATCTCGTCGAGCGGACGGACGTCATCGGTGTCCCAGGCCGGTCCCCACCCGGCGGCGTCGCTGATCGCCGCGATCAGCCCGCCGGTGAACCCCCAGACGAGCAGTCCGTCGACGAAGAATGCGGGTCCCTGATAGGCGCGGGCACCGAGGACCGACCGGCGGACCTGGAAACGGTTCTCCGGGGCCAGGAGCTCACGCATGCTGACACGCGCGACGCGGGCGGTCTCGCCTTCGTCGACGACACGCACCTCACCGGGTTCGCGCCAATGGGCGATCACCGGGACGACGTCGAAACCCGAGGGTGGGACCGGGAAGCTGGGCAGGGTGGCCAGCACGTCGACGCCCTCGGTCGCCAGGCCGGTTTCCTCGTCGGCCTCCCGCAGCGCGGTCCCGACGGGATAGTCGTCACCGGGGTCGTAGCCGCCGCCGGGGAAGGCGACCTGTCCGCTGTGTTGACGCAGGGTCGACGCGCGCTCGGTGAGCAGGACCTCGGCATCGGCGGGCAGCCCACCGGGATAGTCGGGGTCGGCGTCGAGGGACCCCGAGAACAACACCAGCACCGCAGCAGCACGCCGATCCCGGTTGAACATCGCCGCCCACCGGGTGCGGTCACCACCACGATTGAGCACGATCTCGGTGACGGCGCCGACGTCGTCGGTGAGCCGGTGCAGCCAAGAGGGGATCTGGTCGCGCGCCACCAGCGGGCCGATGTGGGGTTCGGGGATCGGCGTCGAATCACTCGTGCTCACGTGGTGACCCCGGTCGCCATGCGTACCTGGTCGGCGATCTGCTGCGGGTTCTCGAAGACCATCGGCGCGACCTTCGCGACGGAACCGTCGGCGCGCACGATGATCGTCGACGGGAACACCCGGGGAGCCTTCAGTGCGGCCGCGACCTGCCCGTCGGTGTCGAGGACGACGGGCAGATGCACCCCCAGCTCCGAGAGGAAGCGCAGTACCAGGTACGGACTGCCTGCGCCCTCACGCGCGTGAACGGTCAGTACCGTCACCGCCGACCCGGCCCGCTCGGCGTAGTCGGCGAGCACGGGCAGCTCGGCGCGGCACGGCTGACACCACACCGCCCACATGTTGATGATCAGTGGTTTGCCGACGGTCCCGGCGCCGAGGTCGTAGCTCGCCCCGGTCGACAGGCACGGCGCCCGCACCCCGGCCAGCACCGCGGCGTCGGTCGGCGCAGGGCCGCCGACCTGCGGACACGGTGCGATCGCTGCGTCGGCGCGGGCCTGGGCCAACTGCGCGTCGTCGACCTGCACGTCGGTGGCCGAGGCGGCGCCCGACGGACGGATCTGCTGGGCGTCGTCGCCCGTCGAGGAGTCTCCCCGCGGCCAGATCGCGACGACGAGGGCGATCACGACGACGAAGAACACCAGCGTCCATCGCGCGGCCGGGGGAAAACGAGAGCCCCGCCGGCGATCCGGCGGGGTCGGCTTCTCCACGGGCGGCAGATTGTCGGTGGTCACGAAGTGATTCCCGCCAACGCCAGCAGGTGATCGGTCTCGGGTCCCTTGACCAGGGCCGCGGCTGCCGTCTTGTCCATCGGCCCGGTTCCGACCGACGGGCAGTCCTTGGCCAGGATGCACACCCCGCACGCCGGTTTGCGCGCGTGGCAGACGCGACGGCCGTGGAAGATCACCCGGTGGGACAGATCGGTCCACTCCTTGCGCTCGATGAGCTCGCCGACGGCGTGCTCGACCTTGACCGGGTCGGTCTCCTCGGTCCACTCCCAGCGCCGGACCAGACGACCGAAGTGGGTGTCGACGGTGATTCCGGGAACCCCGAAAGCATTGCCCAACACCACATTCGCGGTCTTACGGCCGAAACCGGGCAGCGACACCAGCTCGGGCAGGGTATGCGGCACCTCGCCGTCGAACCGCTCCACGAGTGCCTGACCGAGCCCGATGAGCGAGTTGGTCTTGTTCCGGTAGAAACCGGTGGGGCGGATCAATTCCTCGAGTTCGGTGCGGTCGGCCTGCGCGTAATCCAGCGCGGTGCGGTAGCGGGCGAACACCGCCGGGGTGGTTTGGTTCACGCGGACGTCGGTGCATTGCGCCGACAAGATGGTGGCCACCGACAGTTCCAGCGGGGTGGTGAAATCGAGCTCGCAGTACACGTGCGGAAAAGCCACCTTCAGCGTGCGATTCATCCGGCGGGCGCGACGAACCAACCCGAGATGGGTTTCGGCCTTCTTGGTGCCCGAACCACCCGTCCCCGACCTCGGCTGGGTTGCCGATGCAGCCTTCGGCTGGGCTTTCGATGCAGCCGTCTTGCGCGCGCTCACCCGACCAGGTTAGCGATGCGCGGTGGCGTGGGGCGCGGTGCGACGCCCTGTGTTGCCGATGTCAACCAGCGGCGCGCTTTGGTCACAACTGGGTTACCGCGGCCGTTCTGGTTGGGAGTCACGAGCCCGATTGTGTTTACTTGTGGCCATGCAAGGACTAGCCGTACTGCTGTTCCCGGCCGTACTGATGCTCTTCGCCCTCGGCATGGAGAAGGTCCAGTCCTGGACAGATCGCGTCACCGTGAACCGCGACAACGTCGAGGAATTCCTGTCGGCGGCCGAATCCGAGGACGTCGACACCCTGGCCCGCGAGGGCATGCCGGCCGCGCTGGACGAGTTGCGCAATCGTCGGGCCGGCTGACCGCGTCCACACCACCCGGCTCCGCTCGTCCGATCACGTCGGCATGCGCTTCTGCCCGGTAGTCGTCGGCCACCGATGTTCGCCCTGAGCAGACACGCCACCCATTACAACGCCGGTGACCCATTCAACACATATGCTGGGGGCGAGAGTAGCGTTGCAGCGGGTGTGCCAGTGGAGCACAACCGAGATCATGAGTGAGAAGGGACTCCTTGGTGGAGGAAGTACTGGCGCGGGCAGGCATTTTTCAGGGCGTCGAGCCCTCTGCCGTAGCGGCACTGACCAAGCAGCTTCAGCCTGTCGACTTTCCGCGGGGACATGTCATCTTCCACGAGGGCGAACCCGGTGATCGGCTGTACATCATCCTGTCCGGCAAGGTGAAGGTCGGCCGCCGGTCACCCGACGGTCGCGAGAACCTGCTGACGATCATGGGTCCGTCGGACATGTTCGGTGAACTGTCCATCTTCGATCCCGGTCCGCGCACCAGCTCGGCGACGACGGTGACCGAGGTTCGCGCGGTCTCGATGGATCGGGATGCGTTGCGCGCCTGGATCAAGGACCGCCCGGAGATCGCCGAACAGCTCCTGCGCGTGTTGGCCCGACGTCTGCGTCGCACCAACAACAACCTCGCCGACCTGATCTTCACCGACGTTCCCGGACGTGTGGCCAAGCAGCTGCTGCAGCTGGCCCAACGCTTCGGCACCCAGGAGGGCGGCTCGCTGCGCGTCACCCACGACCTCACGCAGGAAGAGATCGCCCAGCTCGTCGGGGCCTCGCGCGAGACCGTCAACAAGGCGCTCGCCGACTTCGCCCAGCGCGGCTGGCTGCGCCTGGAGGGCAAGAGCGTGCTGATCGCCGACTCCGAGCGACTCGCCCGCCGCGCCCGCTGACCTCAGCTCGACATTCTTCCCCTACTTTCTCGTTCTTCCCCCGACAATTTCCCGGGGACGAACGAAAGAGTGGGGGAAGAACTGTTTTCGCCCCCAAGTCACAGCTGACGCAGATACTCCAGCTGCGCCTTCACCGACATCCGCGCCGCGGGCCACAGCTTCTTGTCGACGTCGGCGTAGACCTTGCGGACCACCTTCATCGGTTTGGCCTTCTTGGCCGAGACACCCATCTCGTCGAGAGCGGCCTGGATCTGGTCGATCCGTTCCTCACGGTGCGCCTTGTAGAAGCGCGCGACGGGTTCGAGCGTCGGATGGTCGGGACCGTGGGCCGGCAACAGCGCGGCCTCGGCACCGTCGACGATCAACCGGTTCAGCGAACCCATGTAATCGAGCAGACTGCCGTCGGACGGATCGATGACGGTGGTCCCGCTGCCCAGGATCGTGTCACCGGTGAGAACCGCGCGCTGCCCGTCGTGCTCGACGAGATAGCTGACGGAGTCGCCGGTGTGGCCGGGCGTGAACAACACCGTGATGCGCAGACCGGCGATCTCGATGATCTCGCGATCACGCAGGGGGTCGGCGTCACGGCAGTGCGACCGCAGGCGCGCACGAGTCGGGGCACCGGTCCGCTTGGCCAGCGCGTCGATGGCGCCGGTGTGGTCGAAGTGTCGGTGGGTGATCAGGGTCATCGCGATACCCGGTTGCGCCGCAACCTTTTTCACGTGCTTCTTGTGGCGCGGCGGGCCCGGGTCGACGACGACGCAGTCCGAACTGCCCGGCGCCCGCAGTATCCACGTGTTGGTGCCATCGAGTTCCATCACGCCGGGGTTGTCGCACAACAACACCGACGCGAACGGGGTCACCTCACGCAGCACGCCGTACGCCGGATGCACCGGGTCGGCGTCGGCAACGGCGTCGTCGGGGACCTCGCTGCCTCGGGAGTTGTCGTCGTGGGCGGTCATGGGGCCAGGGTAATGCCGCGGTGACACCGCGCGAGAGTCAGGCTCATCCGGCGATCAGGTCATAGGACAGCTTGGCCACCATGACGACCACGACGACGAGCAGGACCCACCGCACGAACCTGCTGCCGCGGCCCAGCGCCATGTGTGCGCCGATCTGCGCCCCGACGACATTGCCCACGGCCAGTGCCAATCCGAGCAGCCACAGCACATGGCCCTGCGCGGCGAACACCGCGAGCGCCCCGAGATTGGTACCGGTGTTGATCACCTTCGCCGTCGCCGAACTCTGCAGGAAATCGGTGCCCACCAACGCCGTCAGCGTGATGATCAGGAAGGTTCCGGTACCCGGACCCATCAGGCCGTCGTAGAAGGCCACGACGACTCCCGCGATCACCAGTCCGCACAACACCGACGTCCGGGACCGCTTCCGCGCGACACCCGATCCGAACCCGGGATTGAGTGCGACGAACAACCCCACGGCCACCAGCATCACCAGGACGATGGGTGTGAAGACCTCGGTGGGCAACCGACTCGCGACGAACGCTCCGGCACCGGAACAGACTGCGGCACAGGCGAACACCGGCGCAAGACGACGAAGACGCAACGGCACCGTACGCGAGTAACGCCACGCTGCGGACGCGGTCCCGATGACCGCGGCGAGTTTGTTGGTGGCCAGTGCCGACGCCGGAACGATCCCGGGCGCACCGATCAACAGAGCCGGGATGAGGATCAGACCGCCCCCACCGACCACGGCGTCGACCCATCCCGCGGCCACCGCGGCGACGATGAGCGCCGCGACGACCTCAGCGCTCAAGCGTCAGCGACCTGGACCACGAGTTCGACCTCCACCGGCGCCCCCAACGGCAACTCGGTGACCCCGACCGCGGAGCGGGCATGCACGCCTGCCTCCCCGAAGATCTCGCCGAGCAGGTCCGACGCACCATTGAGGACACCCGGTTGCCCGGTGAAGCCCGGCGCCGATGCGACGAATCCGGTCACCTTGACCACGCGCACAATCGAATCCAGCCCGACGAGTCCGTTGATCGCGGCCAACGCGTTGATGGTGCACTGTCGTGCGGCCGCCGTCGCCTCGTCGGGTTTGACGACACCCTCCGCGCCGGTGCAGACCTTGCCGTGGATCGACAGTTCACCGTTGACGAAGGGCAACTGCCCCGAGGTGTAGACCAGGTTCCCCGACCGGACCGCCGGGACGTAATTGGCGACCGGGGTGGGGGCCGTCGGCAGCTCGATACCCAGCTCGTCGAGTCGCTGTGTCCAGGTGCCCATGGCCTCAGCCCTTCGGCCGCTTGAGGTAGGCGACGTGCTGCTCTCCGGTGGGGCCGGGCAGCACGCTGACCAGCTCCCAGCCGTCGGCGCCCCACTGATCGAGAATCTGTTTGGTGGCGTGGGTCAGCAGCGGAACCGTCACGTATTCCCAGGCGGTGACATCACTCATGGCCCCAAGCCTAGGGCATCGAGGTGGCGTGCCCGCAGGCACGATCGGGCGAAATGACCTGACCGGAGTGACCCTGGACGACGACTGAGTCGATATGGTGAATCCGTGGTGTACGACACGCCCGGGGGCGACCAGACATCCAGCGGTCGGCAGAGCCGACCCCGACCTGACGGGGTCGCAGCGATTCTCGACGACGAGGAGGCGGTGACCGCACCGAACATCTGGCCGGACTCGGCCGCCAAAGCACGTCTGCACTTCGTCTCGGGTAAGGGCGGCACCGGCAAGACCACCGTCGCCGGCGCGCTCTCGCTGGCCCTGGCTGCCGCGGGAAAGCGCGTCCTACTCGTCGAATGCGAGGGGCGCCAAGGCATCGCGCAACTCTTCGACCTGCCGCCGCTACCGCCGACCGACACCCGCATCGCCACCGCCGAGGGCGGCGGCGAGGTGTGGGCGCTGGCCCTCGACATCGAGCATGCGCTGCTGGAATACCTCGACATGTTCTACAACCTGGGCTTCGCCGGCCGGGCGATGAAGCGGATCGGTGCGATCGACTTCGTCACCACGGTCGCCCCGGGACTGCGTGACGTCCTGATCACCGGAAAGATCAAGGAACGCATCATCGCGACCAACAAGAAGGGCGTGCGGCTCTACGACGCCGTCGTCGTCGACTCCCCGCCCACCGGCCGAATCGGCAGCTTCCTCGACGTCACCAAGGCGATGGCCGACCTCGCCAAGACCGGCCCGATCCGCAACCAGAGCGAAGGGGTGGCGCGGTTGCTGCACTCGGAGGAGACCGCGATCCACCTCGTCACCCTCCTCGAGGCGATGCCGATCACCGAGACCATCGAGGCCGTCGACGAGTTGCGCGGCAAGAACCTCCGAGTCGGCAGCCTGATCATCAACCGGGTGAACCCGATGCATCTGCCGTCCGACGAGATCGACGACATCGCCGAGGGCAACGTCGACGCACAGCGGGTCGCGTCCGGGCTCGCCGACGCCGGCATCGAGGCGAGCGAAGCCGATTTCGCCGGGTTGCTCACCGAGACGATCGAACACGCCTCGCGGCTGCAGGCGCAGCAGGTGGCCAAGGCCCAACTCGACGAGGTGGAGGTCCCGACGCTGGAACTACCCACCCTCGGCGACGGGATGGATCTCGGCGGCCTCTACGAACTGGCCAATCTGCTGCAGAAAGCGGGTGCCTGATGCCCCTCGACCTGAAGATGGGCTCGGTGCTCGCCGACCCGGAGACCCGCGTGGTCATCTGCTGCGGCGCCGGTGGCGTCGGCAAGACGACGACCGCCGCGGCGATGGCCCTGCACGCCGCCGAACACGGCCGCACCGTCGCGGTGCTCACGATCGACCCGGCCAAGCGGCTCGCGCAGTCGTTGGGCATGAGCGAGCTGACCAACGATCCCCAACCGGTGGCCATCGACGGCACCGGATCGCTCGACGCGATGATGCTCGACATGCGCCGCACCTTCGACGAGATGGTGCAGGAGTACTCCACGCCCGAGCGCGCCGCCGCCATCATGGAGAACTCCTTTTACCAGACTGTCGCCGAATCCTTCTCCGGCACACAGGAATACATGGCGATGGAGAAGCTCGGCAAGCTGCTGGAGACCAACCGGTGGGACCTGATCATCGTCGACACCCCACCGTCGCGCAACGCCCTGGACTTCCTCGACGCTCCGCAGCGCCTCGGGTCGTTCCTGTCCGGTCGGCTGATGAAGGTGCTCGTCGGCGGCGGCCGCGGCGTCGGCCGCATGGTCACCGGCGCGATGAGCCTGGCGATGCGCGGGGTCTCCACCATCATCGGGGGTGACATGCTGCGCGACGTCGCGACGTTCGTGCAGTCACTCGACTCGATGTTCGGCGGGTTCCAGGACCGCGCGCTCAAGACCTACGAACTGCTCAAACAGCCCGGTACCCGGTTCGCGGTGGTCGCCGCGGCCGAGCCCGACGCCCTGCGCGAGGCGGCCTTCTTCGTCGATCGCCTGTCGGAGGAGTCGATGCCGCTGGCCGGGCTCATCCTCAATCGCACCCACCCCAACCTCACCGGCATCCCCGAAGAGGTCGCGCGGGTGGCCGTGGACAAGGCCGACGACGACCTCACGCGCGGCGTGCTGCTGGTGCACGCGGAGCGTGCCGCGACGGCCAAACGGGAGGTGCACCTGCTGGGACGGTTCACCTCTGCGCATCCGACGGTGCCGATCGTCGGAGTCCCGTCCTTGCCGTTCGAGGTGGCCGACCGCGTCGCCCTGCGCGCGGTCGCCGAGCAGATCACCGGTCGGGGCTGACCTCGATCCGCCTGGGACGCCGATGGATCGCCGCCGCGTACTGACGATCCTGGTGGATCGCATCGCGATCGAGGACGGACAGATTCCCCCACCCGCGATCGGGGAGGTCATCGAATTCCCCCTGCGATTCTGGGAGTACTCGACGAGCGAGACCGGGACCGATCAGCACGACGCGATGACCATCCGCGCCCGGCTCGAACCCTCCGGCCGGCCACCGCGGCGTTTCGGTCTCGCCGACGACTCCGAAGCCACCGATGATGCGGGGCGACAAGACCTCTGGTGGAGTGGACTCCTGCGCGGCGACGGCTGGACCGCGTCGTGGGACGGACAACGGCCGCGGACCGGACAGGTGGAACTGACCGGCACCTTTCACGGCGTCATGGGGATCGACGCCGCGGGATCGGTACGCGGGCGCGTGACCCGGGTGCAGGTCGTTTCACACTCGTGGCAGCGGGTTCCGCCGCCACGCCGATGGAGCCTGACTCCGGGGCGCCGGCCCACCCATCGTGAGGTCGACCGCGCGCCGCGATTCTTCACCGACGACCGGTTCGACGCCGACTGCCCGTCACCGACCGACGTCGACACCGGCGCGCTGATCGATCTCGACCTCGACGACGTCGGCCCCTATCCACTACGTCCGCCGGCCGTCATCGCCGAGATCTCCGCTGCCGGCAACGACCTGTGGGCGCTTGATGCGGTTCTGCCGCTGGCGCTTCGGATCGACTCCGACCACCGGGCAAGCGAGTACCTGTTTCCCGGGCCGGTGCGATACGGGCGGTCGGTGTGGGCGACGCCCACCGGATGCTGGATCGGCGGCCCCGACGGTACCCACCGCCTGACGCCGGGAGAGCCTGCACGGACCGTCGACGACACGCCGGTCATCGCGGGAGCCGTTGTCGGCGAACACTTCCTGGCCTGCGGCGGCGCGGGTCGGTGGATCATCCACGATCCCGGCGGGGAATCCCGCAGTGTCGAGGGCCCCACCGCGGTGGTCACCGCGGCGATCGCCGACGGCGACTCGTTCGTCGTCCTGCTGCATTCACCGAGCCCGCACACCGACGGCGTGGTGCCGGTGCGCGTCGGCCTCGACGGGGCGACGGATGTGGGCGATCCGGTGATCCTCGACGATCACCACGACCGACCCTCGCTGCTCACCTCCCCACTCGGGATCGCCTGTTACGACAGCGTCGTCACCCTGGCACCGACGCTCGAAGCGACTGACACACAGCATGTTCCACGACGATTCTTCTACGCCGGGACCGTCGGCGACGGGCTGTGGGCCCTCGGTCACCCGCCCGACGGAACGGCGCGGTCGGGGTGGTGGCCGCTACCCGGACCCACCGAGTACGACCACGGCCGCGGCCAGTTCTGGTTGCTCACCGTCCTCGATCGGGACGGTCTCACGCCGACACTCAGCGCTCCGGTGCTCTCGTCCACCGTGTCGGTCGCACGCACCGACGACGGAACGCTCTGGGTGGCGGCCGGCGGGGTACTGCAGATCCTGCGGCCGGGGACCATGCAGTGGCCGGAGCCGGTCGACCTCGGCCTGCATTGAATCTCGGCCTGCATTGAATGGCGCGCCCCGATCGGCTCTGTTCCCCGAACGATGCTGTCCCCTGAACGGACCACACACCCCCGGACACGACATCACCGGCGGGACACTCCCGCCGGTGATGTGAGTTTGTGGGTCCGGGTCAGCCCGCGACGCGCTGACGGCGACGCTGCGCCTCGAAGAACGCCGACCACGAGGTGACCTCGGGATGCTGGCGCAACAGCGCCCGACGCTGGCGTTCGGTCATGCCGCCCCACACCCCGAATTCGACGCGGTTGTCGAGAGCGTCGGCGCCGCACTGCAACTGCACCGGGCAGTGCCGGCAGATCGTGGCGGCCTTGCGCTGCGCTGCACCCCGCACGAACAGGTCATCCGGGTTCTCTCCGCGGCACCGCGCCTGCGACACCCAGGTCAACCGCGCCTCGTCTGCCGATACTGCCGCTGTTGCCATCGTTATCGCCCCTGTCTGTCGTTGTCTGCGATGACCACGTCACCGCACTGCGACTGCAACCCGCTCGCTCACCTGGACAATTGATCGAGTTTGATATCTCTAACACTCTGCCGCATCGGCTGTTAAGTGAGTCACATTCTGCCCTCAATCTAGGGATCTGTGCATGCCACCGCAACCCCTGAGGCCGAAAAACTGGCACAACCGTGCAGACTCTCGGCGAAACACCTGGTCATCGCCACCGACCCCGCCGGTGCCATGCGCGGCGACGCGGGCTGCGAGGGTGTTGAGGAAATCACACGTATTCTGTCGGGGTGCCGATCTCGAAGAAGCTTGGGCCGCTCGCTGCCGCGTGCGTGCTGGCCGGCGTGCTCGTCGCCGGACTCCTGTATCCGGTCGCCAGCGGGGTGGGACTGGTGTCCAACAGAGCCGCTTCGGCAGTAGAGAACGTCTCGTCGGAATTGCTCAACGGCACCCTGCCCCAGGTCTCGACGATGACCGACGCAGCGGGCAACCCGATCGCGCTGTTGTTCGACCAGTACCGCTACGAGGTCGGCTACAACGACATCTCGCCCGACATGGTCGCCGCGATCATCTCCATCGAGGACCGCCGCTTCCTCGAGCACGACGGCGTCGACTGGAAGGGCACCATCCGCGCCGCACTGAAGAACTCGTCCTCGGGTGAGGTCCAGCAGGGCGCGTCGACGCTGGATCAGCAGTACATCAAGAACTATCAACTCCTCGTGCTCGCGCGGACCGAGGCCGATCGGGAGGCAGCCACCGAGACCACCCCGGCACGCAAGCTGCGTGAGGTCCGGATGGCGCTGACGATGGAGCAGTCGCTCACCGAGCAGGCCAAACGCAAGGGCCTCTCCGACGCCGCGGCCAAGCAGGAGGCCAAGAAGCAGATCGTCACGCGTTATCTCAACGTGGTGCCGTTCGGCAACAACGCCTACGGCATCGAGGCCGCGTCGCAGGTGTACTTCAACAAGCACGCCAAGGACCTCACCGTCGAGCAGGCCGCACTGCTCGCGGGCATGGTGCAGTCGAGCAGCGCGCTCAACCCGTACACCAATCCGCAGGCTGCGCTGGCACGACGCAACACCGTGCTCGACACGATGATCCAGAACTTCCCCAACCGCCGCGACGAGCTGACCGCGGCCAAGGCCAAGCCGCTCGGGGTGGTCCCCAATCCCAACATCCCCACCCAGGGGTGCATCGGCGCCGGCAACAACGGATTCTTCTGCGACTACGCGCTGCAGTTCCTCGCCGCCAACGGCATCTCCCGCGACTCGGTGATGCGCAGCGGATACATCATCAAGACCACCCTCGACCCCGACGTGCAGCGTTCGGTCGAGCGCGCGGTGCAGACCCAGGCCGATCCGCACGCCGACGGCGTCGCGAGCGTGATGAGCGCGATCCGGCCGGGCACCACCGCCCATCCCGTGCTGGCGATGGCGTCGAGCCGCGACTACGGGCTCAATCAGAACGCCGACCAAACCGTGCAGCCGCAGCCGTTCTCGCTGGTCGGTGACGGTGCGGGCTCGGTCTTCAAGGTCTTCACGACGGCCGCGGCGATGGAGCAGGGCCTCGGCACCGGCTCCAATATTCCGGTCCCGTCGACCCTGGCCGTGCAGGGCATGGGTAGCAGCGGCGGCTCCAACGGATGCCCCGCCGACAGCTACTGCGTCAAGAACGACGGCCGCTATCCGGCGTCGATGTCGGTCTCCCAGGCGCTGGCCCAGTCACCGAACACCGCGTTCGTCAAGCTGTTGCAGCAGACCGGGGTGAAGCCGACCGTCGACATGGCCGTGCGCCTGGGTCTGCGCTCGTACAACACGCCGGGCACCTCCGGTGACGGCGACAAGTCGATCGCCCAGTACGTCAAGGACGGCAACTTCGGTTCGTTCACCCTCGGCCCCTTCCCGGTCAACGGACTCGAGCTGTCGAATGTGGCGGCCACCCTGTCCTCGGGCGGGGTGTGGTGCCCGCCCAATCCGATCGGCTCGATCAGCACCATCAAGCGCGACGAGAACAGCAACGCGGTGCCCGGCCCCGACGGCGCACCGGTATTGACCACGGTGCCGTTCAACGCACCGGGATGTGACCGCGTCGTCGAGCAGGGTCTGGCCAACACCCTGGCCAATGCGATGAGCTTCGACGATCGGGGTGGGGGCACCTCGGCGGCGGCCGCCGGCTCGACGGGCTGGAACCTGCCGGTGTCGGCGAAGACCGGTACCACCGAGGCGCACCGCTCGGCGGCGTTCCTCGGCTTCACCAACAACATCGCCGGGTCGGTCTACGTCTACAGCGACGGTCCCAACCCGGAGGGCATCTGCACCAGCCCGCTGCGGTCCTGCTATGACGGCAACCTCTACGGCGGATACGAGCCGGCACGCACCTGGTATTCGGCGGTCCTGCCGGTCGCGAACAAGTTCGGGCCGACGAGCCTGCCACCGCAGGATCCGCAGTACGTGTCCGGCAACAGTCGCGGACGTGTCCCCGACGTCACCGGTCTGACCGCCAGCGACGCGACCGCCCGGTTGCAGGCTGCCGGCTTCAAGGTCACCCAGCTCGAGATCGACTCCCCGCGCCCGCAGGGCACGGTGGTGTTCACCGCACCGTCGGATTCGGCGTTGCCGGGGAGCACGATCACGATCTACGTGAGCAACGGACGCCAGTCCGCGGGCGGCAGCAACGGCCCGACCCAGACGACGGTGCAGGTACCCGGCGTCGGGCCCGTGGTGATCGATCTGCCCGGCTGAGGTCGAGTCGCCGGACGGGTTGTCCGTCACGACCCTGACGCGTGCCCTCGGGCGGCGCGTATCCTGAGGAAATGTCCATCCTCGATTCGACCCGGTCCTGGCGCGTGGACGGCCTTCTCCCCACGTCGACGGCAGCACGGACGCTTGCCGTCGGTGCGGGGGCGGCCGCTGCCGGACTGCTCTACTCGACGCTGATCGAGCGCAACGCATTCACCTTGCGTCACACCACGATGGCGGTACTCGAACCCGGCGCCACCCCGTTGCGGGTCCTGCACATCAGCGACCTGCACATGATGCCCAACCAGCGACTCAAGCAGGCCTGGGTGTCCGAACTCGAGGCGCTCGAACCGGACCTGGTGATCAACACCGGCGACAACCTGGCGCACCCGCAGGCGGTGCCCGCGGTGATTCAGTCCCTCGGCGGATTGCTTTCGCGCCCCGGCCTTTTCGTGTTCGGGTCGAACGACTACTTCGGTCCGACACCGAAGAATCCGTTCAAGTACTTCAAGACCGAACACAAGCGCACGCACGGCGATCCCCTGCCGTGGCAGGATCTGCGGGCCGCGTTCGTCGAGCGTGGCTGGCTCGACGCCACGCACTCGGTGCGCGAACTCGAGGTCGGCGGGGTGCGGGTGGTCGCGGCAGGTGTCGACGACCCGCACATCGAACGTGACCGCTACGAGACCATCGCCGGACGGCCCAATCCGCTCGCCCAGTTGCGTCTGGGTCTGACGCATTCACCCGAACCACGGGTCCTCGACCGCTTCGCCGACGACGGTTACGATCTTGTGCTCGCCGGGCACACCCACGGCGGCCAGCTGTGTCTGCCGCTCGTCGGTGCGCTCGTCACCAACTGCCACCTCGATCGCTCCCGGGTCAAGGGCGCCTCGGCCTGGGGGTCGACGATGAAGCTGCACGTCAGCGCAGGTCTGGGTACCTCGCCGTATGTGCCGGCACGGTTCTGCTGCCGGCCCGAGGCCAGTCTGCTCACCCTCACCCCGGTCTCGCACGGCGACGCCGAATTCGACGAGGACCACTCGCTGCCGCAGTTGGCCACCGACGCGCGCTGACGCGATGCCGGCAATGTCGACGCCTCCTCGCGTGCTGGCATTCGACACCTTCGGGACGGTCACCGACTGGCTCGGCGGTATCAGCGCCGCAGTGGCGCGCTCCGTGCCCGGGGTCGACGCGGTCGAGTTCGCGCGACAGTGGCGAGCCCGCTATTCCCCCGCCATCGCTCGCGTCGAGGCCGGTGAGATCGGCTGGCGCGGACTCGACGACCTGCAGTCCGACACCCTGGGCGAGGTCGCCGCACAGTTCGGCGTCGCGATCGGCGCCGACCGTGCCGCCCACCTCGTGCACGCCTGGCGCGAGATCCCCGGGTGGCCGGACTCGGCGCGCGGCCTGGCTCGTCTGCGACGTCGATTCACGGTGTGCGCGTTGAGCAATGGGAGCGTCGCGTTGCTCACTGAGATGGCCAAACGCAACGGCTTCGACTGGGATTTCATCGGCGGCTCGGATCTGTGGCATCACTACAAGCCGGCGCCGCAGACCTATCTCGGACTCGCCGGACTGATGGAAGCGCGGCCCCACGAGGTGATGATGGTCGCGACCCACCAATCCGATCTCGACGCCGCCCGCTCCCACGGGTTACGGTCGGCCTTCGTCGAGCGTCCCCTCGAGTGGGGTGACCCTGCGCTCAAAGACGATTCGGGCTCACCGGACAACGACATCCACGCCAGAGACCTCGACGACCTGGCCGATCAGCTGGGGTGCTGAGGAGTGCACGTTTCATCCTTTTCGGGTGATGTGATCGGCACCGTTCGCATGTGAGGATCACCACGCAGTCACTCCCGAAAGGCTCGTGATGACGTCACCCGATTCTCACCATCACCCGGTCCGCCAGGGGTTCGCTGGCGGAGCCACGATCGGCGCCGCCGCACTCCTGCTCGTCGTCGGCATCATCGGTCTCGCCGAGGGCATTTCGGCCGTCGTCAAGGACGAGTTGTTCGTCGTCGGCCCGCAGTACGTCTACCAGCTCAACCTGACCACGTGGGGCTGGATCCACATCATCCTCGGCATCATCGCGATCCTCATCGCCTTCGGCATGTTCGTCGGCGCGACCTGGGCCCGCGTGAGCGCGGTGATCATCGCGTCGCTGTCGATCATCGCCAATTTCCTGTGGATTCCCTACTTCCCGTGGTGGTCGATCCTCATCATCGCCGTCGACCTCGTCGTGATCTGGGCGGTCTGTACCTGGCAGACCGACTGATGACGTAGCACGGCGTCAATCCCCGAACGTCCCGTGCCGTCCGGCACCGTGGGCGAATCGTGTTGCCCCGGTGACGGTATCGGCCTGTATCGACTGCAGTCCGTGCAGGTATTCGTTGTGGATGCCGTCGGGTTCGGCCATGCCTTCCTGCTCGAGCGCCGAGAGCCGGTCGTGGCGCAGGCAGGTCTGCGGGAACGCGGCGAGTTCATGCGCCAGTTCCACCGCCCGCTCCAGGGACTGCCCGGATGGCACGAGCCGATTCACCAGCCCCATGTCGAAGGCCTCGCGCGCCGGCACCGCACGGCCGGTGAGGATGAGGTCCATTGCTCGACTCGACCCGATGAGATGCGGCAGTCGCACGGTGCCGCCGTCGATGAGCGGCACTCCCCAGCGACGGCAGAACACCCCGAGCACCGCGTCGTCGTCGGCGACGCGTAGATCGGCCCAGATCGCCAGTTCCAATCCGCCCGCGACCGCATGTCCGGAGATGGCGGCGATCACCGGCTTGCCCAGTCGCAGTCGCGTCGGTCCCATCGGCCCGTCTCCGTCGGCCTCCACCCGGTTACGGGTGCTGCCGTCCGCTATGGCCTTGAGATCGGCTCCCGCGCAGAAGGTTCCGCCCTCCCCGTAGAGCACGGCCACCGACGCGCTCTCGTCGGCGTCGAAACGACGGAACGCGTCGGCGAGCACCTGCGCGGTCGGCCCGTCGACGGCGTTGCGCCGCTCGGGTCTGTTGAGGCCGAGAATCCGCACCGGCCCGTCGGAACGTTCGAGGATCGTCTGAGTGCTCACCACTCCGATCATGCCCCCACGACCGCTGAGATGATTCGATCCGCCCGTGAGCGGGTACTCGAGGCCCATGGCCAACTATCGAGTGATCAATCCCAAGGGTTCCGTCGTCGCCACCCGCGACATCGACAACGCCGACGACGCGCACGCCTGGTTCATCGACCAGAAAGCCGACAACACCGAGCTCGGCTGGCGCATGGAGGTCGAGCACGACGGCGACTGGGCGTTCTTCGACGATTCCGAGGGTGCCGGCAACGGGTGAGGTGATGGGCGCGGCATCACGGCACGTCAGCTAGAACGAGGAAGCCCTGGCCGGATCTCTCCTGGCCAGGGCCTCATCTGCTTCTCAACCACAAGAAGGCTCTGTCGGATTCGGCAAGCCTCATCCTCTGGTCGGGGTGGCGGGATTCGAACCCACGACCTCTTCGTCCCGAACGAAGCGCGCTACCAAGCTGCGCCACACCCCGTGTGCAACCTGCGATAGCTTACCCCCGATGATGCCCGGGCACTAAATCGCCTGGTAGACCGCCAAAACGGGGGCTGCGGCCCCCCGTGGGCGCCCACTGGGCGAAAGCGACGAACAGGCGCCGGAAATCCGATTACGCTGATTCACGAATCGTGCAATAACGACGGAAGGGAAGGCTGTGATGAGCCAGGGGTTCGACGACGAGGCCGCCGAGTCGGCCGTCAAACAGGGTTTCGCCTTCGGGCTCACGATCGTCGCGGCGGCTCTGCTGTTCGTCGCCGGCGTGATCTCGGTCTTCGTCGGGATCTCGGCACTCAACAAGGACACATTGCTCGTCCTCGGCCAGGATTACGTCTTCGAGTTGAATCTGACAGCCTGGGGCTGGATTCACATCGTCATCGGCGTGTTGGCGGTCATCATCGCGGGTGGGCTGGCCATCGGCGCCGATTGGGCGCGGGTCGCGGCGATCATCGTCGCCGCGCTGTCGATCATCACCCAGTTCCTGTGGCTGCCGCACTACCCCGCATGGTCGATCCTCATCATCGCGCTCGACGTCATCCTGATCTGGGCGGTGTGCTCGTGGAACCCGCGCCAGGTGACGCACGGTCGCACAGCCGGGCGCTGAGCCGACGCGGGACCGGACGCAGGGCGGGCAGTTCCCCACCCATCCGGGACCGGGGTCGGCGGCGAATCACCGCTCGTCCGGTACCGACGACCGAAGGGATTCCCGACCATGCCGCTCCTGCGCATGCCACACACTCGCAGAACCGTCCGCCTCCTCGTACCGCTCCTGGCCGTCCTCGGGGCCGTGGTGGCGTTGGTCGCCACCCCCGCGACCGCCGAAGCCGCGCCGGTCAAGCCGGTCACCAAGCTCGACGTCACGCGATATCTCGGCACGTGGTGGCAGCAGGCGACCATCCCGTCGTTCTTCGGTGTGCGCTGCGCGAAGGACACCAACGCCACCTACACCCAGATCAACGCGACGACCATCGGCGTTGACAACAAGTGCACCTCGTTCACCGGTCAGCCCGACGGCATCAAGGGCAAGGCGACCGTCATCGATCCGGTCACCAAAGCGCAACTCGTGGTGACCTTTCCGGGTGTACCCAACACCATCAACCCGGGCAACAACCCGAACTACATCGTGACGTGGGTCGGCGACGCGCAGGGCCGAGACGCCACCGCGCAGGGCGCGAACAGCACCGAGCCGTACCAGTTCGCGATCGTCGGCGACCCGACGCGACTGTCCGGGTTCGTGCTGAGCCGCGAGAAGGTGCTCACCACCGATCAGCTGCGGATGCTCAAGCGCCGCACCGAGGCCGCGGGCTTCACCTCGTGCACCTTCCTGATCTCTCCGACGACCGGCGGACGCTCGGACTACTCGCCGCTGTGCACCGTCTGATCGACTGAGTGAGTCCGCTTGTCGCACCGGCTGCATCGTCCTGCAGCCGGTGCGACGGCGTTACTGTGGACGGGTGACCCCGACCACCGGTGACCCGGCCCGATCCGGGCGCGTCGAACGACTCCTCGCCGACACCTACCGCATCGCCGATGAGATCCTCTACCCCGCGGCAGGCGACGTCGACCACAGTGGCACGGTTCCCGACTCCCACTGGCGCGAGCTCGCCGACGCCGGGCTTTATGGACTGGTCACCGGCGATCCGCCACTCGAACTCACCACCGTCTTGGAGATCGGGGAGGTGCTCGCGAGTGGATGCCTACCCACCGCGTTCACCTGGTTGCAGCATCACGGGGTGGTGATCTCGTTGTCGGGCACCGACAACGACACGCTGCAGGATCGGTATCTCGATGCGACCGTCGCCGGCCGGGTCCGGGCGGGAGTGGCCTACGCGGGTGTCGTCCCGACCCCGCCCCGGATGACGGCCACGCGCACCGAAGGCGGCTGGATTCTCGACGGGTACGCACCGTTCGTCAGCGGCTGGGGCATCGTGCACATCCTGCAGATCTCGGCCCGGGATGTGCAGACCGACGACGTGATCGCGGCGATCGTCGATGTCACCCAAGCTGTTCCAGGGATCGCGGTGACCCCGACCCACCTGTCGGTGTGCAACGCAACGCGGACGGTGTTCCTGAGAGTGGAGGGAGTGCGGGTCGACGACGCCGACATCGTCTCTCGCGTCAGCCTCGAGCAATTCTTCGCCACCCAGATCACCGGCCTACGCATCAACGGCACCCTTCCGTTCGGCATCCTGCGTCGTGCCACGGCCCTGCTCGAACGCGGCAGCGAGGTGAAAGCCGCTCGGACGCTTCGGGAACGGGCCGGCGAGGTCCGCGCGCGCCTCGACAACGCGCTCGGCGCCGGCGATCCCGGGCCGATGATCGACGCGCGCGCCGACGCCGCCCGTCTCGCCGTCGACGCCGCCGCCGCACTGGTCTCCGCCGACGGTGGCCGCGCCCTGCTGTCCGGCAACGACGCGCAACGTCTGGCCCGCGAATCCATGTTCACCCTCGTCGCAGCCAGTCGCCCGCAGGTGAAAGATCTTCTGGTGCAGCGGTTCAGCGGGAGCTGATCAGCTCACCGCGCAGAGCCGTAGTCCCGCAGGAACAATGCCTCGGCCAGCGCCATGTGCTCGATCTCGGACGGGTCGACGCTCTCGTTGGGCGCATGGATCAGGCAGCGCGGTTCCTCGACCCCGAAGAGCATGATCTCGGCGTCGGGAAAGGTGTTCTGCAGCACGGTACACAGCGGGATCGATCCACCCTGCCCCTGCTGCACGACCTCGGTTCCGTAGGCGGTGCTCAACGAACGCGAAATCGCCTCGAACGCAGGCCCATCGGTCGAACCCGAGAACGGCGCCCCGATCGCCTCACGCTCGACCGACACCCGCACATGCCACGGCGCGACGGCGTGCAGGTGGGCGATCAGCGCATCCTGGGCGGCCGCCGGATCCATGCCGGGTGGCACACGCAGGTTGATGCGCGCACGGGCCCGCGGGACGACCGACGCCGACGAGCCGACCACCGGCGGGCAGTCGATACCCAGCACGGTCGCCGCCGGGCGGGCCCACACCATCTCCGCGATCGATCCCGACCCGAGCACCCCGACCCCGTCGAGAACCGTTGCGTCCTTACGGAACTGGCTCTCTCGATAATCGATGCCCGTCCACACCTGATCGGAGTCGAGCCCGGTGACGGTGGTGTTGCCCGCGTCGTCACGCAGCGTGGCCAGCATGGCGATCAGGGCGGCGAGCGCATCCGGCGCCGCACCTCCGAACATTCCGGAATGCATTGCCGAGGAGAGCGTTTCGACGCTGACGACGACGTTGGCGATCCCGCGCAGACTCGTCGTCAGAGTGGGGCGACCCACTTCGATGTTGCCGGAATCGAGGATGAGGATCGCGTCGGCGCGCAACAGCTCGGGGTTCTTGGGAACGAAGTCCTCGATGCCGCCGGAGCCCTGCTCCTCGGACCCCTCACCGATGATCTTGACGTTGACGCCGAGGTCGTCGCCGATCGCCCGCAGAGCGGTCAGGTGCACGGCGATGTTGCCCTTGCAGTCGGCCGCACCGCGGCCGTACCAGCGGCCGTCGCGTTCGGTCAGCGTCCACGCCGGTGAGTCCCACGCATCGGCATCGAGGGGCGGCTGCACATCGTGGTGGAAGTACAGCAGCACCGTCGGTGCGTCGGCCGGTCCGGGGATGTGTCCGGTCACCGCCTGCGATCCGTCGGCGGTGACGTGCGCCGCGACGTCGGATACGCCGGCCTCGGTGAAGGCCTCCTGCAGCCAGTCGACCATCCGTGCGCAGTCGGCGGGCGCGGCGGGGTCGTAGACCGATTCGAAGGCCACCATCTCCGCGAGATCCGTGCGCGCCCTTCCCATCAGATCGTGCACGCGGTCTGCGATCGCATCGTCGGTCATCGTCGGGTCCTCTTGTCGTCGGCCGCCTCGATGCCACGCGCATGCCCGCGCGGCGAGGTCGTGTCCCCAAGTTAACCCGTCTGGTCGGCACCGACCGATCGGCGCAGCGACGACTGGGCACCACTCACCTGAGCGAGTTGCAGACCGCGCCAAAAACGTACACGGGACGCTGCCGCGAAGTCATCGGCCGCACAATCGGGAAACCACTACGCTGTGGTAACGGAACGAAGGCGACGCATCACTGTGAGCTCGTCCTGCCACATGCAGACCGAGATCGGTATGAATGTCTCAACCGGTGCCCAGCGGTCGTTCGATACAGCGCAATCTGCACCAGCGAGCGAACCACACGCTGCCTCTCGATGAGGAGTACACTGAGTGACAGCCGGAGTCTCATATCTGACGGATTTCCGTTAACGCTTCCGGCGTCGCAAGGGCCGCTGTCGCTGTGGCCAGTCAGGTGAACTTCAATGATCACCACGTCTCGTATTCTCAATACTGCTCCACGCAGCCGCCTCTATGGGCACATGCGTGACTATCACAGGGCGCGTCCAGGACATTCCTCCCGCCCGGAAAGAATCGTCTCGGGCATCCAGGAAGAAGACTCCCGGGCAGTCACGGGCGATCTACTGGCCGAGTGGGACATCCTGTTCCACCCAGAGACCAGCCCGGCTACCACTGCCCAAAGTGCAATCGGCGACGTCCTGGCCCGACGGACAGTCCGTCGGGCGCGCCACTCTCGGACATCCATCCTCGATGGGGATTCCCACCCCGTCATTCTGCTGGCCACCGACGTCCCCGTGACCGAAGCCGCCCAGGTATGGCGACGAGTGATGCTCACCGCGGAACGTGGTGGAACGCTTTCAGACGTCCTGTTCCAAGCGGACTCCGCACGCCGATGACAGCACGCGCCGATCTACCGCCCATCACGCGAAAACTCAACGCCGACCTCATCGCTACCCAACGCCGCAACTCAGTGGACGCCGAAACTGCCACCGCCCTCAGGAGCCTGAGCGCGATCGTCCTCTGCGCGGTCGCCGAACTGGAAAACGATCTGATCATCACTGCGGCGGCATCCCATACACAGCCAGGAACGAGTCGCCATGATTGATAGAGTCTCACCAAGAGCGCCCAAATGCCGGTACGCAAAGCCATCGTCGGCAATGCGTACAGCACACACGGCGGCATCATCATGATTGTTATCGTCGGGGCGATCATTCTCCTCGCTGCTGTTATCGTGATTATCGCCAGCGTCGCAACCAATAGCGGCACCACACATACGTTGGCCCCCGACAGTTTCTCTGTTCTCGGCTACCACATCACCGGCTCAACTGGAACCTTGCTGCTCTACGGAGTCGTACTCGGAGCCATCGCAATGCTCGGGATCGCAACGATCCTGGTCGGGGCCCGACGATCGTCTCGACGCGGCCACGCTGCACGCCGCGACCTCAAACACTCCAGGCAAGAAGCCAAGAAGCTCAGCCACGCCCGTGACGATATGGTGACAGACCACACCATCGACCCACCCACACGCAGCCGCGAAGGGCGCCCTTCGTGACCTTGGCAAAGGACAGACCATGGCCACAGTCACCACTCGGTCTGACAAGGAATATATCGATCGACACTCCAAAGACCGGAGAATTCACACACTCCGACCCTCAGCCATGACGCTCACTTCCGAACGCGCATCCGATTACTCGGACGGAACAACGGAGACGTGGTGGGCCACCAGACGGAGCGAGTATCGCGGCATGGAAATCGCAACAACGGTCAAGACCATACAGCGAGCCGATAGCGAACTCACCAACCAAGACGTCGCCCTACTCATCAGCGACCACACCACCCCACGGACAATAAATATCCCAGTGTCAATTCTTGAACATGTGATTGCCACTCTCCAGGCTGCGAGGGCAGACGTCTCACTGGTGTGGGAACACGTGACGAAGTAGCGTTCGCTCTGTTCATTGCGGGCCGAGGGGTTACCACCGGCAAGACGTCCGAAGCACTCTCGTGTCTTGAACGAATGGATAGAGCTCACTGTCGCTCGTCGGACCTGTTCTGAGCGATGAGCGAGGTGACTCTGCACACTCAAACTAGCCTCGGCCTTTCACGGTGATTTCGTGTCGTGAATAAAGAATGGTGCCCTGACCTGGGATGATTGAACTTGCGAAGGTATCAATCGGACCAGTTCGAGGAGCACCATTCAGGTGAGTAAGTGTACGTCGTGGTACCCGTCGTTGTCTGTAGATGGTTCCGGAAGCGGGGTGGTGTCGCACGCCGGGGCGACGGTCCTGCTGCGGTGCGCCGAGAAAACCGGTCTGATCAGCGGATTGTCGACGGTGTTGGCGCCGTGGCGCAAGCCTCTGGCCACTCACGATCCGGGCAAGATCCTGCTCGACCTCGCCATCGCGGTCGCCCTGGGCGGCGATTGCTTGGCTGATATCAACCACGTCCGTGCGGATCCGGGCGTGTTCGGGCCGGTCGCCTCGGATCCGACGGTGTCGCGGCTGATCTCCACGCTGGCCACCGACGCACCGGCCGCCTTGTCGGCGATCAACGCTGCTCGCGCCGCCGCGCGGGCGCAGGCGTGGACCGCGGCCGGCACCGCAGCCCCTAACCATGACCGCGGTGTGCGGCATCCGTTGATCATCGACCTCGACGCGACGCTGGTGACCGCACACTCCGACAAAGAGCACGCCACCCCAAACTGGAAGAAAGGGTTTGGTTTTCACCCGCTATGCGCGTTCGCCGACCACCAAGCCGCCGGCACAGGGGAACCCCTCGCAATCATGTTGCGGCCAGGTAATGCCGGGTCGAACACCGCCGCCGATCACATCGCC
>NZ_BAEI01000096.1 GCF_000241325.1 Gordonia polyisoprenivorans NBRC 16320 = JCM 10675 | reverse complement strand
GGCCGGGCCCTTCCCCCCGATGGTCGAGGTGCCCGAGCCCGCCAGGGCGAGGGCCTCGAGACCCGGTGAGATGATGGGTTTCGTAACCACGGCGGGACTGACGAAACCAGCATCGGCACAGGCGGTCTCGAGGCTCGCCGCACGCGGCTCGCACCTCGACCATCGGA
>NZ_BAEI01000097.1 GCF_000241325.1 Gordonia polyisoprenivorans NBRC 16320 = JCM 10675 | reverse complement strand
GACATCCAGTCCGGCGCGTAGGACTGCTTCCAACGCATCATGGTTGCGTTGCACTTGATCGCGATGATCGCGGGCCGCCGCGGCCGCCACCTGTTCGGGGTCGGCGTCTTCCCGACTGCCGGTGGGGGAGTCGGGGTCGGCGGGGTTGTTCATTCCTGGGGCTGCCCACGCGGCGAGTACTGCTTCGAGGTGCGCGGTGAGGGTGGGGGTCATCTGCCCGGACAGGCCGCTCATTTTTTGGGCGTCTTGGCGGCCGATGCGGATCTGCCGGCGGCGTTGCCGGTCGGTGTCGTCGGTCAGTTGGCCGTCGGGGTCGAGGTGCGCCAACACCCGTGCCCCCAAAATCCGGAGATCGGAGGGGGTGTGGGTGCGGGCGTAGCGGGCCATCGTCTCCTCGGCCGACATTTTCTCGTCGAACGGCACTGCCGCGGGAATGCGGTCCAGCACGTCGATCACCACCGCCGCATGCGAGGAGCCGGCCGCACCGGACGCCATCGCTTCGGCGAGTGCCGGATATTTGGGGGCGGCGACCTCACCGGTGAAGGTGTGGAAGGTGGCGGTCGCTTTCAGTTGTTTCCACCGCCGCCACGGTTCCGACACACGCAGTAAGCCGATCATGGCGTCGGTGATCGACCCGAATCCGTATTCGCGGGCCAAATGCCGGTCGGAGAATTCGACGATCTGCCGATCGCCTTGGACGGTGACGCGGGTGATCAACTGTTCGGTGGATTGAGCGACGGTGACCAGGTCGTCGTTGGACAGGCCGGTCAAATCATCGGTGGCCAGCGAATCGACCACGCGGTGGGCGAGGGCGAGTTTCTGGGTGGTCGACAAACCGGACACGTCGGGTAACGCGGTGTCGACCATGATTGTCACCCCCCTGGCGATAGCGAACACATGTTTGTGTGTTGTTGTGTTCGAGTGTATGCCGGGTTTGTCGGGTTGGCAAGAGGTTGTCGAAAGTTTTTTCGGGTGGGTTCCAGCTGGGGGTTCGGCTCGGTCTCGAGGCTCGGCGCCTGGGGCGCCTCGCACCTCGACCACCGATCCGGGACGCACCTCGACCACCGATCCGGGACGCACCTCGACCACCGATACAAGGGCTCGGTCACCGATTCGAGGGCTCGACCACCGATGGGGTGCGTCTCGATCGCCGATGGGTAAGCGTCCCAGCAGTGGCAGCGCCGGGGTAGTATTCGCCCATACGTTCGATGCGCATATGCGCCGAATAGAAGGGCTCGACCGATGCGTATCGACAGCGGGACGAGGCGGGAGGCGTCGATTCTGCACGCCGACCTGGACTCCTTCTATGCCTCCGTCGAGCAGCGTGACGACCCGGCTCTGCGTGGTCGACCGGTCATCGTCGGCGGCGGAGTGGTGCTGGCCGCCAGTTACGAGGCGAAGGCGCGCGGTGTCCGCACGCCCATGCCCGGCCTGGAGGCGCGAGCGCTGTGTCCCGATGCGATCGAGGTTCGCCCACGGTTCGAGGCGTACATGGAGGCCAGTCGAGCGGTCTTCGAGATCTTTCGCGACACAACGCCTCTCGTCGAGGGGATCTCCGTGGATGAGGCATTCCTCGATGTGGCCGGTCTCCGGCGTCTCGTCGGCGATCCGGTCGCCATCGCCGAGACCCTGCGGTCCCGCGTACGCACCGAGGTCGGCCTACCGATCACGGTCGGCCTCGCGCGCACGAAGTTCCTCGCCAAGGTGGCAAGCGCCGTCGGCAAGCCCGACGGGCTTCTCGAGGTCGCGCCGGGTACCGAACTGGCATTTCTGCACCCGCTTCCGGTCCGCCGACTCTGGGGTGTCGGCCCCGTGACGGAGGCCAAACTCGCCGACGCCGGGGTCGCGACGGTTGGCGACATGGCGCGTCTGGGCCAGAAGGCGTTGTGCCACATCGTCGGTCCCGGCGCCGGCCGCCACCTGTTCGCGCTGTCGCTCGCGCAGGACCCGCGGCGTGTTGAGACCGGGAAGCGGCGCAGCTCGATCGGCTCTCAGCGGGCCCTCGGCCGCAGGCCCCGGCCCGAGGCAGAGATCGAGGCGACGATCATCGCCATCGTGGAGCGGCTCGGCAAGCGACTGCGCGGTGCCGATCGTGTCTGCCGAACCGTGGTGCTGCGCTTGCGTTTCGACGACTTCTCCCGCGCCACGCGCTCGCGCACACTGCCCGATGCCACCGACCGCACCCAGGTGCTGATGGGTTGCGCCCGGGCGTTGTTCGACGACGCCCTGCCCCTCATCCGGGAACGCGGGTGCACGCTGATCGGGCTGTCGCTGGCCAACCTCGACGACTCCGACTCGCTGCAGATGACCCTGCCCTTCGACGACGACCATCAACCGGAACTCGACGCCGCGATGGACGAACTCCGTAACCGCTTCGGCCGGGACTCCGTCACCCGAGCAGTGCTCGTAGGACGCGACCATGGCGACGACGCCCCGATGCTGCCCGACTGAACCGGACGACACGGTGCGCAAAACGCGCAAAACACGACTTACGAGCACAACAGTGACTGTGATCCGCATTACCCACAGACTCCTCGTGTAGCCGACGACACCGCAGAGTCGTCGGGAAGCACGGCAGAAAGTTCAGGCAATGTTGGTAGCACTCGGGTTGGCGATGGTCGCCACCTTCATGTTCCTCATCATCACCAAACGCGCGACACCCGTTGTCGCACTGATCCTGGTTCCCGTCGCCTTCGGCCTCTTCGCCGGCGCGGGCCTCGGGATCAGCGACATGATCAAGGACGGCATCAAGGAGCTCGCTCCGACCGCGGCGATGCTGTTCTTCGCGATCATCTTCTTTGGCATCATGATCGACGTCGGCCTCTTCGACCCGATCATCCGCTTCATCGTCCGCATGGTGCGCAACGATCCGGCCCGGCTCGTCGTCGGTACCGCGGTCCTCGCGGCCGTGGTGTCCCTCGACGGTGACGGATCGACCACCTTCATCATCACCACCGCGGCACTCCTGCCGCTGTACCTGAAACTCGGTGTCTCCCCGGTGGTTCTGACCGTCGTCGCCGGCCTGGCCAACGGCACCATGAACATCCTCCCGTGGGGTGGGCCGACAGCCCGCGCGGCCAGTGCGCTCAAGATCGACACCAACGACGTCTTCCTTCCGATGGTGCCCGCGCTCGCGATCGGCATGCTCGTCGTCCTTGCCTTCGCCTACCACCTCGGCGTGCTCGAGCGTCGCCGCATCGGCCGCATGGAGATCAAGGAGTCGATGCTGGCCCCGAGTGAGGAACTCGTCCTCGCCGGCGCAGGCGGTGGCAGTGGCACCGATACGCCCACCGGTCGTCGCCGTCTCTTCGGTCGCGGAAATGGCAGTGGTGCAACCGGTTCGGGCTCCGGGTCAACCGGCGCCGGTGGCGACCGTTCCGGCCCCGCCTCGACCGGCGACCTGCCCGCCCAACCCCACGACGATGCTGCCCACGACGACTCCGACGCCACGGCCTCCTTCACCGGCGTGCTCGACCCGAACCGGAAGTCGCTGCGGCCCAAACTGTTCTGGATCAACGCCGCACTCACCGTGGCGCTGCTGGCGATCCTCGGCATGGACGTCGTCGCCATCCCCGTGCTGTTCATGATCTTCGCCGGAATCGCTCTCGCGGTGAACTTCCCGCACATCAAGGATCAGCAGGAGGCCATCACCCGGCACAGCTCGAGCATCGTCTCGGTGGTCGCCATGGTGCTCGCCGCCGCGGTGTTGACCGGCGTGTTCAGCGGAACCGGCATGGTCGACGCGATCGCGCACTGGATGGCCGACGGCATCCCGACCTGGATGGGCCCGCACATGGCCGTGGTCATCGGCGTGCTGTCGATCCCGCTGACCTTCCTGATGTCCAACGACGCCTTCTACTTCGGGGTGCTGCCGGTGCTCTCGGAGACCGCGACCCGCTACGGCATCGACCCCTCCGAGATGGCGCGCGCATCGATCACCGGTCAGACCTTCCACATGCAGAGCCCGCTGGTTCCGGCGATCCTGCTGCTCGTCGCGCTCGCCGGCGTCGGACTGGCCGATCACCACAAGAAGGTGCTGTGGCGTGCGGCGGTGGTCTCGCTGGTGATGCTCCTCGCCGGCTGCCTGTTCGGCGCCATCCCCTTCTGAGGAGTTCCCGACCGGGTCACCGCAAACAGGATGATCTCCCTGTCGGCCGATACCTCCCACGCCTAGGCTGACCGCATGCGATTGCGAACGCAGGTACTGCTCCTGCAACTCGCCGTCATCGCGGTCAGCCTCGGCGTGGGTTTCGGCGTCGTGGTCTACGGATCCGACGACCGGGTCCGCGACGAGTACGCCCAACGGGCCCTGGCCATCGCCCAGACCATGGCCGACGATCCCGACGTCGTCGCCTCCGTCGCCGCACATCAGGGCACCGACCTCGACCGAGCCGAACTCGTGAACTCGTCCCTGCAACGCCAGGCGACCGCCGTGGCCCGCAGTACCGGTGCGCTCTTCGTGGTCATCGCCAATGCCGACGGAATCCGGTTGGCCCACCCCGACATCGACGAGGTCGGCGTGCACGTCTCCACCGATCCGTCCCGGGCGCTGGCCGGCCAGATCGACATCACCACCGACCGGGGAACACTCGGCGACTCGGTCCGCGCAAAGGTGCCCATCCTCCAACCCGGGCTCACCCGTCCGATCGGCCTGGTCAGTGTCGGCGTCTCGACGCAGAAACTCACCCGCGACACCCGCCGCGACATCCTCGCCACCGGGCTCATCGCGCTCGTGGCCCTCGCCGTCGGTGCGGTGGGGTCGGTGCTGCTGGCCCGCCGATGGCGGCGCCTGACCCTCGGACTGGAGCCCGACGACCTCGCCGAACTCGTGCGTGAGCAACGGGCCGTGCTGCACTCGCTCGATGACGGAGTCCTCGCCGTCGACAGCGCGAACGTGCTGCGGGTCGCCAACGAACGCGCCCGCCGACTGCTGGAGGTCTCCGCGTCGGTCGGAGCCTCCGTCGACGCGCTCGGCCTGACGCCCCGGGTGCGCGGTGTGGTCGAGACGCCGACGCCCGAGCCGGTGGCGGCCACCGTCGGGGATCGGATCGTGCTCGTGTCGTCCCATCGGGTCACCGCCGACGGACGTGACCTGGGCATGGTGCTGTCAGTGGTGGATCGCACCGACGTCGAGGAACTCACCCGCGAGGTCGACGCCGTACGCGCGATGAGCGTGGCCCTGCGCGCGCAACGCCACGAGACCGCCAACCGCATGCACGTCCTCGCGGGATTGCTGCGGCACAACAACGTCGACGAGGCGCGCGCCTACCTCGACGACCTCACCGGACCACACGCCCGCACCGTCGACGGCATCGAGAACGTCGACGAACCGCACCTGCAGGCTTTCCTCGAGGCCAAGGCCAGCCACGCGCGCGAGCGGGGTGTGACGCTGCGCCTCGGACCCCAGACGTGGGTCGCGGGCGCGCTCACCGATGCGGTCACGGTGACCGCGGTGGTCGGCAACCTCGTCGACAACGCCATCGACGCCGCGGCCGACAGCGCCGATGCCGAGGTGGAGGTGGAACTGCTGACCGACCCGGGCACGGACGCCGAGGACGGCACGACATACGCGACACTGTTGGTGACGGTGGCCGATTCGGGACCCGGTATCGCCTTCGACGACCCGGCGGAGGTCTTCACCGAGGGCGTCACCACCAAGACCGACCCGGCCGTCCCCGGCGGCCGCGGGATGGGCATGTCGATCGTCCGGCAACTCGCGCGGCGAATCGGCGGTGACGTGACCATTGCCGAGCCGGGCGGAACCGGGCGCGGCGGTGCGGTATTCGTGGCCCGGCTACCGGGCGTGATCGAGGAGGGAGGCCGGTCATGACCGGCGAGACGCCAAGCACCGACGGTCACGGCGTGCTGATCGTCGACGACGACTTCCGGGTTGCCGCATTGCATTCCGCGATCGTCACGGCGGTCCGCGGGTTCCGTGTGGTCGCCCGCGCCGGGACCCTGGCGCAGGCGCGCACCGCGCTCGCCGAGCACCCCGACATCGAGCTGGTGTTGCTCGATGTCTACCTGCCCGACGGTTCCGGCATCGACCTGCTTGCCGAATTGCGTTGTGACTGTTTCATCGTCGGCGCCGAGACCGACGCGCGGGCGGTGCGCGCGGCCACCCGCGGGGGTGCGTTGGCCTACCTGATCAAACCCTTCGCCGACACCGAGTTGGCGCGTCGCCTGGCCGGTTACGCGCACTATCGGCGGGTGCTCGACGCGCCTCGGGTCGACCAGGCCCAGGTCGATGCGGCGTTGTCGGGGTTGCGGTTCGGCACGGTGCCCGCCGAACGGGCCTCGGGCGCCTCGCCGACCGAGCAGCGGATCCTCGAGTTGTTCGACGACACCGACGAGGGATTGTTCGCCGATCAGGTCTCCGACGCCATCGGCATCTCAGCGGCCACCGCCCGCCGGCACCTCGCGGCGCTGGTGTCGGCGGGCCGGTTGGTCATGTCGCTGCAGTACGGCGGCACCGGACGGCCGCGACAGGAGTATCACAAGTCGCGCACGTGATGCGGCCGCGATCATGGTCGGACACCCCTGAGTCGGCATGACCAGGCAGCAACATGACGGGGCTTGACCTTGACGGGCTTTACCTTGACGGGCTTGACCTTGACACAGTGACAAGGTGTTGAGTCGATGGGGAAAGGAGGTGGTGTGCCATGTCGCAAACGGTCGAATGGCAAGCACTCGAACATCCCGACCCGTCGGTGCGTCTGCGTGCCGCGTTGGCGGTGGGTACGGCCGGGGCCGATCTCGACGCCGAGGAGGTGACCGACCGTCTGATCGAGCGTTGCGCGATCGAGCCGGACTTCTTCGTCCGCGACATGCTGACGTGGGCGCTGTGCCGCCAGCCCGCCGACGTCACGGTGCCGAAGCTGCTCAAGGAGCTCGACTCCGACGTCGTCCAGGCGAGAAGCCAAGCACTGCACACCCTTTCGAAGATCGGGGATGGCCGGGCCTGGCCGTTCGTGTCGACCATGCTGCATGAGGACGACGACGAGGTGGCGCGAACAGCGTGGCGTGCGGCCGTCGCGCTCGTTCCCGCCGACGCCGTCGACAGCCTCGCCGGGGATCTGGCCACCGAGTTCGGACGGCGCACCGACGAGGTGCGTCGGAGTTTGAGCCGAGCGCTCATCGGGCTCGGACAGCCCGGGCGCGACGTCGCGCAGGCGCGGCTGACGCATCCGGTCGCCGGCGTCGCCGACCACGCCGCGGCGACGATCCGGTTGTTCGACGATCCCGACTCGGGGTTCGCCGATGCTCATCGGTGAACTCGCCCGCCGCTCGGGGGTCTCCACTCGCATGCTGCGTCACTACGACCGGCTCGGGCTGGTGACCCCCACCGGGCGGACGTCGGGCGGCTACCGCGAGTACTCCGACGCCGACGTTCGCCGGTTGTTCGAGGTGGAGAGTCTGCGCACGCTGGGCCTCACACTGCCGGAGGTCGGTGCCGCGCTAGACGAGGCGGCCTACGAGCCGATGCAGGTGGTGGAGGACCTCATCGACCGCACCCGGGACCGGATCGCCGCCGAACAGGAACTGCTGGCCCGACTGCAGCGCGTCGCCGCCACCGCGCCCACGCAGTGGGCCGACGTGCTCGACGCGGTCGCGATGCTGCGCGCGTTGCAGTCACCATCGGGCGCGCAACGTATCCGGGCCGCACTCAGTGGCGACGACACCCGTCCACCCGTCGCCGAGTTGGCGAAAGCTGCTCTGGCCGAGCATGATCCGAATGTGTTCGGGGCACTGCGGTGGTCGTTGGCGCGCGCCGGTGACGCCGCACTCGACCACCTCGCCGACGGCCTGGCCGCAACCGATCCGCGGGTGCGGCTGCGCGCCGTCGAGGCCGTCACCGCCATCGACTCCGAGCGGACCGCCACGATCCTTCTGCCCGCACTCGCCGATGCCGACGACGACGTGCGCGATCGTGCCGCGACGGCGCTGGCCGCGCGTGGTTCGGCGGAGTCGATCGACCCGCTGGTCTCGATGATCGTCGCCGGGCGGCGCGACGTCGAGGCCGCCGAGTACCTCGGCGCCCTCGCCGAGCGAGGAGGCTCGGGCCGCGTCCTGGCCGGGCTCCGTCCTCATCTCGACGCCGCCGATCCGGCCGTGCGATTGCGAATTGTCCAGGCACTCGCCGAGATTCCCGGCGTGGACGGGCAGCGTCTGCTGGAAGAGATGACCGCCGACGTCGACCCCACCGTCGCGGCCACGGCCACGGCGGTGCTGCGCGCCAGGGATGTGGGCGCAAGGGTTATCGGTCGGTGACCGCCCGGTGACCGAATGGGTCGTGTCTCGGCGTTTTGTCGTTTCCGGCTGACGCGGATCGCTCCCGGCACGTATGAATGGAAGAGGAACTGCGGAAATCACCCAACGCCCGTGAGAGGCCCCACGATGTCCCACAGCACCGGAATTGCCCACCGTCCCCAGGACGAAAGCAGCTACGACGACGCCGACATCGACGCAGACCTGCGCTGGTGGGCCGCCGCCAACTACCTCAACATTGCGCAGATCTACTTGCAGGACAACGTTTTACTGACCGAGCCGCTGACCGTCGACCACATCAAACCGCGGTTGCTCGGCCATTGGGGCACGAGCCCGGGATTGTCGGCGATTTACACGGTGCTCAACCGAATCATCAACGACACCGGGTCGGAATGGTTGTATATCACCGGACCCGGGCATGGCGGTCCGGCATTGGTGGCCAACACATATCTCGAGGGCACCTATACCGAGATCTATCCGCACATTTCCCTCGATGCCGCCGGCGTACGGGCGCTGTGCAGGCAATTCTCGACACCCGGTGGCATCCCCAGCCACGTCAGCGTGCAGACGCCGGGGAGCATCCACGAGGGCGGCGAGCTCGGCTACGCGCTCGTGCACGCCGCAGGCGCGGCCTACGACCATCCCGACCTGATCGTCGCCGCGGTGGTCGGTGACGGTGAGGCCGAAACGGGTCCGTTGTCGGGGTCGTGGAAGATACCGGCGTTCCTCAATCCGGCCCGCGACGGTGCGGTTCTGCCGATCCTGCATCTCAACGGGGCGAAGATCGCCGGGCCCACCGTCCTCGGTCGCAGCACCGACGCCGAGATCAGCGACTACCTCAGTGGGCAGGGTTGGCGGCCGGTATTCGTGGAGGGCGACGACCCGCGGGAGGTGTTCCCCGCCTTGCACACGGCGCTGGTGGACTCCTATCGCACGATCCGGGAGATCCAGGCCGCCGCGCGCGGCGACGGGCCGCGCCCGGACACCGCATGGCCGGCGATCGTGTTGCGGACGCCGAAGGGCTGGACCGGCCCGAAGTTCGTGGACGGCAAGAAGATCGAGGGCACGCACTGGGCGCATCAGGTGCCGCTGTCGGGGGTCCGGGAGAACCCGGAACATCTGGCGATCCTCTCCGACTGGCTACGGTCCTACAAGCCCGAGGAGCTGTTCGACGAGGACGGCGGCGTCGTCGACTCCATCCGCGCGCTCGCGCCCAAGGGTGATCTGCGGATGGGCGCCACCCCGTACGCCAACGGGGGCCGGTTGCTCCGACCCCTGCGTCTGCCACCGATCTCGTCCTACGCCCTCGACATCGAGTCGCCGGGCGTGGTCCTGCACGAGACCACGCGCGTGCTCGGCGAGTTCATGCGCGACATCTATCGGGAGAACGGGACTCCCGACGACGGCGGCAACTTCCGGTTGTTCTGTCCGGACGAGACGTCGAGCAACCGCCTCGGTGCGGTCTTCGAGGCCACCGACCGGTGCTGGCAGCTCCCGACCACCGAGTTCGACGACGGGCTCTCGGCGTCCGGGCGGGTGATGGAGGTTCTCAGCGAGCACCTGTGCCAGGGCTGGCTCGAAGGCTACACATTGTCGGGGCGGCACGGATTGTTCGCGACCTACGAGGCGTTCGCGATGGTGAGTGCGTCGATGGTCGTGCAGCACACCAAGTGGCTTCAACACGCCGCCGAACTCCCGTGGCGCGAGCCGGTCGCCTCGCTCAACATCCTGCTGACGTCCACGTGCTGGCGCAACGACCACAACGGCTTCTCCCATCAGGGTCCCGGGCTCATCGACCTGGTGTTGCCGCTGTCGCCGGGGGTCGTGCGGGTGTGGTTGCCGCCGGACTCCAACTCGCTGCTGTCGATCGCCGATCACTGCTTCCGCAGCCGCGATCACGTCAACGTCCTCGTCGTCGACAAACAGCCGCATCTGCAATACCTGACGCTCGATGAGGCCAACGAGCAGGCCGCCGCGGGCGCCTCGATCTGGGAGTGGGCCGGCACCGAGTCCGCCGACGACGGGTTCGACGACGCCGCACCGCCGGACGTGGTGCTCGCCGCCGCCGGGGACGTCCCGACCCAGGAGACCCTCGCGGCCGCACAACTGCTCCGGGAGTGGGTGCCCTATCTGCGCACGCGGGTGGTCAACGTGATGGACCTGATGGTGCTGTTGCCGCAGAACGATCATCCGCATGGCTTGTCCGAGGAGAAGTTCATCGACCTGTTCACCCGCGACACCGACGTCGTCTTCGCCTTCCACGGCTACCCGCGCGCGGTCCATCAACTCGTGCACGGCCGCACTCATCCCGGGCGGTTCCACGTCCGCGGATTCTCCGAACAGGGCACCACGACAACGCCGTTCGACATGGTGGTGCTCAACAAGATGAGTCGCTATCACCTGGTTCTCGAGGCGCTGCGCCGCTCGCGACGCGCCCCGGAGAAGGGCGCCGAACTCGTCGAGTACTGCCGCACACAACTGGCCCGGCACGCCGACTATGTGCGCGAGCACTTCGAAGACCTCCCCGAGGTCCGGGACTGGACCTGGAGCTGATCCGGGCTAGAGCCAGCCTCGTTCGCCCGCGATGATTGCCGCGTCGGTGCGGTTTCGTGCGCCGAGCTTGTCGGTCGCCGAGGCCAGGTAGTTGCGGACGGTGCCGTACGACAAGAACAGCGTGTTCGCGATGTCACGGGGGTTCGCGCCCTTGGCGTGGAGTCGCAGGACCTCGGTCTCGCGTGCCGTCAGAGGGCTCGGTCGGGTCGAGATCGCGGCGATCGCGGCGTCGGGATCCACGACCCGTCCCCCAGCGGCAATCGTGCGGATGGCGGCGATGAGTTCCCGCGCCGAGGTGTCCTTGGCGAGAAATCCCGCGACGTGAGCGTCCAGGGCAGCCCGCAGATTGGCGGGCCGGGCATGAGCGGTCAGGATCAGCACCCGACAGGTGGGCAGTGCGGTGGCGAGGCGACCCGCGGCGGTCAGTCCATCCGTGCCCGGTAGATCGATGTCGAGGACGGCAACGTCCGGCGACCGCTCGAGGGCTGCCGGGACGATCTCCGGGCCGGTGGCGACAGCGGCGACCACGGCCAAGTCCTCTTCCAGATCGAGTACCGCGACGAGCGTGTCGCGCAGAATGGCCGAATCCTCGGCGATCAGGACCCGGATCATTCGCCCGCTCCCGTTCCCACCGGCACGCCGGCGACAAGTGTGAATCGGTCATCCTCGACTCGGGCGCTCACCGATCCGCCCAGACGTGTGGCCCGCGCAGCGATATTCGTCAGCCCCTGTCCCCGCGTCACCTCGCCCACGCAGGACGCGCCGTCATTGACGACCCGAAGTGACAGCCAACCCTCCTGGCAGGCGAGCTGTATCCGGCATTCCCGTGCCGTGCTGTGCCGAAGGACATTCGTGACGGACTCTCGCAGGATGGCCGCGACCTCCGATTCGACGTCGGCCCCCGCGGAGACCGTCGCGCAGGCGATCGTGGTCACCACGTCGGAAGTCGTGAGGACGTCCCGGGCGGTCGCGAGTTCGTCGTCCAACTCGAGGCGCAACGTGCCGTTCACGAGGGCGGATGCGTCCGACGTCACCGTGCGGGCCAGGTGCAGCATCTGTACGATCTCGCGTCGTGCTCGTGGCTCGTCGCGATCGAGGAGGGTCTGGGCGAGGTCACTCTTGAGGGCGATGGTCGACAGTCCGAGGCCGAGAGTGTCGTGGGTGTCCTGGGCGATCCGGAGCCGCTCTGCAGTCACGGCGGCCTCGGCCAGCTCTCGTCGGGCCAGATCCAATTCGGTGGCGGTGCGGCTGAATCGCGAGAGACCGTAGATCAACAGACCCGCTGCGGCCAGCGTCGACGCGGCATAGATGGACCAGCGAATCTGTAACGCCACTCCGACGAGATCTGCCGGACCGAGCGCAGTGAGTATCGGTACGCAGATCACGACGACACCGAAGAGTGCCCAGCGGAGCGGGCTCTTGATCAACAACAGGATGCTGCCGCTGAGGAAGGCGAGGAAGACGACGCTCACCACCCCGAAGACCGGGTAGGCGATGAAGCAGAGCACGGCCTGCACTCCCAATGTCCACGGCCAACCCGGCGGCCGTCGGTCGTCGGGGCGACAGCGTGAGTGCCGCAACTGGAGAGCGACCATGACCACCGCGATCGACACCGCGAGCAGCGTGGTCGCCAGGCTTGGTGTGGCGCCCCCTTCGGCCGGGACGATCAGGTTCAGCAAGTACTGACCGGCGAACAAGATCACGACCGCGATGACCACACGACGGGCAAGGGTTGGAGTGGTCCGATCGATCCGATCGGTCGCATGGGCCGGCGACTCGGGCAGATCGATGGCGATCCGCCGCGCCGACGCCGCGGCTGTGCGCGCCGCATCGCCGGCCTGTCGCAATTCGTCCCGTTCGACATGCGGTGCCCCGGCGAGCGCCTTGCGAACATGCGCCCGCACGTCGCCGAGGTGGTGCATGATCCGCATGCGGACATCGGTCGCCGCAGCGACTCGCTGCGCCGTCACCGCCGCCTCGGCGAGAGCTTCCCGAGTGGCGGCGAGGCCTTCCACCAACTCCGAGAGCCGGGTCAGGCCGAACACTCCCAAACTGACGTTCCCGAAGACGATCAGCAGCCACCCGGCCGCGTTCACCGCCGGTCGGTACGGCAGACCCACCACCAGCCACAGGGCGAGTTCGCCGGCCGCGACGGCGCCGAAGACCCACCAGCGCCACGGTGGTCGGACCACGAGCAGCACCAGGGCGCCCAACAGCCCGGAGACCCCGCCGACCCAGTGATCTCCGAAGAGCGCAAAACCGAGGTAGGTCACCGCGGCCTGCCCGAGTAGCAAGCACCGACCCCACCGTCGCCAGGGAGCACGTGCCCAGCCGCTCGCGTACCAGAACGGCAGGACGAAACACAGTGCGACCACAGGCATATAGCGGAGATCGGGGTGCTGGTTCGCATCGGCGAGCTTGCTGATCAACAGGCTTCCCAGATACGCCACCACCAGTGGCCTGGCCCCCGACGCCGCGCCGGGAGCGAAGTCCGGGCGTGGCCGATCCGAGCACTCCGCAGCGGCCCGCGGAGAGTCCCCGCCGGGCACATCCTTCGCGATGCTCGGCTGCACGGTTCAACTCTAGGACCGGCACGGGGCTCGGTCAGGGTCCATTCGGCAGTCGTGCACTTTGCACGGTTGCCGAGTGCACAACGCCCGGAGCACTCCTGCGCTCGGCCACTACTGCCCGCCACCGCTGCCGCGCAGAGTGAGGATGTCGCACGATCCGGACGTGCGAGGACCAACCAGCGAGGAAAGGTACAGGCCAATGAGCAAGGTGATCTGCGGATTATCGGTATCGGTCGACGGCTACATCACCGGACGCGACGCGCGCGCCGGGCACGGCCTCGGCGCGGGCGATGAGCTGTTCAACTGGTTCGGCAGCGGTGAGGTGCCCAGCAGCGTCTTCGAGGGGTTCCACCTGAGCCCGCAGAGCGCGCCGTTCTTCGACGCACTCGCCGGCCGGGTGGGTGCGAGCCTCGCCGGCCGAACCACCTACGACCACTCCGAACGATTCGGAGATGTCGGCGCCCCGCATCCCACCGCACCCCTGTTCGTTCTCAGTCACCGGCCCGCACCGGCGATGGGTGACCGCCAGCGGCTGATCACCACCGGGATCGAGGAGGCAGTCGCTGCCGCGAGCGAGGCCGCTGCCGACAAGGATGTCGCCCTGATGGGCGGGGTTCTCGTCACCGAAGCGCTCAAGGCCGGCCTCGTCGACGAGCTGATCCTGCACCAGGTGCCCGTCCTCCTCGGCGTCGGCAGACGCTTCTTCCACGAATTGCCCGAGCACATCGCCCTGCGGATCGTCGACGTGGTGACTGCCCCCGACGTCACCCACCTGCACTACGAGGTGCAGCGATGATCCTGGTCACCGGCGGCCTCGGAATGATCGGCGCCCACACCGCCCGCGCTCTGGCCGACCTGGGCAGGCAGGTCGTCGTCACTGCTCACAAGCGCACCGACGTCCCGGCGTTTCTCGATGGCCGCGTTGCCGTCGAGGCCCTCGACGTCACCGACCGCGACGCCGTGCGCGAACTGGGACGCCGTCACGACATCCGTGACATCGTGCATCTGGCGGGTACGGTCCCGGGCGAGGACCCGATCGCGTTCTTCCGCAACGACATGGCGGGGCTGTTCGCACTACTCGATGCCGCGCGTGAGTGGAAGGTGCGTCGCTTTGCGGTCGCCGGCAGCCTCGGTGTGTACGCCGGTCGGCCGGAGGTGCCGTGGACCGAAGACCTCGCCCTGCCGACGGTGCCGTCGCCGCATTTGATCGTCGGCTTCAAGAAGGCCGCCGAGCCGATCGTCCTGAACGCACTGCTCGGCACCGACATCCAGCCCGTCCTGTTACGGATCGGCAGCATCTGGGGACCGCTGTTCGATCCGTTCTCACCGTTCGAGGCATCGTCACCTACATCAGCGCGCTACTACGCGGACAGCGTCCCGCGCCACTCGACCCCCATGGCGGCGGAGATTGCTGCTACGCGCCGGACGCCGGGCGAGCGATCGCGCTGCTCATGACGGCGCCCGACCTGCGGCACGACGTGTACAACGTCTCCGGCGGACAGACGTATCGGAATCAGGAACTCGTCGACGCCCTCCGCACGATCAACCCGGCGTGGCCGCTCGAAATTCAGCCGGGAACGTCTGAGCCGCAACCGATCCCGCACCTCGACGTCACCCGTCTGCGAGCCGAGACCGGATTCGTACCCGCCTACGACCTGCCCGAGGCCATTGCGGACTATCTCACCTGGCGCCGCACCCATTCCCGCTGAAGGAGCGCATCATGCTCGATCCAGAAGTCCGTCACGTTCTCGATGGCGCATCCATCGCACACCTCGCCACCGTCGGAGAAGATGGTTCACCCCATGCGGTTCCGGTCTTCGTCGGCACCGAAGACGACCAGATCGTGATCTTCACCGGACCACACTCACTCAAGGCCAGGAACCTGCGTCGCGATCCGCGGGTCGCCCTGTCCATCGCCCCGACCGACAATCCATTCCACCCCATTGCAATCCGTGGGCACGTCGTCGCCTGGCTCGACGGCGACCGCGCGTGGCAGATCATCGACCGGATCGCCATGAAGTACACCGGCCGGCCCTACTCCCGCGACCGCACGGTGGCACTCATCGAGCCGGACAGACAAATCGTCGGTGTCCGATGACGTTGGTGTCCGATAACCGCCGAGGTGGGTGAGATGCGCCCGAGCGGAGACAGCACGGCACCCGGCGAACGTCTCGCCGGGTGCCGTTGCCCGTTACCGGATCAGAACGTCACTGGATCAGAACTCGGTCCACAAGGTCAGCGGCTTGGGCAGTGTCTTGTTGTACGACACCCAGACTCGGCCGTTGGGGTGGCTTGCGGCCTCTTTGACCATCGCCTGGGCGCTGGTGTAGACGACGTAGCCCTTACCCGGGACGTAGAACGTCTTGTACCGGGAGTCGCGGTCCGGATTGGCGTACCAGTACGGGCGCAGCTGCGGGGTGTCGAAGATCGACTCGACCCCGCTGGCCGCGATCTGCTTGGTTTCGGCGGGGGTGAAACCCACCCACACTCTTGTCGGTGTGTCCCGAACGTCAGCCGCACTCGCGTGCCCGCCCCCGATGAGTAGCAGCCCGGTCACGGCAGCCAGTGCCACCAGTAGGCCCACAAGTTTCTTGTGCACGTCAACAACCTCCCCTTGTCGCTAGTACTCACGACGTGAGTACAACTGATTGAGAATTGAACATAGCAAACTCTCCGCAATCTCGCAGATCCCCGCGTCCGACGACCCGGCAACTTGTCGTGCGTGGGCCCGCTACAGTTGTCAGCCATGACGACGCACGTGGATGCCACCAGCCCGGATCTGATCACCGTGGACGTGCCGACGCACTGGTACAACCTGGCAGCCGAGCTCGACGAGGCGATCCCGCCGCACCTGCACCCGGGCACCAAAGAGCCGGTCGGTCCCGACGATCTCGCCGCGCTCTTCCCGGCAGGGCTGATCGCTCAAGAGGTGTCGACCGAGCCCTACATCGAGATCCCCGAGCCGGTTCGGGAGATCTACCGGATGTGGCGGCCGTCGCCGCTGATTCGCGCGCGACGGTTCGAGGAGTCGCTGAACACCGGTGCGCGGATCTATGTCAAGTACGAGGGCGTCAGCCCGGTCGGCAGTCACAAGACCAATTCGGCTGTCGCGCAGGCCTATTACAACTCCGTCGACGGAGTGCGCAAGCTGACGACAGAAACCGGGGCGGGCCAGTGGGGTAGCGCGCTGGCCTTCGCCGGAGCGCAGTTCGGCATCGACGTCGAGGTGTGGCAGGTGCGTGCGTCCTACGATTCCAAGCCGTACCGCGGATATCTGATGCGGACCTACGGAGGGACGGTGCACCCGAGTCCGTCCGACCTCACCGAGGCCGGCCGCGCGATGCTCGCCAAGGACCCGAACACCACCGGGAGCCTGGGCATGGCGGTCAGTGAGGCCGTCGAGGTCGCCGCGACCCACGACGACACCCGGTATGCGCTCGGCAGCGTCCTCAATCACGTTGTGCTCCACCAGAGTGTCATCGGCCAGGAGGCCGTCGAGCAGCTCGCCGGCGTCGAGCCGGGCGGCGCCGACGTCGTCTTCGGTTGCGCCGGAGGCGGATCGAACCTCGCCGGTCTCTCGTTCCCGTTCCTGCGGGAGAAGCTGGCCGGACGGTCGAATCCGCGGATCGTTGCCGCCGAACCCGCCGCCTGCCCGTCGATCACGCAGGGTGAGTACCGGTACGACCACGGTGACGTCGCCGGACTGACCCCGCTACTCAAGATGCACACGCTCGGAATGGATTTTGTGCCGGACCCGATCCACGCCGGTGGCCTGCGCTACCACGGCATGGCGCCCGCGCTGAGCCACACCGTCGAACTCGGACTCGTGCAGGGCATCGCGATCGCCCAGCGCAAGGCGTTCGAGGCCGGCGTCCAGTTCGCGCGGACCCAAGGCATCGTGCCCGCGCCGGAGTCGACGCATGCCATCGCCGCAGCCGCGGCACACGTCGCCGACGATCCCACCGAGCAGGTCATCGTCATCGGATTGTCGGGCCACGGTCAGCTCGATCTGCCCGCCTACGCGGAGTTCCTCGACGGCATGATGGCCTGAGTGCTTCTCGACCGGTCACACGTGTGACACGCACCGCCGGAGTCGATCTCGCGGCCGCACCGGCATCGACCGCGGTCGCGGTGATCGACTGGTCGGCAGGCGTCGCGCGGCTGGTCGAGCTGGTGACACCCGCCGACGATGCGACTATCCGGGCCCTGGTGGCCGGGTCGGCGCGGGTGGGGATCGATTCGCCGTTCGGGTGGCCCGAGGAGTTCGTCGACTTCGTCGTCGCCCACCACCGCGGCGCGACGCCGACCGGCAGCGGGCTCGACGCGATCGACCGCCGACGTCCCTTGGCATTTCGGCGCACCGACCGGTTTCTCGTCGAGCACGGACTGGGACGGCCATTGAGCGTGTCCGCCGATCAGATCGCCCATGTCGCGTTCCGCTGCGCCGGGCTACTGGCCGACCTCGGCGTCGTCGATCGTGTGGACGGCTGGGCAGTGGAGGCGTATCCCGCAGGCGCTCTGCGACATTGGGGCCTGCGTTCCCGCGGCTACAAGCGGGCGGGCAACCGGGAGTCGCTGGCCGATCTCGTGGCGGCGCTGCAGGACGCTGCCGGGTGGCTCGATCTCGGCGATCACCACGCGCTCATGTGCCGTGACGACAACGCCTTCGACGCCGTCGTCACCGCACTCATCGCCCGTGCCGCGCAGCTGGGGCACACTCGTCTACCGGACGACGCCGACCGATCGGTGGCGCTGCGGGAGGGCTGGATTCACGTTCCCGACTGCTCGTTGGATGCGCTTTGCTCGTCGGGGTGAGCCGGAACCAGCACCGTGGCAAGCGGTCTCGAGGCTCGCCGCACGCGGCTCGCACCTCGACCATCGAGTGGGGAGGCCTTCTCCCCGGTGGTCGAGGTGCACCTCCACCCCAGCGGGGGCTGTCCTCCCGGTGGTCGAGGTGCGTAGGAGCGATAGCGACGGAGCCTCGAGACCCCGTGCGCCGATGGGTATCCGGCCACGGCACACCCTTACCCCAGCGGCAATCGCATGATGACCCGCGGAAAGCCGTTGAGCACCGACGTCGTGTCGGAAGCCTTGACGAAACCGGCGGTCTCGAACATGGCGCGGGTGCCGACGTAGGCCATCGTGAGGTCGACGCGTTCGCCGCGGTTGTCCACGGGGTTTGCCTCGACCGCTGGTGCGCCCCGATCCCGTGCGAAGTCGACGGCACCGGCGATGAGTGGGTGCACGAGCCCGGTCGTGCGGTGACCCGGCCGGATCCGCGCACACCAGAGAGACCAGTCGTCGAGGTCGTCGACGTGGGGGAGATCCTGCGGTTCGTCGCGAAGGTGGTGCGATCGCACCTCGCGGCCTGCACGGTCATGACAACCAGCCTCACCCACTCGGCGTGCAGGTGCAATGGACAGCACTCAAGCGCTTGTATATTTCTGAATCTGAATCTAGCATCAGAAAAGTCGAGCCCAACTCGCGCGCCCATTCCCCTCACCCGAAAGAGGCCTCACATGGCGATGATGACCAGGGACTCCTACGTCGCGTCCCTCGACGACGGTCGCCGGATCTTCGCCGAGGGGGAGCAGGTCAAAGATCTCTCGCGGCACCCGCAATTCGCCACCGCCATCGAACTCGTGGGCCAGGGTTACGCCGACCATTACCGACCGGGCGATGATGCGAGCGGTCCGTACTTCGACATCCCGCGCAGCCCTGCCCAACTCAAGGAATTGCTGTCGGACCTGCTGCACTGGGACATGGTCACCGTCACCACCAGCCAGGGCTTGCTCGCGTTGCTGACCGCGGCCGCCCGCATGCGCGCCGATCACCCCGAGGCGTCCGCACGCATCGAGGACTACTTCGACTACTGCCGGCGCAACGACCTGCGCTGCGTGCAGGCCATCACCGACGCCAAGGGCGACCGTCGGCTGCCGCCGGGGGCGCAGGAGGATCCCGACGTCTACACGCGGATCGTCGAGCGCCGCCCCGACGGCGTCGTCATCCGTGGCGCCAAACTGCACATCTCGTCGGCGGCGGTCTGTCACGAACTCGTCGTCATGCCCACCAAGAACATGAAACCGGGCGAGGAGGATTACGCGATCGCATGCGCGGTGCCGGTCAACGCGCCGGGCGTGCGCATCGTCAACACCAGCTACGCACCCCGTGAGCGCGAAGGCGACTTCCCGGTCAGCGCGAAACACAATATGCCCGAGGGCTTCATCATCTTCGACGACGTCTTCGTCCCCGCCGAGCGGGTCTTCCTCGACGGTCAGGTCGGCCATTCGGCGACCTTCGCCCACGCGCTCGGACTGTGGGAGCGTCTCGGCGGAACCGCCCACATGTCGGAGTTCGCCGATCAACTCGTCGGGCTGGCGCAGCTGATCGCCGAGGCCAACGGCACCGAACGCATCAACCACATTCGCGAGAAGATCGCCGAAATGGTCATCTACGCCACCATGGTCCGGTCCGGCCTCGAGGCGGCGATCGCCAACGCCGAGGAGAGCCCGGAGGGCTGGTACTTTCCGAGCGAGCTCTACACCAATGCCGCGAAGCATTACGCCGCAGCCGATTACAGCCTGATGGTGCGACATCTCCATGACATCGGCGGCGGCTCGATCCTCACCGCACCGTCGACCGCCGACCTCGACAACGACGAGGTGGGCCCGCTGATCAAGAAGTACATGCGCACCAAGGACGGCATCGACGGCGATTACCGCACCAGACTGTTCCACGCCATCCGCGACTTCACCGCCGACGCCTATGGTGGCTGGCAGCTGGTGACGATGCTGCAGTCCGGCGGCGGACTCTACGCGCAACGTCTGGTGGCACGCAAACACTACGACATGGACAAGGCCAAGCGCGCGGCTCTGGAGCTCGCGGGATTGGCATGACGCTCACCGGGATTCCCACGGGGCTCGACGCCTTCGCCCGACATCTGCGGCGTCGCCTCGCAGACATGACCGGTGAGTTCTGTTCTGAGGTCAAAGATCCCGACGCCGGTGAATCCGGAGGCGACCGGATCGCGGCGGTAGAAGAGCTTCGTGCGGGTCACGAGGAGGTGGTCGCGCGGATGCGCCGACTGCAGGGGGCGCTGTTCGACGCGGGTGTCGCATGGCCCGGCGGGCCGGTCGAACTCGGCGGTCTCGGGCTGTCCGCGGCACACGACGAGGTCCTGGAGAATGTCCTCGACGAGCTCGGATTCCCGTCCCGCGAAGCACTTTTCGTCGGATTGAACATCGTCGCGCCGGCCCTGCTCCGACACGCGCCCGCGCACTTGCGTGACTCCGTGCTGCCCGCGCTGTTCCGGGGCGATCTGATCGGCTGCCAGCTGTTCAGCGAGCCCGGCGCCGGATCGGATCTCGCGTCTGTGACCACCCGTGGGGTGCGTGACGGTGACGACTGGGTGATCACCGGTCAGAAGGTGTGGACCTCGATGGGCCATCTCGCCGACGTCGGCGAGGCCCTGGTGCGCACCGATCCCGAGGCGCCCAAACACGCCGGCCTCACCATGTTCCTGCTCGACATGCATGCGCCCGGGATCACGGTGCGCCCGATCCGGCAGATGACCGGTGGAGCGGCGTTCAACGAGGTCTTTCTGGATGGGGTCCGGGTCTCCGACAGCCGCCGGATCGGGGGGATCGGTGAGGGCTGGGCGGTGGCCTCGACGAGCCTGGGTAGCGAGCGGTCGACGATGAGCGGTCCCGGTGGCCCGCTGACGCCGGTAGTGATGGCGCGGCTCGTCGAGTTGGTGCGCCGCCTCGACGCCGAGGCGGATCCGGTCCATCGGCCGCAGATCGCGCGTACCGTAACCGCAGTGACCGCCATGCGTGCCGCGGCCGGGCTCAGCCCCGGATCGTGGAGCCACCGGATGGCGCCGGTCAGCGGATCGGTGCTCAAGTTGCTGATGGTCCGCGCCGCCGACGAGATCGCCCGCCTGGCAACCGAAGTGCTCGGGGAGCGGGCATTCGTCGACAACGGTGACCCCGACACCTTCGCGTGGTCGGAATTCATCCTCGGCGTCCCCGCCCTGCACCTGGCCGGCGGCACCGACGAGATCCAGCTCTCCGTGATCGCCCAACGCGGACTCGGGTTGCCCCGCCGATAGTTTCCGGCACGACCGTGCCGCACCACCCACGAAGGAGTGTCGAGATGGAGTCGTTCATCACCCACCGCAAGGGCCGGACGCCTCGTCAGGTTCACCGCGACGTCGAGGACCTCAAGGACGACGAGCTCGGCCGCTACGGGTTCACCGGGCGAACCGCACACCTGTACCGCCGCAACGACCCGACGCAGTACCGTGCCGTCGGAGATCTCGCCGGGGTCGACCGCGCGACAACGGATCTGACGCCGACCGATCAGATCGACCCGGCCGGTGAGCCGCTGCTCATGTTCCACAACGCCGATTGTCGGATCTCGCTGTCGCGTCGAGACACCGTGGCGCCCTTCTACACCCGCAACGTCGATGGCGACGAGTTGATCTTCGTCCACGACGGCACCGGTCATTTCGAGACCGAATTCGGGCGACTGGCCTACCGCCCGGGCGATTGGGTCTACCTCCCGAAGGGCACCACCTTCCGGCAGATCCCCGACGATCGCTGCCACTTCCTGATCATCGAGGCCACCGAGGAGTACCGGGTCCCCGACGCCGGCGTGCTGGGACGTTTCTTCCCGTTCGACCCGTCGTTGGTGGTCGTGCCCGAGGCGGAGGTGTTCGGCGACGACGGGCGCGAAGAGTACGAGGTGCGGTTCCGGCAGCGTGAGGGCGCCACGTCGCTCTTCTACCCGTTCAACCCGCTCGACGTCGAAGGCTGGCGCGGAGACAACTTCGCATTCACCTTCAACATCGAGGACTACGACGTGATCACCTCCGAGACGGTGCATCTGCCACCGACGGTGCATCTGTTCATGCAGGCCACCGGCGTGTACGTGATGAACTTCCTGCCCCGACCCGTCGAAGGCCGCCCGGGCACCGAACGGTTGCCCTGGTATCACCGCAACACCGACTTCGACGAGATCGCCTTTTATCACGGCGGCAGCGTCTTCGGCATCGACATGCCGCCCGGTCTGATTTCGCATGCGCCACAAGGAATCCACCACGGCATTCCCGAACGCGCGCGCGAACGAGCCCGGCGCCGATTCGAGGTCGACCAACGCGTCGAATGGCAGGTCATCGCGATCGACACCCGTCTTCGACTCACCGCCACCCCGGTGATGACGGCCGCAGCTGCCGCCGAGGTCGCCGCGGAGGCACAGGTATGAGCCCCACGGATTCGACGGCGCGCAAATTCGACTACGACCGCATCCCCTATCTCGTCGTCTTCGACGACACCTCGGCCTACCGGGACACCTACGGCGGTGTCACCGAGAGCGTGGTGCTCGAGAGTTATCTCTTGCAGCCCAAGGGAATCAGCTCGGACACCGTCATCGTGTTCATGCACCCCATCGGCGGTGGAGCCTATCTACCGATGACCAATGCGCTCGCCCGCGCCGGCCACCACGTCATCTACTGCAACAGCCGCTACCGGGGTGTCGACAGCGCGTTGATCATGGAGAAGGTCGTCCAGGATCTCGGCGCATGCGTCGCCGATGCCCGCGATCGGCTCGGGTACCGCAATGTCGTTCTCGCCGGGTGGAGTGGCGGCGGAGCGTTGTCGCTGTACTACCAGCAGCAGGCGCAACATGCGACGGTCACCGCGACCCCCGCAGGCGAGCCGCCCGATCTGACGCAGCTCGATCTGCCTGCGGCGGACGGGATGATGTTGCTCGCCGCGCACGTCAGCAGGCACGGCACGCTCACCGAATGGATGGACCCGTCGATCCTCGACGAGACCGATCCAGACAAGCGTGATCCCGAACTCGATCTCTACAACCCGAACAACCCGAACCAGCCGCCGTACACCGACGACTTCGTCACCCGATACCGTGCGGCCCAGATCGACCGGAACCGGCGCATCACGGCGTGGGTGCGTGAGCAACTCGACGATCTGCGGGCCAAGGGAGAACCGTTGATGGAGCGGGGATTCGTCGTGCACGGCACCATGGCCGACCCCCGGTGGCTCGACCTCACCCAGGACCCCAACGACCGTGAACCGGGTTGCTACCTCGGCGACCCGAGGATCGTCAACATGGGACCGGTGGGCCTGGCCCGCTTCACCACCTTACGGAGTTGGTTGTCGCAGTGGAGTTTCGACGACGCCAACGGCGATGGTCCGCGGTGTGCCGCCGATCTGGCCGTGCCGACGCTGGTACTCGGCAACAGCGCCGACAACGCGTGCACGCCGAGCCACACCCAACGTCTCTACGACGCCGTCGGCCACCCGGACAAGCAGATGCGCACCATCGTCGGTGCTACCCACTACTATTCGGGGCGCGCGCAGCTGCCGTACCTGAAGAAGGCGGTCGGCACCATCACCGAGTGGCTGGGCGAGCGGTCATGGACGAGTCTCTGAGCAGCACCCGTCCGGCCGGCACCACACCCGACATCTCACCGGACGAGGTGCGTGCCGCCCTGCGCGATTACTTCGCGACCCGTCCAGGTCTCGACGAGGTACGCCGCACCAGGGATGGCCGGCAGCCGAGTGGATTCGACGAGAGCAGCTGGCGGACGCTCGCCACGGACGTCGGGCTGTGCAGCTTGGGCATGCCGCCGCGGTGGGGTGGTCTGGGTTTGGGTCTGGATTGCTTGGTGGCCGCCGTCGAGGAGTGTGGAGCCGCCCTGTATCCCGGACCGGTGCGGGCCGCCGTCCTCGCGGCTTGGGCGCTGGGTGAGGGGGCTCTGGGCGAGGGGGCGCTGGGTGGCCTCACTGATGCTGTCGACCTCACCGGAACCATCGAGGGTTTGTTCGCTGGTATGGCCGTCCCCGGGTCGACTCTCGGCACCGAAATCGCAGAGCCACAATCTCTTCCGCTCTGGCGTGCCGGCGCGGTGAGCGGTGTGCTCTGGGCACTGTCGCACGGTGTTGTTGCCGGGCTCGCGGTCACCGAGGTGCGCACCGACGACGGCGTTGCCGCCGCGCTGGTGATACTCGAGAACTCCGCCGACCGGAGATCCCGACCCACCGTCGACTTCGCACTGCCGCGCGCCGATGTGACCGTCACCGATGCGCCGGCCCTGCTCGTCACCGAGCCGGGCGATACCACTGCGCTGCAACGATTCCGCGATGCGTCCGCGCTGCTGCGGGCCGCCGAGCAGGTCGGCGGCGCTCAAGGATGTGTGTCGTTGATGGTCGAATACGCCGGAGTGCGAGAGCAATTCGGCCACCCGATCGGCAGCTATCAGGCCATTGCGCACCGTTGCGCGCAGACCGCGGTCGATGTGGTCGGTGCCCGCGGACTGGTGACAGCGGGCGCCGCGGCGCTGGACCGTGCGACGTTTGCCGACCCCGATACCGCAGTGCACCTCGCTTCATTGGCCCATGCCGCGGCCGGCGAGACCTATCTGGCGGCGTCGAGCTCACTCATCCAGGTCAGCGGTGGCATCGGATTCACCTGGGAACACGACGCGCACCTCCACTTTCGGCACGCTCGAACCCTCGCGGTGGCCGGCGGAACCCCGGCGCAGTACTACGACCGTGCGGTGTTGGACGGATGCCTGGACCTCGTGACCTCAGGAGTGGGAGGCAACGAAACCGTGAATCCAGTCGAGATGGCGAGCGGGTAGCCCGGGTGCTCCCAGACGGGCGTTGCGCCCGTGGAGAAGTGGCGAATCGTCCGGGAGGTGGAGCACGTCGGCGGTGGTGATCGAGGCGTACTGCACCCTCCGGGTGCGGTCTCGCCGGAGGTCCTCATAGCCAGCGCGCGCGGCGTCGAGATCGGTGCCCGCGGCGAGTTGGTCGGCGAGGACGATGGCGTCCTCGATGGACTGGTTGGCGCCCTGACCGTGGTGCGGGACGAGCGCGTGCGCGGCGTCGCCGAGTAGGGTGACGCGGCCATGGTTCCACCGCGCGAGCGGCGGGCGGTGGAACAACGCCCAGCGATCCCCGACAGGGGCCGCCTCGACCATCTCCGTCACCGCCGGATGCCAGCGCGAGAAACGTTCCATCCGTTCGGAATCCGTGGCCGGAGCTGTCCAGGCAGGATACGGCCACGGTGCCGGGCCACGTTCGACGAGTAAGAAGTTATGTGCGCCGGATCCGATCGGGTAGTGCAGCAGGTGACCACCGGGCCCCATCCAGAACTGGATGGCCGCGGGGTCCGGTAGTGACCTCAGGTGCGACGGGTCGACGATGCCACGAAAGCCGGAACAGCCCGAGTAGAGCGCATCGTCGTAGCCGAGCACGAGTCGTCGAACGGTGGAGCGGGCACCGTCGGCACCGATGACGAGATCGGCTGCGGCGGTGGAGCCGTCGTGGAAGGTCAGAACCGCCTCGGTACCGCTGTCGTCGATGCCGGTGAGCGTGTGGCCCAGATGCAGGGTGTCGGGACCCACTGCCTCCGACAGGATGGCCTGGAGATCGGCCCGGTGCACGCCGGCGTAGGGCGCGCCGTAACGGCGGCGGTACTCCTCGCCGCCGTAGTGCCGGCCGATGACCTCGCCGGAGCGGCCGTCCCGGAAGATCAGCTCGGGAATCTCGGCCCACACCTTCGCGAACCGGTCACCGAGTTCGAGCCGACCCTCATAGAAGCGCGTCGCGTTCGCCGACAGCGCGACGGCTGCACCGACCTCCCGGAGTTCCTCGGTGCGTTCGTAGATCTCACTCGCGATGCCATGGCGCCGAAGCGCGAGTGACAGCGTCAGGCCGCCGATACCTGCACCGATGATTGCGATGCGTGGGCTGTGCACGTCTCACTCCTCCGCTCGGCTACCGCCGAGCAGAGGACACCTTCGGTTGCAGTGGCACCGTCGCCGCCTCGACAAAGCTCGCGGCGAGTGTCGCGGGCGACGACAGTTGCGCTTCGTGGCTACCGGGGGTCCGCAGCATCGGTGAGCCCTCGGGGAGGCGCCCGGCGAAGCGTTCCCAACCGTATTCGCCTGGGGGCAGCGCCAAGTCGTCCTCGGCGAGCAGATACACCGAGGGAAGTGCGAGCCGCGCCCAGTCATCGAGGTCGAGCGAGTCATTCATGGTGTGGAACGGCTGGCGTTCGAGGAGCGGGTGGATGACTCGCTGGACCTCGGCTCCGACGTCCTGTATGAACGCTGTTGCGAAGACCTCGAAGGGAAACATCACCGAGTTGTCCCGCGACGACTGGGCCGAGGCCCGGAACATGTCGCCGTAGGCCGGTGGGCACAGATCGATCAGCGATTCGCCCGTGAGCGGAACGAACGCGCTCCAGTAGACGAGTCGGTCGATCCGGTCGGCGATCGCCGCGGCAGCGCCGGACACGGGGAACCCGCCCCAGCTGTGTCCCACGAGAACGATATCGTGCAAGTCCCGCGCCGCGACGTAATCAACAAGCGCTGCAACGGAATCCGATAGCCGAACCTCTGCTCGCGCGTCTTCGGCGCCGAGCCCCGGCAGCGTCGGCGTGTAGACGGTGTGCCCCTGTTCGCGCAGGATCTCGGCGACCGGTCGCCATGACCACCCGCCGTGGCAAGCACCGTGGACGAGAACGAATGTGGACATGTGCGACCTCTCAGCTGTGATCCACCCCATACCTCTGCCACGCTAGGTTTGCCATCCATGTAAGACAAGGACGGAATATCGGAGTATTCATACGGTCCGGCGATCAATGCCGAAGCGGTGCCGGTCGCGATCGATGTGGCGTGACACGCGGTCGATCCCACACGCGGTCGATCACACACTCAACGCCGACCTCTTGACCTTCCCGGTCGCCGTGCGCGGCAGTTCGTCGAGGAACACCACCGACTTGGGTACCTGAAATCGTCCGAGACGCTCGGTGCACCAGGCGATCACGTCGGCTTCGCTGATCGGTTTAGTGGCGATTACCGCCGCGCACACCCGTTGGCCCCAATGCGGGTCGGGTGTGCCGAACACCGCGCATTCCTCGACACCGGGCATCGCAGCGAGGACCTCCTCGACGACCTGCGGGTGGACGTTTTCCCCACCGGTGCAGATCATGTCGTCCGAACGGCCCTGCACATACAGGTAGCCGTCGTCGTCGAGAAAGCCGATGTCACGGGTGTTGAACCAGCCGTCGACGAGCACCCGCGCAGTGGCATCGGGATTGTCGAGATAGCCACGGGTCACACAGGGCGAGCGAAACCACAATTCGCCGGACTCACCGGCCGCGAGTACCGACCCGTCCGGACCGCGGACCTCCACATCGATACCGGCACCGGGTCTTCCGGCCGACGACAGTCGCTCGGGGTGATCGCCCAGGTGATCCTCGACCTCCAGAAAGGCCACGCCGCCACCGGTTTCGGAGAGACCGTAGACCTGTGCGAACTCGCAGCCGAGGAGCCCGATGGCGTCACCGAGCAGTTGCTGGGTGATCGACGAGGCGCCGTAGCCGACGTGCTGCAGCGACGGAAGCGCTCGAGGGTGCTCGCGGAGTTCGCCGAGAAGAGAGTGGATCAAGGTGGGCACCATCAAGATGTGGGTGATGCCGTGCTCCACGATGGCATCGGCGATGCCCGCCGGAGAGGTGTCGGCGATGTAGACCAGCCGCATCCCGATGTACATGCCGTAGTTGGCCCAGGTCGCCCCGGCGGCATGGAAATTCGGTGGGATCACCAGCGCTCGGGAGTTCTCGTCGAAGCGATGGACGGCCGCATAGGGCAGCGTTGCCTCGATCGCGCCGCGGGTCAACGGTACCGCCTTCGGATGTCCGGTCGATCCCGAGGTGAAGTAGATCAGCGCCTCGTCGTCGGCGTCGGTATCGATCGCCGCACGATCGACGCGTGCATCACCCGCCGACACAATGGGCGGCCAGATCTCATCGTCGGGAGCCACCACGGTTCGGCCCGGAACATCCAGGGCGGCAGCAAGTTCCGAATAGTGCGCCTCGTAGACCAGGTGGGCGGGACGCACCGCCTGCGTCATGGCGGCGAGATCCGCCGCCGGCAGACGGAGATTGAGCCCGACGATGGACGCGCCACGGCGCCACGCGGCCAGCACGGTAATCGGATACGCTGCGACATTCGGCCCCAACCACGCCACCCGATCACCGCGCCCGACGCCCTGTGCCGCCAGCGTCGCGGCCAGCCGGTCGGCGGCCGCATCGAGATCGCTCCACGTGAGGTGGCGATACGGGTCGACGACGGCGATGTCGTCGGCGTGCTCGCGGGCGCGCCGACGGACCGCGGCATCGATGCTGTCGTGGATGATGGCCTGTGCGGTCATGGCGGAACCTCCGAACATGCTGATTCTGAAACTGAGTCTAGATTTAGAAACAGTTCCGCGTTCGGTTACGGTCAGATCGGCCGGTCCCGTAATCTCCAATCCGGATTCACGTGCGGCGTGACCACCGGCATGAACGGACACAGAGAGAGCGGCGATGGCGACCAAGCGCAAGGGTGAGCGCACCGAGGGGGCGCTGCTCGACGCCGCCCGCGAGGTGTTTGCCGAGCAGGGCTACTTCAACGCCAAGATCGCCGACATCACGCGCGCGGCGGGCCGTTCGCCGGGATCGTTCTACAACTACTACGAGAACAAGGCGCAGTTACTCGACGCCCTCCTCGACCAGTTCACCGGTGAGGTGATGGAGCAGTCGATGGCCGCGATGTCCGACGACCCGTACCAGAGTGTGCGCGGTGCGGTCACCGCGTACTGGACGACGTCGCGCCAGCATCTGCCGGAGATGATCGGGCTGACGCAGATGGCGATGACCGACGAGAGGTACGCGCAACGTGCGCGCGAGATGCGCGCGGTCGGGATGCGCGGGGTCATGACGCACCTCAAGCGTGCCCGCAAGGCCGGCCATCTGGCCGGCATCGACCTGCCGACGATGGCGTCGGCGATCATCTCGATGCTCGAATCCTTTTGCTGGACATGGCTGGCGGGCAACGGTGACATCGGTGTCGAGCCGCCCGACGACGAGACGGCGATCGCCACCATGACCGCGCTGTGGTACGGCGCGATGTACGGCCCGACGGACTGACGTCAGGCCGGATCGCGTGCGTCAGGCCAGATGCCGTGCCGCGTGCGGCACCGCATCGCGTGGAATCTTGCCCTGGAATCCGTCACCGATTGCGCGCAGCTTCCACTCCCCGTTCTCACGGGAGATGACCGCCATCGTCACCCCGGTGAACGCCATCCCGCCGGCAAGCGTGAACCGGGCCAACTCGGCGCCCGTGGTCTCGTCGACGAGGCGGCAGTAGGCGTTGTCGACCTCCTGGAAGGTCTGCCCCTGATACGAGGTGACGGTGAAGACGAGATTGTCGATGGCCGGGTGAATCGCGGTCAGATCGACGTTGATCACCTCGTCGTCGCCCTCGCCCTGACCGGTCAGATTGTCGCCGGAGTGCACGATCGAGTTGTCGTCGCTGCGCAAGCTGCCGTAGTAGACGACGTCGGCGACCTGCCCGCGGCTGAACATGAGCACCGAGGCGTCGAGGTCGATGTCGCGTTGGCGTCCGCCGAAGAATCCGCCGCGCTTGATCGGGTCCCATCCGAGGCCCATGCGGATGCGGGTGAGCGCGACGCCACCGTCCTTGCGCAGCGACACCTTCTGGCCCTTGGACAGATCCACGCGCCGATTCTTGGTCAGGCTGACCTCGCCGGGCGCGCTGGGCGGTGCCGGTGTCGGGGGAGTCGGCGGCGCCGGAGGTGGCGGGGCGAATCCCTGCGGCGCGGGACCCTGCGGAGTGAATCCCGGTGGTGGCGGGGCATATCCGGATGTCGGCGCGGGTGGCGGAGGTGGAGGTGGGGTCACCGGGGCGGCCGGCGTCGGGGCCGGCGCATCGTCGACCGAGACACCGTGATCGCGCACGAGGTCGGCGAATCCGCCCGCGTAACCCTGGCCGACCGCGCGGACCTTCCAGCCGGCGCCGCGGCGGTACAGCTCGAGCGCCACCACCACCGATTCGGTGGAGAGTCCGTCGATCGTGTACGTGAACAGTTCGGTGCCGCGGGCGTCGGTCACGTGGGCGACCGGAGCCCCGAGTCGACCGAAGCTCGACGCCGCGTCGCCGAGGGTGATCACCGCGCGTACGGCGTGGATGTCGGCGGGCACCGCGTCGGTCCGCACCCGCAGCACCGGCCGGTTCGACGGATTCTGCAGGTCCACGCCCGGTCCGGTGGGCTGGTTGTAGAACACGAAGTCGGCGTCGGTGCGAACCGTCATCGCGTCGGTCACCAGCAGGGCCGACAGATCGGCCGGAGCTCCCACATCGACGGAGACGAGGACCTCACTTCCCGGCAGTGGTGCGTTCTGGCCCTTGGTCAGTACGGTCATGCCCCCATCCTGGCATCCGCGCCGACACGGGCGAGAAACCATTCGACGATCTGCTCCCCGCCCAGGGCACCGGGATCGGAGGTGATCGTCAGATCGGGGCGCGTCCAACCGATCTGGTCGAGTTCGCCGTGGCACGGTCGGACGGCCGCGGCGGCGTAGGTGAGCAGGTCGATGTCGAGACGGCCGTCGCCGGCGGCGTAGACCTCGTTCGCGGCGGCCAGCGTGCCGTCGTCGACGAGCCGCTCGCGGACGTGGGCGAGTGCCGCAGACTTGGTGACCTCGCGCGGCAGCGCGTAGATCTTGCGGCCTTGCTGCGAGACCGTCCACTCCCGGGCCGCGCACCACGCGCGCCAGTCGTCGAGGAAGGTCGCGGGCTGGGTGTCGAGGTCGACGACGATGTAGCAGAACAGATCGTCGGCGGTGCGCAGCGAGCGCACCCAGCCGTCGTCGATGCGGGCCGCCAGCCCGGCCGTCACCTCGGCCAGCGGTGCCGAGGTGGCGGCGACGCGTCGCTCGATGTGGGCTCGCCACGCCGCGTCGTCGGCGCCGTCGCACAGCACACGGCCGCCGCTGGAGACGACCGCATGGCGAAACGGACTGCCGGGCAGCGTGATCCGCCCGAACTGCGCCGGCGTTCGGGTGGTCACCGGGATCACCGGCACCAGCTCGGTGAGCTGCGCCAACAGGCCGTGGGCCCGGCGGGTCATGTACGAGAGCGGGGCGTCTTGATAGATCTCCACACACACCGGATCGACGTCGGCAAACTGGCTCTCGCCCATCGCCGTTCGGGAGTAGATCAGGGTGCGATCCAGGTCGGTGGCGAGCAGGCCGGTGGAGGCAGGGCCGCTCACGCATCCTCCTTGACGAGCCCGACGCAGGAGTAGGCCAGATCAGAGCGCACCTCGACGGGAACCCCGCGTTCGGCGGCGAGCACCCGGATGTGGTGGTGTTCGGGCAGATCCGGCTCGCGGACGAGAACCATCCACGGCACGCGCCGCAGGAGCACGCGGGTGGTCTCGCCGACACCGGGTTTGACGAAGTTCACCGACGACACCCCGTACTCGTCGCGTAGGCGCTCCATCGACGCCCAGCCGGACCACCGCGGCTCTCGATCACTGTCGAGGATGCGCTCGATACTTCTCCGGACGTCGGGCTCCACCTCGGCGAAACGCTCGGACACGGTGTCCAGGAACAGGTTCGACACGTCGAATTCCCGGAGGTGTTGGTAGAACTTGGCGCCGTGGAACTCCCCGGGACCGATGTGGTCGGCGTTGAGCACCGTGCGCGACACCAATCCCGACACCGTCGAGTTCAGACACGCCGAGGCGATGAGGAAATCGTCGCGGGTGCCGTAGGTGCGGGTACACGACCCGGGATCGGCGAGGACGGCGAGCTCGTCGGCCAGCCGCGCGCCGCCGGCACGGGCGTAGGCGTCGAGGGCGTCGGTGAGTTCGCGCGCGATCGCGCCCTTGCCGGTCCACCCGTCGACGAAGACCACCGACTCGGGGCGGTGCCGTGCGGTGATGTGGTCGAGGGCGACGGTGTCGATGCCGCGGTCCCGCACGATGGAGATCGTGTAGTGCGGTGCGTCGAGGCCGTGCGCGAAACGTATCCACCGCCGCATCAGGATGCCGACGGGGGTGCCCGCACGCGCCAGTGACACCAGCGTGGGCTGTCGATCACGTTCGGCGACAACGAGTTCGCTCACCACTGCGGTGGCGTGCGCGAGCCGGGCGGCGGACTCCCGCAGAGCGGTGTGGAACAGCTCCTGATACTGCGCGCCCGGCTGGTACTCGATCGGTAGGGACTCGGCGTAATGGGCGGCGCCGGACTGGATGCGACGCTCGCGCTCGGCCAGCTCACCTTCGAGAGCAACATGCGAGAGGTCTTTCAGCAGCCAGGTGACCTCGTCGGGGTCGTACGACCCGAAGGCGGGCCCCCGCAGCGGCGGTGGTGCGGACGTGGTCATCGGGGCCCCTTGCCGGTCGGGAGGATCGCCAGGCACACATCGTGGCCCGCGGCGGTCACCACGTCGAGAAGGCCGCCCGGCGCGCGCAGCAGGTCGGTGTCGGCGGGCGCGTCGATGACCATCACCACCGTTGCCCCCGGCACCAGGTTGTAGACGAAACGGGGTGTCCCGGGGTCGGATTCGGGTGCGGTGAACGTGAACCCGCGACGCAACGGGTAACCGTCGACGTCGCGGACGTGTGCCGGTGAGCGGGTGGTCGTCTGATATCGCGTCGGGATGCCACGCCGGTCGAGTTCCTCGGCGAGACACAGCGGCAGGTACATGAGCTCCTCGTGACCGACGACCACCACCTCGAGCGCCGGATCGAGGTGGTCGGCCACCGCCGCGGTGGCGTCGGCGACCGCATGAGCGAAAGCCTCGGAATCGCTGTGCGCAAACCCATGTCGGCCACCGTCGGGTACGCCCGTCGGCCACGGAAGAGCGATCTCGGTGACGCGGCCACGTCGGTCATCGACCGGGTTGAGTGGGTCGGCAACGCTGTCCCACACCGCGTCGACGAGCCCCTCGGGCAGCTCGATGCTCCCGTCCGCGAGTGCGACGTGATCGATCCGGACGCCGAGTTCGGCTGCGACGCGCGCGGATTCGGCACGGTGGGCATCGGTGCGCATGTCCACCAGTGACGCCACCACATACCGGTCGCGGGGGGTGATCTGCTGCAGCGCGGTGATCGCACGCAAGGCGGTCGAGCCGGTGGAGATCTCGTCGTCGACGAGTATCACGGGCGCCGCCGGGTCCAGCGACAACAGTTCGGGCGAACTCGGTTGCAGCAGATGGGTGGTGGCGTGCGAGTGGCCCTCCTCGAAGGTCCCCGATACGGGAACACCGTCGATGTGTCGCCGCGTGGAGTGCAGATACAGGCGCGCCGAACACCGGTGAGCCACACAATGCCCGAGGCCGGTCGCGGTCTCGGCGAACCCGAGCACCGTGGCAAGCGCCGCGAGGTCGGCACCGAGCAGCTCGATCACGGCGTCGCCGAGGGCGTCGGCGGCACCACGAATCCGGGCGGGCGGGGTGGGGATGTGCTTGCCGAGCACCGTCGACACCAACAGGTGCGCCCGCCGACGGTTGCGCCGCAGCCCGAGTATCACCAGATCATCGGTACCGGTCATCGACACCCCGAACTGTTCGGCCACCCAGTCCGCGGGCCGCGCGGTGGTACTCGTGTGGCTCGGTGAACTCACGCGGCGTCCATCGCGGTGAGCAGGTCGACGAAGTTGACGCCGGGTGCGGTGACGCCGAATGCGGCGGCCCGGTCCATCACCCGTTCGGCCCACTTGCGGTGCGGTTTCATCTCATTCATCTTGTTGCGGTATGCCGATGCGGCCACCCCGCCGGTCGTGCCGGCCAGGATGTCGACGGCGTCGTGATACTCCTCGTGGGTTACCACGCTCAACGCGTGCACCGGTGCCACATGTGCGGGGTGGATGACGGTCTTGCCGTGCATGCCGTTCGCGCGATCGAGAGCGATCTCGCGGAGGAGACCGTCGATGTCGCGACTGACGAGCTGCTGGCGGAACCACACCGCATCGTGATCGCGGAACGGGGTGGTGCGCAGTTGCGGGGCGAAAAGGCGCTCGTGATCGGCGAAGTACTCCCACACCGGCCCGGTGATGACGTGACCGGTCCCGTCCGCGCGGCCGAGGATGTTGACGACGCAGGCGATCGCGTCGGCCGCCACCCGCACATCGTAGATCGTCAGATCGCGGTCGCGACGAATGCCGAACAGCCCGCACATGTCGGTGGCGCCGATCCGCACCGCCAGCACTTGATCGCGGTGATCGTCGAGAGCTGTGGCAATGGTGGCCAATTCGTCATCACGCGACTCCCGGTGCACCAGCGCCGCCGATTCGAGCACCGGCATCGCCCACAGGTGACCGCCCAGACGTCGCGCGGACCGATCGATCTCCTGCAACGCCGTATCTGCTTCGCCGGCACTGAATTTCGGGATGACGAACCCGGAGAGCGCCCCGGCGGACTCGAGCTTGGAGGTGATGGAGGAGATCTGGGAGACGTCCCGGACCCGCACGAACAACAACATCTGCCCGGCCGCGGACCCGTCGAGTTGGTGCAGGGCGGCGACGGTCGCGTCGATCGCCTCGTCGGAATGCTCGTCGGCGACGGCGTCCTCGAGGTCGATGACCATGGAGATGACGCCCTCTCGATGACGTCGTGCGATGACCTCGGCCAGGTCGGGGCGGGTGGCCGGAACGTAGAGCGTCGCACCCAGGGCGACGGCGGTGCGTTGCGTCGACCACTGGGCCGTGATCGGCTCGGGCCGACGCAGGAACAGCCGGTCGAGGACGTCGGGAGCGAGCTGGTGAAAATGCCTCGGGCCGGTGACCTCGGCCGTCGAGTCGGTGAATTGATTCGTCGAGTCGACACCCCGCGGCGCGGTCGTGGTCATCGTGCGGCCACCTGTCCTCTCATGCGGTCGACGATCTCGACGATGCGCTGGTCCACGGCACGCAGCTGTGTCAGATACGACCAGTAATCGGGGTGAACTCGGTCGAGCACCCCCCGCGCCCTCGAGATCCGGTCGGCCTGAGCATCGAGCACCGAGCCCCATTCGTCAACCAGAGCGTTGTTGACCGCGAAGTGTTGTGCGTCTCGTAACCGGAACCGCACCCGCTGCTCGGTGGCCGCCGGATCGGCGCGCACCTCACGCAGCAGTCGTAGCCGGTCGCCGACGGCGTCGACGGCCTGCTCGGCGGCGTCGAGATCGTCGCGGGCGGCCTCCGCATCGTCAATGGCCTGGTCGGGCATAGTGCGCAAAGCGGTCCGGGCCGCTTCGAGGTGGGCGTCGGCGGCCCGCAAGTGCTCGCGGATGACGGCGTCGGAGTTCTGCAGATCCTGCGAGCAGTCCCCACTGAACTCGCGTCGCAGGGCCGAGAGTTGGTCGGGGATCTGAGCCTGGCGGGTCTCGATCGCGCTGCGGCGGGTGTCGACCGACCGGATGACGCGCAGGGCGCGGTCGGCGAAGCCGGGAGCGTCCGACAACGCCGACCCGACGCGTTCGGCGGCGGCGAGCACCGCCGTCGCCGCCGACTTCCGGGAGCGGATGCCATCGGCGCTGCCGAACGAGATCGTCGCGTCACGCAATGCGTCGGCGGCACGGGAGACGGTACGCAGCCCGAGGAGCTCGGGTGGGGCCTGATCGAGTGCGGTCGCCGACGTGGTCGCCGCGACCCGCGCGCGTTGCTCGAGCACGCCGAGTTCGGTGATCGAATGCCGGGCGCGATCGAGTTCGGCGGCGTGGGTCTGCCCGAAGCGGGTCATCTCCTCGGTCATCGCGTCCAGCGCGTCGGTGCAGCGTGTGAGCTCTTCGACGCCTGGGCGCGGTCCCTCCGGCGCGCCCGCCGCGGCCGAGAGTCGGAGATACTCGGCGGTCACCTCTGCGTAGCGTTCGCGGACCGAGATCCACTGATCGCGGACGCGGGATCGGGGATCGAGATCGTGTGCGGTCTGCACCGCGGAGTCGATGTCGGAGAGTGCGGATTCGGAGGCGAGGAACGCCGACGTCATTCGAGTCGTGTACGCATCGAGATCGGCTTGTGCACGTGAGCTGGCCCCGAACCATCTCCTCGCAAACTTCCTGGGCACGCCACCGATGCTATCGACTAGGTTCTTCGGCAGGCGTGTCGTATCGGACGAACGGCACAATCGCGAAGGGGTGGCGTATGCAGCTCGTACAGCGTTCCAAACGGGTGGTGGAGGCCCGGCTCAACAACACAGCGGTCCGGGCACTGTCGGGGTCGATGGTCGCCTATGAGGGACAGGTCAACTTCAAGTCCGCCGGATTCGGTGGTGGCGACGGGCTTCTCGCCGGGATGAAGCAACGTGCCACCGGTGAGGGACTGTCGTTGATGGAGGCCTCCGGTAGCGGGGTGGTGTACTTCGCCCACAACGCCGCCGAGACCACCATCATCGAGATGAACGGTGAGACCCTGCAGGTCGAATCCCAGCAGTTGATGGTGCTGAACGGGAATCTGCAGACCAACGTCACCTTTGCCGGGGTGCGCGGCGCGACGGCGGGTCAGGGGCTGTTCACCACCACCGTCACCGGCCACGGTCAGATCGCCTTGCTCTCGCAGGGCGGCCCACTGATCCATCTCGAGGTGAGCCCGCAGTATCCGCTCGTCGTGGACCCCGACGCCTTCGTCTGTGCGCGCGGCGCGTTGAGCCAGTCCTTCGTCACCGACGTCAGCTGGCGCAGCGCGCTGGGACAGGGTGGCGGAGAGGCGTTCTCGCTGCGCTGGGACGGTACCGGCGTGGTCTCCATCCAACCGGCCGAGCGATAGGGGAGCACCGACATGTTCGAGAAGGTCAACAGCAAGGTCGTCTCGGTCGACATCAGCCGCAGCGGGCCGGTCGTCGCGCGGCGCGGGGCGATGCTCTTCTACACCGGCAACGTCTTCTTCCAACCCCACCAGGTCGCCGGTGCCGGCGGCGGGATGGGCGGCATGGGCGGAGTTGCCGGAATGGCCGGGCGGATGATGTCCGGTGAACACGAGTCGACGATGGTCGCCCAGGGACAAGGCGTGGTGCACTACGGCTTTCGTGGGATCGAGGTCCAGATCATCGACGTCGGCGCCGTCGGCGGGATGATCCGCGTGGAGGCTTCACGCACACTTGCCTACACCTCGAATCTGCAGGCGTCCATCGTGTCGGTGACTTCCCAGGGTGGTGGCGGAGGCGGTGGTGGCGGTGGACTGTTGCGCTCGATGCGGTCGGCGGCCGCCGGCGCGATGACCGGGCAGGGCATGTTCACCACGCAGCTGTCGGGACCCGGACAGGTCGTGATCCTCGGTCACGGAGGGGTTTTCGAGCTTCCCGTGTCACCGGACCGGCCGCCGGTGACCGTCGACCCCCAGGCCTATGTCGGGGCGGCCGGACAGGTCAACACCACCCTGCGGTCCACCGTCAGCTGGCGCAACGTCGGCCGAACCGGCGGTGAGGCAATGCAACTGGAGTGCGCCGGACAAGGCGTCGTCTACGTACAGGCATCGGAGGAGAAGTTGTGAGCCAGCTCAACACCGTCTGGAATCCGGCGACCCTACCGACCGACGACAACATCCCCGACAACGACTACTCCTTCTGCATCGACCTCAACCAGCCATGGTTCATGTCCAAGGGCGCGATGATCGCCTACTACGGGCAGATGAACTTCACGGCACTGACCCACGGCCTCTCCGGGCAGCTGTTGCACATGGTGGCCCAACAGTTCTCGGCTCCGCTGCACCTGGGCGACTACGTGGTGGCCGAGGGTCAGGGCAAGCTCATCATCGGCGACCGCGGCTACAATATCAACGCCTACGACCTCGACGACGGCAACCTCACCATCCGGGCCGCCAATCTCCTTGCGTTCCAACCACAGTTGTCGCTGCAGCAGTCGATCGTGCCCGGCTTCCTGACGCTCATTGGCACCGGGAAGTTCCTCGCGTCGTCCAACGGGCCGGTGATGTTCGCCGAACCGCCGGTGCGCGTCGACCCCGAAGCCCTCGTCGGGTGGGCCGATTGCCCGTCGCCGAGCCATCACTTCGACGAGGCGTGGGTGAACTCCTTCATCGCCGCCGCCGGCCGGCGATTCGGCATCAACTCCGGCGAGGAGCGCCAGTTCGACTTCACCGGCAGCGGAACGGTTCTCATCCAGTCGAGCGAGAAGGTCCGCAACGACACCTCCATCGTCCGGACCATCCAGGGCCACCTACCCGGGCTGTCGGTGCCCGGACTGCAGCAGATCAATCAGGAGATCACCCAGCAGCTGGGGCAACAGCAGTAGGAGACAGGTAGAACGCCAACGCGGCACGAACTCGCGGACGCGCCCCGTGCAGAGGGGGCGCCCACGAGCTCGTGCCGCGTTGGTGTATCCGTGTGGTGTATCGGTGTCGGTCGAACTCAGATCTCGATGTGATCCTTGGCGTCCTCGGGCTCGTTGCGGCGCCGGACGACGCTGGAGATGAAGGCCGCCACGATCAGCACGACGCCGACGAGGCCGGTGACGACCTCGGGAACGTGGGTGCCGATCGAGTAGAACAGGATCAACGCGAGAGCGCCGATGGCCCAGTGCGCTCCGTGCTCGAGGTAGACGTACTCGCTCAGTGTGCCCTTGCGGACCAGATAGACGGTCAGCGAGCGGACGAACATCGCGCCGATCAGGCCGAGGCCCAACGCGATGATGATCGGGTCCGCGGTGATCGCGAATGCGCCGATGACGCCGTCGAAGGAGAACGACGCGTCGAGCACCTCGAGGTAGAGGAACAAGAAGAAGCCGGCCTTGCCGGTGGCCTTGGCGAGATCGCTCGGTCCCGAACGGCGGCGTACCTCGGCGTCGGCAACGCCCGCGGCGTCGTCGACCCCGGGCGTGCGTTGCGCTTGTGCGCGTTCGTCATCGGACTCGTCGGGATCGTCGTCATCGGTGTTGAACAGCTCACCGAGACCGTTCACGGCGAGGTAGGTGATCATGCCGAGGATGCCGGCGAACAGAACCGTCGACCGCTCCTGATCGGGTGCGATGAACTCGGCGGTGATGATGAGCAGGACCGCCGCGACGACCACTTCGAGCTGGTCGAGCTTGCCGATCTTCTCCAGCGGCCGTTCGATCCAGCTGAGCCAGGTGATCTCCTTCTCCTCGAAGATGAAGCCCAGGAACAACATCAGCAGGAACATGCCGCCGAACGCCGCGATCTGCGGGTGGGCATCGGTGATATAGGTTTCGTAGCTCGGCGAGCCGTCGGGGAAGTACGCGGCCCCGTCGGCCGGCGGGTTCAGCGCCAATCGCATCGCCTCGACCGGGTTCAGGCCCGAGGCCAGCCACACGATGACGAGCGGGAACACCAGTCGCATACCGAACACGGCGATGATCACGCCGATGGTGAGGAAGATCTTCTGCCAGAACTCGCTCATCCGCCGCAGCACGGTGGCGTTGATGACGGCGTTGTCGAAGGACAGCGAGACCTCGAGGATGCCGAGGATGAGGGTCAGGAACAGGGCCGTCGTGCCGCCGTAGAAGAAGGCGGCGATCAGGGAGAGGACCGTGACGACGATGGAGAGACCGAATATTCGGAGTACCACGGGGATGTGGCCTTTCTACATGTGGACGAGCGACAGGAGTCGAAACGACATGTGTACTGCCGGTGTGTGTACAACGAATGCCGCACCCGTCGCCATGAGCGGGTGCGGCATTCGCGCGATGTGTCGGTTTCTCAGACGTTGACGCCGTAGTCGCGGGCGATGCCCGCGAGGCCGGAGGCGTAGCCCTGGCCGACGGCACGGAACTTCCACTCCGCACCGTTGCGGTAGAGCTCGCCGAACACCATGGCGGTTTCGGTGGAAGCGTCCTCGGACAGGTCGTAGCGGGCGATCTCGGCACCGCCGGCGCGGTTCACGACGCGGATGTAGGCGTTGCGGACCTGGCCGAACGACTGGCTGCGTGCGTCGGCGTCGTAGATCGAGACGGGGAAGACGATGCTGTCGATCTCCGGCGGGACACCCGCGAGATCGACGTTGATGACCTCGTCGTCGCCTTCGCCCTCACCGGTCAGGTTGTCGCCGGTGTGCTCGATCGAGCCGTCCGGCGAGCGCAGGTTGTTGAAGAAGACGAAGTGCTGATCGGAGAGCACCTTCTTGTTGGTGCCCAGCGCGATGGCGCTGGCGTCGAGGTCGAAATCGGTACCGGTGGTGGTACGGGCATCCCAGCCGAGACCCACGGCGACCGCGGTCAGACCGGGGGCCTCCTTGGTCAGCGAGACGTTCCCACCCTTGCTCAGGCTCACGCCCATGTCCGTATGCCTTTCTTTCGTTGAACGGCCAACCGCAACTCTACGTGCGATGCCACACACCTTATGCGAAGAGTTTGGCATCGGACAGGGATGCGTCAGCCGACCGAACGAACTGTGGATGACAAGGAAATTGCGTCAGGCGCGGCGACGGCCGGACGGCAATCGCCGCTCACCCCAACAGCTTCTTCTGCACCTTCCCCATTGCGTTGCGCGGCAACGACTCCACCCGACGGATCTCGCGCGGACGCTTGTGCGCCGAGAGTTCGGCGCTCACGAACGCGATGAGGTCCTCGTCGCTGCCGGACCCGTCGCTGCCGGGCCCGTCGATGGCCTGCTCACCGACGACGTAGGCGACGATGCGCTGGCCGAGATCGTCGTCGGGGACGCCGATGACGGCCACCTCGGCGACCGACGGGTGGGCGAGCAGGACGGTCTCTATTTCGCCTGCGCCGATCCGGTATCCGCCGGACTTGATCAGATCGGTGGCGCGGCGTCCGACGATGCGATGCATGCCGTCACCGTCGATGACGGCGACATCGCCGGTGGCGAACCAGCCGTCGTCGAGCCAGCTCTGCGCGGTCGCCTCGGGCCGGTTGAGGTATCCCGATGCCAGCATGGGGCCGCGGACGTGCAGGTCGCCGACGGATTCGCCGTCGTGCGGCAGCACGGCATCGCCCTCGACCAGGCGCGTCTGCACGCCGTCGAGCGGGAGTCCGACCCAGCCTGGTCGGCGTTCGCCGTCGGCGCGGGTGCTCACGGTGATCATCGTCTCGGTCATGCCGTAGCGTTCGACGATCTCGTGGCCGGTGGCCGCGCGGATCCGGTCGAACACCGGCACGGGTAGGGGAGCGCTCCCCGACACCAGCAGCCGCGCCCCCGACAGCCGGCGGGCCGACTCCGGCTCCGCGCCGATCCTCGACCACACCGTCGGAACCCCGAAGAACATCGACGCGCCGGCGTCGGCGGCGCGGGCGTAATGGTCGGGAGTCGGCGTGACGGTGTGGATCAGCCGGCCGCCGCGCCGCAGCGGTCCCAGCACCCCAAGGATCAGGCCGTGGACGTGGAACAGCGGAAGGCCATGGGCGAGTGTGTCTTCCGACGTCCATGCCCAGGCGTCGGTGAGGGCGTCGAGGCCTGCCGCGATCGCGCGTCGTGTGATCGGGACGCCCTTGGGCAAGCCGGTGGTGCCCGAGGTGTAGAGGATCAGTGCAGTGGCGTCGGCGGGTGGTTCGGGATGGGAATGCCAGGACTTGGCGTAGCGGCGGACCGGGATGGCCGGGAGCGACGTCTCGGCGGGGGCCTCACCCAACCAGGCCTGTGCGCCGGAATCCTGCAGGATGTGGTCGAGTTCGCGGCGCCCCGAATCCGGCGCCACCGGCACGATCGCGACCCCCGCGATCAGGCCGCCGACGACGGCGAGGACGGTCGAGGCCGTCGGGCGGGTGAGGACGGCGAGCGTGTGTGCCCCGCGAATACGTTCGGCCACCGCGGTCGCGGCACCGACGAGGTCTTCGCGTGACAGACGGTCGTCACCGACGACGACGGCATCGGACAGGTCGGGTGCGTGGGGGATCAGCGACGGCAGCAGCACAGTCCCATGCTGCCACCCGACCCTGAGCTGCGAGCCGACTCACCCTGCCGCGTGCAGGATTTCCCGCGGACGCACCCATCCGTCACTCATCAGCCGCAGCAGCAGCTGTGCCTTGTTGCCGATGGGCTTGCCGGCGTCGGCGTAGCGCTGGGTCACCCGGCGATAGTGTTCGCGCACGGTGCTTTCTGCGATGTGATGGCGCTTGGCCGTCTCGGGCATCGTCGCGCCCAGCGCGTAGGTGGTGAGGATCTGTCGTTCGCGATCGGTCAGCCGGACGCGGACCGACTGGTGGGGAAGGCGATCGGCGACGCTGGTCAGGTATGCCGCGAGCTCGGCCGGGGCGCGCCCGGTGTTCGCGAGGTCGATACCGCGCGGATCGTCGGCGCGCACACCGAGCCCGACGATGATCGCCTTGCGCAGTCGCAGATGTTGCCGGACCTCCATCAGTCGACGCGTCGAGCGGACGATGATGACGGTCCCGGATTCGTCGGCGGGCCGCCCGGAGCGGGAGTGGTCGGCGTCGGGGCGCAGAATGCCGGCCCGATGACCCCAGGCCTCCACGAGAGTGCACAGGGCGGTGTCGAGGATGTCGTCCTCGGCGGCGACCGCGACGAACAGTGGCGCAGCCTCCCCGACGGCGGCGTCGGAGTCGGGAACGACGGTCGGGACGGGGCGATCTGAGGGGTCGTGCGGCATGGATTCAACGATGTCCGGTTTGCGAGGGCAGGTCACCATTTCGTGCGACACAAATGGTCGGGATTCAGGTGTAAAAGGCCCCCAAACCGCGATCGTCATGCGTGATTACGCATGAACGTCGTTAGCGAGGCACAATAGAGGCCATGTCGGAGGGCTTACGTGTACTGGTGGCCTCCCCGTTGGGCGAGGTGGTCGCGGCGCCGTTGCGGTCGCGATTTGCCGACTGGACGGTGGAGGTGGCCACTGATGATTCCGAGTTCATTCGCCGGGTCGCCGGCCGGGTGCGGTTCGATGTGGTGACCGCCGACCTGGTGTGGAACCGGCCGGACACCGAGTGGGCGTTCGACGGTCTCGACGTGATCGAGTCGTTGCGCAATCACGATCGGCTGGCGCCGGTCCTGCTGACCGCGCAGGGTCACAGCATGGAGGCCGACCTCATCGAGGAGGCGCGCCGCCGCGAAGAAGTGGTCGGGGTGGTCGCCAAATCCGATGGCTTCGCCGCGTTCGCCGACGCCATCAGCGTGGCCGCGTTGGGCCGCCGGCTGCCCCAGACCCCCGCGGCCAATCGTCGGCCCAGCCTCTACGAGCTGTTCACCGGCCGCCGCGGGCAGACCGCGGGTCGGATGGCCGGCGCCATCGCCGCCGGCCACGTCTCCGACACCGCGACGCTGGCGCGGGTGGCCAAGGTGTCACCCAACACCGCCAACAAGATCACCAGTCACTACATCGGTCCGATGATCGTCCGTCGGGGCGAGCACGACGAGGATCTGCCGATGACCCAGGCGTCGGTGTACCGGTGGTGCGGACTGCACGCCCGCTACCTGATGAGCTGGTGTCGCCGCAACGGTCACGCCGACGTATTGGCGGCGTGACCGGCAGCCCGCGTCACGCTGCCAGCGCTCCGTCGACCGCCAAACGGTAACGGCCCGAGGATAGTTCGCCTCCACACACGATGGTGCGGGCGGCGAAGGCGCCGACCACACCGGCCAGGCTCGCGGCGGTGCCCAACTGCGGCCACGACGGAATGGTCCGGCCCACCTCGGCGAGCGCCTGCGACAGTCGCGGCGCCACGTCGTCACCGACGATGGCCCCGGCCAGCCGGACCCGATTCGCCGGATCACGTAGGGCGGCGGTATCGAGGTCGGTGATCTCCCCGGCGCTTCCGTGGAAGAGGGGATAGTCGGGGTCGACGTCGTAGCGTTCGACGTCGAGGATCACGTTGTCGCCGTCGTCGGTGACCATGATCAGTGGCAGCCCGGCCCGGCGGGTATGCACCCGCAGCGCGACCTTCATGGCGAGGTCGTCCATCTCCTCGATCACGACGTCGACCGCGCGGCCGTCGGGTGACCGCAAGAACTCCGGTGCCATGGCCGGCTCGAAACCCTGCGCCCACGTGGTGACCTCGGCGTACGGATCGGCCTCGAGGAGACGCCGGGCAGCCAGGGTCGTCTTCTCGACGCCGAGATCGCACACCGAACCCGACAGCCGGTTCAGGTTGGTCGGCCCGAGGGTGTCGGGGTCGGCGAGATGGAATCGGCGGGCGCCGGTCAATCCCGCGACGCCGACAACGGAGGCGCCGACGCTCAGCCCGGCCACCGCCAGTCGCGCGGCCGACCAGGCGGCCTGCTCGTCGTCGGTGATCAGAAAGCGATTGCGTGCGGTGCGCAGTCGGTGAAAGACCGGGTCGACGGGTGTGCGGACCACGGTGTGCCGCCACGGGTAGACGACGTAGCGGCTCCACTCGTCGAGGTCGCCGTCGTCGGGGTCAACGTCGGAGGGGTCGCCGCCTTCGGGGACGGGTTCGCCGGTGAACGCGGCGAGCGCGGTCAGCTCGGGCAGTGCGGTCGTCCACGCGTCGACCAGCCGGTACTCGCCCGCTGTGCACAGGGTGTCGATGTGGCTGCGGTCGTGGGTGGGGTGAAGAATCTCGATCATCGTGCTGCTCCTCGGATGTAGACGTCCTTTGCGCCGGAACCGAATCCCGCCGAGTGGTACTCGTACAGGGAGACGGTGGGGCGGGCGGCTTTCCCCAATGACGCACTCAGCGCCCGGAATTCGGAGTTGGTGCTCACCAACGACTCGTGGCAGCGGTCCCGCAGCGCGCGGGCCAGACCTGCCTCGGCGGAGGTGTTCTTGGCCAGTTCGGCACGGATGTGCAGGGTCTGATGATGCTGTTCGCTCTCGAGGACCTCGACGACGAATCGTCCGGTGAGGTCGGCGGCGAAGGCTGGGTCCTCGAACGCCGGCCGCAGGTTGGCCGGGTACACGTTGAGCGAGTGGAAGATTGCCGCGATGTCGGTGCGGCCGTGCAGCACCAGGAAGTGATCGTGCGGCTCCACGTCGGCGGCGAGGTCGTCGTGTCCGTGGGTGCGCAGGATCTCGTGGAGCTGCGTGCCGTCGAGGATCCGTCCGCGGTCGTTGATCCGGTAGCGGATCAACGGCATGGCCGAATCGACCGTGAACAGCAGATGACCCTCGTCGTCGCACTCGGTGTAGCGGTATTCAGGGTGATAGCGCACGAACGTCGGTTGGGCGGTGATGCCGGGACCGAACAACTCATCCGACAGGGCGGCGTCATCGAGGGCGGCTCGCCGGACGGCGATGCTTTTCGGGGTCTCGTAGCCCATCAGTCCGGCGTCGGCGGTGCCGTACTTGAGGCAGATCCGCTCGGGCTCGGAGTGTCGATGCAGCAGATCGAGGACGTGGTCGCGCCACTTCTCGGTGATCGCCTCGCCGGCCAGCAGCAGCTTGATGTCCATCGCGAGCAGATTGGCCGGGGTGTTGTCGAGGAGATCCTTGATCAGTGGTGGATATCCGGCGAGGACGACGTGGTCGTAGAAGGGGCCGAGCTCGGCGAGGGTGGCCACGGCGACGTCGAGATCGATCGCCGGGGTGGCGACGCTGATTCGGTGACCGCGGTTGTTGAGCTCGCTCACGCCGGCCATCGTGTACGTGCCGCCGATCCAGGTACCCATCGCAAAACAGTTGATCAGCAACGTGGTTCGCGGTTGCGAGGTGAAGGAGTCGGTGAAGATCCGGTCGTACATCGCGGCACTCTGCTCGAGGGCGAGCGCTCCACGCCCGAACTGGGTGGGCACTCCGCTCGAGGAACCCGACGTCGACGACCACATCATCGCCTCGGTGATCCGGCCGTCCCAGTAGCGGGCAGGCTGCGGATACCGGGTGATGTAGCCGGCCTTCGTCATCACGGGCAGCTGCGTGAAGGCCTCGGCGTCGATACGTTCGCCGGGATCGATGCCGTTGCGGCGCAGAAAGTCTGCGTAGGCAGGAACCCTGCGGCGGGCACGGTCGGCCATCGCCACGGCCAGGTCCAGATCGCTGATGGTGAGCACGGCGCTCCTCCTCGGGAAGAAGTGGCCGACGTGAGATCGGTTATCTCACTCGCGTTTCCGAGGAGTGAGACGGTTGTCGGCGCCCACTCAGTCTGACCCCGCACATGGTGGTGACGCGAGCCTCACGCGTCCGATTCGACCGATCACCCGACCGCCGAGCGAACAGTAGGGCGAGTGAATGACTGAGAATGAAAGCAGCTGTCGTGCATAGCTTTACAGCGATTTGGTTACCGAGATTCGGCCGTGAAATGGCATTCTGGCGGCTCGCTCGGCGCTCATTTCTGTCGTACCCCTGTGATAGCTCGACGGCTCATCGGTCGGTACGGAGGATGACCTTTCCGCCGGCATGCCCGTCGGAGACCAGGCGCAGAGCCTCCCGGGCCTGCTCGAAACCGAACACCGCACCGATCGGGACGACGAGATCACCGTCGGCGGCGAGTCGAATCAGGTTGGAGCGCACCGCATCCCGAAACTCTGCGCTCTCCGGTTGGCGGCCGCCGAGGGCGCGGAACCCGTCGGCGGCGGCGCGCCGTGGCGCGGCGATCGTGACGATCCGCGAGCGGTCGGCGACGAGATCGAGCGACGCGTCGACCGCCTCATCGGTGCCGACGGCATCGAGCGCGGCGGCGATCGGTCGACCGTCGGCGGCAGCCCGGATGCGGTCGGGCACGCCGGGCCCGTACGTGACGGGCAGGCCGCCGAAGTCGCGTACGCGCTCACACGATCGGCGACCTGCGGTGCCGATGACCCGGATTCCCCGCAGGCGCGCCAGCTGCAGCACCGCCACCCCGACCGCTCCCGACGCACCGTGCAACACGATCAGCTCGTCCCGGGCAGTACGTGCCGCACGAAGCATGTCCGCGGCGGTCGTACCCGCCAGCAGGAGTCCGGCCGCCTCGTCGACACCCAGGGTCTCCGGCCGCGCGAACACCTTCTCCGCGGGCACCGTGAGAGCCGTCGCGTATCCGCCACTGACCCGGAAAGCAAGGACCTCGTTGCCGACTGTTGCGGCACCAGAACCGATCTCGGTGTCGGGGCCCAGCGCGACGATCCGGCCCGCGACCTCGTACCCGATCGGGAGCGGGAAATCCGTCGCGGCACGCGCGTGCTTGAGGTCGGCCGGATTCACCCCGGCGGCGGTCACCTCGATCGTCACCTCACCGCGTGCGGGCGACGGCACGTCGACGTCGGTGAGGGCGAAATCATCGAGGCCGCCCGGGCCGAGGGCGACCCAGCGGCGTGTGGGGGTCATGTGGGGATGCCGGTGCGAGGGCCCATGACTTCAAGGCTACGGCCCTCACGGTTACGGCCCCCGGACTACGGGCCTCATGCTCAGGGCTGAGCGGAGCACGTACCGAGGATGCGCGCCAGCGCATCTCGCTCGGCCGAGGTCACCCACAGGTGGTAGGCGGTCTTGACGGCGATCTGCCGCGACGCATACGTGCACCGATACGCACGGTTCGGGGGTAGCCAGGTCGCGGCGTCGCCGTCGCGCTTCTTCTGATTGGTAGGCCCGTCGGTGGCCTGCAGATTGCGCGGGTCGTTGGCGAAGTCGATGCGCTGTTGCGGTGTCAGCTGTTGCGCGCCCTTCTGCCAGGCATCCGACAACGCCACGACGTGGTCGATCTGCACGGACGACGAGGTGGCCGCGCCGCGCGTGAAACCGAGGGTCTTGTCGGTATAGGGATCGTGCAGCGTCCCCGAGAGCACCACGCATCCGCGCGTGCCGGGCTTGAGGACGATGTCGATGAGATCGCGGCGCAGGATGTCGTTGCGGGTGTCGCAGCCGTTGTGACCGTCGTCGACGTTCACGTCGTCCGACCACGCCTGACCGAACTGTGCGCGACTGTAACCCGTCTTGGGTGCGCGTCCCTTGACCGGCAGAGCCTGCAGCTGCGACCACGCCAGCGCTGCTTCGGGGGACAGCGTCCTCGGGGCGGGTGTCCCGACCGAGGACGATGACGTCGCGGAGCTCGGTGCGGTGTCATTCACCGCGGTCGCGCCGGGTGAGGTAACGGTCACCGGGTCCCCAGGTGCGGCACAGCCTGCGATCGCGGCGATCGCAACCACGGACGCCCCGAGCGCCAGACCTCGTCGTCGCATGGGCCGATTGTGCCGGATCGTCCCGACAGTCCTTCTCACCGCGGGCGGCGGCCCAGGTCACCGTTGTTCCACGGGAAACACTCACGACCGCATCGTGCTCGCCATCGATCCTCCCGATGACCTCGCCGAGACCGTTCCGGCTTCGTAGGCTCGAGACATGTCCGATGACATCGCCGCACAACGGCAACGCGAGGCGCGCCGCGAAGAAATCGTCGACGAATACCGCCTGTGGGCGCTTGGCGAGGTGCCCGAGATCGACTTCGACGAGTCAATGCTGCTGAGCCGCTACCTTCGCGCCGCATTCCGGGTGGTGGACAAAGCGAACCCGGACTTCGACCCGATCGCCTGGACGTCCACGGACGCCGAGATTCTCACCGAGGTCGGGCTCGCCTTCCGGGCCGCGCTCGATACCCTGGTGCCGGGCGAGAAGCTCGGCTTCGCCCTGCACACGTACCTGATCTTCACCGAATCCGCCGGAAAGTGGAGCGGTACGCCCGCTGCGCTGCGGGCCGCGCGCACCGTGGTCGACTCCGCGATCGACGGCCTGCGCCTGGATGACTTCGACGCCGAACGGCAGGTCTTGCTGTCCGTCGAACCCATGCGCAGCCTGTTGGGAATCCTGAAGTGGATCGGGAAGGGAAAACCGACCGCTCCGGGCGGCCAGCTGCCGGCGGGCCTGGACACGTGCGCGACGAAGCTCGGCATCTCCGCAGGGCTCGCCTCGCGGCTCATCCAGTACGCAAGTAACCCCGAGCACGCCCTGATCTCCTACGGCGGCGACGGCCTGATCCACCGCGGCCCCGGCGCCAAGGACTGGCGCGATGGGCGCCCGCCGATCGATCAGGTACGGGATACCTTCTCGGAGTGGGTGGTTCGCCTCCTCGACGACCAACGATCGATGAGCAACCGCGGATCGGGCGAAGAGTTCTGCGCGTTCATCGATGCCGGGTCGTCCTCCACCCCGCGCGGCGTCGACTGGTTCGACTCCCTGTGGGACGACGAGGACGAGGATGACGACGAGATGGACAACGAGGCTGCCGAGGAAATCGCACTCCGGATTCACGACGACCCCTATTACGTGGACAAACCGGGGGATCCGCGAGGCCCTCGACGAGATGATCACCTACGGGTGGATGCGTCTGGAGGACGGCAAATACGTTGTGCCCCAAGGTCTTGAGGGACCGCTCAGTGTTGCAATGAAGGGGTTCGAGCACCAGCAGTATCTTCGTCGAGAAGAGCATCGGCGGCGCAAGAGCAATTCGCGGAGGCGAGGGCGGGGGCGGTAGTGATGTGAGGTCTGTCGGATTTGTCGGTACCCACCGATATCGTCACCGGCATGGGGAGACAATCGATCGACAAGTCCGCACGACGCGCTCGGCGCAAAGCCCGACGCGGTACCGCCGGCAGAGCGCAGAACATGCGTCGGCACAACCACATTCGGCCTCCGCTGTCGTCGCATCATCTCGACGAGGACCGCTTTCTGGCGTGGGACGCCGACAGCGAGGACGACCTCTATCCCGATGACGGGGAGTACCTGGACGACGAGTATCCGGTGCTCACCCTTCGCGTCGAGCTCGTCGAGAACTCCCGGGTGGTCCGGTGGCGGAGAGTGGTGATGCCGGGTGAGGTGCTGCTGTCCGAACTGGCTGAGTGCATCCAGTTGATCTTCGACGGACGGCCCGTGGCCGACTTCGAATTCGCCGACGGGACGCGTCGATATCGACGGTATGACATCCCGTCAGAGTTCGTGGAGCAGACTGCCCGGAACGTGCACCCGGCGCAGATCTTCGATATCGGCTGGATCCTGAAGCCTCCCGGCACGCAACTGCACTATGTCCACGCGACTCCTGGTGAACGTGAGCAAGGCTCTGCCGCAAGAACGTTCACGATCACGACCGAGGGTGTCGAGTGGTGTACCGGTGAGAGTGAGCTGATCGACATCGCCGCCGGCGGCCCCGATCACTGCGATCCTGACGTCGAGTACGGGCGGCTCCTGGAGTTGCTGGACGAGTTCGGGTGACACCGAAACGACCGTGGCGGTCCTCCCCTTCGGGAGAACCGCCACGGAAACGCTGGGTCGGACGATCAGGCGTCAGCCCTCGATGAACTCCTCGAGCTGCTTGCGCGCGATGTCGTCGGCGACCTGCTCCGGCGGGCTCTTCATGAGGTAGGCCGACGCGGGCAGGATCGGGCCGCCGATGCCGCGGTCCTTGGCGATCTTGGCGGCGCGCACGGCGTCGATGATGATGCCGGCCGAGTTGGGGGAGTCCCAGACCTCGAGCTTGTACTCGAGGTTCAGCGGCACGTCACCGAAGGCACGACCCTCGAGCCGGACGTAGGCCCACTTGCGGTCGTCGAGCCACTCGACGTGATCCGACGGGCCGATGTGAACGTTCTTGTCCTCGACCTTGCCGGCGAGCGAGCCGGTCAGGTTGGAGGTCACGGCCTGGGTCTTGGAGACCTTCTTCGACTCCAGGCGCTCGCGCTCGAGCATGTTCTTGAAGTCCATGTTGCCGCCGACGTTGAGCTGGTAAGTGCGGTCGAGGGCGACGCCGCGGTCCTCGAACAGCTTGGCCATCACGCGGTGGGTGATGGTCGCGCCGACCTGGCTCTTGATGTCGTCACCGACGATCGGGACACCGGCGTCGGTGAACTTCTTGGCCCACTCCGGGTCCGAGGCGATGAAGACCGGCAGCGCGTTGACGAAGGCGACCTTCGCGTCGATCGCGCACTGGGCGTAGAACTTGTCGGCCTGATCCGATCCGACGGGCAGGTAGCTGACGAGGACGTCGACCTCGTTGTCCTTGAGGGTCTGCACCACGTCGACGCCGTCGCCGTCGGCCTCGGTGATGGTCTCGCGGTAGTACTTGCCGAGACCGTCGAGAGTGTGACCGCGCTGCACGGTGACGCCGGTCGGCGCCACGTCGGCGATCTTGATGGTGTTGTTCTCGCTCGCGAAGATCGCGTCGGACAGGTCGAAGCCGACCTTCTTGGCGTCGACGTCGAACGCGGCGACGAACTCGACGTCGCGCACGTGGTAGGGGCCGAACTTCACGTGCATCAGGCCGGGCACGGTCGCGTTCTCGTCGGCGTCCTGGTAGTACTGCACGCCCTGGACCAGGGATGAAGCGCAGTTTCCTACGCCCACAATGGCCACGCGCACCTTATTGGGCTCACCCATGGTCGGGTTCTCCTTTTTCTTGTCGGGCCGCAGCACTGGGCTGCGACACGGGGGTTCGACCGAGCGGTTCGTCCTGCTCGGTTTCTTCCTGCTCCTCGGCACCGGTCGTCGGTGACGTACCTGACGTCGGTGACGTGGTGGCCGGGAAATCTGTGGGGGCTGATGCCGACGCCGCCGATGACGACGCTTCCGAGGCCTCGGCGGCGATGAGCTCGTTGAGCCAGCGGACCTCGCGCTCGCTCGATTCCAGGCTCAACTCGTGCATCTGGCGGGTGTAGCGGTCGGAGGCGCCGGTGGCGCGACCGACGAGCTCGCGCAGGCCTTCACGGCGCTCCTCGACCTGACGACGCCGGCCCTCGAGGATGCGCATCCGGGCGATCGCCGGGGTGCGGCTGAAGAAGGCAAGGTGCACGCCGAATCCGTCGTCGGTGTAGTTCTGCGGCCCGGTGTCGGCGACGAGTTCGGTGAAGCGTTCGCGTCCGGCGTCGGTGAGCTGATAGACGCGACGTCCGCGACGCACCTTCACTCCCGACGGCGCGCTGGTCTCGTCGATGAGCCCGTCGGCCTGCATCCGACGCAGCGTCGGGTACAGCGAACCGTAGGAGAACGCGCGGAATGCGCCAAGCAGCCCGGTGAGCCGTTTGCGCAGCTCATAGCCGTGCATGGGGGATTCGAGCAGGAGGCCGAGGATCGCCATTTCGAGCACCGCTGACCCCCTCTCCGATGGTTCGTCGTGCCGATGCTTTCGCCCAATGTATCGCACCGATATAAACGCTGTCGATATCGGCCTCGACTTGCGGGTGGCGATCGTGGTCTCGACAGGCCCGAATCGACGGGCAGGTCACACCGACAACGCCGATATCGACCACGTACGCTGGTTCACGTGCAACGCCAGATCGTCGACTACGCCCTCCAGCGGCGATCGCGGCTGTCGCAGGTCCATTCCGGGCGGGTTGGCGTGGCCGAGGTCTGCGACGCGAGTCCTTATCTCCTGCGCGCCGCGAAGTTCCACGGTCGCCCCAGTTCGACGCTCTGCCCGATCTGCCGCAAAGAGCACGTGACGTTGGTCTCGTGGGTGTTCGGCGAGAGACTCGGCCAGGTGTCGGGGTCCGCGCGCACCACCGAGGAGATCTCCCGCCTGGACACGACCGCCGAGGAATTCTCCGTGCACGTCGTCGAGGTGTGCCGGACCTGCAGCTGGAACCATCTCGTGCAGTCATACGTTGCCGGTCTGCCTCCGCGCTCTGCCCGTCGTCGCCGGGTGGCCGAGTAAGCGGCCCGCGGCCGCCTCATCGATGTCCGGCTTTTGGCTGCGGCTCGTCGGTGCGTCAGAGTGGTGGGCGGCAAACATGCCGACAGGCGGCAATCATGCCGACAAGTAGTGTGAGGAACGTCGAGCCGATGGTGTATGCGGTTCATTGGGAGGTCCGACGATGAGCGAGTCACGCGATACGACGTCGCGGCGCACCACATCCACCGACTCCAAGACCGGTCAGGACCCGAAGCGTTCGCGGTTCCGGCTGGTCGCGTGGATCGTGGGTGCGCTCGGTCTGATCGTCCCGGTTGTCGCGTTGGTCGCGATCGTGGGTTTCTTGATCGCCTATGCGACGGTCACCGTGCCGCGCCCGGGCGACATCAAGCAGAACCAGGTCGCCACGATCGTCGACACCAAGGGCAACACCCTGGCCAAGATCGTGCCGCCGGAGGGCAACCGCACCGACGTCAGCATCAACGACATCCCCAAGTCGATGCAGGACGCCGTCATCGCCGCCGAGGACCGCGAGTTCCGCACCAACGACGGTTTCTCCATCCGAGGGCTGTCCCGCGCGGTGTGGGGTCGCATCACCGACAACGATCTCGCGGGCGGTGGATCGACCATCACCCAGCAGTACGTGAAGAACGCGCTGGTCGGCGATGAACACAGCTACGAGCGCAAACTGCGTGAGCTGGTGATCGCGACCAAGATGTCGAGCGAGTGGTCCAAGGACGACATCATGGCGGCCTACCTCAACACCATCTACTTCGGTCGGGGCGCCTACGGCGTCGGGGCCGCTGCGCAGGCCTACTTCCGCAAGGACGTCAAGGATCTGACACCCGCCGAGTCGGCGGTGCTTGCCGCGGCGATCCGCTCACCTTCCTATTACGACCCGGCGGTCAATCAGGAGGCGGCGACGGCCCGATGGAACTACGTGCTCGACGGCATGGTGCAGATCGGTTCGATCACCCAGGCCGACCGTGCGGCGATCCGCTATCCCAAGGTGGCGCCGCCGCCGACGGCGACCGGTGAGACTGTCGGACCCAACGGCCTCATCAAGCGGCAGGTGCTCGCCGAACTCGCCGATCTCGGCATCTCCGAGCAGCAGGTCCGCACCGAGGGCTTGAAGATCACCACGACGATCGATCCGCAGGTGCAGAACGGCCTCGTGCAGGCGGCGTGCCGCGACAACGACATCTACAAGTGCCCCAACGGGATTCTCGTCGGCGAGCCGGCGCAGATCCGCGACGCCGCCGTGTCGATCGATCCCCGTACCGGTGGGGTCGCGGGCTATTACGGCGGCGACGACGCCCAGGGCTGGGACTATGCGCAGGCGGGTCTGCAGACCGGATCGTCGTTCAAGGTGTTCGCCCTCGCCGCGGCGCTCGAGCAGGACATCCCCCTGTCGAAGGTGTACAGCTCGGCGCCATATCAGACCCCGAGCGGGCTGACCATTGAGAACTCCGACGGTGAGAGCTGCGGCTCGTGCAACCTCGCGACCGCGATGAAGATGTCACTGAACACCGTGTACTACCGGTTGATGATGGACCTCAAGAACCAGGCGCAGGACGTCGCCGATGCCGCGCATGCCGCCGGTATCGCGGAGTCCTTCGGCGACATCGCGCACACTCTGCAGGAATCCAACGGCAGCGTGCAGGGCGGTGTGGTGCTCGGGCAGTACCCGTCCCGCGTCATCGACATGGCCTCGGCCTACGCCACCTTCGCCGCATCCGGTATCTACCGTGCTCCGCACTTCGTGCAGAAGGTGGAGACCTCCACCGGCGACGTGCTCTACGAGCGCCAGCCCGACCCGGGCAAGCGCGTGTTCCCGGCCAAGGTCGCCGACAACGTGACCGCGGCGCTCGAGCCGATCGCGGCGTACTCCAACAACAACAACCTCTACGACGACGAGCTGGGTTCGCGTCCGTCGGCGGCCAAGACCGGCACCGCGCAGCTGGGTAACACCGGCCAGAACAAGGACGCGTGGATGGTCGGTTACACCCCGCAGCTCTCGACCGCGGTGTGGGTGGGCACCGACAAGGGCACCGCCCTGGTCAACGCCAGCGGGTCGATGGTCTACGGCAGCGGTCTGTCGGCGCAGATCTGGAAGCGCGGCATGGACGACGCACTCGAGGGCCAGCCCATCGAGCAGTTCCCCGAGCCCGCAGCGGTCGGTGGCCAGGCCGGCGTCCCGTACGAGCCGCCGCCCACCTCGTACAACAACAACTATCCGTCGACGCGTCAACGGACGCCGACCCCCGACTATCCGGGAGGTGGGGGAGCGATCACCATCGCACCAGGCATCACCATCCCGGTCCCGGGTGGCGCGGAGCGCGGTGACGGCGGTACCAGCGGTGGTGCCGGTGACGGCGGCACCGGTGGTGGCACCGGCAACGGCGGTACCGGAGGCGGCACCCGCGGCGAGGGCGGTACCGGCGACGAAGGAGCGGTCCCTGCGCCCGGTGGCTGACGGGACTCCGCCGCCGACCGACGAGGTCGCCGACGACAGTCCCGCGCCGCCGGCCGCCGACCTTCGTACCGACACGCGTCGGCTGATCCCGAGCCACCACGATCCGGTGGTCGCCGAGGCCTCGCGGGCCGTCGGCGGCCCCCTCGGTGCGCACGCAGCGGTGGGACGCAGCCGTCATTGGACGCCGATCCGGGTGTTGTTTCTGCTCGCGCTGTGCACGTTGGCGCTGAGCTGGTTCGGCAAGGCCGGTTGCCTGCAGCAGGAAGTGGTGGTGAATCCGGGCCAGGGGCAGCCCGCGGTGAAACTCGACCGCGATGATCAGCGTCAGTTCACCGACCTCTGCTACTCCGACGTCATCTCGCTCTTCGGTGCCGAACAACTCGACAGGGGCGAATTCCCGTACAAGACCTTCTGGTTCGAGAAGAACGGCGACGGCCAGGAGATCAAGCGGTACATGGAATATCCGGTGATCACCGGGATGTACATGTACGCCACGGCCTGGCTGGGTCGTGAATGGGCGTCGGCATCGGACCGTTGGGGCATCCCGGGTGCGTTGCCCGCAGTGCTCTATTTCGACGTCGCCGCTCTGGGTTTGGCACTGTTCTGGTTGGTCACGGTCTGGGCCACCGCACTGACCGCTCGGACGCGTATCTGGGCGGCGTGGCTCGCGGCCGTCTCCCCGCTGGTGATCGTGCATGCCTTCACCAACTTCGACGCCATCGCCACCGCAGCCCTGGCCGTGGCCCTGCTGTGCTGGGCGCGCAGGAAGCCTTGGCTCGCAGGCATGTTCATCGGTCTGGGGACAGCCGCCAAGTTCTATCCGCTGCTGTTGCTGGTGGTGCTGTTCTTCCTGTGTCTGCGGTCGGGCAAGATGCGCGACTGGTGCGCGGCGGCCGCGGCGGCGGTGATCGCGTGGACCGCGGTGAACCTACCGATCCTCATCCTGTATCCCCACGGCTGGTACGAGTTCTTCCGGCTCAATTCCGACCGCGGCGCCGACGCCGACACCCTGTTGCGTCTGGCCGCCAAGGCGGTCGGTGCCACGTGGAAGGTCGACGTCCTCAACATCGTCTCGTTGGGGCTGATGATTCTCGTCGTCCTCGGCATCGGGTGGTTGTGCATGGCTGCGCCACGCCGACCCCGCGTCGCGCAGGTGGCCTTCCTGATCGTTGCCGGGTTCCTACTCGTCAACAAGGTGTGGAGCCCGCAGTACTCGCTGTGGCTGGTGCCGCTGGCGGTGCTGGCCATCCCGCACACGCGCCTGCTGCTCGCGTGGATGACCATCGACGCCCTCGTGTGGATTCCGCGGATGTCGCTGTTCATCGATCCCAGCCGAAAGTGGTTGCCGCAGGAGTGGTTCACCACGATCATCGTGATCCGGGCACTGTTCGTGATCGCGCTCTGCATCATCGTCATCTGGCAGGTCCTGCGGCCCGAGAACGACCTGATGCGCCGCGACAACGAGGGCAACGAACTCGACGACCCGGCGGGTGGGGTGCTCGACGGTGCGGCGGATCGGCTATCGCTGGGGCGGACGCGACGCACCCGGAGGGCTGCGGACGAGGAGACCGTGATTGAGGAGGTCGGGGCGTACCCCTAGCCCCGAATCCGCTCCCGCAGAGCAGCTTTCGCAGCCGGCCAGTCCTCGTCGATCATCGCGAACTGCGCGGTGGTGCGCCAGCCGTCACCGAAGCGTCGGTGTTTGCGGAGCAGCCCCTCGAAGGTGGCGCCCAATTTGGCGATGGCGGCCCGGGATTGGGTGTTGCTCTCGTGGGTGTGCCAAACCAGCCGGACGGCCCCGCACTGCTCGAAGGCGTGGTGCATCAACAGGTATTTGGCGGTCGGGTTCACCGTGGTGCCCTGAACGTCCTCGGCGTAGAACGTGTAGCCGATGGCAACCGACAGGTTGGCCGGGTCGATGTCGTAGAAACTCGTCGAGCCGACGAGCCGGCCGTCGGTGTTGTCGATGACGGCGAAGGCCACGCGGCGTTGGGGATCGGCGAGCGCCGCCGAGATCCATCGGGCCGCGGAGTCGGCGTCGGTCGGGACGCCGGGCACCCAACGGAATCGGGCCGGATCGCCGACGACCCGTGCGAGTGCGTCGGCGTCGTCGATGGTGAACGGCCGCAACGTCACCCGGTCCCCGACGAGCGGGCCGGTGCCGAGCCAGTCGCTCATGCCCCGGCGGGCACGCGCTGCCCGGGTGGTGCGTCGTCGGGTTCGGACGAGGCCGCGTCGGTGAGGTCTGGGTGTCGGCCGATCGAGGCGAGCGGTTCGCGCAGACCCGCGCTGACGAAGGCGCCGATGAGATAGACCAGCAACACCGCGTGCACCCACACGCCGACGTTGACCCCGGCCATCACCCACCACTTCATCGGCTCGCCCGACACATAGATGCCGAACAACCGGAAGATGGTGGTGTCGAGGATGAAATCGGCGATCAGATACGCCACGATGACCGGCCAGCGCACTCGCAGCAGCACGAAGAACGGCAGAATCCACAGCGTGTACTGCGGCGAATGCACCTTGTGGAACACCATGAAACCGGCGAGCATCGCCGCGCTGACACCGATCCACGGATACAGCCCGGTCCGGTTGTACTGCCGCCAGCCGAAATACACCGCGACGACGAAGGCGCACACGATGAGCGTCGGCGACAACACGCCGACGATCGAGTTGTAGGTGCCGTCCTGGCCGCCGGTGAGATGGCGTAGGCCCCAGTACCAGATGGAGTTGGTGTCCACGTCGGCGCGACGTTTGCCCTGGAAGGTCAGCGCCGCGCGCCACCCGTCGTATCCCAGCACCATGAAGGGCAACTGGATGACGACGACGGTGAGCGCAGCCGTTATGGCCACCCATGCCGCGCCGATCCAGTCGAGCGCTCGGCGCCCGCGGAGACCGCCGGTCAACACATAGATCGCCAGAGGCAGCACGAAGAATCCGGGGTAGAGCTTCAGACAGAATCCGATGGCCAGCAGGATCGACGCGAGGATTGCGCTGGTACGCAAACTCATTCGGCGTTCGCCCGTCGACGGCTTGATGCTCGCCCCCCAGGCCATGACGGCGACGGCACCGACGGCGGTCGCCACCACCGGCAGTTCCCAGTTGTGGAAGGCGTAGAGGATCAGCGGCGGGGTCATCGCCCACCACAACACATTCCAGCGGGTGAGCACGGCGAGCATCGCGGTGATCACCACACCGAACGGCGCGAGCAGCGCCGCCGAATGGCGGAAGAAGTCGACGTCGGTGTGCGCGCCGATCGCACCGAGCCACATCAGGATTCCCGAGAGCACCGGGTACTCCACCGAACCACCGAAGAGTTGGCCGTTGGCGCCGATACCGCCGTGGATGTACGGGAAGACGTGGTTGTTGATGTCGCGACCCACCCACAGGTACGCCAGATCCGAGTAGCAGGGGATGATCGCGTGCGGATCGCCGACCGGCCACTTGTGGCTGCGCCCGTCCGGGAAGAACGGTGGACCGACGCACTTGATCTTGACCTCGTAGCTCCAATACATGAACAGCAAGGTCAACAGCAGGGACACGGTCAGGATCAGGATCAGATCCCCGCGACGCGACAGGGTGACGCGCCCGTAGCGGAACGTCGTGCTCAGGCGGTCGGACATGCGCTACAGGGTAAGCGGAACGCCCCGCGCACCATGAAATCGACCGGCGAACGGTGACTTGGCTCACTCCCAATCCCGACGGACCGGTCAGTCGGGATCGGGGCCGCTCCGATGCGGGGTCAGTCCCGGTCGGCGAGAGGTGCGTAGAAGTTCACCAGGTTCCCGTCGGGATCGCGCAGGAGAAACGAGCGATTGCCCCACGGCATATCGGTGGGGCCGTCATTGACGAATCCGTCGACGACGTCGGTCAGATGCCCGTTGGTGAGACGTCGATACACCTCGTCGACATCGCCGACGAGGAAATCGAGGATCACCGAGCGGTTCGACGCGGCGGTGAGTACGTCGTCGCCCATCGCCGTGATGGTCGTCGACGACGCGATGGCCAGGGTGCCGTAATCGGTGGTGAACTCGGCGAACAGCGGATGCAGACGGTTCGCGCGTAGGCCGGTGACCGTCTCGTAGAAGCCGACCAGACCGTCGACGTCGTCGGTGAGGATGCGGGTGGCTGCGAAGTACATGAGGGTGCGCCCTTTCTCGGATGTGATGCCGCCAGCGTGCAGCCGATAGCGGCCAGATCGTGTCCGCGATCGGCTGTGGAGCGCGATTTCGCTGGTCAGGGGTACCTCGTGTATCTTGGAACGGTTGCCGACGCAGGCGACCCTCCTGCCACGGACAGTCCGTGGCCGATGAGCCCATAGGAGGTGATGTGGTCACATGCGTCATTACGAATTGATGGTCATCCTCGACCCGAGTCTCGACGAGCGCACCGTTGCTCCGTCCCTGGACACGTTCCTGAACGTGGTCCGCAAGGACGGCGGCAAGGTCGACAACGTCGACATCTGGGGCAAGCGCCGTCTCGCCTACGAGATCGCCAAGCACAGTGAGGGCATCTACGCCGTCATCGACCTGAACGCCGAGCCGAACACCGTCAGCGAGCTGGATCGTCAGCTGAAGCTGAACGAGTCGGTGCTCCGCACCAAGGTTCTCCGGAAGTAGTACACAGGCTTTCTCCGATGTCCCGAGATAGTCGGTACCGGACCCTAGGGTGAATCACTAGTCCGGTGCACATCGATCATCGAGTGCCCAACCACGACCAAGGGGAGACACATGGCAGGCGAAACCGTCATCACCGTTGTAGGCAATCTGACTGCTGAGCCCGAACTGCGGTTCACCCCCTCGGGTGCCGCGGTCGCCAGCTTCACGGTGGCCTCCACTCCGCGCACCTTCGATCGTCAATCCAATGAATGGAAAGACGGCGAGGCGCTGTTCCTGCGGTGCAGCATCTGGCGCGAAGCGGCGGAGAACGTGACGGAGAGCCTGACCAAGGGCACCCGCGTCATCGTGCAGGGTCGCCTCAAGCAGCGTTCCTACGAAACCCGTGAGGGTGAGAAGCGCACGGTTGTGGAACTCGATGTCGACGAGATCGGTCCCTCGCTGAAATTCGCCACCGCATCGGTCAACCGCGCCTCGCGCGGCGGATCGTCCGGCGGTGGAAACTTCGGTTCGTCCGGTGGCGGCGCAAGCCGCGGCGGCGGATCGGGCCAGTCCGCACCCGAGGATCCGTGGGGCAGTGCGCCCGCGAGCGGTTCCTCGTTCGGTGGCGGCGGCGGGGACGACGAACCACCTTTCTAAGAAACATTTTTGACTGGAGCATCACATGGCTAAGCAAAAGAGCAGCCGGAAGGTGCGCGTCGAAAAGGTCACCAAGACCAAGGCGTGCTCCTTCTGCAAGGACAAGAACACCAGCACCATCGACTACAAGGACACCGCGCTGCTGCGCCGCTTCCTGTCCGACCGCGGCAAGATCCGTTCGCGTCGCGTGACCGGCAACTGCGTCCAGCACCAGCGCGACGTCGCCGTGGCCGTCAAGAACTCGCGTGAGGTGGCGCTTCTGCCGTTCACCTCGACCAGCCGATAAGCCGAAGGGAGAGAACACGATATGAAGCTCATCCTGACTGCTGCCGTGGAAAACCTCGGTGAGGCCGGCGATTCCGTCGAGGTCAAGGACGGCTATGGCCGTAACTACCTGCTGCCCCGCGGTCTGGCCATCAAGGCCACCCGTGGCGCCGAGAAGCAGGTCGAGACCATCCGTCGGGCGCAGGCCGCCCGCGAGGTCCGCGGCCTCGAGCATGCCAACGAACTCAAGCAGGCACTCGAGAACCTCTCCGAGGTCTCGCTGTCGGTGAAGACCCACGACTCGGGCAAGCTGTTCGGTTCGGTCACCGCCGCAGACGTCGCCGGTGCCATCCGCTCGGCCGGCGGCCCCGTCGTCGACAAGCGCAACGTGGAGCTGCCCAAGGGCCACATCAAGGCCACCGGTAGCTTCCCGATCGTGGTGAACCTGCACCCCGACGTCGCCGCGACCGTGTCGCTGGCCGTCGTCGCCGGCTGATCAGGCTCGCACGCAACAACTTTCGGCCCGCCGATCACGCACATGATGCGTGGTCGGCGGGCCGAAGTGCATTTCGATCGATGGTCGTTTTCTGATCGAAAGTCGGGTATCGGTCGATATTCGATCGATGGTCGTTCTGATCGGTGGTCGAGGTGCGAGGCGCCCCAGGTGCCGAGCCTCGAGACCGCGTAACCCTTGCGCTGCAACGCACCTCACGCCGGCGCCACAGGCGCCGCCGGCAGTTGACTCGAACCCCGAAGCGCTGCAGGGAGATACTGCGGCGCCGGATTGCCGTCGTGTGACTGATCCCATGCGGGATAGAAGAACTTGTGCCATCCGGGCGCGAAGATCAGTGCGCGAGAACCGGTTCGGCAGGCGACCTCGTTCGGCGTCGGCACCGTGCAGGTGACCCCTGCAATCGTCACCCGCTGCCCGACGTGCAGGACCGGCGGGCGGAACCCGGTCGTGGAGCCGAATCGATAGGTCGGGGCGAACGGCCAGTTGGTGCGCACCCAGAACGGCCCCTGCTGATCGCCGGCAATGGTCGCGCCGAGTGTCTGCGACGTCGGGGTGTCGGCGGGTGCGGTGGCCGGGCTGCCCGCACAGCCGACGTAGCGGTACTGCGGGCCGATCTGACACATGTAGCGACCGGTGGTGAAGAACGACCTCCCGTTGTCCTCGTAGGCCAACGAGCGGAACGCGTCGGGGCTCACCGGGGTGTAGCGGCTCAGGTCGAATTCTGCGGGCATCGGGGGCGGCGGAGCGGCCGACGCATCCGATGCCAGCATGGCGGGCGCGACGACGGCTAAGGCCGCGGCAACGCCGACCGTGGCGAGCGCGCGCGAGAACGTACCGAACGTGCGAATCCTGGACACGGGCTTCATTGCATCACAGTCGTGCGGAGGCGGGAGAGCGTTTGATCCTCGTCGTGGCCGATGCTCCGCTCCGAGCGGTTCGAGAGCGTCCCAACGCGGTGTCATCGCCGGCTCACGGACTGTTCACGAGCTGGTAAACGCCCAGTGGTTGCCGTCACTCGCAACACGCCCGGCCGCCACATTCAAGCGACACGCCGAGGAAGTAAAGAACTCGTCTCTGTGGAATTCGTGCACATGGTCTGACCTGTGGTGATGGGACAAATCGCGTCAACATTCCCCATCTTGTCCACAGGCCGTCGCCGACGACCCACAGGCCGCGCGCTACGCGTCCACAATTGGTGCACAGCTCGGTCCACAGGCGCGTTTGAACGCGCGCCGGTCTCCTCCTAGGGTCACCTCTCAGGGTGAATCGGCACCGGTGTCGGCGACGTGATCGCGGGTTCTGTCGGTGGCCGCGGGTATTGAGTACGTCGGGTACTGAGTACGGCAGAGAGAGCAGGGGCGGATCCGTGTTGCGGATCTGCCGTGATCGGCGCGAGAGGTTGGGGCATCGGTGGCGGTTGTCGATGATCGCGGGCACGGCGCCCGGCGTGATTCCGGACGCGGGGGGTCCGGGGGTTTCGACGACGAAGCGCCGATCCCGACCGAAGAGTTCGGCCGCCAACCGCCACAGGACATGGCCGCCGAGCAATCGGTACTCGGCGGCATGCTGTTGTCGAAGGACGCGATCGCCGACGTCGTCGAGAAGATCCGCCCGGCCGATTTCTACCGGCCTGCACATCAAGCCGTCTACGACGCCATCCTCGAGCTCTACGGCAAGGGTGAGCCTGCCGACGCCGTGACCGTCGCCGCCGAGCTGGAACGCGCCGGAGAGCTGCGCCGCGTGGGCGGTGCACCCTATCTGCACACCCTCATCTCCACGGTGCCCACCGCCGCGAACGCCGGCTACTACGCCGAGATCGTCGCCGAGAAGGCCATCCTGCGGCGACTGGTGGAGGCCGGGACCCGCATCGTGCAGTTCGGCTACTCCGGGGCTGACGGCCAGGACGTCGCCGAGGTCGTCGACCGCGCGCAGGCCGAGGTGTACGAGGTGACAGAGCGCCGCACCGCCGAGGACTATGTCCCCCTCGAGGAACTCCTGCAGCCGACGATGGACGAGATCGACTCGATCGCCTCGCGAGGCGGGCTGTCACTCGGTGTGCCAACGGGTTTCGCCGATCTCGACAAGCTCACCAACGGACTGCATCCGGGGCAGATGATCATCGTGGCGGCACGTCCTGGTGTCGGCAAGGCGCTGTCGCTGGACACACCGCTACCGACGCCCACGGGCTGGACCACGATGGGCCGCGTCGCCGTCGGCGACAAACTGCTCGACGCCCACGGCCGCCCCACCACTGTCGTGGCCGCGACCGATGTCATGACCGAACGGCCCTGCTACGAGGTCGAATTCGCCGACGGCAACACCATCCTCGCCGACGCCTGGCACGAGTGGGCCATCGAGGTCGACGGCAGCAGTCAGGTCGTCACCACCGAGGGCATGTGTGCCCACGTCGGCAGCGCGTTCATCCGCAACACCAAGCCACTGGAACTGCCGCGCAAGCGGTTTGCCTACGGGCCATACACCGTCGCCGCGTTGGCCGGCATGGCTTTCGATGATCCCGAGATCGGGATGCGCATCGACGCCGAGGGGCCCGTCGACGTGATGACGTTGATGGCCGACCTCGGCGGGCGCATCCCCTACGAGTATCTGCGCGGGTCCATCGCTCAGCGCCGCGCCCTGCTCGCCGGGTTGCTGGACGCACGCGCGACCGTCGACGACGACGGCTGGATCACGGTGCCCGCCGCCACCCGGCACATGACGGCCGTGGTGGCCGACCTCGTCGCCGGGCTCGGTTACACCTACCGTCGTTCGGCCACCGGGTGGCTGCGCGTCGACGCCGACGACGACGTGTTCACCGTTCACCACAAAGCCTTGCGGCACAAGGAGCTCCGACGCCCGGCAGGCGTGCGGCGCATCGTTGCGGTGCGTCCCGTCGACAGCGTCCCGGTGCGGTGCGTGCAGGTCGACAACGATGATCACCTGTTCCTCGCCGGTGAGGCGATGGTACCCACCCACAATTCAACGCTCGCCATGGACTTCCTGCGGTCGTGCTCAATTCACCACCACATGACCGGCGCCATGTTCTCCCTGGAAATGAGCAAGGTCGAGATCGTCATGCGACTACTCTCGGCCGAGGCCAAGGTGAAACTCGGTGACATGCGCGGCGGTTCGATGACCGACGACGACTGGACCCGACTGGCCCGACGTATGGGTGAGATCTCCGAGGCGCCGCTGTTCATTGATGACTCACCCAACCTCACCATGATGGAGATCCGCGCCAAAGCCCGACGGCTCAAACAGCGCAACGACCTGAAACTCGTTGTGGTGGACTACATGCAGCTGATGACCTCCGGCAAGAAGGTCGAGTCACGTCAGCAAGAGGTCTCGGAGTTCTCCCGTCAATTGAAGCTTCTCGCAAAGGAACTCGAGGTTCCGGTGGTCGCGATCAGCCAGCTGAACCGTGGTCCCGAGCAGCGAACCGACAAGAAGCCGCAGGTGTCGGATCTGCGCGAATCGGGTTGTCTTCCCGCATCGACGCGAATCCTTCGTGCGGACAACGGGTCCGAGGTGACCATCGGCGAGTTGTTGGAGTCCGGAGAGCAACCGCTCGTGTGGTCGCTCGACGAACGCCTTCGCATGGTTGCCAGGCCCATGGTCAAGGTGTTCCCGAGTGGACGCAAGGAAGTGTTCCGCGTGCGGATGGCATCGGGACGCGTGGTCGAGGCGACCGGGAATCATCCGTTCATGACCGTCGACGGCTGGATTCCGTTGGCCGAGATCGGCGTCGGCGAGCGGCTGGGCGTTCCGCGGAACGTTCCCGAACCCCGCGAATCGACTGCGGACCCGAAGGGTGATGTTCGCCGGCTCGCCGACGACTCGGTGACAGAGGTGCTCCGTGGCCTGATTGTCAACGGCGCTAGGATGACTGACGTTGCGTGGATATTGCCCGCCCAGTCGGCTCAACACGCACGGGACTTGGTGTATCTCCTGGCACGTGTGGGTGTGTTCGCGGTGATCACCGCCAGCGGAACCGTTGAGGTCACCGGATACGATCAGCTCTCGCAGTTGGCAGCCACCGTGGGTCTCGCCGTGCCGCGGCCCTTGTCCAAGTCCGACGATGTCCGGTCTGTCACGACGTCAAAGCGAATGCACGAGCTTCTCGATGCTCTCGAACTCGTCCCGGCGAGCCTTGACTCGGCTGCCCGGTCGCGGACCGCAGTGGCCGATCGCTCAGTCCTCAGTGAGATCGCAGAGCTTCTCGATGGTGCAGACATCGACCTCACGGTGAGCAACGACGTGTACTGGGACGAGATCGTCTCGATCGAATCCGTCGGTGTGCAAAACGTCTACGACGGAACCGTTCCAGGCACCCACAATTTCATCGCAGATGGCATCGCTGTTCACAACAGCCTGGAGCAGGACGCCGACATGGTCATCCTGCTTCATCGGCCCGACGCATTCGAGCGCGACGACCCCCGCGCTGGCGAGGCCGACATCATCGTCGGTAAGCACCGCAATGGTCCAACCGCCACGATTACTGTTGCGCACCAACTACATTTGAGCAGGTTCGTGGATATGGCGAGGGGCTGACTACTTGCCGCTATCGGTTGTAGGTTCCACGAGAAATTGTCAGTTTCCAAGCTCGTGTCAGTGGAAATGTCAGTAGATCCGGATGTTTCCAAGCTCGTGTCAGCACTGTCCGGCCAGTCCTCTTGACGCGGGACAGCTGCGGGCCTCTACCGTCGGGGTATGCATGTCGTCGAGCGGGGGTCGGGCGTCCCTTTGGTGCTGTTGCATGGTTTCTCTGTTGATCATCGGTTGCTGTTGCCGCTGGACCCGTTGATCGAGGCTGCTGGCGGATGGCGGCGGCTGTACTTCGACCTTCCGGGCCACGGCGAGAGTCCCGCCGGCGACGTGTCGAGCGCGGAGGATGTCGTGCTCGCGGTGACGGCTGAGATTCGTGACCGGATTGGTGACGAGCCGTTCGCGGTGCTCGGGAACTCGTTCGGTGGAATGCTGGCCCGTCGACTGGCACACGACTTCCGATCCCGTGTGCTCGGGTTGGCGACCATTGCTGCCGTCTTCGTAGCGGACCATTCCCAGCGGACGGTGCCTGAGCGGACGGTCTTGTCGGAGGATGCAGCGGTGCTGCGCGAACTCGGTGACGTGGGGTCCGAGTATGCCGAGATGGCCGTGGTTCACACTCGCGAGAACGCGCAGGCCTTCCTGGAGTATGCGCACCCCGGGCTCGCTGCGGCAGACCAGCAGGCATTGGATCGCATCTCTGAGCGTTATGCGCTGTCGGCTGAGCCCGAGGATGCGTCTCCTGCGCCGTTCACTCAGCCGTCGCTGTTCATCACGGCGCGGCAGGATCAGGTTGTCGGCTACGACGATGCGTGGGCCAGGATCGAGCACTATCCGCGCGCCACTTTCGCCGTGTTCGACGCCGGCGGGCACAACGTTCATCTCGACCGATCGGCTGCCGTCTTCGCGCTGCTCGGCGATTGGTTGGAGCGCATGGCGGGGTCGTAGCCCGCGGCGCTCTCGGCCGTCACGGGTTGAGCGGAGCAGGTCAACTCAACCGTCGGGCGCGGGCGGTGGCGTGTACGTCGGCGGCGATCGCGTGGGCGCGGTAGCCGGAGTTGTTTCATCAACGCTTCGACCTCGATCGGCAGCGTCGGAGTCGGGGTCAGGCTGGAGGTCGTCGCCGTCCCTACTCTCCGTCGTTGGTGTCGTCGATAGTGTTGTTGCCCAACATGTTTCATACTTGTCGACGGTCGCGTAATTCCTCAGGGGTGTCCGTCACGGATTTCCCCATGTTTGGGTGTGCTGGGTTGAGCGTAGCTGCGAGGACTGGTCAGCTGTTTTTCGGTGTCCGTCCGGGGCGCTTGCGTGGTCGGTAGGAGGGACCGTCCATGAGGATCTGGTGGCTGGTGTTGATGAGTCGGTCGAGCAGTGATTCGGCGACGACCGGGTTGGGGAACAGTGGGTACCAGTCTTTGGGCGCGCGGTTGCTGGTGAGGATGACTGGCTTGCCGGCGATGGCGCGGTCGGAGACGAGGTCGTAGAGGTCGTCGGAGCCGGTGGTGGTGTGCTCGCGCATGGCGAAGTCGTCGATGATCAGGACGGTGGGCCGGGTGTATTCGCGCATGCGTTGCCCGATGGTGCGATCGGCGTGGCCGCCGGCGAGGTCGGCGAGCATGCGGGCGCATTTGACGAATCGGATGTCGTGTCCGCGTAACGCGACTTGGTGGCCGAGTGCTTGTGCCACATGGGTTTTGCCTACTCCGACGGGTCCGTAGAGGATGACTGATTCACCGGCGTCGAGCCAGCGCAGCGCGAGGAGGTCACGCAGCATCGCGGCGGGCAGTTTCGGGTTGGCGGTGAAGTCGAAGTCATCGAAGGTGGCTGATTGTTCGAAGCGGGCGCGGCGTACGCGCCGCGCGAGGGCGGCGGTCTCGCGGCGGGCGATCTCGTCTTCGCATAGCACCTGCAGGAATTCAAGGTGACCCAGTTCGCCGGCGTGGGTTTGGGCCAGACGGGCGTCGAGGGTGTCGAGCATGCCGGTCAACTTCAACGTTTTCAGCGCGGCTCGCAGGCTGGGGTCATGAATGCTCATCAGAATGGGTCCTTTGTGAAAAATGTTGTTAGTGAATGTGTTTGGAGTGGTCTTACTGGTTGGCTGCGGTGTCGAGGTCGCCGGTGAAGGCGTGCGGGCCACGTAGAAACGCCGGTGGCATCGGTGCCGGTGGTGTGGTGGTG
>NZ_BAEI01000098.1 GCF_000241325.1 Gordonia polyisoprenivorans NBRC 16320 = JCM 10675 | reverse complement strand
TGTTGACGGCGCCTGAAAACTGACCCCCTGACGACGGGTGAATTTTGACCCCCGTCTTGTTAGGAGGGTGATTTCAGTGGAGCAGTGGGCGGAGATCCGCCGTTTGCATCGCAGTGAGGGTGTGCCGATCAAGGAGATCGCGCGCCGGTTGGGGGTGGCCCGTAACACGGTGCGGGCGGCGTTGGCCTCAGACACCGCGCCGAAGTACTCT
>NZ_BAEI01000099.1 GCF_000241325.1 Gordonia polyisoprenivorans NBRC 16320 = JCM 10675 | reverse complement strand
AAACCCACAGACGCCCCCAAAACAACGGAGCCGCCCACCAGTTTAGCCATTCGCCTTACAAACATTTCTTTCAACTCGAACAAAACACACAAACCAAAAACATTGATTCGATATGCATTGCAAAAATAAAGATGCTCGCATCCACTATGCACTTCTCAAACAACACACACCCACAACC
>NZ_BAEI01000100.1 GCF_000241325.1 Gordonia polyisoprenivorans NBRC 16320 = JCM 10675 | reverse complement strand
GTCGTCGAGCAGGCCCTGGCCCAAGTACCCGGCATCGATGGTTACCGGGTGGGCAAAGCCGTGTTGATCCGTACCGATTCGGCCGGCGGTACCCACGAATTCCTCGACTATCTGACCAGACGGCGGCTGGCCTACTCGGTCGGATTCGGACTCACCGACACCATCGCCGAGATCATCGACCGACTGTCGCCGCAGGCGTGGACGCCGGCCTACGACGCCGACGGGGTCGAACGCGACGGGGCGTGGGTGGCGGAATTGACGGGCATGCTGGATCTTTCGGGCTGGCCCGAGGGCATGCGGGTGATCGTCAGGAAGGAGCGCCCGCATCCGGGGGCGCAGTTGCGGTTCACCGACTCCGACGGCATGCGACTGACCGCGTTCGCCACCAACACACCCCGCGGCCAGCTGGCCGAGCTCGAACTGCGCCACCGGCGGCGGGCGCGTTGTGAGGACCGCATCCGCACCGCCAAAGACTGCGGACTGACGAACCTTCCGCTACACGGGTTCGATCAGAACCGCATCTGGTGTGCCATCATCGCGCTCGCGTGCGAGGTGATCGCCTGGACACAGATGCTCGCCTTCGACACCACCCCAGCCCGACGGTGGGAACCCAAACGGCTACGACTACAAATCTTTTCGATCGCCGCCCGACTGACCCGTCACGCGCGACGGACCCGACTCAAACTCGCCGCCACCGCACCCCACCTCCAGTTGCTACTCGACGGACTCACCCGACTCGCAGCACTTCCCAACCCCGGCTGACCCGCTGGCCAACCTGACCACCGACTGAAAGGACAACGCACTTCGGGGCCGTGAACCCCGACGCCCACCGACGCTCGGCCACACACTCACGGCCCCGGTCCGGAATCCGGTCCTCAGACCACCCC
>NZ_BAEI01000101.1 GCF_000241325.1 Gordonia polyisoprenivorans NBRC 16320 = JCM 10675 | reverse complement strand
TGCGAGTCGACTCGCCTCTGGTGGTGTGGCCGAGTGGTGAGGCAACGGCCTGCAAAGCCGTGCACACGGGTTCGATTCCCGTCGCCACCTCCACCACCAATTTCATATCCCGCGCGATTAGCTCAGTGGGAGAGCGCTTCCCTGACACGGAAGAGGTCACAAGTTCAATCCTTGTATCGCGCACCACGAGAAGCCCGCCGGAACCCCGGCGGGTTTTCTTCGTCCCGACTCTTTTCGCCTGCGCATTTGGCGTATCGGCGAACGATCGGAACTACTGGTTGCGCAGCACGTCGCGAGTGGCCTGGTCCACTCGACGAGC
>NZ_BAEI01000102.1 GCF_000241325.1 Gordonia polyisoprenivorans NBRC 16320 = JCM 10675 | reverse complement strand
CTATCGACGAATGGGTCCACGCCTACAACACCTGCAGACCGCATCAGTCGCTGAACATGGCCACCCCTGCCAGCGTGTTCCGCAGTCGCAGCACCGATCCCGACACCATGCCCAGCAAGCCTGTTGGTGCCGAGATCCGACCGGAAGCCGAAGTCGTTCGGCCAGCTCCAACCGTGGCCGATCAGTCGAGTTCCGCCATTGAGTTCGACACTGTCGTGCCGCCGTCCGGTGTAGTGACTATTGCCGGTGTGCAACAGGTGTGGGTCGGAAAGAAACTATGCGCAGCGCAGTGTCGTGATGTGGGCTGACCTGTCGAGCGTGTACATCATCTGCGACGACATCGTGATCAAGACGGTCCGGTCGAAGCTGACCACCGCAGACCTGCAACGACTCCGCGCCCGCGGCACCCGCCCGGGCCGGCCCAGACCGGCGCAAGCCGCGTTCGACACCTCCACCGCCACCCATCGGCCGCGAGCTATCGAGATCGACCGGACCGCGAACCGCGACGGCATCGTCATTGTTCGTGGACATGAACTCGCCCTCGGCGTCGTGACGGCCGGCAGCCGGGTCACCCTGCGGATCGACGGCGAGTTGATCCACGCGACCAACGGCACCCACCTGATCAAGACGCTACCCAATCCTCTTGACCTAGAGAATATT
>NZ_BAEI01000103.1 GCF_000241325.1 Gordonia polyisoprenivorans NBRC 16320 = JCM 10675 | reverse complement strand
GTGGAATTCTCCGACCGGCATCTGGCCCGCGAATACGGGTTCGGGTCCACCACCGACGCCATGATCGGCTTGTTGCGTGTGTCGGAACCGTGGCGGCGGTGGAAACAACTGAAAGCGACCGCCACCTTCCACACCTTTACCGGTGAGGTCGCCGCCCCCAAGTATCCGGCGTTGGCCGAAGCGATGGCGTCTGGGGCGGCCGGCTCGTCGCATGCGGCGGTGGTGATCGACGTGCTGGACCGTATCCCGGCGGCAGTGCCGTTCGACGAGAAAATGTCGGCCGACGCCACGATGGCCCGCTACGCCCGCACCCACACCCCGTCCGACCTCCGGATTTTGGGGGCACGGGTGTTGGCGCACCTCGACCCCGACGGCCACCTGACCGACGATTCGGATCGGCAACGCCGCCGCCAGATCCGCATCGGCCGGCAAGACGCGCAGAAAATGAGTGGGTTGTCCGGGCAGATGACCCCCACCCTCACCGCGCACCTCGAAGCAGTACTCGCCGCGTGGGCGGCCCCCGGAATGAACAACCCCGCCGACCCGGATTCCCCCACCGGGAGTCGCGAAGACGCTGATCCCGACGCGTTGGCGGCTGCCGCAGCCCGCGATCACCGCGACCAAGTCCAACGCAACCACGACGCGTTGGAAGCAGTCCTGCGCGCCGGACTGGATGTCGGTCTCGGCCCCCAATCCCATCGCGGCCTACCGCCGCACCTGATCATCAAAGCGTCTCTGGCCGATCTGATTGCGCAGACC
>NZ_BAEI01000104.1 GCF_000241325.1 Gordonia polyisoprenivorans NBRC 16320 = JCM 10675 | reverse complement strand
GAAGATCGGCGACCGCTCCGCCGAGGTCGCCGAGCTCATCGGTGACCGCGCACCGGAGTTGGCGGATTCGGCCAAGTCGCTGGCCGCGACCGCACAGGACAAGGCGGAGGCCGGCCGTCGCCGCTGGCGAAAGGCCGTGTCCTGACCCTGCCGCCCCGGCATCGATCCCCCACCGTCACGGGGAGCCTCGATCCTCATCTCTACCCCTGGTGCGACGAGCTCGTCGTCCCGACGTCGTCGGTATGTCCTCCGACGACGTCGGGAGTGGCCACCCTCGTGGTCGCCGTCGGTTCCAACACCTCGCCAGAAGTGCTGCGCCGCAAGTTCGTCGATGCAGGACTCGACACCGCCGACCTCCTGGACAGAGTCGTGCGGGTGTGGGTGGCCGACCTCGACGTCACCCACTCGGCGCACGTCGCCCGACGCGGCTACATCCCCGCTGCCCCCTATCGCCGACCAGGCGCCCGACTGGCCACCACCGCCGCATGGCTCGAGCCGGCACACCTCGCGGCACTCGACTCCACCGAACCCAACTACCATCGAATGACCGTGAGCTCGACGTCACTTTCCCTGCGCCCCGATGGGCCGGCACCATCCATGGGTTTCCAGCTCCCCGCGACCTTCTGCCTGTACGTCTCCCGGCACGGGGTGCTCGGCGACAGCCCGGACTCGTTGGCGCCCTTCGGCTCCCAGGCCGATGTCTTCGGCTGGCTGGACCGACGCCTTCATCTGAGCCTGTCCACCGACGCGGCAGAGTCATGCGCCGAGCTGGCGGATACCCACCGGGCCGCGCGGCTCGTCGCGGGCATCCGCGCGGCACGCCTCGTGCAGGACGCCGGCCTCACCGACTGCGCGGAGGCCCGATGAGTTCGTCACCCGCACGCACCGACGACCCCCGAACCGTCGAGGAGCAGACACACCTCGATCTGGTCTACGCACGTCTCGACCGCATGCGCGCCACCACCCGCAAGCGCCTCGCAGCGACCCTGCGCGAGTCCGGCGGGACGCCGCAGGCGCAGTCCGAACGCGAGTCCTACGAGCGGATGTACGTCGACGATCTCACCAAATTCGATGCCGCCGAACACAATCTGTATTTCGGCAGACTCGATCTGGAGGATGGCGAGACCCGGCGGATCGGCCGGATCGGGATTCTCGACGACGATGACGCCGACACCACGCTGCTCCTCGACTGGCGGGCACCACTATCACGGGCGTTCTACCTCGCCACGCCCGCCGCACCGGAGGACGTCGCCCGGCGCCGGCACATCCGCACCCGAAATCGCTCGGTGCAGGCGGTCAACGACGAGCTCCTGACCGCCGGCGATGCGTCCGCCGAGGATTTCGGTCATGGCGATGTCGTCAACGAGTCGGCGCTCGTCGCCGCGTTGAACACCGCACGCACCGGTGAGATGACCGACATCGTCGAGACGATCCAGCGCGAACAGGACCTCATCATCCGTTCCACCCATCGCGGGGTGACCGTGATCCAAGGTGGCCCGGGTACCGGCAAGACCGCCGTGGCCCTGCACCGCGCGGCGTATCTGCTCTACACCCATCGTGAGATCCTTTCGCGGAGCGGCATTCTCATCATCGGGCCGAACAGTGACTTCTTGGACTACATCGGCCAGGTGCTGCCATCCCTGGGCGAGTCGGGCGTGTTGCTCGCGACCATCGGCGAGTTGTTCCCGGACGTCCATGCCCGCGCCGACGAACCGCGGACCACTCGTGAGGTGAAGGGCAGACTTGCGATGCTCGACGTCCTCAAACGTGCGGTGCGTGCCCGGGAGTCCTTGCCGCGCACCTCGATCCCGGTCACCTTCGAGGGTTACACGGTCGAGATCGACAGCGAGCTGATCAAGGCCGCCCGCGGGAAGGCACGGTCCTCCCGACGCGCCCACAACCAGGCACAGTCGGTGTTCTTGCGCTCCGCGCTCGACGCTCTGGCGGCGCGCCATGCCAGGGCGATCGGCTCGAGCCTGCTCGACGGTTCCCAGATGCTCAGTTCCTCCGATATCGCCGACATCCGTGCCGATATGTCCCGTGACACCGACATCCGGGCGACACTGCTCGACTTCTGGCCGACCCTGACCCCGCAGGACGTGCTGCGAGATCTCTTCGCGGACAAAGCCGCCCTGCGCAAGTGCACGCCCGGGTGGAGCGACGAGGAGCGTGCCGCCCTGCATCGAAGCCCCGCCGAGGACGCGTCCGATCTCACCCCCGCCGATGTCCCGTTGCTCGATGAGCTCGCCGAGCTGATCGGGTACGGCACCGCCGAGGCCCAGGCGCGGGAGAAGGAGCAGTGGCGCCGTCAACTCGCCGAGGCCCAGGACGCCCTGGATATCCTCACCGGTTCTGCGCCACAGGATCTCGAGGACGAGCTGGACCCCGAGATCCTCATGGCCTATGACCTGATCGACGCCGAACAGCTCGCGGCACGTCAGACCCACACCAGTCGCGCGACCACCGCGGAACGTGCGTACGGGGACCGGACGTGGACGTTCGGCCATGTGATCGTCGACGAGGCGCAGGAACTCTCCGCGATGGCGTGGCGAATGGTGATGCGACGCATACCCAACCGGTGGATGACGATCATCGGCGACACCGCTCAGACCGGGGACTTGGCCGGCACCACCTCGTGGAGTGAGGTACTCACACCGTATGTCGCCAACCGCTGGCAGCTGCGGGAACTGACCGTAAATTACCGCACGCCCGCCGAGATCATGACCTACGCGGCGCGCGTGCTGAGCCGGGTCGATCCGGGGGCCACCGCCCCGACGTCGTTGCGCAGGAACGGAATCGAGCCCGTGGCCATCCGCACCGAGCCGCGTGGCCTGGCCGCGACCATCCTCGAAGCGGCCACCGCACCCGAGCTGACCGGTCTGACCGGCATCGTCGTGCCCGATGCGGTCCATCCGATGGTCGCCGAGGCACTCGAGAATGTCGCCGAGGCACTCGACAATGTCACCGAGGCACCGGAGGCCGGCACCGACGCATCCGGGGAGGTCGCCGACCCGCGGCCACGGTTACATACGGTCACCACGTGCAAGGGACTCGAGTTCGACACCACCATCGTCGTCGAGCCGGCCGAGCTCGTCGATCAGTCGCCCCGGGGCTTCAGCGACCTGTATGTGGCGCTGACGCGAAGCACGCAGCGGCTGATCGTCATTCACAGCCGGGACCTGCCCGCGGAGCTCGCAGATCTACCGTCGGCCTGAGCCCGGACACGAACAACCGCCACACCATCGGAAACCGACAGGGCGCCCCGCTGAGCGGGGCGCCCTGTCGGCTGTGAGGAGATGCTCTCTAGGTGGTGTGGACGATCAAGACATCCGAGGTGGACTTGCGTGCGGCGTCGGCGGGCACCGAACCGAGCAGGCGGCCGGCGATCGAGTTGAGTCCTCGGTTTCCGACCACAAGGAGATCGGCCTGGACGTCGGTGACGAGCTGCAGCAGCGCGTCGACCGGTGCGCCCTTGACCGCGCGCTGCACGATCTGGGTGGCCCCGGCCTTGGTCGCCCGTTCCTTGGCCCGACGGAGGATCTCCTCGGTCGGCGAGGAGCCGGTGACCTGGTAGGCCTCGTCCTTCAGCACGTCGGCCACCTCACCGGCGGAACGGTCGTTGGGGAAATATGCGCATGCGATCACCAGTTTTGCCGACTCTCCGGCGATCGCTCCGGCGCGATCGACCGCCGCCATCGATGACTCCGAGCCATCGGTTCCGACAACCACCGTGGTATATGCGCTCATTCGTACCTCCACTACGTGTTCGGCCCCGCACTTCGCGGGCGCAACCATCCCCCACACTTTAGGGAGCCCTGGGTGTGCAGGCTAGTGCGCCGCGGGGCGATTTGTCCCACGATCGGGCGAGGCACGCCCGTCTGCGTTACTTGATACCGGCGGCGTCCATACCTCGCAACTCCTTCTTCAGGTCGGCGATCTCGTCACGCAGGCGGCCGGCGAGTTCGAACTGCAGGTCGCGTGCGGCAGCCATCATCTGGTCGGTCAGCTGCGAAACCAGATCGGCCAGTTCGGCTCTCGGCATCGCCGACACATCACGCTTCTCGATCACACCGGCGCTGGCGGCCTTGGCACCGGACATCTCGCCCTGCGCACGTCGGCCACGGCTGGCGCTGCGGCCGGACCCGACCACCGCCGCCGAGGTGTCCTCGGCTTCCCGGTACACCTGATCGAGGATGTCGGCGATCTTCTTGCGCAGCGGCTGCGGATCGATCCCGCGCTCTTTGTTGTAGGCGATCTGTTTTGCCCGTCGGCGTTCGGTCTCGTCGATGGCGTTGCGCATCGAGTCGGTGATCTTGTCGGCATACATGTGGACCTGACCCGAGACGTTGCGCGCGGCACGGCCGATGGTCTGGATCAGCGAGGTCGTCGAGCGCAGGAATCCCTCTTTGTCCGCGTCGAGGATCGCCACCAGCGATACCTCGGGCAGGTCGAGTCCCTCGCGCAGGAGGTTGATGCCCACCAGGACGTCGAAGTCACCCGAACGCAGTTGTCGGAGTAGCTCGACGCGCCGCAAGGTGTCGACCTCGGAATGCAGGTACCGCACACGGATTCCGAGTTCGAGCAGGTAGTCGGTGAGGTCCTCGGACATCTTCTTGGTCAGGGTCGTCACCAGTACACGCTCGTCGCGGTCGGTGCGTTCCCGGATCTCGTGCACCAGATCGTCGATCTGGCCCTTGGTCGGTTTCACCACGATCTCCGGGTCGACCAGTCCGGTCGGTCGGATCACCTGCTCGACGAACTCACCGTTGGACTGGCCGAGCTCGTAGGGACCCGGGGTTGCCGACAGGTAGACGGTCTGCCCGATGCGGTCGACGAACTCGTCCCAGGTCAGGGGCCGGTTGTCGACCGCCGACGGCAGCCGGAAACCGTACTCGACGAGGTTTCGCTTGCGGGACATGTCACCCTCGTACATGCCGCCGATCTGCGGGACCGTGACGTGGGACTCGTCGATCACCAGGAGGAAATCCTCGGGGAAATAGTCGATGAGTGTCGCCGGCGCGGTACCCGCGCCGCGGCCGTCGATGTGGCGCGAGTAGTTCTCGATGCCCGAGCAGAACCCCACCTGGCGCATCATCTCCAGGTCGTAGGTGGTGCGCATGCGCAGCCGCTGTGCCTCGAGGAGTTTGCCCTTGCGTTCGAGCTCCGAGAGGCGCTCCTCGAGCTCGTCCTCGATGCTCTTCATCGCCCTCTCCATGCGGTCCGGTCCCGCGACGTAGTGGGTCGCCGGGAAGATGCGCAGTGAATCCACCTGCCGCACAACGTCTCCGGTGAGCGGGTGCAGGTAGTACAACGACTCGACCTCGTCGCCGAAGAACTCGATCCGTACGGCGAGCTCCTCGTAGGAGGGGATGATCTCGACGGTGTCGCCGCGAACGCGGAAGGTGCCGCGCGTGAATGCGGTGTCGTTGCGCGCGTACTGCACGTCGACGAGCAGCCGTAGCAATGCGTCCCGATCGATCTCGTCGCCGACGGCGATCTCCACCGACCGATCGAGGTAGGACTGGGGGGTACCGAGACCGTAGATGCACGACACCGACGCGACCACCACCACGTCCCGGCGCGACAGCAGGTTCGAGGTGGCCGAGTGCCGCAGACGTTCGACGTCGTCGTTGATCGACGAGTCCTTCTCGATGTAGGTGTCGGTCTGCGCGATGTACGCCTCGGGTTGGTAGTAGTCGTAGTACGACACGAAGTACTCGACGGCGTTGTTGGGGAGCATCTCGCGCAGTTCGTTGGCCAGCTGCGCGGCGAGGGTCTTGTTGGGCGCCATCACCAGGGTCGGACGCTGGACCCGCTCGATGAGCCACGCGGTCGTCGCCGACTTGCCGGTACCGGTGGCGCCGAGTAGCACGATGTCCTTCTCGCCTGCGGCGATCCGTTTCTCCAGATCGTCGATGGCTGCCGGTTGGTCACCGGCGGGCTCGTACTCGCTGACCACCTCGAAGTGGCCCTCGGTGCGTTCGATCTCGCCGATCGGGCGGTACTCGGAGTGCGCGATCACCGGTCGCTCTGCTGCAAAGGCCATGACGCCAGGGTAAACGCGCCCTACGACAAGTGTGTTCCATGCGATCGAGCGGTGCGGGCACGGTTAGGGTCGGTGCATGTCCGACTCGGCCGGTCTCCCGTCACACGAGGTCCCGTCTCACGAGCACCTCCATCCGCCCAAACGCGAGACCTTCGACGTGCCGGCGATGACCAACACCGACAACAAGGGTTTCGTGCGGCCGGTCGAACGGTACGAGGTCACCGATTTCGGGTTGTACATGTCACGGACCGCAGACCATCCGCGGTTCGATCACCTCGAGTCGTGGCTGCTCCCCGCGCTCGGGCTCCGTGCGAACATCTTCCATTTCGTGGAGGGACATCGCACGGGTCAGCGACTCTATCTGGACGTGGGTGCTTTCGACGGCCCCGACGGCGAAGGCCGCTGGCATTCGGTGGACTGGTATCTCGATCTCGTCGATGTCCCCGGAACCCCCTTGGAGCTGATCGACGTCGACGAGCTCTTCGCTGCACATCGCGCCGGGTTGCTGACCACCGATGACTGCGTGGCCGCCGTGGGGATCGCCACGCGAGCCCTCGCCGGTGCCGCCGAGCACGGCCATGACGTCGACGCATGGCTCGACGCCGCGGTCGGCGGGCGAGTGTTCTGGCTGGATCGTCCCTGAGTCCTGCTCAGACCGTTCGGTCGCCGTGCAGGAGCAACTGCGCCATCTCGTCGAGTGCCCAGCCGGTCTCGCTCGGTCGGAGCAGCCAGACCATGTCGAACCGGTCGTCGGGCCAGTCGCGTGGGCTCGGGGTGACCTTTCCGAACTCCTGGATCAGGCCACGGATTCGGTGGTGCTCCCAGCTGATCAGCGTCACCCCGGTCTGCCCACGCACGAAGGCGGCCGCACCGCTCAGGTCGTCCTGGGTGAATCGGGTGACCGGCTCGACGCCCAGCCGCGCGGCGAGTGGAGTGATCGTCTGCAGTGGCCGACGGCTCGCGCCGCCTCCACCGGCCGACGCGACGATCCGATCCGGGGTGACCAGACCTTCGCGCGGCGGCTGGCCGTCGGCACCGAACAGGGCGACGAGCCCGCCTGCGCGAGTCCATCCGGTGACCGTCAGCGACGCGGAGTCCCTGGCCCCGGACTCGGTGACGCCGTGCGTGTCCGCCGCCGGTTTCTCCGCGTGCCGAACGATCATCACCAGCGGTGCGCCAGGCGAGGTCGATGGCGTCGATCTCGCCGTCGCGGCGGCGGTCACCTCGCTGCCCGACGTGTCGGGTGTCGTGGCGCAGCCCGCGATCGCCGCGGCGCCTGCGCCGAGGCCGACCGCAGCGAGTAGCCCACGTCGCGAAACCGGCATACCCGGCGACTGGGATCGGTTGTCGCGCAACATTGTTGCGAGACTACGCCGACCGGTCGAGGATTCCGTTCAGCCGGCCGTTCGGATACCCACCGTCGCGGGCCGACCGGGGTCGGCAGACCCGAACCGGCCGTCTCCGATCGGTGCGAATCCCCCCGGCGGAAGCGCGTCGGCGAGTGCGCCCGACGCGTCGGCGTCGCGCGCAGTGATCACGAACCCCGGATCGGCGCCGCCGCTTGCCGCAGCATCGATGGCCGTGGCGTTCGCGCCCGCCAACGCCCACAACCGTTGGGTGATGCGCGTGGGCAGTGTCGAGGAGTTGGGTTCGGCCGCAATGAGTTCGGCGTCCATCACGGCCGGAGTACGGGTACGCACATTGGTCTCGAACGGCACGAGTCGGCGCTCCCACACCCGCACCGAGGAGGCCGCGAGCGCCTCCGGGCTGCCCGAATTGTCGAGCCAGACGTCGGCGACCGCCCGGCGCTGGTCGTCGTCGGCTTGGGCGGCGATGCGTGCACGAGCGTCGGATTCCGGCATTCCGCGCAGCTCGACGAGCCGACGCACTCGTTCCTCGGCGTCGGCGTGCACGATGATCACCAGATGGAAGAACGGGGCCATGTTGCCCTCGACCAGCAATGGGATGTCCTGGATCACGATCGCGTCGTCGGGCGCGGCCTCCAGCAGCTCCTGGGTGCGCGCCCCGACGAGCGGGTGGGTGATCGAATTCAGGGTGGAGCGACTCTCGTCGTCGACGAACGCCTTCGCCGCGAGCGCGGGGCGGTCCAGCGACCCGTCACCGGCCAGGATGTCCTCGCCGAACGCCTCGACGAGCTGCGCGAGGCCCGGAGTGCCCGGTTCGACGACTTCCCGGGCGATCTTGTCGGCGTCGATGTGAAAACCGCCGCGCTCGATGAACGTCTTGGCCACTGTCGATTTCCCGGCCCCGATGCCGCCGGTCAGCCCCACTCGGATCACGGTCCCAGTGTGGCAAACGCGCCCACGGGACCGTGATCCGGACCACCTCACCGTCAGCCGGTGACGCCGGTCAGCTCGATCGTCTGTGCCGGAAGGGTCGCCTTGTTCGCCACCTTCGCTGTGGACAGGTCAACGGCATACAGGGTTTTCGTCGCGGGGTCGCTGACGTAGGCCCGGTCACCCTGGACGAACAGATTCGGCATCGGCGACTGCCATTCGTCGGGTTCGGACCAGGCCGCGATGACCGGGATGCTCGCCGTCTCGGTGGCCGACACGGGCTCGTAGACGTGCAGTGCGCCGTCCGTACCGAGGATCACCGCCTGCCCGTTGGGGCCGCGCTCGATCGACCGGAAGCTATAGCTGGCCGGGAAGTCCACGAGGCGCAGGGTTCCGGTCCGAGTATCGGTGAGGGTGAAACGATTCGGGCGTTCGAGCTCGGCGTCCTTGTCGGTCTTGTAGTCGCCTAGCACGATCGGGGACTCGGCCGCGCCGGCCTGGTTGCCGATGCGGCCGTACGGATCAGGACTTGACACCTTCTGGATCTCGTTGCCGCGCACGATGAGTATGCCGTTCTGGCAGCCGAAGGTGAGTACTCCCCCGGCGGCCTCGGCCTCACCGTGAATGCCCGGGCATTGATCGTTGCGGGCGATCTCGTTGCGGGACTTGTCCAGGATCGCGATGCCCGAGCGGGTGTCCTCGTTGCCGACGGTGACCACCAGGGTGCCGTCGCCGCGCGACACCGCGACCCCGTGATGCGGCTCGGGTGTGCGGTAGGTCGTCGACGCGGCATTCCCTTGTGCCAGTTCGACGGGTTCGACGATGTTCACCTCGCCGGTACCGTCGGAAAAGAGGGTGAGGCGGTCCTCGAAGGACACGACGTGACCGGGTTCGGCACCGCCGAATCGCATGTCGGTGAGTACCGGCGATGTCGTGTAGTGATGGCCGTGGTCGCCGTGCTTGCGGGTCCAGGTGCCCATGTCGAGAACGCGGAACCCGTCGGACTCGCTGATGAAGACATTGCGGCCATTGTCGGCGCTGTTGAGTCGGGTGAACCCCTCGACGGGGAAATCCCCGACCTGCTTCAAGGTCTCGGCGTCGTAGACCAGCACACCGCCGTCGTAGCTCAGTGCGAGTCTCGGTGTGGCACTGCCTTGTTCGACCGGCGATCCCGACGCCGCACTGCTCGTCGCCGAGGTGTCACCGCCGCCATCAGAGCCACACGCGACGAGCGTTGCGGTCACCGCCGTGAGCGCGGCCACGGAAAATGTCAGTTTTGTCCGTTGTATGAGCACGCCGCACAGCTAAGCCGTTGATGACAATTATTGTCAAAATGCCATACACGAATACGTTGGCGAGCGCGTCGGCGCATTCCACGAACGTAGAGACATATTTAATATATTGTTCCAACAGATTCGAGGCCACCGGCCATCGTCCGGGAGAGGAGGCTGCGATGCTGTGTTGCCTGGTGATGGTGATCGTGCTGGGAGCCGGCTCACGCTTCATGCCGTGGCGCGCCGTCCGAGACGACGGCGGCTTCGCGCCGACTGCGGTGCGCAGCACCCCGGACGACACCGATCTCGCGGCCCTTGTCGACGCCCTCTGCGAGCGGCCGCCCAGGGCCGGCCCCGCACTGCTTGGTCGCCCCGCGCTGCACAGTCGCCCCACACTCCACACTGCGGTCCCGTCGGTGATGCAAGCGATCGCGACGGGCGTGGCCGCTTCGCTGCCCGTGACCGTGGCGCTCATGGCCAGTGGACTCGCCCGCACCAGCGCACCCGGCTGGGTGTGGCTGATCCACTGCTCGGGTGTGGCAATGCTCACCGTCGCCGTCATGGGTGCAGCGGCGTTCGTCGGTCTCCGGTGGCCGCAGCGCATCCGTGGGGTCGGGGCGCTCGGTGTCATGGCGATCGGGATCGCGGGCGCATTGTTGACCGTCGTCGAAATCGACACCCGTCTGGTCGACCTGTATCAACTCCGCTCGACAACCGTGCACCTCGTCATCACTTCAATCCTGTTGGGAGTCCTCATGTCCGGGTTCATCGCAGTACTCGCCGCAGCGTCGGTCATGCGCGCACGCACGCCGGTCGGGTCGGCGTGAGCACGGGCATCGCGCCGGTCGCGGTCACCGAGTCGTCCGCCGACGATCTCGCGTCGCTGCGGTACCTGCTCGATCTCGCGCTCCAGCCGATAGACGATTTCACCGGCTTCACCCGGCTCGAGCAGATCGGCGGCAGCGCGCTGCGCTACCAACTCAGTTATGCCGGGTACGCGTTGTCGATGGCGCAGTACACGCGCACACCGGCATTCGGCGGCTATCTCGCGGAGGCGCAGGCCAATCTCATTCGTAAGATGTGCGACAAACGCGTATGGGGGTACTGGGCCACCGAGCAACTGGCGGGATACCTTCGATGGAATCCCGATCCCATGACCTTCGGCAACGTGATGTACACGGGCTTCTTCGCCGCGATGCTCGCGCTCTACGAAAGCCTCAACGGCACCGGAGAATTCGACGATCCGGGAAGCCTGGAACTGCGGTGGAGCACCGAGAAGTCGTTTCACTATGGTTACGCCCCGATCGCCGAGGCCATCGCGCGCAACATGCGGCAGAGTCGTCAGACGTTGTATCCGTGTGAGCCGCACCTGATCTACCCGATGTGCAACGCCGTCGCGATGGTGGGACTGTGTGCCTACGACCGGCTCCACCACCGCGATCTCGCCGGCGATCTGCCTGAAAAGATGCGGCAATCGTTGTTCGACAACAAGTTCCGGCGTCGCGACGGACGCTTTGTCTTCGGACGCGGGCCGCTCGGCCTGGTCTTCCCACCGATGATCGCCAACGACGCCGTGATGACCTACTGGCTCAACGCCTTGACGCCGGATCTCGCGCACGACACCTGGGACACACTGCGTCGGACACGCATTCGCGACCGCTCGACGCGCATCGGACTGCGGACAACGCCCGTCGACCACCTCGACGTCGGGTCCTATCGGCCCGGTGATGGATGGGCGTGGGCAAATCTGCTCATCGCCGCGCGCGAGATGGGAGACACCGAGGTCGCCGACACGATCACCGAGAAGATCGCCGCCGACATCGGGTTCGATCACTCTCCGCACGGCGCGCACAAACTCCACGGCGTCTCGACATGGGTCAACTGCGCCCATGTGCTGGGACGCATGACCAGACCCGACGGCATGCGGGACCTCGCCTCCGGCGAGATCGCCGACACCTGGCGCCACGGCCCTCACCTCGATTCGGCCGGCTATCCGGATGTTCTGGTCGCCAAGGCGCTCACCGACGGCACGACACTCCAACTCGTGCTGCGGCCCGGAGCCGGTCCGACCCGAACTGCGCTGCGGCTCTCGAGACTCCGACCGAGCGCGACGTACGCGTTGCGCGGTGCGATTTCCGACGAGGTCACCGCAGACCACGACGGTCGGGCGATCATCGAGGTCGACCTGTCGGCGCGGCTGGAGGTGCAGGTCCGCCCGCACGTCTGAACCCGGCCACGATCAGGTGGACATACCAACGAGTGCGGCCCCTTCCGTTGTCGGAAGAGGCCGCACTCGTTTGTTCAGATCAGGCGATCAGGCGTTGCCCGACAGTTTCTCGCGAAGCGCCGCGAGCTGCTCGTCGCTGGCCAGCGATCCGCCGCCCGACGAAGAGGTCGACGAGGACGAGGTCGACGAGCTGCTACGGCTCTCCGACGCCGACGAGTAGTCCGTCGGGGCCTTCTCGGCCTCGGCCGCGGCAGCGGCGAACTTCTCGATCTGCGCGGTGTGCATCTTGTGACGACGCTCCGCCTCGGCGTAGCGCGCCTCCCAGGCCTCACGCTGCTTCTCGAAACCCTCGAGCCATTCGTTGGTCTCGGGATCGAAGCCCTCGGGGAAGATGTAGTTGCCCTGCTCGTCGTAGCTGTCGGCCATGCCGTACTTCGACGGGTCGAACTCCTCGGTGTAGTCCTCGTTGGCCTGCTTGAGGCTCAGCGAGATCCGGCGACGCTCCAGGTCGATGTCGATGACCTTGACCATCGCGTCGTCGCCGACGGCGACAACCTGGTCCGGGACCTCGACGTGACGCTCGGCGAGCTCCGAGATGTGCACCAGGCCCTCGATGCCCTCGTCGACGCGGACGAACGCACCGAACGGCACCAGCTTGGTGACCTTGCCCGGGACGATCTGACCGATCGCGTGGGTGCGGGCGAACTGGCGCCACGGGTCTTCCTGAGTGGCCTTGAGCGACAGCGACACCCGCTCGCGGTCCAGATCGACGTCGAGAACCTCGACGGTGACCTCATCACCCACGGTGACGACCTCGGACGGATGATCGATGTGCTTCCAGGACAGCTCGGAGACGTGAACCAGACCGTCGACGCCGCCGAGATCGACGAACGCACCGAAGTTGACGATCGAGGACACGACGCCCTTGCGGACCTGGCCCTTCTGCAGCTGGTGCAGGAATTCGCTGCGCACCTCGGACTGGGTCTGCTCCAGCCAGGCGCGGCGCGAGAGCACCACGTTGTTGCGGTTCTTGTCGAGCTCGATGATCTTGGCCTCGATCTCCTTGCCGATGTACGGCTGCAGATCGCGGACGCGGCGCATCTCCACCAGCGATGCCGGGAGGAAGCCACGCAGACCGATGTCGAGGATCAGGCCGCCCTTGACGACCTCGATGACGGTGCCCTTGACGGCCTCGTCCTTTTCCTTGAGCTCCTCGATCGTGCCCCACGCGCGCTCGTACTGCGCACGCTTCTTGGACAGGATCAGCCGGCCTTCTTTGTCCTCCTTGGTGAGGACGAGTGCTTCAACCTCGTCACCGACGTTGACGACCTCGTTGGGGTCCACGTCGTGCTTGATCGAGAGTTCGCGTGAGGGGATCACGCCTTCGGTCTTGTAACCGATGTCGAGCAGAACCTCGTCGCGGTCGACCTTGACGATGGTGCCCTCGACGATGTCGCCATCGTTGAAGTACTTGATCGTGGAGTCGATGGCGGCGAGAAAGTCCTCAGCCGAGCCGATGTCGTTGACGGCTACTTGCGGCGAGGTGATGGTGGAGGACGGCATATTGGTGAGTTGCTCCGGACAGATATGTAGTAGGTACAGTTCGTGTTGCTGGACAGCGGTGTCGGCGCACTCCCGAAATCGTGTCGGCCTCGGGTCCTGTGCACCCACGCCATCGCGTTCGATGGCACCCGGGTGAGGGCATGCTGAACCGCGCGAGAATGCTACACACGCGCGCAGATCAGCCTACTCCAGGCGCATTGTGCTGGGCAAATGCCGCCCGCGGCCGGTCGGTGCGCGGACCCGGCGGTGGTCGACGACGGGAGATGACCGGATGGCACACTCTGTGGAACTCCTCCTCGATGATGCCTGTGACCAGCACATTCGCCAGCAATGGGCGGCGTTGGGCGACGCCGGCCTGCCCTCTGCGGCCGACATCCGTTCGGCGACCAATCGCCCCCACATCACCGCGATCGCCGCGACCCGCATCTCCCCCGAGATCGACGCAGCTCTGGGCACCGTCGCGATGCGGCTCCCGATTCGCGTCACGCTCGGCGACGTGGTCGTGTTCGGACACGGGGTCCGCCGGGTCCTCGCGCGACTGATCGTGCCCAGCTCCGAGCTGCTGTCGGTACACGCGTCGATCGTGCGCGCGGGTGCGGTGCACACCGCCGACCGACACGGGCAGGAGTCGCTGTTCGCCCACACCCGACCCGGCTCCTGGACCGCTCACGTCACCGTGGCCCGGCGGATCGGACCCGACGAGATCGGGCGTGCGCTCGAGACGCTCGACTCCGTCCAGTCCGCCGACACCGACAGCGCGACGATCACCGCGGTGCGCCGATGGGACGGCGACGCGAAGGTCGACCACGTGATCGCCGGCCGGAGCTGCTGAACGTCGCCGACTGTCATCGGTTCTGCCGCGCTTCGTATCATCGCCACGTGACCGACGATCCAGCCGTCCCCGATGACGGTCGAAGCGCGCCACGCCAACTCGGACCGATCGACTCGGCGACCAGCGCCCGAGCCAACCGCGCGTGGTGGGACGCCGAGACCACCGACTATCACGCCGAACACGGCGACTTCCTGGGCGCCGGCACACCCGGGGGCGATTTCGTGTGGTGCCCGGAGAATCTTCGGGAGTCCGACGCACACCTGCTCGGCGACGTGCGGGCGAAGACCGTGCTCGAGATCGGTTGCGGATCGGCGCCGTGTTCCAGGTGGCTTGCCGTGCAGGGCGCCGACGTCGTCGCGACCGATCTCTCGCGGCGCATGCTGGGGTACGGGCTGGCTGCGATGGAACTCTTCGACGAGACGCCGGTTCCCCTCGTCCAGGCCACGGCTGAGGCACTCCCCTTCGCCGATGCCACCTTCGACATCGCTTTCTCGTCGTTCGGTGCGGTGCCGTTCGTCACCGATTCAGGGCGCGTGATGGCCGAGGCCGCACGGGTTCTCGTGCCCGGTGGCCGTTGGGTGTTCTCCATCAATCACCCGATGCGCTGGATGTTCCCCGACGACCCCGGACCCGACGGTCTGACCGTCGCGATCCCCTACTTCAATCGCACCCCGTACTCCGAGGTCGATGCCGACGGCACCATCACCTACGTCGAGCACCATCGGACCATCGGTGATCGCGTCCGCGAGATCCGTTCCGCCGGTCTGATTCTCGACGACATCGTGGAGCCGGAATGGCCCGACGACCTCGAACGCGTCTGGGGTCAATGGAGTCCGCTTCGGGGACAATACTTTCCGGGCACCGCAATCTTCTGTTGCCGCAAGCCGGACAGCTGACTTCGGTCAGCCCTCTGGCCGTCACGTCACACGGGATCGAACCGGAACACCGCGCACCGACCGGCGAGCGCCTCGAACTCGTCGGGGGTGCCTTCGGTGACCAAACCCGACCGCGTCATGAACTCGACACCGGAGGGCACGAGTTCGGGAAACCGTCGGAGCAATGGACGGGCCTGCGCCGCATCGAGTTCCACCATGCGCACGGTTTCCGAACGCCGACGGGTGCGCAGGGTTGCGCTGTCGGCGGCGCGGGCGTTGCGTTCCCAGTCCGAGCCGGGGAAACCGGACACGACGTAGCGATGACCGTCCACGGTCATCGGGGTGATCGGCGTCGATCGCGGCTTACCGCTCGTGCGCCCGGGCACGGTGAGGATCACCGGACCCTCGTCACCGAAGATCGGTATCCCGACCCTCGTCACCGCCATCAGCACCTTGTTCATCGGTTTCAACCACCACGGTGGCCGCGGGCTCGCATTCGTCATGCCCTCCGAGGATAGCCGCGCCCGGCTCACAGGAGTTTGGACAGGAAGCTCTTGGTCCTCTCGTGCTGCGGATTCGCGAGAACCTCACGCGGATCGCCCTTTTCGACGACAACACCGCCGTCCATGAACACCAGCTGGTCGGCCACCTCGCGCGCGAAACCCATCTCGTGGGTGACCACCACCATCGTCATCCCGGACGCCGCGAGCTCCCGCATGACGCCGAGTACCTCGCCGACCAATTCGGGATCGAGCGCCGAAGTCGGCTCGTCGAAGAGCATCAGCTTGGGTTCCATGGCGAGGGCACGAGCGATGGCGACTCGTTGTTGCTGCCCGCCGGAGAGCTGGGCCGGATAGGTATCGGCCTTGTCCGCCAGCCCCACCCGGTCGAGCAGTTCACGGGCACGCGCGAGTGCGGCGTCCTTCTTCTGCTTCTTGACCTGTGTCGGTGCCTCGATCACGTTCTCCAACGCGGTGCGATGCGGGAACAGGTTGAAATGCTGGAACACCATGCCGATGTCGCGCCGCTGCTTGGCCGCATCCTTCGGGCTCATCTCATAGAGCTTGTCGCCGCGTTCGCGGTACCCGATCAGATCACCGTCGACGTAGAGCCGCCCGGCATTGACCACCTCGAGATGGTTCACGCACCGCAAGAACGTCGACTTCCCCGATCCCGATGGGCCGATCAGACAGAGGACCTCACCCCTGGCGACCTCGAGGCTGATGCCCTTGAGCACCTGCAGGGTCCCGAAGCTCTTGCACACCCGATCGGCGCGAACCATCGGTGGCGCAGCGGTCTCAACGGCGCTCATCACTCTCCTCGTCGACTGCGAGCACTTTGTTCTGTGCGGCCGCCATCGCCTTCAATTGTCGGCCGGTCAACTGTCGCGACGCCCCTCGTGAGTAGTAACGCTCCAGGTAGAACTGGCCGACCATCAGCACGCTGGTTACTGCGAGGTACCAGGTCGAGGCCACCAACAGGAGCGGGATCGGCTGGAAGTTGACACCCGAGATGTCGTGCGCGACACCGTAGAGCTCGAGGCTGAACGGCACGGCGGTCACCAGGCTGGTGGTCTTCAGCATGCTGATGACCTCGTTGCCCGTCGGCGGGATGATGACCCGCATCGCCTGCGGCAACACCGTCCGGCGCATCGTCTGGGTCCATGACATCCCCAGCGCCACCGACGCCTCGGTCTGCCCCTCACCTACCGAGGAGATACCGGCGCGCACGATCTCGGCCATGTACGCAGATTCGTTGAGCGCCAGTCCGATCATCGCGAAGGTGAACGCGGCGTTGAGTGACTGGATGTCGAAGTGCGCGAACTGGACCACGAACGGGATGCCGAGGTCGATTTGCTTGTACAGCGACGGGAAGAGACCCCAGAAGACCAGCTGGACGTACACCGGGGTGCCACGGAAGATCCAGAGATACACCCACGACACCGATCTCAGCACCAGGTTGGGCGAGAGCCGCATGATCGCGAGGAGCACACCGAGCACGATGGCGATCACCATCGAGAGCACGGTCAGCGCAAGGGTGTACCCGACGCCCTTGAGAATGCGGGTGTCGAACAGATACTTGGCGTAGGTCCCCCAGCCGTATGCACTGTTGGTCGCCGCTCCCCACACGAACAGGAAGACGAGGATGAGCACGATCGCCGCAGCGATCCACTGCCCGGGATGTTTGAGGGGTACGGCCTTGATCGGTGCCGGCCCGGGCGAGGCGTCCGGGTCGGCACCGATCGGGCCGGTTGTCGGAGCGGTCACCGTCAGCTGGTCGCGCCGTTGACGGTAGCGGTCGGAACGACTCCCGCCTCGACGCCCCAGTGCTCGGCGATGGCCTTGTACTGGCCGTTGTCGATGAGGTACTGGACGGCCTTCTGAACCGCTTGCACGAGTGAGGATCCCTTGGCGATCGGGTAGCCGTAGGGCGCGGAATCGAAGACCGGTCCGGCGGCCACGATCTTTCCGCCGGCTTGCTTGATCGCGTAGGCGGTCACCGGGGAGTCAGCCGACATCGCGTCGACGCGTCCGAGGACCAGGGCGTTGGTCGCCTCCGATTGGTCGGTGTACTTCTGGATCTGGATGGCGGGCTTCCCGGCGTCGGTGCACGCCTTGCTCTTTGCCGGTACCTCGTCGGTGTCCTCGACGGTAGTCGACTGCACCGCAACCTTCTTGCCACAGGCGTTGTTCGGGTCGATGTTCCCACCGGCCTGCTGCGCCCACTGGATGCCGGCGCTGAAGTAGTTCACGAAGTCGACCTGAGCCTCGCGCTCCTTGTTGTCGGTGAACGAGGACATGCCGATGTTGAAGGTGCCCGCCTGGATCGACGGGATGATCTTGTCGAAATCGGCCTCCTTGTACACCGGGGTGACGCCGAGGACCTTGCCGATCGCGTTCATCAGATCCACATCGAAGCCGATGATCTGACCGTTGCTGTCCTTGAACTCATTGGGCGCGTAGGGCACGTTGACACCGACGATCAACTGTCCGGACTCCCGGATTCCCGCCGGCAACAGTGCCGCGATGTCGGCTTGCTTGGCAACATCGACGGTTGTCGGCTGGATGGCCGAGCTACCGCCGGCACCCGTCGACGAGTCATCGTTCGAGCAGCCCGCCACCACAAGGGCGATCACCCCCACGAGCAACATGAAGATCCCGGGCAGACGTCGTAGGCTGCCGAACGATCGGAGATCGCGCATCACAACTATCCCTTCGCGCCTCGGAATCACTCACCGGGGCAGGTCGGCCGATCAGAAGACAGGGCTGTCCCCCGCCGTCTGAACTTACTTCCTCGGAGCTGCTTTCACCGGTTGGTTACGAGAGATTAACCGGTTCGGCCTTGCCGACTCAGATGATCGACCACGGCGCGGCCGACATCGGCCGTCGTGGCAGTACCGCCGAGATCCGGTGTCCGGGCACCGGCGGCGACGCTGTCACCGACGGCGGTGTCGATGGCCGTGGCTGCCGCGAGCATCCGACTGTCGTCGTGGCGGGTTCCCCACCACCGCAACGCCATCGCGGCGGAGGCGATGATCGCGATCGGATCGGCCACGCCGCGTCCGGCGATGTCGGGGGCAGCACCGTGCGACGCCTGCGCCATCACGACCGTGTCGGAGCAGTTGACCGAGCCCGCGGTGCCCAACGATCCGGCGAGTTCACCCGCGAGATCGGACAGGATGTCGCCGAACAGGTTCTCGGTCACGACGACGTCGAAATCGCCGGGGCGACGAACCAGCAGGGCCGCCATGGCATCGACGTGTTTGTCGTCCACCACGAGTCCCGGGTACTGCTCGGCGACCTCCCGACACACGTCCCGGAAGAGCCCGGTGGTCATTCGCAGCACATTCGCCTTGTGCACGATGGTGAGCCGACCCGAGCGTTCGCGCGCGAGTCGGCACGCCTGATGCGCGATCCGTTCGGTCGCCGCACGCGAGATCACCCCCACGGCGAGTGCGACGTCGGGGGTGGGCATGAATTCGCCCGACCCGACCGTCATGTTGCGATCGGCGTAGAAGCCCTCGGAGTTCTCCCGGACGATGACGACGTCGAGATCGGGCGCGAGCGCGCCGACACCGGGTATCGCCCGGCACGGTCGCAGGTTGGCGTAGAGCCCGAATCTCTTGCGGATGATCGCACCCGGGGTGAGGTCAGCGGCGAACTGCGCCGGGTAGCCCGCCGAGTCATGTGGGCCCAGGACCCAGATGTCGAGATCGTCGAGCGCCTCGAGCGTCTCCTCGGGGACCGGACGCCCGTGTGTCTTGATCGCCGACACCCCGAGTGGCAGTGACACCCAATCGAATTCGATGCCGCCGAGCTCGCCCGCCGCGGAGACGACGTCCCTGGCGACGGGCACGATCTCCGGCCCGATTCCGTCGCCGTCCATGACACCGATGCGTCGTCGCGTCCTCGTTGTGTTCATCGGCCCGAGCGTATCGGCTGAACCGACCTTGACAGGGCAGGCGTGCGGACCCATCCACGCCTGCTGTTGACACCGGGTGTGACGTGCCTCATGCTCTTAACCGAATCTGATTCGTTTAATCCTCCGCAGATCTCACAGCTTGCGAAAAGAGCACTCCCATGACGCGACAACCGGCGACCCCATCGATTGACACTCCGCCCGAGCCGGCACGCCCCGAGGGCATCGACACTCCACCACCACCGGAGATCGGCCTGAAACAGAATGCGCTCGGCGCGCCCGCCATCGCCTTCATGGTGATCGCGGCGGCCGCACCGCTGACCGTGATGGCAGGCGTCGCCCCCTTGGCACTGTCCATCGGCGGGGCCGGGGCGCCGGTCGCCTACCTCGTTGCCGGTGCCGCGTTCGCGATCTTCGCCGTGGCCTTCATGGCGATGACCAGGGCAACCGGTGGAAAGGGAGCGTTCTACTCCTACATCACGCTCGGTCTCGGCCGGTCCGTCGGACTCGGATGCGGGCTGTTGGCCGTCGTCGCCTATAACGCCCTGCAGATCGGCGTCTACGGCTTGATGGCCATCCAGACTCAGGACGCGATCACCCGCCTGTTCGGCATCACCATCGAGTGGCCCTATCTCGCACTCGCCGCGATAGCGATCGTCTGGTACGTCGGTCGGCGCGGAATCGACGTCGGGGCGAAGTTCCTCGGGGTGCTGCTCTCCCTGGAAACCGGGATCCTGCTGATTTTGGCGTTCGCCGTGCTGGCGCAGGGCGGCGCCCACGGGATCGGCTTCGACTCCTTCCATCCGTCCGCGGTGTTCGCTCCCGGGATGGGTGGCATCCTCGCCTTCGCCTTCGCCGCGTTCATGGGATTCGAGTCCACCGCGCTCTACCGCTCGGAGGCGCGCAACCCCGACCGGACCATCCCCCGGGCGACCTATTGGGCGGTCGGTTTCATGGCCATCGCCTACTGCTTCATCGTCTGGTCGATGGTGCAGGCCTTCGGTGCACGCGAGGTACAAGCCGCGGCCACCAATGACGTTGCCGGCCTGTTCTTCTCCGCGATGACCCATTACGTCGGAACGTGGGCCACGGACGTCATGTCGATACTCATCGTGACCAGTGCTCTGGCCTCACAGATCGCTTTCCACAATGCGATCACCCGATACACGTATTCACTGGCCCGCGACGGCGTGCTGCCCGCCTATCTCGACCGCACACACCCGGTGTTCCGGTCACCGGCGCGCGCCGGTGCACTGCAAACCGTCATCGCCGCGGTCGTCGTGGGCGCCTTCGCCATCGCCGGCGCCGACCCCTACTACCGTCTCCTACTCCTGGTGAACACCCCCGGAGTGGTCGGGATCATTGCGCTGCAACTGATCACCGCGATCGCCGTGGTGGCCTACTTCGCGCGCAAACGCCTCGTGCGAGTCGAACGGGTCGCCGTCATCGCCGGAATCGTCAGCATCGTGGTACTCGGTGTGGCGCTGGCGGTCCTGATCTCGAAGATCAATCTGCTCACCAATGCCGACTCCACCACCAATACCTGGTTGGTCGGCCTCGTCGGTGCCGTGCTGCTCGCGGGAATCGCGGTGGCCCAGTACTTCCGGCTGCGACGACCACGAATCTTCGATCGCATCGGCGGGCTGTACGACGACCCGCATGCCGACACCGAACGCTGAACACACCGAGGAGATCACCGAAATGAGCCCGGCAGACACCGTCCTGTTCGCCCGCACCATCCATACCCTGCGTACCGGCGCGCCCGTCGAGGCGCTCGCCCTCCGGGACGGCCGGGTCACCGCCGTCGGCGACGCGCGCTCGATCAAGACCGAGATCGGTGGCGCCACCGACGTCATCGACCTCGGTGACGCAACCCTGACGCCCGGACTGATCGACGGGCACATCCATCCGGTACTCGGCTTGAAGATGACCGCCGGACATGACCTTTCGTCGGTGACGAACCTCGACGAACTCGCCGTCGCGCTACGCACTGCACCCCGCAACGACGGGTGGGTGCTCGGCTGGGGGCTGGACCCCAACGTTTTCGGCGACCGGCCGATCACCCATGCGCCGATCGTCGAGGCACTCGGTGACGGTGTCCCCGTGTTCATCTATCTCTTCGACGCGCACTCGGCGCTCGCGAGTCCGGCCGCGTTGCACGCGGCAGGGGTGAGCGGACCACGGCCCTTCGCGGGCAACGCCGAGATCGTGTGCACCGACGGGATTCCCACCGGGCACCTACTCGAACTCGAGGCCGTCGAGCTCGTCGACGGCGCCCTACCGAACGAACCGGCGACTGCTCGTCGTCGGCGACTGCACGAGGTGCTGACCGCCATGGCGCAGTCCGGGATCACCTCGGGCAACGCCATGGATTTCGAGGCGGACAGCGGAGAACTCGTTGCCGCCCTGGAGGACTCGGGAGACCTGCCGATCCGGCTGCGGTTCGCGCCGTTCTGTATGCCCGGCACCGACCGTGCACAACTCGACCACATCGTCGAGTTACAGAGGCGTGGCGGGCGGCGATGGCGGGTCGACGGGGTGAAGTTCATGATCGACGGCACCATCGACGGCGGGACCGCGTGGCTCGAACACGCCGACGCACACGGCGAATCGACCGCGCCGCTGTGGCCCGATCCGGCCGAGTACCGCGAAGCCGTCCGTTATCTCGCCGCGCGTGGGGTGCCGACGGTGACCCACGCGATCGGCGATGCGGGCATCCGATATGCCCTCGACACCCTCGCCGACACCCCGGCGACACCCACCGGCGTCCGGCATCGGATCGAGCACATCGAAACCCTGCCCGACGATCTCGTGTCGCGGTTCGCCGCGACCGGCGTCGTCGCCAGCATGCAGCCCAACCACTGCACCCTCTACACGCGTGGCGATCAGAGCGACAACTGGTCGGTCCGGCTCGGTACCGAGCGCGCGAACCGGGCGTTCCGCACCCGCGACATCCGCGATTCGGGAGCACTGTTGGCGCTCGGATCGGATTGGCCGGTGGCACCGTTCGATCCGCGCAAGATCCTCGCCGACGCACAGTTGCGGCGTCGCGCAGGCCATCTCGACGAGATCCCGGTGTGCCCGGAGCAGGGGCTGACCGCCTCGATGGCCTTGGAGGGGTACACCTCGCACGCCGCCCGCGCCCAGGGGTCTGCCGACGCCGGCTGGATCGGAGTCGGTGCCCGCGCCGATTTCACCGCGTTCGCCGTCGACCCGTTGACCGCCCCACCCGACGAGCTGGCCGACGCTCCCGTCGTTGCGACGATGGTCGACGGCCGGTTTGTGTTCCGAGCGTGATCGGTTCGCGCCGGATGATGTCCTAGGCTGACGTCGTGCCCCGACCGACCTCGCCGCTCCTCGACCGCGAATCGATTGCCCGCGCCGCGCTCGCCGAGCTCGACGCGAAGGAGACCTTCACCATGCCCGGCCTGGCCAAACGGCTGGGCGTGGCGGTCTCCTCGCTCTACCACCACGTCTCCGGACGCGAAGAGGTGCTCGAGCTGGTTCGCGGAACCATCGCGGTGGCGATGGCCGACGACGTCGACTGGTCCGGCGGCTGGCGTGCGGCGGTCACGACGTGGGTGCGCACCTACCGGGACGCGTTCGGGGCGCATCCGGCGCTGGTGCGTGCGCTGACCGGGCAGACGGTCGAGGCTCCGGCGATCCTGAACAGCTACGACCACCTCGCGCGATGTCTCAGGGCAGCCGGATTCGCCGACACGGAGATCCTGCACCTCATCACGCTCCTCGACACCTTCGCGCTCGGCTCGGCACTCGACGCCGCAGCACCGGCGACGGTCTGGTCGGTCGCGTCCCTCGCCGACGACAGTGCGCTCGCCCGAGCGGTCGCCGCCGCCCCGAGCGGTCGCGAACGCGCCGATGCGGCCTTCGATTTCGGGCTCGGCCTGTTACTCGACGCGCTGGAACGTCGGCTGCTTCAGGAAACGCGTTGACCCACCCGCGTCACTCGACGCGTTGCTTGACCACGCACGATCCGGAGTCGAAGTGCGCGCAGACGTCTTCGGCGTCGGTGCGCGACTCGGCGGGACGGGCCACCACGTAGCGACTGCCCGATCCGAGCATCTCACCGGGCAGGATCAACGAACCGTAATGGTTGTCGCGGGCTTGTTCGGCCCGCCGATAGCTGCCGAACGCACCGAACTGCGCGTACCAGACGGTGTCGGCGACCGGTGGCACCGGAAGCGATGGGGTCGGTGCGTCGCTCGGCTCGCTGCCCTGGGGTGTGGTGTCCTCGGGTGTTGTGTCGTCGGGGGTGGTCTCGGTCGGTGTGGCCGACTCGGTCGTCGTCTGAGTGACGACGACCGTCGGAGCCGTCGAGCCTGCGGCCGTACTCGGACCTGTATTCCATTGACCCCCGGACAGTTTGAGTCCCACGATGACTGCCGCGACAGCGATCAGACCGACGACACAACCCACCACGACCGGGATCACCCACGGCGGTCGGGACGGACGCCGGTCGTCATACATGCGCTACTCGTGATCGTCGCTTGTTCATCATCGTCGGAGGGTGATCGTCAGTGCGCGGCGTCGTCCCACGAGCGACCGTAGCCGACCGATACCTCCAACGGCACCGACAACGTGATGGCGTTGCCCATTTCTTCGCGGACCACGGTCTCGACCTGATCGCGCTCGCCGTCGGCGACCTCGATGACGAGTTCGTCGTGCACCTGCAGCAGCATCCGCGAGCGCAACTCCTCGGCGGTGAGCCGCTTGTGCACGTTGATCATCGCGACCTTGATGATGTCGGCGGCGGTGCCCTGGATGGGCGCGTTGAGGGCCATGCGTTCGGCTGCCTGTCGGCGCTGCCAGTTGTCGCTGTTCAGATCGGGGAGATAGCGTCGGCGGCCGAACAATGTTGCGGTGTACTCGTTTCGGCGCGCCTCGGCGACGACGTTGTGCAGGTAGTCGCGCACCCCACCGAACCGGGCGAAATAGGCCTCCATCTGTTCCTTGGCCTCGTCGCGACTGATCCGCAACTGCGCGGCGAGCCCGAAAGCGCTGAGCCCGTAGGCAAGTCCGTACGACATGGCCTTGACGCGGTGGCGCATCTCGGTGGTCACCTCGTCGATCGGCACGCCGAACGCGCGGGACCCGACGAAGTTGTGGAGATCCTCGCCGGTGTTGAACGCCTCGATCAGCCCTGCGTCCTCGGACAGGTGTGCCATGATGCGCATCTCGATCTGGCTGTAGTCGGCGGTCATCAGACAATCGAACGGCGTCCCGTCCTCGGCACGACCGACGACGAAGCCATGACGGATCTCGCGGCCGGCCTCGGTGCGCACCGGGATGTTCTGCAGATTCGGTTCGGTCGACGACAGTCGTCCCGTGGCCGCGACGGTCTGATTGAAGGTCGTGTGGATCCGGCCGTCGTCGGCAACGGATTTCAGCAACCCGTCGACGGTCACCTTCAGCCGGGTGGCATCGCGATGCTCGAGCAGATGTGCGAGGAACGGATGCTCGGTCTTCTCGTACAACGTCTGCAAGGCGTCGGCGTCGGTGGTGTAGCCGGTCTTGGTCTTCTTGGTCTTGGGCATCTCGAGTTTGTCGAACAGCACCGTCTGCAGCTGTTTGGGCGAACCGAGATTGATCTGTTCTCCGATGACCTCGTAGGCCGCTTCCGCCGCGGCGCGGATGCGCTCGGAGAAACCTTCCTCCAGGGTGCCGAAGTGATCGACGTCGACCGCGATGCCTGCGGCCTCCAGATCCGACAGGACGAACAGCAGCGGCAGCTCCATGTCGGTCAGCAGGGGCCGCGAATCGATGCGATCGAGTTCGGTGTCGAGGGTGTCGGCGAGTTCGGCGACCGCACGCGCCTCGAGCATGTGCTGCTCGGCCTGCTGGGCCAACCCACCGTCCTCGTCGAGCAGCGAGAGCTGATCGTTGCCTGCACCGTCGTCGGCGCGCAGCTCTCGACGCAGGTAGCGCAAGGCCAGATCGTCGAGGTTGAACGAGCGTTGGCCGGGGCGCACCAGGTAGGCGGCCAGCGCGGTGTCGCTGGTGACGCCGCGCAGCGTCCAGCCGCGCGAGCGCAGCGCGTGGATCGCCCACTTGGTCTCGTGCAGGGCCTTGGGCGTGTCGGGGTCGGCCAGCCAGCCACCGAGGGCCTTCTCATCGGCCGGGTCGAGCTGGGTGATGTCGACATACGCCGACACCCCGTCCGCTGCGGCCAACGCGATCCCGGTGATGTCGGCACCGACGACGGTGTGTGGCGCGGTCACGGTCAGCCCGGTGCGCCCGGTCCGTGCGTGATCGTCGAGCCAACCGGTGATCTGTCCGGCCGCCAGCACCGAACCGTCGAGGTCGAAGCCTGCCTCCGCCTCGGGCTCGACCGAGCTGAGCGTGGAGAACAACCGATCCCGCAGCACCCGGAACTCGAGATCGTCGAACAGCTGGTGGATGCGGTCACGGTCCCAGCCGACCCGGGCGAGATCGTCGGGCCCGGCAGGCAGCTGCATGTCTCGGATGAGTTCGGTGAGTTGACGATTCGTCTGTACCGACGCGAGATTGGCCCGCAGCGCGTCGCCGACCTTGCCCTTGACCTGATCGACGTGATCGACGAGGGAGGCCAGTGAACCGTATTCGCGAATCCACTTCGATGCCGTCTTCTCCCCCACGCCCGGGATACCCGGGAGGTTGTCACTCGGGTCCCCGCGCAGCGCCGCGTAATCGGGGTACTGCGATGGCGTCAGCCCGTACTTCTTCTCGACCTCTTCCGGGGTGAAGCGGGTCAGGTCGGAGACACCCTTGCGCGGGTAGAGGACGGTCACCGAATCGTCGACCAGCTGCAGCGAGTCCCGGTCACCGGTGACGACGAGGACCTTGAAACCCTGCGCCTCGGCCTGGGTGGCGAGCGTGGCGATGATGTCGTCGGCCTCGTAGCCGTCGATCGCGAACACCTGGATGCCGAGCGCATCGAGGACTTCCTTGGTGACGTCGACCTGCCCGTTGAACTCGTCCGGCGACTTCGACCGCTGCGCCTTGTACTCCGGGTACATCTCCGAGCGGAAGGTCTTCCGGGAGACGTCGAACGCTGCGGCGATGTGCGTCGGCTCCTCGTCGCGCAGCAGGTTGATGAGCATCGAGGTGAAGCCGTACACCGCATTGGTGTGCTGACCGGTCTCGGTCTTGAAGTTCTCGGCCGGTAACGCGAAGAACGCCCGGTAGGCCAGGGAATGCCCGTCGAGGAGCATCAGCGTCGGCTGGGTGCTGGCCTTGGTCTTGCCGCGGGTGGCGGTCGAACTCTGTGCGGGACTCACCCGGACGAGTCTAGTGGCGACCCCCGACAGACCTTCGCCGCCCGCGACCACCGGCCGAACCCGGCGAGGCGGTCATCCCTTGCGGAACATCGGCCACACCGACGGGCCGCCGGGAAGCCGCACCTCGCGCACCACCTCAAACCCGAAGCGCTCGTACAGCGGGATGTTGGCGACGTTGGAGCTCTCGAGGTACGCCGGTCCGTCGACGCGTGTGATCCCGGCCTCGAGCAAGGCGGTGCCGATGCCCTCACCATGCCGGATCGCGCCGAGCTGCCCGAGATACCAGTGCGGTTCCTCGGGTCGCAGCCTCGCGAAAGTCGACTCGACCACCGCACCGCGACGAACGCCCGTCCGCAGCGAGGAGACGAACCCGGGAAGCGCACGGATCTCGTCGAGACGCGACACCCGGTACCCGGGCGGATCCCACACCGCGACCCCGACCGGCTCCCCGGCACGTACCGCGAGGTCCGGCGCCACGTCACTGCGGTGCGTCCACCGGACCAGGGTGCGGAACATCTGCACGTCGCCGCGCGGATCCGGCGCGATCCACCGGGTGACCGGATCGTCGATGAAGGCTTGCGCCAGAAGCGAACTGGTCACATCGAGATCGCGGGTGGGAACAACCGTCGTATCGGCCATGTCCCGACTCTACGTGCAGGCCGAGGCGAACCGGACTCAGGCGACGCCGAGGTAGGCCTCGCGCACGGCGTCGTCGACGAGCAGATCCTTGCCTGCCCCCTCCTTGGTGATCGACCCGGTTTCGAGGATGTAGCCGCGGTCGGACCGGCTCAGCGCCTGCTGCGCATTCTGTTCGACCAGCAGGATCGTCGTGCCCTCGCTGTTGATCTGTCCGATGATCCGGAAGATCTGTTGGATCACCATGGGCGCCAGCCCCATCGACGGTTCGTCGAGCAGGAGCAGCTTGGGCCGAGCCATCAGCGCACGCCCGATGGCCAGCATCTGCTGCTCACCACCGGACATCGTTCCACCGAATTGTTTTCGGCGTTCACCGAGCCGCGGAAACACCTCGAACACATGCTCCAGGGCCTCGTTGTAGGCCGTCTTGTTCTCGAATTTCCGCCCGTAGCAACCCATGTCGAGGTTCTCGAGGACCGTCATCCCCGGGAAGATGCGCCGTCCCTCCGGCACCTGGATGATGCCGCGTTTGACCCGCTCGTGTGGTGCGAGGCGGGTGATCGACTCTCCGTTGAAGCGAATGTCGCCCTGTGTCAGCTTGTTCAGCCCGGAGATCCCGCGCATCGTCGTCGACTTGCCGGCACCGTTGGCGCCGAGCAGCGTCACGAGTTCGCCCGCCTCGACCCGCAACGAGATGCCGTGCAGCGCCTGGATGCGTCCGTAGTGGATGACGACGTCGGTGAGTTCGAGAACCGGCGGTACCGAGACCGATTTCCCTGACACAGACTGCCCCGACTCTCGCGGCTCTGACTCTCGCGGCTCTGGCTCTCGCGCTGCAAACTCGTGCGGCTCAGACATGTTCGTCGATCTGATCATCGGGTACCCCCAGGTAGGCGGCGATCACCGCCGGATTGTCGCGGACGTCTTTGGGTGACCCCTCGGCGATCTTGCGGCCGAACTCGAGCACCACGATCCGGTCGGTGACGCCCATGACCAGTCGCATGTCGTGTTCGATGAGCAGGATCGTGTACCCGTCCTGTCGGATCTTCTCGATCAGGCCCATCAGCGCCGTCTTCTCGCTCGGGTTGAATCCGGCGGCGGGTTCGTCGAGGCACAGGAGTTTCGGTTCGGTGGCCAGTGCTCGTGCGATCTCGAGTCGACGCTGATCGCCGTAGGGCAGGTTGGATGCCTTTTCCGCAGCGCGTGGACCGATCCCGACGAACTCCAGCAGTGCCATCCCGCGATCCACGGCATCACGCTCTTCACGGTAATGCCGGGGCGTCCGCAGGATGCCGCCGAACACCGAGGTCTTGTGGCGCGCATCGGTGCCCACACAGACGTTTTCCAGCGCCGTCATCTCTCCCCAGAGCCGGACGTTCTGGAAGGTGCGGGCGATACCTCGGCGGGTGATCTTGTGCTGCTTGAGCTTTCCCAGCGGCGCATTGTCGAAGGTGACCGTGCCGCGGGTGGGCCGATACACCCCGGTGATCGCGTTGAAGCAGGTCGTCTTTCCCGCACCGTTCGGCCCGATGAGGCCGAGGATCTCACCGCGGCGGATCTCGAAACTGACGTCGTCGAGGGCGGCCAACCCACCGAATTCGACGGTGAGCCCCTCCACCTTGAGTAGGGTCTCACCTTCGTCGACTGCGATATCACGTTGCGGTGCAACGGCTTCGGCGACCGCTTCGGGATCGGCCAGATCCGGGTCGATCTCGGCCGGATTGACCAGGGTGGTGGCCTCGGGGTCGGAGTTCACCTCGGCGATCTGCTTGGTGAGATCCGGTGTAGCAGATGCCGGGTTGGGCTCGTCGGGCGTGCGGTGACTCATGCGGCCGCCTCCTCGGTCGGCGTCGCCCGTTTGGGGGTGCGCCGGATCGCGGCATACACCTGGCGTCCGAACGTGATCAGTCGGGCGCGTGCTGGGAACAGCCCCTGCGGACGGAAGATCATGAGCACCACGAGGGCGATCCCGAAGAACAGATACTTGTACTCGCTCAACGCTTCTCCACCCACCGAGATGCCCTGCACGCGGGCCGGCAGGTAGATGATGATGAACGCTCCGGCGATCACGCCGAGCTTGTTGCCCTGGCCGCCGAGGACCACCGCACACAGGAACAGCATGGAGTTGATGACGGTGAACGCCGTCGGGTCGACATACTGCACCTGCCCCGCGTAGAACGCCCCGGACAGGCCGCCGATGCCGGCTCCGATGACGAACGCCCACAGTTTGTATTTGAAGGTCGGCACACCCATGATCTCGGCGGCGTCCTCGTCCTCGCGGATGGCCACCCAGGAACGACCCACCCGGCTGCGTTCGAGGTTGCCGATGACGATGAGCACGATGATCACCGCAGCGATGCCGAACCAGTACCACCACACGCCGTAGTTGAGTGACGAGGTGTTGTTGGCGGTCGAGAACACACCACCGGGGCTGTCGGCGGACCGGCCGATCTCCGGGTAGAGCACGCTCTGCAACCCGGTGGCGCCGTTGGTGACGTCGGTGAGGTTGTCGGCGAGCAACCGCACAATCTCACCGAACCCGAGGGTCACGATCGCGAGGTAGTCGCCGCGCACGCGCAGCGTCGGGGTACCCAGGATGACACCGGTGATCCCGGTGATGATGATCGCGAGCGGCACACACGCCAGCCACGCCCACGGACCGGAGAAGAATCCGTGGTCGGTGCTGCCCCACAACGGGCTCGACGGGCTGGTCAGCAGCGCGACGACGTAGGCGCCGACGGCGTAGAACCCGACGTACCCGAGGTCGAGGAGACCGGTCTGCCCGACCACCACGTTGAGACCGATCGCGATCAGGGCGGTCATCGCGAAGGTCGCCATCACCACCCCGAAGTTGGTGGCGGTCGTGGTGATCAGCGGTGGATTGATGACGGGGAGCAGAGCGATCAGGATGATCAGCGGAACCCCGACGAGCCACTGCATGACCCGTGGGAGGCCTTCCCACCAGGTTCGGATGGCGTCGCCCAGCCCATGACGTTCGGGCGACGTGAGCGATGTCGGTGCAGTCGTCATACCCTCGCCTTTCCGAGCTTCTCTCCCAGGATGCCCGTCGGACGGAACATGAGCACCAGGATCAGCAAGGCGAAGGCCACCACGTCCTTCCACTGGTTGCCGAACACCACCGACCCGTAGTTCTCCATCACCCCGAGCAGCAGGCCGCCGAGGAGTGCGCCGCGGACGTTGCCGATGCCACCGAGTACCGCGGCGCAGAACGCTTTGATGCCCAGGATGAATCCGCCGTTGAAGATGATCCCGTTCGGTACACGCAAGGTGTAGAGCAGTGCCGCGGCGCCGGCGAGCAGGCCGCCGATCAAGAAGGTGACCAGGATGATTCGCTCCCGCGAGACCCCCATGAGCAGGGCCGCATCGGGGTCCTGGGCCACCGACCGGATGCCGCGTCCCAAACGTGTCTTGTTGATCATGAAATCGGTGCCGAGCGCCAACACGATCGCCGACAGGATGATCACCATCGTCAGATTGGTGACCGGCGCACCGAAGATGGTGAACTCCTCGACGGCCTGGGCCAGCCGGATCGTCGGCTGTGCGCTCGATCCGCCCAGCGGCGGGTCCACCGGAACCTTTGGCAGCACGTAGTGCACGAACTCCTGGAGCACGAACGACATGCCGATCGCGGTGATGAGGAATGCCAGCGGTTTGGCGTTGCGACGTCGTAGTGGTCGATATGCGACGAACTCCAGTCCGACGGCGGCACCGCCGGCCACGACCATGCCGCACAGTCCCGCGAGCGCGAGATACACCACGGTCATCAGCGTGCCCTCGGCGTAGACGTTGCCCGACGGACTGAAACCCATGATGAGCAGGCCGATGTAGGTGCCGAACATGCCGAGCATGAACACCTCGGAATGCGCGAAGTTGATCAGTCTCAGTACGCCGTAGACCAGTGTGTAACCCACTGCGACAAGGGCATACACCGATCCGTAGGTCAATCCCTCGATGGTCAGACCCCAGAAACCGTCGACGAGCGAGTGGACGTCGAAGCCGATGGTCGACGCCACGTCGGTGGTCGTCTGGGCCGCCGCGAAGAGTGTGCTCACGTTTCCTCCCCTTCAGCCGGATGAGAGCAGCAACATGCGGTGCGCCCGGACCACCGGACGGTGGCCGGGCGCACCGGATGTGTCGGACTTACTTGACCTCGTAGACCCAGATCAGCGACGAGGTGAGCTCGCCGTCCGGTGTCCACGAGTACGGGCCGGCCAATCCCTGGCCCTTGTAGGTCCGGATGAACTCCAGCAGCTTCGGACGCGTGGTGTTGCCCTCTTCGATGCCCTTCATCATGATCGAGGCGATGTCGTAGGCCTGCACCGAGTAGACGCCGGAGGCCTGGTTGAACGCCGCCTGGTACTCCTTGGCCAGCGTTGCCGGCGCCGGACCACACGGGCACGACAGGTAGGCACCCTTGGCCGAATCTCCGGCCTGGGCAACGAATTGCGGGTCGTTCGTGCCGTCACCGGACGCGAAGGTCACATTGGGTGCGGCCGACTTCAACTGCTGGGCCAGCGGTGCTGCCTCGGCGTAGTACCCGGCGTAGAACACGGCGTCGGGACTCGCGGCGGTCACCTTCGAGATGATCGCGGAGAAGTCGCGCTCACCGGTCTTGACGTTGCCCGAGCAGGCCGAGTCGGCGGCCGAGCCGAGCGACTTGGTCACCACCGCGGCCAGGCCGACACCGTAGGCGCTGTCGTCCTCGATGACACAGACCTTCTTCTTGCCCAGGGTGTTGGTCAGGTACTTGCCGACCGCCGCGCCTTGGGCGTCGTCATTGGCCAGCCCGCGGAAGAAGGTCTTCCAGCCGTTCTGCGTCAGTGCGGCGTTGGTGGCCGAGGCGGTCACCGACACCAGACCGGCCTGATTGAAGATGCCGCCGGTGGCCTTGGTCTCGCCCGAGAACGCCGGACCGATCAAGCCGATGATCGAGTTGTCGTTGGTGATCTGCGGGGCGACCTGGGTGGCCTTCTGCGGGTCTCCCTCGGTGTCGAAGCGCTTCAAGGTGATCTTGCAGTCGGGGTTCGCCTTGTTGTGCTGATCGACGGCCAGCTGTGCACCGTTGACGATGTTGATACCGAGTGCCGCGTTGGCGCCGGTGAGGGCGCCGGCCATGGCGATGGTCGACGGATCGCACTTGGCGCCGCCGGGCTGGGCCGGGTTCAGAGCCGCCGACTCCGCGGCCGGCGGGACCTCTTTGCCCTCGGTATTGATCTGATTGAGAGCCGAGATCGTCAGACCCGAATTACTCGCCGACGAGCCGCCACTCGCACCGGACCCAGAATCAGTGGACTTACTACTACACGCCGAGACTGCGAGGATTCCCGTCAGTGTCACCGCGATCGCTGCGGTCGCCATTCGACGTCGCATACTTGTTGCCTCTCATCCGCCCGCCCGGCGTCGCCGGGAGATCTACCCCGTAGATCCTGAGAGGAACATAGACCCGACGACCGGCCGGCGCGGGGTAACTGAGGGAAACCGCGCAGATCGGCATCGAGCTTGTTTCAGAGATTTAACGAACGACCCGTCGAGGTCACTCCTGCGGACCGAGTGTCTCCACCACAACCTGCGCCACGGCCTTCATCGTGGTACGGCGGTCCATCGCCGCGCGCTGAATCCACTTGAACGCCTCAGGTTCCGACAACGACTGCTTCTCCATCAACAGGCCCTTGGCCCGCTCGACGAGTTTGCGGGTCTCGAGACGGTCGGTCATCGACGCGACCTCTTTCTCGAGTTCGCGAAGTTCCTGATACCGACTCACCGCCACCTCGATGGCGGGCACGAGATCGGCCTTGGTGAAGGGCTTCACCAGATAGGCCATCGCTCCGGCCTCGCGGGCCTTCTCGATGAAGTCGCGCTGACTGAATGCGGTGAGCATGACCACCGGGGCCAGCCGCTTGCTCGCGATCTCGCCGGCCGCATCGATTCCGTCCCGCACGGGCATCTTGATGTCCATGATCACCAGATCGGGGGCGAGCTGTTCGGTCAGCTCGACGGCCGCCTGACCGTTGGGTGCCTCACCGACGACGTCGTAGCCCTCTTCGCGCAACATCTCGATGAGGTCCATCCGGATCAGCGAGTCGTCCTCGGCCACGAGAACCTTGTGGCCCGCCTGCGCTCCGTCCTGCGTCACCGGCGCACTGTCCACCACCGTCACCATCCCCTCCTCCACGTCGAGCGATCGACCTGCGTGAACACCCAGGCCACGCCCGTCGCGCACGACGGACGATGAGGGGAAGAGTACCGGTTGGATCGCTGCTCGGCCGATCTACTAGACTCGTCTCTCGCAGCTTGGCGCAGTTGCATGCCCTCGTAGCCCAATTGGCAGAGGCAACGGATTCAAAACCCGTACAGTGTGAGTTCGAGTCTCACCGAGGGCACGTGAAACCCCTGTTCATCAGGGGTTTTTTAGTTCCGCGACTTGTCCCACGCCACTCTCCGTGGGACATCGATGGGGCAAAGGGGTGTCCCCAAGCGGGTTTTTGTGACCTGTCCAACCGTGCGAACTGTTGGAAGGAACACCCTTGAATCACGCCCGAATCATCGTCAGCGCGCTACTCATCTTCGCGTGCTTGTACCCGCTCCCGATCACCGTAATGGCTGTATGCATCCGCATGGGGTGGCACGCATGAACAACGACGCTGCAGTCATTGCCGCCACACAAACCCTGCTCGACCAAGCCGCAGACCGCGCCTGGAACCGAATGATCGACGCCCAAGGCACACCCCTCCACAGCATGTGCCGAGATATCGCCTTCGCTGCGAAAGACCGCGCCGACACCTACCGCCACACCCACCGCACGCCGATCAACACCGCCATCGAAGCGCTCAACACTGCCGCATGGCAAGCCCACGACATCGACCCCAGCAACCCGCAAGCCGGGCACCTCCGAGCATGGTTGGGCCAGTTCGAAGACGCTGCCGACAACCTCGCCCCTGATCTGAAGGTCACCGCGTGTGAGGTGCTTCGTGCGCTGTCGTCGCTGACGGGTGTGAGCGTTCGCGAGTATCTGGCCTCGTTGCCTGCTGTCGCCGCATGGATCGGTGGTCAGTCGTGACCGCAGTCATCGGACCCGATCAGTTCACCAACGGCTACCGGGCAGCGACCGAAACGTTGGCGCAGCTCCCCGGCCCACTATTGGGAATCATCACCAACAAACTTCTCGCGGTCACACCCGACCCCGATGACGATCCTGACTATGACGACGGATACCGCCAAGCCCTCCGCGACGCTGTAGGTGGTGGCCAGTGACCACCCCGCACATCGATCCACCGGAAGACGACGGATGGACCGCCTACACGTGGGTGCGCGCCGCGATCGGTGACCACCTCACCGTCGACCTGATCAGTGGACACAACCTACTCACCGACAAGACCGACGCGCCCGTCATCGTGATTGGTGATCGTCGCGACACCGTGGAAGTCAACAACCGTCGCGAACTCGACGGACTGATCGCTGCTCTCAACGATGCTCGTGCCGTCTGGGACGCCCTCAACTCGTAACCCTCACCTGTGTTGGTGGCGTGGATTTTGTTGCGTCACAGGCTGAATGAGAGCCCCTTGTGGGGTGGCCCTGATGGTCGTTGCGGTGGTTCGACTCCACCGAGGGCGCTGCGCACACCGACCGATTCGACCGAGTGTGCCCGTCGTTCTTGTACCGCTCGACGTAAACCAGCGGGCAGCACGTAGCCCAGTCCCCCACCGTGCTTGGGGGCCACCACTCTCGATGTCGCGAACCGAGTACGGGTGCCACACGGTTACCGCCTACCCGTCGGGTCAGGTGTCAATCGGTCGTGGCCTGACGCGATCAAGGGCTCGGGTTCGTGGGTCGGTCCGGGATGGGGTCAACGCGCGAGCACCCGTCAGGGTTCGATCCGCCGGCATACGCTCGGACGATGACCGACAGTTACCGCGACCAAGTAGTAATCGAGTTGTACGAGAACCCGGATCACAATCAGGTGCTCGACAACTACAGGATCGTAATCCAACCGAATGGGAAGATCGACCTCGACTGGTTGAACGACGCTCTCGAAGCGATGTTCCACAAGGCCGATGAGAACGGCACAGTCGTACTCGCGACACCCTACGTACTGGTCCAGCGCCGGTCCGAGACACATTGGGGAGCTGCAGGAGCACAGGCGCAGTTCTTCATCGAGACCGCAGCACATATCGGCTCAATCGGGCTCGATACAACGATCGGCATGGCAATCGGCACCCTTATCAACGAGCTGCGAAACCGGGGATACACCGTACATCACGGCAAACTCGAAGATCTCACGCAGGACGAGATAGCCGCCTACGGAATGCGGGCCGTCGAGAGCAAATTCGGCATTCCGGTATCCCAGCTAAGTCTCAAATCCGACGGCATCGACGATTCAGGCCAATACGCCGTAAGCGCGATCGACAATCAAGGCATCACATACGCGGTCACCTTCGTCATCCGTGGTGGACTCACCGAGATTCGGCAGTCGTCGCGAACGATGCCCTGACCACTTAGCGGGGTCGGTGCGCCTCGGGGGCACCCGTCAGGGTTCGTTTAGCAGTCAAGCCTTACTCGTCCTGCAGAGCAGCGAGCGCCGCTTCTAGGCCAGGATAGCCAGGATTCCGTGCGCGCAACGACTGCAACGTCATCCGTGCAACGGTTGTGCCTCCGGGCCGCGCCGCATACGTTTTCGCCCGCTCGAAGTCGCACAAGTCCATGAGCGGTCGACTCGACACGATTCCATGTATCGCGCCATCCATCGCCATCTGAGCTTCGAACGGCCTACCCAACTCCCGCAACGCGCAGCCGCGCAGAATCAACGCCAGGCCGCCGAATGGGCTATTGACACCCGACTGGACCCATCGAGTTGCATGTAACACGTCCTCGTGCCGCTCAAGGTTGTACAGAAACATCGCTTCCATCGCTGTTCTTACGTCCGATTCTTCAGCTTCTGCGAGTGCCGCTAGCGCACGTTCGAACTCTCGGCTCTGGTTGTGGATAGCCGCCAGAAGCAACGATGCACCCGCCCGGTTGACGCCAACCTTCGCGGTGGCCCCAGCCATCTCCAGCTGAATTTCGATCGGATGCCGTGCATAGAACCCTTCAGACGCCGGAGACGGAGCTACGGACAGAGCGTTAGCAAATCGGCCACCAGCCCACGCCGAGTGCCCACCTACCCAGTAGGCAGCCCCCATCATCAGACCCGCAGCCTCTCCCAACTCCGGATGAGTCAACCACTCGCGCAACGCGTCCGGATTCTTGGCCGACTTCGCTACCACCTTTGTGAACTTCTTCTCATCGCGGGACTTCGGCAACGAAGCGCCCCTGTGGCCCGCCTGTGGCGACCCAGCGCCGCTCGCAGCAACCGAAGATACCGTGTGACCACTTTGCGTGGTTACCTTTTTGGTTGTCCTGTAGGCCACGCCAGTCCCCGGCAATCCGACGCTCGTGGTCCGCTGTCCCTTCGAGTTGTACGTAACACGCGCACCTGGCACACCTGCTGAGATACTTGCGGACTTCGCGTTCAGGTTCACTTTGACGCCGCCACCAAGGTTGATGCTCTTCCGGAATCGGGCTCCCATGCATGAGAAAGATACGCCGGTAAGGACATGATGATGAAGCGATGCCCGACATGTCTAGATACCTCAGATACAACGAAAGCGCCCCGCCCAGCCATCACCGAGCAGAGACGGACCTATTGCCGTGTCATCTGACCGTTGCCCGTGTCATCTGACCGAACTCTTCTGTGCTCCGAATGCCCGAAACGCGAACCCGTGATGAGAGCATGAGCTACCCGACCCATGCACCGGAAGTAGAGCACCACACCGATGAAGCGCTCAGCAGTAGCCGCCACCCTCGCAGCCCTCGCCGCAGCCACGACGATCGCCACAACAGCGCCGGCAACCGCCTCCACCAGCATCGAAGTGAAGTACGTGTTCTACACCAATACGACCAGCGTCGACTACCACTACACCACCCCGACCGACAGCTTCACACGCACGAACAGGAAGTTCCTTCAGAAGACCGAGAAGGGCAACTACTACCTGACGAGGACTTATCGCACCACCGATGAGTACGACATCCCGTCCTCGTGGATTTCAACGAATTTCGAAAGCGATGGTTCGTACGTGCAATGCAACATCTACGTCGATGGACACTTGACTGACCTACATCGTGGTTACGGCCCCTACGCTTCCGCCTACTGCTGAACCTGCCCAAGCGGCACCTACGACCTTCTTAGCGAGCATGTCAGGCACATCGGCATAAAGGTGTTCAAACCTGTACATGCTCGTCACACCGCCGACTTCGATACGTTCCGAATTAGTCAGCTTTGTGGAATCGACAATAACTTCTGCGCTGTCATCGACAGCCACAATCACACGCCCATGCGCAGGCAGATCAACCGTTCGCCACAATGGCGCTGCTCCTGCTGCGGCACCACGCTCATACCAAACGATCCCCAGAACAGCCTCAGGCGGAACAACCGAGCACCACAGTGTTCCCGTCGACTTCCCACCATGCAGCACCAGGTGTGAATGACACGACCGCGCATCAGTAGCCCACGATAAACCCTGCCGCCAATCGTCAGCGACACGCCACAGCAGTATCGGATACTCGGGTCGACTATCGGCCCAGATCACTGTGCGTCCATACATTGCCCGAAAACCAAGACGACGAAACAATCGCCGCCATTCACGTGGCGTCTTTCGTGATACAGCGTCAGCAACAAACTCCGCGAAAACTCGGCACGCCCGCTCATCTTCTTTGCGTTCACGAACCTCTGGATAAAACTCATGTTTCACAAAGTCGAATTCGTCTTGCACAGTGTCGCCACCAAGTGAGTCCGCGAACCGACGACCCGAAAACCATTCCAAGACACTTTCAGCCTCTTTACCCATACTTGCCATAAACGTCCCCTTATCTCAATTCATGTTCTTGTTATCGCCCGCTGCCTGCTTCCACCAGTCCTCAGGATCGTTGTCACTACCCGAAGTGTGGATCACATCAGCAGCAGGCTCGTTGACCCGCTGAGTCGGTTGCGCTGCGGCCACCGGAGTTGTCCGGCCCTGCCCGTCTGCCATCCCAGCCTTGTAGGCCATCGCGACCGAGTTCTCCACCACCTCCTGATAGTGGCCGCGCATCTCCCGGCCAATCTCGGTCTTCTCGGGGTGCCGTTCGAGGTACGCGCCATACATCGCCAACGCGATGAACACACCGACTACGACGAACCCGACCAAAATCAGAGCAGAAATGACAGACATGAGAATTCCTCTCGGAGGTGGATTTTGCGCCGAGACGAGTGCGGCGCATTTCCAATGTAATCATCATCGCGATAGTCGCGCAACCCTCACCCTCACACCCCGTAATTGACCCCACCCACCCCATCACAAGGCGCAGCAACAATCGCCCGCAAGAACGACCCTCAGCGGCCCGTAATCGTGCCGTTCGTGTGAGTGGCGGACGAGTGTCCGAGCGTCACCGCACGCCACCCGAGATCAGCATTTGCGCAGGTCAGAAGTCAGGGTGGGGGGTGCCCCCTCGTCGGCGAGACCGGTCTATATCTGCCTCCCAGCGACCTTTTCTCTCGCCAGGCCAAACGCTACGCGAGAACACCCCGTAAACACTGGCTCAGACGCCCATATGCAGACGAATTCCCCCTAGCCATAATTGGACTAGGGGGAATTCGTTTTGCCTGTCAGGGCGCTTCTGAGGCGACGATTTCACGCAGTCGTTGCGTTTCTTTCCGCCAGTATCTCGCGCTCTGCCGAGCTAATACCAATTGCCTGTTGCGGTGATAATAGTCGGCGGATTGCTTTCGGTCACATTCGGTGCATTTACTCGCTAATCCGTCTTTAGTAGATCTATCTTTCGGGAATTGTTCACGGGTTTTGTTTTCGCCGCATTGGGGGCACAGTTTCTCAGTCACCGTAGAGGAACCCGCGTGCGCTACGCTCTCGTTCGCTGAGTCCCTGAGTGCGGGAGTCGTTGTCACTGGCGAGAACCGCGTCCACAACGTTGGGGGTTTCGTCGTGAATTGTGATGGTCCCTGCCGCGAACGGTCCCTGCCTCTGGGCGGTCACAGGTTCAACCATTTGAACAGTCTGTCGACCAAACCGGGATCGACTACAGCGTCGTCACTGTGGTCGGGATCGTGAGGATCGTCGGGGTCGTTGGCGTGGTCAGCGATGATCGCAGCCACTTCCGGATCGAAGACGGTCATGCCGCGTTCCCCCATCCTGCGCCGATCGCCAGAGCTTCATCTCGCGTAGTCGGGCAATACGGGCGGCGACGAAGTTCTTCGGCGAACCGACCCAACTCGTCGGCTCCGAGGGCCTGCATCCGGTCCTTGGGAAGCCGGAATTTCCAGTGCTCGCCGTGTTCTGAGTCCATGCGCGGCGTCGGGATCAGATGGTTGTCTCGGGCCAGGGCGTGGATCTCACGCAACGCGTTGTAGCTGTCCTGCAAGTGGTGGAACTGGCGGAACTCGTCAACCTTGCCCGCGTCGATCGCGGCCCGATCTGATCGGACACCGCCGAGGTCGAGGGTATGGAACTCGTCGCTGATCTGCTCGTACTGTTCGGTGAGGGTGCCGGCGATCTGGCCTGTGTTTGCGAACGCGATGTCACGCGCAGCGATAATGCAGGTCTCGTAGATTGAGGTGGCTACCGCGTCTACAGCGTTTTGTGATGGCAGGTCGGTAGCGGCTTTCAAGATGCGCACCGAGTCCACTTTGTCGTCTGCGGCAAGTTTCGTTCCTACGGTGGTTGCTGCGGCCAGGGTGAGGGACGCTGCCTCGTAAGCGGTGCGCGAGGCCATCTCAGCCCGGTCGATCAGGGCGTGCACCCGGTCGAGGTCAGCATCGGTCAGCAGACCGAGAGCGTGCAGCACCGGGCTCATGGTGACGATGGCGCGCTTGTCGCGGCCTGGGAAGTAGCTTGGTGAAATAGGCATTTCGTATCTTTCAGAGGTAGGGATCGGTCACCACGGACCGTGTGACCAGCCGGAACCGGCGTAGAACGGGTCTCCGAGGCCTTGATTGATGCCGTCAGCGACGTACGAGTCAGGATCGGCGGGCTCGATGATCCCGCTGCCGTCTTCCCGAGTGGACTCAATCGTCCACACCGTGCCGGGACGAAGCCGGTGCATGGTGAGGGCTGCGACCTCAGCAGCTAAAAGAATGTCGCCCGTGATGAAATCGCTGATCGGCAGGGTCGCCGCGAACGTTCCGGCTTGATTGGTAACGAATCGATCTGGATTGCGGAACAGACGTTGCGCTGCAGCGAGCACCACACGTTTGACACCCTCGGGTACGGTCTGGCCCGGACCCGACCAGTCAGTTTCAGTGATCTCGACAGCGCGGACAGAGGCATCCCAGATCGCAGCTTCGGCGCGTTCGTACTCCGGACTGCCTTCGTGCAGAATCTTTCCGAGACGGACGGCGATGTCATCGACGGTGGCCAATGGTTTTGTGCTCATTGAGCGGCCTCCTCGGAGGATCGCATAACCCGATCGACAGCATTAGTCAGGTGACGGATCGCTCCATCGTGGTCGAAACGCGCTGCAGCGGTGAGTAGTTGCTCTCCGGCGCGCATGGCCTCCTCGACACTCAGCGAGATTGCCAGGTCGGCACTGGTGGCGCGGATCTCGATCAGATGCACCGGGTTACCGGGGATGCCGGCGACCACGATCGGCGTGTGACGCTTCCATTTCAGCCGCGCCATCACCGCTCCCCCGTCAGGGCGTCAACAACGCGCGTGAGGTGCGAGATGGCCCGCTCTCGATTCTGAGCGCCCGCCCGGATGAACAGATGCTCTGCAACGTGTAGGGCTTCGCCTTCGGTGAACCGTAGGAGCGTGCGCCCACTGGGGATATCGGTGACGGCGTAGGGGTAACGCTGCCCGATCTGGGGGTGCTCAACCCGGATGCTCGGACGGTCGGGACTGGCTGGGATTCTCGCCACGGTCACGCCTGCGCGGTGTGTCGGATGGCTTCGGCAATGCGCGCAGCATCCTCAATAGGGAAGGTGATCCCGCCACCGCCCTGGCTGATGACGACGCGTTGGCCGTTCCCGAACTGGTATTTCGATAGGTGGAGGGGTGGCGCTTCGGCTCCCGAAGTGGAGATCGTTTCGGAGGTTGAAATATATGTCATGCGGTTTCCCGTCGTTCTGTTTGTTCTTTGATTGCTACGATGAGGTCGGCGAACTCATACGCCTTTTCAAGTGGCAAGTGGATTGCTGTTGAATATGAGTCTCGTTTGAGAATGATGACTCGTTGTTTGGTGGCAATTTTGTGTCCAAGGTTGATCTCGCAGATTTGTGTACCTTTTTGGTCATGCAAAAGGACGTTCACTTGCTTGAGTGCTCGCTTATCCGATGTCGTGTCTTCCAGCTTACGATTCAGGTGCCTGATTGCGTCGTAGAGCGATTTTTTGCCGTTGCGAGGGTGAATACAACTGACAGGTCGATTCTTGGCTTATGATTCATTACAGCCACCGATTGGCGTATCTGCGTGGAAATCGGATGATCGCCAACCAGCGATCAATTCTCGCCTGATGAAAACTGACGGTCTCGCAGGGGG
>NZ_BAEI01000105.1 GCF_000241325.1 Gordonia polyisoprenivorans NBRC 16320 = JCM 10675 | reverse complement strand
GTGTTCGGCGGTGTCCTACTCTCCCACACTGATTAGGGTGCAGTACCATTGGCGCTGGTGGGCTTAGCTTCCGGGTTCGGAATGGGACCGGGCGTTTCCCCACCGCTATAGCCGCCGAAACTCTCTGAAACTCGCACCAGACGAGTTTGTTTATCTCCTGGTGTTGTTTCAGAAGTGCATAGTGGATGCGACACATCTTTTATTCTTTGAGAATATAAAAGAATAAGGATGTTGTTGTAAGTCCTCGGCCGATTAGTACCAGTCACCTACACCCATTACTGGGCTTCCAGTTCTGGCCTATCAACCCCATGGTCTGTGGGGGGCCTTAACCACTCAATGGTGGTGAGAAACCTCATCTTGGAACAGGCTTCCCGCTTAGATGCTTTCAGCGGTTATCCCTTCCGAACGTAGCCAACCAGCAATGCTCCTGGCGGAACAACTGGCACACCAGAGGTTCGTCCGTCCCGGTCCTCTCGTACTAGGGACAGGTTTCCTCAAGTTTCTAACGCGCGCGGCGGATAGAGACCGAACTGTCTCACGACGTTCTAAACCCAGCTCGCGTGCCGCTTTAATGGGCGAACAGCCCAACCCTTGGGACCTACTCCAGCCCCAGGATGCGACGAGCCGACATCGAGGTGCCAAACCATCCCGTCGATATGGACTCTTGGGGAAGATCAGCCTGTTATCCCCGGGGTACCTTTTATCCGTTGAGCGACACCACTTCCACACGTTGGTGCCGGATCACTAGTCCCGACTTTCGTCCCTGCTCGACATGTACGTCTCACAGTCAAGCTCCCTTGTGCACTTACACTCACCACCTGATTGCCAACCAGGCTGAGGGAACCTTTGGGCGCCTCCGTTACCTTTTAGGAGGCAACCGCCCCAGTTAAACTACCCACCAGGCACTGTCCCTGAACCCGATCAGGGTCCGAGGTTAGAAGTCCAATACGATCAGAGTGGTATTTCAACAACGACTCCACAACCACTGGCGTGGCCACTTCACAGTCTCCCACCTATCCTACACAAACCGAACCGAACACCAATACCAAGCTATAGTGAAGGTCCCGGGGTCTTTTCGTCCTGCCGCGCGTAACGAGCATCTTTACTCGTACTGCAATTTCGCCGAGTCTGTGGTTGAGACAGCAGAGAAGTCGTTACGCCATTCGTGCAGGTCGGAACTTACCCGACAAGGAATTTCGCTACCTTAGGATGGTTATAGTTACCACCGCCGTTTACTGGGGCTTAAATTCTCAGCTTCACACCCCGAAGGGCATTAACCGGTCCTCTTAACCTTCCAGCACCGGGCAGGCGTCAGTCCGTATACATCGTCTTACGACTTCGCACGGACCTGTGTTTTTAGTAAACAGTCGCTTCTCTCTGGTCTCTGCGACCCACACCAGCTCAAACAGTCAATGTCGTCACCAGAATGGGTCCCCCTTCTCCCGAAGTTACGGGGGCATTTTGCCGAGTTCCTTAACCACAGTTCTCTCGATCGCCTTAGTATTCTCTACCTGACCACCTGTGTTGGTTTGGGGTACGGGCCGTGTACCAACTCACTAGAGGCTTTTCTCGGCAGCATAGGATCATGGAATTCACCACAACGGTTACGCATCACCTCTCAGACACCTGAAGCACGGATTTACCAATGCCTCGTCCTACAGGCTTACACCAGGACAACCATCGCCTGGCCCCACTACCTTCCTGCGTCACCCCATCGCTTGCCTACTACCACCCGAGGTCCCATGCAGCCCCCGCCGGCTACCCGAAGGCAGTCCATTGGGATTTGGATGGTTAGTACAGATGATTCAGCATGGGCGCGGATACACGGGTACGGGAATATCAACCCGTTGTCCATCGACTACGCCTGTCGGCCTCGCCTTAGGTCCCGACTCACCCTGGGCGGATTAGCCTGGCCCAGGAACCCTTGGTCATCCGGCGGCAGAGTTTCTCACTCTGCTTTCGCTACTCATGCCTGCATTCTCACTCCCACACCCTCCACACCTAGATCACTCCGGCGCTTCCACGGATGCAGGACGCTCCCCTACCCACCCACACACCTAGACCACCCTCCGCAGAAGGAAGCCAGATCATTGTGTGAGTGCCGCGGCTTCGGCGGTGTACTTGAGCCCCGCTACATTGTCGGCGCAGGATCACTTGACCAGTGAGCTATTACGCACTCTTTCAAGGGTGGCTGCTTCTAAGCCAACCTCCTGGTTGTCTTCGCGACCCCACATCCTTTTCCACTTAGTACACGCTTAGGGGCCTTAGCCGGCGATCTGGGCTGTTTCCCTCTCGACTACGAACCTTATCGCCCGCAGTCTCACTGCAGTGCTCTCACTTACCGGCATTCGGAGTTTGGCTGACGTCAGTAACCAGGTAGGGCCCATCGGCCATCCAGTAGCTCTACCTCCGGCAAGAAACACACCACGCTGCACCTAAATGCATTTCGGGGAGAACCAGCTATCACGGAGTTTGATTGGCCTTTCACCCCTACCCACAACTCATCCCCTCCATTTTCAACTGAAGTGGGTTCGGGCCTCCACGCGGTCTTACCCGCGCTTCACCCTGGCCATGGGTAGATCACTCCGCTTCGGGTCTAGACCCGGCGACTCAACACGCCCTATTCAGACTCGCTTTCGCTACGGCTACCCCACACGGGTTAACCTCGCCACCGAGCACTAACTCGCAGGCTCATTCTTCAAAAGGCACGCCATCACCCCCAGCCGACCAAACGACTCAAAGGCTTTGACGGATTGTAAGCGTCCGGTTTCAGGTACTCTTTCACTCCCCTCCCGGGGTACTTTTCACCTTTCCCTCACGGTACTAGTCCGCTATCGGTCACCAGGAAGTATTCAGGCTTACCGGGTGGTCCCGGCAGATTCACAGCAGATTCCACGAGCCCGCTGCTACTTGGGGACACCATCACGCAAGACCACACGCTTTCAGCTACCGGACTCTCACCGCCTACGGCAGACCATTCCAGGCCACTTCACCTAGCATGCAGCTTTCTCACTCACGCCCCGACAGGTAGATCGAGGAAGACAGACCCCACAACACCACACACACAACCCCTACCCGGTATCACATGCGCATGGTTTAGCCATCCTCCGCTTTCGCTCGCCACTACTCACGGAATCACAATTGTTTTCTCTTCCTATGGGTACTGAGATGTTTCACTTCCCCACGTTCCCCCCACACAGCCTATACATTCAGCTGGTGGTAACACGACATCACTCGTGCTGGGTTTCCCCATTCGGACACCCTCGGATCACAGCTCGTTTGACAACTCCCCGAGGACTATCGCGGCCTACCACGTCCTTCATCGGCCCCTGGTGCCAAGGCATCCACCGAACGCCCTCAAACACTTACAACAACACCT
>NZ_BAEI01000106.1 GCF_000241325.1 Gordonia polyisoprenivorans NBRC 16320 = JCM 10675 | reverse complement strand
TGCCACCACCCTCACCGGTGAGATGGATCGCCTGGGAGTGGCCGATCACAAGACCACCCGGCTACGAGAGTTGTTGATCAGCATGGGTTGCGCGCCTGCCGTCGCAGGTCGGTACGTGCGGATTGCTGCCACCGGCGACATCGATCTGTTGTTGGCGCATGCCGCTGACGGGTCCATCTCGTCCGAACACACCGACGCCATCATCCGCGGGTT
>NZ_BAEI01000107.1 GCF_000241325.1 Gordonia polyisoprenivorans NBRC 16320 = JCM 10675 | reverse complement strand
GCCGAGGTGTCGTTGCAGTTCAAGGTCTCTCGCAGTAAGGCCGGGAGTTGGGTGGCGTTGGCGGAGCTGTTGGAGAAGTTCCCGCTGATCCGTGCCGCCTACCTGAACGGGGAGCACTCGACCAACCGGGTGTCCATCATGGCGCGGGCCGCGCAACGTGCCGGAGACATCGATCTCGACGGCATCGAGGGTGACGACGCGGAGATGTCGTTCGAGAAGATCGTCCTGAACTATGCATCGCGCGCCACCACCGACCCGGTGCTGGCGCAGGAGCT
>NZ_BAEI01000108.1 GCF_000241325.1 Gordonia polyisoprenivorans NBRC 16320 = JCM 10675 | reverse complement strand
GGCCAACCCTCCACCCGCCATCACAACAGGCATCACCAGACCAACCCGCATTGCAAGCACCAAGACAACACACACGAGTGTGTTCCCTCAGAACCCCGACAGTGTATTAGCAGCATCCAACCAGTCACCCGGAAAGA
>NZ_BAEI01000109.1 GCF_000241325.1 Gordonia polyisoprenivorans NBRC 16320 = JCM 10675 | reverse complement strand
CTGGGCGCTGTCGGCATCAGGCTGGGCGCCGTCGGAGGTGTCGGGAGCGCTGTCGGCATCAGGCTCGACGCTGTCGGCGTCGGGCTCGCCGTCGGCATCCGCGGGAGCGCTATCGGCGTCAGCCGGAGCGCTGTCAGCGTCAGGCTGAGCGCTGTCGG
>NZ_BAEI01000110.1 GCF_000241325.1 Gordonia polyisoprenivorans NBRC 16320 = JCM 10675 | reverse complement strand
CTATCTGTCAACGGCGGCCGAAAACTGACCCCTTATCGACGGTTGAAATTTGACCCCCTTTTGGTGTGGTTACTGGTCGGCGTTGACGAGTTGTCGTCGGGTCTTGGTGCGGTAGGAGTCGCCGTCGATGGTGATGACCTCGGCGTGGTGGACGAGGCGGTCGATGAGTGCGGCGGCAACGACATCGTCGGCGAAGACTTCGCCCCT
>NZ_BAEI01000111.1 GCF_000241325.1 Gordonia polyisoprenivorans NBRC 16320 = JCM 10675 | reverse complement strand
TGACGTGTGCGGTCTCAGGAGATGCGTGACGTCGTGTTCTCGGGAGATGCTTACCGGCGGTGGGGCCGGTGGGCGTTGAAGTTGCGAATGGTCTTGGTGGTGGTTCGTGCGTGCAGTGACAGTTCTCTGGCGCCGTCGAGCACTCGTAGGTGGTGATCGTCGACGATGATGGTGACGATGGTGCCGGCGTAGGTCGGACTGACTCGGAGGCGTTGGCCGGCCACCATGATCTGACCGCTCTTGGGAACCCGGCGCTGCACGCTCTGCGGCCCTGACGGTGGCGCAGGCGGCAGCGGGGTGCTGGCTTCCCGAACTCCGGTCAAGCGGCG
>NZ_BAEI01000112.1 GCF_000241325.1 Gordonia polyisoprenivorans NBRC 16320 = JCM 10675 | reverse complement strand
AGGTGGGCGTTGAAGTTGCGAATGGTCTTGGTGGTGGTTCGTGCGTGCAGTGACAGTTCTCTGGCGCCGTCGAGCACTCGTAGGTGGTGATCGTCGACGATGATGGTGACGATGGTGCCGGCGTAGGTCGGACTGACTCGGAGGCGTTGGCCGGCCACCATGATCTGACCGCTCTTGGGAACCCGGCGCTGCACGCTCTGCGGCCCTGACGGTGGCGCAGGCGGCAGCGGGGTGCTGGCTTCCCGAACTCCGGTCAAGCGGCGAATATT
>NZ_BAEI01000113.1 GCF_000241325.1 Gordonia polyisoprenivorans NBRC 16320 = JCM 10675 | reverse complement strand
AGTCTCGGCGTCGGGGGCGGTGTAGATCGGTTTAATCGCCCGAGCGACGTCTTTGCGGTCTTTGTAGTTCACGAACCGCATCGAGTTGCGGATCAGATGCACCAG